>NZ_JBWKMT010000001.1:0-56444 GCF_059415185.1 Acidovorax sp. GW821-FHT10E04
ACAGTGAAACGACTTTGCGCCGATGATAGTGCGGGTTCCCGTGTGAAAGTAGGTCATCGTCAGGCTCTTACAGCCCAAACCGCCCTTCTGCTCTGCTGAGTAGAAGGGCGTTTTGCTTTGGGCCGCACGCAAGCACGTTTACATTCAACTAGCTTCTATTTCTCCGCGTTATGCAGCTGCAAGATATTCTGTATTCCCAAGGCTTTGGCACCCGCCGTGTCTGCGCGGGGTTGGTACAGCAGGGCTGGGTATCGGTGCGCGAATCGTCGTCCGGCACCCAGGGTTACGAGCCGTGCACCGACGCGGCAGCCGAGCTGGAGCCGGAAGGGTTGATACTGCGCGTTCAGGGCGTCGATTGGCCCTACCACGCTAAAGCGTATGTGTTGCTGCACAAGCCCGCAGGCACCGAATGCTCTCAAAAGCCTTCGACTTACCCGAGCATCTATACCTTGCTGCCGCCCCCTTTGCGCCAGCGGCCTACGAAAAGTGCGGTTCAAGGGGTGCAGGCTGTGGGCCGGCTGGACCAGGACACCACAGGATTGCTGTTGCTGAGCGATGATGGACAGTTCATTCACCGGATGAGTTCGCCCAAGAAACATGTGGCCAAGGTGTACCAAGTCACCACGAAGCACCCCGTGGATGGCGGACAGATCGCAAAGCTGCTTGCAGGCGTGGTGCTCGACGACGATCCGAAACCGGTGAGGGCAGCGGCCTGCGAGCAAGTGGAGAGCCATCGGCTGGACCTCACGCTGACAGAAGGAAAATACCACCAGGTCAAGCGCATGCTCGCTGCTGTTGGCAATCGCGTGGAGGGGCTGCATCGGTCGCGCATCGGTGCGATGGAGTTGCCATCCGATCTGGCCCCCGGTGCGTGGAAATGGCTCAGCCACGACGAACTGGATTTGCTTGCTCAATCCAATTGAGAGGTAAGAGGAGGGGAGCGCACAGCAGCACCCTCGCGTGTATTCGGTGCTTGGCTGCTTGGAGAATATTCCAATCTGGTGCTACTGGTTGAGGGGTACTCGTGGCTGGATGCACCTGAATCCGGGCCCTCGCGATGCCGGGCCCGGGCCCTTCGAAGCCTGATTTCTTGATCCAAGGCCGTTCTACATCAAGGATGTTACGTGTTCCTGTTCGGGGTATCCGCATGGGCGGCGCTACACTCGAATGCTGTGTTGAAAGTGGTTGTGTGAAGATTTTTTCGATTGCACGCGCATACCTTGCGCTGGGTGGGCTCTGGATGTCGATGGGGGGCGTGCTGGCTGGAGCGCCTCCTTTGTTCGTGCTCAATTCCCTGGAAGCCAACGTCAGCGTCATTGACCCTGCGACCTGGACCGAGACCGTCCGCATTCCCACGGGCAAGGAGCCTCACCATCTCTATCTCACCCCCGACGAGAAGTCGATCATCGTGGCGAATGCGCTGGGTGACACGCTGACGTTCCTGGATCCGCGCACCGCACAGGTCCAGCGCACCGTCCGCGGCATCGTGGACCCTTACCACTTGCGCTTTACACCGGACATGAAGTGGTTCATCACGGCGGCCAACCGGCTCAACCACGTGGACTTCTATCGCTGGGATGGCAAGGAACTGACTCTCGTCCAGCGCGTGGCCACATCCCGCACCCCAAGCCATTTGTGGATCGACAGCCGAAGTACCACGGTGTACTCCACGATGCAGGACAGCGACGAGCTGGTGGCCATCGACATCGCGACGCAGACGATCAAGTGGCGCATCAAAACAGGAGCCATGCCTGCAGATGTCTACGGCAGCGCAGACGACAAGCGCGTGTTCGTGGGCCTGACTGGCAGTGACAGCGTGGAGGTGTTCGACGTTTCCGGACGCGAACCCGTGAGCATCAAGAAAATCAAGACGGGCAATGGGGCGCACGCTTTCCGCGCGGCGGGAGACGGACGGCATCTGTATGTCAGCAACCGCGTGGCCAACTCGATCAGCAAGATCGACATGACGACCCAGCAGGTGGTCGAGTCCTACCCTGTTCCTGGGGGGCCCGACTGCATGGAGGTATCCGCCGATGGCCGTTTCATCTATGTCAGTTCCCGCTGGGCGCGCAAGCTGTCCGTGGTGGATACTGAAACGAAGAAGGTCGTGCGGCAGGTCACGGTGGGCAAGTCTCCCCATGGCGTATGGACGCTGCAGCACGCGCCGCGCTGAACGGCGGGGCTGGCCGTAGCCGGCTTTCCCGGGGTTGGGGGCAGCTTGCCCGCGGGATCAGGAGTGCTATATTTTTTACAGCACTTGGCGCATGCATATCAGGCGCCAATGCCCAAAACGACTGTAAAACTCCTGTTTACCTCACCTTTGACACGGGCCACATGGCCGTGGCGCCCCTGGTCGCGGAGGTTCTGGCGCGCCAGCAGGTGCGCGTGACGTTCTTTGCCGCCAATGAGCGGACCCAGGAAGGCGATGGCAGCCTGGGCGCCCACTGGGCTTCGTGGTGGCGCGCACGCGCGGCAGAAGGGCATGAGTTTGCCTCGCACACCTGGGACCACACGTACTGGCGCGCCGACCTTGGCACGGTAGAAAACCCTTCGTTCCGCGTGCGTCCCTCGGCAGGGCCTCGAGAGGGGCAGGATTTCGTGCTGACGGCCGCCGGGTATTGCGAAGAGATCGCCCGGGCCGCGGACCGGTTGCAGGTGCTGACGGGCAAGACTCCCCTGCCTCTGTTTCGCGCGCCGGGGGGCAAGACATCGCCACGGCTGCTCGCCAGTGCGCGCGCATGCGGCTTCACGCATGTGGGGTGGTCCCCGGCGGGGTTCCTGGGAGACGAATTGCCCAGTGAGAAGGCCAGCAACGCCGCGCTCTTGCACAAAGCCTTGCGCGAGGTGCGCAGTGGCGACATCCTGCTGGCCCACCTGGGCATCTGGTCGCGCAAGGACCCGTGGGCGCCGGCGGTGCTGGAGCCGCTGATCGTGGGCCTCAAGGAGCGGGGGTTTTGCTTTCGCACATTGCGCGAGCATCCTGACTATGCACCCGGGAAGGGGCGCTGAGATCATGGCGGCGGGGATTGTTTGGGTTGTGCACGGCCGCCGCCTGAGCGCAGGCGGGGCCGGCGGTACGGAGGGAGCGTGACGCGATGGGGTGGCTAGGCAACGGGTTTGATGCGGCTCAGCAATGGCTTTTTGAAAGCCTGTTGCAGCCAGCGATGTTCGCCATGGGACTGGGGAACCAGCTTGAAAGCGGCTACGAGGCCGCGGGCTGGATACTGGTGGGTCTTTTGCAGCTCGTGGTGATCGCCGCGGTGATTGGCCCGCTGCAGCGCTGGCGGCCTGTGGAGGCCGTGACCGACCGGGCGACGATCCGCACGGACATTCTCTACACGCTGATTCACCGGCTGGGCCTGTTCCGGCTGGGCCTGTTCCTGGCGGTGGACCCGCTGGCGGATTCGTTCTTCGGCGCCTTGCGAGTGGCGGGCATCAGCACATTCCAGCTCGATGGCCTCTGGCCCGGTATCACCGATGTACCCTGGGTCAGCCTGTTGCTGTATCTGGTGGTGTTCGATTTCGTGGACTACTGGATTCACCGGGGGCAGCACCATTTTGAATGGTGGTGGCGCCTTCATTCCCTGCACCATGCGCAGCGCCAGATGACCATGTGGAGCGACAACCGCAACCACCTGCTCGATGACCTGCTGCGCGACACGATTCTCGTGGTGGTGGCGCAACTCATCGGGGTCGCGCCGGGGCAGTTCATCGCCATCGTCGCCATCACGCAGCTCAGCGAGAGCTTTCAGCATGCCAACGTGCGTCTGTGGTTTGGCCGCTGGGGCGAGCGGCTGTGGGTGAGCCCGCGCTTTCACCGACTGCACCACAGCATTGGGATCGGCCATGAAACCATCAAGCCGCTGCCGGGTGAGGGGGCGAGCGCGGGGCGCGCAAGGTATCGCACCGTCCTGGGCGGCCACAACTTCGGAGTGCTGCTGCCCTGGTGGGACATTCTGATGCGCACCGCCAATTTCGAGCTGCGCTTCGATCCGACGGGCGTGCGCGACCAGGTGGAAGCGGGGCCGACCGGGCAGGTACGGGACTACGGAAAGGGTTTCTGGTCGCAGCAATGGCGTGGCTTGCTGCGGCTGCTCGGCAAGGCTTGAAAGCCCCTGCGGACGGCCAAGACGGTATGCTTGCCGGCATGGGACTTCTGTTTGATTCTTTCTGGCGCGCTGCTGCCTACTGCCTGCGCCCGCGTGTGATTGCCCTGTCCGTGCTGCCGCTCGTGCTAATGGTGGCGCTGGCGCTGGGCTTGGGGTACTTCTACTGGGACGGCGCCGTGCGGGGAATGCGCGCACTGCTGGACGCATCCGCCCTCCTGGCCAGCTTCTGGAGCTGGCTGCAGGGCTGGGGGTTGGGAGATGTCACTTCGGTGGTGGCGCCACTGATGGTGATCCTGGCGGTGGCTCCCGCGCTGGTGGTGGTTTCCCTGCTGGTGGTGGCGGTGCTCATGACGCCTGCACTGGTGGCGCTGGTGGCCGACCGGCGCTTTCCGGCCCTGGAGCGCAAGAAGGGCGGCTCCTTCATCGCCAGCGTGGTGTGGTCGGTCAGTTCCACGTTGCTGGCATTGATCGCCCTGGTGGTGTCGGTGCCCCTGTGGCTGGTGCCGCCGCTGGTGCTCATCCTGCCGCCCTTGATCTGGGGGTGGCTTACTTACCGGGTGATGGCTTTCGATGCCTTGGCCGACCATGCCAGCAAGGAGGAGCGGCAGGCTATTTTTCGCCGCCACCGCAGCAGCCTGCTGGGCATTGGCATCCTGACGGGCTACCTCGGCGCTGCGCCCAGCATCGTATGGGCCTCGGGGGTGGTGTTTGCAGCGGCCTTTTTCATCCTGGTGCCGTTGGCGATCTGGATCTACACCCTCGTTTTCGCATTTTCATCGCTGTGGTTCGCGCACTACTGCCTGGCCGCGTTGGCACGCCTGCGGCAAGAGGCTGCGGGGCCGGTGGCCGCTGAGGCGCCCCCGATCCTTGCGCCGGCGAAGGAGCTGGCGCGCGGACCGGACGCCAGTGCCGAGCCGCCTCCTGCTGCTGCAGCCCCGGCGGCACTCGCAGCGCCTCCGACGCCATCTCCCACCCACGGAACCCCTTCCCCATGACTCCCTCTTTCGGCCTGATCATCGTGGGCGATGAAATCCTGTCGGGCAAGCGCGCGGACAAGCACATGCCCAAAGTCATCGAACTGCTCTCGGCTCGCGGCCTGTCGCTGTCGTATGCGGACTACGTCGGGGACAGCCCGGACCGCATCACCGCGACACTGCGGCGGGCCTTTGCCTCGGGCGATGTGGTCTTCTCCTGCGGAGGCATCGGTGCGACGCCCGATGACCACACCCGCCAATGCGCGGCAAGCGCCCTGGGCCGTGAGCTGGCTCTGCATGCCGAGGCCGAGGCGTTGATCCGCGAACGCATGCAGGACGTTGCGCGGGAGCAAGGTGTGCCATACGAAGCCGAGCGGCCGGACAATGTGCACCGGCTCAACATGGGCGTCTTTCCCGCAGGCGCCCGCATCATCCCCAATCCCTACAACAAGATTCCCGGCTTCAGCTGCGAGGGCGTTGGCGGCGGTGCCGTCCATTTCGTGCCCGGATTCCCGGTCATGGCCTGGCCCATGATCGAATGGGTGTTCGACCACCACTATGCAGACCTGTTCAACCGTGCTCCCCAGGTCGAGCAGTCGGTGGTGGTCTATGGCGCCATGGAGGCAGCATTGACACCTCTCATGGAGCGCATAGAAAAATCGCACCCCGAGATCCGGGTGTTCAGCTTACCCAGCGTGGATCATCCACAATACGGGCGGCACATCGAACTGGGCGTCAAAGGTCCTGCTCCCTTGGTCCCGGCCGCCTGGCAGGATCTCAAGACGGGATTGCACAGTTTTGGTGCGGAGTGTGGCCCTGAATTGGTGCGCAATTTGTGATGCTTGGTGTTGATCGTTGTTGTGCACCTTATTGGTGCAATCTCGCAAATGTCCTATCGGCCTGCAGTCCGTAGTGCTCCTTCATAGTGCGGCGGCTGCACCCAGCTGGCACGCAAACTGCTTTTATTTCCACAAATTCTTTTTTCAACAAGCGCTTTACCCAGGAGAACCTGATGGCCAAGACCGTTGCAGACGTGATGAAGATGGTGAAGGAGAACGAAGTCAAGTTCGTTGACTTCCGTTTTACCGATACCCGGGGCAAGGAACAGCACGTGACCGTGCCGGTGTCCCACTTCGATGAAGACAAGTTCACGTCCGGCCACGCATTCGACGGTTCGTCCGTGGCTGGCTGGAAGGGCATTGAAGCCTCGGACATGCAGCTCATGCCCGACCCCAGCACCGCCAACATCGACCCCTTCTTCGAAGAAACCACGCTGTTCCTGCAGTGCGACGTGATCGAACCCGGTGACGGCAAGGCCTACGACCGCGACCCACGCTCCATCGCCAAGCGCGCTGAAGCCTACCTGAAGGCCTCCGGCCTGGGCGACACGGCCTTCTTCGGCCCCGAGCCAGAATTCTTCATCTTCGACGGCGTGCGCTGGTCCAACGAACCCGGCAAGGTCATGTTCGAGATCGAAGAGTACGAAGCCCCCTGGAACTCGGGCGCCAAGCTCGAAGGCGGCAACCGCGGCCACCGTCCCACCGTCAAGGGCGGCTACTTCCCCGTGCCTCCTGTCGACAGCACGCAGGACATGCGCGCCGAAATGTCCTTGATCCTCGAATCCCTGGGCATCCCGGTCGAAGTGTTCCACCACGAAGTGGCGGGCGCTGGCCAGAACGAAATCGGCACGCGCTTCAGCACGCTGGTCGAGCGCGCTGACTGGACCCAGGTCCTGAAGTACGTGGTCTGGAACGTGGCCAACGCCTACGGCAAGACGGCTACCTTCATGCCCAAGCCCTACGCTGGCGACAACGGCTCCGGCATGCACGTGCACCAGTCCATCTGGAAGGACGGCAAGAACCTGTTCGCGGGCGACGGCTATGCCGGCCTGTCGGACTTCGCGCTGTACTACATCGGCGGCATCATCAAGCACGCACGTGCCCTGAACGCCATCACCAACCCCGGCACGAACTCGTACAAGCGCCTGGTGCCCGGCTTCGAGGCCCCTGTGAAGCTGGCCTACTCGGCCCGCAACCGCTCGGCCTCGATCCGCATTCCTTACGTCGCCAACCCCAAGGGCCGCCGCATCGAAGCGCGCTTCCCCGATCCATCGGCCAACCCTTACCTGGCCTTCTCGGCCCTGATGATGGCCGGCCTGGACGGCGTGGAAAACAAGATCCATCCGGGCGAAGCCGCCACGAAGGACCTGTACCATCTGCCACCCGAAGAAGACAAGCTGGTGCCCACCGTTTGCCACAGCCTGGACCAGGCCCTGGAGTATCTGGACAAGGACCGTGGTTTCCTTACCAAGGGCGGCGTCTTTACCGACTCCATGCTCGACGCGTACATCGAGCTCAAGATGGGCGAAGTCACGCGTTTCCGCATGGCGCCTCACCCTGTCGAGTACGACATGTACTACTCGCTGTAATCGCCTCCCTGCAGGCTGTTGCGCACCAAAAAGGCGGCCTTGGCCGCCTTTTTTCATGGGGCCGGGGAGGCTGGTGAAACCAATCCCGGGGCCGTTGCATCCATGTACAAAGCCCTGCGAGGGCCTGCTGGTGTTGGATTGGCGATGCATGGTGATTGGTGGATACTCCCCTGACCCCTGCATGGCAGTGCGAGGAAACCGAATGAAGAAAACGCTCATCACCCTGTTACTCATCGCCGCGACGGCACCGGCCGCGTGGGCGCAAGACCGCATCTACCGCTGTGGCAACGAATACACCAACAACGCCGCCCAGGCCAAGGAGCGGGGATGCAAGCTGGTGGAAGGCGGCAATGTCACCGTCGTGCAGGGCACCCGGCCGGCGTCGGCGGCCCCGGCGCCCTCGGGCGGCGGCACGCCTGCGGCAACGGCGGCACCTTCGAATGCACCCCGGGCCAACAGCAACGACCAGAAAGCGCGCGATGCCGATGCGCGGGCCATTCTCGAATCCGAACTGCGCAAGGCCGAGGCCCGCCATGCCGAGCTGGTGAAGGAATACAACGGCGGCGCGCCAGAGCGCAATGCCCTCGATTTGCGCAACCCCCAGCGCTACATGGAACGCACGGCGGAGCTCAAGGCCAACGTGGCCCGCAGCGAAAGCGACATTGCCGGCATCAAGCGCGAGATCGCACGCCTGCCGCCCGCCAACTAAGTCACCTTCCTTTTTTCTTGCATGGCACGCGTGTGAGCTCTTCGCCCTTTCCCGACACCCCAGCCACCGACACAGGGCGATTCCATTCGCTGGACCTGATGTCCACCCTGGTGGCCGTGCTGCGCGCCGATGGCGCCGTGCAATTTGCCAATGCGGCACTGGAAAACACGCTCGGCCTGTCGCGCCGCACCCTGGAAGGCGTGGACTTCTCCACCTTTTTCACCGACCCCGCGTTGCTGCAGACCGCGCTGGCAGGTGCCCGGGGCAAGGACTTTGCCGCCTTGCGGTATGAGGCGAGCCTCAAGCGCCTGCACCAGGACCCGGTGCCCGTGCATGTGAACGTTGCCGACGCCGAGCAGGTGGGCGAGATCCTCGTCGAGCTGTGGCCGCTGGAGCAGCAGGCGCGGCAGGACCGCGAGGAGCGCCTGCTCGACCAGGCCCAGGCCAACAAGGAGCTCATCCGCAACCTGGCCCACGAGATCAAGAACCCCCTGGGCGGCATCCGTGGTGCCGCCCAGCTGCTGGAGATGGAGCTCGAGAGCCGCGAGCTCACCGAGTACACCCAGGTCATCATCCACGAGGCCGACCGCCTGCAAAGCCTGGTGGACCGGCTGCTCGCGCCACACCGCCACCCGCACCTGGTGGGCGACGTGAACATCCACGAAGTGTGCGAGCGCGTGCGCTCGCTGGTGCTGGTGGAGTACCCGCAGGGGTTGCGCGTGCAGCGCGACTACGACACGTCGATCCCCGAATTCCGCGGCGACCGCGCCCAGCTCATCCAGGCGCTGTTGAACATTGTGCAGAACGCGGCCCAGGCGCTGACCGACCGCATCGCGGCCGGCGACGCCGTCATCACCCTGCGCACCCGTGTGGCCCGACAAGTAACGTTTGGTCGCCAGCGCTACCGGCTGGCACTGGAATTGCATGTCATCGATAACGGACCGGGCGTGCCCGACACGATCAAGGAGCGTATTTTTTACCCTCTGGTGTCGGGTCGGGATGGCGGGTCAGGGCTGGGGCTCACGTTGGCGCAAACCTTCGTGCAGCGCCATCATGGGTTGATCGAATGCGACAGCGTGCCGGGTCGCACCGACTTCCGCATCCTGATTCCCTTGCCTTGAAAGCGCACGATGGTCCCTGACACGCAACCACAGGGAAGGTAAGAAAAACATATGAAGCCGATCTGGATAGTAGATGACGACCCCTCGATCCGCTTCGTCCTGGAAAAGGCGCTGGCGCGCGAAAACCTGCCCACGCGCAGCTTCACGCACCCGCGCGAGGTGCTCGATGCGCTGGCCGACATCACCGCTGGCGACCCCGCGCGCCAAGGGCCCCAGGTCCTGGTGAGCGACATCCGCATGCCCGGCGGCTCGGGCCTGCAGTTGCTGGAAAAGGTGCGCGAACTGCAGCCTGGGCTGCCCGTCATCATCATGACGGCGTACTCCGACCTGGACAGTGCCGTATCCGCCTTCCAGCGCGGCGCCTTCGAGTACCTGCCCAAGCCCTTCGACCTGCCCAAGGCGGTGGAGCTGATCCGCCGGGCGGTGGAGGAAAGCCAGCGCGAAGAGGTGACGGAAGAGCGCCAGGCCGAGACGCCCGAGATGCTCGGGCAGGCGCCCGCGATGCAGGACGTGTTCCGCGCCATCGGCCGCCTCTCCCAGAGCCAGGTCACCGTGCTCATCACGGGCGAATCGGGTTCGGGCAAGGAGCTGGTGGCGCGCGCGCTGCACAAGCATTCGCCGGTCGCCGACGGGCCCTTCGTGGCCATCAATACCGCCGCCATCCCCAAGGATCTGCTCGAGTCCGAGCTCTTCGGCCACGAGCGCGGCGCCTTCACGGGCGCGCAGACGCAGCGGCGCGGCCGCTTCGAGCAGGCCGAGGGCGGCACCCTGTTCCTCGACGAAATCGGCGACATGCCCTTCGACCTGCAGACGCGCCTGTTGCGCGTGCTGTCGGACGGCCAGTTCTACCGCGTCGGTGGCCATGCGGCCGTGAAGGCCCACGTGCGCGTGATTGCCGCGACCCACCAGGATCTGGAAAAGCGCGTGAAGGAAGGCGGTTTCCGCGAGGACCTTTTCCACCGCCTCAACGTCATCCGCCTTCGCCTTCCTGCGCTGCGCGAGCGGCATGAGGATGTGCCCGTGCTCACGCGCCACTTCCTGCAGCAAAGCGCGCGGCAGCTGGGGGTGGAGCCCAAGCGCATTGCAGATTCGGCCCTCGCGCGGCTCGAGCAGTTTGCCTTTCCGGGCAATGTGCGGCAGCTGGAGAACATCTGCCACTGGCTCACTGTGATGGCACCTGCCCAGGTCATTTCCCTGCAGGACCTGCCGCCCGAAGTGCTGGAAGCCCCCGTCCATCAACCCGTGCCGCGTGCAGGCGCCACCACCGAGCCTGCCGCGCAGCAGCTGCAGCCTTCCGCCGGTGCGCCTCCTCTCCCGCATGCGGGCCCCGTGGCCGCTGTGCCGGCTGAGCGCGTTGGTGGACTGCACCCGCCCATGGCCCCGGCCATTGCGCCAGTCAGCGTGGCCCCCGGGGCGGCCGCCTGGCCGGTGGTTCCGGAGGTGTCCGCGGCGCCGGTTGCGGCCCCTGTCGGCCACGGCTGGGAACAGGCGCTGGAGACCGAGGCGCAGAAACTGCTCGCGGGTGGCCAGCCCGAGGTGTGGGATGCCCTGACGCGGCGATTCGAGTCACGGCTCATCCGCACCGCGCTCGCCGCCACGCATGGCCGCCGCATGGAGGCCGCCCAGCGCCTGGGCATTGGCCGCAACACCATCACGCGCAAGATCCAGGAGCTGGGCCTGGATGCGCCAGATGAAGGGTGAAATTGGCCTGCAGCGCTTTATTTTCAAGCGCTGTATGCTATTAAAAATATAGCGTATTGGTGTGGCTGCGCCTCTTGCAGAAAGGCGCCGGACGGTTCGCATCGCCCCAGCCTGTGGCGAGGGCGCGGCGTGCTGGTCGGTGTCCTACACGCAAGCACTCCATGGACCGACCCGGGGCGGCGGGGGTGAATCCAACAATGAACTCACTGTCAACCAACCGGAGAGCTTCTATGTCGGATTTCAACGATGCCAACCGTGACCCCTTGACCAACGAGCCGGGCGCCCATCCCGTCGGCACCGGCGTGGGGGCCGCGATGGGTGGGGCGGCCGCTGGGGCGGCTGCGGGTGCCTTTGGCGGCCCCGTGGGGGCAGCCATTGGCGGTGTGGCGGGCGCCGTGGCCGGCGGCCTGGCTGGCAAGGCTGCCGCCGAGGCGGTCAACCCCACGGATGAAGACGCCTACTGGCGCGAACGCTACCACCGCGAGCCCTACTACGTGGGTGGCCGCACGTACGACCAATACCGCCCTGCCTACGAACTGGGCTGGTCTTCCGTAGACCGCTACGAAGGCGACTTTGAGGCCGTCGAACCCCGCCTGGCGGACGACTGGCGTGCCCGCCATTCGGACGGCCTGGCCTGGACGGATGCCCGTCCTGCCGCCCGCGCCGCGTGGGACCGCGTATCCGGCGCCCGCATCAACAACGAGCTTCCGCTGGACGTGGCGGACAACGAAGACACGGTGGACGTTCTCAACGATCTGCTGGAATCGGCGCGCGACGGGGAGTATGGTTTCACCGCCTGTGCCGAGCGCGCCAATTCGGCGCAACTCAAGGGGGTGTTCCAGCGCCATGCGCGGGAATGCGCCGCCGCCGCCACCGAGCTGGAAAGCGAAGTCCGCCGCCTGGGTGGCGAGCCGGCCTCGGGCGGTACCGTGGCCGGGGCTTTGCACCGGGGCTGGGTGTCGGTCAAGTCGGCGCTGTCCATCAACGATGACAAGGCGGTGCTGCAAGAGTGCGAGCGCGGCGAGGACGCTGCCGTGGCGCGCTACCGCAAGGCCTTGAAGTCGGCATTGCCCGCTGATGTACGGGCCCTGGTGGAACGCCAGTCCCAAGGGGCGCAGCGCAACCATGATGAAGTGCGTGGCCTGCGCGATTCGTACTCGAACACCTGATCGGATCTGATCGGACCGCCTGCACCCCGGGCTCCGGCCCGTGGTGCATGCAAGGGCCCCCAGCGGGCCCATGGCGCGTCTTCTGCCCTGCATGAACCAGCAAAGGCTGCAAGGAGAAATCCTTGCAGCCTTTGTGTTGTGGCCTGCCCGGCGTGCGCCCTGGCCGGTGGAATTGCTGCGGGCGCGCCGGCAGCAGCGCAGCCGCCTTGCCAACACGTCACGCCATCGTGAGCACCACCGGTGCATGGTCGCTGGGCTGGGGGTTCTTGCGCGGAGCGCGGTCCACCACGCACGCCGTCACCGTCGGGCGCAGGGCCTCGCTCACCAGGATGTGGTCGATGCGCAGGCCCCGGTTCTTCTGGAAGCCGAGCATGCGGTAGTCCCACCACGAATAGGTTTTTTCAGGTTGCTCGAACATGCGGAAGGTATCGGTCAGGCCGAGCGCAACCAAATCCTGGAAGTGCTGGCGCTCTTCCACCGTGTGGTGGATCGTGTCCTTCAGGCCCACCGGGTCGAATGAGTCGCGGTCTTCCGGCGCGACGTTGAAGTCGCCCAGCAGCGCCAGCCGCGGGTGGGCCCGCAACTCCTCGCGCAGCCAACGGTGCAGCGCCGTAAGCCACAGCATCTTGTACGCAAACTTTTCCGTACCGGGGGCCTGTCCATTGACGAAATAACAGTTGACCAGCCGCAACGCGCCGGAGGGGGTGTCCACCGTGGCGGCGATGACGCGGGCCTGTTCGTCCGTGTGGCCCGGGATGTTGCGCACCACGTCCCGCAGGGGATGCCGGCTCAGGATGGCCACGCCGTTGTAGGTCTTCTGGCCGAAGGTCACCGCTTCGTAACCGGCCTCCTTCAGCGCGTCGTGCGGGAATTTGTCGTCGGTCAGCTTGAGTTCCTGCAGGCACAGGGCATCCACCGGATTGGCCTCCAGCCAGGCCAGCACCTGGGGCAGGCGCACCGACAGGGAATTCACGTTCCAGGTGGCTATTTGCATTTTTTGAACAGTAATAGTGAATAAAAACAAGGGCTCCGCACTGACTGCCAGCAGCTGCAGCGGTGGCGGCCGTGGGCGAAGGCTCGCAGCGCGCATCGTACCCATCATTGCTTTCTTGTGGCATCAGGCTGTGCATTGCGTGTCCGACATGGCACTGCGGCACGAAGCGCCCCATCCCCCGGGACCACGGGTATTTGTCCGACGCTTCGCGGCCGCCGTTCCGCAGACACTGGAAATCTGTTCCCGATGGAGAACTCCATGCCATCCATTCACCAGCAAGCGCTGGCTTGCGTTCTGGCCATGGGGGCCGCGGCTGCAGGTGCCCAGGGGGTGAACACTCCTGCGGTGGTGCCTGGCTTGCAGCCTGCGTTGACCCCTGCCTCCACGCCGGTGCAGACGCCGGCCCAGACGCCAGCTCCCCCGCCCGCGCAGACGCCGGCGGAAACACCGGCACCCGCTCCGGCCCTTACCCCTGCACAGACGCCCGATCCGTCGCGCGACCAGACGCCTGCAAAAACCCCGTCAGCCACCCCATAGCCGGGTGCAAGGGGAAAGGGAAGGGCACGTGCCCGCCGAAGAGGGACTCAATCCGCCGCGCGCACGTAGCTCACAAAACTGAAGGGCAGGCCGTTGGTGCTCACATGGTCGCTGCGGGCGGCCTCGGTCCAGGCTTTGCCTAGCACTGGCGCGTGGGCGTCGCCCTCGAAGTCCCGGGCGATCTCGGTCACCTCCAGCCGGTCTGCCGTCGGCAGGGCCTCGGCGTAAATCTGCGCGCCGCCGATCACCCACACCGTCTGGCGGGGATCGCACTGCGCCAGCGCAGCGTCCAGGCTCTCGGCGCGCCGGGCGCCTTCGGCCTGCCAGTCGTGCTGGCGCGTCACCACGATGTTGGTACGGCCCGGAAGGGGGCGAAAACGCGCCGGAAGCGAATCCCAGGTCTTGCGGCCCATCACCACGGGGCAGCCCTGTGTCAGCTGCTTGAAGTGCGCCATGTCCTCCGGCAGGTGCCAGGGCAGGGCGTTGTCCTTGCCGATCACACCGTTGGCGGCGCGGGCGTAGATGAGGTGCACTGGCATGGCGGAACGTCCTTGTTTTTCAGATGTGCAAGGCGGCGAGGGCACCCACGCCCAGGCCCACGGCGGCCACGCCGTACATGCCGTATTCCAGCCATTTTTTCTTGGTGAGCAGCGCAATGGCGGCCAGCGCGATGGCCACCTGCAGCGCCGTGGTGGCCTGGGCCCAGCGGTGGTGCTGGTGCATCTGGGCTTCGCTCTTGCGGTCGAATTCGTGGGCATCGGCCTCGAGCTTCTCGGCGGCCACCTTGATCTCGTTCTTCTCGGTTTCGTAGCGCTCCACTTTGGTCTGGTAGCCGGCCTTGCGGTCATCGGGCGCCAGGTCGCGGGCCAGTTCGGCCAGGGATTGCTTGGTGCTCTTGGACTGGAAGTAGTTCCATTGGTTGGAGGCCTCGGTCTTCTTGATGGCCGCGTCGTTCTTGAGCAGCCCGGCGTTGGCCTGCGTGGCGCCGCCCATGTACGAGAAGATCGCGCCCACCGTGGCCACGATGGCGGTGAACATCGCGATTTTGTTCATGGACGAGCCATTGCCGTTGTTGCCGTGGCTGGCCGTGGCGTCGTCATGGTGGCCGTGGGTGGCATGCTCCACCGCGTGGTCGTGGGGGCCGTGTACGTGAAATCCGCCGGAAGACATGGATGAAAGCTCGTGGTGGTGGTTGTTGGTGGATGCGGGCTGGGCGCTGCTGCACCTGGCCCTGGGGCTCAGGAGGTGTGGGGTCTCAAGAAGGGCTGGTGCGTGATCACACGGCCACGGGGGCCTTGATCGCCGGGTGGCACTGGTAGTCCACCACTTCGAAGTCCTCGTACTGGTAGTCGAAGATGCTGCCGGGGCGGCGCTTGATGTTCAGCACCGGGTAGGGATAGGGTGTGCGCGCCAGCTGCGTTTGCACTTGCTCGTGGTGGTTGCTGTAGATGTGGCAGTCGCCGCCCGTCCAGATGAAATCACCCACATCCAGGTCGCACTGCTGCGCCACCATGTGGGTGAGCAGGGCATAGCTCGCGATGTTGAACGGCACGCCCAGGAAGATGTCCGCACTGCGCTGGTACAGCTGGCAGGAGAGCGTGCCGCGTCCGCCGGGCTCCTGTGCTGGCGCCACGTAGAACTGGAAGAAAGCGTGGCAGGGCATGAGCGCCATCTTGCCGAGCTCGGCCACGTTCCAGGCGCTCACGATGATGCGCCGCGAATCGGGGTTGGTCTTGAGCGTCCTGACCACATCGCTGATCTGGTCGATGTGCCCGCCGTCCGGCGTGGGCCAACTGCGCCACTGCACGCCGTACACCGGCCCCAGGTCGCCGTCCTCGCGCGCCCATTCGTCCCAGATGGTGACGCCGCGCTCCTTGAGCCAGTTGTTGTTGCTCGACCCCGTGAGGAACCACAGCAGCTCCTGGATGATGGACCGCAGGTGCACCTTCTTGGTGGTGACGAGCGGAAAGCCTTCCTTCAGGTCGAAACGCATCTGGTGGCCGAAAACGCTGCGGGTGCCGGTGCCCGTGCGGTCGGATTTTTCCACGCCGTGGGTGAACACGTGGCGCATGAAGTCTTCGTATTGCGAGCGGACGGGGCGGGCGTGTTCGGTCATGGCGGTTGGAAGGCGAAAGACGCGATTTTAGGGGGCGGCTGCCGGCAGGAACCGGCTAAGCTCGCAGACCTTTTCGCCCAGCTGCCCTTTTTAGAAAGAAGCCCCCGATCATGCGCCCTATCTCTCCAGCCCCTTTGTCAAGCGCCGTGCTGGCCGCTCTTGCGTTGGCTGTGCTGCTGCCGGGTTGCGTGGGCACGGTACCCACGGCGCCCACGGCGCTGCGCAAGGTCGCGCGTCCTGTGCCCAACGAGGTACCTGCCGCGCCCGCCAATCCCTGGGCGAACCTGCAAACCCAGGTAGGCAACTATCCGGTCGGGGGCTCAGACTTCCTGCGTGCCGGCCCGCTGGCCGAGCGGCTGCGTGGGCTGCTCGGTCTCGCCAACTACAACGTGCTGCTGGACAACCTGCAGGTGAGTGGGCCGCTGCGGCAAGACGGCTCCATGCTCTACATCACCGGTAACCGGCCGGACGCAGGCGACACGGAGGCTGCCGCCATCGTGGTCCACGCCGCCACCGACTCGGTACGCGTATGGCTGCTGACCGGCGGGGAGGAATGGGACGTGCAGGACCTGGGGACCCCGAAGACCCTGCCGGCCCACGTTACCACGATGATGGAAAACGCGCGGCGCTGAGCGCGCAGCCGGTCTGCCGGATGGCGGCGTGCCCAGGGGCTGGGCGGGAATGTGTTTCTATAATCAAGAATCATTCTCAAAAAGGCCGTCACGCCATGTCTGCCGCTCACCCCCTGCACGCGCTCTACAGCCACCACCACGGGTGGCTGCAGTCCTGGCTGCGCCGGCGGCTCGGTTGTGCCGACGACGCGGCCGACTTGGCGCAGGACACCTTCGTGCGCCTGCTCGCACGGCCCACCGCCATCGCCCCCGACGCGATGCGTGAGCCGCGCGCTTACCTGACCACGGTGGCACGCGGGCTGCTGGTGGACTTCTGGCGCCGGGGCGAACTGGAGCGCGCCTACCTGGCAGACCTGGCCCTGCAGCCCGAGGTGCTGCAGCCATCCCCCGAAGAGCGCCTGGCCGCCGTGCAGATGCTTCACGCGGTCGATACACTGCTGCAGGGCCTGACGCCCAAGACGCGCGCGGCATGGCTCATGAACCGGCTCGACGGTCTCACGCACGCAGAGATCGCCGAGCAGCTGCAGGTGTCGGTGCCCCGCGTGCGCCAGTACCTGGCCAACGCCATGCGCCACGCCTACCACCTGCGTTTTGGCGGCGCGGCGTGAGCAGCGCGGGCTGGACAACGGGCGGCTTGCCTGGCGGCGCAGGCGACGACCACCCCGTGCCGCCTGCCGTGCTGGAGGCCGCCATCGGCTGGCAACTGCGCCAGGGCGAGGGCGCCACGTCGCCGGCGGACGCCCAAGCCCTGAACGACTGGCTGGCGGCACACCCCGACCATGCCCGCGCCTGGCGCCAGCTGGGCGACATCGACCAGCACCTGGCCCGTGCCGCCGCAGGGCCTGGAGCCCGCGCGGCCTTGCTGCTGCCACCGCGCCGGCGCCGTCCTGCCCGTGTGGCGGGCGCCGTGGTGGGCCTGGCGTTGGCGGTGGCCTGCGGCGTGCTGGTGCTGGACCGCCACCAGCCCGTGGGCCAACTGCTGGCCGACCACCGCACCGCCACCGGCGAGCGCCGCACCATCGTGCTGCCCGACCAGACCGTGCTGCACCTGAACACCCGCAGCGCCGTGGACGTCGTGTTCAGCCAAGACCAGCGCACCATCCACCTTCGCACGGGCGAGGTCGCGGTAGAAACCAGCCATGCCGACCCGGCTGAGCGGCGCCCGTTCGTCGTGCTGACCGAGGACGGCAGCCTGCGCGCCCTGGGCACCCGCTTCACCGTGCGCCGCTGGCCACAGGCGCAAGCCACTGGCACCGATGGGGCGCAGAGCCTTAGCACGCCCGCCACCGAGGTCGCAGTCACCCAGTCGGCCGTCGCGGCCCGCCCGGCGACCTGTGCGGCAGCAGCATCCGAGCCGTGCAGTGCCGAGCGCATCGTGTCGGCCGGGCAGGGCGCGCGGCTGGAGGGCGGGCGGGTGGACCCGTGGGCAGCCCCGCCCGATGCCGACGCCTGGAAGGACGGCATGCTGGTCGTGGACAACCAACCCTTGGGCGAGGTGGTGGCAACGCTCGCGCGGCACCGGGTCGGCCACCTGGGTGTCGACCCCCGTGTGGCCGGGTTGCGCGTGACGGGCACGCTGCCCCTGGCGGACACCGACCAGGCCCTGTTGGCGCTGACCGCGGCCGTGCCGGTCGATGTGGTCTGGACCACGCGCTGGTGGGTCACGCTCAAGCCGCGTGCTGCGCCCTGAGGATGAAAATATAAGGAAAATCGGCCGCTACCGCTTGATGGGAAAGCGCTGGTAGCTATCAAAAGATGAGTGACTTGGTGCAACTGATCGACGGTTCCAGTCAGTTCAGTCCAGATCAACCAGCCCAACCTGTTCTGCCGGTTCGACAACCGCCGGTCGGTGCAGGTCGCCGCTGCCAGCTGGCCTCCCACCACCTGCGATGCCGGCCCAAAAAAGAAATCGCCCCGGCCCCCTCTCACTTTTCGGCACCCGTTCGGCAATCAGACAGAGACCGTGCATCGGCGCGGTTACCCCTCTTTTCTGACGTGACCGTTTCGGAGCCTGACCCATGCCCTCTGCTGTTCTCCCCTTTCCGCTGAACCCTTGCGCTGCGGCGCTGCTGCTCGCGTTGGGCGCCTCTGCCGTGACCGCACAGCCAGCTACGGCAGAGGCCCCTGCGGCCACGGCCAGCGCTGCGGCAGTGCGCGACTACGACCTGCCCGCCGGGCCGCTGGGAGCAGCCCTCAACCGCATCGCGCGCGACGCGGGCCTGGCCCTCACCGCCGATGCGCAGTTGGTGGAAGGCCGCAACGCGGCGCCCGTGCGGGGCCGCTTCGATGCGCCCGAGGCACTGCGCCGCGCGCTGGCAGGTTCGGGGCTGGAGCTGCGGCAGGCCACGGGCGGCGTCTTCACGCTGCGCGAGGCATCGCGCCCTGCAGCGCAGGCACCCCGGCTCAGCGATGCCGCCACCCTGGGCGCCGTCACCGTGACGGCCAGCGCCGAGGCAGCGCCCGGCGATTTGCCGCCCGCCTATGCCGGCGGCCAGGTTGCCACGGGCAGCCGGGTCGGCCTGCTGGGTCAGCAGAGCCTGATAGACACGCCGTTTCACATCACCAGCTACACGGCCGAACTCATGCAGGACCAGCAGGCGATCACCGTGGCCGATGTGCTGGCCAACGACCCGTCCGTGCGCACGGTGTCGTACAGCCTGACGAACGCTGCTGCGGGGGGCGACATCTTTCTGATCCGCGGCTTCTCGGTGCAGGACTCCGTGCTGTTCGACGGCATCGGCGGCATCGCCACCAACCGTTCCGTGGCGGTCGAAGCGGCCGAGCGCGTCGAGGTGCTCAAGGGCCCCAACGCGCTGCTCAACGGCATGGCACCCGGGGCGGGCGGTGCGGTGGGCGGCGCCATCAACCTGGTGCCCAAGCGCGCGGGCGACGTGCCGCTGACACGCCTGACCACCACGTACCTGTCCAGAGGCAACCTGGGCGGCCACCTGGACGTGGGCCGCCGGTTCGGCGACGACCACCAGTGGGGTGTGCGCTTCAACGGTGTCTACCGTGACGGAAAGACCGCCACCCAGGGCCAGTCCGTCGAGCTGGGGGCTGCGGCGCTGGCCGTGGACTACCGGGGCAGCCAGCTGCGGGCCTCGGTGGATGCCGGCCACCAGACGATGAACAACGAAGCGCCGCAAGGCGCCGCGGGCTTTGGCATCGACGACGCCATTGCCATCCCCAGGCCGCCCCGGGCCAGCCACCGCATCGCGCAGGACTGGGAGTTCGCCAGGTCGCGCAGCAACTACCTCTTGGCCAAAGCCGAGTACGACCTTACCCCGGACTGGACGCTCTCTGCAGCCGCGGGTGGCAGCCACACGCGGTCCCGCTACCTCGCCACCGACGTGTTCGTGACCAGCGTGCAGGGCGATGCGCAGGCCACCACGTACTTCTGGCCCAACTGGACGAACTACCGCACCCTGCAAGGCGAGCTGCAAGGCACGGTGCGTGCCGGCGAGCTTACGCACCGCATTCACCTGCATGCGTCGTACCTGAAGAAGGACAGCGGCTTCACGGCGCAGTACTACGGCTTCGACAGCTTCGCCACGAACATGTACGCACCCGCGGCCACCGCGCGTCCGTCCATCGACGGTTTCTCATCGCGGCCGCCCCAGACCGATTCCTTGCAGCTGCCGTCCGTAGCGCTGTCCGACACCGTCTCGCTGTGGCAAGACCGCCTGTCCGTCACCCTGGGCGCCCGCTACCAGCGCGTGAAGGTCGTCAAGCACGACACCACCACCGGGGCCGGCAGCACCGCGTACGACGAGCACGCGGTGACGCCGGCGCTGGCGGCGGTGTTCAAGCTACAGCCGCACGTGTCGCTCTACGGCAATTACATCGAAGGGCTGGTCCAGGGCGATTCAGCACCGCTGGGCACCACCAACGCCGGGCAGGTGTTTCCGCCGGTCCGCACGAAGCAGCGGGAGGTGGGCGTGAAGGCCGATTGGGGCCGCTTCAGCACCACGGCGAGCCTGTTCCACATCCAGAAGCCGAGCGGGCTGGTGGCGTCCAATGGCGATGGCACGTTCACCTACCAGGTCGGCGCGGAGCAGCGCAACCGCGGGGTCGAGCTCAATGTCTTTGGCGAGCTGGCCCGGGGCACGCGCCTGCTGGGCGGCGTGACCTTCAACGATGCCCGGCTGACCAAAACCGAAGGCGGCATCTACAACGGCAACGCCGCGCCGAACGTGTCGCGCTGGCAGCTGAACCTGGGCAGCGACCACGACCTGGCTGCCGTGCCAGGGCTGACGCTGTCGGCCCGCATGATCTCCAGCAGCGCGCAGCAGGTGGACGCCGCCAACCTGCGGCGCATTCCGGGCTGGACGCGCTGGGACATCGGTGCCCGCTACAAGACCCAGGCGTGGGGCCGGCCGCTGGTGCTGCGCGCGGGCGTGGACAACCTGTTCAACCGCAACTACTGGTCCAGTGGCTCCGGCAACTGGCTGTATGTGGGAAGTCCCCGCACGGCGACTCTTTCTGCCACGGTGGATTTCTGACGCGGAGCAGGCTCCCCTGGGCAGAGGGGCAAATGGAGGGAGTTGGGGGGTGTGGGCGTCAACCCCAGTGGGCCTTGGTGCAAGAAAATGTGGACTGAATTGGCCTCTGCCGCTTGATAGGTAAGCGCTGGCAGCTATCTATTTGATAGTAATCCAGAGCATTCGCTACGCCAACGCCGCAACGGTGGAGCCGCCTTTTTGCACTCGGTTAGATACCCTGTTGACACATCTAGGTATAAATCCTGAGTATCTGGTGCAAATTAGTATTTGTGGAGGCGTCTGGAGTACCAATCGAGCATCGCAGCATCGGTATCGTTCAGTCCGTCAATGCCTGCATGCCTTGCGCCGGTGTTGAAAGGCAGATTCCCATACCAACGACCGAGGAGACTTTTCCGATGCCACATTCCACCCCTGTCACCATGCCCCAGCGCCTGGCCGTCGCCGTTGCGCTGGCCTTGACGTCGCTGTG
The DNA here is from genome assembly GCF_059415185.1 of Acidovorax sp. GW821-FHT10E04. Classification (NCBI taxonomy): domain Bacteria; kingdom Pseudomonadati; phylum Pseudomonadota; class Betaproteobacteria; order Burkholderiales; family Comamonadaceae; genus Acidovorax; species Acidovorax sp. GW821-FHT10E04. Next base: position 21,462 of record NZ_JBWKMT010000001.1, read on the forward strand.
CGGCGCCGCCAGCGCGCAGACCGAGCTCGTGATCGCCACCGTGAACAACGGCCACATGATCGAGATGCAGAAGCTCTCCAAGAACTTCGAGCAGGCCAACCCCGACATCAAGCTCAAGTGGGTCACGCTCGAAGAAGGTGTGCTGCGCCAGCGCGTCACCACCGACATCGCCACCAAGGGCGGCCAGTTCGACGTGATGACCATCGGCATGTACGAGGCGCCCATCTGGGGCAAGAAGGGCTGGCTGCAGGAGCTCAAAACCGACGCCGCCTACGACGTGGACGACCTGCTGCCCGCCGTGCGGGGCGGCCTGTCCATCGACGGCAAGCTGTTCGCCGCGCCGTTCTACGGCGAAAGCTCCATGCTCATGTACCGCAAGGACCTGGCCGACAAGGCCGGCGTGCAGGTGCCCGAGCGTCCCACCTGGCCGCAGATCAAGGACCTGGCCGCCAAGATGCACGACCCCAAGAACGGCGTGTACGGCATCTGCCTGCGCGGCAAGCCGGGTTGGGGCGACAACATGGCGTTCTTGACCACGCTGGTCAACACCTTCGGCGGCCAGTGGTTCGACATGCAGTGGAAGCCGCAGCTCGAATCCAAGCCCTGGAAGGACGCGATCACCTTCTACGTGGACCTGCTCAAGAACTACGGCCCGCCTGGCTCGTCGGCCAACAGCTTCAACGAGATCCTGGCGCTGACCAACTCCGGCAAGTGCGGCATGTGGGTGGACGCGACCATCGCGGCATCGTTCGTGAGCGACCCCAAGCAGTCCAAGGTGGCCGACCAGATGGCCTTTGCCCAGGCGCCCACCATGAACACGCCCAAGGGCGCCAACTGGCTGTGGTCGTGGAACCTGGCCATCCCGGCCGGTTCGAAAAAGGTGGACGCCGCGCAGAAGTTCATCACCTGGTCCACCAGCAAGGACTACATCCAGCTGGTCGCCAAGACCAACGGCTGGGCCAACGTGCCCACCGGCACGCGCAAGAGCACCTACGCATCGCCTGAGTTCCAGAAGGCCGCCCGCTTCGCCGCCGCCGAGAAGGTCGCGATCGACTCGGCCAACCCGACCGATTCGACCCTGCCCAAGAGCCCCTACGTGGGTGTGCAGTTCGCAGCGATTCCGGAGTTCCAGGCCATCGGCATCGCGGTGGGCCAGCAGATGAGCGCGGCGCTGGCAGGCAAGACCACGGTGGACGCGGCCCTCAAGGCCAGCCAGGTGTCTGCGGACCGGGAAATGAAGAAGGCTGGTTACTACAAGTAAAGGCTGGCGGGGCCACCGAGGCTCCGCCGTCCACTGCCCATCCGTGGATTGACCAGTGCTGATCCTGGGGCTCGCCATTCACCGTGGCGGCCCCGTCGCCCTTTCGGAAACACCATGAACCGCCGCCTGCTCCCCCGCCTGCTGCTCACGCCAGCCATGGCCACGCTCTTCCTGTGGATGATCGTGCCGCTGGTGATGACGATCTACTTCTCGCTCATCCGCTACAACCTGATGCAGCCGGATCAGACCGGCTTTGCCGGGCTGGAGAATTTCGAGTACTTCGTCACCGACCCCTCGTTCGGCACGGCGGTGGTCAACACGCTGCTGCTGCTCGGCAGCGTGATCCTCATCACGGTGGTGTTCGGCATCGCCATCGCGCTGCTCATCAACGAGCGGTTCGCGGGCCGGGGCATCGTGCGGGTGCTGCTGATCTCGCCGTTCTTCGTCATGCCCACGGTGAACGCGCTGATGTGGAAGAACATGATGATGAACCCCATCTACGGCGTGCTCGCCCAGGTGTGGATGTTCTTCGGCGCGCAGCCGGTGGACTGGCTCACCGACCACCCGCTGTTCTCGGTGATCGTCATGGTCTCCTGGCAGTGGCTGCCCTTTGCCACGCTGATCTTCATGACCGCGCTGCAAAGCATGAACCATGAGCAGCTCGAGGCCTCGCGCATGGACGGCGCCAACTACCTGCAGCAGCTGCGCTACCTGTACGTGCCGCACCTGGCGCGCTCTGTGGCGGTGGTGGTGATGATCGAACTCATCTTCCTGCTCAGCATCTTTGCCGAGATCTACACCACCACGGGCGGCGGCCCGGGCGATGCGAGCACCAACGTCACCTTCCTGATCTTCAAGCAGGCGCTGCTCAACTTCGATGCGGGCGTGGCCTCGGCCGGCGCGCTGTTCGCGGTGGTGCTGGCCAACATCGCGGCCGTGTTCCTGATCCGCATGGTCGGCAAGAACCTCGACAAATAACCGAAGCACCACCATGACTGCTCGACGCCGTTCCAACTATCCGCTGGGCCTGCTGGCCCTGCGCACCGTGGCTGCCTGGGGCGTGGCCCTGCTGCTGTTCTTCCCGCTGGCCTGGCTGCTGCTGACCGCGTTCAAGACCGAGCTGCAGGCCATCGCCGTGCCGCCGCAGCTGTTCTTCATCCCCACGCTCGAAAATTTTCACGAGGTGCAGGAGCGCAGCGACTACCTGCTGTACGCCAGGAACTCCGTCATCACCAGCGTGCTGTCCACCCTGGTGGGGCTGATGCTGGCAGCGCCCGCGGCGTATGCCATGGCCTTCTTCAAGGGCAAGTACACCAAGGACATCCTGATGTGGATGCTCTCCACCAAGATGATGCCCGCCGTGGGCGCGCTGGTGCCCATCTACGTGCTGGCGCAAAAGAGCCACCTGCTGGACACGCAGCTGGCACTGATCATCGTGTTCGCGCTGTCCAACCTGCCCATCATGGTCTGGATGCTGTACTCGCACTTCAAGGACATCCCGCGCGAGATCCTGGAGGCCGCGCGCATGGACGGCGCCACCCTGTGGCAGGAGGTGCGCCTGGTGCTGCTGCCCCTGGGCATGGGCGGCCTGGCGTCCACCGGCCTCCTGTGCCTGGTGCTGTCGTGGAACGAGGCCTTCTGGAGCCTGAACCTGAGCGCCGCCAAGGCCGGCACGCTGGCCACGCTGATCGCCTCTTACTCCAGCCCCGAGGGCCTGTTCTGGGCCAAGCTGTCTGCCGCCTCGCTGATGGCCATCGCGCCCATCGTGGTGTTTGGCTGGTTCAGCCAGAAGCAGCTCGTTCAGGGCCTGACCTTCGGTGCGGTCAAGTAAGCGCCGCAGTTTTTCTCCCAGTTTTCAAGATTTCAGGAACCCGATTCCATGGCCTACCTTCAACTGCGCGGCATCGAGAAATTCTTTGGTGAGCACCGCGCCATCAAGGGCATCGATCTCACCATCCAGCAAGGCGAGTTCATCGTCTTCGTCGGCCCCTCGGGCTGCGGCAAGTCCACGCTGCTGCGCCTGATCGCGGGGTTGGAGAACATCGACGGCGGCTCGCTCATGCTCGATGGCCGCGACATCACCGACCAGCCTTCGAGCAAGCGCGACCTCGCCATGGTGTTCCAGAGCTATGCGCTGTACCCGCACATGAGCGTGTACGAGAACATGAGCTTCGCGCTCAAGCTCGCCAAGGTCGATCCGGCCATCGTGCGCGAGAAGGTCGAGCGCGCCGCAGCCATCCTGAACCTCACCACCTACCTGGAGCGCACGCCCAAGGAACTCTCCGGCGGCCAGCGCCAGCGCGTGGCCATCGGCCGTGCCATCGTGCGCGCGCCCAAGGTGTTTCTGTTCGACGAGCCGCTGTCCAACCTCGACGCGGCCCTGCGCGGCCAGACCCGCGTGGAGATCGCCAAGCTGCACCGCGACCTGGGCGCCACCACCATCTACGTGACGCACGACCAGGTGGAGGCCATGACCCTGGCCGACCGCGTGGTGGTGCTGCGCGACGGCGTCATCGAGCAGGTGGGCACGCCGCTCGAGCTGTACGACCAACCCGCCAACCAGTTCGTGGCCCAGTTCATCGGCACGCCGCAGATGAACGTGGTGCCCCTGCCGCAGCTGCCGCCACCGGTGCAGCAGCAGGCACCTGCGGGCGCCGAGGGCGGTGCCATCGGCCTGCGCCCCGAGAACATCACCGTGCGCAACACCGGCGTGACGCCGGTGGGCGGCCAGGTAGACCTGGTCGAAGCGCTGGGTGCCGAGACGCTGATCTATGTGAGCACACCAGGGGGCGCACAGTTCGTGGCCCGCCAGAACGACCGCACCAGCCTGCGCGCCGGTGATGCGGTCAGCCTGGACATCGACGCATCGCAAGCCCATTGGTTCGACCCCGCAGGCCGCGTGGTGGTCCGCCAGACCGCATGACCACCATGACCCTCGGACAAGAACTGCAAGGCAAGGTGGCGGCCATCACCGGCGCTGCATCGGGCATTGGCTTCGCCAGTGCCCAAGCCATGGCCGACGCGGGTGCGCGCGTGGTGCTGATCGACCGCGACGAAGCCGCGCTGGCCAAGGCCTGCGCTGCGATCGGTGCCAGCGCATTGCCGTTGGTACTGGACTTGCTGGACGCCAAGCAGTGCGCCAGCCTGCTGGCGCGCACGCTGGCCCTCGCCGGCCAGCTCGACATCTTCCACGCCAATGCCGGGCTTTACGTCGGCGGCGATCTGGTGGACGCCGACCCCGACGCCATCGACCGCATGCTGAACCTCAACGTCAACGTGGTGATGAAGAACGTGCACAACGTGCTGCCCCACATGATCGAACGCGGCACGGGCGACATCATCGTCACCAGCTCGCTGGCCGCGCATTTCCCCACGCCATGGGAGCCGGTCTACGCATCGTCCAAGTGGGCGGTGAACTGCTTCGTGCAGACCGTGCGCCGCCAGGTGTTCAAGCACGGCATCCGCGTGGGCTCCATCTCGCCCGGGCCGGTCATCACCTCGCTGCTCGCCGACTGGCCGGCCGAGAAGCTGGAAGAGGCCAAGGCGAGCGGCAGTCTCATCGAAGCGGCCGAAGTGGCCAGCGTGGTGCTGTTCATGCTCACGCGCCCCCGTGGCATGACCATCCGCGACGTGGTGATGATGCCCACGAACTTCGATCTTTAAACACCTGCATTCACGCACCATGAATTTCATCCTGCACCTGGGCCTGGGCTCGTTCCACCGCGCCCACCAGGCCGTTTACGTCCACGCATTGCGCCAGCAGGGAGACACCGGCTGGGCCATTGCGGGCGGCAACCTGCGCGCCGACATGGCCGACACCATCGCCGCGCTGCAGGCCCAGGGCGGCCGCTACACGCTGGAGACCGTCACGCCCCAGGGCGAGCGCAGCTACACCGTCATTGAATCGATCCAGCGCGTGATCCCCTACCAGGACGACCTGGCCCCGCTGATCGCCGCAGGTGCCGACCCCGCCACGCGCATCATCTCGTTCACGGTGACCGAGGCGGGCTACTACCTCGATGCGCAAGACCAGCTCGACTGGCCCAGCTTTGCCGACCTGCGCGCCGACCTCGCCGCCGTCAAGGCGGGCCAGGCGGGCCACACCCTCTATGGCGGCCTGGTGAGCATCCTGCGCGCGCGCAGGGCCGCCGGTGCCGGCCCCGTGACGCTGATGAACTGCGACAACCTGCGCCACAACGGCGACCGCTCGCGCGGGGGCCTGCTGCAGTTCATCGACGCGCTGGGCGATGCCGCGCTCAAGGCCTGGGTGCAGGAGCACACGAGCAGCCCCAACGCCATGGTCGACCGCATCACGCCACGCCCCACGCCGGACGTGGCCGAGCGCGTGAAGGCCGCCACCGGCTGGGACGACCAGGCCGCGTTGATGGGCGAGAGCTTCATCCAGTGGGTGATCGAAGACGACTTCATCGCAGGCCGCCCCGCGTGGGAAAGGGTCGGAGTCGAGATGGTCGATTCGGTGCAGGCGTACGAAGAAGCCAAGATTCGACTGCTCAACGCCACCCACAGCTGCATTGCCTGGGCGGGCACGCTGGCGGGCTACCAGTACATCCACGAAGGCACGCACGATGCCGCCATCCGCCAGATGGCCTACGACTACGTGACCGACGACGCGATCCCGGTGCTGCTGCCGTGCCCCATCGACCTGGAGGCCTACCGCGACGTGGTGCTGGACCGGTTTGGCAACCCTGCGATTGCGGACACCAACCAGCGCGTGGCCATGGATGCGTTTTCCAAGATCCCCGGCATGATCGCGCCCACCATCCGGGACCAGCTGGCCCGCGATGGCTCGTTCGACAGCGTGGCCGTGCTGCCCGCGCTGTTCCTGGCCTACCTGCAGCGCTGGCATGCCGGGCAGATCCCCTACACCTACCAGGACCAGGCCATGGACCCGGCCGTGGCGCATGCGATCTGCGATGCGCCGGACCTGGTCGCCGCCTATGCCGCGGATACCACCCTGTGGGGTGAAATGGCCTCAAACCCGCGGCTGGTTGCCACGCTGCGCAACGCCTTTGCCCGCGTGCAGGCCTTCGTGGCCGGGCGTGCGGAACGCCAGGGGTTGGTGTAAGTTGAGCGGCCCGACCACAGGAATGACGCCATGACCGTGAAGACGACGCCTGTCTCTCCGCGCCAGACCAAGCCCGAGCTGGAGCACGACTACGTGCGCTTTCCCGAGCTCGGGTACGAGTCGCCCGAGGCCGCAGGTTTCATCCGGTGCCTGTCGCATGGGTTTCCCACGCCGCTGGCGCGCTGGCACTACCACGACGAGTATGAGCTGCACCTCATCACCGCCACCTCGGGCAAGGTGTTCGTGGGCGACTGGATCGGGCAGTTCCAGCCCGGCCATCTGGTGTTGACCGGGCCGCGCCTGCCGCACAACTGGATCAGCATGGACCTGCCCGAAGGCGGCGTGCCGCTGCGCGACCTGGTGATCCAGTTCTCGCACGCGCCGCTGGTCGCCAGCAGCGAGAGCATCCCCGAGCTGCGCGAGGTGTTGCCCCTGCTGGAGCGCGCACGCCATGGCATCGAGTTCTTTGGCATGGAGGCCCAGGCGCAGGAACACTGGCACCGCATCAAGGCGCGCCAGGGCCTGGCCCGGTTTGGCGCGTTCTGTGAATTCCTGAGCGACCTGGCCCGCTGCACCGACTTTCGACTGCTGTCGAGCACCCAGCTGCAAAGCGAGGACAACGACACCCAGCTCGACCAGATCAACGCCATCGTGAGCCGCATCACCGACCACCTGGCCGACCCGCTCTCGGCTGCCGACCTGGCACAGGAGCTGGGCATGACGGAAAGCCGCTTCTCCCGCTTCTTTCGCCGTGCCACGGGCAACACCTTCACCGACTTCGTGAACCTGGTGCGCGTGAACCGCGCGTGCCAGCTGCTGATGGAGACCGAGCGCTACATCACCCACATCGCCTACGACGTGGGCTTCAACAACATGGCCAACTTCAACCGCCGCTTTCTGGACATCAAGGGCATGACGCCCAGCGAATACCGCAAGCAGGGAGCCGGAAGATTCGGAAAGGCCCCTTGAAGTGGCGGGGCGCCTTCGCTGCGGGGCGGCCCTTGCCGGGCATCTGTGGCCTGGGTCGCGCCGGTTGCGTGCGGCGGGGGCCTGGCTTCCACTTTGAACCACTGAAATCTGCCAACCACCCATGTACTTCGGAATTGATTTGGGCACCTCGGGTGTCAAGCTCCTGCTGCTCGACGAAACGCAGGCCGTGATCGCCACGGCCGACGCCGCCGTGCCCCAGCACCGCCCGCGGCCCACCTGGAGCGAGCAGCACCCGGCCGACTGGCTGGCCGCCGTGGAAGCCGCCGTGCCGCAACTGCGCGCCCAAGCCCCCGCAGCATGGGCGCGGGTGCGCGGCATCGGGCTGTCTGGCCACATGCATGGCGCCGTGGTGCTGGGCGCGCAGGGCCAGGTGCTGCGCCCCGCCATTCTCTGGAACGATGGCCGCGCGAGCGCCGAATGCGCCGCGCTCGAGCAGGCCGTGCCCGCCGCGCGCCAGGTCACCGGCAACCTCGCCATGCCCGGCTTCACCGCACCCAAGCTGTTGTGGCTGCGCACGCACGAGCCGGCCGTGTTCGGCCAGATCCGCACGGTGCTGCTGCCCAAGGACTGGCTGCGCCTGCAGCTCACGGGCGATGCGGTGAGCGACATGTCCGACGCATCGGGCACGCTGTGGCTCGATGTGCAGGCCCGCGCCTGGAGCCCCGCGATGCTGCGGGCCTGCGGGCTCGATGCCTCGCACATGCCCGCGCTGGCCGAGGGCAGTGCACCCACGGGCACGCTGCGCAGCGATGTGGCCCGCCGCTGGGGCCTGAGCGGGGGCGTGGTGGTGGCCGCAGGCGCGGGCGACAACGCCGCCAGCGCCGTGGGCGTGGGCGCCCGCACCGCCGGGCAGGGCTTTGTGTCATTGGGCACCTCGGGCGTGGTCTTCCGGGTGACGGACGCCTTTGCGCCCGCCACCGAACGCGCCGTGCACGCCTTTGCCCATGCGCTGCCGCAGCGCTGGCACCACATGTCGGTCATGCTCAGTGCGGCAAGTGCGTTTGGCTGGGCCGCGCGGCTCACGGGGCAGGGCGATGAAGCCCGGCTGTCTGATGCCGTGGGTGCCCTCAGCCCCCACCGCCAGGCCCAGGCGCCGCTGTTCCTGCCCTACCTGAGTGGCGAGCGCACGCCGCACAACAACGCGGCTGCGACCGGCGTCTTCATGGGCTTGCGCGCCGAGCACGAAGCGGCGGACCTGGCCCATGCGGTGATGGAAGGCGTGGGCTTTGGCCTGCTCGACGGGCTCAACGCCATGCGGGCGGTCGGGGCAGGGCAGGGCCGTGCGCTCGGGGCGATCGGTGAGGGTGAGGACGCCCTGGCACTGGTCGGTGGCGGCGCCCGCAGCAACCCCTGGGCGCAATTGCTGGCCAGCGCGCTGGGCACGCCGCTGCAGCGTCCGCAGGGTGCACATGCTGCTGCCGCCCTGGGCGCGGCGCGGCTGGCGGCCATGGCCTGCGGTGGCGACGAGGCCCACTGGTGTCAGCCCTTGCCCGCCGACGCCACTTTCGACCCCCAGCCCGCACAACAAGCCCTGCTGGCCGAGCGCTACGCCCGCTTTGTCGCGCTATACCCGGCACTGCAATCGCAGTTCTGACGCTGCTGTCCGCACCCTCTTCACATCCACCATGACTTCGGTACACCACACTTCCCAGGCCACGGCCCCCGTCCAGGCCGCCATCGCGGGCGAGGCCCTCATCGACCTCATCCGCCGCCCCGATGGCAGCTACCTGCCGTGCCTGGGTGGCGCGCTGTACAACCTGTGCCGCGCGCTGGCCCGGCAGGGCGTGGGCACGCAGTACCTCAACCCCTTGTCGCGCGACCGCTTTGGCCGCGAGCTGGCCGCGCAGCTGGTCGCCGACGGTGTGCTGCTGGCCCAGCCCGGGCCGGTGCAGCAAGTCACATCATTGGCCGTGGTCAATCTCAATGAACACGGCCACCCCGACTACGCCTTCTACCGTGAGGGCGTGGCCGACCGCGCCGTGTCGGCGCACGGCCTCAGCGAGGCCTGCGCCGCCTTGCCCGCGTTGCAGCTGGTCTGCACCGGCGCCCTCGCGCTCGATGCCCGCGACACCGCCATCTACCAGCCCTGGCTCGCTGCCCAGCGCGCCGAAGGCCGCTGCGTGGTGGTCGATGCCAACCTGCGCCCCTCGGTCATGCCCGACCTGGACGCCTACCGCACCACGGTGCACGCGGCGTTGGCACACGCCCACATCATCAAGGCCAGCGACGAAGACCTGGACCACCTGGCCGTGCCCGGCACTGGCGCCCTGGCCCGCGCCCGCCACCTGCTGGCCGCCAACCCCCAGGCCCATCTGCTGGCGCTGACGCTGGGCGCAGAGGGGGCCTGGCTGCTGCACCAGAGCGGCATGCAGTGTTTTGCCAAAGAAGCGCAGCCCCTGCGGGTCATCGACACCGTGGGGGCGGGCGACAGCTTCCTGGCGGGGCTGCTGGCGCACCTGCTGCGGCAGGCGCCGGCAGCGGGCGCTGCCAGCTTCGTGCAGTTCGTTGAAGCGCTGTCCGTCGAGGCCGGCCAGCAGGCTCTTCGCCATGCACTGGCCAGTGCGAGCCTGTGCGTGATGGAGCAGGGGTGTGTGCCGCCCGGGTGGGAGGCCGCGAGCGGGTGGGCGCGGGCGCACCCTTGCGTCGCCGGGTAGCGGCCGGCGCCGCCACGGTCTTGCGCCCGTGCCCGCCTGCGCGCAGGCGGGCTGGCGGTACGATGGCACCGGCCTGTCCGGGCAGGACAGCCTATCGCAACCTCCATCTTTGCCCGCGCAGACCTTGAATCCACCATGAAGCCCGTCCCTGCCGCTGTTCCCGTCACGGCCCATGCAGCGGCCGACGCCTGCAACGTGGTCCGCCAATCCATCACCCACTGCTGCGCCCTCGACCACCACCACGATGCCGCCATCCTCGGCACATGGCTGGCCAACAAGACGCCCGAGAACCTGGCCGCCTGGATGGCGGCACCGGGCGCGATGGCGTGGGGTGTGTATCGGGGGGACTCGATGGTGGGGTTTGCGCTGTGGGCACGCTCCACGCTGGCGCTTTGTTATGTGGTGCCAGAAGCATTGCACCAAGGTGTGGGCCGTGCCCTGCTGCTCGGCGCGGAGGCCCATGCGCGGCAGTTGGGCCTGGCGGCTGTGGGGCTTGAGAGCACGCGCACGGCGGAAGATTTTTACCGCCGCCACGGGTATGAACCATCGGGCGCGCTGCAGGTGTGGGCGGGGCTGCAGGCGCAACCCATGCGCAAGGTGCTGTGAGGCGGTTTTTTGCGCGGCGCGGTTGACGGTTGTGGCCCTGGTGGTGGCTGCGGTTTTTAGCGAAGAATCGGGCGCTGGCGCCCGAGGTATCTGCGCTGAATGCTATTGTTTTTATAGCAAATTGGCTGCGCCGTACCTCCGCACGCGCCACCCGTGGCCGGGATGCCCGGGAGGGGGCTTCGGGGCGTGGGCCCTGTTCAGAGTTCCTGGGCGTAGACGATGAAGCCGTGGTGCTTGGCCATCTTGTCGTACAGCTGGCGCCCGGCCGCATTGGTTTCGTGGGTCTGCCAATACACCCGCGACGACTTCGCGGCACGCGCCGCGCCATACACGGCGTCGATGAGCGCGCGCCCCACGCCCCGGCCGCGCGCGGCTTCGCGGGTGAACAGGTCGCTGAGGTAGCACACGGGCTCGATGCGCGTCATGCTGCGGTGAAAGAGGTAGTGCGTCAGCCCCAGCATCTCGCCGCTGGCCGCATCGTGCGCCACCAGGCAGAAGACGGGTTCCGCCGGGTCGTGAAAACGCTGCCAGGTGGCCTGGGTGATGTGCTCGGGCAGCGCGGTGGCCCCAAAGCGGCCATAGAACGCGTTGTAGCCATCCCAGAGCGGGCGCCAGGCGGCGTAGTCTTCGGGATCAACGGGGCGCACTGTAACGGCGGTGGTCATGGGCTGGCCTCCTGGGATTTACTGGAGCACCCGCCCCGGGTTCATGATGCCCTGCGGGTCGAGCGCCTGCTTGATGGCGCGCATCATCGACAACGCCACGGGCGACTGGTACTTCTCCAGCTTGTCGGCCTTGAGCTCCCCAATGCCATGCTCGGCCGAGAACGAGCCGCCGAACTCGGCCACGGCTTCGTACACCAGGTGGTGCACATGCTGCTCGTGCTCGCGCAGGAAGGCTTTGGCATCGCCCTCGGCCGGTGCCTGCACGTTGTAGTGCAGGTTGCCGTCGCCCAGGTGGCCAAAGTTGACCAGGCGCACGCCCGGGATCTCGCGCTGCAGCACCGCGTCGGTGTGCGCGACGAAGGCGGGGATGCGCGAGATCTGGATGGAGATGTCGTGCTTGATGTTCAGGCCCTCCTCGGCCTGCGCGAGCGGAATGTTCTCGCGGATGTGCCAGAGCTGGCTGGCCTGGGTGAGGTTCTCGGCCACGACGGCATCGGTCACGCAGCCCATCTCGAACGCGGTCTCCAGCAGCGCTTCAAACCGCGCGCGGGCATGTTCTTCGGATTCGCTGTCGGAGTTTTCGAGCAGCACGCACCAGGGAGCGTTTTCGTCGCCGAGGAAGGGCACGCGCAGCTGCGGCATGTGTTTGCCCACCAGGCTCAGCGCGAACTGGCCCATCACTTCAAAGCCCGTGAGGCCAGCGCCCAGCTGCTTGTGCGCCAGGCCCAGCAGGGCCACGGCGTGTTCCATCGACGGCACGGCGGCCCAGGCCGTGAGGCGGGCGGCGGGCTCGGGGTAGAGCTTGAGCGTGGCGGCGGTGATGATGCCCAGCGTGCCTTCGCTGCCGATGAACAGGTCGCGCAGGTCGTAGCCCGTGTTGTCCTTGCGCAGGCCCTTGAGGCCGTCCCACACCTCGCCCTGGGCGGTGACCACCTCGAGGCCCAGGCACAGGTCGCGCGCATTGCCGTAGCGCACCACCTGCGTTCCGCCCGCATTGGTGCCCAGGTTGCCGCCGATGGTGCAGCTGCCCTCGGCCGCCAGCGAGAGGGGGAACAGCACACCCGCATTGCGCGCCACGTCCTGCAGGTTCTGCAGGATGCAGCCGGCCTCCACCGTCATGGTGAGGTTGTCGGTGTCGATGCTGCGCACCGCGTTCATGCGCGTGAGGCTCAGCACGATCTGCGTGCCGGAATCATCGGGTGTCGAGCCCACGGCCAGGCCGGTGTTGCCGCCCTGCGGCACGATGGTGGTTCCCGCCGCCGCGCAGGCCGCGACCACGGTGGCCACCTCCTGCGTGGTGGCGGGGCGCACCACGGCCAGGGCCTTGCCGCGCACGCGGCGGCGCCAGTCCTGTTCCCAGGCGGTGAGGTCGCCCTCGGTGATCACGTGGGCAGGGCCGACGAGGGTGCGCAAGGTGTCGAGCAAGGTGGTCATGGACAAGCGTCTTCTTCAGTTCGAGGGAGGGGGATGGCGCGCGGGGCGGCTGGCATCAAGAGGCCGGCGTGGCCGCGGCGGCTGCCGCCGCCTTCGCGTTGCGCTGGCGCAGCCGCACGTGCAGTGTGCACGCCACGAACAGGGCCAGGCACAGCGCGACCTCGGCCCAGGCCAGCCATTGCGACGGCGGCCTGTCGCTCCAGCCGCGCACCACGCCTTCGGTGAAGTACAGCCAGATCACCAGGCTGACCCAGCGGTAGGTGTACATGCGGTTCTTGAGGATGCCCGCCAGCGGGATGCACAACGGCAGCGCCTTGAGCGCGAGCCAGGTCCCGCCGGGCCGCAGGGGCGCCAGCACCAGTTCCCAGGCCAGGCACAGGACGATGAGCGCCAGCAGGCTGCCGGTGGCCAGCCAGCGTGTGGCACGGACGCCGCTGTCGGCGGGGCTGGAAGGGAGGGCGGGGGCTCTGGGGGAGGCGGTCATTGGGGTGGCATCATATCGGCCATGCCTTTTTCCTTACAGACAGTAGCGTCGCGCTTCGAGGCGCTGATCACGGAACTGTCGCACTTTCCCTGGAAAACCACCGCGCTGACCCTGCGTGAACGCTTTCGCGAGGACCATCTGGGGCTCACCGCCAGCAGCCTGACCTTCACCACCATCCTCGCGCTGGTGCCGTTTTTTGCCGTCGCCCTGGCCGTGTTCACGGCATTCCCCATCTTTGGAAAGCTGCAGGACGTGTTGCAGCGCTGGCTGGTGGACAGCCTGGTACCCGACAGCATCTCCCGCCAGGTGCTGGGCTACCTCACCCAGTTCGCGGCCAAGGCCAGCGGCCTGGGCGTGGCGGGTTTCAGCATCCTGCTGGCCACGGCGCTGGCGCTGATCCTCACGATCGACCGCACGCTCAACGACATCTGGCGCGTGCAGCGCCTGCGGCCGCTGGGGCAGCGGGTGCTGATCTACTGGGCGGCCATCACGCTGGGCCCGCTGCTCATGGGGGCGAGCCTGGCGCTCACCTCGTATGTGATGTCGGCCTCCGGCGGGCTGGTCAAGCGCCTGCCCGACGGCGTGCAGCTGCTGTTCGATTCGATCCAGTTCCTCGTGCTGGCGGCGGGCATGGCGTCGCTGTACCACTATGTGCCCAACACCCCGGTGAAGTGGCGCCACGCGTGGACCGGCGGGCTCTTCGTGGCCGTGTGCATGGAGCTGGCCAAGAAGGTGCTGGCGCTGTACCTGGGCAACGTGCCCACCTATTCGGTGGTGTACGGCGCGTTCGCCACGCTGCCCATCCTGCTCATCTGGATCTACGTGGCCTGGGTCATCGTGCTGCTGGGGGCGGTGGTCACGGCCTACCTGCCCAGCCTTCTCGCGGGGGTGGCGCGGCGTGGAACCGTGGCGGGCTGGACGTTCCAGCTGGCCGTGGAGGTGCTGCAGGAGCTGCACCGGGCCCGCTTCCACGCCATGAAGGGGCTGCGGCCGAGCCAGCTGGCGCAGCGGCTGCGCGTGGACATGCTGCAGCTGGAGCCGGTGCTGGAGGCGCTGACGGCCCTGGACTGGGTGGGGCAGGTGAGCGATGCGGCGATGAGCGTGTCGGACGTGCCCGAGTCCCGGTACGTGCTGCTGATCGACCCGCAGAACACGCCGCTGGAGCCCCTGGTGCACAAGCTCCTGCTGGAACGCTCCACGAGCCTGGAGCCCCTGTGGGCGCGCGCGGGGCTGGGCGGCCTGCATGTGCGCGACGTGCTGCAGGCAGAGTAGGCCGTGGCCGGCCAGGCGGTCCGCTCCATTGGTTTGCTATTATTTTTATAGCTATCCGCGCATTGCAGTGAAGCGCCGTGGCCTGTTGGAGCCAGAAATCACAGGGATACCTTCCCCGTCCAGATGTCCTTGTACATCACCCAGTCGCCCATGAAGCTGTACAGGGGCCGCTTGAAGCTGGCCGGCTTGTTCTTCTCGAAGCCGAAGTGCCCCACCCACGCGAAACCGTAGCCGCAGAGCAGGCCGTACAGCAGGTACTGCGGCTTGCCCGTGGCGATGAGCATCGCCAGGCACACCAGCGTCAATGTCGAGCCGGCGAAGTGCAGTCTGCGGCAGGTGCGGTTGCTGTGCTCGCTCAGATAGAAGGGGTAAAACTCCGCGAAGCTCTTGAAGGCGCGCGGATCGGTCGTGGGGGCGGCGCTGAGGTCCATCGTTGTCTCCTGGTTGTTTTCAAGCGCTTTATACGCCCAAGCCCGTCCCCATGGCGTGCCGGGTTTGACAGGCGCCGCCGCGTGGTATTTAATTAATCGACTAATCGATCTATTAATAACCGTGCGAGGTGTGCGATGCGGACCGTGAACCCCGAGCGCCACCAGGCGCGGCGGCAGCAGATCCTGGAGGCCGCGGTGGCCTGCTTCATGCGCAAGGGGTTCCATGCCACGCGCACGGCGGAGATCTGCGCCGAGGTGGGCATGAGCCCCGGCAACCTGTTCCATTACTTCCCGACCAAGGAGGCCATCGTTGCCGCCATCGTCGAAGAAGACCAGCGCGAGACCGCCGGGCGCTATGCCGCGGCGGCCCGCGCCCGGAACCTCTACCAGGCGCTCCAGGACATCGTGGAGGAGAGCATCGCCCAGCTGGCCGACCCCGTGTACCTGCGCATCGGCGTGGAGGTGCTGGCCGAAGCGGTGCGCAACCCGCTGGTGTTTGCGAGCGTGGCCGGCAGCGAGGCGGGCCGCAAGGCGGCCCTGGTGCATCTGCTCGGCGCGGCCGTGGAGCGCGGGCAGGCCCGCCTCGCCCTGCCGCCGGCGCAGGCGGCGGACTGGATCCTGCTGCTGCTGGACGGCGCCTTTGGCCGGGCCATGGTGGAAGAGCGCTTCGACGCCGCTGCCTGCCGCACGCTGGTGCTGGGCGCGCTCGCGGCGGTGGTGGTGCCGGCCGCATGACGCGCGTGGCTTGCCCCGCCATGGACACCAACCCCTCGCTCCCGGACGGCAACCCGGCCCAGCCCGCCGGGGCGGCGGACCGCGAACATGCCATTGACGCGCTGCGGGGATTTGCCCTGCTGGGCATCGCCATGGTCAACGCGGGCAGCTTTGCGTCCACCTACTTCGGGGTGGGCGTGTCCGACCCGGCCTTCTCGCGGCCCGTGGACCATGCCGTGCGCTGGTTCGTGGCGCTGGTCTTCGAGACCAAGTTCTATCTGCTTTTCTCGCTGCTGTTCGGCTACAGCTTTGCGCTGCAGATGGACTCGGCCCAGCGCTCGGGCGGCGCGTTCGTGCCGCGTTTCCTGCGGCGCCTTCTGGGGCTGGGGCTGCTGGGGCTGGCACATGCCTGGCTGCTGTTCGCGGGGGACATCCTGGTGACCTATGCACTCCTGGGCCTCGTGCTGCTGGCGCTGGGCCGGCTGCGCCCCGTGGCCGCCGTGGCGCTGGCCCTGGGGTTGCTGGGCATCACGGCCTGGGGCTGGGGGGCGATCGCCTGGCTGATGGCGCTGGCCCCGCCGCTGGACCTGCCCGTGGCCGAACTGCACGCCAAGGCGCAGCAGGCCGCGCAGGCCTACCGCGCCAGCGTGCAAGAGGCGATCGCGCAGCGGGGCCGCGACATGGCCGATGGCGTGTGGTTCGTGCTGGTGTTCGTGCAGGGGCCCTGCGCGCTGGCCATGTTTTTGCTGGGGCTGGCGGCTCGGCGCTCGGGCTACCTGGCCAGGGTGGCGCGGCAGCCGGCCCGGCTGCGCCGATGGATGGCGTGCTGCCTGCCCGTGGGCGCGGCGGGGGCCTGGTTCTACGCGTCCGTGCAGCCCGGGGCCAGCAGCGTCACCCACCCCGAGCACCTGGGGCTGGCCGCGTTGGCGGTCGATCTGGCCACGGCGCCATTCCTTACCTTCGGGTACGTCGCGGCGCTGCTCTGGCTGCTGCAAAGCGGCCCCGCCGGCCGCCGGCTGGGCGCGGTGCTGGAACCGGCGGGGCGCATGGCGCTGTCGAACTACCTGCTGCAGTCGCTGGTGGGGGCGCTGGTGTTCACGGCCTACGGCTGGGCGCTGGTGGGCCAGGTGGCGCCGCTTCTGGTGGGGCTGGGCGTGCTCGTACTGTACGGTGCCCAGCTGGCGCTGAGCCGGCACTGGATGGCCGCCCACGCCTATGGCCCGGTGGAGTGGCTGCTGCGCGCCGTCACGCTCTGGCAGCGGCCGGCATGGCGCCGCCGCGCGCGCTGACGGCGAGAGCGCGCACGGTGGACGCGGGGACGCGGGCCGGCCGCGCCCTGCCGTGCTGGTTCAGCGGGCCAGGAAGTCCCGCAGCGCGAACAGCGTTTCTTCCGGCGCTTCGGTCATCTGGTTGTGGCCCACCGGCAGGGGCGCGACCTGCACTGTCCTGCCCGCCGTGCGCGCGGCGTTGACCAGGCCCTGTGCGGCTTTGGGCGCGGTCATCTGGTCCTGCGTGCCCAGTGCAAACAGCACGGGGCAGGTCAGCTGGGCCATGGCCGCTTCGCCGCCGCCATAGCTGTCGCAGGCGACGAAACCCCGGTGAAACACGTTGACGGCGGGGTTGCTGCGCAGCACCTTGCGCCCGAGCGCCATGCCGGCGCCAAACACCCAGGTGCCGGGGCCCAGGGCGGAAGGGGGCGCCGCCAGCGTGCTGCGAGAAAACACGTTGACCATGCGCATGGCCTTCTCGGGATCGCTTTGCGAGGCCTCGATGAGCGCGGGCGACACCTTCATGGGAAACGCCGTGCCCACCAGCACCAGATGGCTGATGCGGTCCTTGAGCCGCGCGGCCGCCTCCATGGCGATGAGCGAACCCCAGCTGTGCCCCACCAGCGCCGCCCTCTGCACGCCGGCCGCGTCCAGCAGCGCGCCAATGAAGTCGGCGCCCTGCTCCACCGAGGCGGGCGCGTCGCCGCCGCTTCTGCAGTGGCCGGGCAGGTCGATGGCCAGCACGTTCCAGCCGTGGTTGGCCATGTAGCGGCTTTGCAGGGCCCAGACACTGTGGTCGTTCAGCACGCCATGGATGAAGACCACGGTGGGCTTGGATGCATCGAAGGCCTTGCCCCCGGTGTAGCAGTAGACGGGGCTCTCGTTGACTTGAAGTTGCATGGCGTGTTCCTGTGTTCGCTCTCTTGTGTGGATTGTCTCGGTGGAAAAGGGGCATGGGGCTGGCGCCTAGCCAGGTGCCTGTCCGGTCGGGGCCATCGCGCGGTGCGTGTCCAGCGCCTCCAGCCAGCGCAGCGCGGCATCGCGAATGCGGTCGCTCGGGTCGTGTGCCGCCGTGGCTTGCGCCAGGGAGCGCAGGTGGGCCGCATCCTGCTTCCAGTAGCCCAGGCCCAGCACGGCCAGGAAGCGCACGGTTTCCTCGGCATCGCCCGTGGCGGCGCGCGCCAGCGCGGGCACGATGCGCGGAGCCCGTTCGCTGCCCAGGGCGCGGTCTCCCAGTGCCATGGCAGCGTGCTGGCGCACGAGCGGCGTGGGCGAGCCCAGGCCGCGCAGGGCTTCGTCCACGTCCGCCGGGCCCAGCGTGCAGGTGCCGCGCCCCGGAGCCAGCTTGCCCTGCAGGGCAAGCCGGAGGGCAGGGTGCTGCAGGACGGCGTGTTCCAGGGGGGCATAGTCCAGCGGGCGGGGCTGAAGGCACCGGTCCCGAAAGGGCCCCAGCGGCGCGGCCAGGCCGCTGGCGACCAGGTCGTCCGCCAGCGTGCCCACCTGCGACAGCAGCCACCGCCCATCCCCCAGCTGCCCCAGCGCGCAGGCGCACCCGAGCCGGCCCGCGCGGCCAAGGTGGGCCCGGCTGCCGCGTGGGACCGGCCGCAGCAGGTGGTGGCGCAGGGCGTCCAGCACCTCGGGGCTGGCGGATCCGATGTCGCCCAGGAGCCTGGCCGCGATGGACTGCGTGTCCGCGCGCTCCAGCAGCGCCAGCAAGGCGGGCGCCGCGACGGGGCCGAGCCGCCGCAGCGCGTGTTCGGTGTCCTGCGTGGCATGGTCCACGGCTTGTTGGCGGCCCAGGCCCAGCTCGGGCGCGGCTTCATTGCGCAGGCATGCCAGGTGATAGCGCAGTTGCTGGTCCGGGGGCAGCGCTTCCACGCGCAGCGCCTCCGCGATGGCGGCCGCATGGCCGGGAAGCAGGGCGGCGAAGGCATCGTCTCCCAGGCAGCGCCGGGCCCACTGCACGCCCTCGTCGCTGTCCTCATGCAGCAGCACGGCGAAGTCCGGCGTGAGCCGGTCCGACCAGGGCAAGGCCCGCAGCGCGGTGCGCAGGCGCTGGCATGCGCGCACCAGGGCCTCCAGGCATTGCTGCTCGGTGGCCCGCCAGTGCGCCACGTCGCCGCGGCAGGCATGTGCCTGCAGCTCCTGCTGCATCCGGGCCAGGGCTGGGCTGTCGGCCGGCAGGTCAGGCCACCCCCAGTCCGCCGGATTCCAGCGCAGGCTGTACAGCGTGCCGCCCCCGCCGTCATCGCCGCCGCCCTTGGCCTGGGCGTAGGCCTGTTCGCTGTTCAGCGCGATCGCGGGCAGGAAGAGGGGGCCATCAAGCTCGCGGCCCATGCCGGCCAGGGCGACCGCATAGAAGCGGTGCTCCGGGTGCCCGGCAAGGACGGCGCTGGCCACCGCGAGCGCGGCGTCAAGGAAGGCCTGCTCGAAGGCGTCCCAGGAAAACGCGGGCTGTGGGGCTGCGGCTTGCATCGGTGTGGCTGGCGTG
Organism: Acidovorax sp. GW821-FHT10E04; assembly: GCF_059415185.1. Lineage (NCBI taxonomy): Bacteria > Pseudomonadati > Pseudomonadota > Betaproteobacteria > Burkholderiales > Comamonadaceae > Acidovorax > Acidovorax sp. GW821-FHT10E04. The sequence continues at coordinate 40,818 of NZ_JBWKMT010000001.1, forward strand.
GTCGGGCCCAGGCCTTCAGGCGGCCTTCTCTGCGGCCTTGAGGGCGCGCTTCAAATCGTCGATCAGGTCGTCGGCATCCTCCAGCCCGATGGACAGGCGGATCGTGCCCTGCGTGATGCCGGCACCCGCCAGGGCCTCGTCGCTCATCCGGAAATGCGTGGTGCTGGCCGGATGGATCACCAGGCTGCGGCAGTCGCCCACGTTGGCCAGGTGGCTGAAGACCTTGAGGGTTTCGATGAACTTCTTGCCCTGTTCGCGGTTGCCCTTGAGGTCGAAGCTGAACACCGAGCCCGCGCCGCGCGGCAGCAGCTTTTGCGCCAGCGCGTGGCTGGGGTGGGATGCGAGCATGGGGTGGCCCACGCGTGACACGAAGGGCTGAGCGGCCAGAAATTCGACCACCTTTTCGGTGTTGCGCATGTGCTGCTGCATGCGCAGCGGCAGGGTCTCGATGCCCTGCAGGATGAGCCAGGCCGTGTGCGGGCTCATGCAGGCGCCGAAGTCGCGCAGGCCCTCGCGGCGCGCGCGCAGCAGGAAGGCGCCCACGGTGCTCTCTTCGGCGAACACCATGTTGTGAAAGCCGTCGTAGGGCTGGGTCAGCTCGGCGAACTTGCCGACGGATCTGGGGCCGTCCCAGTCGAAGCTGCCGCCATCGACCACGACGCCGCCCACCACGGTGCCGTGGCCCGAGAGGAACTTGGTGGCCGAGTGGTAGACCAGATCGGCGCCATGCTCGAACGGCCTGATGAGCCAGGGCGAGGTCAGGGTGGAGTCCACCAGCAGAGGCACACCGGCCTCGTGCGCAATCGCGCTCACGGTGGGGATGTCCAGCACGTCCAGGCCCGGGTTGCCCACCGTCTCGCCAAAGAACAGCTTGGTGTTGGGCCGCACGGCGGCGCGCCAGGCGTCGATGTCGCCGGGCTTGACGAAGGTGGTCTCGATGCCGAAGCGCGAGAGCGTGTAGTGCAGCAGGTTCTGCGAGCCGCCATACAGCGCGGTGCTGGCCACGATGTGGCTGCCGGCACCCATCAGCGTGGCCACGGCCAGGTGCAGCGCGGCCTGGCCGCTGGCGGTGGCAATGGCGCCGACGCCGCCTTCCAGCGCCGCCACGCGCTGCTCCAGCACGGCGTTGGTGGGGTTGCTGATGCGGCTGTACACGTGGCCGCCACGCTCCAGGTTGAACAGCGACGCGGCATGGTCGCTCGACTCGAAGACGAAAGAGGTGGTCAGGTGGATGGGCACCGCGCGCGCGCCAGTGGCGGGGTCGGGGCTTGCACCCGCGTGCAGGGCCAGCGTGTCAAAGCCGGGGTCGGAGTAGCCGGGCATCTGTGTGTCTCCCATGTTGTCAATTCAGCCGGGCATTGTGGGCTATATTTGGTGCAAGACAGCCTCTAGCGCCTGCCGCGCTCTTCCCGCCCTCTTGGAGACCCAGAAACCATGAAAGTCAGCGACATCCTCCGCGTCAAAGGGAACACCCTCTACACCGTCACGCCGGACGAGCCGCTGGCGGGCGCCGTGGATGTGATGGCCGACAGGGACATCGGCTCGCTGGTGGTGATGGAGCTGGGCGATCTGGTGGGCATGCTCACGTTTCGCGAAGTGATCCAGGCCGTGGTGAGGAATGGCGGCAGCGTGGGCACCCTGCAGGTTCGCTCGGCCATGGACGATGCACCCCTGACCTGCACGCTCGAAACCGACATGGACGAGGTGCGCCGCATGATGCTGGACCGCCATGCGCGCTACATGCCGGTGATGGACCGCAAGATGCTCATGGGCGTGATCAGCTTCTACGACGTGGCCAAGGCCGTGGTGGACAGCCAGAACTTCGAGAACAAGATGCTCAAGGCCTACATCCGCGACTGGCCGGAAGACGACGCCCGCGGCGGCTGACCACGGCCGCGCCCTGGCGGCGCTCAGCGCGGGCGCGCTGCCTGCGCGCAGAGCCAGGCCTCCAGTTCGTCCGGTGGCAGCGGCTTGCCAAACAGATAGCCCTGCATGACGGGACAACCATGCGCCTGCAGCCACTGCTGCTGGCCCGTGGTTTCCACCCCTTCGGCCACCACCACCATGCCCAGGCTGTGGGCGATGCTGAGCACCGATACCGTGAGGGCCCGCGCGGTGGGGCTGGTGGTGAGGTCCTGCACGAAGGCCATGTCGAGCTTGAGCTCTGAAATGGGAAGGCGGTGCAGGTAGCTCAGGCTGGAATAGCCGGTGCCGAAATCGTCCAGCGACAGCCGGAATCCCTTGCCGTGCAGCGCCTCGATGTTGGCCAGCGTGACGGGCCGCGCGTCCATCATGACGCTCTCGGTGATTTCCAGAAGCACGTCGTCCGCGCGCAGCCCGTGGCGCCGCAGCGCATCGCACACCTGCTGCGCAAGGTCTGCCTGGTGGAAGCTGCGCCCTGACAGGTTGACCGCCACGCAGGGCACGTGGTGGCCCGCCGCGCGCCATGCCGATAGCTGCGCACAGGCCTCGTCCAGCAGCCACAGGGTCAGCTCGTGAATCAGGCCGGACTCTTCGGCCACGGGGATGAACCGGCTGGGCGGCACCATGCCCCATTCGGGGTGCTGCCACCGCGCGAGGGCTTCCACGCCGTGCAGTGTGCCGGGCGCTTCGCCGAGCACCTGGGGCTGGTAGTGCAGCGTCAGGCGGCGTTCGGCCAGGGCCTGGCGCAATGCGCGCTCCAGCGCTGCACGTTCCTGCGCGCGCCGGTTCATCTCCGCGCTGAACAATTGCAGGCTGTGCCGGTGATCGCTCTTGGCCTGTGCCATCGCCTGGTCGGCATGGCGCAGCAGCGTCTCGATGGCGTCGCCGTCGTCGGGAAACATCGCGATGCCGATGCTGGCGTGGCAGACATGGGCCTGTCCATGGATGTCCATGGGCCGGGACATTTCCTCCAGCATGCGGTGCGCCGCCTGCACCGCTTCCTCGGTGGCGCACTCGGACAGCAGCAGCACGAATTCGTCGCCCGCCAGCCGGCCGATCAGGTCCCGCGCTCGCAGGCACTGCGTCAGCCGCCTGGCCACTTCGCACAACAGCGCGTCGCCCGCGGCATGCCCCTGCGTGTCGTTCACCTGCTTGAAGCGGTCCAGATCGATGAACAGCAGCGCGCCGGGGCGGCCGTCCTGCCGCAGGCCGGCCAGCGTGCGCCCGGCGCTGCTGAGGAACATCGCGCGGTTGGGCAGGCCCGTGAGCCCGTCAAAAAAGGCGAGGCGGTGAATGCGCTGCTGCGTGGCATTGCGCTCGATGGCCAGCGCGCACAGGTGCAGGCATACACCCACCAGCCGGTAGTGCAGCGCATCCGGGCCGCGCGGCTCGCGAAAGTAGAAGGCAAAGGTGCCCACCACCTTGCCCGTGTGGTCGCAGATCGGGCTGGACCAGCAGGCGCGCACGCCGCTGGGTGCGAACAGCGCGCGGTAGTCGTCCCACAAGGGGTCGGTGGCGATGTCGTTGACCGCCACGGGGATGCCCCTGAAGGCCGCGGTGCCGCACGACCCCGCACGGGGGCCGATGGGCAGGCCGTCGAGCGCCTGGCAGATGGCGGGAGGAAGCCCCGGTGCCGCCAGGGGGCGCAGCAGGCCTTGCTCATCCACGGCCAGGATGGAGGCGGTGACTTCGGGGGCGATGCGCTCCACTTCGTGGCAGACGAGGGCCATCAGATCGGCCAGGGGCAGTTCATTGACCATGCCCTCGAGCACCCGCTTTTGCAGCACCTCGTGCATCTTGGTGAGCGTGATGTCCGTCAGCACGGTGATGCTGCCGCCCGGCCCGCCCGAGGCCTCGTCCGATGCATTGATCATCATCGACACCCAGCGCGGCGCGCCGGCCCGGCTGTACAGCAGGGTCTCGGTGTGGAAACTGCCCTCGGTGTGCATGCCGCTGCGGATGTCGGCGAGCAGCCCCGGGTCGGAGTGCGGGCCCAGCAGCACATCGCTCAGGTGCCGCCCGAGCACCTCCTGGGGCCTGAAGCCGAACAGGCGGGTGAAGCCCTCGTTGATGTACACGACGAGCCTGGCGCTGTTGCTCATCACGATGGCGTTGTCGCTGGCATCCAGGGCCCTGCGCAGCGGGGCGTCTGCCAGGAGGCCTGTCGGTGGGCGGTCCAAAGGGGAGGGGGAGCCTGGAAGGTGCGGAGCTGAAACGGGCATGGTTGTCCCAAAGATCGTCCACCCATGCTAGCAAGCGCATCCCGCGATGCCAAGCAGGTTGGTGGCGCGTGGTATCCGCACCGCACGGAGGGCCCGCCTTCGGGCTCCTGGCGCACGGCACGGGCCATCACCCCGGGGGCAAGGCGCGGCCGTGCGGCCGCTCTGGGATAATCCCGCGCCATGAGCGGCAATACTTTCGGATCCCTATTCGCAGTCACCAACTTTGGTGAATCCCACGGCCCGGCCATTGGCTGCGTGATCGACGGCTGTCCGCCCGGCATGGCGCTCGCCGAGGCCGACATCCAGGCCGACCTGGACCGGCGCCGCCCCGGCACCAGCCGCCACGTCACCCAGCGCAACGAGCCCGATGCGGTGGAGATCCTGTCGGGCGTGTACGAAGGCAAGACCACCGGCACGCCGATTGCGCTGCTGATCCGCAACACCGACCAACGCAGCAAGGACTACAGCAACATCGCCGAGAGCTTTCGCCCCGGCCATGCCGACTACACCTACTGGCACAAGTACGGCATCCGCGACCCGCGCGGCGGAGGCCGGTCTTCCGCCCGCCTGACGGCGCCCACGGTGGCCGCTGGCGCCGTGGCCAAGAAGTGGCTTGCGCAGCGGTACGGCGTGCAGTTCCGCGCCTGCATGACACAGCTGGGCGACCTGTCCATCCCGTTCGAGAGCTGGGACCACGTGCGCAGCAATCCCTTCTTCGCCCCCGTGGCCGACGTGCAGCAGTACGAGGATTACATGGACGCCCTGCGCAAGGCCGGTGATTCTTGCGGTGCCCGCATCCGCGTGCAGGCCACCGGCGTGCCCGTGGGGCTGGGCGAGCCGCTGTACGACAAGCTCGATGCCGACATCGCCCACGCCATGATGGGCCTGAACGCGGTGAAGGGCGTGGAGATCGGCGCGGGCTTTGCCAGCGTGGCCCACAGGGGCACGATGCATGGCGATTCGATGACGCCCCAGGGCTTTCGCACGAACAACGCGGGCGGCGTGCTGGGCGGCATCAGCACCGGGCAGGACCTGGAGGTGAGCATCGCGATCAAGCCCACCAGCTCCATCATCAGCCCGCGCGAATCGATCGATGTGCACGGCAAGAGCACCGAGGTCGTCACCAAGGGCCGCCACGACCCCTGCGTGGGCATCCGCGCTGCGCCCATCGCCGAGGCGCTGCTGGCGCTGGTCGTCATGGACCATGCCCTGCGCCACCGCGCGCAGTGTGGCGATGTGGTGCCGCCGGTGCCGCCCATCCAGGCATCGTTTCTGTAGGAATCGGCATGGCAGAGCGCACCGGGCCCGGCCCGGGCGCTTCGCCGCCGTGGTTTGCGGGGCGTGCAGGGATGCGCGCCCTTTTTACTGGACTGGACAAGGCACTCTCCATGCGCAGGTTGTTGGCACAGGCATTCCGTGGTTCAGGATGGGCGCGCAGCGGCGCGGTGCTCGCGGCGGCGGGCGTCCTCGGGGGTCTCCTGGCGGGCTGCGGCACGGCCACGCGATGGGCCGGCGAGCCTGCACCCGCGCACATCGACATCACGCTCATCGGCTTCAACGACCTGCATGGCAACATGGAGCCGCCTCGCATGGCGCATGCCGTCCCAAGCCCCGCAGGGCCGGTGGCGGTGCCTGCGGGCGGGATGGCGTACTTCGCGAGCGCCATCGCAGCCCTCAAGGCGCGGGGGCCGCACCACGCGGTCGTGTCCGCCGGCGACATGGTCGGTGCGTCGCCGCTGGTGTCCTCGCTATTCCTGGACGAGCCCACCATCGAGGCCGTCAACGAGATGCAGATCGACTTCAACGCGGTGGGCAACCATGAGTTCGACCGCGGCTGGCGCGAGCTGCTGCGCCTGCAGCAGGGAGGTTGCGAGAAGTTCACGGCGCGCCAGCCCTGCCAGATCAGCCAGCCATTCAAGGGCGCCCGCTTTGGCTTCCTGGCCGCGAACACGGTGCGCGTCGAGGACGGGCGGACACTGCTGCCCGCGACGGGGCTCAAGCGCTTCACGCAGGGTGGCACCACGGTGACGCTGGGCGTCATCGGGCTCACGCTCCAGGCCACGCCCACCATGGTGAGCCCCTCGGGCGTGGCCGGGCTGCGCTTCGAGGACGAGGCGGCCACCGCCAATGCCCTGATTCCCCAGCTCAAGGCGCAGGGCGCCGACGTGATCGCGGTCGTCATCCATGAAGGCGGCAACACCACGGCCGGCGTGCAGGAGACCAGCTGCGCGGGCCTCTCCGGCGACATCGTCCCCATCCTGGAGCGCCTGGACCCCGCGGTGGACGTGGTGGTCTCCGGCCACACGCACCAGGCCTACGTGTGCGACTACGCCCGTGTGAATCCCGCCAGGCCCTTCCTGCTGACCAGTGCAGGCCAGTATGGGACGCTGCTCACCGACATCCAGCTGCGTGTGGACACCCGCACGCGCCGCGTGGTGCGCAAGACGGCGCGCAACGTCATCGTGCAGGGAGAGGCCTTCACCGGCAGCCAGGGACACGTGCCCATGACCTCGGCCGTGCCTTCCTTCCCGGCCGATCCGGCGGTGCAAAAGATCGTCGACACCTACCGCGCGGCGGCCATACCGCTGGCGCAGCGCCCGGTGGGGCAGGCCGTGTCGGCCCTGCGCCGCGTGCTGACGCCCTCGCTGGAGAGCGCCCTGGGCAACCTGGTCGCCGATGCGCAGCTCCACGCCACGCGCGCGCCGGAGCAGGGCGGGGCGCAGCTGTCCTTCATGAACCCGGGGGGGCTGCGTGCCGACCTGGTGCCGGATGCGCAGGGCCTGGTGCGCTACGGGCAGCTGTTTGCCGTGCAGCCCTTTGGCAACCAGCTGGTCGTGAAGACCTTCACGGGCGCGCAGATCAGGGCGGTGCTGGAGCAGCAGTTCGCCAGCGGCAGCAACACCGTGCAGCGGCCCCGCGTGCTGTCGGTCTCATCGGGCTTTGCCTACCAGTTCGACCTGTCCCGGCCGGCGGGCGAGCGCGTCAGCCAGATGGTGCTGCAGGGTGCTGCGCTGCGCGACGACATGCCGGTGCGCGTGGTGATGAGCAGCTACCTCGACAGCGGCGGAGACAACTTCACCGTGCTGACCGAAGGGCGCGACCGCCTGGTGGGCGGGCTGGACCTGGACGCGCTGGAGGCCTACTTCCGCACGCAGAGTCCGGTGGCCGTGCCTGCTACCAACCGCATCACGTCCGTCGCGCGCGCCGTGCGTTGAGCGGCGGCGGCTATTCCTTGCCCGGGCGCAGTGCCGCCAGCCAGCGCAGCGGGTTGAAGCCCGTGACCAGGCCGGTGGCCACCAGCACGAGCGCGCCGCCCCAGAGCATGCCGGGGCCCAGGGCCTCGCCCAGGAACACATGCCCCCAGGCCACCCCGAACAGCGGGATCATGAACGCGGAACTCATCGCCGCCACCGGGGATACCTGGGCGAGCACGCGCAGGTTGAGCCAGTAGGCCAGGCCCGAGGTGGCGATGCCCATGACCGCCACCGCCGCCACGGCCCCGGGGGTGAAGCGGGCTTCGGGCAGGCTCCATGCGGCGCCCGGCAGCAGCAGCACCAGCGCGGCGGCGTGGATGCCCGCGGCGATCGACAGGGGCGACATGCGCGTGGTGGCCCGCTTCATCCAGGTGGTGGAGACCCCGTAGCAGGCCGACGCGATGATGCAGGCCAGTGCCGCGACCAGCAGGGACGGCGTGGGCTCCACCGGGCCGAGCTGCACGATCAGGGCCACGCCCGCGAAGCCACACAGGCAGCCCAGCCACTTGCGCTGGCTCAGCGTGTCCTCCTTCATCCACGCGGCCGCGAGCACGCTGAAGGGAACGGCCATCGTGTTGAGCAATGAGCTGTAGCCCGCCGGCAGGTGCAAGGCGGCCCAGGCATACAGCAGGAACGGCACCGCCACGGTGAGCGTGCCCAGCCCGAACAGCTCGCGCCAGTGGCGCCACGGCCAGGGCTCGCCGGCCGCCCGCATGATGGCGACCAGGGTCAGTGTGCCCAGTCCGATGCGCAGGGCGGCCATCACGTTGGGCCCCAGCAGCGGGCTTGCGATGCGGATGAAGAGAAACGAAGCGCCCCAGAGGGCCGACAGCAGCACCAGCTGCAGGAAGTGGCGGGTTTTCACCGCAGGCATTGTCGGGCAGCCGCGGTGTTTCTGTGCACCAGGGGGGTGTTTTGCCCATGAAAATAGCCTCTGGCGCTTTTACTTCAAGCGCCGAAAGCTATATTTTTGATAGCGTATCGCCAAGGTGGCCGCTGGGCCTGGCTGGAGGCGGGTGCGTGGGCAGCCCAGCCCGGCAACAAACGGGCCGTGGGCGCCGCGGCGGTTATTTGCGCACTTCGTCCACCATCGCGCGGAAGTCGTCGATGTCCTCGAAACTGCGGTACACGCTGGCAAAGCGGATGTAGGCCACCTTGTCGAGCTTCTTGAGCTCGCGCATGACCAGCTCGCCGATGCGGCTGGAGATCACTTCGCGCTGGCCGAGGTTGAGCAGCTTTTCCTCGATGCGCTCGATGGCGCTGTCGATCTGGTCCGTGCTGACCGGGCGCTTGCGCAGCGCCAGATTGAAGGAAGCGAGCAGCTTGGCGCGTTCGTACTCGATGCGCCGGCCATCCTTCTTCACGATGGCCGGGAAGCTCACTTCCGGCCGTTCGTAGGTGGTGAAGCGCTTGTCGCACGCGCCGCACTGGCGGCGGCGGCGGATGAACACCCCATCTTCAGACACCCGCGTTTCGACGACTTGCGTTTCCAGGTTGCTGCAGAAGGGGCACTTCATGGCGGCTGCTGACCGGTGAAGTTAACGGTAGACCGGGAAGCGGGCCGTCAGCGCATTGACCTTGGCGCGCACGGCGGCGATGTTGGCCTCGTCGCGCGGGTTGTCCAGCACATCGGCGATCAGGTTGGCGGTGATGCGCGCTTCTTCTTCCTTGAAGCCGCGCGTGGTCATGGCGGGGGTGCCAATGCGCACGCCGCTGGTCACCATCGGCTTTTCAGGGTCGTTGGGGATCGCGTTCTTGTTGATGGTCATGTGGGCGGCGCCCAGCACAGCCTCGGCTTCCTTGCCCGTGATGCCCTTGGCACGCAGGTCCACCAGCATCACGTGGCTTTGCGTGCCGCCGGAGACGATGCGCAGGCCGCGCGCGGTCAGTGTCTCGGCCACCACCTTGGCGTTCTTGGCCACCTGCTCCTGGTAGGCCTTGAACTCGGGCTGCAGCGCTTCCTTGAAGGCCACGGCCTTGGCAGCGATCACGTGCATCAGCGGGCCGCCTTGCAGGCCGGGGAAGATGGCGCTGTTGATGGCCTTCTCGTGCTCGGCCTTCATCAGGATGATGCCGCCACGGGGGCCGCGCAGGCTCTTGTGCGTGGTGCTGGTGACCACGTCGGCATGCGGCACCGGGTTGGGGTACACACCCGCGGCGATCAGGCCGGCGTAGTGGGCCATGTCCACCATGAAGATCGCGCCCACGTCCTTGGCCACCTTGGCAAAGCGTGCGAAGTCGATGTGCAGGCTGTAGGCCGAGGCACCGGCGATGATGAGCTTGGGGCGGGTTTCGTGCGCCTTCTTCTCCATGGCGTCGTAGTCCAGAGCTTCGTTGGCATCAAGGCCGTAGGAGACCACGTTGAACCACTTGCCCGACATGTTCAGCGGCATGCCGTGCGTGAGGTGGCCGCCTTCGGCCAGGCTCATGCCCATGATGGTGTCGCCGGGCTTGAGGAACGCGAGGAACACGGCCTCGTTGGCGGATGCGCCGCAGTGGGGCTGCACGTTGGCGGCCTCGGCACCGAAGATCTGCTTGACGCGGTCGATGGCCAGCTGCTCGGCCACGTCCACGTGCTCGCAGCCACCGTAGTAGCGCTTGCCAGGGTAGCCTTCGGCGTACTTGTTGGTCAGCTGCGTGCCCTGCGCCCACATCACCGCGGGGGATGCGTAGTTCTCGCTGGCGATCAGCTCGATGTGGTGCTCTTGCCGGGCATTTTCAGCCTGGATGGCGGCAAAGAGTTCGGGGTCGGTTTGTTCGACAAGAATATTGCGGTCGTACATGATTGGCAGTCCTATGAACTTGTGTCCCTTGAAACAAGGGCTGCCCAGGCGAACGGCGGAACGCAGAAGGATGAACCCCGTGCGGCACGCTTCCCAGTGGTTCACAAGGGGCAAGCCCTTGCTGGTTTCCACGTCAGCGGCAGCACCCTGTGTGCGGGATGCCGCGCCTATCGCCAGTCGCGTACCCCGCTAGTGTAGCTGACGTGGCATGCGCAACCTGTGTCGCATCGCGCGAAGTGCCGTGCGCCCCGGGGGCATGGTGCCCCGGCCGGCGGCACAGGATCGGCTCAGAGCCCCGTCAGCAGGGCCACCTTGTCGGCCGCCACCGCCGCTGGCGTCGCGGGCGGCGCAGACACCGGGATGATCTGGGCGGGTGCCTGGGTGGACAGCGTGGGCGGTGGCGCGGTGGGCATGGAGCGGCCGCCGGCCACCTGGCGCAGGCGGAAATGCTCGGCCATCACCTTGGCGGCATAGCCGCCGTCGTCGGCCAGGTTGCCGGCGCCCACGTAAAAGCGCAGCCCGCCCTCCACGGAACCCGCGCGCGAAATGCATTCCTGCAGGACCTTCACGCCCACGCGCAGGTTGCTCACGGGATCGAAGGCCGCAAAGTGCCCCCCGAAGTTCTGGTACTTGTCGGTATGCACGTTGGTCATCACCTGCATCAGCCCCTGGGCGCCCACCGCGCTTTGCGCAAACGGGTTGAAGCTCGACTCGATGGCCATGATGGCCAGGATCAGCGTGGGATCGATCTTGGACTTCGCGCCAATTTCATAGGCCTCTGCCACCAGCACGCTCAGCGGCTCGGGGGCAACGCGGTACTTCTTGCTGAGCCAGAAGGCGACGGCGGCCTGCTCCTTGGGCAGGTCCTTGGGATTGCCCGCCGTGGCGCGCTCGCTGGCCTCGGGCTCGATGGGCATGCCAAGCACTTCCACCTGGCGGGCCTGCAGCCAGTTCATCAGTTGCGCTTCGCCTGCCTGGCGCAGGTCCGGGCGGGCCGTGAGGGTGATCACGACAAAGGCCACAGCCAGGCCGATGAGGGCGAAGCTGTTGTGGGTGATTTCAAGAAAACCTTCGGTCACGTCGGACACGAAGGTCCGCACGCCGGAGACTATTTTTCCTGACGCTGTCATAGCTCTTCCTTTCTGAAGCGCCGCACTGAGCCTGGGCAGTCATCGGTGACTGTCCCGTCTCAGCGGGTCGCCTGGATTGGTACGCCATCAAGTGGGCCGCACATCTCTGGGGTGCTTTGGGCCTGGTTTGACTTAGCCGGGTTCGGCAGCGGGTTGGGGTTTTTACTAGCCTGTTTTTGGGGCTGGCGGATTCTAGGAGGTCACTAAATGCTTAGTCAATACTAATGAATTAAATAATAAGACTAATAAGTTATAAAAAACATGTAAAAAATCACAGTTTTTGGGGTGCCGGCGGACGCTTGGGGCCTGTGGCCTCAGGCGGGTTGTTACAAGCTCATGTCAAATTCAATCGGTGGACTTTTCGCCATTGAGAATCCAGTTTGAACTGCGGCAACTACTTTGGTAAGGTTCAGTTGCCTGTTGATTTCAGGCATCGCCAGACGAAACCAAGTCTCCCTCCAAAGGCATTCAGTGCCCTGGTGCAGCAGATGAGGATTCCAAGGCACCCCCTGGAGGCAATACCTTGCCTCCTCGCAGTGTGGACCTTCATCTCCGCATTTGCGACCGATGGCAAAGACCGTTGTGTCAGCCGTCAAGCCCGGCAGGCAGGCCTTGAGGCACTGTCCGCCGGGCTTTCTTGTTTGTGCTGGCGGGCTGTCTGGGCTAGCGGCGCTTATATATAGATAATGGGGGCTGTTCCCTAGAGCGGCGACAGTTCGCCCGGAGTCGCGGGCGATGCCCCTTGCGGGGGTCGCAGCATGTCAGCCCGTCTGGCAAAGCCTTGTGCCAGATCACCCTCGGGGTTTGGCGCAGCGCCATGCTGCGGTCTGTTGGCCGAACCCGGTGAAAATAGTCTCCTTGTTGCCTTGGCGCGCGTGCAGTGCGGTTGCCAGGGCGGGCCTCCAGGCAATGCGCCTGGGGGAGCCTTTGTTATCCATTGGATCCATGTTTCCATTTTTTTCCCGCAGCAAAATGTCCGACGCACCTGAAGTGAATCCGGCCCCGGCCAAAACCCATGAGCCGCATCCGCTTGATGCGTTGACCGGCGGCGCCTTTTCTGCCGCCACCTCTGGTGAGCGCGCCTCCCGCATCCGCGACTGGCTGGCCACGCAGCCTGCCCCGGAGCAGTTGCAGGAGGTCTTCAAGGAGTTGAGCGGCCGTGACAAGGGCGCAGCCCGCGCGGTGCGCGAGCGCCTTGACGAAATCCGCCGCGCCAAGGGGCAGGAGGCCATCGCCGCCGAGTGGGCGGAAAAGGCACAGGCCCTTCTTGCGGCCCCCAAGCTCAATATCGCCGATGCCATGGCCTGGCAGCGCGATGCGGCCAAGGCCGGTGCGCCGCTGTCGCGCGAGCCGTTGTCGCTGCTCAAGGTGCAGGTCGCGGACCGTGTGAAAGTGATCGAAGACCTGCAGCATCGCGTGCAGGTGCAGCGCGAGGCCGCCGTGCTGCTGGCCCAGCGCATTGAAGTGCTTTCCACCAAGCCCTGGCGCGATGCGCAGGCGGCGCTTGAACTCCTGCGTGCCGATGTGGCCCGCTGGCAGGAGCAGGCACAGGAACTCACCAGCGATGCCAGCTGGGCGAGCGTGGAAGCGCGCTTTCCTGCGTTGCTCGATGCGTCGCGCACCCAGTTGCTGGTGGTGTGGGAGGCTTTCCAGCCCGCCGTGGCCCAGGCCGTGGCGGCCGCGGCCGATGCCAGCGCTGCACTGCCGCCCGTGCCCGTATGGGCCGACGAGCTGCGCGCCGCGCGCGGCCTGCCCACGGAGGCCGCTGCTGCGGCGGCCGCGGCCAAGCCCGCGCGTGCGGCCAAGCCCAAGGCGGCTCCTGAAGTGATCGAGAAGGCCGCGCAAAGCGTGCGCGAAGCCCTGGCCGTCCTCGAAAAGGAAACCGCCGAAGGCCATGGCAAGGCCAGCGCGGGTGCTGCAGCCGCGCTGCGCGCCGTGCTCAAGGTGCATGGAAAGCACATCGACAATGCCCTGGAGCAGCAGGTGCACGCGGCCCTGGTGGCGGCTGGCGAGCTGGAGGGCTGGCAGCGCTGGAGTGCCGACCAGGTGCGCGAGGACCTGGTGGCCAAGGCCGAGGCCTTGCTCAACCGTCCTGAAGGCCAGGCCCTGGGTGGCCGCAAGATGCAGGAAATCCTGCGCAACCTGCGCGACCAATGGAAGCAGGCGGACCAGGGGGGCGCACCCAACCATGCGCTGTGGAAAAAATTCGATGAAGCCTGCAACGCGGCCCACAAGGTGGTCGAGGCCTGGCTGGACAAGATCCGCACGGAGGCTGCCGAGCACAAGGCGCAGCGCCTGGCACTGATCGAGGAGCTCAAGGCATGGTCGCAAGCGCACGCGGCGTCGGGTGACTGGAAGGCCATCAACCGCGCGCTCCACCAGTTTGGCGACCGCTGGCGCGAAGGTGGTCATGTGGGCGAGAAGATCTTTGCCGAGCTGCAGCCCTTGTGGAAGCAGGCCATCGCCTCGGCGGCGGCCCCGCTGGAAGCAGCCCAGAAGGAGAGCCTGGCGCGTCGCCACGCCATGATCGACGAAGCCACCGCATTGGGGGCTGCGCCCGCGCTGCGCATTGATGCGGTCAAGGCGCTCCAGCAGCGCTGGCAGGCCGAGGCGCAGACGGTGCCGCTGGACCGCAAGCACGAGCAAAAGCTGTGGGACGCGTTCCGCAAGCCCATCGACGAGGCTTTCAACCGCAAGTCCGCAGACCGTGAGCGCGCAGTCACCGAATTGAGCGCCCGCGACCGCGTGGTGCTGGAGGCCTCCAAGTCCCTGGAAGCCGCCAATGCGACGGGGGATGCGCAGCAGATCCGCTCTGCCATGCAGGCGCTGGAGGCCGCGCTGCGCGGTCAGGCGCAGGCCGCGCAGGCCGTGGCCTCGGCGCAGAAGGACGAGCAGAGCCAGTCCGCCATGGCGGCTGAATCCGCTTCGGAAGCTCCGGCGGATCCGGTGGCCGAGGGTGTGGAGGCGGAGCCGGTGGCTTGCGCACCGGCGCCCGCGGCACCCAAGCCCGTGGCGCGGCCCGTGGTGGCCGTGCGCGGTGACGACCGGCCGGGCATGAAGAAGGATGCGCCTGCTGCGCCGGGCCGTGGTGCGCGCCCCGGCGACCGCAGGGATGGCCGCCCTGGCGACCGTGATGCCGGCCGTGGCGGCCCGCGTCCAGACGGTCGTTTTGGCGACCGCAATGACCGGGGTGGCCGTTTCGGCGACCGTCCTGCGCAGGAAGACCGGGGCCCGCGCCTGGGAGACACCGCTTTCCGCGCGCAGCGCGACGCCATGGAGCATGCCCAGCTGGCCCTGAAAAAACTGGCGGCGCAAGCCCACGGCGAGGCACTGACGCAATTGCTGACCGCGTGGGAAAAGCGCGACGCGGGCCTGGTGCCCAGCACGCAGGATCTCGGAGCGGGTGTGACGGCATCGGTGCGCAACGCCTGGGCGCAGGCCCTGTCGGCGGCGCCGAAGGGCGATGCCTCGGAAGCGCTGCTGCGCCTGGAGATGGCCGCAGAGGCGCCCACGCCCGCGGAGCACATCGCCGCCCGGCGCATGCTGCAGCTGCAACTGCTCACGCGCCGCAACGATCCCGCGCCAGCGCAGACCTGGGGGCAGGACGCGGCCCGCGTGCTGGCCAGCGCCAGCGACGCGGCCAATGCGCGCCGCCTTCAGAACGCGCTCAAGGCACTGCTGCGCAAGTAAGAGGGCCAAAGAAGCGATGGCTGGCGGGTTGCCGGTGCACATCCGGCCTTTCGGGGCGGCCGATGAGGCTGCCGCGGTGGCGCTGTGGCACGACTGCGGGCTTGTCCGCCCCTGGAACGATCCTCACAAGGACATCGCCCGCAAGCTTCTGGTGCAGCCAGAACTTTTTCTGGTGGCGGTGGTGCCGGCGCGAGACGGCATGGCGGAACGGCTCGTGGGCACCGCCATGGCGGGCTATGACGGCCACCGGGGCTCCGTGTACTACCTCGCGGTGGCACCGGGGCATCAGCGGCTGGCGCTGGGGCGCCGTCTCATGGCGGAGGTGGAGCTGCGCTTGCTGCGGCTCGGGTGTCCCAAGGTGAATGTGCTGGTGCGTACCAGCAATGCCCGGGTCCTGCATTTCTACGATGCCCTCGGCTATGCGCGCGACGAGGCGTTTTCACTGGGCAAGCGGTTGATACCTGATCTTTGAGCAGGGCCGGGGGGGGGGGCTTGTCCGGAGCGTGGGCCGCGCAGGGCATTGATGGCCACGAAGAGCCGCCCGTTGCCCGCCTGTCGAGGGCGGGGCGGGAATAAAAAAAGCCGTTGCGGTTGCAACGGCTTTTTTTATTGTTTGGTGCCCCGG
>NZ_JBWKMT010000001.1:56541-213653 GCF_059415185.1 Acidovorax sp. GW821-FHT10E04
AGGAGAGGACTCGAACCTCCACGATGTTACTCGCTAGTACCTGAAACTAGTGCGTCTACCAATTCCGCCACCTGGGCTTTCAGATCAGCCTCGAATTATAGAACAAGTAATTGCGGCTTCTGGCGAGTGGATGAAGATTTTTTTAAATTCATTCCGCCAGCGTCCCGGGAAGCGGCGTCGGGGTATGGAGGCGGGAAATAAAAAAGCCGCTGTATTCACAGCGGCTTCGATATTTTGAAAACCTTCACAGGTTCTCGTTAAACTTGGTGCCCAGGAGAGGACTCGAACCTCCACGATGTTACTCGCTAGTACCTGAAACTAGTGCGTCTACCAATTCCGCCACCTGGGCATTTCAGGAAAGACTAAGATTGTATATCAAAAAAACCACCCCCGGCGCGCAGTCCGCGCATCTGTCGGACGAAATTGAAGGCAGCGTGCAGGGGCACCGTGACGGACACGGTTTTGTCATCCGCGACGATGGCGAAGGCGACATCTATATCCCCCCCAACGAAATGCGCGCTGTCCTGCACAAGGACCGCGTGCGCGTGCGCATCGTGCGCCAGGACCGGCGCGGCCGCCCCGAGGGCCGCGTGGTCGAGATCATCGAGCGCCCGCCCCAGCCCATCATCGGCCGCCTGCTGCAGGAAAGCGGCGTGTGGCTGGTGGCGCCCGAGGACAAGCGCTACGGGCAGGATGTACTGATCCCCAAGGGTGCCACCGGCGCCGCCAAGCCCGGCCAGGTGGTCGTGGTCGAATTGACCGAGCCGCCGGCCCTGTTCGGCCAGCCCGTGGGCCGCATCACCGAAGTGCTCGGCGAGGTGGATGACCCCGGCATGGAGATCGAGATCGCGGTGCGCAAGTACGGCGTGCCGCACGAGTTCTCGGCCGAGTGCCTGGCCCAGGCCAAGGAACTGCCCGACAAGGTGCGCGCGCAGGACAAGAAGCGCCGCGTGGACCTGACCGACGTGCCCCTGGTCACCATCGACGGCGAGGACGCGCGCGACTTCGATGACGCCGTGTACTGCGAGCCCGCCAAGGTCGGCCGCGCCAAGGGCTGGCGCCTGCTGGTGGCCATCGCCGACGTGAGCCACTATGTGGAGACCGGCAGCGCCATCGACATTGATGCCTATGACCGCGCCACCAGCGTCTACTTCCCGCGCCGCGTGATCCCCATGCTGCCCGAGAAGCTCTCCAACGGCCTGTGCTCGCTCAACCCCGAGGTCGAGCGCCTGTGCATGGTCTGCGACATGCTGGTCACCGCCAAGGGCGAGGTGCATGCCTACCAGTTCTACCCGGCCGTGATGTTCAGCCATGCGCGGTTCACGTACACCGAGGTCGCGGCCATTCTGGCCAACACGCGCGGGCCCGAGGCCAGCAAGCGCAAGGACCGCGTGAAGGACCTGCTCAACCTGCATGACGTGTACCGCGCCCTGCTGGTGGCGCGCCAGCAGCGTGGCGCGGTGGACTTCGAGACCACCGAGACGCAGATCATCTGCGACGAGAACGGCCGCATCGAGAAGATCGTGCCGCGCACCCGCAACGATGCGCACAAGCTCATCGAAGAGGCCATGCTGGCCGCCAACGTGTGCAGCGCCGACTTCATCGCGCAGGGCGGCCAGCCCGGCCTGTTCCGCGTGCACGAAGGCCCCACGCCCGAGAAGCAGGAAATCCTGCGCAACTACCTCAAGGCCATGGCCGTGGGCATGACCATCGGCGACGATCCCAAGCCCGCCGAGTTCCAGGCCATCGCCGAGGCCACCAAGGACCGGCCGGACGCGCAGCAGATCCACACCATGCTGCTGCGCTCCATGCAGCAGGCCATCTACACGCCCGTCAACAGCGGCCACTTCGGCCTGGCGTTCGAGGCCTACACGCACTTCACCAGCCCCATCCGGCGCTATCCCGACCTGCTGGTGCACCGGGTCATCAAGGCCATCCTGGGCAAGACCAAATACGCGCTGCCGTCGCTGCCGACGCCGGGCGAGGCCCACGCCAAGCTGGCCAAGCGCCTGGCCGCCCGCGTGGCGGCGCCCGGCACCAAGCCGCGCAAGGAAGTGAAGCCGCCGAGCCGCGATACGCAGGCCTGGGAGGCCGCGGGCCTGCACTGCAGCGCCAACGAGCGCCGTGCCGACGAGGCCAGCCGCGACGTGGAAGCCTGGCTCAAGTGCAAGTACATGCGCGAGCACCTGGGCGAGGAGTACAGCGGCGTGGTCAGCGCGGCGACGAGCTTCGGCATCTTCGTCACGCTCGACGCGATGTACGTCGAAGGCCTGGTGCACATCACCGAGCTGGGTGGCGAGTACTTCAAGTTCGACGAGGCGCGCCAGGAGCTGCGCGGCGAGCGCACCGGCATCCGTTACGCCATCGGCGCGCGGGTGCGGGTGCAGGTCAGCCGCGTGGACCTCGATGGCCGCAAGATCGACTTCCGCCTGGTGCGCGAGGGGGAGGAGCTGCTCGGCCGCGCGCTCAAGGACAAGGGCGTTGCCTCCGACGGCCCCGGCGGCGCGCGCAAGGCGGGGGGCCGCCCGGCAGCCCGCAAGCGTGGCCCCGCGCCCGAGGCGTCCAGCACCGAACTCGCATCGCTCACGCGTGAGCGCGCGGCCCGCTCGCCCATCCAGGAGCTCAAGGCCTCGGTGAAAAAGGCCGCGGCCGGCAGCAAGTCCGGCAAGGGCAAGGGGCGCAAGCCGCGCCGTGGCTGACCCCCGCGGCTTCCACCCGGGGTGAACCGTCTCCCGGGCGGGAGTTTGCTATATATTTGATAGCTTCCAGCGCTTTCCAGAAGAGCGCCAGGGGTCGATTCAATGGGATTTTTCTGGCATGGAGCGGGAGGGCCGCGCCCCGGGGTGTCGCAGGAATTCCGCATACCGCAGCGCCGTGTCCCGGGGCGCTTCCATCATCGGCAGGTGGCCCACCCCGCGCAGTGCCTCCACCTGTGCTCCCGGCAGGGCCGCCTTCAGGGGCCGCATGCCGGAGGGGTGGAAGACGCGGTCACTTTCGCCCCACAGGACCAGAGTGGGGTGCTGCTCGAGGGCGGCGAGCTTTTCCTGCAGCAGATAGCGGTCCTTGAGCTGTGCATCCCAGAGCCGCGCATTCGATGCCGCGTTGCGCAGCGCGTCCTGCTGCGTGGCGTGCAGGATGGGATACGGCAGGAAAGGGTGTTTCTCGAACACCAGCGCCATCATGGCGTCGAACGCCGCGGGGTCGTGCGCCACGAGCGGGCGCTGCCCGCTGTCGATGAGGTGGTCCATGGCGCTGGGTTGCGGTGAACGGATGCCGTGTGGTGCTCCGATGAAGGCCACGCTCGCCACGCGCTCGGGGTGTGTTGCGGCGAACAGCGCCGCGATCGTGCCCCCCATGGAGTTGCCTGCCAGATGGGCCTTTTCAATGCCCAGTGCATCGAGCAGGCTGCGCAGGCGTTCGGTGTGGGCGGCGTAGTCATAGGCCTGGTCCTCGCGGCGCGTGCTTTCTCCGAACCCCGGCAGGTCTGGCGCGATCACCCGGTGGGTGGCTGTGAGCG
The DNA here is from genome assembly GCF_059415185.1 of Acidovorax sp. GW821-FHT10E04. NCBI lineage: Bacteria > Pseudomonadati > Pseudomonadota > Betaproteobacteria > Burkholderiales > Comamonadaceae > Acidovorax > Acidovorax sp. GW821-FHT10E04. The sequence continues at coordinate 60,059 of NZ_JBWKMT010000001.1, forward strand.
GGCGGGCGAACTCCACCCAGTGGTCCTTCTCTGCAAAGATGCCGTGCAAGAGGACGACCGGAACGCGGGGGGAACTGGTGGCGCCCTGCGCCGGGGGCCCTGGCGTGGCGCCGCTGTCCAGGTAGTGGATCTGGTGCATCGCGGCGGCGACGGTCTTTTCCTCCAGGCCCGACAGGCTGCGATTGAGCGCGAGCAAGGGCTCCGTGAACAACGAGGGGGCACCGTGGTACAGCGCCGTGGCGGCGAGCGCGAAAGCTGCCACGGCAGCAAGGACAATGCGTTTCAAGGATGGGTCTCCAGAGGTTGTCGTGGGTGGGCCGGCGCACGCCTGTCCTGCCCGCGCGGGGGCATTGGAATGGGGGGCATGGACGGGGATGGCGAAGGCTATCGGGAACCGTGCGAGAAAACTTGTATGTTTGGGCTATGCGCATGCCAGCACGGAACACACTGACCTTGGGCGCCGACCTTGCGCTGTATCTGGGCGACCTTCCCTCCACGGGCTGGCACTGCCATGCGTCGCCGGTGCTGCTCATCGGCCTGTCGGGGCGCTTTGCCTTGCACTGGCAGCCGGGGCGGGTGGAGACGTGCCATAGCGCGCTGGTGGCCGCCGGGGTGGAACATGTGTTCGACCCCTGCGGAGAGCACGTGGCGCTGATGTACCTGGAGCCCGACTCTCCCGAGGCGCGGGGTCTGCGGGGCCCGTTCCAGCAGCACGATGGCGTGGTCCTCGACGCGGCCAGGGCCGTGGGTTCGCGCAGCGCCATGGACGCTTACCTGCGCCACTTCGATCTGCAGGCCCTGCTGCGGTGCGGGGGCGGGCATGCGGCGGCGCCCCTGGATCCGCGCGTGGCGCGCAGCCTGCTGGCCCTGCGAAGCCCCCGGGACGGGCGGTGGGCGCGCGAGGGGCTGGCGTCGTCCGTGCAGCTGTCGGCCTCGCGCTTCAACCACCTGTTCCGGGCAGAGATGGGCGTCAGCCTGCGCCGCTACCAGGTGTGGTCGCAGGTGCGGCTGGCCATGGCGAACCTCGCGGTCAGCCCCCGGCTGACGGATGCTGCGCTGCAGGGCGCGTTCTCCGATTCGGCGCATTTCAGCCGCATGTTCCGGCAGAACTTTGGCATGACCCCCTCCAGCGTGCTCAAGCCCCTGAAGGAGGTCACGCTGGTGGGCCGGTGAAGGCCTCCTTGGCGGCGGTGGGCGGCGTGCGGCCTCGGCCGTGGCGCGGACAACGCGCTGGCCGTGCCGTCAGCCGCCCGCGCGCCGCGCGAGCCCGCTGGCGGTGAGCGCCAGCCCGGCCGGCCAGGCATCTGCCGCCAGCCCGTGGCCATACACCGCCTCGCAGGCGGCGCGCAGGGCACTGGCCCCGGCGGCCATGTGCGCCGCGACCATGCCGGCGAGCACATCCCCCGTGCCCGCGGTGGCCAGCCGTGCATTGCCCGTGGGGTTGATCGCGGGCACGCGGCCCGGGGCCGCCACCACCGTGCCCGAGCCCTTGAGCACGGCCACGCAGTTGAACTGCGAGGCCAGTTGCTGGGCCGCGTCCAGGCGGTCCGCCTGCACCTCGGCGGTGGACAGGCCCAGCAGCCGGGCGGCCTCCAGAGGGTGGGGCGTCAGCACCGTGGGCAAGCCGTGCTGGCCGCGCGCCACCACCAGCGCGTGCAGGGCAGCCTGGCTGGCGATGGTGTTGAGGGCATCGGCGTCCAGCACCAGCCGCGCCGAGCGCGTGATGACGCCCGGCAGCACATGGGCGACGGCCTGGCCGCCGCCGCAGCCGCAGACCACGGTGAGCTGTTCCAGCGCCAGGGCGTCGAAGCGGCGGAACATCAGCTCGGGTTGCTGCAGGTCCAGCTCCAGATGGCCGCCGTCGAGCAGGGCCACCAGCACACGCCCCGCGCCGCCATGCAAGGCCGCGGACGCGGCCAGCAGGGCGGCGCCCGCCATGCCCATGCCACGCCCCGCCAGCCCCTCTCCCCCCACCACGGCCACGTCGCCATAGCTGCCCTTGTGGCTGGCATGGGCGCGTGGTGCCGCCAGCGCGGGGCCACAAAGCCAGGCGCTGGGGGGCTCGTGCCCGGCCTCCGTGCCCAGCGCGTCAAACCACACCCTGCCCGTGGCGTCACGCCCCGCGCCGGTGAAGAGGCCGGGCTTGAGGGTGAGCAGGCTCAGCGTGTGCCGCGCGGCGCGCGGCGGGTGGGCCGCGTCGGGCGCGAAGCCCGCCGCGAACTGTCCCGTATCGGCGTCCAGACCGCTGGGCAGGTCCACCGCCAGCACGGGCGCGGGGCTGCGCTGCAGGGCCTCCAGGCAGCGGCGCAGCCGCTCGTCCGGTGCGCGGGCCGGGGGGCTGGCGGGGTTGGTTCCCACACCGATGCCCAGCAGCGCGTCGATGCACAGGTCGGAGGCCGTGAGGTCTTCGGGGGCGCTGTCGGCCCACAGCACGCCCGCGTCCCGCGCGCGTTCCCACGAACGGCGGGCATCGGCGGGGGCGCGGTCCGGGTTGCCCAGCCAGGTGACCACCACGCGCCGTCCGTCGCGCTGCAGGTGCAGGGCGGCCTCCAGGCCGTCGCCGCCGTTGTTGCCGGGGCCACAGGCTATCCACACGGTGCGGGCATGGGGCGCGAGCGCCCGGGCCAGGCGGGCCACGGCCAGGCCCGCCCGCTGCATCAGCGTGTGCGGGGGCAGGGCGGCGGCGGCCTGCTGCTCCATGCGCCGCGTGGCTGCCGTGTTGAACAGAGGGTGCGGCTGCTGGGGCGTGATGGGGTGCATGGGCGGGGGCTGGCAGGTGGTGGCGGGTGGTGGTCGGGGTAGGTGCCGGGGGCGGCGGGCTCAGGGCTTCGCCGTGGAGCGGTGGTCGTAGGCCAGCTCCATCCGGTAGGCCAGGCCCAGGAACAGCGATTGCGCGAGGCTCAGCGTGCTGGTGAGCGAGCGGAAACCAAAGGTGGCACCGTCCTGCGCGATCAGGGTGGCGCTGGCCAGGGCCGCGAGCGGGCTCAGCTGGCTGTCGGTGATGGCAAGCAGGCGCGCGCCGCGCGCCACCGCCGCCTGCGCGAGCTCCAGAGTCTCCTGCGCGTAGGGCTCGAACGAGACGGCGACCAGCACATCGCCGGGCGCCAGCGCGCGCAGCTCGCCCTGGTGCATGAAACCCAGCCCGTGCAGCCAGTGCACCGGCTTGGCCGTGTGCTGCAGCGCGTAGGCCAGGTAGGCGCCCACCGGAAACGCGCGGCGCGATGCGGCCAGCCAGAGCGCGGGGGCCTGCAGCATCAGCTCCACCGCCGCATCGAACTGTGCGTCCGGCAGGTTGCGCTGCAGCGCCTGCAGGCTGTCGATGTTGCCGTCGATCACCTCGTGCGCGAGCTGGGCGGCCGACCGCGCGCTGCCGCCGGGCACGATCAGTTCGCGGATGCGTTCCTGGTAGTTGCGGTTGGGGGCCAGCTGCCGCACGGCTCCGGCGCGGAACAGGGCCTGCATTTCCGTGTAGCCCGAAAACCCGAAATGCTTGGCAAACCGCACCAGTGCCGACGGCTGCACGCCGCATTGCGCGGCCGTGGCCTGCACGCCATCGAGCGCCAGCTGGTCGCGTTGCTTCTCGACATAGCGCGCGATGGTCTTGAGCTGGCGGCTCAAGGGCTCGAAGCCCGCATGCACGGCCGCCAGGAACGCGTCCGCGTCGGGGTAGGGGGCGGACGCGGTGCCGGGGGGCGTGGCAATGGGATCGGCCAGGGTATTTCTATTTTTCATTAAATTGGAAAATATTTTCTATTTTGGGCTATCATAGGCGCAACGAACCATTATCCGGCGCGCGCTTTCCCGCCGCCGCGCCCTTGCGGAGACCCGTGCATGCTCTCTTTTCCTTCCAACCGGTCCTTTGACGTGGCCTGCCTGGGCCGGCTGGCCGTGGACCTCTATGCCCAGCAGATCGGCTGCAGCCTGGAGGCCGCGACCAGTTTCGCCAAATACCTGGGAGGCTCGTCGGCCAACATCGCCTTTGGCACCGCCCGGCTGGGGCTGCGCTCGGCCATGGTGTCGCGCGTGGGCAATGAGCAGAACGGCCGCTTCCTGCTCGACACCCTGCGGCGCGAGGGCTGCGACGTGAGCCAGGTGCAGGTGGACGACCAGCGCCTGACGGGCATGGTGCTGCTGGGCATCAAGGACCAGGACACCTTCCCCCTGCTTTTCGCCCGCGAGAACTGCGCCGACATGGCGCTGGACGCCGACGCGATCAGCGAGGAGTTCCTGGCGCGCTGCCGCAGCCTGGTGGTCACAGGAACGCACCTGAGCACGCCCACCGTGCTGGCCGCGAGCCGCCGCGCGCTGGACATCGCGCAGCGCCATGGCCTGGTGCGGGTGCTGGACATCGACTACCGCCCCGTGCTGTGGGGGCTGGCCGCCAAGGGCGATGGCGAAACGCGCTACGTGGGCAGCGACGCGGTGAGCCGCCACCTGCAGGCGCAGCTCGGATCGTTCGAACTCATCATCGGCACCGAAGAGGAGTGGCTGATCGCCGGCGGCGTGCCCGGGGACCTGATGGCCAGCCTGCGCGCAGTGCGCGGGCACACACAGGCCGTGCTGGTGGTCAAGCGGGGCCCGCTGGGCTGCAGCATCATCGAGGGGGCGGTGCCCGCCGCCCTGGACGATGCGCCCACGGTGCTGGGCGAGCGCATCGAGGTGCTCAACGTGCTGGGCGCGGGCGATGCCTTCGCGTCGGGCCTGCTGTCGGGCCTGCTGCGGGGCAAGACCCTGGTCGAGTCGGCGGCGATCGCCAATGCCTGCGGGGCCATCGTGGTGTCGCGCCACGGCTGCGCGCCCGCCATGCCCACACCGGCCGAGCTGGCCCACTGGTTCTCGGGGCACCGCCACCCCCGGCCCGACCAGGACCCGCAACTGGCCCATCTGCACCGGGTGACGGCGGCGCGGCCGCAGTGGCCCGAGCTGTTCGTGCTGGCCTACGACCACCGCGCCCAGTTTGAAGACCTGGCGCGCCAGGCCGGAGCGCAGGGCGCACGCCTGCCCGTGCTCAAGCAGCTGCTCAACGCCGTGGTGGCCGAGGTCGAGCGGGATCCCGGGTGCGGGGGGCGCATGGGCGTGCTGATCGACGGACGCATCGGCGAGGCCGCGCTGCACGGCGCCACGGGCCGGGGCTGGTGGCTGGGGCGCCCGATCGAGCGGCCCGGCTCGCGCCCGCTGCGTTTCGACGGCACGCATTCGCTGGCCTCGCAGCTGGTGCACTGGCCGCGCGAGCAGGTCGTGAAATGCCTGGTGTTCTACCACCCGGACGACGCGGCCGCGCTGCGCGCCGAGCAGGACGAGTGGCTGCAGCAGGTGTGGGAGGCCACGCGCGCCAGCGGGCATGAACTGCTGCTGGAGGTGATTCCGCCCAAGGACATGCTGGCCCCGGGCGATACCGGCGAGGCCGTGCTGCGCGCCATCCGCCACTTCTACGGGATCGGCCTCAAGCCCGAGTGGTGGAAGGTCGGCGCCATGGCCGCGCGCCACTGGGAGGCGCTGGACGCCCTGGTGCGCGAGCGCGACCCGTACTGCCGTGGCGCGGTGATCCTGGGGCTGTCGCAGCCGGTGGAGCAGCTCATCGCAGGCTTTGTCGAGGCGCGCGCGCCCATCGTCAAGGGCTTCATGATCGGGCGCACCGTCTGGGCCGGGCCCAGCCTGGCCTGGCTCAAGGGCGAGATCGACGACGCCGGGCTGCAGGCCCAGGTGGCCGCCAATTTCCGCCGCCTCATCGCGGGCTGGCGCGACAGCCGCCCGGCGCAGGCCGCCACCGCCCCCGACGCCGCGGGAGTGCCCGCATGACACTGCTTGTCAAGGCCAACCCGTCGGGCCGGGTGGTGGTGGATGTGACGCCGGCCACGGCCGGATGGACCCACGTGGGGTTCAAGGCCCTGCGCCTGGGCGCGGGGGACGAGGAGTCGCTGGCCACCGGCGTGCGCGAGCTGTGCATCACGGTGCTCAGCGGGCAGGTGGACGTGCACGTGGGGGCACAGGCCTACCGGGCCCTGGGCAGCCGTGCCTCGGTGTTCGAGGAGGCCTCGCCCACGGCCGTGTATGTGCCGCCAGACCGGGCGGTGCGCATCGTGGCGCGGGGCGCCGCCGAGGTGGCGTTGAGCAGCGCGCCGGCGCGCGGCCTGTATCCCGAGCGGGTGATCGAACCCGCGCAGATGCAGCGCAGCGTGCGCGGGCAGGGCAGCAACACGCGCCACGTCTGCGACATCCTGCCCGAGTCGCAGCCCGCCGAAGGCCTGCTGGTCGTGGAGGTGATCACCCCGGCCGGGCATTCATCGAGCTATCCGCCGCACAAGCACGACAGCGCCGACGCGGGCCAGCCACACGCCGAAACCGTGCTCGAGGAAACCTACTACCACCAGCTCCATCCCGCGCAGGGATTCGCCTTTCAGCGCGTGTACACCGACGACCGCTCGCTGGACGAATCCATGGCCGTGGAACACCGCGACACGGTGATGGTGCCGCGCGGCTACCACCCCTGCGTGGCCCCGCATGGCTACGACCTGTACTACCTCAACACCATGGCGGGGCCCGAGCGCCGCTGGGCGTTCAGGAACGATCCCGCGCATGCCTGGATGGTCGCGCCGCGCTGATGCTATTTATTTGATAGCTGCTGGCGCAATCGCATCAAGCGCAAGAGCGCAAAAACACCAAAAATTTCCGAAAAGGTTCACAGAAAACCTTGCCCCTGAACCGCCAACCTCTGGAGACAAACACACCATGAAACGCAACACCCTTCGCATCCTTGCCGGTGCACTGCTCGCCTGCACGCTCGGCGCCCAGGCGCAGACCGCCGCCTACCCGTCCCAGCCCGTCAAATGGGTGGTTCCCTATGCGCCCGGCGGCACCACCGACGTGATCGCGCGCAGCCTGGCCGTGCGCATGGGGCAGGACCTGGGCCAGCCCGTGGTGGTGGACAACAAGCCGGGCGCGGCCAGCATCATCGGCGCCACCTTCATCGCGCGCTCCGCGGCCGACGGCTACACCGTGGGCACGGCCGATTCGGGCACGCTGGCCTTCAACCCGGCCATGTATTCCGCGCTGAGCTACAACGCCGAGAAGGACTTCAGCTTCATCGGCGGCCTGGGCCGCATGCCCCTGGTGCTGGCCGTGCACCCCGACTTCCCGGCCCGGAACATGCAGGAGTTCCTGGCCCAGGTGCGCAAGAGCCCGGGGACCGTCTCGTCGGCCTCGTCGGGCCCGGGCTCTCCGCTGCACGTGGCGCTGGAACTGTTCAAGCAGCGCACCGGCACGGACATCCTGCATGTCCCCTACAAGGGCTCGGCCCCGGCGCTGCAGGACCTCATGGCGGGCCAGGTGCAGTCGATGTTCGTCGACCTTCCGCCCAGCCTGTCGATGATCAAGGCGGGCAAGGTGCGCGTGCTGGCCGTGGCCACGCCGCAGCGGCTGTCCATCCTGCCCGATGTGCCCACCATGGCCGAGGCCGGCGTACCCGGCTTCGAGGCCTATGCGTGGCAGGGGTTCGTGGGCCCGGCCCGGATGCCTGCGGCGGTGGTGGAGCGCCTGAACAAGGACCTGGCGGCCGCCCTGCGCCATCCCGAGACGCGCGCCAAGCTCGAAGAGATCGGCATCCAGCCGCTGTCCATGACGCCCCAGCAGTTCACCGACTTCGTGCGCAGCGAACAGAAGCTGTGGGCGGGCGTGATCCGCGCCGCCAACATCCGCCTTGATTGACCGGGCCGATACGACCCCAGATTCCCGACACGAGACACCACGCCATGACCGTTTCCCTGAACCGCCGCCATGCCTGCGCTGCCCTGGCCAGCCTGGCCGCAGGTACCATGCTGCCCGCCGCCGCCCAGACCGCGGCCTATCCCGGCAAGCCCATTGAGCTCATCGTGCCCTTCGCCGCGGGCGGCGGCACCGATGTGCTGGCCCGGGCGCTGGCCGAGGCGGCGCGCAAGCACCTGCCGCAGGACCTGATCGTTCTCAACAAGGCGGGCGCCAGCGGCGCCGTGGGCTGGACCGAGCTGGCCAATGCCCGGCCCGACGGCTACAAGCTGGCCATCATCACGGTGGAGATCACGATGATCCCCCACATGGGCATCACCAGGATCACGGCCGACAGCCTGACCCCCATCGCGCGGCTGAACGCCGACCCGGCCACGCTGGCCGTGCGCGCGGACTCCCCCCTGCGCACCATCGAGGACCTGCTGGCGGCCGCCCGCAAGAACCCGGGCGGCGTGCGCGTGGGCAATGCGGGGCCGGGCTCGCTGGGGCATCTGGCGGCCGCGGCGCTGGAGGACAAGGTGGGCGTGTCGTTCAACCATGCGCCGTACCGCGGTGCCAACCCCGCCGTGCTGGACCTGCTGGGCGGGCACATCGAGGTGGTGGCCGTCACGCCGGTGGAGGTGGCCACCTATGTGGCGGCGGGCAAGATCCGCCCGCTGGCCGTGATGTCCGAGCAGCGCATCGCCGCCGGGTGGGAGGCGGTGCCCACGCTCAAGGAACGCAAGATCGACCTCGTGATCGGGGGCTGGCGCGGTCTGGCCGCGCCCAAGGGCACTCCGCCCGAAGTGGTGGCGGTATTGCGCGCCGCCATCGCCAAGACCCTGCAGGAGCCCGCGCTGCGCGACACCATGGCCCGCCAGAACATGGGGGAGGGCTACCTGGACCAGGCGGACTTCAACGCCCTGATCGCACGGGACAACGCCACGTTCAAGCAACTGGTGGACAGGCTGGGCATCAAGGCCTGAGAAGCCGCCGAACCTGCAGGCCCGCCCTGCGGCGCCCCACGGGGCCGCTGCGGGCGGTTTTCTTTTTTTGGGTGTGCGTCCGCCGGGTCCACGGTGTCCGCCTCGCGGTGGGCATGGCCGCACGGCTTCCCCCGTCCCGGGGGCCGCGGCCCGCGCACGGCCTCATGTCCCGAAGCCGGGGGCAAAGGCCTCGCGCAGCCATTCCACGAACACCGACACCGAACGCGGCACATGGGCCGAGTAGGGACGTATCGCGTGGATCGTCTCGCTGAAGGTGCCCACGGAGCGCCAGTCGGGCAGCACCTGGATGAGCTTGCCCGACTGCAGCGCGGCCTGCGCGCTGAAGTCGGGGACCAGCGCGATGCCCAGGCCCGCCAGGGCCGCGTCGCGCAGGGCCTCGCTGTTGCTGGCGGCCAGCGGCCCGGCCACGGGCACGGTCAGTCGGGGGGCGGTGCCCGGCACCACGGGCTCGAAGGTCCAGGCCGGAGCTTCCTGGGTGCGGGGGTAGTGCAGGCAGTCGTGCCCGCGCAGGTCGCCGGGCGTGCGGGGCAGACCGGCGCGGCGCAGGTAGGCGCGGCTGGCCACCAGCACGGACCGCGTGGTGCACAGCAGCCAGGCCACATGGGTGTCGGGGGCCACGGCGGTGTGGCGGATGGCCAGGTCCAGCCCTTCGAGCGTCAGCGAGCGCAGGTTGTCCGACAGGTCCAGCTCCAGCCGCACTTCGGGATAGGCGCGCACGAACACGGGCAGCCGGGGCACCAGTTGCTGGCGTGCCAGCGCGACGGGGGCGGTCACGCGCAGGCGGCCCTGGGGCACGCCGGCGCGGTCGCGCACGCTCGCAAAGCTCTCGGCGATGCTGTCGAACGCGCCCCGCGTGTCGTCCACCAGCTGCCGCCCCGCCTCGGTCAGGCCCACGCTGCGCGTGGTGCGCCGCACCAGCGGCACGCCTGCCGCGCGTTCCAGCTCCGCGATGTGCTGGCTCATGGCCGCCTTGCTCACGCCCAGGCGCGCGGCGGCGCCGGTGTAGCTGCCCTGTTCGCCCAGCACGACAAGCCAGTGCAGGTGCGACCACAGGGCTTCGGGTTTGGGATGGATTGTCGATTTCATGGCGCTATTGTTCATCAATGTGAACAATCAATTCACCGCCACGGTCTTGGCGCGGCGGGTTGTCGCTCCTAGACTGCAGGCCACTTTCCACCGTTCTTTGAAAGAGGTTTGCATGACCACCGCCACCCAGCCGGCCCCCATTGGCCACTACATCCACGGCCAGCGCACCATGGGCACCAGCACACGCAGCCAGGACGTGACCAATCCCGCCACGGGCGCCGTGACGGGCCGCGTGGCGCTGGCCCACCGCGCCGATGTGGATGCGGCCGTGGCCGCCGCGCAGGCCGCCTTTCCCGCCTGGGCGGACACGCCGCCCATCCGCCGCGCCCGCGTGCTGTTCAAGTTCCTGGAGCTGGTCAACCAGCACAAGGATGCGCTGGCCCGCGCCATCACGGCCGAGCATGGCAAGGTGTTCACCGATGCGCAGGGCGAGGTGGCGCGCGGCATCGACATCATCGAGTTCGCCTGCGGCGTTCCGCAACTGCTCAAGGGCGATTTCACCGACCAGGTGAGCACCGGCATCGACAACTGGACGCTGCGCCAGCCCCTGGGCGTGGTGGCGGGGATCACGCCTTTCAACTTTCCGGTCATGGTGCCCATGTGGATGTTTCCGGTGGCCATCGCGACCGGCAACACCTTCGTGCTCAAGCCCAGCCCCACCGATCCCACGGCCTCGCTGCTCATGGCCGACCTGTTCCGGCAGGCGGGCCTGCCCGACGGCGTCTTCAACGTGGTGCAGGGCGACAAGGAGGCGGTGGATGCGCTCATCGAGCACCCCGATGTCCGGGCGATCAGCTTTGTCGGCTCCACCCCCATCGCCAACTACATCTACGAGACCGGCGCCCGCCACGGCAAGCGTGTGCAGGCCCTGGGCGGCGCCAAGAACCACATGATCGTCATGCCCGATGCCGACATGGACCAGGCCGTGGACGCCCTCATTGGCGCGGGCTACGGATCGGCCGGTGAGCGCTGCATGGCCATCAGCGTGGCCGTGCTGGTGGGAGATGCCGCCGACAAGGTGGTGCCCAAGCTCGTCGAGCGCGCGAAGGCGCTCAAGGTGCTCGACGGCACGAACTTGGCGGCGGAAATGGGCCCCATCGTCACCCGCGCGGCCCACGAGCGCATCTCGGGCTACATCGACCTGGGCGTGAAGGAGGGCGCGCAATTGCTGGTGGATGGCCGCGGCTTTGACGCGGCGCAGGCCGGCGAGGGCTGCGAAGGCGGCTTCTGGATGGGAGGCACCCTGTTCGACCATGTCACGCCGCAGATGCGCATCTACCGGGAGGAGATCTTCGGCCCGGTGCTGGCGGTGGTGCGCGCCAAGGATTTTGGCGAGGCCGTGAAGCTGGTCAACGACCATGAGTTCGGCAACGGCGTGGCCTGCTTCACGCGCGACGGCAACGTGGCCCGCGAGTTCGGCCGCCGCATCCAGGCTGGCATGGTCGGCATCAACGTGCCGATTCCCGTGCCCATGGCCTGGCATGGCTTTGGCGGCTGGAAGCGCAGCCTGTTTGGCGACATGCACGCCTACGGCGAGGAAGGCGTGCGCTTCTACACCAAGCAAAAGAGCATCATGCAGCGCTGGCCTGAAAGCACGCCCAAGGGGGCCGAGTTCGTGATGCCGACGGCCAAGTAGGACCCGGCGCGCGGTCGCTGGAATGGGGCTTTGGCCCCATTTTTTCGTGGCCGCCGCGCGTTGCCGCGGGCCCTTTCTATCCCCGCGCCCAGCGTCCCTGGCGGGTTTGCCGGGCCTCCCGTTCCGGGGGGACTCCAGCACGCTCTAGAAACGCTGGATGCCGAACTCCTCGAGGCCGATCTCGGGGCTGCGCTGGCCGATCAGGTCCGCCACGGCCCGGGCGCTCCCGCAGGCCAGGGCCCAGCCGCCGGCGCCGTGGCCCGTGTTGAGCCACAGCCCCGGCACCCCGCTGGGGCCCACCACGGGGGCCGCGTCGGGGAGCATGGTGCGCGCGCCGCGCCAAACCTGCAGCCCCGAGGACAGCTGCGCCCCTCCGGGGAACCAGTCGTTGAGCGTGCGGTACAGGCGCTGCAGGGTGGGCGCATGGTGGTCCGCGTCGGCGCCCGCCAGCTCCGCGCCACCGGCAATGCGCACACGCTGCCCCAGGCGGGTGATGGAGATCTGCTGGGCCATGTCCACCACGCTGGCGCGTGGCGCGTGCGTGGACTCGCGCAGGGGCGCGCTGACCGAATAGCCGTACACGGCGGTCATCGGCAGGCGCAGCCCCAGCGGCGGCAGCAGCGCGGCCGAGGCCATGCCCGCGCACAGCACCACGGCATCGAAGCGGCGCAGCTCGGGCTCGCCTGGCACCGCAATGCCCAGGGGGCTGGTGCCGATGCGTTCGACACGGGTGTTGAACGCGAACTGCACGCCCGAACCTTGCGTGCCCTGGCGCAGCAGTTGCGCGAACAGGCGGCAGTTGCCGGCGCTGGCGTCCGGCAGGTGGATGGCGCAGGCCAGCGGGGCATCGGGGGACAGCCCGGGCTCGATGTGGCGCGCCGTCGCGGCATCGATCTCGCGTGCCGCCACGCCGCAGTCGCGCAGCACCTGCAGGGCCGGCTGCAGCGCGGCCTGCTCCTGCTCGCTGCGCAGCAGCACCAGGCGTCCGTCACTGGATTCGAAATCCAGCTCGTGCTGGCTGGCGATGGCCTTCAGGCGCTCCTGGCTGTACCGCGCCAGTTGCTCCAGAGCCGGGGCCGGCGCGCTGTTGGCGCGTGCCGCGCGGCGCCAGCGCCACAGCCAGGCCAGATGGTCCTGGCCCAGGCCGGACGCCAGCCGCAGCGTGGCGTGGGCGCCCATGAGCCGCAGCGCCTGGCCGAAGCCGGGCAGGGCCCAGGGGCTGAGCACGTGGGAGCCCAGCAGGCCGGCCGTGGCAAAACTGGCTTCTTCGGCGGCAGCGCTGCGCTGCTCGAACACGGTGACCTCGTGGCCGTCGCTGGCCAGCTCATAGGCAGTGGTGACGCCGACAATGCCGGCGCCCACGATGGCAATCTTCATGAATTTGGGTGTTTTTAGCCTCTAGAGCTTGATTATCAAGCGCTTGCAGCTATTGTTTTTGTAGTATTTTTTCGATTTGCAGGCCCGTGTTGAGCACGGTGTCATCCCGCAGGGCCCCGTGCCAGACCATCAGGCCCACCGGGAGTTCCCCCGGTACATGGCAGGGCAGGGACAGCGCGCAGCCGTCCAGCAGATTGACGGCGCTGGTATTGCGCAGCAGCAGGGTGTTGACGCGGAAGAACTCGGCGTCGCGCGCCGCATCCTGCGCGGCGTCCTGGCCGCCGGCCGGGGCCACATCCGCCAGGGCGGGGGCCACGATGGGCACGGTGGGGGACAGCAGGACGTCGTAGCCTTCCATGCACGCGTGCATGCGGGCCATCCAGTGCTGGCGGGCCTGCAGCAGGTCGATGTATTCCCATGCCATCAGCGCCGCACCCTTGTCGATGCGCGCACGCACACGGGGGTCGTAGCGCGTGCCCGCGCGCTGCAGCAGTTCGCGGTGCCAGGCGTAGGCTTCGGGCGCGGAGAAGCCATGCACCGGCTGCTCCTGCATGGGGGACATGTCGATGGTGTCGATGGTGGCGCCCGCCGCGCGCAGCGCGGACAGGGTGCGCTCGAACGCCCGGGCCACCGTGGCGTCCATGCCGTCCAGGAAGACCGTCGAGGGGACGGCCAGGCGGTATTGCGACAGCGGTGCCAGGCTGCGCGTGACGCTCCGGGCGGCCAGCACCTCGTGCGCCACGATGGCATCGCGCACGCTGCGGGTCATGGCGCAGGCCGTGTCGAGCGTGGTGGACAGCGGGACGGCCCCGGCCGTGGGGACCAGCCGCGCGGTGTTCTTGAAGCCCACGATGCCGTTGAGCGCCGCCGGAATGCGGATCGACCCTCCCGTGTCCGACCCCAGTCCGATGAACGCCGCCCCCGTGGCCACCGATACGGCGGCACCCGACGACGAGCCGCCGGGAACCCGTGGCGCGCCGGGCAATGCGCCCGATCGGGCATCGAAGGCCGCGGGCGTGCCGAAGTGCGGATTCACCCCCACGCCTGAAAACGCGAACTCCACCATGTTCGTGCGGCCGATGACAACGCCACCCGCGGCACGCAGGCGCGCCACCGCGGGGCTGTCGGCCGCTGCGGCGGGCGCATCCGCCAGCACCGTGGAGCCGGCGGGCGTGGGCTGGCCGGCGATGTCGAACAGGTCCTTGACCGATACCGCCAGGCCGGCCAGGGGCAGGCGGTCCAGGCCGGCTTGCACCGCCTTGGTGCGTGCTTCCGCGAACAGCGTGCGCGCGAAACTGTGGGTGTTCGCAGGGGACTGGGCGGCTTCGATGCAACGTTCCAGCTCTGCGGGCACGGCGGTGGTGCCGTCCCGCAGGCGGTCGCGGGTGGCGATCAGGTCAGGGAGCATGGGTGTGCTAGAATCTTTGGGTTTTGCTGGGAGCGGTAACGCGGGCAAGGGGCAGTGCAATCCGGTGTGATCGGGCATTGTCGCAATGTGCGTGTGGCGGCTTGCGCAGAACCAATCGCAAACCAGCCCTGTCAAGGTGTTGCGTCTTTCGTGAGAAACCACGGCGGCGCAAGTATTGGGGCTGGATTTTAGACCCAACCTTTGGAGTATTTTTATGTCCGTTACCATGCGCGAAATGCTGGAAGCCGGTGTCCACTTCGGTCACCAGACCCGCTTCTGGAACCCCAAGATGGCCCCCTACATCTTCGGCCATCGCAACAAGATCCACATCATCAATCTGGAAAAGTCGCTGCCACTGTTCCAGGAAGCCCAGAAGTTCGCCAAGCAACTGGCTGCCAACCGCGGCACGATCCTGATGGTCGGCACGAAGCGCCAGGCCCGTGAGATCCTGTCCACCGAAGCCCTGCGCGCTGGCGTGCCCTTCGTGGACCAGCGCTGGCTGGGCGGCATGCTGACCAACTTCAAGACGGTCAAGACCTCGATCAAGCGCCTCAAGGACATGAAGGCCCAGCAAGAAGCTGGCCTCGACAGCCTGAGCAAGAAGGAGCAGCTGACGTTCTCCCGCGAGATCGAGAAGCTCGAAAAGGACATCGGCGGCATCCAGGACATGGCTGCGCTGCCCGACGCCATCTTCATCATCGACGTGGGCTTCCACAAGATCGCCGTGGCCGAAGCCAAGAAGCTCGGCATCCCGCTGATCGGTGTGGTCGATACGAACCACTCGCCTGAAGGCATCGACTACGTGATCCCTGGCAACGACGACTCGGCCAAGGCCGTGACGCTGTACGCCCGTGGCATCGCCGACGCGATCATCGAAGGCCGTGCGAACGCCGTGAACGAAGTGGTCAAGGCCGTGACGGCCGAGAGCTCCGACGAGTTCGTGGAAGTGCAAGAAGCCGCCGCCTGATACCCGGCTGCGCGATCCGTCGCGAATGAAAGCGGGGCCCCTGGTGAGCCCCCTTTTTTTTAGGCTGAATCTAATCGATTGAACTGAACACTGAAGGAATAGAGATGGCTGCAATTACCGCAAGCATGGTGGCTGAACTGCGTGGCAAGACCGACGCGCCCATGATGGAATGCAAGAAGGCCCTGACGGAAGCCGACGGCGACATGGCCAAGGCCGAAGAGCTGCTGCGCGTCAAGCTGGGCACCAAGGCGGGCAAGGCTGCATCGCGCATCACGGCCGAAGGCGTGGTGGCGAGCTACATCGACGGCACCACCGGCGCCCTGGTCGAAGTCAACAGCGAAACCGACTTCGTCTCCAAGAACGACAGCTTCATCGCCATGGCCAATGCCGCCGCGAAGTTGGTGGCCGAGCACAACCCCGCCACCGTCGAAGCCCTGGGCGCGCTGCCCTACAGCCAGGACAGCTTCGGCCCCACGCTGGAAGACGTGCGCAAGGGCCTGATCGGCAAGATCGGCGAAAACATGTCGTTCCGCCGCTTCAAGCGCTTCAGCGGCTCCAGCCTGGCAGCCTACCTGCATGGCTCGCGCATTGGCGTGGTCGTCGAGTTCGACGGCGATGCCGCTGCCGCCAAGGACGTGGCCATGCACGTGGCCGCCATGAAGCCCGTGGCCCTGACCAGCGCCGACGTGCCTGCCGACCTGATCGCCAAGGAGCGCTCTGTCGCCGAAGGCAAGGCCGACGAAGCCAACAAGGAACTCGTGGCCGCCGGCAAGCCCGCGCAAAGCGCGGAAATCACCGCCAAGCGCATCGACGGCGCCGTGCAGAAGTACCTCAAGGAAGTCTCGCTGGCTGACCAGGTCTTCGTGAAGGCCGCCGACGGCAAGCAGACCGTGGCCCAGATGCTCAAGGCCGCCAACACCAACGTGAAGGGCTTCACGCTCTACGTCGTGGGTGAAGGCATCGAGAAGAAGGTCGACGACTTCGCCGCCGAAGTGGCCGCCCAGGTGGCTGCTGCCAAGGCTGCTGCCTGATCGTTTCCGCAACCCCCCAAGCCCCGCATCTATCACCGGAGAAATTTCCCATGTCCCACGCCGCACCAGCCCACAAGCGCATCCTGCTCAAGCTGTCTGGTGAGGCGCTGATGGGGGATGACGCCTTCGGCATCAACCGCGCCACCATCGTCCGCATGGTGGAGGAGATCGCCGAAGTGACGCGCCTGGGTGTCCAGGTGGCCGTGGTGATCGGTGGGGGCAATATTTTCCGTGGCGTGGCCGGCGGCTCGGTCGGCATGGACCGTGCCACCGCCGACTACATGGGCATGCTGGCCACCGTCATGAACGCGCTGGCCCTGGCGGACGCCATGGACAAGCAGGGCTTGGTGGCCCGTGTGATGTCCGCCATCGCCATCGAGCAGGTCGTCGAGCCCTACGTGCGTCCCAAGGCCCTGCAGTACCTCGAAGAGGGCAAGGTCGTGGTGTTCGCGGCCGGTACGGGCAATCCGTTCTTCACCACCGACACGGCGGCTGCCCTGCGCGGTGCCGAGATCGGCGCCGAGCTGGTGCTCAAGGCCACCAAGGTGGACGGCGTATATACTGCCGACCCCCAGAAGGACCCCACGGCCACGCGCTACACGAAGCTCAGCTTCGACGAGGCCATGTCCCGCAACCTGGGCATCATGGATGCGACCGCCTTCGCGCTGTGCCGCGACCAGAAGCTGCCGGTGCGGGTGTTCTCGATCATCAAGCATGGCGCCTTGAAGCGCGTGGTGATGGGCGAAGACGAAGGTACGCTGGTTTACGCTTGACGACGACGATGATGGCTTGCGGCCTGCACCGGATGCAGGCCGGCCCCGAGGAGAAAACATGACGATTGCCGACATCAAGAAGAATGCAGAGACCAAGATGGACCAGTCCATCGCGGCGTTCAAGAACAACCTGCAGAAGATCCGCACCGGCCGTGCCAACCCCGCCTTGCTCGACACCGTGCAGGTCGAGTACTACGGCTCCTTCGTGCCCCTGAGCCAGGTGGCCAACGTGGCGCTGATCGATTCGCGCACCATCAGCGTCCAGCCCTGGGAAAAGGGCATGGGCGCCAAGATCGAGAAGGCCATCCGCGAAAGCGATCTGGGCCTGAACCCCGCGTCCATGGGCGATCTCATCCGCGTGCCCATGCCCCCCATGAGCGAAGAGCGCCGCAAGGAAATGACCAAGCTGGCCCGCAATGAAGGCGAAAGCGCCAAGATCGCCGTGCGCAACCTGCGCCGCGATGCCAACGAGTCCGTCAAGAAGCTGGTCAAGGACAAGCTGGCGTCCGAAGACGACCAGAAGCGCGCCGAAACCGACGTGCAGAAATTCACCGACAGGCACATCGCCGAGATCGATGCGCTGGTGGCGGCCAAAGAGCAGGAAATCATGGCGGTTTAAGCCTTGAGGGCTTGAACGTTCACATGTCTGTATCTCCGGTGGTGCCGCACCACATCGCCATCGTCATGGATGGCAACGGCCGCTGGGCCACGCGCCGCTTTCTGCCGCGCCTGGCCGGCCACAAGCAGGGGGTTGATTCACTGCGCCGCTGCGCGCGCGCCTGCGTGCAGCGTGGCGTGGGGGTGTTGACCGTCTTCGCGTTCTCGTCCGAAAACTGGAACCGCCCGGCGGATGAGGTCTCTGGCCTCATGGAACTCCTGGCGATGGCGCTGGCACGCGAAGTGCCGCAGCTCAAGAAGGATGGCGTGCGCCTGTATTTCGTGGGTGAGCGTGCTGGCCTGTCGCCCAAGGTGCGCGATGGCCTGGCGCAGGCAGAAGCCGCCACGGCGCAAAACACCCGCCTCGTCCTCAACGTCTGTTTCAACTATGGCGGCCGCTGGGACATCGCCCAGGCCGCCGCATCGCTGGCAGCGCGCGGCGAGCCCATCACCGAGGCCAGCCTGCACGGTGCTATGGGCCTGGCCCATGTGCCCGATCCGGACCTGGTGATCCGCACCGGGGGGGAAATGCGGATCAGCAACTTTCTGCTGTGGCAGGCCGCATACTCCGAGTTCTTCTTCAGCGACCGGCTGTGGCCGGATTTCGACGAGTCGGCGCTGGACGAGGCGATTGCTGCCTTTGGCGGCCGCGAGCGCCGTTTTGGCAAAACCTCCGAACAGATCCTGTCCGCGCATCCCCATCCGATGCCGGGCTGAAAGGCCCCATGCTCAAACAGCGCGTCATCACAGCCCTTGTCCTGCTGGCCATTCTGCTGCCGGCGCTTTTTTATTCATCGTCCACCGTCCCGTTCACCCTGGTGGTGCTGGTGCTCATGGCGGCCGGCGCCTGGGAATGGGGCCGTTTGAGCGGTTTCGGACAGGCGGGCTCCGTGGCGGTGGGGGGCGCGTGCGTCGCCCTGTGCGCCGGGTCGTGGGCCCTGGGCTGGATTGACCGCCCGCTGGCGGGGCTCTGGGTGGCGGGGGGTGGCCTTTGGGTGCTGTCCGCGGCCTGGCTGCTCAGGGCCGGCGTGCCCGGCTGGCCTCGCATTCCGGCGGCGGTGCGCCTGGTGGCCGGGGTGCTGGCCCTCTGGCTTGCGTGGCTGGCGGTCGTGCAGGCGCGCAACGTGGGCGTCAACTTCCTGCTGTCGGTGCTGCTGCTGGTGTGGGTCGCCGACATCTTCGCGTACTTCGCGGGCCGTGCTTTTGGCCTGCGCTTCACCAAGGGCAAGCTGGCCCCTTCCATCAGTCCCGGCAAAAGCTGGGAGGGCGTGTGGGGCGGCCTTGCCGGCGTGCTGGCCATGGCGTTCATCTGGGTGGCCGCCGATGCCCACTGGCAGGCGGCCGTTCCCAGCTTCTACAGCCGCATGGCGCAGCAAGGCTGGTGGCTGCTCGTGATCGCGGCCCTGTTCATGGTGGCCATGAGCGTGTCGGGTGACCTGGTGGAGTCCCTCATCAAGCGCAGCGCGGGCGTGAAGGACAGCAGCGGCCTGTTGCCCGGGCACGGTGGCGTGCTCGACCGGGTGGACGCCTTGCTGCCCACCCTGCCGCTGGCCATGATGCTCACGAGCCTGACAACGCAATGATGAAACAACGACTGACTGTCCTGGGTTCCACGGGCTCCATCGGTACCAGCACGCTCGACGTGGTGGCCCGCCATCCCGAGCGCTTCGAGGTGTTCGCGCTCAGTGCCGCGACCCAGGTGGACCTGATGCTGGCGCAGTGCGCGCAGTTCCGCCCCCGCTACGCCGTGATGGCGAGTGCCCCCCATGCGGCCCTGCTGGCTGAAAGACTGCAGGCAAATGCCCTTCCAACGCATGTCCTTCAAGCGCAAGATGCTCTTGAAATAATAGCATCCCACCCTGACGTGGATGCCGTGATGGCGGCCATCGTGGGCGCTGCCGGCCTGGCGCCGTGCCTGGCTGCAGCGCGCGCGGGCAAGCGGCTGCTCCTGGCCAACAAGGAGGCCCTGGTGGTGGGCGGCGGGTTGTTCATGCAGACCGTGCGCGAGGGCGGCGCGACGCTGCTGCCCATCGACAGCGAGCATTCCGCGATTTTCCAGTGCCTGCCCGAAGATCCGGCGACCTGGGCCGAACGCGTCGACAGCATCCTGCTGACCGCGTCTGGCGGTCCCTTCCGCCAGCGGGATCCGTCCACGCTCTCGCAGATCACGCCCGACCAGGCCTGCGCGCACCCCAATTTCTCGATGGGCCGCAAGATCTCGGTGGATTCGGCCACCATGATGAACAAGGCGCTGGAAGTGATCGAGGCGCGCTGGCTGTTCGACCTGCACCCCGACCAGATCAAGGTGGTGATCCATCCGCAGCAGATCATCCACTCGATGGTGCAGTTCAAGGATGCATCGATCCTCGCCCAGCTCGGCACCCCCGACATGCGCGTGCCGATCGCCTGCGGCCTGGCCTGGCCGGAGCGCATCGCCAGCGGTGCCAGCCGGCTCGACTTCTCTGCCTTGACGGCGCTGGCGTTTGAGGATGCCGACGCGGCCCGTTTTCCCGGGCTGCACCTGTCCTGGCAGGCGCTCAAGGCGGCCGAAGGCACGACCGCCGTATTGAACGCCGCCAACGAGGTCGCGGTCGGGGCCTTCCTGTCGGGGCGGCTGCGTTTCGACCGTATCCATGCCGTGAATCTTGCAACTTTGGACGCGGTTTCTCCCTCCAAGCCGGATTCCCTCGAAGCCCTGCTGGACCTGGATGCCCAGGCACGCAATGCTGCCGAGCACGCCGCGGGCCGCCTGGCGGCCTGAGTTCTCACAGCACCACGGACCCGTACATGCTCCTTACCATCGTTGCCTTCATCGTGGCCCTGGGCCTTCTGATCGCCGTGCACGAATATGGCCACTACCGGGTGGCCGTGGCGTGCGGGGTCAAGGTGCTGCGCTTCTCGGTGGGCTTTGGCAAACCATTGCTGCGCTGGCAGCCCAAGGGGTCGCCCACGGAGTTCGTGCTGGGGGCTTTTCCGCTGGGGGGCTATGTGCGCATGCTGGACGAGCGGGAAGCGCCCGTGGCCGCCGAGGAGCGGCATCTGGCTTTCAATACCCAGCCGCTGCGCTCCCGCGCGGCCATCGTGGCCGCGGGGCCGCTGGCAAACCTGCTGCTGGCGGTGCTGCTGTATTCCATTGTGAACTGGAACGGGGTGGACGAGCCCAAGGCGGTGCTCGCCAGTCCGGTGGCCGGGTCCGTCGCGCAGAGTGCCGGCCTGCGGGGCGGCGAGCTGGTCGCGCAGGCAGCGCTGGGGTCGGACGAGATGGAGCCCGTGCGCTCGTTTGAAGAACTGCGCTGGCTGCTCACGCGCGGTGCGCTGGAGGGTGTGAACGTGCGCCTCGACGTGCAGCCGCAGTCGGGCGCCGTGCACCGGGAAATCCTGCTGGACATGTCGAAGATCGACAGCCGGGAGGCGGACGCCCAGCTGTTTCGCAAGATCGGCATCCTGGGGCCGTGGACACGGCCGGTGCTGGGCGAGGTCATGCCTGACGGGGCCGCAGCCCGCGCTGGATTGCGCCAGGGAGACGTGGTGCTCAGGATCGGTGCCAGCGACGTGGTGGACGGCCAGCAGCTGCGCGAGCTGATCCGCCAGTCGGTGCGGGGAAGCGAGCCATTGGCACAGTCCTGGCGCATTGATCGCTCAGGCCAGGTGCTGAGCGTGGACGTGTTGCCCGAGGCCAAGCCGGAACTGGGCGCCTCCGTCGGCCGCATCGGGGCGTATGTCGGGGCCCCCCCTGAATTCGTGACGGTGGAATATGGCGTGTTCGAGGGGGCCTGGGCCGGCGTGGTCAAGACCTGGGATGTCTCCATCCTCACGCTTCGGATGATGGGGCGCATGGTGATCGGCGAGGCATCGCTCAAGAACCTCAGCGGCCCCCTGACGATCGCCGACTACGCAGGGCGCTCCGCCAGCCTGGGACTCTCGCAGTACCTTGTCTTCCTTGCGCTGATCAGCGTGAGCCTGGGCGTGCTCAACCTGCTGCCGCTGCCTGTCTTGGACGGAGGGCACCTGATGTATTATCTTTGGGAGGGTGTCACGGGCAGGGGGGTGTCGGATGCATGGATGGAGCGCCTGCAGCGTGGAGGCGTTGCGGTCCTGCTTCTCATGATGTCCATTGCCCTGTTCAACGATATCACCCGGCTCTTTGGCTAACACTTTTGCCGCGCTTGCCCTGCAACTGCGGCTCCAGCTTCATTCATGAAAAAACACATCAATCGCCTGGGCGTGCGTACCGCATCGGCCGTTGCAGCCATGATTTTTGCCGCCAATGCGGCATGGGCTCTGGAGCCTTTCAAGGTGCAGGACATCCGCGTCGAGGGCCTGCAGCGCGTGGAGCCCGGCACCGTGTTTGCCTCCATGCCGCTGCGGGTTGGTGACGACTACAACGACGAGAAGGGCGCCGCGGCCATCCGCGCTCTTTTCGGACTGGGCCTGTTCAAGGACGTGCGCCTGGAGGCGGCCGGCAACGTGCTGGTGGTGGTGGTGGAAGAGCGGCCCACCGTCGCCGACGTTGACTTCGCCGGCACGCGCGAGTTCGACAAGGACGCGCTCAAGAAGGCCATGCGCGATGTCGGACTCACCGAGGGCCGGCCCTACGACAAGGCGTTGACGGACCGCGCCGAGCAGGAGCTCAAGCGCCAGTACATCAACAAGAGCCTGTACGGCGCCGAGGTCGTCACCACTGTGACGCCGATCGAGCGCAACCGCGTCAACCTGACCTTCACCGTGGTCGAGGGCGAGCCTGCCCGCATCAAGGAAGTGCGCCTCGTCGGCAACAAGGCCTTCAGTGAATCCACGCTCAAAGGCCTGTTCGACCAGGACACCGGGGGCTGGCTCAGCTGGTACACCAAGTCGGACCGCTACTCGCGCGCCAAGCTCAATGCCGATCTGGAGACGCTGCGTTCGTACTACCTGCAGCGCGGGTATCTGGAGTTCCGGGTCGACTCCACGCAGGTCGCCATCTCGCCCGACAAGCAGGACATCTCCATCACCGTCAACGTGACGGAAGGCGAGCGCTACGTGGTCTCGGGCGTCAAGCTGGAGGGCAACTACCTGGACCGCGAAGACGAGTTCAAGTCCCTGGTCACCATCCGCGCGGGCGAGCCCTACAACGCGGACCAGGTCACGGAAACGACCAAGGCGTTTTCAGAGTATTTCTCGCGTTTTGGCTTCGCCTTCGCGCGCGTGGAAGCCGTGCCCGAAATCGATCGCGAAAACAACCGGGTCGCCTTCGTGCTGCAGGCCGAACCTTCGCGCCGCGCCTATGTGCGCCGCATCAACGTGAGCGGCAACAACCGCACGCGCGATGAAGTGATCCGCCGTGAATTCCGCCAGTACGAAGCCTCGTGGTACGACGGCGAGAAGATCCGCCTGTCGCGCGACCGCGTGGACCGCCTGGGCTTCTTCACCGAAGTCAATGTGGAAACCCAGGAAGTGCCGGGTTCCCCCGACCAGGTCGACCTCGTGATCAACGTGGCGGAAAAGCCCACGGGCTCGCTGCAGATGGGGGTGGGTTTCTCCAGCGCCGAAAAGGTGTCGCTGTCGTTCGGCATCAAGCAGGAAAACATCTTTGGTTCCGGCAACTACCTGGGCATCGATGTCAACACCAGCAAGTACCGTCGCACGCTGGTGTTCAGCACTACCAATCCATACTTCACGCCGGAAGGCATCTCGCGCACGCTGGATGTGTACTACCGCACGGACAAGCCCTACGAAGACCAGGGCGGCAACTACGAGTTGGTGACCACCGGAACGTCGGTGCGATTCGGTGTTCCGTTCAGTGAAACCGATACCGTGTTCTTTGGTGGGGGGCTGGAGCAGACCAAGATCAAGGCGGGTACGAACATTCCCGCCACCTACCTGGCCTATGCCGACCAGTTTGGCTACAGCAGCACCTCCATTCCTTTGACGATCGGTTGGTCGCGGGACGACCGCGACAGCGCTCTGGCGCCGAATTCCGGCCGCTATCAGCGCCTCAATTCAGAATGGTCGGTGGCGGGGGATGCTCGCTATGTGCGGGCCAACTACCAGTACCAGCAGTACGTGCCACTGAACAAGCGCTTCACCATCGCCTTCAACGGCGAGGTGGGCATCGGCAAGGGCATGAACGGCAGGCCGTTCCCCGTGTTCAAGAACTTCTATTCGGGTGGGCTGGGATCCGTGCGCGGCTTCGACCAGGGTACGCTGGGGCCGCGTGACGTGACGGGCGCGTCGTTGGGGGGACCCAAGAAGGTCACCTTGAACGCGGAGCTGATCGCACCCTTCCCGGGCGCGGGCAACGACCGGACACTGCGTGTATTCACTTTCTTTGATGTGGGTAATGTGTACGGAGAGAACGAAAAAGTTACTTTCAGTGACATGCGTTCCTCCGTCGGCCTGGGCCTGAGCTGGATTTCCCCGCTGGGTCCGTTGCGCCTGGCCTTTGCGCAACCGGTGCGCAAGTTCGCCGGCGATAGAATCCAGAAACTGCAATTCCAGATTGGAACGTCTTTCTAATGAAATCCTTTTCTCGCCATATCTCTCTGGCCCTGCTGCTTGGCACGCTTGCCATCGCAGCGCCTGCACAAGCGCAAGAGTTCAAAGCCGGGTTTGTCAACACCGACCGCATCTTCCGCGAGGCCAGCACCGCCAAGGCTGCACAGGCCAAGCTGGAGCAGGAATTCTCCCGCCGTGAGAAAGAACTGGTGGACATGGGCAACACCCTGAAGACCGCCACGGAGAAGTTCGAGCGCGAAGCTCCCACGATGGCTGAAAGCCAGCGCACCACCCGCCAGCGCCAGCTGGTGGACCAGGACCGTGAATTCCAGCGCAAGCGCCGCGAATTCCAGGAAGACCTGAGCGCCCGCAAGAACGAGGAACTGTCCCAGGTGCTCGAACGTGCGAACAAGGTGGTCAAGCAGGTGGCAGAGGCGGAGAAGTACGACGTGATCCTGCAGGAGGCCGTCTACATCAACCCCAAGCACGACATCACCGACAAGGTGATCAAGGCGCTGAATGCCGCTGCCGGCAAGTAAGTCCCAGCGCTGGACAGGTGGCGCGTGAGCTTGCTTCTCGGGCACATAGTTGATGCGCTCGGTGGCTCGCTGGAAGGAGGTGCGGCACGGGATGCCGTCATTTCCCGCATCGCGCCCCTGGAGGTTGCAGGGCCGGGAGACCTCAGTTTCCTGAGCAACCCCCGCTACCAACAGCAACTGGCCGCCTCCCGGGCGGCCTGTGTCATTGTGGCGCCTGCCATGCGCGATGCCGCCCTGGCCCGTGGCGCCTGCATCGTGGCGGACAACCCCTACGTGTACTTCGCGCGGGCCACGCAGCTTTGGCGCCGGCTCAATGCCCCCGCAGTGCAGGGCGGTGTGCACGCGAGCGCGGTGGTGGACCCGTCGGCGCAGGTCGATGCCACCGCCACCATCGGTCCCCTGTGCGTGGTGGAACGCGGTGCGCGCATTGGCGCAGGAACCGTGCTCAAGTCCCGTGTCACGGTGGGCGAGGGCTGCCGCATCGGCGCGCGCTGCATCGTGCACCCCGGCGTGGTGATCGGCGCCGACGGCTTTGGTTTTGCGCCCGAGAACGGGCAGTGGGTCAAGATCGAGCAACTGGGGGCCGTGCACATTGGCGACGATGTCGAGATCGGCGCCAACACCTGCATCGACCGTGGTGCGCTGCTGGACACCGTCATCGAAGACGGCGTCAAGCTCGACAACCTGATCCAGATCGGGCACAACGTGCGCATCGGCAAGCACTCGGCCCTGGCGGGGTGCGTGGGCGTGGCCGGCAGCGCGACCATTGGCGCGCACTGCACCGTGGGCGGCGGCGCCATCGTGCTGGGCCATCTGGAGATGGCGGACAACGTGCACATCTCTGCCGCCACGGTGGTCACGCGCTCTTTGAGCCAGCCTGGGCAATACACGGGCATGTTTCCCATCGACGACAATGCGCGTTGGGAAAAAAACGCTGCAACACTCAAACAACTGCACAGCTTGCGAGAGCGCATCAAGGCGCTGGAGCAAGCTCTGAAAGCAGCATGAACGGAAGAACAACTCGATGATGGATATCCACGCAATTCTCAAGCAACTGCCCCACCGCTACCCGTTCCTGCTGGTGGACAAAGTGATCGAGCTTGAGAGCAACACCCGCATAAAGGCGATCAAGAACGTGACGTTCAACGAGCCTTATTTCATGGGGCACTTTCCAGGGCGCCCGGTGATGCCGGGTGTGTTGATCCTCGAGGCCCTGGCGCAGGCCGCCGGCCTGCTGGCGTTCGACGCGATGGGCAAGGTGCCCGATGAAAACAACATCTACTACTTCGTCGGCATCGATGGCGCGCGCTTCAAGCGGCCGGTGGAGCCGGGCGATCAGCTGATTCTCTCCATCACGATCGACCGCGTGCGCGGCGGCATCTGGAAGTTCAAGGGCGTGGCCAGCGTGGGCGAGGAAGTGGCCTGCGAGGCCGAACTCATGTGCACCATGCGCAGCGTGGGTTGATCCGCTCAGACTTGCAGATCGTGAGCAATATTCATCCCACGGCCATAGTCGCGCAAGGCGCCAGTCTGGATCCCACGGTCACGGTGGGCCCCTACGCGGTGATTGGTCCCGACGTGGTGATCGGGGCGGGAACCACGGTGGGGCCGCACTGCGTGATCGAAGGGCGCACCACGATCGGCGCCGACAACCGCATTTTCCAGTTCGCATCGCTGGGTGCCGTGCCGCAGGACAAGAAGTACGCGGGCGAGCCGACCGAACTCGTCATCGGCGACCGCAACGTGATCCGCGAGTTCTGCACCTTCAACCTCGGTGTGCCGGGAGCCGGCGGTATCACGCGCGTGGGCAGCGACAACTGGATCATGGCGTACACCCACATCGCGCACGACTGCCGCGTTGACAACCACACCACGCTCTCCAACAACACCACGCTGGCAGGCCATGTGCACCTTGCCGACTGGGTCACCATCGGCGGGCTCACCGGCATTCACCAGTTCGTCTCGATCGGTGCCCATGCCATGGTCGGCTTTGCCAGCGCCGTGTCGCAGGATGTGCCCCCCTTCATGCTGGCCGACGGCAATCCGCTGGCGCTGCGCGGCCTCAACATCGTCGGGCTGCGCCGCCGGGGCTTCTCGGCAGAGCGTGTGGCGGGCATCAAGCAGATGCACCGCCTGCTCTATCGCCAGGGGCTGACACTGGAGGCCGCACGCGCAGGCGTGGCCGAGTTGCCAGCCGCCCATCCGGAGGCTGCGCCCGACATCGCCATGATGCTGGGTTTCCTGGATACCTCCACGCGCGGCATCGCGCGCTGAGGGGCAATGATGAAGGCTTCCCCCCGCGTCGCCATGGTGGCGGGCGAGACCTCCGGCGACCTGCTTGCCGGCCTGCTGATCGACGGCATGCAGGCCCATTGGCCGGGCCTGCAGTCCTGCGGCATTGGTGGCCCGCAGATGCAGCGCCGGGGTTTTGCCGCCTGGTGGCCCAGCGAGAAGCTCGCCGTGCATGGGTACAGCATGGAGGTGCTGCGCCGCCTGCGCGAACTGCTGGGCATTCGCAAGCAACTGCGTGAGCGGCTGCTCAAGGAGCGTCCGGACGTGTTCATCGGCGTGGATGCGCCTGACTTCAACCTGAAGCTGGAGGCCGACCTGCGTGCCGCGGGTGTCAAGACCGTGCACTTCGTGTGCCCGTCGATCTGGGCCTGGCGCGCGGACCGTGTCGAGAAGATACGCCGCAGCGCCGACCACGTGCTGTGCATCTTTCCGTTCGAGCCCGAGCTGCTGGCGCGGCACGGCATTGCGGCGACCTATGTGGGCCACCCGCTTGCCGGCGTGATTCCCATGGTGCCGGACCGCGCTGCCGCCCGCGCCCAGCTCGGCCTGCAGGATGCCGACGAGGTGCTGGCCATTCTGCCGGGCAGCCGCTCCTCGGAGATCGCCTACATCACGCAGCCTTTCTTTGAGGCTGCAGCGCTTGTCCTGAAAGCGCGTCCAGCTATTAAATTGATAGTTCCTGCCGTCCCGGCGCTGCGGGAGCGCATCGTGCAGGCGGCACGGGCCGCGGGTCTGGGTGGGGCGGTGCAGATCGTGTCCGGCCAGTCCCATGCCGTGCTGGCCGCCTGCGACGCCACGCTGATCGCCAGCGGCACCGCGACGCTGGAGGCGGCGCTGTTCAAGCGTCCCATGGTCATCGGCTACCACATGCACCCGTTGAGCTGGTGGCTCATGCGCCGCAAGCAGCTGCAGCCCTGGGTGGGGCTGCCCAATATCCTTTGCGGAGAATTCGTGGTCCCCGAGCTGATCCAGGATGCCGCGACACCCCAGGCGCTCTGCGCGGCAACGCTGCAATGGCTGGATGCGCGCCAGCACAATCCTGAGAAAATCACGGCCCTGGAGCAGCGCTTTACGGCGCTGCACGAAAGCCTGCAACGCAATACCCCCCAACTGGCTGCCGATGCGATCCAGAAAATCCTTCACCCAGCTGCCTGAACAGGCCTGCCTGCCATGGCACCCGCCGGGTCTTGTGTCCGGCGTGGACGAGGCGGGCCGCGGCCCGCTGGCGGGGCCCGTGGTGGCGGCCGCGGTCATTCTGGATGACCTCAATCCGATCGCCGGCCTTGCCGATTCCAAGAAGCTCACGCCTGCCCGGCGCGAGAAACTCTACGACGAAATCCGTGCCAAGGCGCTGTGCTGCAGCATTGCCGAGGCCAGCGTGGAAGAGATCGACCAGCTCAACATCCTGCAGGCCACGCTGCTGGCCATGCGGCGGGCCGTGATGGGGCTGCGCCTGAAGCCCGTCATGGTGCTGGTCGATGGCAACCGCCTGCCCACGCTGGGCATCCAGGCCGAGGCCATCGTCAAGGGCGATGCGCTGGTGCCGGCCATCTCGGCCGCCTCCATCCTGGCCAAGGTGCACCGCGACCGCTGGTGCGTGCAGGTGCATGAAGAGTTTCCGCAGTACGGGTTTGCCGGCCACAAGGGCTATGGCACCGCGGTGCACATGGCCGCCTTGCGCGAGCACGGGGCCTGCGTCCATCACCGGCGTTCCTTTGCGCCCGTGGCGCAGAGCCTGCTTGCCTGACGGAACCTGCTCGCCCCATGACCTCTCCGTCCATCACCGCGATCCATTCGCGGGACAACACCTTCGTGAAGGAACTGCGCCGGCTCGCGCAGGACACCACCGCCTACCGCAAGCAGGGCAGGGTGTGGCTGGAGGGTGACCACCTCTGCCGCGCCGCCCTGGAACGGGGTCAGCGGGCATCGATCGCGGTATTTTCCGAGTCTTTTTGGCCTCAGGCGCAAGTGGAATGGGCGCAGGCAGCTATGAAAACCATAGTGCTCGCCGATGCCCTGTTTGCCGACATCAGCGGTCTGGAGTCGCCTGCCCGCATGGGCTTCATCATCGATCTGCCCGCTGCCGCCGCATTGCGCATGGACGCCGCCACCGTCGTGCTGGACCGGGTGCAGGACGCCGGCAATGTGGGTTCCATCCTGCGCAGCGCGTCGGCATTCGGATTCCGTCAGGTGGTCGCCGTCAAGGGCAGCGCCGCCCTGTGGTCCCCCAAGGTGCTGCGCGCCGGCATGGGCGCGCATTTCGCGCTGGACCTGATCGAAGGCGTGGAGCACGGCGAACTCCAGTCCCTGAAGGTGCCCATGCTGGTGACCAGTTCGCACGCCGGGGACTGGCTGCACCGGGCCGCGCTGCCCTGGCCCTGCGCATGGGTCATGGGCCATGAAGGGCAGGGCGTCTCCGCCGTGCTGGAGGAGCGGGCTGCGATGCGCATCCGCATCGCGCAGCCCGGCGGCGAGGAGTCGCTGAACGTCGCGGCGGCGGCGGCGATCTGCCTGCATGCGAGCGGCGCCGGGCGCTGAACACCTCCCTTCGCAGCCGGCTCCGGGGGGCCGCGGAAGGCCCGCCTTCTCCCGTTTTTCTAGAGGTTGCGCAGGAACTGGCGCACGAAATCGCCCTGGTTGGGCGCATCCTTCTCGGTGCTGAACAGCACCTGCTGGTTTTCCACGCGGATCTTGAGCTGTGGCGCGAACCTGCACTGCACCTGGAGCCCGGACGCAGTGCTCTTGAAGGCGGGCGTGTTGCGGCACATGGAGTCCAGCTCCGAGGCCACCACGCCGCAGAAGCTGCCGATGCTCAGGGTCTGCAGCTTCTCGTCATCGATCGTGCTCCAGTCGACCGTGGTCTTCACCGGCGTGCCGCAGGCCGCGGAGGCTTCCTGGTCGGCCCTGGCCAGCTCGGCCTGCGCTCCCGCGAGGCGCTTGCTGCGGTCAAAGCGGGCCAGCTTTTCCTGCACGCCCTGCTTTTGCTGGCTCTGGTAGCTCGCCTGCAGGTCCGCCAGCTTGAAGGCCTTGCTCTTTTCCTCGCTGAAGGACAGCGGCAGGCCGTCGCGCTTGCCGGGCAGGTACACCATATACTGCTCGCCGTGGCGATAGGCGTGGCTCTGCTTTTGCAGCAGGCCGTAGCTGCGGCCGTCGAGCCGGGTGGCATAGACCTCCCGCGCGGAGCCCTGTTGCTCCAGCTGGCTCAGGAACACGACCTGGTCAATGGGATCGTTGATGCCGCTCACGCGCACCAGGGCCTGTTTGCCATCCGCGCTGGGCGCCAGCACCACTTCCACCCCCTGGGGGGCCACGAAGACCTGGGGGTACCTGGCCAGTTCCAGGGCCTGGGCGGCGACGGCGGCGCACAGGCCGGCCAGGGAAAGGGCAAGAGGGCGGAGAAAAGTGCGCATCGGGAGGGTTCTCTGTGGGAGTGGCGGGAGGCGTCGGGCAAAGTCTAGGCGGACCGTTGTCACCTGAAATGCCTGGAACACTTGCTTACGTAACAAGGTTATGCAAGGCATGCATTTGTGAGTGAATGCGCCGCGATGGGTATAATCGGGAGCTTTTCTCGCAACAGCGTCGCCCGACCGCACCCAAAGCAACAACCCATCTGAGAGCAGCCACCGGCACTTGCGTACCTTTGCGTGCACGAGTGGCCTGCAGGCGCCGGGCGACCGTAACCATCCGGAGAACCCAGTGCTTTTGTCTCTACAGGGAAATTTCCCGCCCGCCATCCTGGCGCTCGCAGACGGCACGGTCTTTATCGGCAATTCGATTGGTGCCACCGGCACCACCGTCGGCGAAGTGGTGTTCAACACCGCGATCACCGGCTACCAGGAAATCCTCACCGACCCCAGCTACTGCCAGCAGATCGTCACGTTGACGTATCCGCACATCGGCAACTACGGCGTCAACGTGGAGGACATCGAAGCCGACAAGGTCCATGCCGCGGGCCTGATCATCAAGGACCTGCCCCTGCTGGCCAGCAATTTCCGCTCCACGGAAACGCTCTCGCAGTACCTCGTGCGCGAGAACACCGTGGCCATCGCCAACATCGATACCCGCAAGCTCACGCGCCTGCTGCGCAGCAAGGGTGCGCAAAACGGCGCCATCATCGGACTGGCCGCCGGGCAGCCGGTCACGCAGGCGCTCATCGACGAAGCCATCGCCAAGGCCAAGGCCGCCCCCAACATGGCCGGGCTGGACCTGGCCCAGGTGGTGACCACGGCGTCGCGCTACGAGTGGACGCAGACCGAGTGGAAGCTGGGCTCGGGCTACGGCGAACTCGCGGCGCCGCAGTTCCATGTGGTGGCGTACGACTTCGGCGTGAAGAAGAACATCCTGCGCATGCTGGCCGAGCGCGGCTGCAAGGTCACCGTGGTGCCTGCCAAGACGCCCGCCGCCGATGTGCTGGCACTCAAGCCCGATGGCGTGTTCCTGTCCAACGGCCCCGGCGATCCGGAGCCCTGCGATTACGCCATTGCCGCCACCCGCACCATCGTGGACAGCGGCGTGCCCACGTTCGGCATCTGCCTGGGGCATCAGATCATGGCCCTGGCCGCCGGCGCCAAGACCTTCAAGATGACCCACAGCCACCACGGGGCCAATCACCCCGTGAAGGACCTGGACACCGGCCGCGTGAGCATCACGAGCCAGAACCACGGTTTCGCGGTGGACATGGAATCGCTGCCTGCCAACCTGCGCGCCACGCACATCAGCCTGTTCGACGGCACGCTGCAAGGGCTGGTCCACAAGGACAAGCCGGCATTCTGCTTCCAGGGCCACCCTGAGGCTTCCCCTGGGCCGCACGACATCGCCTACCTTTTCGACCGATTCACCGATGCCATGCGCGCGGCGAAAGCCGGTTGAACCCGGGAAGGAATAGCCCCATGAAACTGTTCAGCTTTCCCCTCGCATCGCTGGAAAAGGCGATCCACAAGCGTGTCCTGACCCTGCCTTCGCCCCACCGCGAGTGGTTCACGGAACGCTGGGCGCAAAAGCCCTACAAGAAGGCGTTTGTCGAGAACAAGGCCATGCCCCTCGTCACGCTGGTGGCCAAGGGCAAGACCCTGGACGATGCCGCCTTCGCAGAACTGCTGCAGGAATGGGAAGTGACGTTTTATGACGCGGAAGAAGAGGTCCTGCGCCCGCTGATCCAGGGCGACGGCCTGCTGCAGCTGATGCAGAAGAACCTTCCTCCCGAACGGGCCCAGGCGCTGCTTGCCAAGTTGACCGAGCGGCGCCCGCCATCGGACGCAGCAGCCTCTGCCCCGACCCCCAGCCCCCAGGCAGCCGAACCCACGATCGACTGATCGACGCACCATGCCAAAACGCACAGACATCAAAAGCATTCTCATCATCGGCGCCGGCCCGATCATCATCGGCCAGGCCTGCGAGTTCGACTACTCCGGCGTGCAGGCCTGCAAGGCCCTGCGCGAGGAAGGCTACAAGGTCATCCTGATCAACAGCAACCCCGCGACGATCATGACCGACCCGGCCACGGCCGACGTGACCTACATCGAGCCCATCACCTGGCAGACGGTCGAGAAGATCATCGCCAAGGAGCGCCCCGACGCCATCCTGCCCACCATGGGCGGCCAGACCGCGCTCAACTGCGCACTGGACCTGTGGCACAACGGCGTGCTCGACAAGTACAAGGTCGAACTGATCGGCGCCACGCCCGAAGCCATCGACAAGGCCGAGGACCGCCTGAAGTTCAAGGATGCCATGACCAAGATCGGTCTGGGCTCCGCGCGCTCAGGGATCGCCCACAGCATGGACGAAGCCTGGGCCGTCCAGAAGAGCGTGGGCTTCCCCACCGTGATCCGCCCCAGCTTCACGCTCGGTGGCACGGGCGGCGGCATTGCCTACAACCCCGAAGAGTTCGAGACCATCTGCAAGCGCGGCCTGGAAGCCTCGCCCACCAACGAGCTGCTGATCGAGGAGTCGCTGCTCGGCTGGAAGGAGTACGAGATGGAAGTGGTCCGCGACAAGGCGGACAACTGCATCATCATCTGCTCCATCGAGAACCTCGACCCCATGGGCGTGCACACGGGCGACTCGATCACCGTGGCCCCCGCGCAGACGCTGACCGACAAGGAATACCAGATCATGCGCAACGCCAGCCTGGCGGTGCTGCGCGAGATCGGCGTGGACACGGGCGGCTCCAACGTGCAGTTCTCGGTGAACCCGAAGGACGGCCGCATGATCGTCATCGAGATGAACCCCCGCGTGTCGCGTTCGTCGGCGCTGGCCTCCAAGGCCACCGGCTTCCCGATCGCCAAGGTCGCCGCCAAGCTGGCCGTGGGCTACACGCTCGACGAGCTCAAGAACGAGATCACCGGCGGCGCCACACCCGCGTCGTTCGAGCCCTCCATCGACTACGTGGTCACCAAGATCCCGCGTTTCGCGTTCGAGAAATTCCCCACGGCCGACAGCCGCCTGACCACGCAGATGAAGTCGGTGGGCGAGGTCATGGCCATGGGCCGCACCTTCCAGGAATCCTTCCAGAAGGCCCTGCGCGGCCTGGAAGTGGGCGTGGACGGCATGAACGAGAAGACCCAGGACCGTGAGGTGCTCGAAAAGGAGCTGGGCGAGCCCGGCCCCGAGCGCATCTGGTACGTGGGCGATGCGTTCGCCATGGGCCTCTCCGTGGACGAGGTGTACGACCTCACCAAGATCGACAAGTGGTTCCTGGTGCAGATCGAAGAGATCGTGAAGATCGAACTGGAGCTGGACCAGCTGGCCGTGGACAAGGGCGATGCGGCACTGGCCAGCCTGGATGCCGGCACGCTGCGCTCGCTCAAGAAGAAGGGCTTCTCGGACCGCCGCCTGGCCAAGCTGCTCAAGACGACGGAAAAAGCCGTGCGCGAAGCCCGCCGCGCGCTGAACGTGCGCCCGGTGTACAAGCGCGTGGACACCTGCGCCGCCGAATTCGCGACCAACACCGCCTACATGTACTCGACCTACGAGGACGAGTGCGAGGCCGAGCCGACCAACAACAAGAAGATCATGGTGCTCGGTGGCGGCCCCAACCGCATCGGCCAGGGCATCGAGTTCGACTACTGCTGCGTGCACGCCGCGCTGGCCATGCGCGAGGACGGCTACGAGACCATCATGGTCAACTGCAACCCCGAAACCGTGTCCACGGACTACGACACCTCGGACCGCCTGTACTTCGAGCCCCTCACGCTCGAAGACGTGCTCGAAATCGTGGACAAGGAAAAGCCCACTGGCGTGATCGTGCAGTACGGCGGCCAGACGCCGCTCAAGCTGGCGCTGGGCCTCGAAGCAGAGGGCGTGCCCATCATCGGCACCAGCCCCGACATGATCGATGCCGCCGAGGATCGTGAGCGCTTCCAGAAGCTGCTGCACGACCTGGGGCTGCGCCAGCCCCCCAATGCCACGGCCCGCACCGAGGCCGAGGCGCTGGAAAAGGCCGCCGCCCTGGGCTACCCGCTGGTGGTGCGCCCCAGCTACGTGCTGGGCGGCCGTGCGATGGAAATCGTGCACGAGCAGCGCGACCTGGAGCGCTACATGCGCGAGGCCGTGAAGGTGAGCAACGACTCGCCCGTGCTGCTGGACCGCTTCCTGAACGATGCCATCGAGTGCGACGTGGACTGCCTGCGCGACCCCGAGGGCAAGACCTTCATCGGTGGCGTGATGGAGCACATCGAACAAGCCGGTGTGCACTCGGGCGACTCCGCCTGTTCGCTGCCGCCGTACTACCTCAAGCAGGCCACGGTCGATGAACTCAAGCGCCAGTCCGCGGCCATGGCCGAAGGCCTGAACGTGGTGGGCCTGATGAACGTGCAGTTCGCCATCCAGGAAGTGGACGGCAAGGACGTGATCTACGTGCTGGAAGTGAACCCCCGCGCCTCGCGCACCGTGCCGTTCGTCTCCAAGGCCACGGGCATCCAGCTGGCCAAGGTGGCCGCGCGCTGCATGGCCGGCCAGACGCTGGCCTCGCAGGGCATCACCAAGGAGGTGACGCCGCCCTACTTCAGCGTGAAGGAGGCCGTGTTCCCGTTCGTCAAGTTCCCCGGCGTGGACACCATCCTCGGCCCCGAGATGAAGTCCACCGGCGAGGTGATGGGCGTGGGCAAGACCTTCGGCGAAGCCTTCGTGAAGAGCCAGTTGGGCGCGGGCACCAAGCTGCCGACGTCGGGCAAGGTGTTCCTCACCGTGAAGAACAATGACAAGCCCCGCGCGGTGGACATTGCCCGCCAGCTGGTGGCGCTGGGCTTTGACCTGGTGGCGACCAAAGGCACCGCTGCAGCCATTGCCGAGGCGGGCGTCCCGGTGGTGGTGGTCAACAAGGTCACGGAAGGCCGTCCGCACATCGTGGACATGATCAAGAACAACGAGATCGTCATGGTCATCAACACGGTGGAAGAGCGCCGCAACGCGATTGCAGACTCGCGCGCGATTCGCACCTCGTCGCTGCTGGCCCGCGTGACCACCTTCACGACCATCTTCGGCGCCGAGGCAGCCGTGGAGGGCATGAAGTACCTGGACAAGCTCGACGTGTACTCGGTGCAGGAGCTGCACGCCCAGCTGGTGGCCTGAGCCCCGGCAAAAGCGGCATAATCTTCGCCTGACCAGACACCGCCGCGCGGCAACGTGCGGCGGTTTCCTTTTGTAGACTTGCCATTCACGAAGTCCGGCACAGCCCGGGCGTGACGTGGTGACTGACCGGTGGAAGTGCCTTGGCGCTTTCACCGTTTTGACTTATGGAGACTCGACAGAATGGCCACCATTCCGATTACCAAGCGCGGCGCTGAAAAGCTCAAGGAAGAGTTGCACCGCCTCAAGACCGTGGAACGGCCCGCGGTGATCACGGCGATCGCCGAAGCGCGTGCGCAGGGGGACCTCAGCGAAAACGCCGACTACGACGCCGCCAAGGACCGCCAGGGCTTCATCGAGGGCCGCATCCAGGAGATCGAGGGCAAGCTCTCGGTCGCGCAGGTCATCGATCCCAGCGCCGTCGACGGCGGCGGCAAGGTGGTCTTTGGCGCCACGGTCGAGCTGGAAGATGAAGAGTCTGGCGACACCGTGAAGTACCAGATCGTGGGCGAGGACGAGGCCGACCTGAAGCAGGGCCTGATCAATATCTCCAGCCCCATCGCCCGTGCGCTCATCGGCAAGGAAGAGGGCGATACCGCCGAAGTGCTGGCGCCCGGCGGCGTTCGCCGCTATGAGGTGGTGGCGGTCAGCTACCAGTGAACAGGCGCGGCATGCTCCATCGCCTTCCTGCCCTGGTGGCCGCCCTGTGGTGGGGAAGCCTGACCACCATCGGCTTTCTGGTCGTGCCCATGCTGTTTGCCCACCTTCCGTCGCCGACGGTGGCGGGCAACATGGCGGCCAGGCTGTTTGCGGCACAGACCTGGGTGGCGGTGGCCTGCTGCCTGGTGCTGCTGCTGGTCTCCAGGCCCAGGCAGGCTGTAGCGCAGCACCCATGGGCGCAAGCTGCTATGGTTTTCATACTGGGCGGCATGTTGCTGGCACTGCTCACGCAGTTTGGCGTGGCACCGCGCATCGTGGCGCGGCAGGATCTGCGCGTGTGGCACAGCGTGGGAACAGTGATGTACGCGCT
The DNA here is from genome assembly GCF_059415185.1 of Acidovorax sp. GW821-FHT10E04. Taxonomy (NCBI): domain Bacteria; kingdom Pseudomonadati; phylum Pseudomonadota; class Betaproteobacteria; order Burkholderiales; family Comamonadaceae; genus Acidovorax; species Acidovorax sp. GW821-FHT10E04. Next base: position 96,641 of record NZ_JBWKMT010000001.1, read on the forward strand.
GCAATGGTGCTGTGCGTTGGCCGTGCTGTGGCAAACGCTTCGCCACGACCCTCAGGCGCCCGCCGGGGGCGGCTCCGCCGGAGCCTGAAGCGCATGCATCGCGGCGGCTCGGCCAGCGCCAGCGCCAGCGCCGACGCCGCCTACTCGTGCCAGTGTTCCGCCACCCAGGTGGCGGGGCGAATGTAGCGAAAGCGGCGGTTGCGCCGTCCCGCGAGTGCGTCCGGTGGATTGCACTCCCCGTGAAAGATCACGATGCGCGCACCGGGCGGCACGAACGGCGCGCGCCAGTAGTTGGTGGGCCAGGGCGGTATGCCGTGGTACTTGAAGCTCGGGCACCACGCTGCGGGCCAGTACTGCAGCTTGCCCTGCCGGTGCAGAAAGTCCGACAGGTAGGCCTGTTCGTTGCGGAACTGCGCGCGGATTTCTGCGAAGTGGGCGCGAAAGTGTGCCAGCACGTCAGGGTGCGCCCCCAGTTCGAACCGGTAGACCGATGAATTGCCCGTGACGCGCCAGGGGCGCTTGTAGTCATGGATGATCAGGAATTCGCCCGGCTGGGTGAAAAAATCGTCCAGGCTGCCGGTGACGACCACGTCCACATCCAGGAACAGGGCCGTGCCGCGGAGCCCGTGCAGGTCCTGGCTGAAGGTGGCCAGCTTGGTCCAGCCCCGCTCGGGAATGCCGGGTGGCAGATCGAGCGCGGGGATGGGCAAGCACTGCACCTCGCTGCGGATGCCGGCGCTGTCGTCGGTCAGGCAGACGAAGCGGAAGTCGCCACGCAGGTGCCGCCGAACCATCGCGTACAGCCGATTGACATATTCGGGGCCGTATTTCGTGCCCCACTTCATGCAGAGGATGTGGCGCGCGTGGGCGGCCGTGCCGGCAGGCGCTGCAGAAGCTGCAGGTACTGCAGAGACTGCGGGGGGGCTCATCAGTCTGCCTGGCGCTTCTTGATCGACTTTTGCTTGGGTTTGGCGCGCTTGATCTGGCCGCCCGAGGTCAGGCGCTGGTTGCCCAGCACGCGCAGCTGCTTGATTTCGGGACGCTGGCCGCCGCGCTTGCTGAACTTCAGCACCTTGACGTCGCGCGGGCCCGGCATCCGGTCTTCATCGACCACGCGCTCCTTGACGGGCTGAGGGCGCCAGAGCACCAGCAGCTTGCCGATATGCTGGATGGGGGCGGCGTTGAGGTCGGCCGTGATCTGCTGGTACATCAGCTCGCGGGCCGCGCGGTCGTCATTGAAAACACGCACCTTGATCAGCCCGTGGGCATTCAGGGCGGCGTCGATCTCCTTCTTGACGGCGGGGGTCAGGCCATCGCCGCCAATCAGGACGACGGGGTCCAGGTGGTGGGCATTGGCGCGTTGTTCCCGGCGCTCGGCGGGAGTCAGTTGAATTTGGGGCATGGGCCGTATTATGTCTGCGGCCCGCCGCGGGGTGCCTTCGCGTCGCCGCGCGAAATGGGCCTTGTGTCCAATCGGCTGTGCCGATTGTCGAGAGACAATGGAGCCGTATGAAAGTCAAAACCCAGAGCAAGAAGGTCAACAAGGCATGGTTGAACGACCACGTCAACGACACCTATGTCAAATTGGCCCAGAAAGAGGGATACCGCGCGCGCGCGGCCTACAAGCTCAAGGAGATCGACGAGCAGCTGGGCCTCATCAAGCCCGGCTACACGGTGGTGGACCTGGGCTCCACGCCCGGCGCATGGAGCCAGTACCTGCGCAGGCGTATGTCGCCCTCGGGTGCGGCGGCGGGGCAGCTCAATGGCACCATCATCGCCTTGGACATCCTGCCCATGGAGCCCATCGAGGGGGTGACCTACCTCAATGGCGATTTTCGCGAGGCGCAGGTGCTCGAGCGCCTGGAGCAGGCGCTCGGCGGCCGCGCGGTGGATGTCGTGGTGTCGGACATGGCGCCCAATCTTTCGGGCATTGGATCGGCCGATGCGGCCCGCATCGCCCACTTGGTGGAGCTGGCGGTGGATTTCGCTTGCAACCATTTGAAACCGGACGGTGCGCTGGTGGTCAAACTCTTCCACGGCGGCGGGTACAGCGATCTGGTGACGCTGTTCAAGCAGACCTTCAAGGTGGTCAAGCCCTTGAAGCCCAAGGCGTCGCGCGACAAATCTTCGGAGACCTTCCTGGTGGGAATGGGCCTCAAAAAGGCCGCCTGAAAGGTCTTGCCCCAGGTCATGAATCCGTGAAATTCGCCCGTAAAGCCCGTGCTGTTTCCATGGCGGCTAGGGGGAATAGGGATGGCTGGGTGGCTTGAAAGACCTAAAATGGGCCGCACATGCGTGCCATGACGGCAGTGTGTCCGTTTTCTGTTCCCTGCAACTGGAGCCCCGCTTGAACAATCAGTGGTTTTCAAAAATTGCCGTGTGGCTGGTTATCGCCATGGTGCTGTTCACGGTGTTCAAACAGTTTGACACCCGTGCCGGCGCCAGCGCAGGCCACGTCGGCTACTCGGAATTCCTCGAGGAAGTCCGCAGCAACCGCATCAAGAGCGCAACCATCCAGGAAGGCCAGGGCGGCACCGAGATCGTGGCCGTCACCAACGACGACCGAAAGATCCGCACCACCGCGACCTATCTGGACCGCGGCCTCGTGGGCGATCTCATCAACAACAACGTCAAGTTCGACGTCAAGCCCCGCGAAGAAGGCTCCCTGCTCATGACCCTGCTGGTCAGCTGGGGCCCCATGCTGCTGCTGATTGGCGTGTGGGTGTACTTCATGCGCCAGATGCAGGGCGGCGGCAAGGGCGGCGCCTTCAGCTTCGGCAAGAGCAAGGCGCGCATGCTCGACGAGAACAACAACCAGGTCACGTTCGCGGATGTGGCCGGTTGCGACGAGGCCAAGGAAGAAGTCAAGGAAGTCGTGGACTTCCTGAAAGACCCACAGAAGTTCCAGAAGCTGGGCGGCCGCATTCCGCGCGGCCTGCTGCTGGTGGGCCCTCCGGGCACCGGCAAGACCCTGCTGGCCAAGTCCATCGCGGGCGAAGCCAAGGTGCCGTTCTTCAGCATCTCGGGCTCCGATTTCGTGGAAATGTTCGTCGGCGTGGGCGCGGCCCGTGTGCGCGACATGTTCGACAACGCCAAGAAGAACGCCCCCTGCATCATCTTCATCGATGAAATCGACGCCGTGGGCCGCCAGCGTGGCGCGGGCCTGGGCGGTGGCAACGACGAGCGCGAGCAGACCCTGAACCAGATGTTGGTCGAGATGGACGGTTTCGAGACCAACCTGGGCGTGATCGTGGTGGCTGCCACCAACCGCCCCGACATCCTGGACGCGGCCCTGCTGCGCCCCGGCCGCTTCGACCGCCAGGTCTACGTGACGCTGCCCGACATCCGGGGCCGCGAGCAGATCCTGAACGTGCACATGCGCAAGATCCCGATCGGCCAGGACGTGGCCCCCGGCATCATCGCGCGCGGCACGCCCGGCATGAGCGGTGCCGACCTGGCGAACCTGTGCAACGAAGCCGCCCTGATGGCCGCCCGCCGCAATGCGCGCACGGTGGAGATGCAGGACTTCGAGAAGGCCAAGGACAAGATCCTCATGGGCCCCGAGCGCAAGAGCATGGTCATGCCCGAGGAAGAGCGCCGCAACACGGCCTACCACGAGTCCGGCCACGCGCTCATCGGCAAGCTGCTGCCCAAGTGCGACCCGGTGCACAAGGTCACCATCATTCCCCGTGGCCGTGCCCTGGGCGTGACGATGAGCCTGCCCGCACAGGACCGCTACAGCTATGACCGCGAATACATGCTCAACCAGATCAGCATGCTGTTCGGCGGCCGCATCGCCGAGGAAGTGTTCATGAACCAGATGACCACCGGCGCCAGCAACGACTTCGAGCGCGCCACGCACATCGCCCGCGACATGGTCACCCGCTACGGCATGACGGATGCGCTGGGCCCCATGGTCTATGCGGAAAACGAAGGCGAGGTGTTCCTGGGCCGCTCGGTCACCAAGACCACGACCATGAGCGAGCAGACCATGGAAAAGGTCGACATGGAAGTGCGCCGCATCATCGACGAGCAGTACAACCTCGCCCGCCGCCTGATCGAGGAGAACAGCGACAAGATGCACGCCATGGCCAAGGCCCTGCTCGAATGGGAAACCATCGATACCGAGCAATTGGACGACATCATGGCTGGCAAGGAGCCTCGTCCACCCAAGGACTGGACGCCCCGCACGCCTCCCTCGGGCGGCGACAATTCCAGCGGCGGCACGCCCGCCGTGGCAACGGACACCGCGCCTTCGGCAGCCTGAGGAGCCCGTTGCAGTTCCAGCCGTTCCAACGGGGCCTTGTGCCCCGTTTTTCATGGTCTGTTTGGTCCCCTTGCTGATCCCCGCGGCGGCACGCCCCTATCTCTTTTCCCCAAGGACCATGCTCTGGCAGACCTCCCGCTTTTCCATCGATCTTTCCGAGCCCCGCGTCATGGGGATCGTCAACGCCACGCCGGATTCGTTTTCCGATGGCGGACGCCATGGCTCCACGGCGGGGGCCCTGCGGCATTGTGAACAGCTGCTCAAGGACGGGGCGCACATCCTGGATATCGGGGGGGAGTCCACGCGGCCCGGCAGCCCCGCGGTGCCCCTGGACGAAGAACTCGCGCGCGTGGTGCCCCTGGTGCGGGACGCGGTGTCCCTGGGTGCCCCGGTCTCCGTCGATACCTACAAGCCCGAGGTCATGCGGGCGGTGCTGGACCTTGGCGCCGACATCGTCAACGACATCTGGGCGCTGCGCCAGCCAGGCGCGGCGCAGGTTGTGGCATCGTACCCGCAGTGCGGCGTGTGCCTGATGCACATGCACCGTGACCCCCAGACCATGCAAGCGGCCCCCATGCAGGGGGATGTGGTCCGGCAGGTGCTATTGTTCTTGCAGCAGTCAGCGCTTGATCTGCAAGCGCTGGGGGTCAAGAATACCCGGATCGTGCTGGACCCTGGCATTGGATTCGGCAAGACGCCGGAGCAGAATTTTGCGCTGCTGGCCCATCAGCCTGCATTGTTGCGCGCGGGCTACCCCCTCCTGGCGGGCTGGTCGCGCAAGTCGTCCCTGGGGGCCGCGACGGGGCTGGCGGTGGAGCAGCGCATGGTTCCGAGCGTGGCCGCGGCCGTGCTGGCCGTGGAGCGCGGGGCTTCCGTGGTGCGCGTGCACGATGTGCGAGAAACCGTGTCGGCGCTGGCGGTGTGGAGCGCCATGCAGCGAGAGCGTTGAGGCCGGGCGCTGCAAGGAGAGGGCAGCATGCCGGGCGGCCCGCATCCACTTATTAATAGACAACGAGAGATTCACACGAGGAGACACCAGAACATGACGCGCCAATACTTTGGAACCGACGGTATCCGTGGCACCGTCGGGCAACCTCCGATCACCCCGGATTTCGTCTTGCGCCTGGCCCATGCCGTCGGGCGCGTGCTGCGCAGGGCCGAGGACCGGCCCACGGTGCTGATCGGCAAGGACACCCGCATTTCAGGCTACATGCTGGAGAGTGCGCTGGAGTCGGGTTTCAATTCCGCCGGCGTGGACGTGGTGCTGCTGGGCCCCTTGCCGACCCCGGGTGTCGCGTACCTGACCCGTGCCCAGCGCGCGAGCCTGGGGGTTGTCATCAGTGCCAGCCACAACCCTTACCCCGACAACGGCATCAAGTTCTTCAGCGCCCAGGGCACCAAATTGCCCGACGCCTGGGAGCAGGCGGTCGAAGCCGCCCTGGCAGAGCCCCCGGTGTGGGCCGACTCGGCCAGCCTGGGCAAGGCGCGCCGGCTCGATGACGCCGCGGGCCGCTACATCGAGTTCTGCAAGAGCACGTTCCCGCAGGACCTGACCCTCAAGGGCCTCAAGATCGTGGTGGACGCGGCCCATGGCGCGGCGTACCAGGTGGCGCCCAAGGTCTTTCACGAACTCGGTGCCGAGGTGCTGTCGATTGGCTGCTCGCCCGATGGCCTCAACATCAACCACGAGGTGGGCGCCACCCACCCTGACGCGCTCGTGCGCGCCGTGCGCGCCAACCGCGCCGACTATGGCATCGCGCTTGATGGCGATGCCGACCGGCTGCAGATCGTGGATGCCACCGGGCGGCTGTACAACGGCGACGAGCTTCTGTACCTCATGGCGTCGGACCGCATGGGCCGTGACGAGCATGTGCCCGGCGTCGTCGGCACCCTGATGACCAACATGGCGGTGGAGGTGGCGCTGCAGGCACGGGGCGTGAAGTTTGTGCGCGCCAAGGTGGGCGACCGCTATGTGCTCGAAGAGCTGGCGCGGCACCAGTGGGTGCTGGGCGGCGAGGGGTCGGGCCACCTGCTCGCGCTGGACCGCCACACCACCGGCGACGGCCTGGTGAGCGCGCTGCAGGTGCTGCAGGCCAGCGTGCGCAGCGGGCGCACGCTGGCGCAGCTGCTGGCGGACATCACGCTCTACCCCCAGGTGCTGCTCAATGTGCGTCTGGCGCCCGGGCAGGACTGGAAGTCCAACCGCCGCCTCGAGGAGACCACCCGCGCCGTGGAGCAGGAGCTGGGCGCCACGGGCCGGGTGCTGATCCGCGCGAGCGGCACCGAACCGCTGCTGCGCGTGATGGTCGAGGCGCGCGATGCGCAGCAGGCCAGCGCGTGTGCGCAGAAGCTGGCCGACGCGGCCCGTGCCGGCTGATGGTGGCGCCGCGCGCCATCGCCACTGTGGGGCGCGCCGTGCGATCGGCTACGCTGCTGTCTTTGCCGCCAGCCTGGAACCGTTGCTGATGCCTTCCACCACCACCGATGCTCTCACTCCCATCACCGTCCGGCGCGTGGACTATGGCGATGCCCGCCAAGCCCGGGCGTTGGTTGAACTGCTCGACAGCTATGCGAAGGACGTGGCGGGGGGAGGCGTGCCGCTCAGCGCCGAGGTCCTGCGCGGCCTGCCCGAAGCCTTGCGGCGCAGGCCCCAGGCTTTCAGCGTGATCGCATGGGCGGCCGACGCCGCGGCGCCGCACGGCGAGGTGCCCGTGGGGCTGGTCAATTGCCTGGAGGGTTTTTCGACCTTTGCCTGCCGGCCCCTGGTCAACGTGCATGACGTGGTGGTGGCCCCCGGCTGGCGCGGCCACCGCATTGCCCAGCGCATGCTGCAGTCGGTGGAGGCGCTGGCGCGCGAGCGGGGTGCCTGCAAGCTCACGCTGGAAGTGCTTTCGGGCAACCGCAGCGCCCTGCGCGCGTACGAACGGGAAGGCTTCGCCGCCTACACGCTGGACCCCAGCATGGGACAGGCGCAGTTTCTGCAGAAGATGCTGGACGGGGCAGGGCCTGTGCCACCCGCGGTACTCTGAATCACTTTTCCGGGAGACAAGACCGTATGAAGACATCTCTGGGCCAGATCGCCGCGGTGGGCGCCACCGCATTGGCGGCGTTGCTCGCGGCGCCCGCTGCCCATGCGGGCAAGACGCTTGACGGCATCCGGGCGCGCGGGCAGGTGGTGTGCGGCGTCAACACCGGGCTGGCCGGGTTTGCGATCGCGGACTCCAGTGGCCGGTGGTCGGGCCTGGACGTCGACATCTGCCGGGCGCTTGCGGCCGCGGTGCTGGGCGACGGCCAGAAGGTCAAGTACGTGCCGCTGGACGTGCCGCAGCGCTTCACCGCGCTGCAATCCGGCGAGGTGGACGTGCTTTCGCGCAACACCACATTCTCGCTGGCGCGCGACGCATCGCTGGGCCTGCACCAGACGGCCGTGACCTACTACGACGGCCAGGGCTTCATCGTGCCGGCCAGGAGCAAGATCAAGAACCTCCGCCAGCTCAAGGGGCAGACCGTGTGCGTGCAGTCAGGCACCACGACGGAAAAGAACCTGGCCGACTATTCCCGTGCCCACGACCTCGACATCAAGCCCGTGATGTTCGAGAAGGTGGACGCGGCAACGTCGGCCTACCTGTCGGGGCGCTGCTCCGCGTTCACCACCGATGCCTCGGGCCTGGCATCCCTGCGCAGCGGCGTTCCGCAAGGCGCGGCAACGCACACCATCCTGCCCGAGCTCATCTCCAAGGAGCCTCTGGGCCCCATGGTGCGGCGGGGGGACGACGAGTGGTTCGCGGTGGTCAAGTGGGTGATCTACGGCCTCATCGAAGCCGAAGAGCAGGGCGTGACACAGGCCAACGCGGACCAGCTGAAAACCAGCAGCAGCCACCCGGTGGTGCAGCGCATGCTGGGGACCTCGGAAGACACCGGAAAGCTGCTCGGCCTGGACCGCGACTGGCTGCTGCGCGCCGTCAGGACCACCGGCAACTATGGCGAGATCTTCGAGCGCAACGTCGGGCAGAAGTCGGCGCTGGCGCTGCCGCGCGGCCTCAACAACCTGTGGAACAGGCAGGGCCTGATGTACGCCTTTCCGATCCGCTGAGCGTTGCCTGGAGGGATCTGCTCGCGCGGTGCGGACGACAGCTCGGGCATCGCGGCAGTGCAATGCAATACAGTGCATTTGCTATTATATTTATAGCTGCTCGCGCTTGTCCATAAAGCGTCAGGGGCTGATTTTATTCAAAATTTCCCCGTGTGGAGGCCTGTTGCCCGGGCGGGTCTGTGAGAGCCGGTCCGGCGGGTCCGGGCCGCGGCACGATCGTGCTGCCGGCCGGCCGGCTCAATGCAGCTGCCGCCGCATGAAGGCTTCCAGCTCCGGTGCCGACAGCGGCATGCTGAAGTGGTAGCCCTGCGCCTCGTCGCACCCCTGCTCGCGCAGGAAGGTCAGCTGGCCTTCGGTCTCCACGCCTTCGGCCGTGGTGCGCATGCCCAGCGCCTGCGCCATGCGGATGATGGCGCTCACGATGGCGCGGTCGTTGTTGTCGTTGCCCAGGTCGCGCACGAACGACTGGTCGATCTTGAGCTTGAAGATCTGAAATCGCTTGAGCTGGCTCAGCGATGAATAGCCGGTGCCGAAGTCATCCATCGACATGCGCACGCCGCGCGCGTGCAGCTGGTCCATGGTGGCCACCGCGGCATGCGGGTCGTCCACGGCCACGCCTTCGGTCAGCTCCAGCTCCAGGCAATCCGGCGGCAGGTCGAATTCGGCCAGCATGCGGCTTACCAGTTCGGGCAGTTGGGGCTGGCGGAACTGGATGGCCGAGAGGTTCACGGCCATCGTCAGGCCCGGGAACCCGCAGGCCCGCCAGGTCTTGAGCTGCGAGAGCGCGGTGCGCAGCACCCATTCGCCGATCTGCAGGATCTGCCCGCTGTCTTCTGCAATGGGAATGAATTCGGCGGGCGACACCCCACCGAGCTGCGGGTGCTGCCAGCGCAGCAGGGCTTCCACGCTGCGCACGGCCCCGGTGGTCAGGCTCATCTGCGGCTGGTAGTGCAAGTGGAACTGGTTGCGCTCCAGCGCCCGGCGCAGGGCGTTTTCGAGCTGCAGCGCGCGCACCGACTGCGCCTGCATTTCCGGGGTGAAGAACTTGAATGTGTTGCGCCCGTCGAGCTTGGCGCGGTACATGGCCACGTCGGCCGACTGCGTCAGGGTGTCGAAGTCCTTGCCGTCCTGGGGGAACAGCGCGATGCCCATGGACGGGGCCATGGTCAGTTCATGGTGGTCGATCTGGTAGTGCTGGCGCGAGGCCTCCTGCAGCTTGCCGGCCACGCGGGCCGCGCCGTGCGCATTGGCGCCGGGCAGCAGCAGGATGAACTCGTCGCCACCCAGGCGCGACACCGTGTCCTTGTCGCGCACCACGGCGCGCAGCCGCTTGGCGATCTCCACCAGCAGCGCATCGCCCACCCGGTGGCCCAGCGAGTCGTTCACGTGCTTGAAGTGATCCAGGTCCAGGAAGATCAGGGCCAGGGGCATGTTGCCCTCCTGGGCCACGCGGATGGCCTGCTGCGCGCGCTCGGACAGCAGGGCTCGGTTGGGCAGGCCCGTGAGGGCATCATAGTGGGCGAGCCAGTAGATGCGCTCCTGGTCGGCCTTGCGGTCGTTGATCTCGCGGTGCAGGTTGTCTACGGTCTCGCGCAGTTCGCGGGTGCGGTCCTGCACCTGCCGTTCCAGGTCCTCGTGCGTGCTGGCCAGGACGGCCTGTGCCTGCTTTCGCTCCGTGATGTCCATGGTGATCCAGATGGAGCCTTGCGATGGATCGGCGGGATCTATGGATTTGCTGCGCACCTCGCAGATCACGGGGGTGCCGTCCTTGCGGCACAGTTCCAGCTCGCCTTCGTACGAATGGCCGGCGGCCAGCTGCGGATAGCACCGGCGGCCGACTTCTTCCCACGCGGCGTCGCTGGCATACCAGCGGCGCGACGGGCTGCCCGCCAGTTCCCCCGGCTGGTAGCCCAGCATCTGCTCGAAGTGGTGGTTGCACCGGGTCAGGCGCCGGTCGCGCAGGAACACGATGCCCACCATGGCGCTGTCGAACAGCAGCTGTTTTTCGCGGACCGCGGCGCCCAGCGCGGCCTGCGCGCGCCGTTGCTCGTCGATATCGTCCAGGATCCAGATGGAGCCTTCGGTCGTGTCGTGCGGATTGATGAGCCGCCCCGTCAGGCTGCCCCAGAACAAGGAGCCGTCGCGCCGGCGCAATTGGCGCTCCACGCGGAAGGCCTGGCCCTGGGCGAGCACCGGGTAGGCGGTGCGGCCCAGATCGCGAAAGGCATCGCGCGAAGGGTAGAACGCCTCGGTGTTGAGGCCCACCAGCCCTTCGGCGCTGGCGTAGCCGAAGATCTCGGCGTACCGCTGGTTGCAGCGCACCACGCTGCGCTGGCGCAGGAAAACAATGCCCACGCCCGCACTGTCGAGCAGGGTTTGCTGTTCGCGCAGCGCGCGTTGCAGGGGGGTGTCGGTGGCAACTCCAGGACGCTGCAATTCTGGAGAGCTGTACGGCGCAGACATGGAAACCGGTACGGGCGGGAGGGCCAGGCGGCCTTGGTAATTTGTACCAAAGTGTAGCAGCGCTCCCTTACAAGCCTTTCGGCGGGGCGTCCGGCCCTTTCCCGTGCAGGGTCGGGGCGGCTTCAGTGGTCCCGCTGAGCGCGCAGGTACGCCTCGAACTCCGGCGCGGGCAGGGGGCGGCTGAAGTAGAACCCCTGGCCCTCGTCGCAGCCCTGGGCCTGCAGGAACTCGACCTGGCCGTCGGTTTCCACCCCCTCCGCCGTGGTCTGCATGCCCAGGGCCTGCGCCATGCGGATGATGGCGCTCACGATGGCCCGGTCATTGGCATCGTCTTCCAGATCGCGCACGAACGACTGGTCGATCTTGAGCTTGTAGATCTGGAACCGCTTGAGGTAGCTCAACGAGGAATATCCGGTGCCGAAGTCGTCCATGGACAGGCGCACGCCGCGGTCGTGAAGCTGGTCCATCATGGCGAGCGCGGCGGCGGGGTCGTCCACCGCGGCGCCCTCGGTCAGCTCCAGCTCCAGCCGGCGCGCGGGCAGGCCTGCCTGTTCCAGGCAGCGCGTGACCATCTCGGGCAGCTGGGGATGCCTGAACTGGACGGCGGAGACGTTCACGGACACCGCCCGCAAGGGCAGCTGCAGATCCAGCCAGCGTTTGGCGTCCTTCACCGCGGTGTGGATCACCCATTCCCCGATCGCCACGATCATGCCGCTGCTTTCGGCCACCGGAATGAACTCGGCCGGCGACACCATGCCCAGCTCGGGATGGCGCCAGCGCAGCAGTGCCTCGGCCCCCACCACCTGGCGCGCGGTGAGCGAGACCTGGGGCTGGTAGTGCAGTTCGAACTGGTTGCGCTCCAGCGCGCGGCGCAGGGCGTTCTCGATCAGCAGGGCGCGCGCCGTGCGCGCCTCGAGGTCGGCGGTGAAGAAGCCGTACCGGTTGCGCCCGTTCTGCTTGGCACGGTACATGGCGGCATCGGCCCGCTGGTACAGCGTGTCGAACGAGTCGCCATCGGCGGGATACATCGCGATGCCCACCGACAAGGTGGTGGTGAGTTCGTACGGGTCCACCTGAAACGGCTGGGCGATGGCCGCGAGCAGCCGGGTTGCCATGTCGGCCGCGGAGGGTGCCGAGGTGGCGGGCAGCAGCAGCAGAAATTCATCGCCCCCCAGGCGCGAGACGGTGTCCTGAGGCCGCAGCAGGGACTGAAGGCGCTGCGCCACCGCCACGAGCAGGATGTCTCCAATGCGGTGGCCCAGCGAATCGTTGACGTTCTTGAAGTGGTCCAGGTCCAGGAACAGCATGGCCAGGGTGCCGCCTCGCGCCTGCTCGTTGGCAATGAGGTGCTGCGCGCGCTCGGCCAGCAGCGCGCGGTTGGGAAGGTTCGTGAGCGGGTCGAAATGCGCCAGGCGCTGGATGCGGTCCTGGGCCTCGCGCTGCTGCGTGATGTCGCGAAACAGCGTGATGGAGTGCGTGGCGACGCCATTGCCATCGCGCACGCTGCTGACCGACAGCCACTGGGGGTAGGTGGACCCATCCTTGCGGCGGCCGCAGGCCTCGCCCTCCCAGTGGCCGTCCTGGGACAGCCGTGCGTACACGGCGTCGGCGCTGGCGTTGTCTGCCGGCCGGGCGACCGTGAGCAGGCGCACGGACTGCCCCACGGCTTCGGTTTCCGTGTACCCCGTGATCCGCGTGAAAGCCCGGTTGATGCGCACGATCGTATGGGCCGCGTCGGCGATCACGATGGCTTCGCTGCTCTGGTCGAACACCTGGGCGGTCAGCTGCAGTTGCTCCTGGGACCGCTTGCGCTCCGTGATGTCGCGCGACAGCAGGATGAACCGTGGCTTCGCGCCCGCGGACGTGGCCTTGCGCGCGGCGGACAGCTCAAACCACGTGGTGCCCACCCCGGGCAGGTCGAGCATGATCTGCCGCCCGGAGGACCAGCCCTGCGCCTGGGCATCGCTCAGCACGTCCAGCACCGACAGGGCCGCCAGCGCTGGCAGCACCTCGGTCACGTTGCGTCCCACCAGCGTTTCGGCGGGGCCCATGAGCAATTCGGCGCGCTGGCTGTGCACGCTGCAATAGAACCCGTCCTGGTCGAGTTCGAAGAGAGGGTCCGGGATGGCGTCGATGGTGGCGTGCAGCTGCTGCTGGGTGGCCTGGATTTCCGAGGTGCGCTGGGCCACCTGATAGGCCAGCCCGCGCTCGTGGGCCTTCAGCTCGAAAAGAAGCCGGGCCAGGTAGGTCATCATCAAGGCAAACAGCAGGCCCACCGCGCAGCGCATGAGCAGCACGGCCGGGTCGCCCCAGCCCTTGATGGGGACCAGGCTCAGGGTCCATTGCCCGTTGGGCAGGGTCAGCGACCGGCCCACCGCGTCCGCGCCTGGGGGCGGGTCGGATGCGGCAATGGTCTGTTCCTCGCCCGTGTCGGGCCGGACGCGCCACAGCCGGTAGTGGTAGCCGCGCAGCGTCAGCTGCGGCAGGCGCGCCGCGGCCAGCACTTCGGGCAGGCGGATGGTGACGTAGGTGAACCCCCAGAAGGCGCGGTGCCCCTGGGCATCGTCGAGGTAGACGGGCTGGCGCCCCACCACGCCCAGGCCGCCTTGCACCAGCTCCATGGGGCCGGCCAGGGTCAGCCGGCCCGACTCCCGGGCCCTGGCGGATTCGGGGCCCTGCCGGGGGTCGTTGAGCTGGTCGAAACCGATGGAGTTCTCGTTGCCCTGGCGCGGCACGACCTGTTTGACCACCCCCCCGGGAGAGAGGCCCATGGCCGTGATGCCCGGGTAGAAGGGCAGCATCTGCGTGCCGATCTCCTCGAACTGCGTCACCTCTCCCCGGCCCTGGCGCACCAGCGCCACCAGGGTGTTGTTGGCCGACAGGGCCAGCTCGATGGCGCGTTGCAGCGCCTGGACGTGGTCACCCGCCATGTCCGTCACCTGCGTGCGGTGCTGGGCGCGCTCCTGGCGCTCAAGGGCCCACACCACCACCCCGGCACAGGCCGCCGCCAGAACAAACACGACCAGCGAGCCCGCAAGAGGGCTTCGGGAGCGGGTGGGGGCGGATGCGTGCACGGTGCGGTTTCCTGAACCAATTATGCAGGCCCGTTGGAGCCGATGCGGGGTTCTGCGCGGCGATCCGCTGTCATGGGATTGACATGCGGCCGACATGGCGGCGTCACGCGGCAATTTCACACTCGTGCCCAGGGAAAACGGTTCCCAGCCCATGGTTGGGGCCTCCAGCCGAACCCGTCCTGACACAAGGAGATGTTGCACCATGAATGAGCTGCCCACCTTGACGCCGCCCCTGTCCGCCGAAATCGTTCCCCAGCGGCCGCTTCGCGGCACGGCTGCCATGCCCGGCGCCCTGCAGCCGGTGGCGGCGCGGGGGGCCATCGAGGTGGCATGGGCGCGGCATGAAGATGAGGTGCGCCAGGCGCAGCGGTTGCGGTTCGATGTGTTCGCGGCGGAGATGGGCGCTCGATTGACGACCCCCATCCCCGGCCACGACGTGGACCTGTTCGACGACTATTGCGAGCACCTGCTGGTGCGCGACGCCCAGAGCCAGCAAGTCATTGGGACTTACCGCGTGCTCACTCCCGCACAGGCCCGGCGCGTCGGCGGCACCTACAGCGACACCGAGTTCGACCTGACGCGGCTGCGCTCCCTGCGCCCGCGCATGGTGGAGCTGGGCCGCAGCTGCGTGCACCCCGACCACCGCCACGGCGGCGTGATCATGGCGCTGTGGAGCGCGCTGGCGGACTTCATGGTGCGCAACCAGCTCGACACGATGATCGGCTGCGCCAGCATCCCCATGCTGCACAACGGCGTCGTCAGCGGCGACGCGGCCGCGAGCATCTGGCAGCAGGTGCGCAAGACACACCTGGCCCCCATCGAATACCACGTGCTTCCCCGGCTGCCGCTGCCCGTCGAGCAGCTGGACGGCTCGATCACGGTGGAGCCCCCGGCGCTCATCAAGGGCTACCTGCGCTTGGGCGCGCGCGTGCTGGGCGCTCCAGCCTGGGACCCGGACTTCAACACCGCGGACCTGCCGATGCTGATGCGCCTGGCGGACCTGCACCCCCGCTACCGCAAGCATTTCCTGGGGGCCTGATGCGCACCGCGTTCGATGCCCTGGGCCCCTGGATGGAACCGTCCGTGGGCCACGAGGACATGGCCGACGACGCACATGCCTTCGCGGCGGGTCATCGCCGGTACCGCGCGGTCTTCATTTCGGATTTGCACCTGGGCACTCCGGGGTGCCAGGCAGTCGCGCTGCTGGACTTTCTCAAGCACCACCCCAGCGACCACCTCTACCTCGTGGGCGACATCGTCGACGGCTGGCAACTGCGCCGCAAGTGGTTCTGGCCCCAGGCCCACAACGATGTCGTGCAAAAGCTCCTGCGGCGCGCGCGCAAGGGATGCCGGGTGGTCTTCGTGCCTGGCAACCATGACGAGTTTGCACGCGCCTTTGTCGGCCACTCGTTCGGCGGCATCGAAGTGCTGGCCGAGGCGGTGCACACCACGGCGGACGGCCGCAGCCTGTGGGTCACGCACGGAGACCACTTTGACGGAGTGATCCAGTGCGCCAAGTGGCTGGCCTACCTGGGGGACAACCTGTATGAGTTCACGCTGCGGCTCAACCGGCACCTCAACACCTTGCGCGCCCGCATGGGGCTGCCCTACTGGTCGCTGTCGGCCTACCTGAAGGGCAAGGTCAAGAAGGCGCTCAATTACGTGACCGACTTTGAAGTGGCCGTGGCCGCCGAGGCGCGCCGCAGGGGACATGACGGCGTGGTGTGCGGCCATATCCACCGCGCGGAGATGCGGGAGATCGGCGGAACCCTGTATTGCAATGACGGCGACTGGGTGGAAAGCCACACCGCGCTGGTCGAACACCTGGACGGCCGGCTGGAACTGCTCCAGTGGCCCGCTTCTCCCTTCGCCGACACATCGCGGACCGAGGCCGCCGTTGCCCTATGAAAATCGCCTTGCTGACAGATGCCTGGCTTCCCCAGGTCAACGGGGTCGTCACCACGCTGCTGGAGCTGGTGCGGGAGCTGGAAGCCGCCGGGCACGCGGTCCAGGTGCTGCATCCCGGCCAGTTCGCAACGCGCCCGTGCCCTGGCTATGCAGGGATCGATCTGGCCGTGCGGCCCGCGCAGCGCGTGGCAGGGATGCTGGATGCGATGGAGCCCGACGCCATCCACCTTGCCACCGAGGGGCCGCTGGGCTGGGCGGGGCGCCGCTACTGCCTGCGCAAGGGCCTGGCATTCACCACGGCATTCCATACCCGTTTCCCGGAAATACTGAACGCGGCCTTGCGGGTGCCGCTTGGATGGGGGTACGCGCTGTTCCGTCATTTCCATCGCCCGTCATCGGGCGTGATGGTGCCGACGCACGGCGTCCTGCAGATGCTGGAGCACCGGGGATTTCGCAACCTGCGCCTGTGGACCCATGGCGTTGACACGCAGGCTTTCGCGTTCCACGGCGCCACCACCCCCAGCCCGCTCATGGGGGCCCTGGCCCATCCCGTGGCCTTGTACGTGGGACGGATCTCGTACGAAAAGAACATCGAGGCCTTCCTCCGGCTGGACATGCCCGGCTCCAAGGTGGTGTGTGGTGTCGGCCCGCTGGAGGCGCGCCTGAAGGCCAGGTACCCGCAGGTCCGCTGGCTGGGCATCCTGGACCGCCCGGCACTGGCACAGGTGTATGCGGCGGCGGATGTTTTTGTGTTTCCCAGCCGTTCTGAAACCTTCGGGCTGGTCATGCTCGAGGCCATGGCCTGCGGAACGCCGGTGGCCGCTTTCCCCGTGGACGGGCCGATGGAAGTGCTGGGTGCACATCCTGGCCAGCCGGCACGGGGGGGCGTGCTGCATGACGATTTGCTGACTGCAAGCCAGGAGGCGCTGGCGATTGCCCGCTCCGACGCCCGGGCGCGTGCGCTCGATTTCACATGGGCCCACGCCGCGCGGCTGTTCGAGCAGTACCTGGTTCCTGCCCGGACACAGGGCGTGGCGCGTGTGACTGTCACGGAGTCTGTCACATCTTTGTCATCTGGGCGTTAAATACTGCAGCCATCCTGCACTCGCCGCGCTTGCGTATCCATGTTGCCCTTGCCCCCCGATGACGCTGTTGCCCTGTCGTGTGACAGTCCCGATGCCACGCCGGCGCCACGCGACGGCGGCGTGGGCCACGCACCGGCAGCCGCGCCCACTGCGGCGGCGCCGCACATGTTCCTGGACAGGGACCACAGCATCCTCGCGTTCAACGAACGGGTGTTCGACTGGGCCGTGAGAACGGATGTGCCGCTGCTGGAGCGGCTGCGCTACCTGTGCATCGTGTCGTCCAACCTGGACGAGTTTTTTGAAGTGCGTGCCGCGCCGCACATCACCGCGGCCCAGAAAGGCGAGACCCAGGGCCTTTATTCGACGGCATCCTTCGAAGCCGTGGCCGCCAAGGTGCACGGGCTGGTGGACCGGCAGTACACGCTGTACAACGAGTCCCTGGTGCCTGCGTTTGCCGCCCATGGCATCCGGATCGTCGGGCATGGGGAGCGTTCGCCCGCCCAGAAGCGCTGGGTCCACGAGTATTTCGTGGGCGAGGTGCGGCCGCTGCTGATCCCGGTGGGGCTGGACCCCGCGCACCCCTTTCCCCAGGTGGCCAACAAGTCCCTGAACTTCATCGTGCGCCTGAAGGGGCACGATGCATTCGGGCGAGAGAACGAGATCGCCATCGTCAAGGTTCCCAGGGCCCTGCCCAGGCTGATTCGCATGCCTGCCCGCGTGGCACCCTCGGAAGCGCTTTTCGTGAGCCTTTCCAGCATCGTGCGGGCACACCTGGACGAGCTCTTTCCGGGGCGCGAGGTGACGGAGTTCTCGCAATTCCGGGTGACGCGCCATTCCGACCTCGCGCTGGACGAGGAGGATGTGCGCAATCTGCGGACAGCCCTGCGCCAGGGCTTGCAGCACAGGCACTATGGGCAGGCCGTCCGGCTGGAAGTGTCCGCGGGATGTTCGCAATTCCTGTCCGACTTTTTGCTGGCGCAGTTTGCCTTGCCCCCCGCCGCCTTGTACCGGGTACCCGGGCCCGTGAACCTGGTGCGCCTGACCCAGCTGGTGGACCTGGTGGATGCGCCCGCCCTGCTGTTTCCGACCTGGAATTCCGCCTGGCCACGGCAATTGCAGGCCGGAGTGTCCATCATGGAGCAGCTGCGCCAGCGCGACGTGCTGATCCACCAGCCGTTCGAGAGCTTCGACGGACTGCTCGCCTTCCTGCGCGAGGCCGTCAACGATCCCGACGTCCTCGTCATCAAGCAGACGATCTACCGCACCGGTGGCGATTCCGAACTCATGGACCTGCTGACCGAGGCCGTGCGCCGGGGCAAGGAGGTCATGGCGGTCGTGGAACTCAAGGCCCGCTTTGATGAGGAAGCCAACATCAACTGGGCGGAGGCGCTGGAGTCGATTGGCGCGCAGGTGGTGTATGGCGTGGTGGGGCTCAAGACACATGCCAAGATGCTGCTGGTCACGCGCAGGGAAGGGCGCCAGCTGCGGCGGTACGGGCACCTGTCCACCGGCAACTACAACGTGCGCACGGCACGGCTCTATACCGACCTGAGCTATCTCACTGCCGACGAGGAAACCACGGCGGACATGGACGGGGTGTTCAACCACCTCGCGAGCCAGAACCGCCCGCCCAAGCTGCGCAAGCTGATGCTGGCGCCGTTCCATCTGCACCGGCGCATGCTGGAGAAGATCGAGCAGGTGGGGCAGGCCGCGAGCCGGGGAGAGGATGCGCGCATCGTGGCCAAGATGAATGCCCTGACCGATGAAGCCTTGATGCGCGCGCTGATTCTGGCCGCCCAGCGCGGAGCGCGCATCGACCTCATCGTGCGCGGGGCCTGCATGCTCGCGGCCCAGGTGCCCGGGGTGACCGACAACATCCGGGTGCGCTCGGTGATCGGCCGCTTCCTCGAGCACACGCGGGTCTTCTACTTCCGCTGCGGCAGCGACGAGGACCTGTACCTTTCCAGTGCCGACTGGATGAACCGCAACATGATGCGGCGCGTGGAACTGGCCTGGCCCGTGACGGACCCGCGCCTGCGGCAGCAGATCGTTGACGAGTGCCTGGTGGCCTACCTGCACGATGACCGGGACGCATGGACGCTGAATGCGCAGGGAGGCTATGACCGGGCACCCCGCCCCGAGGACGGAGTGGGCGCCCAGGACGCCCTGATGGTCCGCTACGGACCGGCCCCTTCCCCGGAGCAACTCGACCAAGGGACAGCATGATGGATCTCATCCTGTGGCGACATGCGGAGGCGGAAGAAGCCGCTGAGGGGGGTGATGACCTGGCGCGGGCCTTGACGCCGCGGGGCGAAAAGCAGGCAGCGCGCATGGCTGCATGGCTGGACCGGCAGCTGCCCGAGGGCCTGCGCGTGCTGGCCAGCCCCTCGCGGCGCACCGAGCAGACGGCCAGCGCCCTGGGGCGCAAGTTCAAGATGCGGGCCGAGCTGCTGCCGGGCGGGACGCCGCAGGAACTGCTGGACCTCGCACAGTGGCCGCGCGCCAAGGGCACGGTGCTGATCGTGGGCCACCAGCCCATGCTGGGGCAGACCATCGCCCAGCTGATGGGACTGCAGGCTTCGGAATGCGCCGTGCGCAAGGGCTCGGTCTGGTGGCTGAGGCAGCGGCAGAGGCTGGACCAAAGCCAGACATTGCTGATCGCCGTTCAGTCGCCCGAGTTTGTTTGATGCCGGTTGCGCCAGGGGCCGTCCCCGGCGCAGACCGGCTCACTTGCGCGTGGCCTTGGCGGCGGTCCTGGCGGCCGGTGCGGCCGCGGCGACGGGGGCTGCGGCCGCTTGGGCCCTGGGGCGTCCCGTCTTGATGGACGGCACGGCCTGCACTGCGGTGCGCAGTGCGCTGTCGGACATCGCCGCCAGCACCTTCAGGCCGGCGCGCAACAGCTCGCTCTTCTTCACGGGCTGCGCGAGCGCCGCAGAGCGCTGCTTCAGTGTCTCGATGACGGCGTATTCATCCTTCGGGATGGTAAAGCTGTCACGCACCAGCTTGGGCTTCTTGGCCTTGGTGTCCGGGGCAGCCTGCGGCGTGGGTGCTTTTGCTTTGGCGGGCTGGGGCGCGGCCGCAGCCTTCTTAGAGCTGGCCCCTTTCGCCTTGGGGGCGGCAGCAGCGGGCTTCGCGCCCGCTTTCCTGGCCTGCTTGGCGGGAGCCGCTGCCTTGGCGGGTGATTTGGCGGCTACCGCGGCAGAGGGCTTGGCAGGTTTTGCGGGCGCTGTGGCTGTGACTGCGGGGGCGGACGGGGCGGGTGGTGTGGCGCTGGTGGTGGTCATGATGAAGGCAGTGGGTCAATAAATAAACGGTATAAACAGTTTATATAGTTTATTGCCAATGCTCAGGGAAGGTCAACCACCAGTTCCCAGGGCGTCTTCTGCCAGGCCTGGACTTCCTCGCGAAGAAGGTGCGCAGACTGCGGAAAGGCCGCAGCCCAGCCGGGGCGGGCGCGCAGGAGAAAACGCGGCCCTTCGGCTTGCAATGAGAGGCCTGCCGTGTCCGGATCGCGGCGCGCATGGCACAGCGCCACGGACAGGCGCAGGCTCAGCAGCTGCAGCACGAAGACAGGATCTTGCAGGTCCGCGCCGAGCTTGCGCACCTTGCCGCGCTGTCCCTGCACCAGCACGCCCAGGCGATGCAGTTCGGGAACGGCAAACCCGGCGGCATCGGTGTTGTCCAGGATGTAGGCGCCGTGGCGGTGGTAGTCGCTGTGGGATATGCGGCAGCCGATCTCGTGCAGCCGCGCCGCCCAGTCAAGCTTGCGCGACGCTCGCTCGCTGTCGCCGGGCGTGGCCTGCTCGAACAGGGCACACGCGGTGCGCGCCACCCGTTCCGCGTGCTCCATGTCCACGCCAAACCGCTGCATGAGTCCATTGACGGTGGTGGTACGCAGGTCGGTGCCGGGTTGCTCTCTGTCCAGCAGGTCGTAGAGGGCGCCCTGGCGCAAGGCGCCCTGTGCCACCTGCATGTGCTCGATGTCCAGCAGGTCGAAGACGGCGCGCAGCACGCTGATTCCCCCGCCGATGACGGCGCGTCGCTCTTCCTTCAGCCCTTCCAGGCGCACGCGGTCGGCAGACTGGGCGCGCAGCAGGCGCTCGTGCAGCCAGCCCAGCCCGTCCCGCGTGATGAGGCCCTGCGGGCCGCCGGCGGCGGCCAGGATGTCACCCACGGCGCCCGCGGTGCCGGAGGAGCCGTAAGACACGTCCCAGGTCTCGGGGCGGAAGGTTTCCAGCGCTTCGTCCAGCACGGCCTTGGCCGCGATCTCGGCGGCCAGGAACGCCTGGGCCGTGAATTCGCCGTTGGCGAAGTAGCGCTGCGACCAGGCCACGCTGCCCACGCGGTACGAGGCCACGGAGTAGGGTGTGAACTGCTGGCCCAGGATGAGCTCCGTGGAACGCCCTCCGATGTCCACGACCAGGCGGCGCTCGTCGGATTGCGGCAGCAGGCGGGCCACCCCCTGGTAGATCAGCCGTGCTTCTTCCGGGCCCGACACCACATCGATCGGATAGCCCAGCACCTCGCTGCCGCGTGACAGGAACTCGTCCCGATTGCGTGCCTCGCGCAGCGTCTGGGTCGCCACGGCACGGACCTGGGCACGGGGAAACCCCGCCAGCCGCTCCCCGAATCGTGCCAGGCAGGCCCAGCCACGCTCCATGGCGTCGCGCGTCAGATTGCGGTCTTCATCGAGGCCGTTGCCCTGGCGCACGGTTTCCTTGAGGTATTCCACCCGCTGGATATGTCCGAACTCATAGCGCCCGATTTCAAGGCGAAAACTATTGGAGCCGAGGTCGACCGCGGCGAGGCGTGTGCCGTTCTGCATGTATTTCTGGTGGGAGCTTCGTTCGGCATCGTACCGCGAGCGTCAGGTGCATCGGTGCGGCACCCGTCGTCTCCCTCATGGAGGCGGGTGCTGATCGCGAGCCGCCCAGTGTCCGTGGACCGTGTGACAGATTCATGACGGTGCGCGCGGCGTTGGATGACCGTGTGGCGGCTCTGTGCGACGGGGTGCCTTGTGTCACCGAATTGTCATCTTGGGGGCCTAGAGTTCGTGCTGTTCCTGTTAACCCTAGCCAAAAGGTACTGAATAATGAAACGCACATTTCTCAAAACCGTCGCTGTCGCACTGGCCACCATGGCTGTGGGCAGTGCCTTTGCGGCGGACATCACCGGTGCAGGCGCGACCTTTCCGTTCCCCATGTACGCCAAGTGGGCCGAGGCCTACAAGAAGGAAACGGGCACGGGCCTGAACTACCAGTCCATCGGATCCTCCGGCGGCATCCGCCAGATCCGCGCCAAGACCGTGGCTTTCGGCGCCACCGATGCGCCCGTGTCCGGCGCCGACCTGGACAAGGACGGCATGGTGCAGTTTCCCGCCATCATCGGCGGCACGGTGCCCGTGATCAACCTGGACGGCTTCAAGCCCGGCGAACTGCGCGTGACGGGCCCCGTGCTGGCGGACATCTTCCTGGGCAAGATCGCCAAGTGGAACGATGCCAAGCTCGCCGCGCTGAATCCTGGCAAGACCCTGCCCGACCAGAACATCACCGTGGTACACCGCGCGGATGGTTCGGGCACCACCTTCAACTGGACCGACTACCTGTCGGCGGTCAGCAAGGAGTGGGCTGATTCCGTGGGCAAGGGCGCGGCCGTGAAGTGGCCTGCCGCGTCGTCCGTAGGCGGCAAGGGCAACGAAGGCGTGGCCGCCAACGTGACCCGCGTGAAGGGCGCTGTCGGCTACGTGGAATACGCCTACGTCAAGAAGAACAACATGAACTTCCTGCAACTGCAGAATGCAGACGGCAAGTACGTGAGCCCTGACGACAAGACTTTTGCGGCCGCCGCCGCCAGCGCCGACTGGTTCAGCGTGCCGGGCATGGGCATCTCGATGGTCAACGCCAAGGGCGCGGACAGCTGGCCCGTCAGCACCGCTTCTTTCATCCTGATGTACAAGGACCCCGCCGACAAGGCGCAGTCGGCCGAAGTGCTGAAGTTCTTCGAGTGGGCGTTCAAGAACGGCAAGGGCATGGCCACGGAACTGGACTATGTTCCGCTGCCCGACAGCCTGACCGCCGAGATCCGCTCCAAGGTCTGGTCGCAGATCAAGAAGTAAGCCAGTTGCCCCAGAATACCCCCCATCGGCCGGCTGGTCTGGCTGATGGGTGCTGGTTTGTGGGGCCTCCAGAAGCCAGATGGGAGTCAACATGAGCGTGGGAACCACCATGAGTTCGCAACCTGTGTCCGTCAAGACGACGGACGCCCCCACAGAGTCCATGGTATCGATTGCCAGGCGGCAGCGCCTGCAGGACATCTTTTTCCATCGCCTGACCCAAAGCCTGTCGCTGCTGGTGCTCGCGGCGCTGCTGGGCATCATCGTTTCCCTTTTTGTCTACGCGTGGCCGACATTCCACAAGTTCGGAGTCCAGTTCATCTGGCGCGTGGAATGGGACATCATCAATGAAGAATTCGGTGCCGCGATTGCCATCGTCGGCACCCTGGCGAGTGCCGGCATCGCGCTGCTGATCGCGGTGCCCCTGGCTTTCGGCATCGCCCTTTTCCTCACGGAAACCTGCCCGGTCTGGCTGCGGCGCCCGCTGGGCACGGCGGTGGAGTTGCTGGCGGCCGTGCCTTCGATCATCTACGGCATGTTCGGCCTGTTCGTGTTCGCCCCGCTGTTTGCCGACTACTTCCAGATGCCGGTGCAGAAGCTGCTGGGCTCGATGCCGCTGGTGGGCTTCCTGTTTGGCGGCAGCACCAACGGTTTCGGCATCCTGGCCGCCGGCATCGTGCTGGCGTTCATGGTGCTGCCCTTCGTGGCGGCCGTGATGCGCGATGTGTTCGAGATCGTCCCGCCCATCCTGCGCGAGTCGGCCTACGGCCTGGGCTGCACGACCTGGGAGGTGGTGCGCCGCGTCGTGCTGCCCTATACGCAAAAGGGCGTGATCGGCGGCGTCATGCTGGGCCTGGGCCGCGCCCTGGGCGAGACCATGGCGGTGACCTTCGTGATCGGCAATGCCAACCGCATGCCCACTTCGCTGTTTTCGCCAGGGACGTCCATTGCCTCCACGCTGGCCAATGAATTTGGCGAGGCGGCGGATTTCCACCTCTCCACGCTGTTTGCCCTCGGTTTCCTGCTGTTCGTGATCACGTTCGTGGTCCTGTCGGCCGCCAAGATCATGATGCTGCGCGCCGAAAAGGCCAAGGGCCTCTGAGCCCGCGCCGCACTGCCCATGAACCTCCTTTGAGACAAGCTCCATGGAATTCAACCAACAACTCTACAAAAAGCGCCAGCGCTCCAACGCCGTCGGCCTGACCCTGTCCCTGGGCGCGATGGTGCTGGGCCTGTTCGTGCTGCTGTGGATACTGAGCGTGCTGCTGGCCAACGGCCTGGCCGCGCTGGACCTGAACATGTTCACCCAGTCCACGCCGGCACCGGGCTCCGAGGGCGGCGGCCTGGCCAACGCCATCGTCGGCAGCCTCATGATGGTGGGCTTCACCGTGCTGGTATCGACGCCGATCGGTGTTCTGGCGGGCGTGTACCTGGCGGAATACGGCGACCAGAGCAAGACGGCCGAACTCACCCGTTTCGTGACCGACATCATGCTGTCGGCCCCGTCCATCGTGCTCGGGCTCTTCGTCTACGCGATTGCCGTGGCCACGGTGGGCAACTTCTCGGGCTGGGCTGGCAGCCTGGCGCTGTCGCTGATCGCCGTGCCCGTGGTGGTGCGCACCACCGAGAACATGCTGCGCCTGGTGCCCGGCAGCCTGCGCGAAGCGGCCTTCGCGCTCGGCGCGCCGCGCTGGAAGGTGTCCACCATGGTCACCCTGCGTGCCGCGCGCAGCGGCGTGATGACCGGCCTGCTGCTGGCGGTGGCCCGCATCAGCGGCGAGACGGCGCCCCTGCTGTTCACCGCGCTCAACAACCAGTTTTTCAGCACCAACATGAGCGCCCCCATGGCCAACCTGCCGGTGGTGATCTTCCAGTTTGCCCTGAGCCCCTATGAGAACTGGGTGCGCCTGGCCTGGGGCGGTGCCTTGCTCATCACGCTGTCGGTGCTGATCCTCAACGTCGTGGCACGGGTCTTCCTGCGCGAGAAGAACCGCGTCTGACCCCACGCCAGCCCTCCCCATTGCAGATACAGACCGCCTCCATTTTCAGGAATTGACAATGAACGCCACCGCTACCGCCACCGCCAGCAAGAATGCGCTGGAACTGCGCAACCTGAGCTTCTTCTACGGCAAGTTCCAGGGGCTGCGCAATGTCAGCCTCAACATCGCGGAACACAAGGTCACCGCCTTCATCGGCCCTTCGGGCTGCGGCAAGTCCACCCTGCTGCGCACGCTCAACCGCATGTACAGCCTGTACCCGGGCCAGCGTGCGGAAGGCTCGATCAACTTCTACGGCCAGGACATCCTGGACCCCAAGCAGGACATCAACCTGCTGCGCGCGCGCATCGGCATGGTGTTCCAGAAGCCCACGCCGTTTCCCATGTCCATCTACGACAACATCGCCTTCGGCGTGAAGCTCTACGAGACGCTGAGCAAGAGCGAGATGGACGACCGTGTGGAATGGGCGCTGTCCAAGGCGGCGCTGTGGACCGAGGTGAAGGACAAGCTGCACCAGAGCGGCCTGTCCCTGTCCGGCGGCCAGCAGCAGCGCCTGTGCATCGCGCGCAGCGTGGCCGTCAAGCCCTCGGTGCTCCTGCTCGACGAGCCCACCTCGGCGCTGGACCCGCTGTCCACCGCCAAGATCGAAGAGCTGATCGACGAGCTCAAGCACGACTACACCATCGCCATCGTGACGCACAACATGCAGCAGGCCGCCCGCTGCAGCGACTACACCGCCTACATGTACCTCGGCGAAATGATCGAGTTCGGTGCCACCGAACAGATCTTCTTCAAGCCCGAGCGCAAGGAAACCGAAGACTACATTACCGGCCGTTTCGGCTAAGGAGACAGCAGATGCCCGATAAACATCTTTCGTCCCAGTTCGACAGCGAACTCAACAGCGTGTCCGCCCGTGTCATGGAGATGGGGGGGCTGGTGGAATCGCAGATCCGGCAGGCGGTCTACGCGCTGTCCCAGTTCAGCCTGGAGGCCGTGGAGACCGTGGCCTCGATGGAGACCCGCATCAATGCGATGGAGGTCGAGATCGACCAGGAGCTCTCCTCCATCATCGCCCGCCGCCAGCCCACCGCGCGCGATTTGCGCCTGCTGCTGGCCTTCTCCAAGGCCACGGCCAACCTCGAGCGCATGGGCGACGAGGCCAACAAGATGGCGCGCATGGTGCGCTCCATCATCGAAGGCGGCGCCCCGCGTTCGCTGCCGTCGAGCGACCTGCGCGTGGCAGCCGAGCTGGCCTCGGGCCAGCTGCGCAAGACGCTGGACGCGTTCGCGCGGCTGGACGTCAAGGCGGCCGTGGCCATCCTCAAGGAGGATGACCTCATCGACAAGGAATTCGACGGCTTCGTGCGCAAGCTCATCACCTACATGATGGAAGACCCGCGCACCATCTCGCCCAGCCTGGACCTGTTGTTCCTGGCCAAGGCCATCGAGCGCATCGGTGACCATTCCAAGAACGTGGCCGAGCTGATCATCTATCTGGTCAAGGGCAAGGATGTGCGCCACACTGCCCTCGACGAGATCGAGTCGGCCGTGCTGTAAGAAAGGGCTTTGGCACACCTATGAGAAAGCTCCCACGCGTCCTCATCGTGGAGGACGAACCCGCGATTGCCGAGCTGATTGCCGTCAATCTGCGCCACAACGGATTCCAGCCCTTCTGGGCGGAAGACGGCGACTCCGCCCAGCGCGAGCTCGACGCCGTGCTGCCGGATGTCATCCTGCTGGACTGGATGCTGCCGGGCCAAAGCGGCCTGTCGCTGGCCCGCAAATGGCGTGCCGACAGCCGTACCAAGCCCATCCCCATCCTCATGCTCACCGCCCGTGGCGACGAGCCCGACAAGGTGGCGGGGCTGGATGCCGGTGCCGACGACTACATCACCAAGCCATTTTCCACGCAGGAGCTGCTGGCTCGCATCCGCGCGGTGCTGCGCCGCCGTGCGCCCGAGCAGGTCAGCGACAGCGTGACCATCGGCGAGCTGGTGCTGGATGCCGGCACCTACCGCGTGACCTTCCAGGGCCAGCCGCTCAAGGTGGGCCCCACCGAGTTCAAGCTGCTGCACTTCCTGATGAAACACGCCGAGCGCGTGCACAGCCGCTCGCAGCTGCTCGACAAGGTGTGGGGCGACCATGTGTTCATCGAGGAGCGCACGGTGGATGTGCATGTCAAGCGGCTGCGTGAAGCGCTGGGTGCCGCATCCGTCATGGTGGAAACCGTGCGCGGGGCAGGCTACCGGCTCACGGCCCAGCCGCAGGTGCAGTTGCAGGCGTGATGGCGCAGGCCTGATGTTTGGATGGGGTGCACGGGTTGCGCCCCTGGCGTTGATAAGAAGGCTGAGCTGACCGCATGCTGTGGCGTATTTCGTATTTCCTGCTCTGGCAGATGGCGGGTGGTGGCCTGGGATGGTGGCAGGGCGGCCCCTGGGGCGCGGCCCTGGGCGCGGCCTTGGCGGGCTGGGCCTGGTTTGTATGGGACCTGCTGCGCGGTGCCCGCGTGCTGCGCTGGCTGCGCACGGGCGACCTGGCGGAAGTGCCTGCCATGCGCGGCATCTGGGGCGAGGCGGCGGACCGCGCTCGGCGCCTTCTGCGCAGGCAGCAGGCGCAGATCCGCGACAGCCAGGACCGGCTGCAGGAAATCCTGGCGGCGCTGCAGGCCACGCCCAACGGCGTGGTCTTGCTGGATGCGCAGGGCCGGATCGAGTGGTGCAACCAGATGGCGGCCAACCAGTTTGGTTTTGATGCTCAGCGCGATGTGATGCAATCGATCGGCAACCTGGTGCGCGACCCCGAGTTCACGGCCTACTTCGCCGCCCAGGACTTCACCCACGATGTGGTGCTGGAAGGGCGCTTCAGCACGCCCTCGCGGCCCGTGCGCATCTCGGTGCACCTGCACCCCTACGGGGACGGGCGCACCTTGCTGCTGTCGCGCGATGTCACGGCGCTGGAGCAGGCCGAGGCCATGCGGCGTGACTTCGTGGCCAATGTGTCCCATGAGATCCGCACGCCCCTGACGGTGCTGGCCGGTTTCGTCGAGACCCTGCAGACCCTGCCGCTGAATGCCGATGAGCGAGCGCGCTACCTGGGCATGATGGCGCAGCAGGCGCTGCGCATGCAAAGCGTGGTGCAGGACCTGCTGACCCTGTCGCGCCTGGAGGGCAGTCCGCCGCCCGGCATGGCGGAGTGGACGCCCGTGCAGGCGCTGATGCAGCGGTGCGAGGAAGAGGGCCGCGCATTGTCCGCCCTGCTCACGCAGAACCAGCCGCGCCAGCATGTGATGGTTTTTCCGGCCGTGGACAGCCTGCGTGCCGAAGGCGATATCGCGGGCGTGCCCGCCGAGCTGCAGAGCGCGCTGTCCAACCTCATCAGCAACGCCGTGCGCTACACGCCCGCGGGCGGATCGATCACGGTGGCCTGGCAGCGCAAGGAGGACGGCCGTGCCGTCTTCTCGGTGCAGGACACGGGGCCGGGCATCGCGCCGGAACACCTGCCGCGCCTGACGGAGCGTTTTTACCGCGTGGACCGCAGCCGTTCCCGCGAGACCGGTGGCACGGGCCTGGGACTGGCCATCGTCAAGCATGTGCTGCAGCGGCACGGCGCCACGCTGGACATCTCCAGCACCCTGGGCAAGGGATCGGTGTTCGCGGTCACCTTCCCGGCGAACCGGTTGCGTGTTTTCTCGCTGCCGGATTGACCGCACGCCAGAGCATCGCCAGGAACAGCGCGGCCGTCGCGACCAGCGCCGCTGCGCTCGCGGCCCAGAAAGGCGTAGGCGATGGCTCGGTGGCCCACGGCCCCAGGCCACGATAGGCCAGCAGGTAGCCGCCCCCCAGGCCGGCGCCCCACAGCAGCACGCAATACACCACCAGCGGCGCCACCGTGATGCGGTAGCAGCGCAGCACGAAGACGCACAGTGTCTGCAGCGCATCGGCCGCGTGGTAGGCGGCCACCCACACCATGACCCCTCCCGTCAGGGCCACCACGCCGGTGTTGCCGGAGTACACGCCCCCAATCTGGTCTTTTGCTATTAACAATATAGCTGCCAGCGCAATACCGATCAGTGCTGAGAGCTTGAAACCTATGAAAACCACCTGGCGTGCCCGCGCAGGTTCGCCCGCCCCCAGCCAGTAGCTGACGCGGGCGCTGGTGGCGATCGCCAGCGACAGCGGCACCATGTAGAGCACGGCCGCCACATTGGCCGCAATCTGGTGGGCCGCCGACGCCGTGGTGCCCTGGCGCGCGATGAACAAGGCCATCAGCGTGAACGAGGTCACCTCGACCATGACCGCGAGCCCGGCCGGGATGCCCAGCCGGGCAAAGCCCGCGATGGTGGGCCAGTGAGGGGGGTCCATGCGGCGCCAGATGCGCAGGGGCCCATAGAGATCCTGGGTGCGCAGCAGCCAGACCGCCACCGCGAGCATGCTGCAGTTGACCACCAGCGTGGCCCAGGCGCATCCGACCACGCCCAGCGCGGGCAGCCCGCCGCCGCCGAAGGTGAACCAGACCGACAGGGGCAGCTTCACGAGCAGCGATCCCACCTGCAGCCAGGTCACCAGCTGGGGGCGTCCCAGGGCCTGGTTCAGGGTACTGTAGATCCGAAAGAGCAGGGCGGGTGGCAGCGCCAGGGCCAGCACGGCCAGGTAGCTCTCCACCTCGGTGCGCAGGGCGGGGGGCACCTCGGTCCAGCGCAGCAGGGGCCCCGGCGACAGCAGGATGGCCATTCCCAGCAGCGATGCCGCCCCGCACAGGTACAGCGCCTGCCGCAGGGAGCGGCCCAGGGCGTCCGTCTGCCGGGCGCCGCGCTGCTCAGCCCATACCGGCAGCAGGGCCTGCAGAATCCCGATCAGCGCCACATACACGCTGATGAAGATGGCCGAACCCACTGACAGCGCGGCCAGCGAGGATTCCGCATGGCGCCCGGCAACGATGGTGTCCGTGACACCAAAGGCCATCACGGCCAGCTGCCCCGCCAGCACCGTCACCGCGTGGCGCGAGATGCCCGACAGTTCGGACATCAGCGCGCAGGCCCTGCGCGGCGAAACACCAGGAGGTGGTCGTTCTTGTCGGTGGGGCGGGGAATGGTGGCCCGGGCTTCCCAGCGCGCCGTGTTGACCATGCGCTCGGAAGGCGGCCAGGACGCGATGTCTGCCACCAGCCAGTCGCACTCGTCCTGCAGTCCCGCCCGCTGCAGCGAAAGGCCGCCGTGGTACTGCAGCGCCGCCACCTGGGCGCGGTTCAATCCCACGGTCTGCACGCAGCCCGGTGCCGGCCCGAGTGCCGCCATCACGCTGCGAACCTGGGGCCGGTAGCTGCGGGCGTAGTCCAGAAGCGGCAGCCACAGCGTCATGAGCAGCAGCCAGCCCAGCGCCGCGCCGCCGGCGGGCAGCACCAGGCTTTTCCAGATCGGGGCCCGGTCGCGCGAAGCGCGCCACCAGACCAGGCTGCACCAGCCCACGGTGGCCGCCAGGGCCACGACCAGGGCCAGCGCGGAGAACTCCGGCACGAAGCCGGGGGCCAGCTTGGCCACATTGGCGGCGGGCTTGGCGGGAAACCCGGTCTGCATGGCGATCCAGATGACCCAGATCGCCAACGCCGACACCGTGAAGAACAGCAGCGTGAACCAGTCGATCAGGGCGCCCACGCTGCGCCGCAGCGTGGGCAGCGCGAAGGCCGCCAGCGCGGCCATGGCGGGCAGGCCCAGCAGCAAGGCCCGGTCGGCGGGCTGGGTGGTGGCGGTGGCGGCGACGGATACCGCCACAAACCACAGCGGAAGCAGCAGGTGCCGGTGCCCCTGGCGGCTGACGATCTGCTTGCGCCAGCGCCACAGGGTCCACAGGGCCAGGGGCCAGGCGGGCCATCCAAACCACAGCAGCAGCCGTGCCAGGCTCTGCCACTCCTTGCCCCCGGAGCCGGAGCCCACGATCCGCCAGCGCCACAGGTCCAGGCCCCAGGCCAGCAGCCCCGCCGCCAGCGTGACCGCCGCGAGGGCCAGCGCCCACCGCAGGCGGCGGTCGGAACCGCTGCCGGGCGCATACACCACCACCGCCATGCTGCCCAGCCCGAGCAGGGCCGCGAGCGCGGGAGCCCCGGCCAGCGTCAGGCCGGCCATGCCGGCGACAAGCGCCACGGCGGGCGCGACCGTGCGGTGCGGCATGGCAGCCACCGCGAAGAAGAGCAGCGCCGTGCAACTGAGCTGCGCCAGGTAGCTCGTCACCTCATGCGACAGCTGCGCCAGGCCCAGGCAGGCAATCAGGGCCAGCAGGCCGCCATCGGCGATGGCGCGGGCATAGTCGGGCGGGTTGGCTTCGCCGCCGAAGGCGAAGGCCACGGGCTGGGCCCCCGGGCTGCGCGCGAGGTAGTACACGGCATACCAGGTGGCGGTCAAGGTGATCGCCAGCAGGGCCGCGAAAGGAAAACGCACGGCCATCTCGGCGGACACCCACTGCGGCGCCAGCTGGATGGCCCACGCACCCAGCCAATATGGAAGCAGCCCCTCGGTTTCCGGAGGCATGCCCCCGAGCAAGGGGCTGAGCCACGGAGTGCGCCCCTGTGCCAGCTCCAGCATGTACCCAAATGCCGTGACATCCGCGCTCTTCCAAGGATCGCGCCCGATGAAGCCCGGCACGACGTAGGCGATGCACAGCAGCATCAGCGCCCAGCGTGGAAGGGGGCTGACGGCGTTCTGGGTGACGATGGCGGGGGTCGGTGGATTCACGCGTCAGGGGGCGGCAAAAGCGGAGCCACCGAGAATAAAGGCAAAAGCATAGAAAAAGGCAGCGCGGTTGCCCGGGCTGCCTTTGTGGCGGAGCGCAGAAGGCGAATTACTTCGCTGCGGTCTTGCCGAAACGGTTGCGGAAGCGCTCGACGCGGCCACCCATGTTGTCCACGGACTTTTGCGTGCCGGTGTAGAAGGGGTGCGATTCAGAGGAGGTGTCCAGCTTGAACAGCGGGTATTCCTTGCCTTCGAAGGTTTCCATTTCCTTCGTGTTCACGCACGAACGGGTCACGAACTTGAAGCCGTTGGACAGGTCCGAGAACAGGACTTCGCGGTAGTTGGGGTGAATGCCTTCTTTCATGATCAATCCTTGTCAAGTGCGGGAGCCGTGCTGAACCCGGTGCAACCTTTGCGCCGTGGAACATCCAGCGTACTTTCCGCAGAAAAAGCCCTCTATTATGGCACAGGGCGAATACGTGTCTTCTTCAACGTCGCTGCGCATCCGTCACAGCGATGGAAACCGGCGCGGCCCAAGCCCAGTGCCACCGTGGAACTGGCTCTGCCAGGCCACGGGTGGCGTCCCCCTCCGGGGGAAGGCGCCGAAGGCGACTCAAGGGGGCTTACCCGCCTCGTCGCATCATGTCGAAGAAGTCCACATTGGTCTTGGTGGCCTTCATGTTCTTGATCATGAGCTCCATGGACTCGATCTCGTCCATGTTGTACATGAACTGGCGCAGGATGCGGGTCTTTTGCAGGATCTCGGGCGCCAGCAGCAGTTCTTCGCGGCGGGTGCCGCTCTTGTTGAGCTCGATGGCCGGGAACACGCGCTTTTCGTACAGGCGGCGGTTCAGGTGGATCTCGCAGTTGCCGGTGCCCTTGAATTCTTCAAAGATCACTTCGTCCATGCGGCTGCCGGTGTCGACCAGCGCGGTGGCGATGATGGTGAGCGAGCCACCTTCCTCGACCTTGCGCGCCGCGCCGAAGAAGCGCTTGGGGCGCTGCAGCGCGGCGGCGTCCACACCACCGGACAACACCTTGCCGCTGGAAGGCACGACGTTGTTGTAGGCGCGGGCCAGGCGGGTGATGGAGTCGAGCAGGATCACCACGTCCTTCTTGAGCTCGACCAGGCGCTTGGCGCGCTCGATCACCATCTCGGCCACGTGCACGTGGCGCGCGGCGGGCTCGTCGAAGGTGGAGGCGATGATCTCGCCCTTCACCGTGCGCTGCATTTCGGTCACTTCCTCAGGGCGCTCGTCCACCAGCAGCACCATCAGGTGCACGTCGGGGTTGTTGGCCGTGATGGCGTGGGCGATGTGCTGCATCATCACCGTCTTGCCGCTCTTGGGCGGGGCGACGATCAATGCGCGCTGGCCGCGGCCGATGGGCGCGATGATGTCGATGATGCGGCCGGTGATGTTCTCTTCGCTCTTGACGTCGCGCTCCAGGCGCATCTGCTCCTTGGGGAACAGGGGCGTCAGGTTTTCGAACATCACCTTGTGCTTGTTCTGCTCGGGCGGGCCGTCGTTGACCTTGTCCAGCTTGGTCAGGGCAAAGTAGCGCTCGCCGTCCTTCGGGGTGCGCACTTCGCCTTCGATCATGTCGCCGGTGTGCAGGTTGAAGCGGCGCACCTGGCTGGGGGAGATGTAGATGTCGTCCGTGCTCGCCGTGAAGCTCGTGTCCGGGCTGCGCAGGAAGCCGAAGCCGTCCGGCAGGATTTCCAGCACCCCGTCTGCGAACACCTGCTCTCCCGCCTTGGCGCGCTTCTTGATGATGGCAAACATCAGCTCCTGCTTGCGCATCCGGCCCGTGTTTTCGATTTCGAGTTCTTCGGCCTGCTTCAGGACTTCAGACACGTGCAGTGCCTTGAGTTCGTTTAAGTGCATGGAATGACTCCTTGGCGGAGCTGGTATGAATCTTGGGGGAGGAGGGCTGGTGCCGGATGGGCTGCTGTTTGCAGGTCCGGCTTGCCGGGGATCTCGGTCCGGCTGCCAATGCGTGCAGGCCGGTGATCTGGGGGAATTATGACAGGAAAAAAAGCAGGGGATTCACGCGGGCCGGATTCGGTGGGCGCCGGGCTGGCGGCCCGGGCCATGCGCCTTCATCAAGAAAGCCCCGCATGCCGGGTGATCGCGTGCGGGGCCGGGGCTGGGCCGTCGGTCAGGCCAGTTGCTGGTCGATGAAGGCGGTCAGCTGTGCCTTGCTCATGGCGCCCACTTTCGTGGCGGCCAGCTGGCCATCCTTGAACAGCATCAGCGTGGGGATGCCGCGGATGCCGAACTTGGCGGGAATCTCGCGGTTCTCGTCCACGTTCATCTTGGCGATCTGCAGCTTGCCCTGGTAGGTGCCCGCGACTTCGTCCAGGATGGGGGCAATCATTTTGCAGGGGCCGCACCATTCGGCCCAGTAGTCCACCAGCACGGCGGTGCCGGGTTTCAGCACGTCGGCTTCAAAGCTGGCGTCAGAGACATGTTTGATGAGTTCGCTGGCCATGGCGGATTCCTTGTTTTTGAGCGGGTTGTGACCGGTGTACGTTTAAAGTCTGGGCATTGTGACAGAAACCAATCCCACGTTCACCGGTGTGGCCGGGCCCTGCGACGCTATGACTGTCATAGCGAAAAGCGATCAGTGCGCAGCCCTGGTGCCCCTGTGGCGGCGCGTGCTGGGACAGGTGGCCGGGCACCTGCGCCAGCAGGGCGCGCATCCCGCGCGCACGGTGGTGCTGGTCCCCTATGCCCAGCTCATGCCGTGGGCGCAGCGCTATTGGGCCCTGTTCCATGCGGACGGTTTTGCTCCCCGGTTTGAAACAACGCGCAACTGGGCACGGCAGCTCGCGGCGTTCGTGCCCATGGGCGACGACCTGGCCGGGGATGTGGCGCGCGACACCTTGACGGCGCGGGCGCTGCTGGACCGCGCGGGCCTTTCGGCCCAGCGCGACGTGCTGGCCGCGCCGCTGCAGGAGGCCGCGGCGCAGCTGGCGACCGTGGTGGCCGCGGTGCCGCCCGCGCAGCGGCCAGCATGGGCCGCGCATGCGCGCGGCCTGCTGCCCGAGGCCGATGGCGCCTCGGCGCTGCGCTTCGAGGCCGTCGTGGCGCGCATTGCGCTCGAATGGGTGCTTGCCTCGCGCCATGCCACCGATGTGCTGTTCGAGGCCGGCGTGCGGGAGTCCGTGGACGCGCTGGTGGTGCTGCACGGGTTCCAGGCAGAGCCCCTGGCGCAGGCCTTGCAGAACCACTGGGGCGACAAGGCCACGGCCCTGGCGCTGCCTCCCGGGCCTGGCGATCCAGGTCCCATGGGGCGGGTCGCGCTGCATGCCGCGCAGGATGCCGAGGACGAAGCCCAGCGGGCCGCCGCCTGCGTGCTGGCGCATGTGGCGGCGGGCCGCACACCGGTGGCGCTGGCGGCCAACGACCGGGCTCTCACGCGCCGCATTGGCGCGCACCTGGCAAGCTCGGGCGTGGCGGTGCGCGACGAAAACGGCTGGACGCTGTCCACCACCCGCGCCGCCGCGCAGCTGATGGCCGCACTCAAGGCCTGCGCATGGGATGCCCATGCGGATGAAGTGCTCGACTGGCTCAAGCACGCCCCCGCCGTGGCGGCGCCAGCGCTCGATGCGCTCGAGCGCGCGCTGCGCAAGGCCCCGGTGGCGAACTGGGCCGGTGCGGCGCAGCGCGACTGGTCCGGCAAGCCGGCCCTGGCGCAGTGCGTGGCGCTCGCGCAGGGCTGGCGTGAGGGCCTGCGCGCGCCCCGCCCGCTGGCGCAGTGGCTGCAGGCCCTGCGCCTGCTGCTGCAGGCCAGCGGCCAGTGGGCGCAACTGGAGGCGGATGACGCGGGCGCCCGCGTGCTGGCCGCGCTGCGCCTGCAGGCGGGGCAAGAGGCCGAGCTCGACGGCTGGGACAGCGCGGGGCGGCCCATGGCGCTCGCCGAATTCACGCGCTGGGCCAGCGAGGTGTGCGAGGCCGCGCGCTACGTGCCGGCTCTCGCGGGCGATGCGCCCGTGGTCGTCCTGCCCCTGCCGCAGCTGCTGGCACGGCCGTTTGCGGCGCTCGTGCTGCCCGGGTGCGACGAAAAACGCCTCCAGTCGTCACCGGAGCCCACGGGTGACTGGACCACGGCCCAGCGCGAGGCCTGGGGCCTGCCCACGCGCGGATCGCTCGAGGCCGCCCAGCGCGCGGCCTGGCACTACGCCCTGCAGACACCCGAGGTGGATGTGCTGTGGCGAACGGGCGACGAAGGTGGCGAGCCCCTGCTGGCCAGCGCGCTGGTGCTGGCGCTGCACCTGGATGGCGCCGCCCGCCCTGGCACCGATGGGCGCCTAGCGCGCACCGTGCCGACCGCGCCCACCCCGCGCCCCGGGCCCGACGGGAGTGCCCTGCCTGTCCAGCGCCTGTCGTCCACGGCCTATTCCGACCTGCGGCATTGCCCCTACCGCTTCTTTGCGCTGCGCCAGCTGGGCCTGCAGGAGGCCGACGAGCTGGCCGCCGAGGTGGACAAGCGCGACTTCGGCAACTGGCTGCACGCGGTGCTGCAGCACTTCCATGAGGCGCTGCTGGCCGAGCCGACAGACGACGCGGGCGCGCGCGCGGCGCGCATGGACAGCGCCGCGCAGGCCGTCACGCTGGAGCAAGGCCTGGGGGAGGGCGACTTCCTGCCGTTCGCCGCGGGCTGGCCGCAGGTGCGCGATGGCTACCTGCGCTGGCTTGCGCAGCATGAACAGGCCGGGGGGCACTTCCGGCAGGCCGAGGTGCAGACCCGCCAGCCGCTGGGTGCCCTGCAGCTGGTGGGCACCATCGACCGCATCGACGCCGTTTCCTCCACCGGCGAGCCCATGCCATTGGTTATCGACTACAAGACCGAGAGCGACACCGTCACGCGCAAGCGCATCGGCGCGGGCGCGGAAGACACCCAGCTCGCGTTCTACGCCGCCTTGCTGAGCCACGACACGCTGCGCGCCGCCTATGTGAACGTGGGCGAGCGGGGCGAGACCCAGATGCACGAACAGGAAGAGGTGGTGCACCTGCGCGACCTGCTGGTGGAGGGCATCCAGCACGACTTCGAACGCATCGCTGCGGGCGACCCCATGCCCGCGCTGGGTGAGGGCATGGTCTGCGACTACTGCGTTGCGCGCGGCCTGTGTCGCAAGGATTTCTGGGAATGAACGCTGCCTACGAACACAACGGCCACCCCGTTTCCCGCGAGGCGTTCTACGCCATTGCCTGCGACCCCGCGCGCAGCGTGGCCGTGGAGGCCTGCGCGGGCGCGGGCAAGACCTGGATGCTGGTGTCGCGCATGCTGCGTGCCTTGCTCGATGGCGCCGCGCCGCACGAGATCCTGGCCATCACCTTCACCAAGAAGGCGGCCGGTGAAATGCGCCAGCGCCTGCAGGAATGGCTCGAAGCCTTTGCCCAGGCCCCCCTGGAAGACATCACCCGCGAGCTGGTTGCCAGAGGAATCAGCCCCGAGCGCGCTCAGGACAAGCGCGAGGCGCTACAAAATTTATACCGCCAGATGCTGGCCAGCGGCCGCCCGGTGCAGATCCGCACCTTCCACAGCTGGTTTGCCGCGCTGCTGGGCACGGCCCCGCTGGCGCTGCTGCAGGCGCAGGGCCTGCCGGCCAACTTCG
Source organism: Acidovorax sp. GW821-FHT10E04 (assembly GCF_059415185.1). Classification (NCBI taxonomy): domain Bacteria; kingdom Pseudomonadati; phylum Pseudomonadota; class Betaproteobacteria; order Burkholderiales; family Comamonadaceae; genus Acidovorax; species Acidovorax sp. GW821-FHT10E04. The sequence continues at coordinate 133,984 of NZ_JBWKMT010000001.1, forward strand.
AACTGCTCGAAGACGATGCCGAAGCCGTGCGCGAGGTGTGGGCCCCGTTCCTGCACACCGTGGCCACCAGCGCCGGCCTGCGGGCCGACTACGAGGCCGTGGTAGCCCGCCACGGTCGCTCGCAGACCCACAAGGCGCTGGCGGCGGCGCTGGCCAAGCGCGTGGAATTCGACCTGGCCGACGCGGCGGGCGTGCTCGATGCCTCGGTGCCTTCCTTTCAGGCGCACTGCCCGGAACTGGCGGGACTGGATGAGCCCGCCGGCGCGCTGCAGGGCGATGCCTGCCACCAGCGCTGGCTGGCGCGCGCCAGGGCGCTGGGGGCCGAGACCAACAAGACACCCCAGAAGGCGGCGGACGCCATCGTGGACGCGCTGGCCTGCGGCGACCCGAACCTGCGCCTGGACCTGCTGCGCAAGGCGATGTTCGTGGCCAAGGAAGATAGGCTGTCCAAGAACCTCGAGAAGTTCGCAGCCGCCCAGGAGGCCGAGCCCGAACTGCAGCGCCTGCTGCTGGCGCGGCGCCAGCACGAGGCCTGGCAGCACCAGCAGCGCATGGCCCGCCTGGCACGCTGCCTGATCGGCGAATTTGCCGCCGTGAAGAACCGGCACGGCTGGGTGGACATGAACGAAGTGGAGCGCACGGCGCTGGTCATGCTGTCCGATCCCATCCTCTCGGGGTGGGTGCAGGAGCGGCTCGATGCGCGCGTGCGCCACCTGCTGGTCGACGAGTTCCAGGACACCAACCCGCTGCAGTGGCAGGCGCTGCACGCCTGGCTGTCGGGCTATGCGGGTTCGGGCGGCGGCGCCAGCGGCCAGACGCCGCCCAGCGTGTTCGTCGTGGGCGACCCCAAGCAGAGCATCTACCGTTTTCGCCGCGCCGAGCCACAGGTGTTCATCGCCGCGCAGGCCTTCGTGCGCCACGGGCTCGCGGGCGACCTGCTCAGCTGCGACCACACGCGCCGCAACGCCACGGGCGTGATCGCCGCCGTGAACCACGTCATGGGCACCGCCCAGGCGCAGCACGAGACCAGCGGCTTTCGCGACCACACCACCGAGTCCAGGGACCCCGGCGTGCTGCTGCGCCTGCCCGCCATCCTGCCGCCGGATGCCGGCAGCGGCGGCGCGGGCGCGGACCCTTTCGCCTGGCGCGACAGCCTGACCGAGCCCCGCCACGAGGCCGAGGAAACCCAGCGCATGCGCGAATGCACACAGGCCGCCGCGTGGGTGGCGGCGCAGATCGCGCAGGGCACGCCGCCCCACGAAGTGCTGGTGCTGGCCCGCAAGCGCGACCGGCTCGCCGCCCTGCAGGAGGCCCTGCGCGCCCTGCACCTGCCCTGCGTGCAGCCCGAGAAGGCCGACCTGTTCGACGCGCCCGAGGTGCAGGATATCGTGGCGCTGCTCGATGCGCTGGTGTCCACCGGGCACGACCTTTCCCTGGCTCGGGCACTCCGCTCGCCCCTGTTTGGCTGCGGCGACGAGGCCCTGGTGACCCTGGCGCTGCTGCGCCGCCAGCCGGAACACGCTGCCTGCAGCTGGTTTGATTTGCTACAGAAAAGTGAGCTGCTACCGCTTGAAATGAAAGCGCTGGGGCCCGTTTTGGCTCAATACAGGGCCTGGGTAGATGGCCTGCCCCCGCACGACGCGCTGCACGCCATCTACCAGCACGCCGATGTGCTGGCGCGCTTCGCGGCGGCCGCCCCCGCCGCGCAGCGCATCGCGGTGCAGGCCAATCTGCGCGCCTTGCTGTCGGCCGCGCTGCAGCACGACGGCGGCCGCTACCTCACGCCCTACGCCTTTGTGCGTGCCATGAAAAAGGGCGGCGTGCGCGCGCCGGGCCGGGTGGATGCGCAGGCGGTGCGCCTGCTCACCGTGCACGGCGCCAAGGGGCTGGAGGCGCGCTGCGTGCTGCTGCTGGACACCGACACCCGCCCCCAGAAGGCCGAGACCATGGGCGTGCTGGTGGACTGGCCCGGCGAGCAGGCCGTGCCCAGGGCCTTCGTCTTCCTGGCCAGCGAATCGAACCCGCCGCCCAGCGCCGTGGAAGTGCTGGCCGCCGAGCAGCAGGCCCGCCAGCGCGAAGAGCTGAACATGCTCTACGTGGCGATGACGCGGGCCAAGCACTGCCTGGCGCTGTCCAGCGTGCAGCCAGCCGCATCCGCGCCGGGCAGCTGGTGGAACCGCCTGGCGCCGCTGGCGGCCGAGATCGCCGTGCAGGAGGGCCCTGGCGCGCCCGGGGGCGAAGCCCTGGCCGGGCCGGGCCGCCACGATCACTTCATGCTGGCGGAGCTGCCGCCGCTGCCGGAGCACCTGCGCGCGGCACCCGCCGCGGGGCCGGTGGATGCCGACCGGGCCGCCGACCCCGGCGATGCCACGGCTGCCTCCACGCCGCAGTCCCGGCTGGGCGAGGCCATGCACCAGCTGCTGGAGCAGGCGGGCGTGGCGGGGGCCCCGCTGATGGAGCTGCGCGCCCAGGGCTGGCCGCCCGCGCGGGTGGCGCGGCTGGCGCGGGATTTCGACATCACCATCGCGGCCGCGCGGCACGCCGCGCTGACCGCGCAGCGCATCCTGGCGGGCGAAGGCGCCTGGGCCTGGGAGGCGTCGGCCGTGGACACCGCCATCAACGAGGCGCCCTTGCGCTACCAGGGCCTGAGCCTGCGGCTGGACCGCCTGGTGCATTGCCACCAGCCGCCCGAACGCGCCGGGTGGTGGGTGCTGGACTACAAGAGCGCGGCCGAGCCCGAGCGCCAGCCCGCGCTGCTGGCCCAGCTGCAGCGCTACCGCAGCGCCGTGCAGGGGCAGACGCCCAGCGAGCGCGTGCGCGCGGCCTTCCTCACGGGCGACGGGCGCCTCGTGCCCGTGCCCGACGCCGTGCCTGCCGGGCCCGATGCAGTGCAGGGCGCAGAGGCCGCGCTGCGGCATACTCTCGCCCCCGCCGCGCAGGAACCCGGGGCCGTGCCGCCGCCGCTGCCCCTGCCGCGGGGACCCGGCCCCGACGATTCGCCCCAGGGTTCCCTGTTCTGACGCTTTTTTCCCGATTGCCGGCCTCCCATCCAAAGGTTTTCCCCATGAATGTTTCCCTTCCTCCCGCCCCCGACGACGTGGCCGGCCTGCACTGCGACGTCGCCATCGTGGGCGGAGGCCCCGCCGGGCTCATGGCCGCCGAAGTGCTGGCGCAGGCGGGCGTGGCGGTGCATCTGTTCGACGCCATGCCCTCGGTGGGGCGCAAGTTCCTGCTGGCGGGCAAGGGGGGGCTGAACCTCACGCATTCCGAGCCCCATGCGCCGTTCGCCGCCCGGTTTGCGGAGCGCCAGCCGCAGGTCGAGCCCTGGCTCACCGCGTGGGGCGGGCCCGAGATCCGCGCCTGGGCGCAGGGGCTGGGGGTGGAGACCTTCGTGGGCACCTCGGGCCGGGTCTTTCCGGCCGACATGAAGGCCGCCCCGCTGCTGCGCGCCTGGCTGCAGCGCCTGCGGGGGCAGGGCGTGGTGTTCCACATGCGCCGCCGCTGGCTGGGCTGGGCGGACGATGGCGCGCTGCGCTTCGCCGCGCCGTCGGGCGAGGAGCGGGTGCAGGCGCGCGCCGTGGTGCTGGCGCTCGGGGGCGGCAGCTGGGCGCGCCTCGGCTCGGACGGCGCCTGGGTGCCCCTGCTGGCCGGGCGTGGGCTTGCCGTGGCGCCGCTGCGCCCCGCCAACTGCGGTTTCGACGTGCTTCGTGGGGATGTGCCTGCGGGGGAGACGCGCCGCGCGTTCCTGCAGGAGCTCATCGGCCGCACACCTGCTCCCGCCACGGGCTGGACGCCCCACTTCGCCGGGCGGTTCGCGGGCCAGCCGTTCAAGACGGTGGCATTGGCGTTCACCGACAGCCAGGGCCGCGCCTTCAGCCGCCGGGGCGAGTTCGTGGCCACGGCCACGGGCGTGGAGGGCAGCCTGGTCTATGCCGCATCGCACCTGCTGCGCGACGAGATCGAGGCCCACGGCCATGCCACTTTTCACCTGGATCTGCTGCCCGACCACACGCCCGAACGCGTGCTGGTGGAGGTGCGCCATCCACGCGGGTCGCGCTCGCTGTCCAGCCATCTCAAGAGCCGCCTGGGGCTGGACGGCATCAAGGCCGGCATCCTGTACGAGCACCTGGGCAAGGACGGGATGAACGACCCCGTGGCGCTGGCCCACGCGATCAAGGCGCTGCCCGTCACGGTGGTCGCCGCGCGGCCGCTGGACGAGGCCATCAGCACCGCGGGCGGCGTGGCTTTTGAAGCGCTCGATGCCCGCCTCATGGCCGCCGCCGCGCCCGGCGTGTTCTGCGCGGGGGAGATGCTCGACTGGGAAGCCCCCACCGGCGGCTACCTGCTCACGGCTTGTCTGGCGAGTGGTCGCGTGGCCGGGCACGGCGCGCTGGACTGGATTCGCCAACGCGGGGTGTAGCTTTCGGCGGCTCCTTCATCCAGATGGAAGTTCCCTTCGGCGTTCAAAACTGACACGCCGCCACCGCCACCGTGGATCCGGTTGCGCCGGTCCACCGGAGGCGTCCCCCCCGGGGGGCAGACGCCGCAGGCGGCTCAGGAGGCTCAGGAGGGCTCAAAACTTGGCGCGGTAATACAGCATCGGGCCGCCCTTGCGCGCCCGCAGCACCAGGCGCGATCCGCCCTGCAGCTGCACGCCGATGGCGCCAAACTCGGGCACCAGCCCCCGGGTGCGGGAGGAGGCCCATTGCACCTCCACCCGGGTTCCATACGTCGGCGGCTGCGACTGCCAGATCATGCCCATCGCGTCCTGGGGCTGGCCTGCCGGGAGAGGCCGTGTCCAGGCGGAAATGTCCAGATGGCGCCCGCTGTCCAGGCGGGACCGCCAGCGAACCCCGAGGTCCAGGCTGGCGGGGGGCAGGGCGCCGCCCGCCAGGGGGGCGCCAGCGGCCGAGGGCGCCGGCGCGCTCATGCCCAGCGACAGCCCGAATCGGCCCCCGCTATCGGACGTTTCGGGCGTAAGCCAGCGCGTCACGCCGATGTGCTGCGTGCTGTTGAAGCTGCTGCCCGGCTGGGCCGCTCCCGAGGTGGCCCATGGCAGGGCCGTCTCGCCCATGCTGGGCAGCTCGACGCTGTGGACCTCGTACGCGGCGGAAAGGCGGGCCGTTTCCTGCTCCAGGCTGGCCCGCGCCTCGTCGGCGAACTGGGAGTCGGCTCCCCAGGCCGCGCCCGCGACGGCCAGGCACAGCCAGCCTACCACCGGGCGCCCGGGCAGCATGCGGGCCAGGGCTTGCGGCCGGCGCGCACGCGCCGGCAAGGCGCGCCGGTAACGGAAGGAAAAAATCACTTGCGCAGTCAGGGGGGTTGACATGGCGGCACCCGATGAAAAGAAAGGATGAAGCGATGCAACAAAGTGTGCGCCTGCCGCCCGGTGCGGCGCAATCCCGAAAGCCGCAAAACAGCGTGGGAAAGGACTGACATGCGCTCGCGCCGCGTGCCTGTGCGCGCAGGAGGCGGCCAGCGCATGCCACGAAGGGGAACGGGGTGGGGGAGGGGATGCGCGACAACACCGCGCCAGGAATGCCGCTCGCGGGCACGCCGCGCAGGCAAGAAAAGAGAAGTTGACGAGCCTTACCCCCGGCACTGGCTCCACAGTTAGGGCTGCTTGGTTCCCCACCTGACCCGGTTGGCCGCTTCACCATGCGGGGAGGCCCGTCAGGATGGGATTCTACCTCCTGAACAGGACGCCATTTTTTACTCCTCTCGAATGGCCTGCAATTGCAAAGGGCGACGACGCCAGCGCGGCGTTGCCCACGCCAGGGGCGGCCCCTGGGCGGCGTGTCTGGCGTGGGCGCGCGAGCCGGTGCCGGGCGGCGCAGGGCTTTCGCGGATGGCGGGCCGCGGCACCCAGACCCGGTACGCCATGGGCCCTAGAATCACCCCCCATGTCCTATCTCGTGCTCGCCCGCAAGTACCGCCCCCGCAATTTCACCGAAATGGTGGGGCAGGAGCACGTGGTGCAGGCCCTGACCAACGCGCTCACCCAGCAGCGGCTGCACCATGCCTACCTGTTCACCGGGACGCGGGGCGTGGGCAAGACGACGGTGTCGCGCATCCTGGCCAAGTCGCTCAACTGCCAGGGGCCCGATGGGCAGGGCGGCATCACCGCCACGCCGTGTGGCGTGTGCGCGGCCTGCAGCGACATCGACAGTGGCCGGTTTCCGGACTACACCGAGCTCGACGCGGCCTCCAACCGGGGCGTGGACGAGGTGCAGAGCCTGCTGGAACAGGCCGTCTACAAGCCGGTGCAGGGCCGCTTCAAGGTCTTCATGATCGACGAAGTGCACATGCTCACGAACACGGCGTTCAACGCCATGCTCAAGACGCTGGAAGAGCCGCCCGAGTACCTCAAGTTCGTGCTCGCCACGACCGACCCGCAGAAGGTGCCGGTCACCGTGCTTTCGCGCTGCCTGCAGTTCAACCTGCGCCCCATGGCGCCGGAGACCGTGCTGTCGCACCTCACGCAGGTGCTGGCGTCGGAGAACGTGCCGGCCGAGCCCCCGGCGCTGCGCCTGCTCTCGCGCGCGGCGCGTGGCTCCATGCGCGATGCGCTGTCGCTCACCGACCAGGCCATCGCCTTTGGCAGCGGCCAGCTGCAGGAGGCCGCCGTGCGCCAGATGCTGGGCGCGGTGGACCGCTCCTACGTGTTTCGCCTCATCGACGCGCTGGCCCGGGGCGATGGCAAGACGGTGGTGGAAACCTCGGACACGCTGCGCCTCAATGGCCTGTCTGCCGCTTCCACGCTGGAGGAGATGAGCGCCGTGCTGCAGCGCATGGCCGTGTTCCAGGCCGTGCCGCAGATGGCGGCTGCCGTGGATGCCGACGACCCCGAGGCGGCGGAAACGGCGCGGCTTGCCGGCCTGATGCCCGCCGACGAAACCCAGCTGCTCTACAGCCTGTGCCTGCACGGGCGCGGCGAACTGGGCCTGGCGCCCGATGAGTATGCGGCGCTGACCATGGTGCTGCTGCGCTTGCTGGCGTTCAAGCCTTCGGGCGAAACGGCTGAAAAAAAAACTCTGACGCGGCCTGAAGCGGCGTCTTCTGGCCCGCCACCGGCGGTTTCCGCGGTGCCCGCGGCGGCGGATGCCGCCATGCCGGCACCCGTGGTTGCCCCGGCCCTGGCCGCCGCGCCACCTCCCCAGGTGCCGGCGGCTTCGCCGGAGCCCGCCGTGGCCCCGGCGTTGGCGCAAGACGCCCCTTCACCAGAATCCGCCGATGCCTCCGAGCCACCTCCCTGGCCGGGCTCGGACGAGCCAGGCGCCGCGGCGCCTGCCCCCTCGGCCGCCACCGCGCTGCCGGTGCGTACGTCCGATCGGTTTGAGCGAAATCGGCCCCCAGCGCAGTCCCCGCATGCGCAAGGTGCTCCTGAATTCGTAGCGATTCCGGTGCGCGAGACGCCCGAACCCGGGGAGCGGCTGCAACCGCTGCCGCTTTCGGCCCCCGCGCCTGTTTCCGCGCGCTACACGCCCACCGAGGAGGGCGATGTCTGGCATGCCACCGTGCAGCAGATGGTGGCGGCGGAATCGATCACCGCCCTGGTGCGTGAGCTGGCCCTGCAGTCGCAGCTGGTGGCGCGCGACGGTGGCCACTGGCTGCTGCGCGTGGAGCGCGAGTCGCTCAATCAGCCCACCGCCCGCGAGCGCCTGCGCGCCGCGCTGGAGGCCGCGGGGCACGCCACCCAGATCAGCGTGGAGGTGGGCAATGTCATCGACAGCCCGGCCCGCCGCAATGCGGCCGCCGCTGCCGAGCGCCAGCGCCGCGCCGAAGAGATCGTGAACAACGACCCCTATGTGCAATCGCTGATGCGCGACTACGGCGCGAGAATCGTGCCGGGCAGCATCAAGCCTGCGTGAGATGAAGCTCCCCCTGAGTCGCCTTCGGCGCCTTCCCCCTCTCTCGCTTCGCGGGAGGGGGACGCACTCGGTGGCCTGGCACGGCCAGCTCCACGAGTGCACTGGATTGGGGTGTGCCAGTTTCGACGGCCGCTGACATTGCACAGCACAATACCGTGCATCTCGGATACCGAATCTCTGTCCCTTCGTGGGAATCGATCAACCAGAAAGAAGCAAAGGAAACACACCATGTTCAACAAAGGACAACTCGCCGGTCTCATGAAGCAAGCCCAGGCGATGCAGGACAACCTCAAGAAGGCGCAGGACGAGCTGGCCTTCATCGAGGTGGAAGGCGAATCGGGTGCCGGCCTGGTGAAGGTGCTGATGACCTGCAAGCACGACGTCAAGCGCATCACCATCGACCCGAGCCTGCTGGCCGAAGACAAGGACATGCTCGAAGACCTGGTGGCTGCGGCGTTCAATGCGGCGGTGCGCAAGGCGGAGGAGACTTCGGCGGAGAAGATGGGCAAGCTGACGCAAGGCATGCCAGGCCTCCCCGGCGGCATGAAATTCCCCTTCTGAGGCTGGCTGCCGAGCGGGCGATCTGCGTCGTTGGGCGGTGCTCGCAATCCTCACGTACAGGAAGTACGCTGCGGTTTCTGCGCTCCGGCCGCCTGGCAGCTGATCCCGCTCGCTACGCCCTTGAGGGCGGAGTTTTTGAAAACCAATACCTGCATGTCTGCTTCCGATTCCCTTGATGTCTTGATCCAGGCGCTGCGCCGGTTGCCGGGGGTGGGGGTGAAGTCTGCGCAGCGCATGGCGTTCCATCTGCTGCAGCATGACCGGGAGGGGGCGCTGGCGCTGGCGCGGGCGCTGGGCGAGGCGGTGGGCACCGTGCACCATTGCGCGCGCTGCCATACGTTCACCGAGGCCGAGGTGTGCGGCACCTGCCTGGACCCTGCGCGCGACGCCACGCGGCTGTGCGTGGTGGAGACGCCGGCCGACCAGGCGGCGCTGGAGCGCACGGGGGCGTTCAAGGGGCTGTACTTCGTGCTCATGGGGCGCCTGAGCCCGCTCGACGGCATCGGCCCCAAGGAAATCGGCTTGCAGAAACTCATGGGCCGCGCCACCGATGGCACGGTGCAGGAGGTCATCCTGGCGACCAATTTCAATGCCGAAGGCGAGGCCACGGCCCATGTGATCAGCGAGGCGCTCAAGAGCCGGGGGCTGCACGTGACGCGGCTGGCGCGCGGCGTGCCCGTGGGCAGCGAACTGGAATATGTGGACCTGGGCACGATTGCGCATGCGCTGGTGGATCGCCGCTAGGCCCTGCGTGGAAAAAGGGCGCCACGGCGGCTAGAATACTCACAATTTAATAGCTGCCAGCGCTTATCTATAAAGCGCTGGGGCCCGAAAAGGCTTGAAAATGAATACCACCATGCATGTCGCACGGTTCACAGTGGCCTATTGGTGCGTGCTGATCGCGGCACTGCTTCCCATCGCCTGTGCCTGGCTGGCCAAGAGCGGCAGCTTCGGCAAGCCGCGCAAGAACGGGGGCTTCGACAACCGGGACCCCCGCGCCTGGATGGCCCGTCAGACCGACTGGCGGGCCCGCGCCAATGCGGCGCAGGCCAACAGCTTCGAGGCACTGCCGTTCTTCATCGGCGCCGTGATCATTGCGCACCTGCTGGGGGCGGGGCAGACATTGCTGGACATCCTGGCATTTTTGTATGTCATGTTGCGCATCTTCTACATCATGATGTACGTTTCCGACATGCCCACCGTGCGCAGCGCGATCTGGGCCGGGGCGTTTCTGGTCAACATCGCCATCCTGTTCGTCGGCTACCGCTGACCCGCGCCGCGCCTGGCTTGCAAAGGGCCAGGACAGCCGGTTCGCCCGGGGCCGTAGCCCCTGTTTTTCGACCCTGGTACGTAGAAACCCGCTGGGAATCCCCCTGATGCGGGCTGGCCCGCTCTGCGGCACGATTGTTGCAATGCAGCATCGATATTTTTCCGGATTGCCATGACCCGCCCCTTGCTCACCCGCCGCGCCTTTGGTGCCGTGTCCGCCCTGTCGGCGGCCGCGGTGTTCGCGCCGGCCGCCGTGCGGGCACAGGCCGAAGGCGCGGCACTGGGCAATGTCACGATCGCCGTGGGCGGGCAGGGCGTGCTCTACCACCTGCCGCTGGCGCTCGCTGTCCAGCTGGGCTATTTCCGCGCCGAGGGGCTGGACGTGACGGTGCGCGATTTCTCGGCCGGCGCGCTGGCGCTGCAGGCGGTGCAGGAGGGCGCGGCCGATGTCTGTGCCGGCGCCTTCGAGCACACCATCCGCCAGCAGGTGCGGGGCCAGGCGTTCCGGTCGCTGGTGGTGCAGGGGCGCGCGCCCCAGCTGGCACTGGGGGTCTCGCTGCGGTCGCTGCCGGCCTACAAGGATCTCGGCGACCTGCAGGGGCGGCGCATCGGGGTGTCGTCCGCGGGGTCGTCCACGCACCTGGCGGCCAGCCTGGTGCTGGCGCGCGCGGGCCTGGGCCCGCGCGATGTGGCCTTTGTCGGCGTGGGCTCCGGCATGGCCGCGATGAATGCGCTGCGCTCCGGCCAGGTGCATGCGCTGTGCCATGCCGACCCGATCATGACGCTGCTGGAGCAGAAGGCGGACACCCGCATCACGGCCGACATGCGCTCGCTCAAGGCCGCGCAGGAGATGTTCGGCGGCGCGATGCCCGCCAGCTGTCTCTACGCGCCGCAGGCCTTCCTGCAAAAGAACGCCGCCCAGGCCCAGGCGCTGGCCAACGGCATCGTGCACGCCCTCAAGTGGCTGCAGACCGCGGCCCCTGCCGACCTTGTCAAGGCCGTGCCCGCGGGCTACCTGATGGGCGACCGGGGGCTGTACCTGGCCGCCTTCAGCCGCGTGCGGGAAACCTACTCGCCCAACGGGGTGATGCCCGACGACGGCGCGGCCACGGCGCTGCGCGTGCTGGCGCGCGTGCACCCCGAGCTGGGGGATTTCAAGGTGGAGCTGGCGCGCACCTACACCAACGACTTCGTGCGCAAGGCGCGCCAGAAATTCAGCGTCTGAACGTGCGGCGGCGCCTCTCGGGGGCGCTTTGCGGCGGCCGTTGCCGTGGGGCGGGGGCAGGGCGCTGGAGACATGAAGTGAGGCCGCCCATTCCGTGTGGCGCCTGCGGCATCCGGGTCGGGAAGATGGCTTACATTCGTCGGCGTTCGGTTGGCCGTAGCCTCGGCATACCACTCACCCCTCCACCAAGGATCGCTCCATGACGTTCACCCTCAGCATCGGCCCGCTTGTCTCCCTGATCGCGGGCATCCTCATCCTGGTCATGCCCCGCCTGCTCAGCACCATCGTGGCGCTGTACCTCATCATCATGGGCATCCTGGGGCTGCTGGGCATGCACACGCTGAAGTTCTGAGGCGGGCGCCTCTGTCCGCGCTGCCCTTTCAGGGGCTTTTCAGCGGCGCTTGACCTTGGAGGGCGTGCCGCCCCGGCGCGACGGCGCGGCCGCCGGCCGCTTGGCGGCGGTGCCCGCCCGCGCCACCGTGCCCCGTGCCTGGCTGGCCTGCCGCACCGGCAGATACACCACGACCTGCTGGCCTGCCTTGAAGGCGGCCGTCGCGCGCACATCGTTCCAGTCCGCGACACTGGCCGCCGCGAGCTTGTAGCGGCGGGCGATGCTCGCCACGGTTTCGCCCTTGCCCGCCCGCACGGTGGTGCGGCGGGTGACGATCTCCGGAGAGAAAGCGACCTGCCCGTTGTCCGCCAGGTGGGACGACACGTCCTGGCGGATGGCCGACGAGCGCGGAACCATGAGGGCCGAGCCCGCCTTGATCAGCATGCGGGGCGGTATGTTGTTGACGCTGCGCAGGTCGTTCTCGCTCATGCCCGCGCGCTGCGCCGCTTCGGCCACCGTCATGGTGGAGGGCACGGACCACACGGTCCAGCTCGCGTACTGCCCTTCGCGGCGGGCTTCGAGGTTGCGCTGGAACACCTTGGCGTTGTCCCAGGGCAGCAGGATCTGCGGCGTGCCGGCCGCCAGGATCACCGGCTTGTTGAAGGAGGGGTTCAGCGCCCGGAAGTCCTCCTCGCGCACGCCCGCCAGCGTGGCAACCAGGGCCACGTCGATGTCGTGCGTGATGTCCACCGTCTGGAAGTAGGGGTGGTTCTCGATGAGCGGCAACTCGGTGCGGAAGGCCTCGGGGTGGGCAACGATGTTCTTGACGGCCTGCAGCTTGGGCACGTACATGCGGGTTTCGGCCGGCATGTTGAGGTCGGTGTACGTGGTGCCCAGCCCCTGCTTCTGGTTGCGGGCGATGGCCCGGCCCACGCTGCCTTCGCCCCAGTTGTAGGCGGCCAGGGCCAGGTGCCAGTCGCCAAACATGCCATGGAGCTTTTGCAGGTAGTCGAGCGCGGCGCGCGTGGAGGCGAGCACATCGCGGCGGTCATCGCGGAATGCGTTCTGCTTGAGATCGAAGTAGTTGCCCGTGGCGGGCATGAACTGCCACATGCCAGCCGCCTTGGCGCTGGAGACGGCCTGGGGATTGAACGCGCTCTCGATGTAGGGCAGCAGCGCCAGCTCGGTGGGCATGCCGCGCCGCTCTAGTTCCTCGACGATGTGGAACAGGTACTTGCTGGAGCGCTCGGTCATGCGCTGCATGTAGTCGGGCCGCGTGGCGTACCACTGCTCGCGGTCCTGCACCAGTTCGTGCTGCAGGTCGGGCATCGCGAAGCCCCGGCGGATGCGGTCCCACAGGTCGGCGGGGGTGGAGAGCGATGCGACCTCGCCGCTGGCCGCCTGCGCCGCCGTGATGGGGCGCAGCGGTCCGTTGGGAATGACGGGGGTGTGGGAGGCGGTGCGGGGCGCAGCGCCGGTGGAGGATGAAGGGGCGGTGCCGGCTGCGCTGTCCTGCGATGGCGCGGTGGTGGCGCAGCCCGTGAGCCAGAGCGCGCAGGCCAGGCAGGCGATGTGCAAAATTTTCATCGAAACTCGTTTTTCCATTGGCGCAGCGCGGCCAGTACCGCCACTGCATCGTCTTGATTCACCTGCGCGTCGTAGCCTCGGGCGGCCTGGGCCACCGCGGGCTGGCGCACACGCAGGAAGGGGTTGATGTCTCGCTCCAGGGCCATGTGCGAAGGCAGCGTGGGCTGGTGGCGTGCCCGCAGCGCCTCGCACTGGCTGCTGTAGTGGAGCAGCGCATCGTTGCCGGGTTCCACGGCCCGTGCGAATTTCAGGTTGGACAGGGTGTACTCGTGCGTGCAGCACACGCGGGTGTTGCCGGGCAAGGCCGCCAGCTGGTCCAGGGAGTCCAGCATCTGGGCCGGCGTGCCCTCGAACAGCCGGCCGCAGCCGCCGGAAAAAAGCGTGTCGCCGCAGAACAGCAGGGGCTCACCGTCGATGCGGCGGCAGTAGTAGGCGATGTGGCCGGCGGTGTGGCCCGGAACGTCGATGACCTCGAAGCGCAGCCCCAGCGCGTCCACCGTATCGCCCTGCGCGAGGCGGTGCAGGGGCCCGGGGATCTGCTCCCGCGCGGGGCCATACACCGTGGCGCCGGTGGCGTCGCGCACGGCATCGACGCCACCGACATGATCGGCGTGGTGGTGCGTGACTAGAATGGCCTGCAACTGCAGGTCCAGTTGCTGCAGTGCCTGCAGCACGGGCGCGGAATCCCCCGGGTCGACGACGAGCGCCTGGCGGCCGTTGTGCAGCATCCAGATGTAGTTGTCGGTAAAGGCGGGCAGCGGCAGCAAGTTCATGAGCGATCAAATTATAGGTTTGCACCACTGGTTCGATTCCCCGCCGGGCCGGTACCTGCTGGCGTGGGAGCAGGCGCGCTTCGACGAGGCGGTGGCGGATATTTTTGGATACCACAGCCTGCAGCTTGGCATGCCCCTGCTTGACGGCCTGCGCGCCAACCGCATGCCGCACCAGTGGCTGGCCCTGGGCCAGGAGGGCGTCCAGGGCTCCCTGGGCTTTCTGGAGGCGGGCAGTGGCGTGGACGCACCCCTGCAGTGCCGCATGGTCAACCTGCTCGCCGAGCCCGTGGCCCTGCCGTTCGCGCAGGCCAGCCTGGACCTGCTGGTCCTGCCCCATACGCTGGAGCTGAGTGTCGACCCCCACGCCGCCCTGCGCGAGGTGGAGCGGGTGCTGGTGCCCGAGGGCCGCGTGGTCATCAGCGGGCTGAACCCCACGAGCCTGTGGGGGCTGCGCCAGTGGCGCGCACGCATGTACCAGCGCATGGGCAATGGCACGCTGTACCTGCCCGACGTGGGCGAGTTCATTGGCTACCGGCGGTTGCGCGACTGGCTCAGGCTTTTGAGTTTCGAGGTCGAATCCGCCCGTTTTGGCTGTTATCGTCCAGCGGTGCGCACCACCCGGTGGCTGGAGCGCTTTGGCTTCATGGATGGGCTGGGTGAGAAATGGTGGCCCATTTTTGGCGCCGCCTATTTCATCGTGGCGGTCAAGCGGGTGCATGGCATGCGCTTGCTGGAGCCCGCCTGGCGCACCAGCCGCCAGCGGTCCGCCGCCACGGTGCCCATCGCCAACCGCGCACACGCGGCGGGTACGCCCGCGCGCACCTCCCGGGCCATCACGGCCGCCGAAAGAGACAGGAACACAGTTTGAACCAGGTAGAGATATACACAGATGGCGCCTGCAAGGGCAACCCGGGTCCGGGGGGATGGGGCGCCGTGCTCCGTTCCGGCCCGACGGAGAAGGAGATTTTTGGCGGCGAGCTGGGCACCACCAACAACCGCATGGAGCTGTTGGCCGTGATCGAGGCGCTCTCCGCCTTGAAGCGGCCCTGCGCCGTGACGCTGTACCTGGACAGCGAATATGTGCGCAAGGGCATCACCGAATGGATTCATGGCTGGAAGGCCCGGGGCTGGCGCACCGCCTCCAAGCAGCCCGTCAAGAACGTCGAGCTGTGGCAGCGCCTGGATGCGCTGGTGAGCACAGGCGGGCATCGCATCGAGTGGCGATGGGTGAAGGGGCATTCTGGCGATCCGGGCAACGAGCGCGCGGACGCGCTGGCCAACCGCGGCGTGGACAAGGCCCTGGGCCGCGCGTGACGGCGCTCTTCGCCAGTCAAGGCTCCTTCGGGAGCCTTTTTTGTGCGCGCCTTGTGTAAAGCCTGCGTAAAACTGCCGCAATTGACCTTGGGGTCAAGCCGCGAGTTGCTGCAGGTCAAGACACGCACTGATACATTCTTTGGTTGCGCTTTCCCACTTCACCCGGTTTCATTGATCCATGGCGTCCAAGCACAGATACATCGTTTTCGCCGTCATCGGCATCGCTGCAGCCTCCGGTGCCGCATGGTGGCTGCAGAAGAAATCCGTGCAGGCCCCGCGCACCGAGGCGGCCCTGGCCGGCGGTGGCAATGGCGCACCCGCCCGGGGCGGCGCCCCGGGTGGGGCCGGCCGGCCGGTGGCGGTCGAGGCGGTGGCCGTCCGGCAGATGGCCATGCGCGATGACGCCGAGGCCGTGGGCAGCCTGCGTTCGCGCCAGAGCGTGGTGCTGCGCCCCGAGGTGAGCGGGCGCATCACCCAGCTCAATTTCCGGGACGGCGAGCGCGTGCGGCGCGGGCAGGTGCTGGTGCAGTTCGACGACCAGTTGCCGCGTGCCCAGGTCCAGCAGGGCCAGGCCGAACTGTCGATTGCCCGGGCCAACCACAAGCGCAACCAGGAGCTCGTGGCCCAGGGCTTCATCAGCCAGCGGTCCGTGGACGAAAGCGCCGCGAACCTGGAGGTGGCCCAGGCCAAGCTCTCCCTGGCGCAGGCCACGGCCTCGCGCCTGAAGATCGTGGCGCCGTTCGACGGCATTGCGGGCATCCGGGGCGTGAACGTGGGCGACTACCTCAAGGATGGCGCCGACATCGTCAACGTGGAAGACCTGGATGCCGTGTACGTGGACTTCCGCCTGCCCGAGCGCCTGCAAGGCAAGATCCGCACGGGCCAGACCGCCCAGGTGGCGTTCGACGCGCTGCCGGGCGTGCGCTATGCCGCCGTGGTGCAGGCCATCAACCCCCAGATCGATGCCGACGGCCGGGCCGTGGCGGTGCGCGGATGCATCGACAACCGCCGCCTGCAGCTGCGCCCTGGCATGTTTGCCCGGGTGACGGCGGTGTTTTCGGAGCGCGCCGACGCCCGGGTCATCCCGGAAGAGGCTGTCGTGCCGGACGGCACCAGCCCCTACGTGCTCAGGATCGTCGAGGGCAAGGAGCCCGGCAGCCGGGTCACGCGGCGCACGCCGGTCAAGCTGGGCGTGCGCACGCCGGGGTTTGTGGAAGTGGTGGACGGCCTTGCCACGGGTGACCTGGTGGTGACCGCAGGGCAGCAGCGCATCCAGAAGGACGGCACCGTGGTGCGCGTGGTGGAACTGGGCAAGCCGGCCACCGGCGCGGCGCAGCCCGCTTCGGCGGCGCCCGCGGCGCTGGCCGATGCCCCGGCACCGGGCGCGGCCGGCTCCGCGGCGGGCATGCCCGCCGCGCAGCAGCCGTCGGCCGCCGTTCCCGCCCCCGTGCCTGTGGCCGCGGCGCCTTCGCCGGCCCTGGTGGCCCCGCTGCCCGGGGCCAGCCCCTGCCAGCTTGCGGGCGCATCCGGCAAGGCGGTGCCATCCGGCCCGCGCCCCGCGCGCGATCGATGAAGCACCAGGACTGCCATGCAACTCGCTGAAATATCGATACGCCGGCCGGTCTTTGCGACCGTGCTGTCCCTGCTGGTGCTGCTGATCGGCGCCGTGAGCTTCACGCGCCTGTCGGTGCGCGAGTACCCCAAGATCGACGAGCCCGTGGTGACGGTGAGCGTGCGCTATGCGGGCGCCTCGGCGGAGGTGATCGAGTCGCAGGTCACCAAGCCGCTGGAGGATTCCATCGCCGGCATCGACGCGGTGGATGTGATCACCTCCATCAGCCGCCCCGAGCAGAGCCAGATCAGCGTGCGCTTCCGCCTGGAGAAGGACGCGGACAACGCGGCCGCCGAAGTGCGCGACCGCACGGCCCGCGTGCGCAACCGCCTGCCCGACGCGGTGGACGAGCCCGTGATCGCCAAGGTGGAGGCCGACGCCTCGCCCGTGATGTGGCTGGCCTTCAGCAGCGACACCCGCACGCCGCTGGAGATCAACGACCTCGTCAACCGCATCGTCAAGCCGCGCCTGCAGACGGTGACCGGCGTGGCCGACGTGCCCATCTATGGCGAGCGCAAGTACGCGATGCGGGTGTGGCTGGACCCCGAGCGCATGGCCGGCTACCGCCTGACCACGCAGGATGTGGAAGACGCCATCCGGCGCAACAACCTGGAGCTGCCCGCGGGGCGCATCGAGTCGCAGCAGCGCGAGTTCAGCGTGACATCGCAGACCGACCTGGCCACGCCCGGGCAGTTCGCCGAGGTGGTGATCCGCACCGTCAACGGCTTTCCGGTGCGCATCCGCGACGTGGCGCGCGTGGAGGAGGGCGCGGCCAGCGACCGCAGCCGCGTGCGCCTGAACGGGCGCGAGGCCATCTCGGTCGGCGTGATCCGGCAGGCCACGGCCAACCCGCTGGAGCTGTCGCAGGGCGTGCGCGCGATGATGCCCGTGCTCAAGGACGACCTGCCCTCGGACATCGTGATCGACGTGGCCAACGACAACTCGCTGTTCATCGACCGGTCCATCAAGAGCGTGTACTCCACCATCGCCGAAGCCGTGGTGCTCGTGGCGCTGGTGATCTTCGTGTTCCTGCGCACGCTGCGCGCGTCCATCATCCCCATCATCACCATCCCGGTGAGCCTGGTGGGCAGCTTCGCGCTCATGTCGCTGGCGGGCTTTTCCATCAACACGCTCACGCTGCTGGCGCTGGTGCTGGCCATCGGCCTGGTGGTGGACGACGCCATCGTGATGCTGGAGAACATCTACCGGCACATCGAGGAAGGCCTGGACCCGTTCTCCGCCGCCATCAAGGGCGCGCGCGAGATCGGCTTTGCCATCGTGGCCATGACGCTCACGCTGGTGGCCGTGTATGCGCCGCTGGCCTTCACGCCCGGCCGCACCGGGCGCCTGTTCGTGGAGTTCGCGCTGGCGCTGGCCGGCGCGGTGGTGGTGTCGGGCTTCGTGGCGCTCACGCTGTCGCCCATGATGTGTTCGCTCCTGCTCAAGCACAACCCCAAGCCCAACTGGTTCGACCGCTCCATGGAGCGCTGGCTCACGGCACTGTCGGACGCCTACGGCCGCCTGCTGCGCTGGATCGTGACGGCGCGCTGGGGCGGTCAGGGCGCGGGGCGCGGCGGCATTCGTGGCGCGGTCTTCCAGGCGCGCTGGATCGTGATCGCGGTCATGGCGGTCAGCGGCGCCGCGCTGGTGGTGGTGTACCCGAGCATGCGGCAGGAGCTCTCGCCGCTGGAAGACCGGGGCACGGTGCTCGTCAACGTCACCGCCCCCGACGGCGCCACGCTGGACTACACCAACCGCTACGCGCTGGAGCTGGAGAAGGTCGGCCGCGAGTACCCCGAGTTCGACCGCATCTTCGCCAACATCGGCAACCCCACCGTGGCGCAGGGCAGCGTGATCTACCGCACGGTGGACTGGGAAAACCGCAAGCGCACCACGCTGGAGCTTGCGCGCGAGCTCCAGCCCAAGGTGGGCAACCTGCCGGGCGTCAGCTCGTTCCTCATCACCCCGCCGTCGCTGGGCCAGGGGTTCCGGGCGCGCCCGCTCACCTATGTGATCCAGACCTCGGACAGCTACGAGAACCTCAACCAGGTGACCACCGCGTTCATGGCCGAGATCGCCCGGAACCCCGGCATCATCGGGCCCGACATCGACCTGCGCCTGAACAAGCCCGAGCTGCGCATCGAGGTGAACCGCGAGCGCGCGGCCGACCTGGGCGTGAGCGTGGACGTGGTGGCCAAGGCCATCGAGACCATGCTGGGCGGGCGCACGGTGACGCGCTACAAGCGCGATGCCGAGCAGTACGACGTGATCGTGCAGACGGCGGCCCGGGGCCGCACCACGCCCGAGAACATCGACACCATCTACGTGCGGGGACGCAACGATTCGATGATCCCGCTGTCCAGCCTGGTCAAGGTGCGCGAGAGCGTGAGCCCGCGCGAGCTCAACCACTTCGGGCAGCGCCGCTCGGCCACCATCACGGCCAACCTGTCGCCCGACTACTCGCTGGGCGAGGCGCTCAAGTTCATGGATGACACCGCCGCCAAGGTCATCCGGCCGGGCTACACCACGGATCTGAACGGCACGTCGCGCGAGTTCAAGAGCTCACAGGGCGCTTTGGGCATCGTGTTCGTGCTGGCGCTGGTGTTCATCTTCCTGGTGCTGGCGGCGCAGTTCGAGAGCTTCATCGACCCGCTGGTGATCATGGTCTCGGTGCCGCTGTCGATGATCGGGGCACTGCTGGCCCTCAAGTGGAGCGGGGGGTCGCTCAACGTGTATTCGCAGATCGGGCTGATCACGCTCGTGGGGCTGATCACCAAGCACGGGATCCTGATCGTCGAGTTCACCAACCAGCTGCGCGAGCAGGGCATGGAGATGGTGGACGCGCTGGTCAAGGCCTCGGCGCAGCGCCTGCGCCCCATCCTGATGACCACGGGCGCGATGGTGCTCGGCGCCATCCCGCTGGCGCTGGCCTCGGGCGCGGGGGCCGAGACGCGCACGCAGATCGGCTGGGTGATCGTGGGCGGCATGTCGCTGGGCACATTGCTCACCATCTTCGTGGTGCCCACCATGTACACGCTGTTCGCGCGCCGGGCCGTGCCGGGCGCGAACACGGCGGTGGCGGCCGAGGAGCCCGCGCATCCGCTGCACCCGCATGACTACGTGGCCAAGTAGCGCCCCTCCCGGTCCGGGGCGCCGGGCGCGTGCATGAGGAACGGATGAAAGGAAAGCCCCCTCGGGGCTTCTTTTCGTTCAGGGCGCCCGGGCGTGGTCAGGCCGGCCCCGCGTTCGCCTGCAACGCATCCAGCACCTCCTGCAGGGCCTGCGGCCGCACGAGGCGCGCCACTTCCTGCCCGTTCTTCAGGAACACCAGCGTCGGCCACAGCTTGACCCCAAAAGTGCGGCCCAGGCGCTGGCCGGGGCCGTCTTCCACCTTGATGTGCGCCACGTCCGCGCGGCCCTTGAGCGCCTGCTCGATGAGGGGCTGGGCCCGCTGGCAGTGGCCGCACCAGGGCGTGCCGAACTCGACGACTGCCGCGCCCGGCAGGCGGTCCACATCGTCGCGGGAGGGGGGCGTGGCAAGGTGCTGGGCGGCGTAGGTCATGGGCAGAGTCCACGGAGGGAAATAAAAACAAATGGAAGGCAGTGGGTTCCAGACTAGCGGGACAGGGGTGGACGGGTACCGGCCCGGTACCCGTGGCCGTGTCAGATCACGCCGTCAAAGAGCATCACATCCACCGCGTCGCCCACCGCCACATTGCCCTGGCCGTGGCGCAGCACGATGAGCCCGTTGGCCTGCACCATGGAGCTGAGCACGCCCGAGCCCTGGTTGCCCGTGGTGCGCACCTGCAGCGTGCCGTCGGCGGCGGTGGTGACGGTGCCGCGCTGGTACTCGGTGCGGCCGGGTTTCTTGCGCAGGGCTTCGGTGCTGGTGGCGCGCACCAGGGGCGGGGCGGTGTGTGTGCTGCCCATCATGCGCAGCAGGGCGGGGCGCACGAAGGCCAGAAACGTCACCATCACGGCCACCGGGTTGCCGGGCAAGCCGAACAGCACCGCGCCGTTGTGGGATTGTTTGCTATTATTTTGGTAGCTATTGGCGCTTGCTGGATCAGCGCCAGAGGCTGTTTTTTCCTCAAATTCCGTGGCGGCGATGCTCCCTGCGGCCATGGGGCGGCCGGGCCGCATGGCGATGCGCCAGAAGGCCACGTCGCCCAGCTTTTTCATCATGGTGCGCGTGTGGTCGGCCTCGCCCACGCTCACGCCGCCGCTGGTGATGATGGCGTCGGCGCGCTGTGCCGCGTTGCGAAATGCCGCCTCCAGCAGCGCGGGCTCGTCGCGCACCACGCCCAGGTCGATCACCTCCACGCCCAGGCGGGTGAGCAGGCCGAAGACGGTGTAGCGGTTGCTGTCGTACACCGCGCCTTCGCGTGGGGCTTCGCCCAGGCTCAGGATCTCGTCGCCGGTCGAGAAATACGCCACGCGCAGGCGGCGGAACACCGTCACCGTGGGCAGGCCCAGGCTGGCCACCAGGCCCAGCGCGGCGGGTGCCAGCAGCGTGCCCTGGGCCAGCGCAACGCCGCCTTCCAGGAGGTCTTCGCCCTTGAAGCGGCGGTTGTCGCCGGTCTTGAGCACGCCGGCCGCGATGGTGATGTGGCCATCATCGGCTGCGGCCGTGGTGAACTCCTGCGGCACCACGGTGTCCAGGCCCGGGGGCATGATGGCGCCGGTCATGATCTTCACGCAATCGCCCGCCGCCACGGTGCCCACCCAGGCCTTGCCCGCCAGCGCCGTGCCCACCACCCGCAGCGTGAGGGGCTGCCCTGGGGTGAGTTGTGCGCCGGCGAACGCATAACCGTCCATCGCCGAGTTGTCGTGCGGGGGCACGCTGAGGGGCGAGACGACGTCCCGCGCCAGCACGCGGCCCAGGGCGTCGAAGAGGGGGAGCTCTTCGGTGGCGGTCACGGGCTCGACCAGCCGCTGCAGAAACGCATTCACGTCGGCGGCGCTCAGGGCCTGCGGGTCGTAGCCTTGCAGTTCGGCGGCAATCTGGGCAATGGTTTTCATGGGTCTCAGTAGCTTTCAATCAGTCGTGCAGCACGCGCACCATGTGCAGCTTGTCGAAGCCCACGCCGTCCACCACGATGGCGTGGGGCAGCAGGCCCCAGGCGCGGAACCCGGCCTGCTCGTACAGGCGCACGACGTGCGTGTTGGAGGCGGTGACGGTCAGCACGAGCTGGGTCAGCCCGGGCACGCGGCTGGCGGCCTCCACACAGGTGGCCACCAGTTGCTGGCCGATGCCCTGGCGCTGCGCACGGGGCGCCACCATCATGCCCACCACCACGGCGCAGTGGCGCTGCTTGGCGCGCTGTTCGCGTTCACAGCCCAGGCAGCCGAGCAGTTGGCCCGTGGCGTCGAAGGCCCCCAGGAAGAACTGGCCGGATTCCAGGGTGCCAAAGCGCGTCACGTACTCGCTGGCATCGCGGCCCACCGAGGATTCGTAGTCGGAGGTGAACGCATCCGGCGCGGTGCGCAGCGCCTCGTCGCGCAGGGCCTTGTAGGCCACGGCATCCGCGGCGGCCAAGGGGCGGATCCGTACGGAACTGGTGGCCGGAAACGGGCGCGTGTTCATGGCGGTTGGGAGGCGCGTCAAGCCTGTGGGGCCTGTGGGGCCTGCGGTGTGCTGGTGCTCTCCAGCGCGTGCAGCTCGGCCAGCGTATTGGCGTTGAAGAAGGCCTTGGGGTCATCGCCCGGCTGGTCGAAGGGCACGATGGCGCAGTGGTGCTGGCCCGTCCAGGCGTCGATCTTGCGGCCGCCGGCCTGGGTGAAGGCGACCAGGCTTTCGAGCAGGTCCACGCGCAGCAGGCAGAACACCGGCTGGGTGCGCACGCTGGTGCGGCCCGTGCCATCGTCTTCGGGCGCCGCGGCCATGGCGATGTCGGCGTCCTGGGCGTCCGCCGCGGCCGCCAGGCGCTGGGCCAGGTCCAGCGGGAACAGCGGGGTGTCGCAGGGCACCGTCAGCAGCCAGGGTGTTTCGCAACGCTCCAGCCCCGTCAGAAAGCCCGCCAGCGGACCAGCGTAGTCGGCCAGCACATCGGGCCACACGGGGGCGCCAAACGCCTCGTAGGCCGCGAGGTTGCGGTTGGCGTTGACCATGGTGGCGCCGGTCTGCATCTGCAGCCGCATCAGCGTGTGCAGCGCCAGCGGCAGGCCGCGAAAGTTCTGCAGGCCTTTGTCGACGCCGCCCATGCGGCTGCCGCGTCCGCCTGCAAGCACGAGGCCGGTGATGTCTTGGGTTTCGATCATGGGGGTGGGCGATGGGTGAAAAGCAGGGTGCTACAGCGGCTGCCGGGCACGCAGCGCGGTCAGTTGCAGGCACGAAAGGACGGCCGTGCAGGCCAGCAGGCCCAGGGACACGGGTTGCGCGAACGCCCCGTGCCCCAGCGCAAAGAACAGGCCGTGGATCGCCACGGTCAAGGCTCCCAGGCAGGGCATGAGCTTGTAGAAGGCCAGGGCCGAACGGCCGTCGCCCCGGGCGACCTGCGCCTGGGCATACAGCACCAGCGCAATGATGGGCAGGTTGAGCAGCAGGTTGACCTGGTTGCCGCCGGGAATGTGGAACAGCTCCCACTCATGCCAGTACGCGGCGTCGATCTGGTGCGTGACCAGGACGGTGGCATTGGCCAGGAACAGTGCGCGGTGCGTGGATTGAAGGGGCATGGGGTGGGTGTGGGCAAGAGGTGAAGGCCGCGGCCACCCATGGTGCCTGAAAACCGTCGGCGCCCGGACCATGGCGCGGGGCGGGGGCTCCGCAGGGCCGAGATGCACGGGGCCGGCCCCACCGCTAGCCGCCGATATAGCTCATCTCCACCCGCCGCGCGCCACCCTGTGTGGTGTCCGCCGGCAGGCTGCTGCGCAGCTCCGAATAGCGGTCGCCGCGCTGTTGCCAGATGGGGGCGATGGCCGAGGCGATCGCTTCGTCGCTGGCGCCGCCGCGCAGCAGGGTGCGCAGGTCGTAACCCTCCGAGGCAAACAGGCACAGGTAGAGCTTGCCTTCGGTGGACAGGCGCGCGCGGTTGCAGTCGTGGCAGAAGGCCTGGGTCACGCTGCTGATCACGCCCACCTCGCCCAGGGCGGGGTCGTACTGGCCTTGTGCGTTGGTGTAGCCCCAGCGCTCGGCGGTCTCGCCGGGGCTGCTGGGGTCGAGCTGCACCAGCGGCAGCTCGGCGCGCAGGCGTTCGATCAGCTCGGCCGAGGGCAGCACCTCGTCCATGCGCCAGCCGTTGGTGGCGCCCACGTCCATGTACTCGATGAAACGCAGCGTGGTGCCCGTGCCGCGAAAGTGGCGCGCCATGGGCAAGATTTCATGGTCGTTGGTGCCGCGCTTGACCACCATGTTGACCTTGATGTGCGACAGGCCCGCCGCGTGCGCGGCTTCGATGCCCGCCAGCACGTCGGCCACCGGAAAGTCCACATCGTTCATGCGGCGAAAGATCGTGTCGTCCAGTCCGTCCAGGCTCACGGTCACGCGGTTCAGGCCCGCATCCTTCAAGGCCTGGGCCTTGCGCGCCAGCAGCGACCCGTTGGTGGTGAGGGTGAGGTCGGGCGCCAGGCCGTCCACCGTGCGCAGCTGGGCCAGCTGGGCCACCAGCGCTTCCAGGTTCTTGCGCAGCAGGGGCTCGCCGCCGGTCAGGCGGATCTTGCGCACGCCGTGCGTCAGGAACAGCCGCGCCAGCCGGGTGATCTCCTCGAAGCTCAGCAAGGCGCCGTGCGGCAGGTAGGGGTAGTCCTTGTCGAACACTTCCTTGGGCATGCAGTAGTTGCAGCGGAAGTTGCAGCGGTCCGTCACGCTGATGCGCAGGTCGCGCAGCGGGCGGCCCCGGGTGTCGGTGAGTTGGCCCGTGGGGGCCACCGGGTGCGTGGGCACCCGCGCCGCCAGTGCGGCGATGCGTTGGTCCACCAGGGGAATCACACGTTCGGCCATGGGGTGATTTTGCCGCAAGGGGCCCCGCAGAGGGGCAAGCCCCTGCGCGCGGAGTTGATCGCGGTCAAGTTCTACCCCGGCGGCGGCGTGGCCCGCCTTTGACATGGCGCAGGGCGCTCTGGATGTTGCATTGCAACAATACGGCATCCGATTTCAGGGGATTCCCATGCCAGTTCGTGAGTTCTTCGCCGACGCCCTGCCATGCCAGCGCCGCGTGGCGGTTCAATGGGTGGCTGCGGGCATCCTGCTGCCCACCTGGGGCCACAGTGCCCAGGCGCAGATAGGGCTGTCGGGGGCCATCAACTATGCGGGCTGGTTCCGCGCCCTGTCGCAGCGGATGGCCAAGGCCTATTGCCAGCAGTACCTGCAGGTGCTGCCGGGGGCGGCGGTGGATGTGATGGGGCTGGCGCGCAAGATGGTGCAGTCGGGCAGCAGCGAACTGGCGCGGGGCCTGCAGTCGGGGCGCTGGCCGGCCGACGTGGGGCGCCAGCTGGAAGAAGTGCAAAAGCAGTTTGCCCTGCTCAACCAGTTGACCGCCGTGCCAGCCACCCAGACGGCGCTGGTGGTGGCGGCGTCCGACCAGGCCGACCGCACGCTGCTGGTTTCCCAGGCCGTGACCGAGTCGATCGAGAGGCTGGCGCAGGCCCCCAGCGCGCGGCTGGTGAACCTGGCGGGCCGCCAGCGCATGCTGTCGCAGCGCCTGGCCAAGAACTACTTTCTGCACGCGGCCAAGGTGGAGTCCAAGGTGGTGCAGGCGCAACTGGCCTCCGACGCCGCCGACTTCCGCCAGGCACTGCAGACGTTGAAGGCGGCGCCGGTGTCCACCCCCGCCATCCGCAACGAGCTGGAGCTGGCCGACTCGCAGTGGCTGTTCTTTGAATCGGCCCTGCGCCGCCCGGCCGATGACGTGGGGCTCAACGCCGTGGCCACCACCAGCGAGCGCCTGCTGGGCGTGATGGACAAGCTCACCAACCTGTACGAGGCAGCCCTGCGCGAGGTGCTGGGCTGAGCGTCCGGGGGCAATCCGGCCATCCGGCCCCCCATCAGCCGCTGCAGGCCGCGTGCTGCGTGAAGTCCGCCAGGCGGCAATCGCGCCCCACCAGCACCAGCCGGGTGTCCAGCGCGTCGAAGAATCCCGGGGGTGGTGGCAGGGGCAGGCGCTGCACGCGTTTGTGCGCGTCGATGCGCACCGCCGCCAGCTCATAGTCGCGCGCCAGGGCCATCCACAGGCCGTGGGCCCCGGCGGACTGGCGTGCCCCGGTCATGAGGCTGCGGCCCGAGTCCAGCCACCAGCGGTAGATGGCGGAGGCAATGCCCATGCGGCGGTAGCCGTCCACCACCTTGGTGTGGGGCGCGCGCAGGTGGCGGTCGGTGCGGCGGTCCACCTCGACCAGCCGGTTGAACACGGTGTAGGCCACGATGCGGTTGCGCTGCGGGTCGATGGCGTAGACAAAATACTCGCCGTCGGCCTCGCGCAGGCGCAACTCCAGCCCGTGCAGGCGCAGGGGCAGCGCGCGCATCGCGTCGCGGGTGCGGTGGTTGGTGCGGATGCGTTCGTGCAGTGCGTCGAACTCGCGCTGGATGTCGCGGCCCGACAGGTCCACGTCGATGCGCAGTTCGGTCAGCAGGTGGCCCAGCGCACCCAGCCAGCCCCGGCCGGCCGGGGCACCGGGGGCGACGCGGGGCGCGAGGTGCAAGGCGCAGGCTCCGGGCATCATGGCGTGTGCCCCTGGCCATCGGTCCAGCAGCCGCTCAGCAGGCGCGCGGGCTGCTCACGGGCGCACACCCGGGCGCTGTGGGGCCAGTCGGGCAGCGGCACCACCAGGCCGGCGTACACGCCATAGGCTCCACCCGCCGCGATGGTTTCCCCCGCCGACAGGCTTTCGCCCGCGCGGATGGCCCCTCCTGCGTGGATGCGCCCGCCCGCGCGCACGCCCGAGCCCACCTGCAGGTGGCCGCGGCAGTCCACGTCGCCCGCCACCTGCAGGCCGTGCGTGGCCTGCACGGCCGCGTCGCCGAGCAGGTGGCCGCCCACCTTGATGCCACCGCCGCCGTCCAGGGCGCCTGCCACGCGCAGGTCCTGGCCCACGGTGCAGTGGCCGCCGATGTGGGCCGAGGCGCCAGCGTCCAGCTCGCCGCCCACGCGCAGGCCGCCCGTGCACTGCAGCCGCTGCGCCACCACCAGGGAGCCGCCCACGCGCGCGTCGCCGTGCAGCCGCACGCTGCCCTCACAGCGCAGCGCGCCCGCGACGCGCAGGTCTTCTCCCACCCGCAGCGCACCGCCCACCCGCAGGCCGCCCAGCACGCTGAGGCTGCGGCCGGTGCGCAGCACACCGTCCACGTCGGCGCTGCCCTGGCACCGAACGCTGCCGGCGAACACCAGCGCATCGGCCTCCAGATGGTCCACCTCCAGCACGTCGTTGGTGGGGCCGAACTGGTCGAGCATCCAGCAGGCGTCTTCCACCCGGCCTTCGCGCACCAGGTCGTCCAGCAAGGCCTGGTAGTTGCTGGCGCCCTCCTGGCGGCGCAGGTACCAGCGGTAGCCGTCGGCGCAGGGCCGTTTGGCGCGGATGAAGTGGCGGGTGATGTCGGTGGCGGCCGTCAGGCCGGCAGCGGCCCCGTCGGCGGGGTCGTGGCGCGCGGGGGGGCACGGGGCGAGCGAGATCTCGCCGGAAGGGAACGGGGGCATCAACACTCCTCAAGGCTGCCCCGGGCCGTGGCCTGGGCGCAAGCAAGCGCCTGGGGGATGGGCCCGGCGACAGGAGGTGCGCGAAAGAACGTGGGGGAGAGGGTGTCGCCGGGCTCAGGAGTCTGCAGCAAGCGTGCAGACCCGGCGGTCGCCGGCCTGGAGGGTGGCTTGCGAGCGCGCGGCACGGCGCAGCGGCGCGGTGCCGCTGGGGGTCGTGACGGGAGAGGCGCTTGCAAACATGGATGGGCGGCACTATAGGCAGCTGCCCTGCAACCGTCAATCAATCCGCACCTCCCTGGTGCGGCTTGTGCCTGCGCGGGGCGGCCTCCGGCGGCCTTGCAGGTGGCGGGCGCCCGGGCGCGATCCCTTGCGAGACCGCCAGCAGGTGCCTACACGCAGCGCCCGCCGTCCACCTCGATGCACACGCCGCTGACGAAGGACGCCTCGTCGCTCGCCAGGTACAGCGCGGCGTTGGCCACGTCGAGCGCGGTGGAGAAGCGGCCCAGCGGAATGGTGGCCAGGAACTTGGCGCGGCGCGCCTCGTCCACCGGGCCGCCCGCGAACTCGGCGGCCAGGCCGGTGTCGGGGTTGAACACGGGGTTGATGCAGTTCACGCGGATGTTGTCGGGGCCCAGCTCGGCGGCCATGGACTTGCTGGTGATGATGACGGCGCCCTTGGAGCCGTTGTACCAGGTCAGGCCCGGGCGGGGGCGCAGGCCGGCGGTGGAGGCGATGTTGATGATGCTGCCGCCACCGGCCTGGCGCAATGCGGGCACGGCGTGGATGGCCGACAGGTAGATGCTCTTCATGTTGATGGCATAGACCTTGTCGAACTCGTCCTCGCTCACTTCGAGCATGGGGCGGTTGCGGTGCGTCCAGCCCGCGTTGTTCACCACCACGTCCAGGCGGCCGTACAGGCGCACGGCCTCGTCCACCATGGCCTTCACTTCGGCGGACTTCGTCACGTCGGCCTTGAAGAAAGCGGCCGTGCCGCCTGCCGCCGTGATCTCGGCCACCACGCGCTGGCCTCCTGCCTCGTTGATGTCATTGACGATGACTTTGCCGCCCTCCGCGGCCAGGCGCTTGGCGATGCCTTCGCCAATGCCGTTGCCGGCGCCGGTGACGATGATGGATTTGTTCTGCACACGCATGGGTGTCTCCGATGGGTTGTGGTGAGATATATCAAAATTGATAGCTGCCAGCGCTTATTCAACCAGCGCTAGAGCCCGATGGGGCTGAAACTTCAGTGGCAGGGGCCGTCGGGGCGGCCGGGGCGGGTGCCTTGGATTCCCGGCCATGGAACTGGGGGAAAAATTCCTTCACGCCGCTGCCGTTGAAGTCCCACCCCGTGCACTGGCCCAGGTGGCGCGGCGGCTCGTCGGGGTGGCTGGCGGCAAACACCGCAGGCACCGACTGGAAGGCCGCCGTGGCCAGGTTGAACAGCAGTTCGCGCAGGTGTGTGCAGCTTTCCACGCCGCCCAGGTGCTTCTGGATGGCCTGGCGCCAGCCGCGCGCCATGCTGCAGCCCACCATGCGCTGCAGCGCCGCCTGGGCCTCGGTGCAGCCCTTGAGCGGGTGCGAGTCCATGGACACGTCCACCGCCTGCACCACCAGCTGGCGGTTCACGGTCACGCGCAGCCACATGTGGTGGATGGCCTCACCCGCCAGGCGCGTGCGCGTCGGGTCGCGGTGCGAGGGGGCGTCGTAGGCCTTGCTGTCGTGCAGCTCGCCCTCGATGTCCCACAGGCCATCGTCGCGTTCAAAGCCCTGGTAGTTCACCCGGCGGACATGCTTCAGGGTGCGGGGGGCGGGGGGGCTCAGGGGCATGGAGGAAGAAAAATCGTCGTACAGAAGCAGCCGAGGTTAGCGGGGCCTGCCCGTGCCGTCGTGCGCGGGCGGGACACTGAGAACGTGTTCACGATCTCGCAGGGGATCGCGTTGGAGCGCAATCGGGATGAGTGGATGCTTCGGATGCGCCGCATGGGCTCATGCCCATGCAAGCAGCCGAGGCGCCCAATCGCCCGATTTCGCTCCAACCCTTCGGGCAGTGGTCTTTGCGGGCAGTCTGCGGCGTTGCGGCGCTTGCCAATAGCCGAGCTATTGGCTGTCCACCGCGCCTTGCATCCCATCCCGCAAAAACCACTGCGCGACCCCTGGGAGATCGTGAACACGTTCTAAGGCCTTCAACCGTACTTGATGGCGACGGTCTTCAAGGTGGTGAAGCCGTACAGCGCCTCAAAGCCCTTTTCGCGCCCGTAGCCGCTGGATTTGACGCCGCCAAATGGCAGCTCCACACCGCCGGCCGCGCCGTAGTTGTTGATGAACACCTGGCCGCTGTGCACGCGCTTGGCCATGCGGAACTGGCGCGCACCGTCGCGCGTCCAGATCCCGGCCACCAGGCCGAACTGCGTGGCATTGGCGAGTTCCACCGCATGGTCCTCGTCCTGGAAGGCCATGGCCGACAGCACGGGGCCGAAGACTTCTTCCTGCGCCAGGCGGTGGCCCACGGGCACATCGCGCAGCAGCGTGGGGGCTTGGTAGTAGCCGGTCTCGGGCGCTTCGTCCACCACCACGCCCTGGGCCACCATGGGGATGCCGGCCACCTGCGCGTCGGACAGGAAGTCCCACACGCGCTGCTGCTGCGTCTGGCGGATCAGCGGGCCCACGTCCAGGTCCATGGCGGCGGGGCCCACGCGCAGCTTTTCAAACGCCTTGCCCAGGCGTTCGAGCAGGGGTTCATAGATCAGCGAGTCGATCAGCACGCGCGAGCCCGCCGAGCAGGTCTGCCCGGCGTTCTGCACGATGGCGTTGATGACCACGGGAATGGCGGCGTCCAGGTCGGCATCGGCAAAGATGATCTGCGGGCTCTTGCCGCCCAGCTCCAGCGTGACGGGGCAGTGGCGCTCTGCGGCCACCTGCTGGATCAGCGTGCCGATCTTGGGGCTGCCGGTGAAGCTGATGTGGTCGATGCCGGGGTGGCGCGCCAGCGCGTCGCCCACCTCGTGGCCGTAGCCGGTGACGATGTTCAGCGCGCCGGAGGGGAAGCCCACCTCGGCCGCCAGCTGCGCCACGCGGATCAGCGACAGGCAGGCGTCCTCGGCGGGCTTGACCACGCAGACGTTGCCCGCCGCCAGGGCGCCGCCCACGCTGCGGCCGAAGATCTGCATGGGGTAGTTCCAGGGGATGACGTGGCCCGTCACGCCGTGGGGTTCGCGCCAAGTCAGCACGCTGTAGCCGTCGGGGTAGGGAATTGTCTCGCCGTGGAACTTGTCGCACGCACCGGCGTAGAACTCGAAGTAGCGCGCCAGCGCAATGGCGTCGGCGCGTGCCTGCTTGGTGGGCTTGCCGCAGTCGCGCTGCTCCAGGGCCGTGAGTTCGTCGGCATGCTCCAGGATCTTGGCCGAGAGCTTTTGCAGCAGGCGGCCGCGCTCCACGGGCGCCATCTTCTGCCACACCGCGTGGTAGCACTGGCGCGCCGCATGCACCGCCGCATCGATGTCGTCGGCGTTGCTGCGCTGGATTTCGTCGAAGGTCTGGCCGTCGGACGGGTCGATCACGGGGATCGTGCGGCCCGAGGCGGACGGAACCGAGGCGTTGGCGATGTAGTTCAGTTGCATGGCCGTCATTTTGCCCGGAAATGGAATGTGTGCTTACTATTTGTATGAAAAATGGCTATGGCGCTTGATGGTAAAGCGCTGGTTGCTATATATTTAATAGTAATTCAATAGCAGGTGGCCCGCAGCGCCGCCAGGTCCAAGATCTCCACCTCGCCACGCTGCACGCGCACCAGGTGGCGCGACTCCAGGTCCTTGAGGATCTGGTTGGTGGTCTGGCGCGAGATGGCCAGCATCAGCGACAGCTGCTCCTGCGAGATGCCGATCACGCGGCGCGACTGGCCCTCGGCCGTCCACTGGCCGTAGCCCTCGGCCATCATCACCAGGCGGCGTGCCAGGCGCTGCGGGGCGGGCAGCAGCGCCAGTTCCTCCATGGCCACGAAGGCGGTGCGCAGCTTGTCGGTGAGCAGCAGGGCCAGCGCATGCCAGTGTTGCGGGTGGGCCTGCAGCCAGGCCTGCAGCCGTTCGTGCGGCACCTGCAGCAGCGTGCTGGCCTCGGCGGCATGGGCGTCGTGGGTGCGCGCCGAGCCGTCGAACACCGAGATCTCGCCAAACCAGTGCGGCGGCTCCAGCCGCGTGAGCAGCGCAGCGCGCGCCTCGTGCGCCCGCCCGCCCGTGCCCGAGATGCTGATGGCCCCGCGCACCACCGCGTACAGCCCGCAGGGCGCGTCGCCGCGCAGGAACAGCACCTCGCCCGGCTGCAGCTGGCGCAGGTGGGCCATGGCGATCAGCGGCTGGGCAAAGTCCGGCGGCAGGTGGGCAAACCAGCGGCCGGACTGGAGAACGGGCAGGTAGGCGGCGGGGTCGGTCATGCGGGGAGGGCGGGGCGCGCGCGGGGCGGAAGGAAGGGGCTGAAGGGGAAGTGCTGAAGGGAAGGGGGCTTTTTGTCGTGTGTACGACAGACGTTGCGGCCCCTGCGGGGCGACCATTGATCCTGCTCAAAACAATACCAGGAGACACCCATGAAAACCCTGATCGACCACCTGGCCCAGTACGCCGACTACCACCGCGACCCGCGCAACATCCACACTCACTTCGTGGGCGTGCCGATGATCATGTTCGCGGTGGTGGTGCTGCTCTCGCGCCCCGCGTGGGCGGTGGGCGGCCTGCCCCTGACCCCGGCGCTGTTCTGCGCGCTGGCCAGCAGCGTCTTCTACCTGCGGCTCGACCTGCGTTTTGGCCTGGCCATGGCGGCGCTGCTGGCCGCGATGCTGGTGGTGGCGCAGTGGGTGGCGCTGCAGTCCATGGCCGTGTGGCTGGCCACGGGCATCGGCCTGTTCGCCGTGGGCTGGGTGATCCAGTTCGTGGGCCACCATTACGAAGGCCGCAAGCCCGCGTTCGTGGACGACCTCGTGGGCCTGATCGTGGGCCCGCTGTTCGTGGTGGCCGAGTGGGCCTTCGCGCTGGGCCTGCGCAAGGAAGTGCAGGCCGCCATCGAACTGCGCAGCGGACCGGTGCGCCTGCGCACGGGCCAGGCGGCGGCCTAGGGGCACGCCGCTTTTCCCGCCCGCCTCGCTGCCCCTTTTTCCTTCTCTTTCTCTCTCTCCTTGTCGTCCGGTCGCGGCACTCCGCCCATGGCGCCCTTGTGGCGCCGTGGGCATCGCCGTTTCCACCCGCTTTGAACGGAGCACGGCCCTCTGCGGGCCGTGTGTGCACATGAGCTTTGTTTCCATCCTTCCCACCCTGCTGTTCATTGCGCTCGGGCTGGTCATGTTCGGCCTGGGCCTGTCGCTCACGGTGGGCGACTTCAGGCGCCTGCTGCAGCATCCGCGCGCGGTGCTGCTGGCCCTGGTGCTGCAGGTGCTGGTGCTGCCGGCGGCGTGCTACGCCCTCATCGTGCTGCTGGGCGTGGCCCCCGTCTACGCGGTGGGGCTGATGCTGCTGGCGGCATCGCCCGGCGGCGTGTCGGCCAACCTGTTCAGCCATCTGTTCGGCGGCAACGTGGCGATGAACATCTCGCTCACCGCCATCAACACCGTGCTGTCCATCGCGAGCCTGCCGCTCATCACCAACTGGGCCATCGACACCTTTGCCCGCACGGGCCAGGTGGTGCCGCTGCAGTTCGGCAAGGTGGTGGAGGTGATCGTCATCGTGCTGGTGCCCGTGGTGCTGGGCATGGCGGTGCACCGGCGCGCGCCGGCGTTCAGCGCACGCATGGAAAAGCCCATGAAGATCTTCAGCGCCGTGGTGCTGGCGGCGTTCGCGCTCATCGCCATCGCTAAGGAGTGGACGGCGCTCGTGGAGTCCTTCGCGGGCATCGGCCCGGCCGTGCTGCTGTTCAACGCCATCAGCCTCGCATCGGGCTACTACCTCGCACGCGCGGCGGGGCTGGACAAGTCCATGGCCACGGCGATCAGCTTCGAGATCGGCATCCATAATTCCACGCTCGCGATCTTCATCGCGCTGTCGGTGCTCGGCAACTTCCAGCTCGCGCTGCCCGCCGCCATCTACTCGGTCAGCATGTACCTCCTGGCCACGCTGTTCGGCATGCTGGTGCTGCGCCGCCCTGGCACGGCGGCCGCGGCCAAGGTGGCGTGAGCGCGATGCGGCCGCTGATGAAGAAGGCGCTGCTGGCCCTGGGGCTGCTGGCGGTGTTCGCGCTGGGCGCGCTGGCCTGGGCGCTGCAGCAGCACCCCTCGCTGCAGCCGTACGCGGATCTCCGCTGGAAGGTGCCCGCCGGCGGCGAGGCGCCGCCACCCGTCAAGGTGACCTTCCTGGGCGTTTCCACCGTGCTGCTGGACGATGGCGAGACGGCGCTGATGACGGACGGATTTTTCTCGCGCCCCGGCAAGCTGCAGACCTTCCTGGGCAAGGTGGAGCCCGACATGCAGGCCATCACGCAGGGCCTGCGGCGTGCCGGCCTGCCGGG
Organism: Acidovorax sp. GW821-FHT10E04; assembly: GCF_059415185.1. Lineage (NCBI taxonomy): Bacteria > Pseudomonadati > Pseudomonadota > Betaproteobacteria > Burkholderiales > Comamonadaceae > Acidovorax > Acidovorax sp. GW821-FHT10E04. The sequence goes on from NZ_JBWKMT010000001.1 coordinate 167,638, forward strand.
CGAAACGGGCAGGCTGGCGGCGGTGATCCCCGTGCATTCGCACTACGACCACGCCATGGATGCGCCCGAGGTCGCGCGGCGCATGGGTGCGCTGCTGCTGGGCTCCGAGTCCACGGCCAACGTGGGGCGCGGCTGGGGCCTGGCCGAGGCGCAGATCCGCGTGGCGAAGCTGGGCGAGCCGCAGCGCTTTGGCCGCTTCACGGCGACGCTGTTCGCCAGCCGCCATGCGCCCACCGGCTTCACGGGGGGCGAGGTCACCGCCCCGCTGCACCCGCCGGTGCGTGCCAGCGACTACAAGGAGGGGCAAAGCTATGCCCTGCACGTGGAGCATGGCGGCAGGACGCTGCTCATCGTGGGCAGCGCGGGCTTCGAGCCTGGCGCGCTGCGCGGCGTGCAGGCCGACGTGGTGCTGCAGGGCATCGGCGCGCTGGGGCCCCGGCCCGAGAGCTACCGCGACGCGCTGTGGACCGAGGTGATCGCCGCCGTGGGCGCCCGGCGCGTCATTCCCATCCACTGGGACGACTTCTGGCAGCCTCTGGGCCGGCCCATGCAGCCCATGCCCCCGCCGCTCGATGCCTTCGATGTGTCCATGGCCTACCTGCGCGAGCGGGGCGCGCGCGACGGCGTGGATGTCCGCCTGCCGCTGGAGTGGCAGGCGATGGACGTGTGGGCCGGGCTGTCCGCGCGCCGTTGAGCGGTGAGGGGTGAGGGAGCAGGGCGGCGGGCCCGGCGCGGCGTGGTGCTCAGACGGCTGGCAGGGGCCGGGGGCGGGTCTTGTACAGCAGCGCCGCCGTGGCCACCGCGCACAGCGCCACCAGCGCGCACAGGTGGGGCAGGGCGGCCGACAGCGGCGCGCCCAGCTGGTTGAGCCGCAGCGAGGCCTGCACGCCCGAGGTGCTGGGCAGCAGCCAGCGCAGCCACTGCAGCGGCTCGGGCAGGGCCTCCACGGGCCACGAGAAACCGGCCACGAACGCGATGGGCAGCGTGGTGAACAGCAGTACCTGCAGCGCGCGCTCGCGGTTGCCGAACCACAGCCCCAGCAGCGACCCCAGCGCGGCGATGGCGGGCACGTAGCAGGCCAGGAGCGCCAGCGCGCCCAGCGGGTTGCCGCCGCGCGGGTAGCCGTGCAGCACGAAGATCCAGCCAAAGTAGAACAGCCCGCTGGCCCAGCCCAGCGTGCTCAGCGCCAGCAGGCGGCCCAGCCAGGTGGTGGCGCTGGCGCGGTGCTCGCCGGCCTCCACCCAGGTGCCGGTGAGCAGGGCGGCGCCCATGAGCAGGGTCTGCTGCAGGATCAGCAGCGCCACGGCGGGCACCACGAAGCTGCCATAGCCCTCGATGGGATTGAAGAGCGCCACCATCTGCAGCTGCACCGGCGCGCGGCTGGCCGCGGCCTGCTGCGCGCTCTGGCCGCCGGCCTGCAGCTTGCGGATCTCGACCCCGGCGGACACCGTGCCCACCGCCTCGGCGAAGCCGTACTGCACGGCCTTGTTGAGCAGCGCATAGGCACCGTTGGCCTCGATGCTGACCACCGCGTTCTCGCCGCGCACCACGCTGCGCTTGAGGTTGGCGGGGATCAGCGCATAGCCTTCGATCTCGCCGCGCCACAGGGCCTCCTGCGCCTCGCGCTCGCTGCCCGTGACCAGGCGCACCTCGATGCGCGGGTCGGCGTCGGCAAAGCGCGTGATCTGGCGCGACAGGCTGCTGTGGTCCATGTCCACCACCGCCACGGGCACGCGGGTGAGCACCTCGTCGGCATAGAACCAGGGGTAGAAGAAACCGTAGAGCACGGGCGCGCCGATCAGCAGCAGCAGCACGCCCTTGTCGCGCGCCATGGTGGCCAGCGCCAGCAGCCAGGCGTGCAGCAGGCCCCGGGGGGCGGGGTTCGTGTGGACGTGCATGTCAGCGGCCTCCCCAACTGGCGGGCTGGCCCGCGGCAAGGCTCAGCCCCATGGCGGCCACGAGCCAGAGCACGCCGGTGGCGATGAGCAGCGCCGCCATGGTGGACACGCTGGTGGCCAGCGGCGCGCCCATCTGCAACTGCTCGATCTGCAGCCGGATGTAGTGCGTGAACGGCATGGCCTCGGCCCAGGCGCGCGCGCTGGCGGGCATGCCCGCCAGAGGAAACGCCACGCCGCTGAACGCGAACGCCGGCGCCGCGAAGAACCCCGCGCCCGACAGCGCGGTGCGCAGCGAGCGCGTGAGGGCCGCCAGGGCCGCGCCCGCCGCCACCGACACGGCCATCAGCAGCGCCAGCGCGGCGGCCACCCAGGGCAGGCTGCCCGGCGGGTGCCAGCCCCGGCCCCAGGTGATGCCCGCCAGCGCCAGCAGGCCCACCAGCGTGAGCGTGGCCCAGGGCAGCACGAGCTTGCCCAGCAAGGCGCCTGCGACAGGGACGAAACGGCCCGTGCCCAGCCACTCGCCCAGGCTGCGGTCGCGCAGCTCGCGGCCCACCGTCCAGGCTCCGGCCGTCATGGCCAGGATGTGCAGCAGCGCGGGGATCAGCGCCGCGCCCAGGAACTGCTCGTAGTTGCTCGACACGTTGAACAGCGCCACCAGCTGCGTGTGGATGGGCTCCATGCTCACGCGCATGGCCTGCGCGCTTTCGCCGCGCTTGTTGCGCGCGGCCATCTCGATGCCCGCCGACAGCGTGCCCACGGCGGCGCGCACGTCGCGCTGCAGCAGGCCCGAATGCGTGCCCATCTGCGCGTTGTGCAGCAGCGTGACCTGGGCGGCGCGGCCTTCCTTCACGGTGCGCGCGAAGTCGCGCGGGATGGTGACGACGGCATAGACCTCGAGGGCGCGCAGCGCGCGCTCCGCCTCGGCCGCGTTGGCGTGGTTCTGCGCGATGCGCACGCCCGGCGTGGCGTCGAGCATGCGCACCAGCTGGCGCGACAGGCTGGAGTGGTCCTCATCGACCACCCCCACGGGCAGGTGGCGCGGCAGGCCGGCCGAGAAAATCCACCACAGCAGCGCCACGGCCAGCAGCGGCACCCAGGTGACCATGGCCAGGTCCCAGGGGTCGGCCGCCAGGCGGCGGGCCTCGCGGCGAAAGCTGTTTACTATTGAATTCATAGCTGCTAGCGCTTATCTATCAAGCGCTGAAGGCAATTTTTACATCGATGATCCATTGCGCTTCACGGCCATCGCAGGGCATGGAAGACGCGCGGCCCAGCCAGGGCAGCCGGACAAGGGCCGCCCCGCGGCGAGGGCTGCGTTCCCCTGCCCGCAACGCACAGCGTTGCGAGAGCCGGGGGGAAGCGCCGCAGGCGCTCAGGGGGTGTCGGTACATTTCACTGCACCAGCACCGTCATGCCGGGGCGCGCGCCCTCGATGGGCGCGGCGGGGCGGGCGCGCACCTCGAAGGTGCGGGCGTCGAAGCCCTGGCCCGCGCGCGTGGCGCGCCAGGTGGCGAAGTCGGGCAGGGCGCCGGTGTGGTAGACCTTGAACTTCACCGCCTTGTTGCCCAGGGCCGGCAGCGTGGCGTCGAACTCGCTGCCGATGGCAAAGCGCTGCAGGCGGTCCTCGCGCACGTTCAGCACCACCCACTGGTCCTTGAGGTCCACCACGGTGACCACGGCCACGCCCTGGGGAGAGAGTTCGCCGGTGCGGGCCAGCACCTTGGCCACTTCGCCCGCCACGGGGCTCTTGAGCTCGGTCTCGGCCTGGGCGGCCTCGACCTCGGCCACCACGCCCGCGACCTGGCGCGCCTGGGCGCTGGCGGCCGAGCGGTCTTCGGGGCGGGCGCCGGCGCGGGCCAGGTCGTACTGGGCCCTGGCGGCCAGCGCCTGGTCGCGCGATGCCTTGAAGTTGGCCTCGGCCTCGTCACGCTTTTGCGCGGCCACCAGGCCCTCGCGGGCCAGGCCGTCCACGCGCTTGAAGGAGGACTCGGCCAGGTCGGCGGCGGCCACGGCGCGCTGCCAGTTCAGCCGGGCCATTTCGATTTCCTGCGGGCGGGCGCCGTGCTGGGCCTTGTCGGCCACGGCCTGGGCGGCCTCCTGCGCGGCGGTGGCCTGGGCCAGCTTGGCCTTGACCTCGGGGCTGTCCATGCGGATCAGCGGCGCGCCCACGGCGATCTGGTCGCCTTCCTTCACCAGGATCTGCGCGATGCGCGCGGTCACCTTGGGAGCGATGTCGGCCTCCTGGGCCTCCATCTGGCCCTGGAAAAGCTCGGGTGCGGGCTGCGAGGCCTTCCACAGGCCAAAGCCCACGAAACCGGCCACGGCCACGACGGCCACGGTGCCGATCACGGCGGCCTTCTTGCTGTTGTTCTTGCTGTTGCTCATGTCATTCGCCTTCGTTCGTTTCGCCTTCGTTCATTCCAGCCGCACCGCATCGGCGCGCGCCATGTAGTTGCCAAAGTCTTCCGACAGGCCGCAGCTCTCCAGCAGGTCGGCCAGGGCCTTCACGTAGTCGTGCGCCGCCTGGGCGCGTTCGGTCTGGGCCTTGGCCTGGTTCACCTGCGCGTCGATCAGGTCCAGCGTGGTGCTGGTGCCGGCCTTCAGGCCCGCAGCGCGCAGGCGCAGCACCTCGTCGGCCAGTTCCAGGCTGGGGGCCATGGCCAGGAACTGGCGGCGGGCCTGCTCCACGCCCAGCCAGCGCTTTTCCACCAGCAGGGCGATGTCGTTCTGCGCCTGCGCGCCGGTGCGCTCGGCCTGCTCGATCTGGCGGTTGGACGACTCGGCCAGCGCATTGCGGTCGATCGAATCCCACAGCGTCCAGCGCACGCCCACGCCCGCCACCCAGTCGGCCTCCTTGCCGGTCTTGAGCTGGCGCTGGCCGAAGGCGAACACCTGGGGCTTGCGCAGTGCCTCCTGCGCGGCGTGCAGCTGCGTGGCCTGCTCCTTCTTGGCGGCCACCTTGGACAGGCCCGGGTGGCGCGCGAGCGCGGTGTCGATGAACTGCGGCAGGGGCTCGAGCGGCCCGTTCAGCACGAACAGCGGGCTGGTGGGCGTCACGCGCTCGCTGGCCTTGAGCGTGCGGGTGAGGGCGGTGGCGGCCAGCTCGGCATCGTCGCGCGCCTTGCGGGCGTTGCGGCGGGCCTCTTCCAGGGCGGAGCGGGCCTGCAGGCGCTCCACGCGGGCGATCACGCCAGCGTCCAGCATCTTCTGCGCGGCCGCGTCGTGCTGCTCGATGGTGGCCAGGGCCGCCTCGCGCAGCGCGGCCGCCCGCTCGGCCAGCTGGGTGCCGAAGTAGCGCTGCACCAGCAGCGTGGTCGCTTCATGGCCCGTCCTGGCGGCGTCGGCCTCGGCCTCGTGGGTCTGCGCATCGAGCAGGCCGCGCGCCGCCTGGCTGGCGCCCCCCATGTAGATCGGCCAGACGGCCGAGACGGAGCTGGTGGTGTCGCTCTTGTGGCGGTTGAGCGTGTAGCTCGACGGCAGGTGTGGCAGCTGCGCCAGCGGGGCCGCCAGCTGTGGCGGCAGCTGCGACAGCACGCCGGGCAGCACGCGGTTGAGCGGGTTCAGGTCCACATCCAGGTTGGCGTTGTAGGCATAGGCCGCGCCAGTGAGGTTGACCACCGGGCCGCCCAGGCGCTGCATCGCGTCGCGGCGCAACTGGGCGCTTTCGACGGCATTCTTGGATGCTGCGAGCTGGTCGGAGCGCTGGCCCAGTTGCTGCAGCGCGGTGTCGAAGGCCATCGGCTCGGCCTGCGCGGGCAGCGCGGCGAGAGCGAGGGGGGCGGTGGCGATCAGGCACAGCAAAGCTTCGCCTGCCCGGCTCTTGCGCCGGTGCGTTCTGTTGGATGTCATGTTTCAGCTCGTCGTGGTCAGCGCCTGCCCCGGTGGCCGGGGGCAGGCCGCGCGGTGCAGGGCAGGTGGTTGGTTTGTAGCAGCACGGGGCTTGCGGGTCAAAGGGGCGGTGCGCGGTGGTCCGTTGCCGGCATCAGCGCGCGCCCACGGGGGTGAAGGCGTCGCTGTGTTCGGCCAGCCAGCGCGCGGACAGGTCGCTGCCGTGCTGGCCGGGGTGGAAGTCGCGCCGCAGGTATTCGCGCCAGGGCCGCCACGTCTCGCGCACGAGGCCGCCCTTGCCAAGCAGCGTGCGGGCGGCGCTGGCCCAGGTGCTCCACTTCCACAGCGTGCCGTCGCAGCGCAGGTTGCCCAGGGTCTGGCGCAGCACATCGCCCAGGAACACCAGGGTGATGCGGCGAAACCAGGTGATGCGCCATTCGTGGTTGCCGCCCAGGGCCTGGTACAGGTCGAAGGCCGTGTTCCGGTGCTCCGATTCTTCGGCGCAGTGCCATTGCCACATCGTGGCCAGGCGCGGCTCGGCGCCGGCGAGCGTTTCGGGGTGGGCCAGCAGCCATTCGGCCAGCAGGGCGGTGAAGTGCTCGTTGGCGGCGGTCACGGCCAGCGGGTGGCGCGGATCGGCATGGGCGAAAAGCTTCATGCGCTCCTGCGCGCGGGGAGCCCATTCGTTGACCAGGCCCTGCTTTTCCAGGTGGCCGTTGAACAGCGCGTGGATGCGGCGGTGCGTGGCCTCCTGGCCGATGAAGCCGCGCACTTCGTCCGCGAACCGCGCATGCTGTTCGGGCGGCAGGGCCTTGTGGCCGTCCTTCACGGCGTCGATGAAGAACTGCTCACCCACCGGAAAGCTCATCGACAGCGCATTGAAGAACGCCGAGCGAAACGCATCCCCCCCGCACCAGTGGCGCTCGAACGGGGTTTCAAGGTCGATCAGCAGGCGGCGGACAACAAGTTCGGTCATGGAAAACACTCCTTGGGAAGGCCGGGGAACAGGGCTGGTACTGGTAAGTACCAATGATCTGGATCATGCCTGCCGGGTGTGGTACTGTCAAGTACCCGCTGTGATTCCTGCCCCCATCCGCATGCCGACCCCTGACGCCGCCCCCTCCGCCCCGGCCCCCGAGCCCCGCGCCCGCCTGCTCGAGGGCATGGCCCGCGCGGTGGCCTCCAAAGGCTATGCCGACACCACCATCGCCGACATCGTGCGCGAGGCCAGCGTGTCGCGCCGCACGTTCTACGAGAACTTCGCCGACAAGGCCGAGTGCCTGATCGCCCTGTACGAGGTGGCCAGCGGCAATGCGATCGCGGTGCTGCGCGCGGCGATCGACCCGCACAGCGACTGGCAGGCGCAGGTGGAGCAGGCGATGGGTGCGTACTTCGGCGTGCTCACGCGCAACCCGGTGCTGCTGCGCACGCTGTTCATCGAGATCCTGGGCCTGGGCGCCCCGGGCCTGGGAGCGCGGCGGCGCGCCAACCAGCAACTGGCCGACCTGATGCTGGACGTGGTGAACAACCGCCCGGGCGAGCGCTTGCGCAAGACGCCGCTGCAGCCCACCATGGCCATGGCGGTCGTGGGCGGCATCAACGAGATGGTCCTGCAGGCGATCGAGCAGGAGCGGGCGGGCCAGTTGCAGGAGCTGGTGGAGCCCGCCGCAGCGTTGCTGCGGGCCGCGATTTCGGCGGAGTTCTGAGCGTGTTGCCGGCACGGGTGCCGCAGCCCGCGCCGCGAGCCGGTCACACCTCGTTGGCAAGCTCGATCAGGTTTTCATCCGGGTCGTAGATATAGACCGAGCGCAGCCTGTGGCGTGCGCCCGTTGCACCCACCGGGCCTTGCACGATGGCGACGCCTTCGGCCTGCAGGTGCGCGATGACATCGTCAAGCGGCATCCTGGTGAGAAAACACAGGTCGCCCGAGCCCGCAGTGGCATGGCGCACATTGGGGTCCACCACCGTGCCTACTTCGTGCAGGTTGATCTTTTGCGCGCCGAAGTGCAGCGCGTACCGCCGGGGCTTGAACTCCCGCGCGATCATGCCCAGCACGCGCTCATAAAACGCAATGGTCTTGTCGATGCTGGCAACGGTGAGGACGACGTGGTCGATTGATTCCAGAGCGATGGGCATGGCGTGCGGCGGTGTGTCAAGCAGGCGGGTGATTGTGCTCCAGTGTCGCGGGCTGCAGCCACCGCTTGTTGGCCGCAAACACTGCCGTCAGCGCCAGCCCGGCCAGCAGTGCCATGAACCAGTGCGGGGGCGATAGCGGCGCAAACTTGAAAGCGCTGGCCAGCCCCGGCACGGTGGTGATCGCGGTCAGCGCCGCCAGCGTGCCCCCCGACACCCACAGGCTGACGGGGGTGAGGCCCGCCCACAGGCTGCGCCAGCCCAAGATGCCGGGGGTGTCGCTGCCGCGGCTGGGCAGGATGAGCGCTGCATTCGCAGCCACCAGCACCACGAATGCGGCCGTGCTGGCAGTGGCGGCATGTGCCGGCTGGCCCAGGAGCCAGGCATACAGGCCCACCACGGCGGCGGTCACCACGCTGCCTTGCAACATGCTCAGCAGGAAGTGGCGTGCCGAGAGCAGGGGCTCGCCAGCCCCGCGCGGCGGCTGCTGCATGAGATCGGCAGCGCCTTCCTCGGCCTCGAACACGATCGAGCAGGCCGGGTCGATGACCAGTTCCAGAAACGCGATGTGCAGCGGCGCCAGCACCAGCGGCAGCCCGAGCAGCACCGGCAGCAGCGCCAGGCCAATGATGGGCACGTGCACCGCCAGCGTGTAGACCATGGCCTGGCGCAGGTTGGCAAAGGTCTGCCGCCCCCGATGAATCGCCAACACGATGGCTGCGAAATCGTCGTGCAGCAGCACCAGGGCTGCGGCCTCGCGCGCCACGTCGGTGCCGCGCTGTCCCATGGCGATGCCGATGTGGGCGGCCTTGAGGGCCGGGGCGTCGTTCACACCGTCGCCCGTCATGGCCACCACCTCGCCCTGGGCCTTGAGGGCTTCGACCAGCGCCAGTTTCTGGTGCGGCTTGATGCGGGCAAACACACTGACCTGCCGTACCTTGTCGGCCAGTACCTGTGGCGGCATCTGGGCCAGCTCATCGCCGGTGACCACGCTCTCATGGGCAATGCCCGCCTGGGCCGCAATGGCGCGGGCGGTGCGAGGGTGGTCGCCGGTGATCATCACCACGCGGATACCCGCCTGGCGGCATTGCGCGACGGCCTGGGGCACCTCGGGACGCAGCGGGTCGGCCAGGGCCACCAGGCCCAGCCACTCAAAGTCAAAGTCGTGCTGAATGTCAGGCCAGGTGTCCTGTGCGCGGTGCCGGGCCTTGGCCACGCCCAGTACCCGCAGGCCCCGGTCGGCCAGGCGGGCGGCCTGGGCGCTGACGGCGGCGCGTTCGGCGTCGGGCAGGTGGCAGAGGTCCGCCACGGCTTCGGGCGCGCCCTTGGTGGCCACGGTGTCGTGCGCCGAGGTGCCGTCGCGCCACAGGTGGCTCATGGCCAGCAGCCGGGGCGACAGCTCGTATTCGCGCGCCAGCGACCATGTGGGGTGCAAATGATCAGTGCCCAGCAGGTGGTCGCCCGCCATGCGGTGAAAGGCCTGCTCCATCGGGTCGTGCGGTTCGATCTCGCTGGCCAGCACGGCGTATTCCAGCAGTTCGTGGAAAGCCTCCGGCAGCGCCGTGCCGCCTGCTGCTGCGCGCAGGTTCTGTACATCCAGCTCTTGGCCGGCGATGCACAGCGCCGCCACGGCCATGCGGTTTTGCGTGAGGGTGCCGGTCTTGTCCACGCACAGCACGGTGGTCTGCCCCAGCGTCTCGATGGCGTTGAGCCGCCGCGTCAGCACCTGCTGTGCCGCCAGCCGCCGCGCGGCCAGGGCGAGGAAGACGATCATGATCACGGGCAGCTCTTGCGGCAGGATGCCCATGGCCAGCGTGATACCCGCCAGCACGGCCTGCAGCGCGTCGCCGCGCAGCGCCCAGAACAGGGCCACCAGCAGCGCGCACAGCGACAGCCCGATGAGCACCAGCTTGTGCGTGAGTCGCGCCATTTCCTCGCGCAGCGGCGAGGCCTGCAGCGCAATGGTGTCGAGCGACTGGCCAATGCGCCCCAGCTCGGTGTGGCGCCCCACGGCCGTGACCCGAACCAGGCCCTGGCCGCCAACCACCAGCGTGCCCGCAAACACCTTGTCGGCAGTTTGCTTGGCCACGGGCTCGGATTCACCGGTCAGCATCGATTCGTTGGTGGTCAGCTCGTGGGCCTGCAGCAGCAGGCCGTCGGCGGGGATGCGGTCGCCTTCGGCAATCATCAGCAGGTCTTCGCGCACCACATCGCGGCCCGCAATGCGCACCAGGGTGCCGCCGCGCAGCGCCTGCGCGCGGGGGCTGGAGAGGTCGCGCAGGGCGCTCAGCGCGTTGTCGGTGCGGCGCTCCTGCAGCACCGTGATCGCCATGATGATGACCACAAAGCCCAGCAGGATCATCGCCTCGTGCGCGTCGCCCATGGCGAGGTAGATGGCGCCTGCGCCCAGCAGCAGCAGGAACATGGGCTCGGTGACCACGTCCCGGGCCATGTCGCGCAGCGTGCGGCGCTGGCTGATGCCCAGTTCGTTGGGGCCTTCTTCACGCAGGCGTTGGGCGGCCAGGGCCGGGTCGAGGCCGGTGGGGGAGTCTGGGGTGGGCATGGGGGCGTGGGGCAGCGTTGTACAGAGGGCTGCAACGGTGCAACTGTTATACCGCGTGCAGGTGTCTGCATCCCTGACGCAGCGCAGTGCGCCGCACCCGATCTGCCTTCATCACACCTCGCACATCACAAAGTCCGCTTTGCCGACATGGCACTCGGGGCAGCGCCAGTCCTCAGGCACGTCGGCCCAGCAGGTGCCGGGCGCCAACCCGTCTTCGGGCCTGCCAGCGGCTTCGTCATAGATCCACCCGCAGACGACGCACATGTAGATTTTCATGGGATGGTTTCCTTCAGTGGTGGTTGCCGTGGCTCAGTCGTCCTCGTGGTGCTGCTGGCGCTGGGCCGATGTGCTGCCGGCGGTCCAGCCGCTGGGTGACTGCTGCCATTGCCAGGCGCCGAAGGCCAGGGCTGCGATCAGCAGCAGGGCGGCCAGCCAGGCGCGGTTCTTGGGGACCAGGTCCGGCCCCTTGCCCTCCACCCGGCCGGTCAGCATGGGCATTGCCTGGTTCTTGCGCCGCAGGACGCTCAAGCCTGCAATCAGTGCGATGTGAGCCAGCGCCACCAAGAGCAAGGCGTTTCCAACAAACTCATGCACTTCTTCCATCCAGTCGCCACCCAGCGCTTCGCCCCAGTCGTTGTACGTGGCATAGCCGCTGAGCGTGAGGGGCACGACCAGCGCCAGCAGCAAGACGATGGCCAGCGCCATCAGCAGGTTCTGGCCCTGGCGCCAGTTGATCCCTGCGATCGACGTGGCCTGGGGCAGGGTGCGCAGCCATGCCGGGGCCCCCGCCAGCTTGCGCCACAGCAGGCCCAGGCCCGATGTGCGTGGCCCGAAGATGCCGTACAGCAAGCGAAAGCCCAGCAGGCCCGCCATGGTGTAGCCCAGCGTGACGTGCAGCAGCCGCCAGTGTTCACCGTCGGCCGTGGCGTAGGCCCCCGCAAAGCACAGTGCGAACAGCCAGTGGAACATGCGCGTGGGCGCATCGGTCACCCGGCGGCCGGAGGCCTTGGCAGGGGCTGGCTGCGCCGTGGTGCCGGCAGGGTGAAGGGACGGGGTGTTGTTCATCGTGTTCTCCTGGTGGGGACGCCGAAGGTTTCTGTCCGTGGCGGTCAGTCGTTCCATGCGCGGCGCGATCGGGGATCGAGCCCCGCCGGCATGCGCAGGTTGTGTTCATCAAACCGCCCCTGGTCCGCGCCCGTGTGGCAGGCCGCGCAGTTGGCGGCGCTTTTCACGCTGGCGAGCTTCCAGGTGGCGGAGGCAATCCTTCGGTGCTTGCGTTCAAACCACGTCGAGCGGGTGATGCGGTCCTCCGTGGGCTCCTCGTTCACGCGCTTGTAGGTACCTGCGTGGGCCTGCAGCCACTGGTTGAGCTGGCGCACGGCGGCCGCGTCCAGCGATGCGTCGGTGCCGTAGTGTTTGTCGAGGCCCGTCATCACGCGGTTCCACGATGCGGCGGGCAGCAGACCGGGTGGGTAGGCGGTGTGGCAGGCCGCGCATTCCTGCGTGTAGGCGGCGGGCACGTTGCGGGGCATGGCCCGCCCGCCTTCCGCACGGGCGCTGGAGAGCGACAGCAGGGTCAGCGCGCACACGGCGGCGGCCCTGGCCGCCGGGCGGAGGGGAACAGATTTTTTCATGATGCGATGGCCTCAGGGCTTGAGAGCGTTGAGGTAGGCCAGCACATCGGCCTTCTCGATCGCTGTGCATTCGCGGCTCAGCACGTCGTTGCAGTTGCGGCGAAACCACTTGTCGATCTTGGCCGTGTCGGTGAAGGCTGTGGGGTTGAAGGCGGGGGCCAGGGGTGCGATCGACTTGCCGGTGCTGGCATGTTTGCCCTGCGTGGTGGGTGGCGTGCCGTGGCACGAGGCGCAAGACCACTCGCCGCCATGTCGGGTGGTGAAGAACACCTTGCCCCTGTCGGCGTGGCCCGGGCTGCCGGCCTGTGCGCTCCAGTGCGCGAGCTGCCGGGCGGCGGTGGTGTCTGCGGCGTGGCTGATGTTGGTGGCCGCCATTGCGCAGAGCGCAGTCAGTGCCAGGGTGCGGAGGGCGGGCATTGTGTTGTCCTTGTGGGTTGTTTCGTGTGCAGCCATTGTTGAAATGGCTGCCTGAACGGGGCGTGAAAGGGCTGTTCATCGGCCGTTCAGACACCGGACAGGACAATGCACCCATGGTTTCCATCCCCTACCGCGCCTCCACAAGCTGCCGGGTTGCGCGCCTGGACGTGGCGGCGTGTGTGCTGTGGGCCGCTGCGCTGGCTACGCCACACGCTCTGGCCAGCGGCAAGGAAGACCACGACCGCGCCCGGCAGGCCGTGCAGGCGGGCCAGGTGCTGCCGTTGCCCGTGGTGCTGGAGCGTCTGCAGCGCGAAGTGCCCGGCCAGGTGCTGGAAGTGGAGCTGGAGCTGGAGCAGGAGCGGGATCGCTGGATTTACGAGATCAAGCTGCTCACACCTGCGGGGCAGTTGACCAAGGTCAAGCTGGATGCGCGAACGGCCGAGGTATTGCGCATCAAATCGCGCGACGATCAACGCACCGGCCGAGAGCATCGGCAAGAGCGGCCTCGCAATTAGCCATCCATGCGCATCCTCCTGGTAGAAGACGACACGTTGCTGCGCGCCCAGTTGCGCACGGCGCTGCACGGCGCTGGCTACACCGTGGACGAAGCCGACAACGGGCGCGACGCGCAGTTTCTGGGCGACACCGAGGCGGTGGATGCCGTGGTGCTGGACCTGGGCCTGCCGGTGGTGGACGGGCTCACGGTGCTCAAACGCTGGCGGGCCGAGGGGCGCAACATGCCGGTGCTGATCCTCACCGCGCGGGACAACTGGCACGAAAAGGTGGCGGGTATCGACGCCGGTGCCGATGATTACCTGACCAAACCATTTCACCAGGAAGAACTGCTGGCGCGCCTGCGTGCACTCATCCGCCGCACGAGCGGGCTGGCGTCGGCGGTGCTGCAGTGTGGCGACTGGTCGCTGGACACCCGCAGTGGCCGTGTGACCTGCGCGGGCCAGCCCGTGGCGCTGACGGCGCATGAGTACAAGGTGCTCGCCTACCTCATGCACCGGCCCGGCGTGCTGGTATCGCGCGCCGAGCTGACCGAACACATCTACGCACAGGACTTTGACCGGGACTCCAACACCATCGAAGTCTTTGTCGGGCGCTTGCGAAAAAAGCTGCATTCGCTGTCGGTCCACGCTGCCCGTATCGAGACGGTGCGTGGCATGGGCTACCGCCTGGTGCCGCCATGAGCTGGAGCGGTCTGCACTGGTCGCGCTCCCTGCGGTTTCGGCTGCTGGCCGTGACGGTGGCGGGGGTGGCGGTGGCCGTGGTGCTGGCTGGCGTGGTGCTCAGCGGGCTGTTCCGCGAGCATGTGCAGCGCCAGTTCGAGGCGGCCCTCCTGCAGCAGCTGGACCAGGTCACGGCGCGCCTGGAGTTTGATGCCCAGGGCCGGCCGGCGATCGCTGCGCAGGCGCTGTCGGACCCGCGCTGGCTCAAACCCTATTCCGGCCTGTACTGGCAGGTTGACGCCATGGCCCCCGATGGACACGGCCGTGCCGGGGTGCTGCGTTCGCGCTCGTTGTGGGACACCAGCCTGGCCTTGCAGGTGGATGCGCTGACCGATGGCGCCGTGCATGTGCATGAAGTGGCTGGCCCGCAGGGCGCGCCGTTGCTGGTGCTGGAGCGCTCGGTGCGTGCCGAGGGCGCGGAAACGGCGCGCTGGCGCCTGATCGTGGCGGCCGATCTGCAGGCCACGCAGGCGGCCACCGCGCGCTTCACGCGCGTGCTGGCGCTGTCGCTGGCGGCGCTGCTGGTGCTGCTGGCAGCGGCCGCCTGGACCCAGGTGGCGGTGGGGCTCAAGCCCTTGCGGGCGCTGCAGCGGGGTTTGCTGGATGTGCAGCAGGCGCGGGCCACCCAGCTGCAGGGCGCATTCCCTGTCGAGGTGCAGCCGCTGGTGGATGACTTCAACGCCGTTCTGGGCCGCAATGCCGAGGTGGTGGAACGCGCGCGCACCCAGGCGGGCAATCTGGCGCACGCCTTGAAAACACCGCTGACCGTGCTGGAGAACGCGGCGCGCGCTTCACCACCCGATGATGGGGGCGCGCTGGCGGCGCTGGTGCACGACCAGGTGCGGGTCGCGCGGCGCCACATCGACTGGCACCTGGCACGGTCACGCTTGGCCGCATCGGCGCGCCTGCCCGGCCAGCGCACGGCGCTGGAGCCGGTGGTGGGCGGACTGGTGCGTGTCATGAACAAGGTGCATGCCGGGAGGGGCCTGGACATCAGGGTAGCGCTGCCCGATGCTCCGCTGTTCTTTGCAGGCGAGGCGCAGGATCTGCAGGAAATGCTGGGCAACCTGTTGGACAACGCCTGCAAATGGGCGCAGTCCACCGTGCGGCTGCAGGCGCAGGCCCTCGGCGGGCGGCAGCCACAGGTTGTGGTCAGTGTCGAGGATGACGGCCCCGGCATCGGTGCCGCGCAGCGTGCGCAGGCTGTGGAACGTGGCGTGCGGCTGGACGAGACGGTGCCGGGCACGGGGCTGGGCCTTGCCATCGTGCAGGACCTGGCGGCCATCTACGGCGGGCGGCTGGACCTGGAGCCGGCCGACCTGGGCGGCCTGCGGGTGGTGCTTGCGTTGCCCGCCGCGCGGGAGGCTGTGTAAAAAGGCCTGCCGGAGCGGCACCGGCGTAAAAAAGCCCGCCGAAGCGGGCTAAGGCCCTGACAAATCCCCTCGATCTCTCGAATGTCGCAAAGCCTTGGACTGGACGTGGAGAGCCTATCACCCGCCGTGGCGTTTGACCATCAGGGGAACGATAGGCCGTGCCACGATATTTGGGACCTTGGGCGGCCGGACGGCGCGGCTCGCCGCGCGGTGGCAGGCAAGAAAGCCCTCAGCGCTTGTGAAATATGCGTTGGCTGCTCTTGATTCAGGAGCGGTCAGAGCCTGCTCTCCACGCTGTTGCGCATGGCGATCTGTGCCACGGCATCCAGCGCGCCGTCCACCACGGTCTGCTGGGAGAGCACGTGCAGGGCGCCTTGCTGGATGAGCCGGTCCACCAGCCGCAGGGTCATCGACTGGGTGTGGCCGGAGGCGCTGGTGAAAAGGAAGAAGGTTCCGTTCGAGCCGATCCACGACAGCTGGGTCCGCTCCCACTTGCCTGCGACCAGCAGGTTCACCCAGCTGCCGATGGCCAGCGGGGGGATGCCCGGCGCCTCGCCCGCCTCGGGCGCCGGCACGGGCTCCGGCCTCTCGGACTCGGGAGACTGCGAGGATTCCATGAAGCCCGACTCCCTGGCTTCGGAGGGCGCGACCCAGGGCTCTTCGTCCTCGAGGGGGGCGGGCTGCGCTGGCGCCGCCGCCTTCGCCTCGGCGGGCGGTGCGCAGGGCGCGGGCGGCGCAGCGGCGGGCCTCGGCGTGGGCTTGAAGGCCTGCTGGTGCAGCTGCATCAGCAGAGCGAAGACGGCCTCGGTCCGGTCCGGGGGGTAGTCGATGGACGCCAGCCCCTCGCGCAGCTTGGCCAGCAGCTTGGGAAGCAGGCGCGCGAGCTGGCCCGTGTTCATGCGCGTCAGCTCGGGCTGCGCGCTCCAGATGAGCGCGTCCACCACTTCCTGGTAGCGGCCCGGGTCGGTGCTGCCGGTCTTGTCGGCCAGGCGCGCCTCGGCCATGACCTTGGCCCAGGGGCCGAGCAGGAAGCGGGAGATGGCGTCGGGAACCTTGCCGATGTCGGGCAGCAGCCAGATGTCGCGCGATATCTTGGCCGCCAGGAGGTGGCGCTGCTCCGCGTGCTGCAGCGCCTCGATGGCGCGCAAGCGCTCCTGCTTGCCCGCCTGCTCTTTCTGCTCCCATTTGGCGTGCAGCTGCTGCAGCACCTGCTCGAAATCGTGGGGGCCCTCGATGGTGGCCGTGGCCAGCGGGCCCGCAATGTTCATGAGCGACCGCATGAAGCTCTGGAAACCGGGCGCCTCGGTGCTGTTGAAGGCGAGGCTGCGGTCGGTGATGTCCTGCAGCAGGCGGCGCGCGGAATGCTCCTTGTGGCTGAAGAAACGGGGGTCGGCCAGCGCCAGCTGCATCAGCGCGGGCTCCAGCGCCCGCACGAACTGCTGCACGGGCCACAGCAGCCGGCTGTCGCGCGCGATGTTGTCCACCATCAGCGCGACCACCTCCATGCTCAGGGCCTGACCGAGCCCGCTGGCGTGCCGGCGCGGCGTGGCCGCGGAGCTCGCTCCCTCGCCGCCGCCCGCCGGAGGGCGCTGGTTTCCCAGGCGCTCCATCATGTGGCCGACCTGGTTCATCTCCTGCAGTGCCTCGAAGGCGGCGGGCACGGTGATGGCGAAATCCGTGGGGGGTGGATCGAGCGCCGGAAGCTGATCGGGGTTCTCGAACTCGCGCGCGAACCGCTCGGCGAAGTTCTCCTGGGGCGCAGGCCCGTGCTCCGGTACCGGGGCGGGCTTGTCGCTGAGTTCGCCCAGCAGGAGCCGGCGCAGGCGGTCGAGCGTGAGCAGCGGGTCGGCAGCCCCCCCCGAGGCGGACAGGTCGGTGTCGGCGGCGAAGCCGGGGGACGCGCCGCCCTCGGCCGGCGCGACATAGACGACCTGGCCGTCGGCCTGCCGCATGGCGTAGCCCACGGGCTGCACGCCGCTTTGCCGCAGCTGCGCGGTCTGGGCGAGGTACAGCCCGCGCAGCTCTGTACCCAGCGCCTGCGCCAGGTGCCCCATCCAGTCGTGCCGCACCTGGTCCGTGACCTGCATCTGCGACACCACGGCCTGCAGCGCCTGCAGGAAGACCTCGGGGCGCAGGGGGTTCTGGTCGGGCAGCACTTTCGGCAGCCCCTGCGCTGCGCACACCAGGGCGTCCAGGTCGGCCAGCGGCCCCTCGACGGCGGAGATCAGGACCTGGCGGGCACGGGCACGCTCGACGCTTTCGCTGATCTGCGACTCGTCCATCAGTTCGAGTTCATCGAAATGGACGGTGAACAGGGAGCGCGAGGATTTTTCGTCCTTGCGCGTGGTTTCCTGGTCGAGCGCCTTGCGCAGCGCGTCGGGATAGCGCTCGCTCATCACGAAGGCCAGCCGCGAGAGCTGCTGCCGTGCTTCCAGCATGGCATGGTGCTCGCCGGGGGTGCGGGCGGTGTCCAGGCGCGCCTGCAGGGACATGCGCGCGGCCTCGGCGACGCGCTCCATCAGGTGCCTGGACTCCGCCACCACGCCGTGCACGATGCGCTGGTACGGCGTGGCGTGGCTGTCGGAGGGGGCAGGGGCGGACGATGCGGTGTGTTTCAAGGCCATCTTCTCTGAAGAGATACCGGTAGCCATCATGGTACGCGGCAAAAAGGGGCCGAAGCCCCTGGTTGCCCTCTATTCCAGGCGGGTCAGGCCTGGTGACTGCCTGGCGCGGGCGACCTACCCGCCGTGGAACTTGACCACCAGCGGCACGATCAGCAGCGCCACGATGTTGATGATCTTGATCAGCGGGTTGATGGCCGGGCCGGCGGTGTCCTTGTAGGGGTCGCCCACGGTATCGCCGGTCACGGCGGCCTTGTGGGCCTCGCTGCCCTTGCCGCCGTGGTGGCCGTCCTCGATGTATTTCTTGGCATTGTCCCAGGCGCCGCCGCCGGTGCACATGCTGATGGCCACGAACAGGCCGGTGACGATGGTGCCCATGAGCAAGCCGCCCAGCGCCTTGGGCCCCAGCAGCAGGCCCACCACGATGGGCACGACCACGGGCAGCAGGCTGGGGATCACCATCTCCTTGATGGCGGCGGTGGTCAGCATGTCCACGGCCTTGCCGTACTCGGGCTTGCCTGTGCCGTCCATGATGCCGGGGATGGTGTTGAACTGGCGGCGCACCTCCACCACCACGGCGCCGGCCGCGCGGCCCACGGCCTCCATGGCCATGGCGCCGAACAGGTAGGGGATCAGGCCGCCGATGAACAGGCCGATGATGACCAGCGGGTCGGACAGGTCGAACGTGATGGCGCGGCCGTAGCTCTCGAGCTTGTGCGTGTAGTCGGCGAACAGCACCAGCGCGGCCAGGCCGGCCGAGCCGATCGCATAGCCCTTGGTCACGGCCTTGGTGGTGTTGCCCACGGCGTCCAGCGGGTCGGTGATGTCGCGCACGCTGCTGGGCAGCTCTGCCATCTCGGCGATGCCGCCGGCGTTGTCGGTGATGGGGCCGTAGGCGTCCAGCGCCACCACGATGCCCGCCATGGACAGCATGGACATGGCCGCCACCGCAATGCCGTACAGACCCGCGAGCTGGTAGGCCGAGAGGATGGCCAGGCACACGAAGATCACCGGCCAGGCGGTGGATCGCATCGATACGCCCAGGCCCGCGATGATGTTGGTGCCGTGCCCGGTGGTCGAGGCCTGCGCGATGTGCTGCACGGGCGAATACTGCGTGCCGGTGTAGAACTCGGTGATCCAGACCAGCGCAGCCGTCAGCGCCAGCCCGGTGAAGCAGGCGCCAAACAGGCGCATCTGGCTGCCGCTGGCCATGATGGCGTTGTCCGGCATGATCCACACCGTGACGAAGTAGAAGGCGATGAGCGACAGCACGCCCGCGATCGCCAGGCCCTTGTACAGCGCGGGCATCACGTTCTTCATGCCGGGCGAGGCCTTGACGAAGAAGCAGCCGATGATGGACGCCACGATGGACACGGCGCCCAGCGCCAGCGGGTACACCACGGCATTGACCGGAGCCGCCGCCACCAGCAGCGCGCCCAGCACCATGGTGGCGATCAGCGTCACCGCATAGGTCTCGAACAGGTCGGCCGCCATGCCGGCGCAGTCGCCCACGTTGTCGCCCACGTTGTCGGCGATCACGGCGGGGTTGCGCGGGTCGTCTTCAGGGATGCCGGCCTCCACCTTGCCCACCAAGTCGGCGCCCACGTCGGCGCCCTTGGTGAAGATGCCGCCACCGAGCCGCGCGAAGATCGAGATCAGCGACGAGCCGAACGCAAAGCCGATCAGCGGGTTGAGCAGATTGGCCAGGTTGGCCGTGGGCGTGAGGTTGCCGTTGCCCGCCAGGAACCAGTAAAAGCCCGTGACGCCCAGCAGCCCCAGCCCCACCACCAGCATGCCGGTGATGGCGCCGCCACGGAACGCCACGTCCAGCGCCGGGCCGATGCCGTGCGTGGCGGCCTGCGCCGTGCGCACGTTGGCGCGCACCGACACGTTCATGCCGATGAAGCCGCAGGCGCCCGAGAGCACCGCGCCCACCACGAAGCCCACGGCCGTGGTGCCGTCCAGAAAGATGCCGATGAGAACCGCCAGCACCACGCCGACGATGGCGATGGTCTTGTACTGGCGGGCGAGGTAGGCGGCGGCGCCGGCCTGGATGGCGGCGGCGATCTCCTGCATGCGGGCGTTGCCGGGGTCCTTGGCCAGGATCCATCCCCGGGCCCAGATGCCATAGGCCACCGCAATCAATCCGCAAACCAGAGCCAGTATCAGAGGGGCAGTCAGCGCTGTATTTCCAGCCATTCGTCACTCCTTGAAATATTCAGTTGCACGGAAGGAAACATCACAACGCGGGACGGTGGTGCTTCCGTTGCGTTGCTTCCTCGTGCTCCCTGGGCATTTCGCGGCAGGAGTCGATTGGCCAACGGGCCCAATTTACAGGCAAACGCCGGTTTGCAAGCGGGCAGAAAGGGGCGTGCGCCTAAAATCAGGGTTAATCCCGACGCTTCATTGCGCTGCGTCAGCGCCGGATGCCTCGCGGGTTATCGTTTTCAAACCACTATCCAAAGACATGTCCCTCAACAACGTCCCCCCAGGCAAGAACGTCCCCGACGCCTTCAATGTCGTCATCGAAATCCCGATGAACGCCGACCCGATCAAGTACGAAGTGGACAAGGAATCGGGCGCCATTTTCGTGGACCGTTTCATGACCACGGCCATGCACTACCCCACGAACTACGGCTACGTGCCGCAGACGCTGTCGGGCGACGGCGACCCGGTGGATGTGCTGGTGATCACGCCTTACCCCCTGTTCCCCGGTGTTGTCGTGCCCTGCCGCCCGCTGGGCATCCTGATGATGGAAGACGAGGCCGGCGTGGACGGCAAGGTCATCGCCGTGCCCACCTCCAAGGTGCTGCCCATGTATGACCACTGGAAGACCATCGACGACGTGAACGCCATGCGCCGCAACGCCATCGCCCACTTCTTCGAGCACTACAAGGACCTGGAAAAGGGCAAGTGGGTCAAGGTGCTGGGCTGGGAAGGCCTGGACGCCGCCAAGAAGGAAATCACGGACGGCATCGAGGCCTACAAGAAGTCCGGCAACGCCTGATTCCCGCACCCGGCCTCCGCACCGGCCGTTCGTGCCGGATTGGAGGCCGTGGAGGCCGCCAGCGATTGATGGTAAAGCGCTGGCAGCTATCAAAATGGAAGCAATTGGTGAAAGCGCACAGATTCCTGGCCTGTGCGCTTTTTTCATGGCCGGGGGGCGGCACGCCTGCGCGGTGCCGGTCTGCCGCCCCCGGTCCCGTCTGTCATGGTCCCGCAACACGGCCGCCCTAGGCTCTGGCGCTTTCCTGGTTCATTCATTCCATTCAATCAACGGCCCGGCAGGGCGGGAGCGGCGGCGATGGCACTGGTGCATTCATGGCGGCGCATGGCCGTGGGCGTGGCAACCGCCGTGGCGATGGCGGCTGCATTGGCGGGCTGCGGCGGCAACGGTGACGATGGCCGCGCACAGCCCATTGCCTCCCTGCGGCTGCTGGGCAGTGCGTCACTGCCCACGGGCACGGTGTTCGAAGGGGTCGAGTTCGGCGGCATCTCGGGTCTGGACCGGGCGGCGGACGGCAGCTACTGGGCGATCTCGGACGACCGAGGCGGCGAGCGGGGCACGCCGCGCTTTTACAACCTGGGCATCGACTACGGTGCCAGCGGCAACGTCACGGTCAAGATCAACCGCCAGGCGAACATGCTGCGCGAGGACGGCACGCCGTTCCCCGCCACGGCCCGCACGGTGGACCCCGAAGCCATCCGCACCGCACCGGACGGCAGCCTGTACTGGGCCTCGGAAGGCAACTGGAGCCCCACCGCCGCCAGCCGCTTCCAGCCGTTCGTGCGGCAGATGACGGTCCAGGGAGCCTTCGTGCGCGAACTGGCGATGCCCGCCATGTACCGCTACGTGGACAACGCCACGGAAGGCGCGCGCAGCAACAAGGTCTTCGAGGCGCTGGCGGTGGCGCCCGACGGCACGGTGTACGCGGCCAACGAGGACGCGCTGGTCCAGGACGGGCCCCTCACCACGCTGCAGGCCGGCAGCGTGGTGCGCGTGACGGCCTTCGACCCAGGCACCGGCCGGCCCCGGGGCCAGTACGCGTACGCCTTGCCCCCGATTCCGGTGGACGCGGCGCCGGGCGCGCCGTTCGGGCCCGACAACGGCCTGTCGGACCTGCTGGCCGTGGGCAACGGCCAGTTCATCGCGGTGGAGCGTGCCTTTGCCTCGGGCGTGGGCAACACCATCCGCCTGGTGTGGACCGAGATCACCGGCGCCACCACCGATGTGATCGGGACCCCGCGCCTGGCGGGCGCCACCTATGCGCCCATGACGCGGCGGGTGCTGCTGGAGATGCCGCTGGCCTACCAGGGCGTGAAGCTGGACAACATCGAGGCCATCACCTGGGGCCACACGCTGCCCAACGGCCACCGCACGCTCGTGCTGGCGGCCGACAACAACTTCACGGCCGACACCCAGGCCAGCCAGTTCATCGTGTTCGAGGTGCTGCCGCAGTAGCGCCTGGGAGCGGCGCGCGGCGCCCGGTTGAGGCGCCCGGCGGCCGCCCGGTGCCCGCCGGCAAGGCGCGGGCAGCTATCGAATCGGAAGCGTCTGGAGGCCGCTGCGGCCGCAGGCCGCGCCTGGCGTGGACGCCGAAACCGTGAAACACCTGAGAGAAGATGCCGCGCCGGACTGATAGACTGGCTCAGCATTTTGTTACAAATGGGGGCGGCCGTGGCGGCGCCCTCCGGAAGGGTGATTCATGAAAATTTCCGATCTGCGCATCGGCGTCAAACTGGGCGTGGGATTCCTGTCGCTGGTGCTGTTCACGGCCTTGCTGGGCGCCATCGCGCTGGTGCAGATGTCGCGCATCCATGCCAATGCCGACGAGATCGCCACCAACCTGCTGCCCAGCGTGTCCCAGACCGGCGAACTGCGGGTGCTGCTCAACCGCATGCGCCGCTCGGAGGCGGGGGTGGTCACCGCGCGCAACGCGGCCGAGGTCAAGGCGTTCTCCGAACAGGTGGCCGCGCGCCACAAGGACCTGGACCGCGTCGAAACCACGTACGAAGCCCTGATCGACATCCCCAGGGAGCGCGAGGTCTACGGCGCCTACAAGAAGCGCAAGGCCGCCTATGTGGAGCTGCAGGCCAAGCTGATGGACATCGCCCGGAACGTGGACTTCAGCACCACCGAAACCCTGGAGCTCACGAGCGACGCGCTGGGCATGCTCTATGCGGGCGAGTCCGAGGCCGCGTTCGTGGCCACCGCCGAGACACTGGGCGAGCTGCAGAAGATCAACACCGAGGCCGCGCAGCAGGCCAAGGAGGATGCCTACCAGGTCTTCTCGCTGGCGCGTATCTGGGTGCTGGGCACGCTGGCGGTGTGCGTGGCGCTGGCGGCGGTGCTGGGCATCGGCATCACCCGCGCCGTGACGGGCCCTGCGCGCCATGCCGTGCAGGCCGCCCGTGCGATCGCCGGGGGCGACCTCACCTCCGAGGTGCCGCCCGGCGGCAAGGATGAAATGGGCCAGTTGCTCACCGCCCTGGGCGAGATGCGCCACAGCCTGGCGCGCGTGGTCTCGGGCGTGCGCGGCAACGCCGAAGGCGTGGCCTCGGCCAGCTCGCAGATCGCCTCGGGCAACAACGACCTGTCGGCCCGCACCGAGCAGCAGGCCTCGGCGCTGCAGCAGACGGCCGCCTCGATGGAAGAGCTGGGCTCCACGGTGCGCCAGAACGCGGACAACGCGCGCCAGGCCAACCAGCTGGCGATGAGCGCCTCCACCGTCGCCCAGCAGGGCGGCGACGTGGTGGCCGAGGTGGTGGACACCATGAAGGGCATCAACGACAGCAGCCGCAAGATCGCCGACATCATCAGCGTGATCGACGGCATTGCGTTCCAGACCAACATCCTGGCGCTCAACGCGGCGGTGGAGGCGGCACG
The DNA here is from genome assembly GCF_059415185.1 of Acidovorax sp. GW821-FHT10E04. Lineage (NCBI taxonomy): Bacteria > Pseudomonadati > Pseudomonadota > Betaproteobacteria > Burkholderiales > Comamonadaceae > Acidovorax > Acidovorax sp. GW821-FHT10E04. The sequence continues at coordinate 191,227 of NZ_JBWKMT010000001.1, forward strand.
CGCGGGCGAGCAGGGCCGGGGCTTCGCCGTGGTGGCGGGCGAGGTGCGCAGCCTGGCCGGGCGCTCGGCGCAGGCCGCCAAGGAAATCAAGGCCCTGATCGGCACCAGCGTGGAGCGCGTGGAACAGGGCACCGCGCTGGTGGACAAGGCGGGCGCCACGATGACCGAGGTGGTCGGGGCCATTCGCCGCGTGACGGACATCATGGGCGAGATCAGCGCGGCCAGCAGCGAGCAGAGCCAGGGCGTGTCGCAGGTGGGCGAGGCGGTCACGCAGATGGACCAGGCCACGCAGCAGAACGCGGCCCTGGTGGAAGAGATGGCGGCCGCCGCCAGCGCGCTCAATGCGCAGGCCGGAGACCTGGTGAATGCGGTGGCGGTGTTCAAGCTGGAGGCCGGGGCGCAGCCCGGAACGGCGGCGCCGGTGCGGCCCCCCGCCGCGGCCATGCCCGCGGCCCGGCGGGTGGCGGCGGCACCCCCGCCGCCCGCGCTGGCCCCGCGCGGCGGCACGGCGGCGGCACGGGATGGCCATCGCAACAGCACGGCCCCTGCCGCCCACCTGCCAGCCCCCCGGCCCGCGGCACCGCCCGCCCCCAAGCCCGCCGCCGCACCGGCGGGCAGCGATGACGATTGGGAGAGCTTTTGAGCGGGAGCCTGCGAAGAATGCAAGCCAAATAGGCTGCTAGCGCTTGATACCCGAGCGCTGGCAGCTATCAAAAACAAAGCACGCGGGAGGAGGAGTCCTCGGGCGTGCTTTTTTTCTTGCGCGGGCGGCTCAGCGCTCCGGGTCGGGGTAGATCAACTGAAGCCCCGGCAGGCCCGGCCGCTCGAAGGGCTGCCACATGGCGTCCGGCCCGTGGGGCTGTGCCAGCCGGTCGGCCACGGCCCACCAGGCGCTGGGGTTCAGGCCGATGCCGAAGTGGCTGGCGACCACCTCGATGTTCTCGGTGTGGGGGTTGTGCGCGGCTGGCGACTGGATGCTGCCGCGCCAGGCCACCACGCCGTCGGTGCGCGAGTAGATGCTGGTGGTGGGCACGGGCGGGGCCTCGGGCAGGTTGTAGCTCTCGGTTTCGCGCTCGATGCTGCGGCCGCTGGCGAACTGGTAGATGCGCCACGCGTTCGTGGAGGTGTGCGGGCCGGCGAAAGGCGTGCCCAGCGTCACCACGCAGCGCACCAGGCCGGGCATTTCCTTGGCCAGCTCTCGCGCATAGATGCCGCCCAGGCTCCAGCCCACCAGGCTCACCTTGCCGCCGCTGGCCTCGCTGGCCTCCTGCAGCTGGCGCTTGGCGGCTTCCAGCACGCCGTCCCTGGGGCCCAGGTTCAACCCCTGGCCCCAGCCCTGGGTTTCGTAGTTGCGCGACTCCAGGTAGCGGCGCAGCGGAACCGTGGTGGCATCCCCCGCCGTGAGGCCGGGGAACACGATCACCGTGTGGCCATCGCCCAGCGGGGCACGCTGCAGCACGGGCCAGGCGGGCAGCACCGCGCCAAACTCCCAAGGGGCCCGCAGTTCCAGGGCCAGCAGCGGCAGGCCTGGCGGCGGGATGTCGGCGGGATCGGTTTCTTTCTTGCTGAAGAAGGGCATCGGTTCATCATTTCAAACAAAGCGGGGCGCCATGTCGTGTGGCTTGCGGGTGTGCCGTGCAGGGCCTTCCAGGAAAAGAAGGGAAGGGCCGCACGGCGCACCGTGGGCGACGGTAGCATTTTTTCGAGGGCGGGCAGGGCGCCCGAATGGAGCTAGCTCTCCAATTCCAGGCCGCGATGCCTGCGCTGGCGTCCCGGGGACGGCGGGCCCCGCGCCGCGAGGCAGGTCCTGGCCATCGCCGGCTGCTATGCTGCTGTGCCCGCGCCCGCACGCATCCGCGCGGCCCGCCCCGCCTGCGGGAGACCGTCCAGACGTTCCTCGGCCCCCTCCATCCCTTGCTTTCCGAAAGCCCGCGCCATGATCGCAGCCCCTGCCTCCTCGTCCCGTCACGCAGCAGCGTCGACAGCCGCCGCGCCTGCGGGCGAGTACCTGACCTTCCGGCTGGGGGCGGAGGAGTACGGCATCGACATCCTGCGGGTGCAGGAAATCCGCTCCTACGAGCAGCCGACGCGCCTGGCGCATTCCCCGGTTTTCATCAAGGGAGTGATCGACCTGCGCGGGCGCATCGTCCCCATCCTGGACCTGCGCCTGAAGCTGCAGTGCCCCGAGGCAAGCTACACCGAGTTCACGGTGGTCATCATCCTGGACATCGGCACGGCAGTGGTGGGCGTGGTCGTGGACGCCGTGGCCGACGTGGCCTCGCTGACCGCCGACCTCATCAAGCCCGCCCCACAGTTCGAGCGCCAGGGCCATGTGGACCCGGCCTTCATCACCGGGATTGCCAGCCTGGGCGAGCGCACGCTGATCGTGATGGACATCGAGGCGCTGCTCAGCAGCGAGGAGACCGGGCTGATCGCCCAGGTCGCCAGGTAGGCCCGCAAGGCCTCCCGGCGGGGGCCTGTGGTTTATCGCCCTCACGGCGTTCGCAAACGTAACAGAACGCGCTATGCTGGGTGCCAGGGGCCCCGGCCCGGACCGTGCGCGTGCACCGGTTCCAGGGCGGCGGGCCCGCCCTTGGGACGTGTTGGTCTTCCGCCGGGAGTTCTCTCATGGTTCGCGGCTCCGACTCTGCTGATTCCCGCACTGCCCGCCCGTGGCGCGGTGCCTGCCTGCACGGGCCCCGCATCGCCCGCAATCCCGCTCTCCTTCGCCCGCGCGCGCCATGGCGTCTTCGCCTCAGCGGGCGCCCCGGGCTGCCGTCCAGTTCCCGGCCCCTTTCTCTTTCCCCACTTCAGGAGCGCTGCCATGAGCCAGTTCAAGATATCCACGCGCCTCGCCGGCTTGCTGGCGGCGCTGTGCCTGCTCGTTTTGCTGGTGGGCGCGGCGGGCCTGTTCGGCATGGGGCAGTCCAACGCGGGGCTCAAGTCGGTGTATGACGACCGGGTGGTGCCGCTCAAGCAGATCAAGGTGGTCGCGGACATGTATGCGGTCAACGTGGTCGATACCGCGCACAAGGTGCGCGACGGGGCCATGACGCCTGCCCAGGGCCAGCAGTCGGTGGCCGATGCGCGCAAGGCGATCGACACCAACTGGAAGGCCTACCTGGCCACGCACCTCGTGCCCGAGGAAGCCCAGCTGGTCGAGCGCTTCAAGCCCCTGCAGGCCAAGGCCGACGCGGCCGCCGACACGCTGACCGGCCATTTCCGCTCGGGCGACACGGCGGCGCTGACGGCGTTCGCCGCCAAGGAGATGTACCCCGCCATCGACCCGCTGCAGGATGTGCTGGGCCTGCTCATGCAGGTGCAGCTGGACCGGGCCAAGGCCGAGTACGACCGGGCCGAATCGAGCTTTCAGGCGATTCGCGCCGTCGCGCTCACGGCCGTCGTGCTGGGCATCGTGCTGGCGGTGCTGATGGGCGGCGCCATGATCCGGCAGATATCGCGCGCCCTGGGCAATGCGGTGCAGATCACCGATTCGGTGGCGCGGGGCGACCTGACGGTGCCGATCGATGCGCGGGGCAGGGACGAGATCTCCCTGCTGCTGGGCGGCCTGACCACCATGCGCGACAACCTGGCCCATGTGGTATCGGGGGTACGCGGGAATGCGCAGGGTGTGGCGTCTGCCAGTGCCGAGATTGCGTCGGGCAACAACGACCTGTCCAGCCGCACCGAACAGCAGGCCAGCGCGCTGCAGGAGACGGCGGCGTCGATGGAGGAGCTCAGCTCCACCGTCAAGCAGAACGCGGACAACGCGCGCCAGGCCAACCAGCTGGCGATGAGCGCATCCACCGTGGCGGGGCAGGGCGGCGATGTGGTGTCGGAGGTGGTCGAGACCATGAAGGGCATCAACGACAGCAGCAAGAAGATCGCCGACATCATCAGCGTGATCGACGGCATCGCGTTCCAGACCAACATCCTGGCGCTCAACGCGGCGGTGGAGGCGGCGCGCGCGGGCGAGCAGGGGCGTGGCTTCGCCGTGGTGGCGGGCGAGGTGCGCAGCCTGGCCGGGCGCAGCGCCGAGGCGGCCAAGGAGATCAAGGCCCTGATCACCGCCAGCGTGGAGCGCGTGGAGCAGGGCTCGGTGCTCGTGGACAAGGCCGGTGTCACCATGACCGAGGTGGTGTCCTCCATCCGCCGCGTGACGGACATCATGGGCGAGATCAGCGCGGCCAGCAGCGAGCAGAGCCAGGGCGTGTCGCAGGTGGGCGAGGCGATCACGCAGATGGACCAGGTGACGCAGCAGAACGCGGCCCTGGTGGAGGAAATGGCCGCGGCCGCCAGCAGCCTGAGCCAGCAGGCCCAGGCGCTGGTGGGCGCGGTGGCGGTGTTCAAGCTCTCGTCCGACCAGTCCCGGCCCACGGCCGCCGCTGCTGCCGCCGCCGTCGCGGCGCCGCCCCGGCCCGCCCTGCGGGCGGCGGGTGCCGCGATGCGCCCGGCCGGCGGCAAGGCGGCCCCCGCCGCGCGGCCACCTTCCATCGCGGCGGCCAGGCCGAAGGCCCCCGCACCGCAGCCCGTGGCGGCGGGCGCGGAGGATGACTGGGAGAGCTTCTGACAGGCGCCCGGGCTGGAAGGGGGAGGGGCCGGAAGGAGACGGGGCTGTGGCCCCTCAGCCCGTGCCGGCGCCGTGCGGAGCCAAGGCGGCCCTGGCCTCAGCCCCCGGCGGCGCCTGCCTGAACGGGCTGCGCTCCTGCAGTTCGTCCAGGTAGTGCTGGACGCCTTCGCTTTCGCGCGCCAGGAACCGCTCCACCGCTTCGGCGAAGGCCGGGTGCGCCAGCCAGTGGGCACTGGTGGCCTGCACCGGCAGCAGCGCGCGGGCCATCTTGTGTTCACCCTGGGCACCGCCTTCAAAGCGCCGCGCGCCGTGTTCGATGCACCACTGCAGGGGCTGGTAGTAGCAGGCCTCGAAATGCAGGCAGTCCACGCGCTCCAGCGCCCCCCAGTAGCGGCCATACGCCACGGGTTCATGGGCGTTTGGGCCGCTGGCGCTTGATGAATCCGCGCCGACAGCTATCAGACTGCTGGCAATGGGCCGCCCGTTGCGTTCGGCGATGAAAAGCAGCCAGGCGCCGGGCAGCTGCGCGGCCATGCGCGCGAAGAAGTCGCGCGTGAGGTAGGGCGGGTTGCCGTGCTCGAGGTAGGTGCGCTCGTAGCAGCGGTAGAAGAAATCCCAGTCCGCCTGCGGGATGTCCGTGCCGCGCGCCCACCGGAACGTAACGCCCGCATCGGCCACGCGGCGGCGTTCCTGGCGGATCTTCTTGCGTTTTTCCTGGGACAGGCTGGCGAGGAATTCGTCGAAGCTGCGGTAGCCGTCCCCGCCGCCGGGCGCGGGAGCCTGGTTCTTCCAGTGGAATTGCACGGTGTGCCGCAGCATCAGGTCGCGCCCCGCGCAGGTCCGCGCGTCGTCGTCGCTGGCAAACAGCACATGCACGGAAGAGACGTTTTCCTCCCCGCACCACTGGCACACGGCCTGCACCAGCAGCGCGCGCGTGGCCTCGTCGCGCGCCATCAGGCGCGTACCGGGCACCGGCGTGAAAGGCACGGCCACGACGGCCTTGGGGTAGTACGGCACGCCGTGCTGCTCATACGCGCTGGCCCACGCCCAGTCGAACACATACTCTCCGTACGAATGGCTCTTGAGGTACAGGGGGCAGGCCGCGATCAGCGTGCCGTCCTCCCACAGGGTCATGAACCGGGGGGCCCAGCCGGTGCGTGGCGTGGCGCTGCCGCTTTCGTGCAGGGCGGCCAGGTATTCGTGCCGCATGAAGGGCGTGGGGTGGCTCTGCCGGGCGAGCAGGGCGTTCCAGGCGTCGGCCCCGACGTCGAGCGGGGATGCGAGTACGCGGGCGATAATGGCGGCTTCAGCCATGCGATCCCCCGCTCCACCCCCGGTGCCGCGGGTCCGCAGTGGCGGTATTCAACCTGGCCGCAGGGGCCGATTCCAGTTCCATGACGCTCTCCATTTGCACTGCGCAGCTCAACTTTGTCGTGGGCGACATGCCCCAGAACGCGCAGAAGATCATTGCCGCGGCCCGCGAAGCCCATGCCCGGGGTGCCCGGCTGCTGCTCACGCCCGAACTCGCCATCTGTGGCTATGCCGCCGAAGACCTGTTCCTGCGCCCCGCCTTCATCGCGGCCTGCGATGATGCCGTGAAAACCGTGGCCCGCGAGACGGCAGGGTTGAAAGGCCTGGCCATCGTGCTGGGCCATCCGCAGGCGGTGTCGCCCGATGCGCCTGCGTTCAGCGCCTGCCTCAATGCCGCCAGCGTGCTGCGCGAGGGCCGCATCGAGCAGACCTACGCCAAGCGCGAGCTGCCCAACTACCAGGTGTTCGACGAGCGCCGCTACTTCGTGGCTGGCAGCGCGCCCTGCGTGTTCGAGGTGGAGGGCGTGCGGGTGGGCCTGCTGGTCTGCGAGGACGCCTGGTTCGCCGCGCCGGCGCACGATGCGGCGGCCGCGGGCGCGCAGCTGCTGGCGGTCATCAATGCATCGCCCTTCCACTTGGGAAAGAGCGCCGAACGCGAGCAGACCATGCGCGAACGCGTGGCCGAGACCGGCCTGCCGCTGGTGTACGCCCACCTGGTGGGCGGGCAGGACGAGGTGGTGTTCGAGGGCCGATCTTTCGCGCTCAACGCCGACGGCTCTGTGGCTGGGCGTGGTCCTGGGTTTGAAGAAAAACTGGTCTTTGCGCAAGTCCAGCAAGCGCAGGAGGCTATCAAATTTGAAGCAGACATCGCGCCGGAGAAAAGCCTGGAGGCGGACCTGTGGGACGCCCTGGTGCTGGGGGTGCGGGACTATGTGGGCAAGAACGGATTTCCGGGCGCGCTGCTGGGGCTCTCGGGCGGCATCGACTCGGCCCTGGTGCTGGCCATTGCCGTGGACGCGCTGGGCGCCGACAAGGTGCGCACGGTGATGATGCCGTCGCCCTACACGGCCGACATCAGCTGGATCGATGCGCGCGACATGGCTGCCCGCCTGGGCGTGCGCTACGACGAGATCTCCATCAAGCCGCAGTTCGAGGCCTTCAAGGCCGCGCTGGCGAGCGACTTCGCGGGTCTGGCCGAGGACACCACCGAGGAAAATCTGCAGGCGCGCATCCGGGGCACGCTGCTCATGGCGCTGTCCAACAAGTTCGGCGCCATCGTGCTCACCACGGGCAACAAGAGCGAGATGTCCACGGGCTACTGCACGCTGTATGGCGACATGGCGGGTGGCTTCGCGGTGATCAAGGACGTGGCCAAGACACGGGTGTTCGACCTGGCGCGCTGGCGCAACGCCAACGATCCGTACGGCACGGGCGCCAGTCCCATTCCCGAGCGCATCATCACCCGCCCGCCCAGCGCCGAGCTGCGCCCCGACCAGAAAGACCAGGACAGCCTGCCGCCCTACGAAGTGCTGGACGCCATCGTGGCGCGCTACATGGAGAACGATGAGCCCATCGAGTCCATCATCGCCAGCGGTTTTGCGCGCGCCGATGTGGAGCGTGTGACGCGCCTCATCAAGCTCAACGAGTACAAGCGCCGCCAGGCTCCCGTAGGGATTCGCGTCACGCGCCGCAGCTTCGGCAAGGACTGGCGTTACCCTATCACCAGCAAATTCAGGGCGTGACGCTTCGGCGCTGCGCTTTCAGCCCCCATTTTTTACATCCTCCAGGAGACCCGCCATGAAAATGATCACCGCCGTCATCAAGCCCTTCAAGCTCGAAGAAGTCCGCGAAGCCCTGGCTGAATGTGGCGTGACCGGCCTCACCGTGACCGAGGTGAAGGGCTTTGGCCGCCAGAAGGGCCACACCGAGCTGTACCGGGGCGCTGAATACGTGGTGGACTTCCTGCCCAAGGTGAAGGTCGAGGTCGTCGTGAAGAGCGAAGACGTGGACCGCTGCGTGGATGCCATCGTGAGCGTCGCGCGCACGGGCAAGATCGGCGACGGCAAGATCTTCGTCACCTCGGTGGAGCGCGTGGTGCGCATCCGCACCGGCGACCTGGACGACGCCGCGGTCTGAGGGGTTGCGCCCGCCTGGCCGGGGCCGCACGGGCTCCCGCAAGGAAAAGGCACGCAAGACACACACAAGGACAAGGCACAAAGCGAAAGGGGCGGAAAACCGCCCCTTTCGCTTTTGTTTTGTTGTGTGGGTGCCGGCAGCGCGATGCGGGGGTGACCCCGTACCCGCGCGGCCCGGCCGTCAGATCACGGCACGCAGCGGCACCGGCGCCTGACCGGGGCCGGCGGACTGCACCAGCGTGCGCAGCAGCGCATCGGCGTCGGCGGACGCATGCAGCAGTCCCATCTGCCATTCGCCCATGAAGCCGCTGGCCACGCTGTGGTCCAGGAAGCCCATCAGCGCGTCGTAGTAGCCCGCGACATTGAGCAGGCCCAGCGGCTTGTCGTGGTAGCCCAGCTGGCGCCAGGTCCACACCTCGAACAGCTCTTCGAAGGTGCCGATGCCGCCGGGCAGGGCCAGGAAGGCGTCGCTGCGCTCGGCCATCATCGCCTTGCGCTCGTGCATGGTCTGCACGATGTGAAGCTCGTCGCACAGGCGGTTGGCCAGCTCCTTGTCCACCAGCGCCTGCGGAATCACGCCCACCACGCGCCCGCCCGCCACGCGGGTGGCCTCGGCCACCGTGCCCATCAGCCCGCTGCGCCCACCGCCATACACCAGCTGCCCGCCACGTTGGCCGATCCACTGGCCCACGGCCTTGGCGGCCTGGGCGAAGGCCGGGTTCTCGCCAGGGCGCGAGCCGCAGTACACACACACTGAAAATGCCGGTTCAACCATGGAAGATCCTCTGAAAAACAGCCGCGCCCCAGATGCCCATGCACAGCAGCAGCGCCAGCAGCACGGCGGCGCTGCCCATGTCCTTGGCGCGTTTTGAAAGGTCGTGCCATTCGGGGCCGATGCGGTCGATGGCGGTCTCGATGCCGGTGTTGAGCAGCTCCACGATCATCACGATCACCACGGAGCCTGCCAGCAGCGCCACCTCCACCCAGCTGCGCCCCAGCCACAGCGACAGGGGCAGCAGCACCATGGCGGCAATGGCCTCCTGGCGGAACGCCTTTTCGTTCCAGCCCGCGCGCAGGCCTTCCAGCGAATAGCCGGCGGCGTGCCAGATGCGGTTCAGGCCCGAGCGGGCTTTCTGGGGGTTGGCGGGCGCGACGGGCTGCGGCGGAGATAGGGACATGGTCCGGGCATTGTCTCGCACCCGCGTGACAGCTGGCACGGCGAAGGGGTGGCGGGGGGCTACTTTTTTGGCAGCTCGAAGTGCACCAGGCGGGTGCCGGCCAGCGCGTCATGCCAGAACTGCCGCTGGGGATGAAACCGGCTCAGGATGGCCCAGATGGCGACCCAGCCGAACAGCAGCACCAGCACCTCGAGGGCGGGCACGCCGAACAGGTAGGCGGCCAGCGGCGGCAGGAACCAGACCCAGCTGAGCAGGTAGCGCAGCAGGGCGCGCGCCTGGGTGATGGGGCGCCCTGCGGTGTCCACCACGCGGATGAGCCAGGTCTTCTGGGCCAGGGTCTGGCCCTTGGCCCAGAACCAGGTGAAATAGATGCCAAACACCACGAACAGGAAGGCCTGCAGGGCATGCCGGTTGTCCAGCGCGTGGCGGGTCTGGCTCAGGGTGCCGAACAGGTAGCCTGCGATGAAGACCACCCCGAACATCAGCATGCCCTCGTACAGCCAGCACGCCATGCGGCGCCACAGGTTGGGCGTCGTCGCGCCGATGCCGGCGGCTGAAGGCGCAGGGGAGGAGGGGGCGGCCGGCGGCGTGCGGGCGGGAGGGGAGGCGGTCATTCCAGGGGGCGAAAGCGAGGCAGGAGCAAGGCGGGAAAGGCCGGCCGGCGGTCTACTGAGGATACAGGCCGGAATTGTCGGGTGTGACGATGGGAGCCGGGGCGGCGGGTGCTTCCGCGGAGCCTGCGCCCAGCGGTGCCAGCGCCGCCGGAACCGCCACGGGCACCGAGATGGGCGCGGTCTCCACCACCGTGGAGGCCGGATTCTGCGTGGGCACGCCCGATGCGGGTGGCGCCGCGGGCGTCACCGGCGCTGCCACGCGCGGGAGGCTGTGGTCCAGCACGGGGGGGATCTTGGGCGCATTCGGACGGCTGGGGTTGGCCTGCGTGGCCGCTGGCACCTGGGCCAGTTTCTTGGGCGACACGGGCCGCAGCGCCGTGGCGGCGCCCTTGGGCTTGGGCGCCGCACGGGCCGCCAGGGCGCGTTTTTCTTCCTCGGACAGGGCCAGGTAGGCCTCCCACTGGGCGCGCTTGTCGTCGGGGGCGAGGCGATTGGTGACCGCGTAGTTCAACCGGGCCTGGTTGCGCTGCTGGGCACTCAGGCTGGCCCAGTCCGCCATGCGGTCGTGGAACTTGGCCTGTTCTTCCTCGGGGAGCGCGGAGAAATTGGCCGCCAGCGCGAGCCAGCGGCGTTTTTGCGCCTCGCTGATCAGCGCCCAACGCTCCGCGAGCGGGTACAGCGCCAGCTTCTGGGGCGTGGTCAAGGTCTCCCAGCCCGGACCGGTCTCGACCTGCGGCACCATCGAGGTGCCATGGCGCGTGGGCGAGCGCGCGTTGTTGGGGCTGGCCACGGCCGCTTCCGCGCCGGCGGGCAGCAGGGTGCCGGGTGCCATGCGCATCTGCACCAGCACCTGGCCACCCACCGCCGCGAGCACACCCAAGAGCGCCAAAGCCAGCACGAAGGCTGGCAGGGCGGGGGAAGCGTCAGAAGGGCTTGGGTGCATGCAGTACGGTGTCGGGCAGCTCAGTTCGGCTGCGCGGAGGTCTTGAGAAATTGTACGAAGCCCGGGTCTGCGTAGGCTGCGGGTGGCAGATCATCGGTCAGCAGCGCGGCATCCACCTCGGCCACGTCATTGGCACTGCTTTCGTCCTGGGCAATGTTGATCACGACCAGGCCCACCACCAGGGCCATCAGGGGAACGGCGGAAACCAGCGCACTCCACCAGCCACCGCCTTCACTGCCGCCGCGGCCCAGCGTGGCGCTGCCGCCCGCGCCGTGGATGACGGCCGCAGGGGCCGCCAGGCGCACCGGCACGATGTCTTTCTTGCGCTTGGCCAGCGCCTGCACGCGCGAGGCGCGCAGCCGCTCGGAAATGTCATAAGGCAATTCGGCGGTGCCGCTGGACAACCGCGACGCGACGCGCAGCGCAAAGCGCTCTGCCGCAGCTTCTGCCTGTGTCGATGGGGTCTGTACAGTGTTCATGGCTCGATTCCTTTGGCCTTCAGTGCCTTGCTGAGGGTTTGTATGGCACGAAAACAGTGCGTCTTGACACTGCCTTCGGAGCAGCCCATGGCGGCCGCCGTTTCTGCAACATCCATTTCTTCCCAGTAACGCATGAGGAACGCTTCCCGTTGACGTGGCGGAAGCTCGGCGATTTCAGCCTCGATACCGCGGAAGATCTGCGCCCGGCGGGTCAGATCCTCGGCGCTCTCCGCCCGTTCTCCACCATCCGGTCCTGAATACGCCTCCAGCAGATCAAAATCCATGCCATCTTCGCCGGGGCCCTCGAAGTCGCTCATGCTCGAAAACAGTGCATTGCGGGTCTTCTGGCGCCGGAACCAGTCCAGGGTGCAGTTGGACAGGATCCGCTGGTACAGCATGGGCAGCTCCGCCGCCGGCTTGTCGCCGTAGTGCTCCGCCAGCTTGAGCATGCTGTCCTGCACGATGTCGAGCGCCGCTTCCTCATTGCGAACGTGGTAGACCGAACGCTTGAAAGCGCGCTTTTCTACACTTTTGAGGAAGTCGGAGAGTTCTTGTTCGGTTGCCAAGACGGGTCAGCCCGGGAGGGGATCGGTGCCGGTGAGAGCGCAAAAATGTGGCTATCCGGCACGTGGAGCCTTTGATTATCGCATCCGCCGGGGTTTTTTTAGGCTGCCTGCGGTTTTACATGTGTTGCAGTGCGATAATCGCTGCTGCAATTCAAAAGGCAAACGGGTCACGGTCCGGCGCGGCAATCATCCCGCCCATGTCCTTGGCCTCAAGTTCCAAGCTGGCTTCACAAGAGCGCGTGCGAGGGGCACCCAAGGTTTTTCGTCAGAGAAATTCACAAAGGTTGATCGATCATGGAAATCTCCAAGGCTGAACTCACTTCAGCTGCCGCTGCCACGCAGGGCAATGCTTCTCCCAATTCCGGCTCGCAGGACCTCATGGGTTCCGAGATCCTCATCAAGTCGCTCCAGGCCGAGAACGTCCAGTACATCTGGGGCTATCCTGGCGGCGCCGTCCTCTATATCTACGACGCGCTCTACAAGCAAGACACCATCCAGCACGTGCTGGTGCGCCACGAACAGGCCGCCGTGCACGCCGCCGACGGCTATGCGCGCGCCACCGGCGAAGTCGGCGTGGCCCTGGTCACTTCGGGCCCCGGCCTGACCAATGCGGTCACCGGCATCGCCACGGCGTACATGGATTCGATCCCCATGGTGATCATCTCCGGCCAGGTGCCCACGCCCGCCATCGGGCTGGACGCCTTCCAGGAGTGCGACACGGTCGGTATCACCCGCCCCATCGTCAAGCACAACTTCCTCGTCAAGGACCCGCGCGATCTGGCCATGACGATGAAGAAGGCCTTCCACATCGCCCGCACCGGCCGCCCCGGCCCCGTGGTGGTGGACGTGCCCAAGGACGTTTCGTTCAAGAAGGTGCCCTACAGCGGCTACCCGCAGTCGGTGGAAATGCGCTCGTACAACCCCGTGCGCAAGGGCCACGGCGGCCAGATCCGCAAGGCGCTGCAGTTGCTGCTGGCTGCCAAGCGCCCCTACATCTACACCGGCGGCGGCGTGCTGCTGGGCAATGCCACCAATGAGCTGCGCACGCTGGTGGACATGCTGGGCTATCCGGTCACCAACACGCTGATGGGCCTGGGCGCCTATCCCGCGTCGGACCGCAAGTTCCTGGGCATGCTGGGCATGCACGGCACCATCGAGGCCAACAACGCGATGCAGAACTGCGACGTGCTGCTGGCCGTGGGCGCGCGCTTCGACGACCGCGTGATCGGCAACCCCAAGCATTTCGCGCAGAACGACCGCAAGATCATCCACGTGGACATCGACCCGTCGAGCATCTCCAAGCGCGTGAAGGTGGACATCCCGATCGTCGGCGACGTGAAGGACGTGCTCACCGAGCTGATCTCCATGATCCGCGAGAGCAGCACGCGCCCTGACGCGGGTGCTCTGGCCGCCTGGTGGGACACCATCGAAGGCTGGCGCAAGCGCGATTGCCTCAAGTACAGCATGGGCAGCAGCGACGTCATCAAGCCACAGTATGTGGTCGAGACGCTGTGGAACATGACCAAGGATGCGGACACCTACATCACGTCCGACGTGGGCCAGCACCAGATGTGGGCCGCGCAGTACTACCGTTTCGACGAGCCGCGCCGCTGGATCAATTCGGGCGGCCTGGGCACCATGGGCGTGGGCATTCCCTACGCCATGGGCATCAAGCTGGCCAAGCCGGACTCCGAGGTCTTCTGCATCACGGGCGAAGGCTCGGTGCAGATGAACATCCAGGAGCTGTCCACCTGCCTGCAGTACAACACGCCGATCAAGATCTGCTCGCTGAACAACCGCTACCTGGGCATGGTGCGCCAGTGGCAGGAGATCGAGTACTCCGGCCGCTACAGCCACAGCTACATGGACGCGCTGCCCAACTTCGTGAAGCTGGCCGAGGCCTACGGCCATGTGGGCATGCTCATCGAGCATCCCAAGGACGTGGAGCCCGCGCTGCGCGAAGCGCGCAAGCTTAAGGACCGCACGGTGTTCATGGACTTCCGCACCGACCCCACCGAGAACGTGTTCCCGATGGTGCAGGCCGGCAAGGGCATCACCGAAATGCTGCTGGGGTCGGAAGACCTTTAAGCAAAATCGGGCTCCAGCGCTTGATTGGCAAGCGCAAGCAGCTATCAATTTGATAGCTATCACTTTTTGACGAATCTATTGCCTGCCAAGCCCGTGCATTACCGTGCACGGGGGAGGGCAGCGAAAAGAGGAATCTCTTCATCATGAAACACATCATTGCCGTTCTGCTGGAAAACGAACCCGGCGCGCTCTCGCGCGTGGTGGGCCTGTTCTCCGCCCGTGGCTACAACATCGAATCGCTCACCGTGGCGCCCACCGAGGATCCATCGCTCTCGCGCATGACGATCCAGACCACGGGCTCCGACGACGTGATCGAGCAGATCACCAAGCACCTGAACCGCCTCATCGAGGTGGTCAAGGTGGTCGACCTCACCGAGGGCGCCTACACCGAGCGCGAGCTCATGATGGTGAAGGTGCGCGCCGTGGGCAAGGAGCGCGAGGAGATGAAGCGCATGGCCGACATCTTCCGTGGCCGCATCATCGACGTGACCGAGAAGAGCTACACCATCGAGCTCACCGGCGACCAGGGAAAGAACGATGCCTTCCTGCAGGCCATCGACCGCACGGCCATCCTGGAAACCGTGCGCACCGGTGCCAGCGGCATCGGCCGAGGCGAACGCATCCTGCGTGTCTGAAAAGGCGCCTGAGCGCTTTCCAGGACAATACCCCGTTTTATTTTTCAACCCGAACAACGCATTTCAACCGGAGCAACCCATGAAAGTTTTCTACGACAAAGACTGTGACCTGAGCCTGATCAAGGGCAAGACCGTTGCCATCATCGGCTACGGCTCGCAGGGCCACGCCCATGCACAGAACCTGAACGACAGCGGCGTGAAGGTGGTGGTCGGCCTGCGCAAGGGCGGTGCCTCGTGGGACAAGGTTGGCAAGGCCGGCCTGAACGTGATGGAAGTGAACGACGCCGTCAAGGCCGCCGACGTGGTCATGATCCTGCTGCCCGACGAGCAGATCGCCGAGGTCTACACCAACAACGTGGCCCCGAACATCAAGCAGGGCGCCTCGCTGGCCTTTGCCCACGGCTTCAACGTGCACTACAACCAGGTCGTGCCCCGTGCCGACCTGGACGTGTGGATGGTCGCTCCCAAGGCCCCTGGCCACACCGTGCGCAACACCTACACCCAGGGCGGCGGCGTGCCCCACCTGGTGGCCGTGCACCAGGACAAGTCCGGCAAGGCCCGCGACCTGGCCCTGTCGTACGCCATGGCCAATGGTGGCGGCAAGGCCGGCATCATCGAGACCAACTTCAAGGAAGAAACCGAGACCGACCTGTTCGGCGAGCAGGCCGTGCTGTGCGGCGGCGCCGTCGAGCTGATCAAGATGGGCTATGAAACCCTGGTCGAAGCCGGCTATGCCCCCGAGATGGCCTACTTCGAATGCCTGCACGAACTCAAGCTCATCGTGGACCTGATCTACGAAGGCGGCATCGCCAACATGAACTACTCGATCTCGAACAACGCCGAGTACGGCGAGTACGTGACCGGCCCCGAAGTAATCAACGAGCAGTCGCGCGCCGCCATGCGCAATGCCTTGAAGCGCATCCAGAACGGCGACTACGCCAAGATGTTCATCCAGGAAGGCCGCCTGAACTACCCGAGCATGACGGCCCGCCGCCGCAACACCGCCGACCACAGCATCGAAGTGGTGGGCGGCAAGCTGCGCGCCATGATGCCCTGGATCGCCAAGAACAAGCTGGTCGACCAGACCCGCAACTGATCTCCTGTGCGAAGCACGAAAAGGCCACTTCACAGTGGCCTTTTTTGTTGCCGGGCCAACCCCTGGCGCAAAGCCCGCCCGCTACTTGGGAGCGCGCTCACCTGTGCCGGGGGCTGGGGCGCTTCCTTTGGCGGGACGCCGTGTTGGCAGGCGCTACACTGCGGCCTTCGCCTTTTGCGCGTGCGGCGCGCCGCCTGTTCCGTGGGTCAGGGTTGAAAACTATAAATTT
This sequence comes from Acidovorax sp. GW821-FHT10E04, assembly GCF_059415185.1. Lineage (NCBI taxonomy): Bacteria > Pseudomonadati > Pseudomonadota > Betaproteobacteria > Burkholderiales > Comamonadaceae > Acidovorax > Acidovorax sp. GW821-FHT10E04. The sequence continues at coordinate 207,071 of NZ_JBWKMT010000001.1, forward strand.
AATAGCAGCTTGCGCAATATAGGCAAGCGCTGGAGGTCTATTTGATGCATGACGGCAATGAATCCACCGACAACCCCGGTGTGATGGTGCGCAAGCGGCGCAAAGGCATCTACATCCTGCCCAACCTGTTCACGCTGGCGGCCCTGTTCGGTGGTTTCTATTCGATCGTGATGGCCATGAACGGCCGGTTCGACATGGCGGCGGTGGGCGTCTTCTGCGCCATGGTGCTGGACAGCCTGGACGGACGCGTTGCGCGCATGACCAATACGCAGAGCGCGTTTGGCGAGCAGATGGATTCGCTGTCCGACATGGTCTCGTTTGGAGCGGCGCCCGCGCTGATCGCCTATGAGTGGTCGCTCCAGGGCCTGGGCCGGTGGGGCTGGATCGCCGCGTTCGTGTACTGCGCCTGCGCGGCCTTGCGCCTTGCGCGCTTCAATGTGAATACCAGCGTGGTGGACAAGCGCTACTTCCAGGGGCTGCCTTCGCCAGCCGCCGCTGCCCTGGTGGCCGGCTTCATCTGGCTCATGACGGAGCTGGGGGTGCATCCGGGAGAAGACCTGTGGCTGACCTGGACGCAGACCACCTGGGTCATGTTCGCCTTCACGCTGTATGCGGGACTCACCATGGTGACCAACGTGCCGTTCTACAGCTTCAAGGACGTGCAGATGAAGAAGAGCGTGCCCTTTGCCGCCATCGTGCTGATAGCGCTGGGCATCGCGGTCATCAACATCCATCCCCCCATCGTGCTTTTCGGCGTGTTCGTCTGCTATGGGCTGAGCGGCTACGGCGTCTATGCCTGGCGCAAGGCCAAGGGCCAGCACAGCAGCGTGATCAGCACGTCGACCGATGAACCCGATGAGCGCGGACTCCACAAGTGACCACGGCGGCGGGTCGTGACTTGTGCTACATTGCATCGCATGAACACGTTTGCACTGGCCCTACTGCTACCTCCCCACGGGCGGAGACAGTAAGCGCACGCGCACACTTTTTCCACACAGGCCCGTATGCACCCGCAGCGGGCCTTTTGTTTTGGGCGCCAGATTTTTGACGTTGCGGGAACCCCACCCACCGATACCAGGAGAACAACATGGCTGACAAACTGATCATTTTCGACACCACCTTGCGCGATGGCGAGCAATCCCCCGGCGCCTCGATGACCAAGGACGAGAAGCTGCGCATCGCGCGCCAGCTCGAGCGCCTGAAGGTGGACGTGATCGAAGCCGGTTTCGCGGCCAGCTCCAACGGCGACTTCGAAGCCGTGCAGGCCATCGCCAATGCGATCAGGGAATCGACCATCTGCTCGCTGTCGCGCGCCAACGACCGCGACATCGCGCGCGCGGCGGAGGCCCTGGCGGGCGCCAACAGCGCGCGCATCCATACCTTCATCGCCACGAGCCCGCTGCACATGGAGAAGAAGCTGCGCATGACGCCCGAGCAGGTGCTGGAGCAGGCCAAGCAGTCGGTGCGTTTCGCCCGCAACCTGGTGGCCGACATCGAGTTCAGCCCCGAGGATGGCTACCGCAGCGATCCCGATTTCCTGTGCCGCGTGCTGGAGGCCGTGATCGCGGAGGGCGCCACCACCATCAACGTGCCCGACACCGTGGGCTACGCCATCCCCGAGCTCTATGGCAACTTCATCAAGACGCTGCGCGAGCGCATCCCCAACAGCGACAAGGCCGTCTGGTCCGTGCACTGCCACAACGACCTGGGCATGGCGGTGGCCAACTCGCTCGCTGGCGTGAAGATCGGCGGTGCGCGCCAGGTGGAGTGCACGATCAACGGCCTGGGCGAGCGCGCGGGCAACTGCTCGCTCGAAGAGGTGGTGATGGCGGTCAAGACCCGCCGGGACTATTTCAACCTCGACCTCAACATCGACACGCAGCACATCGTGGCCGCCAGCCGCATGGTCAGCCAGACCACCGGTTTCGTGGTGCAGCCCAACAAGGCCGTGGTGGGCGCCAACGCGTTCGCACATGCCTCGGGCATCCACCAGGATGGCGTGCTCAAGGCGCGCGACACCTACGAGATCATGCGCGCCGAGGACGTGGGCTGGAGCGCCAACAAGATCGTGCTGGGCAAGCTGAGCGGCCGCAATGCCTTCAAGCAGCGCCTGCAGGAACTGGGCGTGAGCCTGGAGAGCGAAACCGAGGTCAATACGGCGTTCACCCGCTTCAAGGAGTTGGCGGACCGCAAGAGCGAAATCTTCGATGAGGACATCCTGGCGCTGGTCAGCGACGAGAGCGTGACCAGCGAGAAGGAGCAGTACGGCTTTGTCTCCCTTTTTCAGCAGAGCGAAACGGGTGAGCACCCCCGCGCGCGCATCGTCTTCACGGTCGACGGCCATGAGGTGCGCGGCGAATCCGAAGGCAACGGCCCCGTGGACGCCTCGCTCAAGGCCATTGAATCGCACGTCAAGAGCGGGGCGGAGATGGTGCTGTACTCGGTCAATGCCATCAGCGGCTCGACCGAGAGCCAGGGCGAGGTCACGGTGCGCCTGCAAAACAGCGGCCGCGTGGTCAATGGCGTGGGCGCGGATCCGGACATCGTGGTGGCTTCGGCCAAGGCATACCTCAGCGCGCTGAACAAGTTACAAAGTAAAGCTGACCGGGTGGCTGCACAAGGTTGAATGAACAATTTATAATTTCATTCACTTTCTCGGAAAGTCGCGCAAGGCATTGATCTTGCGCGACTTTTTTTGATTCTGTACACTGCTCAACACCTATTACCGTTTGGAGCACTTTGATGCACCATCGCCACCGCGCCGCAGTGAGCCGTTTCTTTCAAATTTTGAGCGTTGTCGCCGTGAGCGCCGTCCTGGCTGCCCCGGCCGCGCACGCAGGCGAGCGCAAGAAAGCCTCGGACAAAAAACAGCAGATCAGCACGGCCACTGCCAAACGGGGCGTTGCGCCCCGCAAGGTGGCTGCTGCCTCCACCAGGGCCGTGCGCGTGACGGCCAAGACCTCCAAGGCCGCCACCCGCGTGGCGTTCGTGCCGGCCAAGCAGTCCTTCGGGCAGATGGCGGGCCTGCACGAGGTCAACGATCCATTGGATCTGAAGTCGAGTGTGGCCCTGGTCATCGACCAGGACACGCATGAGGTCCTGCTGAGCAAGAATGACCATGCGGTGCTGCCCATCGCGTCCCTGACCAAGCTCATGACCGGGATGCTCATTTCCCAGGCCAAGCTGCCGATGGATGAACCGATCACCATCACGCAGGACGACGTCGATACGGAAAAGGGCAGCCGCTCGCGCCTGACGGTGGGTTCCACGCTGACCCGGGGCGAGATGCTGCATCTGGCCCTCATGTCCAGCGAGAACCGGGCTGCGCATGCGCTGGGCCGTACCTACCCTGGTGGCCTGGAGGCTTTCGTGGCGCAGATGAACGCCAAGGCCCGTTTGCTGGGCATGACCGACACCCGCTATGTGGAGCCCACGGGGCTGTCCAGCCGCAACCAATCCAGCGCCCGGGACCTGGCCACCTTGGTGAATGTGGCGCACAGCGATCCCTTGCTGCGCGAGCTGTCCACGTCTCCGGGCTATGAGGTGGCCGTGGGCCCGAGAACGCTGCAGTACAACAATACCAACGGGCTGGTAAAGAACCCCACCTGGGATATCGGACTGCAAAAGACGGGCTATATCTCCGAGGCGGGCCGCTGCCTTGTGATGCAGACGCAGATCGCCGGGCGCAAGCTCATCATGGTGTTTCTGGATTCCGCGGGCAAGTTCAGCCGGCTGGGGGATGCGGAGCGCGTGCGCCACTGGGTGGAGTCGATGCCATCCCTGGCGACCCCGTTGCAGGCCCGGGCCGGAAGCAATGGCTAGCCGATAGCGGCCGCTAGCTTCCCGCGCCAGCGGCCCCGCCGGGGCCGTGGTGCCATCGAAGCGCATTGATCATCCATGGGCCGACCAGGCATTGCCCGCCCGTGTCGGCTTTTTCATTTCATGCGTGGTGGCTTCTGGGGTCGTGGTGCGCCGCTCAGCGAAGGCCTGCACGCAAGCCGGCTTCGCTGGATGCCGATGCCTCGGTGCTGGTGGGTACGTGGCCCAGCGCGAGCGAGATCTCGTTGGCCGTGGCTTGCAATTTGGGCAGCCACCCTTCGTCCAGCCGGTCCGCCGGGGCCGATATCGACAGACCCGCCACCAGCTTGCCCTGGTCGTCATAGACGCCGGCGGCCATGCAGCGCACGCCCAGCTCCAGTTCCTCGTTGTCGCGGGCAATCCCGTACTGCCGTGCCTTGGCGAGTTCGCGCTCAAGGTTGGGCAGCTGGGTGATGCTGTTGCGCGTGTGTCCCGCCAGCCCGGTGCGCGTGGCGTAGGCCCGCACGCGCTGGGGATCGTCCAGGGCCAGGAAGAGCTTGCCCGTCGATGTCAGGTGCAGGGGGGCGCGCCCGCCGATGGCGCGTACCACCTGCATGCCCGAGCGCTCGCTGTAGGCGCGCTCCACGTAGACAATCTCATCCCCCTGCCGCATGCTCAGATTGACCGGTTGCTGGATCAGCTTGTGCAGGTTGCGCATGGGGGTCAGGGCGGCATCGCGCACGCTCAGGCGCGCCTTGACGAGGTTGCCCAGTTCCAGCAGGCGCATGCCCAGCCGGTAGCTGCCGGATTCCGGCCGGTCCACGAAGCGGCCGATCGTGAGGTCGTTCAGGATGCGGTGCGTGGTGGAGGGGTGCAGCCCCGTCTTCTCGCTGATTTCCTTGAGGGAGATCGCCTCCTCGCGCGACGCCAGCACATCGATCAGCGTAAACATGCGTTCAAGCACCTGAACGCTGGGTTTGGCAGGAATGCTGGGATCGATTTTTTTCATGGGCGGCGATGCAATGAGGGCCGCAGCATTTTATCTTGTGAAATTCAATCCTGCATTCAGGCGCCTTGTTCCGCATGGCGGCCGGCGCGGTGCCACGCGCCATCGGTGCGGACTTCGTGGGGGTGAAAGCGGGCCTTGTAGTTCATCTTGGGGCTGGCTTCGATCCAGTAGCCCAGATAGACATGGGGGAGCCCCAGGGAGCGCGCCTGCGCGATCTGCCACATCACGTTGTAGGTGCCGTAGCTGCAGTGGGGCTCGGGCTCGTAGAAGGTGTAGACCGCGGAAAGCCCGTCGTCGAGCACATCCAGGATGGATACCATCTTGAGCGCGCCGGGCTCGCCGCTGGCATCCGTTTCGCGGAACTCCACGAGGCGCGAATTCACCCGGCTTTGCAGCAGGAACTGGGTGTACTGGTCGATGCTGTCATGGTCCATGCCGCCGCCCGCGTGGCGGCCATTCTGGTAGCGCAGGTAGAGCTGGTAGTGCTCGGGCACGAAGCACAGGCGCAGCACGCGCGCCTGCAGGCCGCCATGTCGAACGGTCGCTCGCCGCTGGCTTCGATCGGGTTGGAACTCATTCACGAGCACGCGCAGCGGAGTGCAGGCCTGGCAGCCATCGCAGTAGGGACGGTAGGTGAACATGCCGCTGCGCCGGAACCCCTTGGCGACGAGGTCGGAATACACGTCGCTCTGAATCAGGTGGCTGGGCGTGGCCACCTGCGACCGAGCCTGTCTGTCCGGCAGGTAGCTGCAGGGGTAGGGGGCTGTCGCATAGAACTGCAGGGTTTGCAGTGGAAGGTCGTTGAGTTGCGTCATGCCGTGGACACGGTGGAGGGCAGCAGCCCGTTCCAGTATACGGGGTCGAAGGCCCAGGGCGGTGGCGGAAGGTGCTGGGTCTTCTGGATCTCGGCCAGGAACTGCGCGCGGGGAATCTCCCGGGCTCCCAGGGAGGCGAGGTGGCGCGTGTTCTGCTGGCAGTCGATCATCGCAACGCCGTGGTGGCGGCACAGGCCCACCAGGGCCGCGAGCGCGATCTTCGATGCGTCCGTGGCGTGGGCGAACATCGATTCGCCGAACACTGCCTGGCCGAGGGCCACGCAGTACAGGCCGCCCACCAGCCGTCCTTCAACCCAGGTCTCGACGCTGTGGGCATACCCTGCCGCATGGAGGCGGATGTAGGCTTCGATCATCTCGGGCACGATCCAGGTGCCCACTTGGCCATCGCGTTCCTTGGTGGCGCAGGCCGTGATGACTTCCCGGAAAGCATGGTCCACGCGGATCTGGCAGGCTGCATCGGTGCGGAATGCCTGCAGCGTCCTGCGCAGGGAGCGGTGCAGCCTGAACTCCGCGGTGGGCAGCACCATGCGGGGATCGGGAGCCCACCACAGGATGGGCTGCCCCGGGCCGTACCAGGGAAAGGTGCCCTGGGCGTATGCCGCCCGCAACTGCGCCACCGCCAGCCCGCCACCTGCCGCCAGGAGCCCGGGTGCGGGGTCCTGCGGTCCCCATGCGGTCGCGGGATGCGGCAAACGGTCTTCGGGTTCCAGCCAGGGCAATTGCGGGGGCATGGGATGGTGCGCGGGTAAACAACAACGACAAAGAGACTGACTTATTGTCCGGCAACCCGGGCGTGCGCGGCGCAGATGAAGCCGGCGACAAAAAAGCCCACCATGCGTGGGCATGGTGGGCTTTCTGAGTGGCTCCTCGACCTGGGCTCGAACCAGGGACCTACGGATTAACAGTCCGGCGCTCTACCGACTGAGCTATCGAGGAAGTA
>NZ_JBWKMT010000001.1:213750-1066333 GCF_059415185.1 Acidovorax sp. GW821-FHT10E04
TGGCTCCTCGACCTGGGCTCGAACCAGGGACCTACGGATTAACAGTCCGGCGCTCTACCGACTGAGCTATCGAGGAACAAGACTTAGATTATATACATAAAAAATGGGCTCCAGCCGCTTCGCGGATGTGCCCGACGATTTGCACGGTGCCCCGGCCGGGAGTGCGGGGCGCATGCCTGGCTGTAGATGCTGCCCATTCGCTCACTGCGGCTCGGGCCTGCGCCACAGCCAGGCCAGCACGCACGCCATGCAGGTGATGGCGAGCACGGCGATCCAGGTGCGCGTGCCCGTCGCAAACAGCACGATCCCACTCAGCACCATGAGGCACGTGGCGCTCCATTTGGCGCGCCGGCTCACGCAGCCTCCCTGGGCCCAGTTGCGCAAGAGCGGGCCGAACAGGCGGTGGTTCCAGAGCCAGCGGTACAGCCGGGGCGAACTGCGGGCCGCAGCCCATGCCGCCATGAGAATGAACACCGTGGTGGGCAGCCCGGGAACGATGACGCCGATGATGCCCATCACCAGGCACGCCACGGCAAAGACCAGCAGCAGCCAGCGGGCGGGCCATGGCAAGGGGCGCAGGGGCGGGGCCGTGTCGGTGGAGGCCTGGTCTGGAGGAGAGTCCATGCCGGTATTGTGAATGGGCGCGCCGCTGCGCGGCGCGCCGACACGCGCTATGCTGCCGCAGGCTGGCGCGCGCCAGCCGCTTTCGCAGAAATTTCACACCGATGACCATCCACACCATCCTGAAGATGGGCGATCCGCGCCTGCTGCGCGTTGCCCAGCCCGTGACTGCATTCGATACAGACGATCTTCATCTTCTGGTGCGGGACATGTTCGACACCATGCGCTCCGTCAATGGGGCGGGGCTTGCCGCGCCGCAGATTGGCGTGGATCTGCAACTCGTGATCTTTGGCTCCGGCGAACGCAATCCGCGCTACCCCGAGCGTCCGGTGATTCCTCCCACCGTCCTGCTCAATCCCGTCATCACGCCGCTGGGCGATGAAGAAGAGGAGGACTGGGAAGGCTGCCTTTCCGTGCCGGGGCTGCGCGGCAAGGTCCCCCGGTGGGCGCGCATCCGCTACACGGGGTTCGATCCTTACGGCGACCGCATAGACCGCACGGTGGACGGCTTTCATGCCCGTGTGGTGCAGCACGAGTGCGACCACCTCGTTGGCAAGCTGTACCCGATGCGGGTGCGCGATTTCACGCAGTTCGGCTTCACGGAAGTGCTCTTCCCCGATATCAGCGCCGCCGAGGACGACTGACGGACGGAACCAGCGCCCGCTTTGGGGTCAACGGTGCACGAGCACCGGGATCTTGCTGTGCGTGAGGACCTTGAGGGTCTCGCTTCCCAGCAGGATGCCCTGGAGGCCGCGGCGGCCATGCGAGGCCATCAGGATCAGGTCGCAGCCCTGCGCGTGCGCGGCGTCGATGATGGCTTCGTACGGATGGTCGCTGATGCTGGTCAGGGTGTCGCAGGGCACGCTGTACTGTGCCGCGGTCTCCCGGATGTAGTTCAGGACCTCCTCGGCCCTCGCCCGGGCCTGGTCTTCCTGGCTCTTGCGCGTGTGTTCCAGCATGGCGGTGTGGTACGCAAGTGCATGGAATTCGGGCAGGGCATAAAAGCCGGTGACCTTGGCGTGGGCTTCGCGGGCAAAGCGCATGCCGCGCAGGATGGCCGCTTCCGACAGCGCCGTACCGTCGGAGGGCATCAGGATGTGCTTGTACATGCTGGCTCCTTGGGGGCTGCGTGGGCAGTCCCGGCAGGGCGCCGGGTCGCCTGCCCGGGTGCGGTGGCGCAACGCGGCTGGCAGGCACCGTGGGCGCCATGAACGCGCCACATGCATGTGGCTGTTATAGGCTCAAGATGGGCGCAAGGCAAGCGCCAGCCTTGGCGCACTTCAGCATTCGGCAACAGGGGAAAATGCGCCCTGGCGCTTGCTTGGCATGCGATGGATGCTATCAATGGGATAGCATCTTGGCGCGCAGCCTTCTCGTGAGGATCCACCGCCTGCCCGGAGGCCGGAGACGGGATGCGGTAGGCCGCTAGTCAATCAGCCAGCTCGCGCAGCAGTTCGGTCTCGATCTCGATCTGGCGTGCATTGTTCTGCAGTTCGGGGCCCTGGACGAGGAAGGTGTCTTCGACACGTTCGCCCAGGGTGCTGACCTTGGCCAACTGCACGCTCAGGTGGTGCTGCGCCAGGATGCGCGCCACCAGGTACAGCAGGCCCGCACGGTCGCTGGCGGAGATGGCCAGCAGCCAGCGCTGCGCCTTTTCGTCGGGGCGCAGCGTGACGCGCGGGGCGACCGGAAAGCTCTTCACGCGGCGCGACACCCGCCGGCGCGTGGGTTCGGGCAGCGGCCCGCCCGCCTCGATCACGCGCACCAGGTCGCTTTCGACCATATGGGTCAGTTCGCGGTAGTGCCCCGCCTGCGACGAGGCCACCACCTGGAAGGTGTCGAGCGCATAGCCGTTGTTCGCGGTGTGCACGCGCGCATCCAGGATGCTGAAGCCCGCGCGGTCGAAGTAGCCGCAGATGCGCGCGAACAGGTCCGCCTGGTCGGCGGCATACACCATCACCTGCAGGCCATCGCCCGCCAGCGACTGGCGCGCGCGCACCACGGGCCTGGCCGTGCCCACATGGCGCGACAGGTGGCGCGTGTGCCAGGCGATGTCCGCCGCTTCGTGGCGCATGAAGTAGCTCACATCCAGCGTGGCCCACAGGGCCTTGTGGGCCTCGAAGGGCAGGGCGCTCAGGGCCAGCAGCACCAGCGCCTCGCGCTTGCGCGCTTCGATCTCGGCGGCGGCATCCGGCGCCCGGCCACCCAGGGTGCGCAGCGTGGCGCGGTACAGGTCTTCGAGGAGCTTGCCTTTCCAGGCGTTCCAGACCTTGGGGCTGGTGCCACGGATATCGGCCACCGTGAGCAGGTACAGCGCGGTCAGGTAGCGTTCGTTGCCCACGCGCTGGGCGAATGCCGCGATCACGTCCGGGTCGGAGAGGTCTTCCTTCTGGGCGATCCGGCTCATCGACAGGTGTTCGCTGACCAGGAACTCGATGAGCCTGGCGTCTTCGCGGTCCACGCCATGCTGGCGGCAGAAGCGCCGCACCTCGACGGCGCCGATCTGCGAATGGTCGCCGCCGCGGCCCTTGCCGATGTCGTGGAACAGCGCCGCGACGTACAGGATCCACGGCTTGTCCCACCCGCCCGCGAGCTGCGAGCAGAACGGGTATTCGTGCGCGTGCTCGGCCATGAAGAAACGGCGCACGTTGCGCAGCACCATGAGGATGTGCTGGTCGACCGTGTACACATGGAACAGGTCGTGCTGCATCTGCCCCACGATGCCCCGGAAGACCCACAGGTAGCGCCCGAGCACCGAGGTCTGGTTCATGAGGCGCATGGCATGCGTGATGCCCGAGGGCTGCTGCAGGATGCGCATGAAGTTGGCGCGATTGACCGGGTCGCGGCGGAACGCGCCGTCCATCACCCCGCGTGCGTTGTACAGCGCGCGCAGCGTGCGCGCCGACAGGTCCTTGAGCCCCACGGTGGTCTGGTAGAGCAGGAAGGTTTCCAGGATGGCGTGCGGGTCGCGCTCGTACAGGTCGTCGCTGGCCACCTCGATCAGGCCGGCCTTCTCGAAGAAGCGCTCGTTGATGGGGCGCGGCTCGTGGGTCGAGGGGTTCAGGCGTTCCTCAATGTTCAGCAGCAGGATCTGGCTGAGCTGCGACACGGCCTTGGCCGCCCAGTAGTAGCGCCGCATCAGGCTTTCGCTGGCGCGCATGGGCAGGCGCGAGCCGTCGGGCGCCTGCGAGCGGTAGCCGAAGGACTCGGCCACGGCGGTCTGCAGGTCGAACACCAGGCGGTCCTCATGCCGCCCGGCGGCTGCATGCAGGCGCGCGCGGATGAGGCAGAGCACGGCCTCGTTGCGCTCGATCTGGCGCACCTCGAAGGCGGTGGCCATGCCGCTGGCGGCCAGTTCCTTCCAGTTGCGGCCCAGGCCCGCGGCCTGCGCCACCCACAGGATCATCTGCAGGTCGCGCAGCCCGCCGGGCGACTCCTTGCAGTTGGGCTCCAGCGAGTAGGGCGTGTTCTCGTACTTGTTGTGGCGCTGGCGCATCTCCAGCGTCTTGGCCACCAGAAAGGCCTGCGGGTTCATCTGCAGGCGGTACTGGCGCTGGAATTCGGCGAACAGCGCCGCGTTGCCGCACACCAGGCGCGATTCGAGCAACGAGGTCTGCACGGTGACATCGCCCGCGCTTTCGGCCAGGCATTCGGCCACGGTGCGTACGCTGGAGCCGATCTCCAGGCCCGCATCCCAGCAGCTGCCGATGAAGCCCTCCAGCCGCGTGCGCAGCTCGCTGCCGGCCTCGGGGGCGCTTCCATCGGGCATCAGCAGCAGGACGTCGACATCCGAATAGGGGAAAAGCTGGTCGCGCCCGAAGCCGCCCACGGCCACCAGCGCCATGTCCGCTGGGAGCTGCGCCCGCTGCCACAGCGTGTGCAGCAGGGCGCCGGCCAGCGTGGAGAGCTTGCGCAGCAGCACGCGGATGCCACGCGTGGAGGCGCCCGTGGCCTGCAGGGCGGCGAGCAGGGCGGCTTTGTCGCTGCGGTAGGCGTCCCGCAGGGCATGGAGTTCGGTCATGGTCGTGGTGCGCGCGGATAAGGTGCCATGAAAAAAGCCATGCAAGAGTTGTGCGAGCCAGTGTGAATGCCGGTCGCGCAGGCGTTGCCGGGCCGGCCGTCAGGTGGCCGTGGCCGTCACGAAGGCGGGCAGCGCGGGCGAGCCGGCCGACAGGGTCATCACCTCATAGCCCGTCTCGGTCACCAGCACGGTGTGTTCCCACTGCGCCGACAGGCTGTGGTCCTTGGTCACGATGGTCCAGCCGTCGTTGCCGAACTCCTTCACCTCGCGGCGGCCGGCGTTGATCATGGGCTCGATCGTGAAGACCATGCCGGGCACCAGTTCTTCCAGCGTGCCGGGGCGGCCGTAGTGCAGCACCTGGGGTTCTTCGTGGAACTTCTGGCCGATGCCGTGGCCGCAGAACTCGCGCACGATGGAGAAACCCTGGCCTTCGGCGAATTTCTGGATGGCGTGGCCCACGTCGCCCAGGTGGGCGCCAGGCTTCACCTGCAGGATGCCGTGCCACATGGCGTCGAAGGTGATCGCGCACAGGCGCTTGGCGGCAATGGAGCACTCGCCGATCTGGTACATGCGGCTGTTGTCGCCGTACCAGCCGTCCTTGGTGATCACGGTCACGTCCACGTTGACGATGTCGCCCTTCTTGAGCGGCTTGTCGTTGGGGATGCCGTGGCACACCACATGGTTGACCGAGGTGCACAGCGAGGCGGGGTAGGGCGGGTAGCCGGGCGGCTGGTAGCCCACGGTGGCCGAGATGGTGCCCTGCTGGGCCATGCATTCGGCACCCAGGCGGTCGATTTCCTTGGTGGTGATGCCGGGCTTGATGTGGGGGGCGATGTAGTCCAGCACTTCGGAGGCCAGGCGGCACGCGAGGCGCATGCCGGCAATGTCTTCTGCGCTTTTGATGGTGATGCTCATGGCGTAATTATCCCATCGCCCCCCGCCGGCTGCTTGGAGGCGGGCGGCGGCCCTGGTCCGCCCGGTAAAATGCCGGGCTGTCCACCCGCATGCCCAGGCCAGAGCCCGGGCCCGGGTCGGCGCCTCGACCGTACCCCTCACACCCAACAGGCCGCTACCGTGACCTTGCACATGACCACGCTGGCGGGCGGCAACGCCCTCAGCACCTTCCGCGCCCAGCAACTCCAACCCGCCCTGGAGGCCATCCACCCCAAGATCAGCGGCATTGCAGCGCGCTTCGTGCACCTTGTCGCCACCGACGCGCCCCCCACGCCCGCCGACCATGAGCGCCTGGCCGCCCTGCTGACCTATGGCGACCCCTATGCGGGCCCCGCCGAGGGCACCGCCATCATCGTCACCCCCCGCCTGGGCACGCTGTCGCCCTGGGCGTCCAAGGCGACCGACATCGCCCGCAACTGCGGCATCGCCATCCGCCGCGTGGAGCGCATCACCGAATACCGCATCAGCCTCAAGGCCGGCCTGCTGGGCAAGGCGCCCGAGCTGACGGCCGAGCAACTGGCCCAGGTGGCCGCCCTGCTGCACGACCGCATGACCGAGTCCGTGGTGGCCGACCGCGCCGCCGCCGCCGCGCTGTTCACCGAGCTGCAGCCCGCCGCCATGGAGCATGTCAACGTGCTCGGCGGTGGCCGCGGTGCGCTGGAGGCGGCCAACACCCGTTTCGGCCTGGCCCTGGCCGAGGACGAGATCGACTACCTGGTCAACGCCTTCACGGGCCTCGCGCGCAACCCCACCGACGTGGAGCTGATGATGTTCGCGCAGGCCAACAGCGAGCACTGCCGCCACAAGATCTTCAACGCCCAGTTCACCATCGACGGCGTGGCGCAGGAAAAATCGCTGTTCGGCATGATTCGCAACACCCACCAGCTGGCGCCCCAGCACACGGTGATCGCGTATTCGGACAACGCCTCGGTCATGGAAGGCGGCGAGGTCGAGCGGTTCGTGGCCAAAATGGCCTCTACCGCTGATTCAGCGGGCGCTACCAGCTATCAAAAAAGTAGCGCCACCCAGCACGTGCTGATGAAGGTGGAAACGCACAACCACCCCACCGCCATCTCTCCCTTCCCGGGCGCATCCACCGGGGCGGGCGGCGAGATCCGCGACGAAGGCGCCACCGGCCGGGGCTCCAAGCCCAAGGCCGGCCTCACGGGGTTCACCGTGTCCAAGCTCTGGGGCAGCACGGTCGGCAAGCCCGAGCACATCGCCAGCCCGCTGCAGATCATGGTGGAAGGGCCCCTGGGCGGCGCGGCGTTCAACAACGAATTCGGCCGTCCCAACCTGGCGGGCTACTTCCGCGAGTACGAGCAGGAAGTCGCTGGCGTGCAGCGCGGCTACCACAAGCCCATCATGATCGCCGGCGGCGTGGGCGTGATCGACGCGGGCCTGACGACAAAGATCGAGTTCCCCGCTGGCTCGCTGCTCATCCAGCTGGGCGGCCCCGGCATGCGCATCGGCATGGGCGGCAGTGCCGCCAGCTCCATGGCCAGTGGCACCAACGCCGCCGAACTGGACTTCGACTCCGTGCAGCGCGGCAACCCCGAGATCGAGCGCCGCGCCCAGGAGGTCATCAACCACTGCTGGGCGCAGGGCGCCGCCAACCCCATCCTCGCCATCCACGACGTGGGTGCGGGCGGCCTCTCGAACGCCTTCCCCGAGCTCACGAACGACGCCGGCCGTGGCGCTCGCTTCGACCTGCGCGCCGTGCCGCTCGAAGAATCGGGCATGGCGCCCAAGGAAATCTGGAGCAACGAAAGCCAGGAGCGCTACGTGCTGGCCATCGCGCCCGAGTCGCTGCCGCTGTTCAAGGCGTTCTGCGAGCGCGAGCGCTGCCCCTTCGCCGTGATCGGCACGGCCACCGAGGAACGCCAGCTGGTGCTGCAGGACACCGCCGTGGAGGCGGGCGACCAGAAGCTGCCGGTGGACATGCCCATGAACGTGCTGCTGGGCAAGCCGCCCAAGATGCACCGCGACGTGGCCACGGTGCAGCGCCAGTTCGCGCCCATCGACCTGACCGGCGTCCCGCTGCAAAAGGCCGTGATCGACGTGCTGGCCCATCCCACGGTGGCGTCCAAGCGTTTTCTCATCACCATCGGCGACCGCACCGTGGGCGGCCTGTCGCACCGCGACCAGATGGTCGGCCCCTGGCAGGTGCCGGTGGCGGACTGCGCGGTGACGCTGGCCGACTACAAGGGCTTTGCGGGCGAGGCGATGAGCATGGGCGAGCGCACGCCGCTGGCCGCGATCAACGCACCCGCATCGGGCCGCATGGCCGTGGCCGAGGCCATCACCAACCTGCTGGCCGCGCCCATCGAGCTGCCGCGTGTGAAGCTGTCCGCCAACTGGATGGCCGCGTGTGGCGAGCCCGGCGAAGACGCTGCCTTGTACGAGACCGTGAAGGCCGTGGGCATGGAGCTGTGCCCGGCGCTGGGCGTGTCCATCCCCGTGGGCAAGGACAGCCTGTCGATGCGCACGCAGTGGAACGACGGCAGCGACAAGAAAAAGGTCACGTCCCCCGTGAGCCTGATCGTGAGCGCGTTCGCGTCGCTCTCCGACGTGCGCGGCACGCTCACGCCCCAGCTTAATGCCACCGAGGATGACACCACCCTGGTGCTGATCGATCTGGGCAAGGGCCAGAACCGCATGGGCGGCAGCATCCTGGGCCAGACGCTGGAACAAAGCGGCGACGTGGTGCCCGACGTGGACGATCCGCAGGACCTGGTGAACCTGGTCAACGCCGTGAACGCGCTGCGCGCCAAGGGCCATGTCCTGGCCTACCACGACCGCAGCGACGGCGGCCTGCTGGCGGCGGCGGCCGAGATGGCCTTTGCGGGCCATGTGGGCGTGGCGCTCAATGTGGACATGCTCGTGACCGAAGGCGACGGCATCAGCGACAGCCGCATGGAGACCGGGGATGCCAAGAACTGGGCGCAGCAGGTCAGCGCGCGCCGCGAGGAGCTCACGCTCAAGGCCCTGTTCAACGAAGAACTGGGCGTGCTGCTGCAGGTGCGCACCGCAGAGCGCAACGATGTGATGCAGGTGCTGCGCGAGCACGGCCTGTCCAGATTCAGCCACTTTGTCGGCAAGACGCGTCCGCAATCGTCGGGCATCGACGCCGGCAAGGGCGAGCTGCAGGTCTGGCGCGATGCCAAGGCCGTGTTCAGCGCCAAGCTCACCGACCTGCACCAGGTGTGGGATGCCGTGAGCTGGAAAATCTGCCAGCAGCGCGACAACCCCGCGACCGCGGACTCCGAGCACGCCGCCGCGGGCGCGGCCGCCGACCCCGGGATGCATGTGCACCTCACGTTCGACGCGGCCGACAACGTGGCGGCGCCGTTCCTGAACCTGGCCAAACCCCGGGTCGCGATCCTGCGCGAGCAGGGCGTCAATTCGCACATCGAGATGGCCTACACCTTCACCGAGGCCGGCTTCGAGGCCTACGACGTGCACATGACCGACCTGCAGACCGGCCGCGTCAAGCTCGAAGACTTCAAGGGCGTGGTCGCCTGCGGCGGCTTCAGCTACGGCGACACGCTGGGGGCCGGCATCGGCTGGGCGCGCAGCATCACCTTCAACCCCGTGCTGGCCGAGCAGTTCCAGGGCTTCTTCGGCCGCACCGACACCTTTGGCCTCGGGGTGTGCAACGGATGCCAGATGTTTGCCGAACTGGCGGACATCATCCCGGGTGCGCAGGACTGGCCACGCTTCACCACCAACCAGAGCGAGCGCTTCGAGGCCCGCCTGTCGATGGTGGAGGTGCTGGAGTCTCCCAGCCTGTTTTTCGCGGGCATGGCGGGCAGCCGCCTGCCGATCGCCGTGGCGCACGGCGAGGGCTATGCCAACTTCAAGTACCGCGGCAACGCCGGCGCGGCCATCGCCGCGATGCGTTTCGTGGACAACCACGGCGCGCCCACCGAGCAATACCCGTTCAACCCGAACGGCAGCACGGGTGGCATGACCGGCGTGACCACGGCGGACGGCCGTTTCACGGCCATCATGCCGCACCCCGAGCGCGTGTTCCGCAACGTGCAGATGAGCTGGACCTCGGGCGACCGCAGCGAACTCAGTCCCTGGATGCGCATCTGGCGCAATGCCCGCAAGTGGGTGGGGTGACGTAGCACATCCTGCGGAGTCGCTTCGCGCCTTCCCCCTTCTCTCAATGGCTTGCCATGCGGGAAGGGGGCAGCCGGTGCACGCCCGCAAAGTGCCGCATACGCAGCTTGGCGGCCCTTGCACGGCTGCACGGGCGTTTGGGCTGCGCGGGCCCGGCGGGCTGCTGGCGGCGCTGTCGCGCCGGGCTGCCCGGCAAGTCCTGCTCAGGCCACTGCAGGGGCGCGCTGATACACCAGCAGCCGCCCTTTGTACGCCGGAACATCGGCCAGCGCGGGGTGGTCCAGGCGCTCTTCCACCACGTCAAAACGCAGCGCGGCCATCTGCTTGCTGAAGGCGGAGCGGTTGCCGCGGTTGGGGTCCACGATCCAGATCTGCGCGCTTTCGGCCGCATGGCGGTCGAGGAAGTTGGCCAGGCTGCCTCGTGCGTCGCGCTCGTACAGGACGTCGCTGCCCATGATGAGGTCGAACCGGCCTTGCACATCGGCGCAGGTGTCGGTCAAGTCGGCTCCCCATTGCCCGGTGCGGTACTTGAGCGGCGACATGCCGTTGAGCCGCACGTTCTCCAGCAGGAAGGCCGATGCCAGGGGGTGGCAGTCGCTGGCGGTCACGTCCACGCCGCGCCGGTGGCACACCAGGCTGGCCAGGGCCAGGCCGCAGCCGATCTCCAGCACGCGCTCGCCGCTTCGCAGGGGGCGGCTGGCCATGCGGTGCGCCAGCTGGGCCCCCGATGGCCACAGCAGGCCGAACAGCGGCCAGGCGGCGGAAGAGATGCCCAGCGCTTCGGCGGCACCCTCCGGGTCGGAAAACTGCTGCTTGTCCAGGAGCGAGCGGATGATCAGGTCTGCCGCGCCGGTGATGGCGATGTCTTCTTGCTTGGTCAGGTAGCCGGGCATGGCATGGGCGTGAAGCCCGTGCAGGGGGACAAGCCCCGGGGACCCCAAAGTGGTGGGTGAGGGCGCGAGTATGCGCCTTGCGCGCCACAGCCCCCGTGGCGGGCCGCGAGGAGGGCACGGCGACGGCCTGCGCAAAAGGCTCCCGGGGCCGGGGGGCGGGCGCAAACGAAGACCGTGCGTTGCTATAGTCCAGCCCACGCGCGGCGGCACGCATGCCGCCTTTTCCATTGCTATCTCAAGGACTTCCCATGGCCTCTGGCAGCCTGCTTGCCCTGTTGGACGACATCGCCACCATCCTCGACGACGTGGCCCTGATGACCAAGGTGGCCGCCAAGAAGAGCGCGGCCATGGCGGACGACGTCTCGGTCATGACGAAGGTGGCCGCGCAGAAGACGGCCGGCGTGCTGGGCGACGACCTGGCCCTCAATGCCCAGCAGGTCACGGGGGTGCGCGCCGAGCGCGAGATTCCGGTGGTGTGGGCCGTGGCCAAGGGGTCGTTCATCAACAAGGTGATCCTGGTGCCCGCGGCCTTGCTGATCAGCGCGTTCGCGCCCTGGGCCGTGACGCCGCTGCTCATGATTGGCGGTGCCTTCCTGTGCTTTGAAGGCTTTGAAAAAGTCGCCCACAAGCTGCTGCACGCCCCCCACGAAGACGCCGCCGAGCATGAAAGCCATGTGCTGGCCAATGCCAACCCCGCGGTGGACCTGGTGGCGTTCGAGAAGGACAAGATCAAGGGCGCGGTGCGCACCGACTTCATCCTGTCGGCAGAGATCATCGCCATCACGCTGGGGACCGTGGCGTCGGCGCCGTTTGTGCAGCAGGTCACCGTGCTGTCGGGCATCGCGGTCATCATGACCATCGGCGTATATGGCCTGGTGGCCGGCATCGTCAAGCTCGACGACCTGGGCCTGTGGCTGAACGGCAAGGCCAGCGCCGTGGCCAGGGCGGTGGGCTCGGGCATCCTGCGGGCCGCGCCGTGGCTCATGAAGGGCCTGTCCGTGGCGGGCACCGCCGCCATGTTCCTCGTGGGCGGCGGCATCCTGGTGCATGGAGTGCCCGCGCTGCACCATGCGGTGGATGCCGCTGGCGAGGCCGCCGCGCAATGGCCGGTGGGCGCCCTCTGGCATGTGCTGGTGCCCAACCTGCTCAACGCGGTGGTCGGCATCGTGGCGGGAGGCTTGGTGCTCGCAGCCGTCACGCTGGTGCAGCGCCTGCGCGGGAAATCCGCCGCGCATTGACAAGGGCAGGCCGTTTTTCTTGATGTATGTCTAAGGGTTAATACGAGGGGCTTGAGATAGGGCAAGGCCGGTCGAGGGGCATGGCGGTTCAATGGATGCACGGGGGTCGTCCCCGTCCAACCGATGTGAAATCACCATGAAAAAGAACCTGCTGGCAGTAGCCGCCCTCTGCGCCCTGGCTTCCGGCGCCGCCCTGGCGCAACAGGCTGAAGGACCCTGGATGGTCCGCGCGCGCGCCGTGCACCTGGACAGTGCCAACAAGGACAGCACGCCCCTGGGCCTGACCATCAACGACAAGACCATCCCCGAAGTCGATGTCACGTACTTCTTCAACAAGAACATCGCGGCCGAACTGATCCTGACCGTGCCGCAAAAGCACACGCTGAGCGCCTCCGGCACGGCCATCGGCTCGCTCAAGCACCTGCCGCCCACGCTGCTGCTGCAATACCACTTCGATGCACCCGGCTTCAAGCCCTATGTGGGCGCGGGCCTGAACTACACGCGCTTTTCCGGCGTGAAGCTGCCCGCCGGCGTGGACATTGACCGCAACAGCTTCGGCCCCGCGCTGCAGGTGGGCGTGGACATTCCGCTGCAGAAGAATCTGTACCTCAACTTCGACCTGAAGAAGGTCTTCATCAAGACCGACGTGACGGCAGGCGGCGCCAAGCTGGGCACCTTCAAGGCAGACCCCGTGCTGGTGGGCGTGGGCCTGGGCTGGAGGTTCTAGCCAGGCTCCCCCTGAGGGGGACGCCTGCGGTGGACCGGCAAAGCCGGATCCACGGTGGCGCTCGCGTTGACGGTGCGCCAGTTTTCATCGGCTATGACGGATCTACGTCCGTCGGTAGAAGGCCAGCGATCCGGCCAGGGCCAGCAGCGCGCCGCCGCAGCAGCGGTCCAGCCACAGCACCGCGCGGCGGTGCAGCAGCTTGACGGCGCGCGCCCCGATGGCGGCGTAGGCCAGCATCACGGCGAAGTCCAGGCCCGCGAACACGGCTGCAATGGCGGCGTACTGCGGCCATTGTGGTGCGCTGGCATCGATGAATTGCGGCATCAGCGCCGAGCAGAACAGGTATCCCTTGGGGTTGGTCACCGCGACCAGGAAAGAGCGCGTGAAGATGCCGCGCGGCGTGGCCGCAGGCCCGGCGGCCGCGCCGTCCGCTGCGGCCAGGTCCAGCCCCCCCTGCGAGCGCAGCAGCCGCAAACCCAGCCAGGCCAGGTAGGCCGCGCCCAGCCATTTCACCACCGAAAACCAGAACTCGGACGCCGCCAGCAGCGCGCCCAGACCCAGCGCCACGGCACCGACCAGCACAAGATCCGACGCCACGGCGCCCAGCATGCCGGGCAGCGACCGGCGCACGCCATAGCGCGATCCGTTGGCCAGCGCCAGCAGCACCGTGGGGCCGGGCGTGGCGATGGCCACCAGGGCCACCAGCGAGAAGACCAGCAGGGTCGCGAGCGTCATGCCATCACCCCGCAGCCCTGGGGCTTGAGCACCCGCTCGGTGGATGCGGGGTATTTCGCCAGCCTGGAGGCGGGTCGGCGCGGGCGCTGCACGAGGTCGCCCCCGCAGTTGGGGCACACGTGGCCCAGCCGGGCGCCGGCGCAGTCGCTGCAGAACGTGCACTCGAAGGTGCAGATGCGCGCGTTGGTGGCATCGGGCGGCAGGTCCTTGTCGCAGCATTCGCAGTTGGGGCGCATCTGAAGCATGGCAGGGTCCTTGTGAGAAGTCCGTGGGAAGGGCGAGCGTATGCCGGGCGCGCGCCGTTCACAAGGTACAGATGGACCCGTGCCGGGCAGTACACCCCGTCCGCGGCGGCCCCTGGCGGCTGCGCCGCCGGCTTCCGCACCCGAAGGCCCGCCCGCGCCATGGGGATTTGGCCTACACACGGCGCCATCGGCTCGGCTCACAATGGCGGACGCGGTGGGGCTTCGCGCCCTTGCCTGGGTACGTGGCAGCCTGGCGGGCATTGGGCTCCCGGGACGGCCCCGTCGGACAGAACCAGCGGCATTGCCGCGCAAGACGTTTCAAGACCCATGCCTTTGCCCAGCCCCAACGACGACATCACGCGTGGCCTGAACCAGCGGCCCGCGAGCATTTCCCCCAAGTATTTCTACGACCAGCACGGCTCGCAGCTGTTCGAGGAAATCACCCGCCTGCCCGAGTACTACCCCACGCGCACCGAAACCGCCCTCATGCAGCAGCATGCGGCCGACATCGCGCAGGCCGTGGGCACGGGGCGCACGCTGGTGGAGCTGGGGGCTGGCAACTGCCAGAAGGCGCGCACGCTGTGCCGGCTGGTGCAGCCCGCGTGCTTCGTCGGCGTGGATATCTCGGCGGACTTCCTGCAGGCGGCGGTGCGGGGCCTGCGCGACGATTTTCCGGGGCTGGACGCGCGGGCCGTGGGCGGCGACATGACCCAGGGCGTGGCCCTGCCCGAGGACATTCCGCGCACGGGACGGCTGGTGTTCTACCCGGGCTCGTCCATCGGCAACTTCGACCCGCCGCACGCGCTGGATTTGCTGGCCCACATGCGCGAGCTGATCGACGATGACGGTGGCCTGCTCATCGGCATCGACCTGCCCAAGGACGTGGAGGTGCTGGAAGCGGCCTACGACGACGCCGCCGGCGTGACCGCCGCCTTCAACCGCAATGTGCTGCGGCATGTGAATCGATTGATCGGCAGCGATTTCGATGTGGACCAGTGGCGGCACCGGGCGTTCTTCAACCCGGGCGAGTCGCGCATCGAGATGCACCTGGAAGCGATGGCTGACTCCGAGGTGCGCTGGCCCGGTGGCGGGCGCAGGTTCGACCAGGGCGAGCGCATCCACACCGAAAACAGCTACAAGTACCCGCTGCACGTGTTCACCGACATGCTGGCGCGCGCAGGCTTCTCGCAGGCCCAGGCGTGGACGGACGACCGTGGCTGGTTTGCCGTGGTGCACGCCAGACCCTGAGGGCCTGTATGACCAATATGGATTTTTGCTCCCCGCTCGCCGTGCTGCTGTCGCGCTACGGGGCCGTGCGGGATCACACCGTGGCCTTGGTGGCGCCGCTGTCGGCCGAGGACTGCGGCGCGCAGTCCATGCCCGATGCCAGCCCGGCCAAATGGCACTTGGCGCACACCACCTGGTTCTTCGAGACCTTTGTGCTCGAGCCGAACGAGCCGGGCTTCGCGCCCTTCGAGCCCGCGTTCCGCGTGCTGTTCAACTCCTACTACAACGGCGTGGGCGCCAAGCACCCGCGCCCGCAGCGGGGGCTGCTGACGCGCCCGCCGCTGGACGAGGTGCTGGCCTACCGCGCCGATGTGGACCGGCGGATGGCGCGCCTGGTGCCCGCCGTGCTGCAGAACGCCGCGCTGTGTGCGCTGATCGAGCTGGGCCTGCAGCACGAGCAGCAGCACCAGGAACTGCTGGTGACGGACATCAAGCACCTGCTGTCGTGCAACCCTGTGCATCCCGCCTATGGCGCCGCCGTGGTGCCCGTCGGCGACCAGGCGCTCGTACCGGCGGCCAGGCCCCTGGGCTGGCGGCATCTGGAAGGCGGGCTGGTGGAGGTGGGCCATGGCGGAGACGGCTTCGCCTTCGACAACGAAAGCCCTCGCCACCGCGCCTACCTGGCGCCGTACGCACTGGCCTCGCGGCTGGTGACCAACGCGGAATGGATGGCCTTCGTGGAAGGTGGGGGCTACGACAACCCCGCCCACTGGCTGGCCGAAGGCTGGGACTGGCGCGTGGCCCAGGGGCTTCGGCACCCCTTGTACTGGCACCGGCGGGACGACGGCGCCTGGCACGAGTTCACCCTGGCGGGTCTGCGGCCCGTGCAGAGCGCGATGCCGGTTGTGCACCTGTCGTACTACGAAGTGGACGCCTATGCGCGCTGGGTGGGCGCACGCCTGCCCACGGAAGCCGAATGGGAGCATGCCGCGCAGACCGCAGGGACAACTGGCGCGCATGGCCTGGAGCAGCTGTTCGGCGCGGCCTGGCAATGGACGCAGTCGAGCTACGCCGCCTACCCAGGCTTTCGCACGGCCGACGGCGCCGTGGGCGAGTACAACGGCAAGTTCATGGTCAACCAGTACGTGCTGCGCGGCAGCTCCTGCGCCACGCCGCCCGGGCATGCGCGCAGCACCTACCGCAACTTCTTCCCGGCCACGGCCCGCTGGCAGTACACGGGTGTGCGGCTGGCTCGTGACGCATGAGCGGCTTTGCGGCGGTATCTGGCGCGCTCAGGGTTCCATGCGGAAGGTGTGCTGCAGCACCAGGCGGGCGGGCTCCCCATTGCGCAGCAGCGGCGCAAATTTCCAGCGGCGCACCGCATCGATCGCCGGCTTGTGCAGCGCATCCTCCCCCGTTCCTGACAGCACGCGCGCGGTGCCGACCAGCCCGCTGGGCATGATCTCGAACGACACCGTCACATCGCCGCGCGCTTTGAGCGAGGTGTCATTCAGGAGGAAGGACGGGTAGCGCGGCAGCGGTGCCTCCAGCAGCGTCAAAGGCGCATCCAGCGGAGGCGAAACCTGCTTTTGCAGCAGTTGCTCGTCCTCCTTCTGGCGGAAGCTGGTGACGTGGGATTCGGTCACATCCACTCCGCGCGGCGGGATGGATGATGTGGAGCTGCAGCCGGCCAGAATCAGCAGGCCGAGAGTGACCGGGGCAAGAGGGGATAGGCGGGACATGGCGATCTTGAATCAGGGAGCGCCCCGCGATTCGCGGGGCAGGTCCTCCAGTATCCCGCAACTGGCGTCGGCTGTTGCCGTACGCTCAAACAGCCTCGAGTGCCTGCACCAGGTCGGCCTGCAGATCATCGACGTGCTCGATGCCCACCGACAGCCGCACCATGCTCTCGCTCACCCCCGCCTTGGCCAGCTCTTCGGGGTTGAGCTGGCGGTGCGTGGTCGATGCGGGGTGCGTGGCCAGCGATTTTGCGTCGCCGATGTTCACCAGGCGGGTGAAGAGCTGCAGCGCGTCGAGGAAGCGTGCACCGGCAGCCCGCGGGTCCGCATCGGTGCTCTTGAGCCCGAAGCTCAGGATGCCGGATGCCTTGCCGCCGGATTGCCGCTGCACCAGCGCGTGGTCCGGGTGGTCTGGCAGGCCCGCGTAGCGCACCCATTCCACCTTGGGGTGGCTTTGCAGGTACTTCGCCAGCGCCAGCGTGTTCTCGCAGATGCGGTCCATGCGCAGGGCCAGGGTTTCGATGCCTTGCAGGATCAGGAAGGCGCTTTGCGGCGACAGCGCCGCGCCCGTGTTGCGCAGCGGCACCACACGCGCGCGGCCGATGAAGGCGGCGGGGCCCAGCGCCTCGGTGTAGACCACGCCGTGGTAGCTCACATCGGGCTCGTTCAGGCGCGGGAAGCGGGCCTTGTGCTCGGCCCACGGGAACTTGCCGCTGTCCACGATGGCGCCGCCCACGCTGTTGCCGTGGCCGCCCAGGTACTTGGTGAGCGAATGCACCACGATGTCGGCGCCGTGCTCGATGGGGCGCAGCAGGTAGGGGCTGGGCACGGTGTTGTCCACGATCAGCGGCACGCCGTGGTCATGCGCCACCTTGGCGATGGCTGCGATGTCGGTCACGTTGCCCAGCGGGTTGCCGATGGACTCGATGAAGATCGCCTTGGTGCGCGCGTCGATGTGCTGCGCGAAGCTGGCCGGGTCGCGCGGGTCGGCAAAGCGGGTGGTGATGCCCTGCTGCGGCAGGGTGTGGGCAAACAGGTTGTAGGTGCCGCCATACAGCGTGCTGGCCGACACAATGTTGTCGCCTGTCTCGGCAATGGTCTGGATGGCATAGGTGATGGCCGCCATGCCCGAGGCCACGGCCAGCGCGGCGATGCCGCCTTCGAGCGCCGCGACGCGCTTTTCGAGCACGTCGGTGGTGGGGTTCATGATGCGGGTGTAGATGTTGCCCGGCACCTTCAAATCGAACAGGTCGGCGCCATGCTGGGCGCTGTCAAACGCGTAGGCCACCGTCTGGTAGATGGGCACGGCCACGGCCTTGGTGGTGGGGTCGGGGCTGTAGCCAGCGTGTACGGCCAGGGTCTCGATTCTCATGAAGGCTGTCTCTTTCGTTGAAGGGAAGGGAGTGGCACCACCGGGCTCCACGCATGGCTGGGCGTTGCCGATGTGCCGATGGCGCGGGCCATTCTGGCACTGCTGGCCCGTGGCGTCATCGAATCGTTGGCTATGTGCTTATGACGTTCTTGTGCGCCGTGGGCTCTTTCAGTCAGAAGGCTCGTCCATGGCGCTGTCCATGGGCTCTGGGGTGGTGCGCCGGGCCTGCTGGCTGCGGCGCCAGGCCTTCTCGATTTCCACCACTACCAGTACCACCAGCGCGGCGCCAACGCACACAGCCAGCTCGCCCAGGCTCAGCGGCTCGGTGCGGAAGATGGGGTTGAGCCAGGGCACGTAGATGGTGGCCATCTGCAGCGCAAAGGTGAGCAGCACGGCGTAGAGCAGCGGGCGGTTGCTCAGCAGGCCCAGGCGCCAGATGGGTTCGGATTCGGAGCGGATGGCGATGACATGCGCCATCTGCGCGAGCGTGAGCACGGTGAACACCATGGTCTGCCAGTGCGCGTGGCCGGTGTGCAGGGCCCAGGCCTGCACCGCCAGGCACAGCCCGCCGATGAGCAGGCCCACGCCCAATATGTGCTGCCACATGCCATGGGCAAACAGGCTTTCGCGCGGCGCGCGGGGCGGGCGCTGCATGATGCCGCGCTCGGCCGGTTCGGCCGCCAGCGCCAGGCCGGGCAGGCCGTCTGTGACCAGGTTGACCCACAGGATGTGGATGGGCAGCAACGGAATGGGCAGCAGCAACAGCGGCGCGAGGAAGATGGTCCAGATCTCGCCCGAGTTGCCCGTCATCGCGTAGCGCACGAACTTGCGGATGTTGTCGTAGATGCGGCGGCCTTCGCGCACGGCCGCGACGATGGTGGCGAAGTTGTCGTCCAGCAGCACCAGGCTCGAGGCCTCGCGCGCCACGTCGGTGCCGCCCTGGCCCATGGCCACGCCGATGTCGGCGCGCTTGAGCGCCGGGGCATCGTTTACGCCATCGCCCGTCATGGCCACAAAGTGGCCCTGGGCCTGCAGCGCCTCGACGATGCGGATCTTCTGCGCCGGGTCCACGCGGGCGTACACCTGCACCTGCTCCACCTTCGCCCGCAGCGCGGCGTCGTCGAGCGTGGCCAGGTCGGCGCCGGTAAGCACCGGGGCATCGCTACGCTTCACAATGCCCAGGCGGTGCGCAATGGCGCGCGCAGTGGCGGGGTGGTCGCCCGTGATCATCACCGGCGTGATGCCCGCGCTGATGCAGTCGCGGACCGCGGCCTGGGCCTCGGCGCGCGGCGGGTCGATGAGGGCGATCAGGCCCAGCAGCTCCAGCTGGTTTTCCACCGCGTCGATGTCGTTGGTGTCGGGCAGGCGGGCGTGGCTGCGGCGCGCCAGGGCCAGCACCCGCAGGCCCTGTGCGGCAAGCTGCTGGGCGGCGGCGAGGACCTTGGCGGTGTCCAGTGCGGCAGCGCCGTCGGGCGTCCAGTGGGCGGTGCACCGGGGCAAGACCGACTCCGGCGCACCCTTGGTGTAGGCCACGTAGCCGTCCGCCACGCGGTGGAAGGTGGTCATGCGCTTGCGGTCGGAGTCGAACGGCTGCTCCTGCACGCGAGGGAACTCGATGTCGAGCAGGGCCTTGTCCATCCCGCCGGAGCGGGCTGCCAGCACCAGTGCGGTTTCGGTGGGGTCCCCCAGCCACTGCGTGCCTGGGGCGTCGCCATCGCTTCGCGCCTGTAGCGTGGCGTCGTTGCACAGCGCGGCGGCGCGCAAGGCCTCGGCATGGGCGGGGCCGGGCAGGGGGTCGCCGGGCACCCAGCGCACACCGTGGGCCAGCAGCAGCTCGGCATGCATGCGGTTTTGCGTCAGGGTGCCGGTCTTGTCCGAGCAGATGGTGGTGACCGAGCCCAGGGTCTCCACCGATGGCAGGCGCCGCACCAGCGCATGCACGGCCACCATGCGGCGCGCGCCCAGAGCCAGCAGCACCGTGACCACGGCAGGCAGGGCCTCGGGGATGGCGGCCACGGCCAGACTGATGGCGGTGAGGGCCATCAGCAGCGGCGCCTCGCCGCGCAGCACACCCACCACAAAGATCACGAGGCAGATGCCCAGCACCGCCAGCGCCAGCCGTTTGCCAAAGGCTGCGAGGCGCAACTGCAGCGGCGTGCTGCGGTCGCCGGTGTCGAGCAGCGTGGCCACCTTGCCCAGCTCGGTGTGCATGCCGGTGGCCACCACCAGGCCACGCGCCCGGCCGTGGGTGGCGGTCGTGCCCTTGAAGGCCATGTTGGTGCGGTCGCCCAGCGCGCCCACGTTCTCGGCCGCCAGGGCTTCGGTCTGCTTGGCCACGGTGACGGACTCGCCCGTGAGGGCGGATTCATCCACCTGCAGCTGCGCAATCTCGATCAGCCGCAGATCGGCCGGGATCTGGTTGCCCGCCTCCAGCAGCACGATGTCACCCGGCACCAGCGCCCTGGCGGGCACCACCTGCACGGCTCCGCTGCGCAGCACCGTGGCGTGCGCCGCCGCCAGCTGGCGCAGCGCGGCCATGGCCTGGTCGGCGCGCCAGGCCTGCACAAAGCCGATGACGGCGTTGAGCACCACGATGACGAGGATGACCAGCGTGTCGGTGACCTCGCCCACCAGGCCCGAGATGACGGCCGCACCCAGCAGCACCAGCACCATGAAGTCCTTGAACTGGTCGGCCAGCAGGCGCCACCAGGGGCGGTCTTGCCCTGCCGCCAGTTCGTTGGCTCCGTGGATGGCGCTGCGGCGCAGGGCTTCGTCGGCGTGCAGGCCTGCGTCAGGGTTGACGCCATGGGCCTGGGCCACGGCCTCGGTGGGGTGCAGGTGCGGGGCGGTGGATGGGGACATGCGGCGATCGGTGAGACGGGCCGCACGCCCGCGCAAGGACTTCTTCGGCCTTGCCTTAGTGCGCGACTTGCGGCCGGGCTTTGTAGAACTGGAGCGGGGCTTCCGGCACCTGGTTCAGCACCTGGCGCTTGATCTTGCCCACCACGTGCATTTCACAGGGCTTGCAGTCAAAGCGCAAGGTCAGCTTTTCCTTGCCGTTGATCAACATCAAGGGTTCGGCCTTGATGGTGCCCTGCACACCCGTCACGCCCTTGGCCTGCTTGGGGCAGAGGCTCATGCTGAAGCGCACGCAGTGCTTGGTGATCATGAGGCTGACTTCGCCTTCTTCCTCGTGCGCCTCGTAGGCCGCATCGATCACCTTGACGCCGTGGCGCACGTAAAAATCGTGCGCCTTGTGGTTGAACACGTTGCCCAGAAAGCTCAGCGTGTCCTCGGGGTAGGGCGCTGGCGGCTCGATGGGCGTGGCGCGCTGCAGGCGCTCGAAGTTGCGCGCGCGGTTTGCTTCCAGGTCGGCCAGCGCATCGCGGCGCAGCGCGTTGAGCACCGAGGCGGGCACGAACCAGGGCTCAGTCAGTTGCAGCGCAATGTCGTGAACCGCGAAGATGGTGGCGCCGAAGCGGCCCAGTTGCTCGCGCAGGCTGGCTTCGGCCTTGGCGGCATCGGTGGCAGGCTGGTGCGGCTGCTGCACATCAGTATAGCCCACGTTGCCATCCTCGTCGGTCAGCATCAGGCTGAAGCCGCAAGGCGTTTCGCTCAGGTGCGCCCACAGGCCGATGCGGCGGTCGCTGGACTTTTTCTCCAGCGTGCGCACCCAGTCCATGTCGCGGTTGCGGTTGACCTCGGTGCCCTTGCGCAGGTCCTTGAAGCCTTCTATCGGGTCCTTGGGGTACACGCGCCACTGGCCCACGCTGCGCGCGGACACGGGCTCGGCCACGTTGATGGCCATGCCCACCAGCTCCTTGTGCAGGTCGTAGTAGCACAGGCCGTCGCCGTTGTGCAGCACGGTGGCGGGGTCGCTCACCTCCAGTTCCACGAAGTCGGGGCCTACCTTGCTCACCCAGCCGATGGCCTGGCCCGGGTTCTTGGGGGTATCGAACGCGCCGATGTCTTCCTTGCGGCCGGTCACGAAGTAGTCGGTGAACTCGCGGTTGAAGTTCTGCAGCGGGTCGGGCGTGAAGGTGAAGGTGGTCCGCCCGCTCGATGACCGGCCCAGTGGCCGACCTTGCGCCTCGCGCTCTTCCAGGATCTCGTCGATCAGCGTGCGGTAGTGGGCGGTGATGTTCTTCACATAGCCCATGTCCTTGTAGCGCCCTTCGATCTTGAAGCTGCGCACGCCGGCGTCGATGAGCGCGCGCAGGTTGTCGCTCTGGTTGTTGTCCTTCATGGAGAGCACGTGCTTGTCGTGCGCGATGAAGCGGCCCTGCGCGTCGGTCACTTGGTAGGGCAGGCGGCAGGCCTGGCTGCAGTCGCCCCGGTTGGCGCTGCGGCCGGTCTGCGCATGGCTGATGTTGCACTGGCCGCTGTAGGCCACGCACAGCGCGCCGTGGATGAAGAACTCGATGTTGGCGCGGCCTGGGGCATCCACCGGCCCCAGCGCCTTGTGCACGGCGGCGATCTGCTGCACCGTGAGCTCGCGCGCCAGCACGATCTGCGAGAGGCCCGCGTCCTGCAGAAAGCGCGCTTTTTCGGGCGTGCGGATGTCGGTCTGGGTGCTGGCGTGCAGCTGGATGGGCGGCAGGTCGATTTCGAGCAGGCCCATGTCCTGGATGATGAGTGCATCGGCCCCGGCCTCGTACACCTGCCAGGCCATTTTGCGCGCGGCCTCCAGTTCGTCGTCGCGCAGGATGGTGTTGAGCGTGATGAAGATGCGGCTGTTGAAGCGGTGCGCGTGCTTCACCAGGCGCTCGATGTCGCGGATGTCGTTGCCCGCGCTGGCGCGTGCGCCAAAGGCCGGGCCGCCGATGTAGACGGCGTCGGCGCCGTGGTTGACGGCTTCGATGCCGATGTCGGCATCGCGCGCGGGCGAGAGCAGTTCGAGCTGGTGGGGCAGGAGGGACATGGGGCGTGATTATTTCAGTTTCGCCATGCCGTGGAGCATCCCTCGGGTATCGAGCACGGGGGCACGGACCTGCGTGACCGGGCGTTGTAGCGCTTCGGTCTGGTACAAAGGGCGCGGCGGGCTGCACTTGCGCCGCGCCTGTGTCCGCTGACCCACTTCCCTCCAATCCCGCCGGCGCAGCCGGTCAACGAGTGAAAAGGACTGTGATGAGTACCTCCCGCAAGAAGAAGCCCACCCAGCTGAAACTGTCTATCAACGACCTCGACTTCTACTACCTGCCAACGCGGATCAGCCTGCCTGGCGTGCGACACAGCGACCTGCACTGCACCATCGATTGCTCGTGGTTCTTCTCGAATGGCGGCGCCCACATGGGATTTGTACTGGACTGCGAAGGCGGGCAGGGCAGCTACAACCCCCATTGCGGCCCGATTTACCGCCATGGCGAGAACCTTTGGTCGGAAGGCAGAGGATTCATCTTTTTCTCGGACGGCACCATCATGGCCGAGCGATGGAATGGCACAGCCATGCCGGGACTGGTGACGGTGGCGAACACATCGGGCGCTACGTACAACCCGGTCACGCATCCAGTGATCACGGTCCACATTCAGGCGGGATACAGGGTCGGTGCATTTGCAGACAGGATGCGCATGGTGATCCACCAGGGCATCACGGTCGACGGCCCAGTCCTTTTTGAGGGAGAAGTGTCAGGAGCCGGATGGGGCTGGGACTGGACGGGGACACACAAGGCAGCCATCGCTGGCATCGGCCCCCACTTCGTTACCCCCAACGACACGGGCTGCGTGGAGGAGCGTGTCCCGCGCGATGCGCCCAATGCCGCTCTTCCATTCACGAACTTCAAGTTGCGACTGGCGCCCGGCTGAGCGCCCGCCCCTGGCTGGAGGCGGAGCGGGTCCAGTCTGCCAGGAGGTGGCGCTGGTCGCGGCATTAGCCGATTTAATGCCCCACCAAATTGCTATGTCTGCATAGCAATTGCCTGAAAAAGGGAGTGAGGGTGGCTAGGATGCGGTCCAGGCCGCCCCAAAATGGTGCGTCCGATCTCGCCCCTGCCACTCCTGGAGACTTTTACCGTGCTTCGTGCTTCCCGTCTGCGTCGTCCCCTCTCTTTCCCCCTGTCCCTGGTGCAGTTTGCCGCTGTGTCCGCGTGTGTCGCCGCTGCTGGCGCCGCCGCAGCGCAGGAGGTGCAAACCGTCAAGATCGCCCACGCGGGTCCGGTGTCGGGCGGCATCGCCCACATCGGCAAGGACACCGAGAACGGCGTGCGCCTGGCGGTGGACGACCTGAACGCCCAGAACCTGGTCATCGGCGGCAAGAAGATCAAGTTCGAGCTGGCGGCCGAAGACGATGCCGGCGACCCGCGCCAGGCCACGGCCGTGGCGCAAAAGCTGTGCGACCAGAAGGTGGCGGGCGTGGTCGGCCACCTGCAGTCGGGCACGTCCATTCCTGCGGCGGCCGTCTATGACAAGTGCGGCGTGCCCCACATCACCGCCGCCGCCACCAACCCGGACCTGACCAAGCCCGGCTACAAGACCACCTACCGCCTGATCGCCAACGACAACGCGTTGGGCGCGGCGCTGGCACTGTTCTCGGCCGACCACTTGAAGCTCAAGAGCGTGGCCATCATCGACGACCGCACCGCGTATGGCCAGGGCGTGGCCTCGGTGTTCAAGGCCACCGCCCTGCAAAAGGGCCTGAAGGTGGTGGGCGAGGAATTCACCAACGACAAGGCCACCGACTTCATGGCCATCCTCACGGCCATCAAGAACAAGAAGCCCGACGCGATCTTCTACGGCGGCCTGGACGCGCAGGCCGGCCCCATGCTGCGCCAGATGGAGCAGCTGGGCCTGGGCA
Source organism: Acidovorax sp. GW821-FHT10E04 (assembly GCF_059415185.1). NCBI lineage: Bacteria > Pseudomonadati > Pseudomonadota > Betaproteobacteria > Burkholderiales > Comamonadaceae > Acidovorax > Acidovorax sp. GW821-FHT10E04. The sequence goes on from NZ_JBWKMT010000001.1 coordinate 238,441, forward strand.
ACGTGAAGTTCTTCGGCGGCGATGCGCTGTGCACCGAGAAGCTGCCCGAGCTGTCGGGCAAGAGCCCTGCGCTCAAGAACGTGACCTGCGCCACGGGCGGCGCCTCGGTCGACAAGATGCAGGGCGGGGCGGACTGGAAGAAGCGCTACGACGCCAAGTTCCCCGGCCAGTTCCAGATCTACAGCCCGTACGCCTACGACGCGGCCATGGTGCTGGCCGATGCGATGAAGCGCGCCAACTCGGTGGACCCCAAGGTGTACATCCCCTTCATCGGCAAGACCGAGTACAAGGGCGTGACCGCCAACATCGCCTTCACGGCCAAGGGCGAGCTGACCACGCCCGCCGTGACGCTGTACACCTACAAGGACGGCAACCGCGTGGCGCTCAACTGAGCACCGCGGGCACGGCCCGCCACCGCTACGGCCGCCCCGCGCGGCCGTTTTTCATGGGGGTGCCCACGGCGGTTTGCCATTACAGTCGGGCCGGTAGCAAGCCGGGCAGGGCGGTCCCGCCGGCTGTGGTCCGGGCACCCCGCCCGCCAAGGAGTCTTTTCATGCGTGCTGTAGTAGGTCTGGCCGGGCTGGTGGTGGCGCTGGCTGTGGTGGGTGTCCTTGCCAGAAAGCAGCTGTCCGCCGTCCGCACGCCCGTGCCGTCGCTGCAGACAGCAGCGCCGGCCGGCGGTGCCCCGGCTTTGGCGGCGCAGCCGGCCACGGTGCGCGACCAGAGCCAGCAGATCCAGCAGCAGGTCAAGCAGCAGATGGAAGGCCTGATGCAGCAGGCGCGGCCCATCCCGGACGATGAGAAATAGGATGAAATGGGCTGCTGGCGCTTATCCTTCAAGCGCTGGTAGCTATTATTTGTATAGCAATGAATCCTGACCAAGACGCGCACTGGATGCGCCTGGCCCTGGCCGAGGCGCAAGTCGCCGTGCGCGCGGGCGAGGTGCCCGTGGGGGCCATCGTGGTCAAGGATGGCCAGGTGATCGCCACCGGCCGCAACGCGCCGGTCGAGGGGCACGACCCCACGGCCCACGCCGAGATCGTGGCCCTGCGCGCGGCGGCGCGGCGGCTGGGCAACTACCGGTTGGACGGCTGCAGCCTGTATGTCACGCTGGAGCCGTGTGCCATGTGCAGCGGTGCCATGCTGCATGCGCGCCTGGCGCGCGTGGTGTACGGCGCCGCAGATCCCAAGACGGGTGCGGCGGGCTCGGTGCTGAACCTGTTTGGCCATGCCGAGCTGAACCACCAGACCCAGGTGCGGGGCGGGGTGCTGGCCGACGAGTGCGGCGGCCTGCTCAGCGGCTTCTTCCGGCAGCGCCGCCATCAACAACGCACCGAGGCACTGGCCCGCCATCCGCTGCGCGACGACGCCCTGCGCACGCCCGATGCCGCCTTCGCGGATCTGCCCGGCTACCCCTGGGCGCCGCACTACCTGAGCGACCTGCCCAGCCTGGCCGGCTTGCGTTTGCACTACCTGGACGAAGGCCCGCAGGACGCGCCGCGCACCTGGCTGTGCCTGCACGGCAACCCGGCCTGGAGCTATCTGTACCGGCGCATGCTGCCCGTGTTCCTCTCGGCCGGGGACCGCGTGGTCGCGCCCGACCTGATCGGCTTTGGCAAGAGCGACAAGCCCAAGAAAGAGTCGGCGCACCAGTTCGAATGGCACCGCCAGGTGCTGCTGGAACTCATCGGGCGGCTGGACCTGCGCAACGTGGTGCTGGTGGTGCAGGACTGGGGCGGCATCCTGGGCCTGACGCTGCCCATGGCCTGCCCCGAGCGGTTTGCGGGCCTGCTGGTGATGAACACCGTGCTGGCCACGGGTGATGCGCCGCTGCCCGCCGGATTCCTCGATTGGCGTGCGATGTGCCGCGACAAGCCGCTGTATGGCGTGGGGCGCCTGCTGGCGCGCGGCAACCCGCACCTGGCCGGGGCGGAGTGCGCCGCCTACGACGCGCCGTTCCCCGACAAGGGCTACCGCGCCGCGCTGCGCGCCTTTCCTGAACGCGTGCCGGCATCGGAGGATGCGCCGGGGGCCGCGCTGTCGCGCCAGGCGCGTGATTTCTGGCAGCAGCGGTGGCAGGGCCGGAGCCTGATGTTCATTGGCGCCAAGGACCCGGTGCTCGGGCCCGCCACCATGCACGATCTGCACCGCCACATTCGCGGCTGCCCCGCGCCCACCGTGCTGGCCGACGCCGGGCACTTCGTGCAGGAGCATGGCGAGCCGATCGCGCGGCAGGCTGTGGAATACTTCTCGTTTCCCGGCGCCGGCCGTGCCACCGGCTGACATGGCGCCAGACGGACTCTCTTTTTGACGGAGCAGGCCCCTTCACGGCCTGAGCGCTTTGCAAGACCATTCACACGATCATCCCGGTCACGACCATTCCCAGTGCAGCCACGACCACGGCCCCAAGCACATCTACATCTATTCGCCGTCGAGCGCCGTGCAGGACAAGGTCGCCTTCAAACGCGGCCTCGCCCGGCTGAAGGCCCTGGGCCATGAGGTCGAGGTGGATGCGGACGCCCTGGCCGTGCACACCCGCTTCGCGGGCGACGACGCCACCCGCCTGGCCGCCATCCACCGTGCCGCGGCCAGCGGCGCCGATGTGGCGCTGATCTCGCGCGGCGGCTACGGGCTGTCGCGCATCCTGCCGGGCATCCGCTACAAGGCGGTGGCCAAGGCGATCGCGGGCGGCACGCGCTTCGTGGGCGTGAGCGACTTCACCGCCTTCCAGACCGCGCTGCTGGCCAAGACGGGCGCCACGTCATGGGCCGGCCCTTCGCTGGGCGCCGACTTTGGCGTGGCCGGCGAGCCCGACGACATCATGGAGGCCTGCTTCGACGATTTGCTGACCGGCCATGGCGAAGGCACGGGCTGGCGCATGAACAATGAAAAGCCCGGCGCCGCCACGGGCAAGCCGGCCGTCCCCAATGTCTACGTGAAAAGCGCCACGCTGTGGGGCGGCAACCTGGCGGTGCTGGCTTCGCTGGTGGGCACGCCGTACCTGCCGGCCATCAAGGGTGGCGTGCTGTTCCTGGAAGACGTGCACGAGCACCCCTACCGCATCGAGCGCATGCTCACCCAGCTGCTGCACGCCGGCGTGCTGGCCCAGCAGAAGGCCGTGGTGCTGGGGCAGTTCACCAACTTCAAGCTCGCGCCGCACGACAAGGGCTACAAGCTGCAGTCGGTGGTGGACTGGCTGCGCACGCAGATCAAGGCGCCCGTGCTCACGAACCTGCCCTTCGGCCATGTGGCGACCAAGGTGCTGCTGCCCGTGGGGAGCACGGTATCGCTGTCGGTGGAAGGGCGGGATGCGCTGATCTACTGGGGACACCAGCACTGATTCGGTGCTGCCTTCAATCGCCTGCCTCTGGATTCCTGCCCGCTGGGCCCAGGGGATGCCGGGCGGCATGGCACCTGCCAGCGGCGGGTGTCCGCCCGGGCTGGGGCTCGGGTCAGGCGTTGCCGGGAGGGGGCTGGGCCGGGCGCAGTGCACGTGGCAACTGGCCCTGGAACAGGGGGGTGACCTGGTCGATCACGCCCCGCGCGCCGGTTTCGCCGCGCAAGGGCACGAGCGTGCTGAAGAGATCGATGCGCAGGTACCACAACGCTTCGATGTCGCCGGCGTAGCGCAGGCGCATGTTCATGCGCGCCACCTCGCAACCGCTCATGCCCGCCAGGCTTTGCAGCATGGCCCGGCGTACCTCCTCCAGCCCGTGGTCGCGCACCCAGGCCGTCGATGACGGCTTGTCACGGCCCAGAAGGTCGTGAAGGTTGTTGCGGAGATTGGGCTTGTTCCAGCGCATGGAGGGAGGCGGACGCATTTTTTGTAACAGGGTCGGCCAAATTAAGCGGGAGCGAGGCGCCACGCAAGGGGCGCGCTACTGTTTTTGCGTAAAGACAACAGACGCACCTTGTTTGTTGCGAACTTTTACGTGTTTGTTGATTTTTTTGGGATGGCCGGCAAATCGCGGGTGGCAACCGCCGCCATGTGCCGCCGGGCCCACGAAATTCACTTTGCCTGGGGCACCCCCGCAGCGCCGTCAGGTCCCGGGTGGCGCCATCGGACGCCTGGCGGCGCCAGGCAACGATTCTTGACGCTTTCATGGGTGCGCCGCCAGGGCGCTTGCACTAAACTGATTCACATGATGTTACCAATAGGCCGGTGTCCATGAGCGTGCTGTCGACGATGGTCTTTGCGGACATCTCGGGCAGCACCGCCTTGTATGAAGCGCTGGGCAACGAGCGCGCCACCGAGGCGGTGACCCAGGTCACGCAATGGATCAGCGACACCATCCAGACGCACGGGGGGCGGGTGGTCAAGAAGCTGGGCGACGGGGTGCTGGGCGTTTTTGGCGATGCCGCCAGCGCCGTATCCGCCATGGCGGCCATGCTGCGCGAGCACAAGGCCCGCCAGGAGCGCTGGCCCCAGCCCTTGCGCATGGAGGTGCGCGTTGGCGTGGCCAGCGGCGAAGTGGTGGATGTGGATGGCGACTGCTATGGCGATGCCGTCAACGTCGCCTCCCGGCTGTGCGAGCGGGCCGGCCCGGCCGAGATCTGGGCCACCGAGACCACCGTGCTGCTGGCGGGGGCCGCGCCGGATGTCTGGTACCGCAAGCTGGGCATGATGGACATTCGCGGCAAGGCCGAGCTGCTGATGCTCTACCACGTGGAGTGGCGCGAGGACGAGGCGCCCGACTCCCTCACCATGCAGGCTTCCCTTGTCAGCAACTTTGCGCCGGCAGACTCGATCCTGGGGCACATCCAGTTCTCGTGGCACGGCGTGGACCGCACCTTCACCTCGTCCGACGCCCCCGTCCTGGTGGGGCGGGCGCTGCACGCCCAGCTGTGCGTCGACGATCCGCGCGTCTCGCGCCTGCATGCGCGCATCGACTGGCGCAACAGCGGCTTCGTCCTGACGGACATGAGCAGCTTTGGAACCTGGGTGCGGTTCGAGGGCAGCGATTCGCCCGTGCGGCTGCGGCGCGATGCCTGCATCCTGCATGGCACCGGGCACATCGCGCTGGGCGTTTCCTTCACGGAGCCCAGTGCGCCGACCATGAGCTTCCACGTGGCCGGAGGCAGCGTGCGCCTGCGCTGACGGGCTGCGCGAGGGACTTCCGCCATGGGGCTGCCCGGGCGCCGGGCACCTCCTTCGGGCCGGTCGCGGCCCGGGCGATACGGACACACGACACACCCAACAACAGGAGACAACAAAGATGGCATGGATGAAGCGGACGGCCCTGGGGCTGGTGGCGGCGGCGCTGCTGGCAGGCGCGGGCGCGGCGGTGTATGTGCAGCGGAGCTTTGCGAAACTCGACGGCGAACTGGGCGTGGCGGGGCTGGGCAGCGCGGTGCAGGTGCGGCGCGATGGGGCCGACGTGGCCCACATCCAGGCGCGCACGCCACAGGACGCCTGGTTCGCGATGGGGTATGTGCACGCGCAGGAGCGCACCTGGCAACTGGAGTTCAACCGCCGGGTCATGCATGGCCAGCTGTCGGAGGTCTTCGGCCCCGCGACGCTCGAAACCGACAAGCTGATGCGCGCTCTGGACATCATGGGCGCGGCCCGGCGCCAGTACGCAGGCCTGCCGCCCTATGCCAAGGAGGCCTTGCAGGCCTACAGCAAGGGCATCCACGCGTTCCACCTGAAACGGCCCCAGGCCCTGCCCCCCGAATTCCATGTGCTCGGCGTCCAGCCCGGCGGCGCGGCGGGCGCGGTGTGGGAGCCCGAGGACAGCGTGGGCTGGGCGCTGATGATGGCACTGGACCTGGGCGGCAACTGGGGAACGGAATTCGCGCGCCTGTCGGTCGCGCGGACGCTGGACACCGACCGCCTGTGGCAATTGATGCCACCCTATCCGGGCGAGAAGCCGGCCGCATCGGCCGACCTCGCCGCGCTGTACCGGCAGCTTGGGGTGTACCGCGCGGCTGGCGCGGGCTCCACGGCGGCCGGGCCGGGCGGTGCCGGCGGGCTGGCGGCGGCCAGCGGGGCAGCCAGCCGCAAGGACGAAGGCCTGCTGTCGCGGCAGATCAGCACCGGCATGCTGGCCTGGGCCGATGAATTGACGCGCAACGCGGGCACCAATGAAGGCAAGGGCAGCAACAACTGGGTGCTGGCGGGAACCCGCACCGTCAGCGGCAAGCCGCTGCTGGCCAACGACCCGCACCTGGGGCTGTCGGCCCCGGCCATCTGGTACTTCGCCGGCATGCAGGCGCCCGCCGGCACCGCGTCGGACGGCACGCCCATCGCCGCCATCGATGCCGTGGGGGCCACCTTGCCCGGCCTGCCATTCGTGGTGCTGGGGCGCACCGACCGCGTGGCCTGGGGCTTCACCAACACGGGGCCGGACGTGCAGGACCTGTACCTGGAGCAGATCAACCCGGCCGATGCGGCGCAGTACCGCACGCCAGAAGGCTGGGCGCCCTTCACGGTGCGCAGCGAAACCATCCGCGTCAAGGGCGGGGCCGACGTGCAACTGGCGCTGCGCAGCACCCGCCATGGGCCGGTGCTGAGCGACGTGCAGAAGTCGCACGCCGAGGTGCTGGACCTGGGCAAGTACGTGCTCGCGCTGCGCTGGAGCGCGCTGGACGCTGACAACCAGACCGTGCTGGCGGGCTTGAAGACCAACCAGGCCAAGAGCGTGGACGAACTCTTCGAGGGGCTGGCGCACTACCACTCGCCCATGCAGAGCGTGGTGGCCGCCGACGACCAGGGCCACATCCGCTTCAAGGCGGCGGGGCGCGTGCCGCTGCGCGATGCCGCCAACGACATCCGCGGCGTGGCCCCGTCCCCCGGCTGGGATGCGCGCTACGACTGGAAGGGCTGGCTGCCCTACGAACAAACCCCGCAGGACGATGGCAAAGGCAGCGCAGATGGCGCCCAAGGCGCCAGGGGCTGGATCGCCACGGCCAACCAGCGCGTGACGGCGCCGGACTACCCGCACTTCCTCACGCAGGACTGGGCCTTGCCCTACCGCTACGAGCGCATCGCGCAGCTCATCGAGGCCACCGAAAAACACGACGCGGCCAGCATGCAGGCCATCCACCGCGATGTGACCTCGCTGGCCACGCGCCGCCTGCTGCCCCACCTGCAACAGGCGCAGTCCGCACACGCGCTGGCGGCCGCCGCCCAGAAAGAGCTGCAAGGCTTTGACGGCGTGATGGACGCGGGCAAGGCCGCGCCGCTGATCTTCGTGGCCTGGACGGACGAACTCGCGCGCGGCCTCATCATTCCGCGCATCGGTGAAGACCGCTTCACCGCGACCTATGGCAAGCGCGACTACCGCGCGGCGCTCGAAGGCATCCTGGAGCGCAACGACACCTGGTGGTGCCAGCCCGCATCGTGTGCCGGGCAATCTGCCGCTGCCCTGGGCCGCGCGCTCGACCGCCTGCAGGCAGCCTATGGGGCGGACCCGGCCCGGTGGCGCTGGGGCACGGCGCACCCCGCGCTCAGCGTGCACCGGCCCTTTGGCAACGTGCCCGCGCTGGCGCGTTTCTTCGATGTGAGCGTGCCTTCGCATGGCGATGCGTACACCGTGAACGTGGGGCAGTACAACGCGGGCGAGGCCACGGGCCCGTATGTGAACCGCCATGCGGCCTCGCTGCGCGCGGTGTATGACCTGGCTGACCTGGAGCAGTCGCGCTTCATCTACCAGACGGGCCAGAGCGGCCTCGTGTTCTCGCCGCGCTACCGCGACATGAGCACCACGTGGGCCGAGACCGGCTACCGCGCGCTGCAGCGCCAGCCCGCGCGCTGGGTGCACGCGCTGACGCTGACCCCCGCAACCCCCGCGCAGTGACGCGCGCCGCGAGGAGCCACGCCATGGGTTTTGTTCCGTTGATCGAAGTCACCCGGGGCGGCCTGGCCGAGTGCCAGCACTGGGGCGCCGTGGCCGTGGCCCACCGCGAAGGCCGGGTGCTGGCGCGGGTGGGCGACCCGTACACGGTCACCTTCACGCGCTCCACCATCAAGGCATTCCAGGCGCTGCCCTTCATGCAGGCGGGTGGCGCACGGGCGCTTGGCTGGGGGCCGGGCGAACTGGCGCTGCTGTGCGCCAGCCACAACGGCGAACCCATGCATGTGGAGCAGGTGGACCGCATGCTGGGCAGCGTGGACCAGGACTACCGCGCGTTGCGCTGCGGCTGCCACCGGCCTCTGTTTGCCGAGCTGGGGCTCGGTTCGTTGCCCGAAGGTTTTGTGCCCGACGAGCGCCACAACAACTGCAGCGGCAAACACGCCGGTTTTGTCGCGCACTGCGTGCGACAGGGGTTGCCGCTGGACGGCCACCTGGACCCGGCCCATCCGCTGCAGGTGGCGATCCGGGAGCATGTCGCGAAGGCAGTGGGGCTCGCACCCCATCAGCTGGCCATGGGCATCGACGGCTGCTCCGCCCCCAACTACGCCATGCCCCTGGCACACCTGGCGCGGGGTTATGCGCGGCTGGCGGGCGGCGCGCCGGATACCGATCTGCATGAGAGCCTGACCGCGCTGGCCGATGCCATGGTCGCGCGGCCCGAGCTGGGCTCGGGCACCGGACGGCACGACCTGGACTTCATGCGCGCAGGGCAGGGCGACTGGGTGTCCAAGACCGGGGCCGACGGCGTGCAGGTGGTGGGCAGCCGCAACCGGGGCGAAGCCTTCGCGCTCAAGGTCATGGACGGCAACATGGTGGCGCAGGTGGCGGCGGCGGTGGAGGTGATGGACCAGCTCGGCTGGCTCGACACCCGCCAGCGCGAAGCGCTGGCCCCGCGCCGGTCCGCGCGCATCGCCAACGCCAAGGGGCTGCAGGTGGGCGAGCGGAAGGCGGTGTTCAGGCTGGAGCCGGCCGGCGGCTGAAGACCGGGCACGGGGCAAAGCCGGGCCTCCGCGCGGCGCCTGTTCAACGGGTTTTGATAAAAAGTGCCTCCAGCGCACTACTGGTAAGCGCTGGCAGCTACAAAAATAGTAGCAAACGGCTCCGTATCCGGCAGCACATAGATCACGCCGCGCGACTGGCCGAAAAGCGGCGCGATGAACTGGTTGTAGAACGCCTCGGGCGCATTCACGCAGCCGTAGCTGATGCGCTTGTCCTGCGCGCCCTGGCTGGCCAGGCGCTGGTGGCGGCGCTCGGCGGCGCTCACGCTGCGCACCCGGTGCAGCGACACGGCGGCGTCGTAGTCGATCCAGACGATGTCGTCGCCCTTGAGGTTGCGCCCGGGCTCGGTGACGAAGCGGCCCGCGGGCGTGGTGCGCTCTTCGGGGCGGATCTGCGACAGCGGCCGCTGGCCGATGTCGGGGGCGGACCGGTCGCCCAGCGCCGCACCCAGCAGCACTGGCGCGCTGCCCAACCATTGCCCCCGGGCCGAGAACACATGGATGCGGGCGGCGGGCTTGTCGATCACGGCAAAAGGCAGGCCCTGGTGGTCGGCGGTGTCGGTGGCCCAGCGCACCAACCGGCGCGCCGTGGGCGAGGCATCCTTGGGCAATTCCGCAGCGCCGACGGGCAGGGTGGCCAGCACACAAGAAGCAGCCAGGGCGGTCAGCGCGAACCGGCGGTTCGCAGTCACAAAAAACATGTCTTCATCCAAAAAAGCGTGCTCATACGCACCGCCGCCGACACTGGCGCGCTGGAGGCCCGTGCACCCGTGGATCTGGCTTCGCCAGTCCACCGGGTGCGTCCCCGTCGGGGGAAGGCGCCATCGGGCGGCTCAGGGTGCTTCCGCCAGGGGGCTTCCTTCCCCCGCCAATGCCCTCAATAATGCCTGCACCCGCGACTCTTGCGAAGCTCCTGCTTCGTCCCTGCAATGTTCGACCGCCTCCGCAAAGCATTCAGCGCATCCGGCAGTTCCGCGTCCACCCCGGGCCGGCCGGTGACCAACCGCGACGTATCCCGCTGGGCGGCCGGCCAGCGGCTGGCGATCGTGGCGCATGCGACCGACGGGCATTTCGACCTGGGCGGCGATATCCACGGCCACCCCTGGCGGCTGGAATGCGGCGCGCCCACGCGCGACTATGTGCAGGGCCTGGAGCTGCGCGGCCGCGCCGACGTGGGCGCCGACCCGGATGCCGCGGTGATGGTGATCAACCGGCCCTTGCAGGAGGTGCTGGAGGGCACCGTCTACGACGCCATCACGGACACATTGCAGACCGCCGTGAGCAGCAGCCTGCCCGAGGAAATGCGCTGGCTTTCGATGTACGAGGAAATGTCCTGGCCCGGCCTGCCCGCGTCGTTCCGCGAGCATTTCACCGTGGTGTCCGAGCGCATCGAGCTGGCCCAGCGCTGGATCCATGCGCCCGTGGTCTCGCAGCTGCTCAACGCGGTGGAAGGCGAGGGCGGCGCCGAGCGGGCGAAATCGCCGCTGGTGCTGATGCTGGCGCGGGGCCGCGTCTATCTGCGCATGGAACACACGCAGCGCAGCCTGGCCGAGATCGCGCATGCCAAGCAGCTGCTGCTGGTGGCGGGGCAGGCCGCGCTGCAGAACCTGCCGCCCATGTCGGTGGCAGGGCCGGACGACGAGCCGGGCATTGCCGGGTAGCGTTGCAAGCGCCCACCAAACGAAAACGGGGCCAGTGGCCCCGTTGTTCATGGTGCTGCATGCACCCACCCCGCAAAACTGGCGCGCTCCAGGCGAGTGCACCGTGGAACTGGTGTCGCCAGGCCACCGGGTGTGTCCCCCTCCCGCGTGCTACGCGAGCGAGGGGCTGAGTGCCGCGGCTCCCCGCATGCCTGCGCACGCTGGGATGGCAGCAAAGAGCTGTCGCCTCGGGCGGAGCTTCATCCTCCGCGCGTGATGGGCACGCCCGCGTCGCGGCCGTAGGTGCCGTACTTGCCCAGCTCCCACTTGGCGATCGCGTTGCGGTGCACCTCGTCGGGGCCGTCGGCAAAGCGCAGCGTGCGCGCATTGGCATAGGCATAGGCCAGCGGGAAGTCATCGCACATGCCGCCACCGCCGTGCACCTGCATGGCCCAGTCGATCACCTGGCAGGCCATGCTGGGCGCCACCACCTTGATCATCGCGATCTCGGTCTTGGCGACCTTGTTGCCGGCCACGTCCATGAGCCAGGCGGCCTTGAGCGTGAGCAGGCGCGCCATGTCGATCTTGCAGCGGGCCTCGGCGATGCGCTCCTGCGTCACGGTCTGCTGGGCCACGGTCTTGCCGAAGGCCGTGCGCGACGAGGCGCGCTTGCACATCAGCTCCAGCGCACGCTCGGCCAGCCCGATGAGGCGCATGCAGTGGTGGATGCGCCCGGGGCCCAGGCGGCCCTGGGCGATCTCGAAGCCACGGCCCTCGCCCAGCAGGATGTTGGAGACGGGCACACGCACGTTCTCGAAGGTCATCTCGACGTGGCCATGGGGCGCGTCGTCGTAGCCAAACACATTGAGCGGGCGAATGACGGTGATGCCCTTGGCGTCCGCCGGCACGAGCACCATGCTCTGCTGCGAATGGCGGGGGGCATCGGGGTCGGTCTTGCCCATGGTGACGAACACCGCGCAGCGTGGATCGGCCGCGCCGGAGATCCACCACTTGCGGCCGTTGATGACGTATTCGTCGCCCTGGCGCTCGATGCGCGTTTCGATGTTGGTGGCGTCGCTGGATGCCACGGCCGGCTCGGTCATGGCAAAGGCCGAGCGGATCTTGCCCTCGAGCAGCGGCTTGAGCCAGCGGGCCTTGTTGGCGTCGTCGCCGTAGCGCGCGATGGTCTCCATGTTGCCGGTGTCGGGCGCCGAGCAGTTGAACACCTCGCTGGCCCATGGCACGCGGCCCATGATCTCGGCCAGCGGGGCGTATTCCTGGTTGGTCAGGCCCGCGCCGTCGTATCCGGAGGCCGCCGCGCTGTCCACCGGCAGGAACAGGTTCCACAGGCCTGCCGCCTGGGCCTTGGGCTTGAGGTCCTCGATGGTCTTGAGCGCGCTCCAGCGCTTGCCCGCCGCCGTGTTGGCCGCCAGCTCGGCGGAGTAGGTGGCTTCGTTCGGATAGACGTGGTCATCCATGAACTGGAGCAGCCTGGCCTGCAGTTCCTTGGTTTTGGGCGAGTAGTCAAAGTCCATGGGTTTCTTCTCCGTTGGTAATCGTGGGGCGCCTCATCCTCGCTGCGCGAACGACCAGGCCAGCTCGGCCATCGGCCGTGCCGTGTCGCCCGAGGCCTTGGCCTGCGCGCTGGAGGCGGTGCCCGCCTCCACCCGCTTGGCGATGCCCTGCAGGATGGCGGCGATGCGGAACATGTTGTAGGCGAGGTAGAAGTTCCAGTCGGCGCGCAGCGCCTCGGGCGTGGCGATGCCGGTGCGCTCGCAGTAGCGGCGGATGTAGCTGTCTTCGCCGGGAATGCCCAGGGCCGCGAGGTCCTGTCCCGCGATGCCCCGGCCCATGGCGGCGGGGATGTGCCAGCTCATGCAGTGGTAGCTGAAGTCGGCCAGCGGGTGGCCCAGCGTGGACAGCTCCCAGTCGAGCACGGCGATCACGCGGGGCTCGGTGGGGTGGAACATGAGGTTGTCCAGCCGGTAGTCGCCGTGCACGATGGACACGTGGCCTTCATCGCGCGCGCTCGCCGGCATGTGGGCGGGCAGCCACTCCATGAGCCGGTCCATCTCGGGAATGGGCTGGGTGATGGAGGCCACGTACTGCTTGCTCCAGCGGCCGATCTGGCGGTCGAAATAGTTGCCCGGCTTGCCATAGCCGGCCAGGCCCCGGTCGGCGAACTTCACGGTGTGCAGCGCAGAGATCACGCGGTTCATCTCGTCGTAGATGGCGCCGCGCTCGGCGGGCGACATGCCGGGCAGCGACTGGTCCCACAGCACGCGGCCCTGCATGCACTCCATCACGTAGAAGGCGCGGCCGATGACCGACTCGTCCTCGCACAGCACGTGCATGCGGGGCACGGGCACGTCGGTGCCATGCAGGCCGCTCATCACCGCGAATTCGCGCTCGATGGCGTGGGCCGATGGCAGCAGCCTGGCCACGGGGCCGGGCTTGGAGCGCATCACGTAGTGGGCGCCGGGGGTGATGAGCTTGTAGGTGGGGTTGGACTGCCCACCCTTGAACATCTCCACCGTCAGGGGGCCGGCAAAGCCTTCCATGTTCTGCGTGAGCCAGGCTGTCAGCGCGCCGATGTCGAACGCGTGCTGGTCGGAGACGGGACGGGTGCCAACGAAATGGTCAAAGTTGCTCATGGACGGGGCGAGGGTTCGGTCAGTCAGTTGTCGGTTTCAGCAATGCGCATGAGGGCGTCGCGATCGCGCACCACCAGGCCGCCCGGCTCGATGCGGATGGCGTCCTCGCGCTCCATGGCCTTGAGCTCCTGGTTCACCCGCTGGCGCGATGCGCCCAGCAGTTGCGCCAGTTCTTCCTGCGCCAGCTGCAGGCCGATACGCATCTCGCTGCCGTCCGACAGGCTGGGAATGCCGTAGCTGCGCACCAGGTGCACGAGCTGCTTGGCCAGCCGCGCGCGCAGCGGCAGGGTGTTGAGGTCTTCCACCAGGCCGTAGAGCTGGCGGATGCGCCGCGCATGCAGGCGCAGCATGGCTTCGTAGAACTCGGTATGCGCCGCGAGGATCTTCCTGAAGTCGGCCTTGGCCACGCACAGGATCGTGGTGTCGCCGTGCGCATAGGCATCGTGCGTGCGCCGGTCCCCGTCGAAGATCGCCACGTCGCCGAACCAGATGCCCGGCTCCACATAGGTCAGCGTGATCTGCTTGCCCGAGATGGAGGTGGAGCTCACCCGCACCGCGCCGCGCGCGCACGCAATCCACTCCTCGGGCGGGTCGCCGCGCGCGGCGATGAGGCCGCCGTCCTTGAAGCGTTTGACGTATGCACATCGCAGGATGTCGTGGCGTAGTGAAGGTGAGAGGGAAGAAAACCAGCGACCTGAGTTGATCGCTTCACGTTCTTCGATAGTAAGAATCGGGTCGTCCATGGTCTGTCTTTTGTGTGACTGGAAACAGGCCCATTGTCGCGTCAGGGACCTTCGCGCAGCGTCAGGGTTGTCACCTGCGTGTCTGCAGCAGGCCCGCCATGCAAAAGCCCCTGGGTGCTTGGCGGCATCCCAGGGGCTTCATCGTGGATGGTGGTGGCCGTCGGCGTGCGGTCACCGCCGGCAGCGTGCGGGGCTATTCGTAGCGGGGCACACGCTTTTCAAGGAACGCGGTGATGCCCACGCCGCCGTTGGCATGGTGCAGGTTGGTCACGAAATGATTGCGCTCCTGGCCCAGGTGGTGGGTGAGGCTTGCATGGGGTGCTTCATTGATCAGCTCCTTGATGCTGGCCAGCGCATTCGGCGCACGCGCATTGAGCTGCTCGGCCAGGGCGAGCGCGGCATCGAGTGCGCCCCCAGTTTCGGCAAGGCGGTTGACCACGCCCAGCGCGTGCAGGCGCTCGGCGCCAATCCGGTCACCACACATCAGGATCTCCGTGGCCACCTGGCGGGGCAGGGCATGCACCAGGCTCCAGCTCGCGCCGCCGTCCGGGGACAGGGCCACGTTGCTGTAGGCCATCACGAACACGGCATTGCGCGCGGACACGATGAAGTCGCAGGCCAGCGCCAGCGAGAAGCCGGCACCGGCGGCGGCCCCCTCCACCGCGGCGATCACGGGCTTGGGATAGGTGCGGATGGTCTCGATCCAGTTGTGCAGCCCCTCGATGCTCTGGGCCTGCACCTCCGGGTCCTGCTGGCGGTTGGCCAGCAGGCGCTGCAGGTTGCCTCCCGAACAGAACATGCCGTCCGCGCCCGTGATGACCACGCTGCGGATGTCGGGGCTGCTTTCGGCCACGCCCAGCGCCTCCACGCCCGCCGCGTACATCGCAGGGTCGATGGCATTGCGCCGTTCGGGATTGCGAAGGGTCAGGATCAGGGTCTGGCCCTGGCTGGTGCTCTGGAGTTCTGCGGGCATGTGCGTGGGTTACCTTGTGAAGGGCTGCGGACGGTTCACGTGGGGGTGTGCAGTCGGTCTGGAAGCAGGGCCCGTGCGGTGCGCGCGGCCGGCGCCAGCGGCCGCCGCGCCCCGCAAGGAGTCTTCATTCATTCATTCCTCCACATGCGTGAGGCTCAGGCCGATCGCGCCGCGCCGGCGCAGCCAGGGGCTGGGGCGGTAGCGGGTGTCGCCATAGACGGTCTGCATGTTGAACAGCACTTCCAGGATGTTGGTGGGACCCCAGCGGTCGCCCATGGCCAAAGGCCCCAGCGGATAGCCCAGGCCCAGCGTGACGGCGGTTTCTAGGTCCTTGGGAGAGCAGATGCCTTGCTGGCAGATGTCGCTGGCGATGTTCACGATGGTGGCCACCACGCGCTGCGTGACGAAGCCGCCGCTGTCGCGGATCACGCTCACCGCCTTGCCGTCGCGGGCGAACAGCGCATGCGCCGCGTTGCGGATGTCCACGCGCGTGGCCGGGTTGGTCGCCAGCACGCGGCGCCTGGTGGCGGCATCGTCGATCAGCATGTCGATGCCGATGGTGCGGGCCGGGTCCAGGCGCTCGACCACGGCGACGGTGGTCACGTCAAAGCCCAGCGGCGCGACGAGCGTGATGGCCTGGGGCGAGGGCGATGGGCCGGTTTCGATGGTGGCGCCCAGGTCCTTCAGCAGCTGGTACAGCTCGGCGCGCCGTGCCGCGCGGGGCGACACCCATACCGGGGGAAGGTCGGTCACCACCGGGGGCGGTGCCTCTGCGGGGATTTGCGCCACGCCCTCCACGTAGCGGTAAAAACCTTCTCCCACCTTCTTGCCCACCACGCCGCCGGCCAGGCGCTGCGCGGTGATCACGCTGGGGCGAAAACGCGGCTCGTCGTAGTACTGGCGGTAGATGGATTCCATCACCGGGTGCGACACGTCCAGCGCGGTGAGGTCCATCAGCTCGAACGGGCCGAGCTTGAAACCCACCTGATCGCGCAGGATGCGGTCGATGGTGGCGAAGTCGGCCACGCCTTCGCCCACGATGCGCAGGGCCTCCGTGCCGAAGCCGCGCCCCGCGTGGTTCACGATGAAACCCGGGGTGTCCTGCGCCTGAACGGGGGTGTGGCCCATCTCTTTGGCATAGGCCGCCAGGGCGGTGCAAATCGCGGGGTCGGTCTTGAGGCCCGCGATGACCTCGACAACCTTCATCAACGGCACCGGATTGAAGAAGTGAAAACCCGCCAGCCGCTGCGGGCGCTGGAGCGCCGCCCCAATCGCGGTCACGGACAGGGACGAGGTGTTGGTGGCCAGCACGGCATCGCTGCGCACCACGGACTCCAGTTCGGCAAACAGCTTCTGCTTCACATCCAGCCGCTCGACGATGGCTTCGATCACCAGGTCACACGCGGCCAGATCGGCCACTGCCTGCACCGGGTGCAGCCGCGCAGCGAGGGCCGTGGCTTGATCGGCATCAATGCGCCCTTTGGCGACCAGCTTGCTCCATTGGTCTTGGAGCGCCGCCTGGGCGGCCTGGGCGGCGCCTGGGGTTGCGTCGAGCAGAAAAACCTGGCTGCCGGCCTGCGCGGCGATCTGTGCAATGCCCCGACCCATGGCGCCGGTGCCCACGATTGCGATGTTGGGAAACTGAATTTTCATAGCGCCATTATGGCTGTGGCGTTGCGTGGGACTTATGTGCAAGAATGGGCTGCGCCAAAAACAGAATTTATTGTGAAAATCCGTAACACCATTTTTGGGACCGGTCTGTGGGTGGTTGCTGCGGGCGCCTCGGCACTTTCGCTGGGAGGCAGCAGAGGCACGGTGGTGTTGGGTGCACCGGTGGATCTGTCGTTCGATGTGCAGCCCGATCCAGGCACGGACGTGGCCTCTTCCTGTGTGACGGCGCAGCTGAAGGCGGGGGATACGCCGGTTGGCGATGCCAGGGTGCGTGTCGTGCCCCTGCCCGACATGCGCGGGCGTTCACCGGCCGTGCGGGTGCAGGCGGCCATCGCGGTGGATGAGCCTGTGTTGCTGGTCACCTTGTCGGCGGGATGCACGGGCAAGGTCACGCGCACCTACACTTTTCTTGCGGAACTTCCCGTCACGATGGCCCGGTCGGCGGCGCCGATCGATGTCGCGCGGCTGCCTTCTTTCCCCGAAGGTGGCACGGAGGCCCCCGGTGCGTCCCCGGGCGCGGCGGGCCAGCGAGCGGCCAGGCCGGCAGCACCCGCGGCGGCACCTTCTGCACCATCGCCTTCCGCGATCCGGCCCGCCACGGCACCGCCTCCTGCCGGCGCGGCGGAGCCCGTTTCCCGCAGTGCGCCCGCACGGCAGCCAGCGCGCGGCACGGCACGGCCCCCGGCCAGCGCCGCGTTGCCCCCGGCCAAGGGCACGGCGCAGGTGGCAAGGCCTGCGGACCAGGCCCGGCTCGTGGTCGAGCCGCTCGATATCTGGGTGGACCGGCCGGTGGCATTGCGTTCATCGCCCGGGCTGCTGGCCCTTCCTTCGGAGCAAGCCTCCGCGCAGCGCACCGAGGCCGCCGCCGTGTGGAAGGCGCTGAATGCCCAGCCGGATGATGCCCGCCAGGACAGCGGCCGGCTCAAGGCGCTGGAGAACGATGTGGCCACGCTGCGTGCGCAGGCGGCCCGCGACCGGGCTAGCGCGGCGCAGTTGCAGCAGCAGCTGGAACTGGCCGAGAACGACAGATTCCCGGCCACGGTGGTGTATGTGCTGGGCGGCTTGCTGTTGCTGGCATTGCTGCTCGCGGCGTGGACATGGACGCGCTTGCGCAGCGCCTCCGACAAGGCGGTGCGCGCGTGGCGCGATTCCGTGGCGGCGCTGGGCGGGCGCGATGCAATGGCCGCGCACGAAGCCGCCCTGGGCCTTGCGCCCCATCCGGGCGA
Organism: Acidovorax sp. GW821-FHT10E04; assembly: GCF_059415185.1. Taxonomy (NCBI): domain Bacteria; kingdom Pseudomonadati; phylum Pseudomonadota; class Betaproteobacteria; order Burkholderiales; family Comamonadaceae; genus Acidovorax; species Acidovorax sp. GW821-FHT10E04. The sequence continues at coordinate 256,202 of NZ_JBWKMT010000001.1, forward strand.
TGCCTGGCTGTCGTCCGGCGAGTCCCCGGCTTCCGAAGCGGCGGCAGTGGCTTCCACCGCAACCGCGGCGCCCGGGCCCGCCTTCGTGGCCACCGCCCCCGTGCCGAGTGCGCCCGCGCCGCTGCCGGCCAGCCCGCGCCCCGCTGCAGCGCCGCCCCAGCCCGTGCTGCACATCGTCAGCCCCGAAGAGCTCTTCGACATTCAGCAGCAGGCCGAGTTCTTCATTTCGGTGGGGGAGCACCAGCAGGCCATCGAGGTGCTCAAGAAGCACATCGCCGAGCGGGGCGATACCTCGCCCCTGGCGTATCTGGAGCTTCTGCGGCTTTATCACACGCTGAGCCGGGTGGAGGAGTTCTCGCAACTGCGCGCCCAGTTCATGCGCTCGTTCAATGCGCAGGTGCCCGAATTTACCGGCTTCCACCGCACCGGCCGCATGCTCTATCACTACACCGATGCGCTGGCGGAGATCGAGGCCGAATGGACCTCTCCGTCCGTGCTCGGGCTGCTGGAGAAATTGCTGTTCCGGCAGGACGGCGCGGTGTCGGTGGAGCCGTTTGATCTGGCGGCCTACGACGACCTGCTGCTGCTGCTGGCCATCGCGCAGACCACCCCGGCAAGCGCCCGGGGCGCGCCTGCGCCCCGCAAGCGCACCACGCCACTGGCCGAGCCGCGTGTCGACGCGCAGGTGCTGGCAGCGCCGCCCGTGGCGCCGGCAAGCACAGCGGGGGGCGGCCTGCCGCTGGATTCGCTGTCCGCGAGCCTGGAGTTCGATCTGGGCGAAATGCCTTCGGCCACAGGATGGCCGCCGCAGGAACTGGCGGCCATCGCGCCTTCCATGCCCGACGCTGACACCCGGGGTGCGCCGCTGGACCTCGATCTCTCGGAGCCGCCCCACCTGACGCTCAGCGATTTGCCGCCCGTGCCCGCGACCGCGCCACCGTCCTCGGGCCAGGCGGTGGGCTTCGGCATGGACAACGACCTGGTGGAGCTGCGGCTGGAGCTGGAGCAGAAGAAGGCCGACCGCAGCTAGGCCGCGGCGGCGCGCCCTCCGGCCCCCGCGGGCCTGGCCTTACTCCACCATCCCGCGCATGAGCTGCGCGGCCGCGGCTTCGGGGTCGGAGGCATTGACGATGGCCCGCACGACGGCGATGGACCCCACGCCCGTGGCGCGCACCTGGGCAAACTGCTCCGCCCCGATGCCGCCAATGGCCACCTGGGGGTAGTGGCGCAGCAGGCGCGCATAGGCACCCAGCCGGCCCACGCCCTGTGGCGCGGTGGCCATCTTCTTGAGGGTGGTGGGAAACACGGCACCCATGGCAATGTAGCTGGGCCCCACGGCATCTGCGCGCACCATTTCCGCGTAGCCATGGGTGCTGACCCCCAGGCGCAGGCCCGAAGCGCGCAGCGCCCGAAGCTCGTCGGGGGCCAGTGCATCCAGGTCTTCCTGGCCCAGGTGGATGCCGTAGGCGCCCGCCTGGATGGCCACGCGCCAATGGTCATTGATGAACAGCAGGGCGCCCGTGCCCTCGACCGCCTGCACGGCGGCGTGGACCTCCTGCGCAATCGCGTGCTCGTCAGCGGATTTGAAGCGCAGTTGCACCGTGGGCACGCCCGCGCGGGCCATGCGGCCCACCCAGCCGGCATCCGGCAGCACGGCGTACAGGCCCAGCCTTTCCGGGCAAGGGGCGAACGCATCGGCGCGCGGCCGGGGCACCAGGCCAAAGTCCTGTGGCTCGTCGGGCCACTGGGCTGGCTGGAAGGCGCCCGTGCGCAGGCTCTGCGCCAGCCAGGCCTGGGCCAGGCATTCCGCGTCGTGGGCAATGAAGCCCAGCGTGCTGCAGGCCTGCAGGGCTGCCAGGTAGGCGGGTTCCTGCCGCGTGGGCTCCGGGACAGGCTCGGCGCCAAAGCCCGCGAAGGTGGGGGCGTGGTGCGCAAGAAGGGCCTGCACCATGGCGCTGGTGTCGTCACGCATGTTGTTCATGGTGCCAGAAGGGGGTGCCGAGCACGGGGGTGCTGGGCTGGGCGGCCTCTTGCGCCGCCATGGCACCGGCCTTGCGCGCGGCACGCCCGGCATTCACGGCGTCGGCGAACGCGCCCGCCATGGCCACCGGGTCCTGCGCCAGGGCCACGGCGGTGTTCAGCAGCACGCCGTCATAGCCCCATTCCATCACCTGGCAGGCATGCGACGGCAGGCCCAGGCCCGCATCCACGAGCATGGGCACGTCGAGGCGCTCGCGCAGCGTCTGCAGTGCATAGGGGTTCACGGGGCCACGCCCGGTGCCGATGGGCGCTGCCCAGGGCATGACGGCCTGGCAGCCCACATCGACGAGCCGCTGGCACAGCACCAGGTCTTCCGTGCAGTACGGCAGCACCTGAAAACCTTCCTTGATGAGGTGTTCCGCCACGCCCACCAGGTTCAGCGTGTCGGGCTGCAGCGTGTAGTCGTCGCCGATCAGCTCCAGCTTGATCCACGGTGTGTTGAACACCTCGCGCGCCATCTGCGCGGTGGTGATGGCCTCTTGCGCGCTGTGGCAGCCGGCGGTGTTGGGCAGCACGGGCACGTTGAGCTTGCGCAGCAGCTCCCAGAAGCTGCTGCCGCTTTCGGCCGGGTTGCTGCCCTGGCGGCGCAATGACGCGGTGACCATGGCGGGCTGCGCGCGCAGCACGGCGGCTTCGAGCACCGCAGGGGATGGGTAGCGCGAGGTGCCCAGCAGCAGGCGGCTGGCGAACTGCTGGCCGTACAGCACCAGGGGGTCTTGGGGCGTCGAGGTGGTCATGTATTTACTATCTTTTTAATAGCTGCTCGCGCCTTGTGGGAAAGCGCCAAGGGCCAATTTGTCTCAAGAAAGAAGGTCGGGGGTCAGCCCCCCGTCACGGGCGAGATGATTTCCACGCGGTCGCCGGGCTGCAGGGCCTGCGCGGCGTAGCGGGTGTTGGGCACAAAGTGGGTGTTCACGGCCACCGCAAACGGAGGGCGTGCCGCGATGGCGGCCACGGCATCGGCCACGGTGGCCCCTTCGGGCAGTTCATGCGGGATCTGGTTGATGGAGATGTTCATGCGAAGGCAGCGGCCGCGCTGGACTGGGAGGCGGGTTTCAGGTCCAGCGCGAGGTCAAAACGTTGCGAAAGCTGCGATTGTCCCGCGTTCAGCACTTCCAGCGTCACATCCAGCATCGCCGGCGCGATCATGAAGCCGTGGCGGTACAGGCCATTGATCTCCAGCACGCCCCGGCGCGGCTGGCGGATGGCGGGCAGGTTGTCGGGCAGCGTGGGGCGGCACTGCGTGGCCAGCTCCAGGATGCGGCCTTCCGCGAAGCCGGGGTGCACGGCGTAGGCGGCGGAGAGCAGTTCCAGCGTCGATCGCACGCTGGCGGGCGAGACGTCGTCCGATTCGATCTCGGTCGCGCCGATCACGAACAGATGGTCTTGTTTGGGCGCGATGTAGATCGGGTAGCGCGGGTGCACCAGCCGCGTGGGGCGCTGCAGCGTGACATCCGGTGCGTGGATGCGCACCACCTCGCCCCGCACACCCCGCAACGCGGGCCATTGGGCCCTGGCACCGAGGCCGCGGCAGTCCAGCACCCAGTCGGGCTGGCCGGGGGCGCCGGGCGCAAAGGCCTCGGGCGACCGGGGCGCGTGCCAGTGCGCGCGCACGGACAGCCGCTGCATTTCCACCACCAGGGCAGCCAGCAGCTGCCGGTTGTCGAGCTGGCCTTCACCGGGCAGGTACAGGCCCTGCGCAAAGCGCTGTGCCAGCGTGGGCTCTGCCTGGGCCAGCGCGGCGCCGTCGAGCTTTTGCAGGGCGGGCAGCTCGGGCACCGTGTGCTGGTTGGCCTCCAGCTGGCGCGTGAGCCGCTGGGCTTCGGCCGCGTCCTGCCGGTGCCACACGATGAGCGTGCCGGCCTGCTGGAAGAACACGGGCTCGGCCAGCGCCGCCAGCAGCTGCGGCCAGCGGGTGAGGGCATGGTGGCCCATGCGCACCACGCCGGGCTCGGTGATGGCCGATTCGGCCAGCGGCGCCAGCATGGCGGCGGCCACGGTCGCGGCCGAATGCTCGGCGGCCGGGCTGCCCGCGTCATAGATGTCCACACGGTGCCCCTGGCGGGCCAGCTCCACCGCCAGCAATCGGCCCATGAGGCCCGCGCCCAGAATGGCAAAAGAAGAGGGTTGAAGTGGCATAAGTCCGTCTGTCTGTCTGTGTGTTGGCTGGCAACCATGGACAAAACGGGGGCAGGGCCGCTCTTGGAAACTCCCCACGCCAGCATGACCTGGATCGGGTAGCGGGGCCAGTACGCGCCGCGCGGTGCGCAGTGTTCTGTGGTGCCCCAGGGTATTTCTCAGTCGCGCACCCAAGAACCTGTTCAGTTCTCGGCCGCGGGACACCCCTGTTTCGTCCGGAAAAATCAATTACAGCACAACCCGCGGCAGCTCTTTTTGCGCTAACGCATAGGCCATAATTTTTGCCATGACTTCATTGATTCCCCCGACCTCCGCAGCACGCCGCTATGTGCGCGTGCTTTCCATCGCCGGTTCCGACAGCGGCGGCGGGGCGGGCATCCAGGCCGACCTCAAGACCTTCAGCGCCCTGGGCTGCTACGGCATGACGGCCATCACCGCCATCACGGCCCAGAACACCTGCGGCGTCACGGGCATCCACGGCATTCCGCCCGAGATGCTCAAGGCCCAGATCGACGCCGTGGTGCAGGACATCGGCGTGGACGCGGTCAAGATCGGCATGCTGCATTCGCCCGAAGTGGTGCGCGTGGTGGCCGATGCCATCCGCACCTACCAGCTGCCGCACGTGGTGCTCGACCCGGTGATGGTGGCCACCAGCGGCGACCGGCTCATCGCCGCGGAAACCGTGAACGTGCTGGTGCAGGAGCTGTTTCCGCTGGCCGAGGTGATCACCCCCAACCTGGACGAGGCCGGCTGGCTGCTGGGGCGCACGATCGAGGGCGTGGATGCGCTGGCAGCTGCGGTGGACGGGCTGCTGGCCCTGGGCGCCCCGGCGGCGCTGCTCAAGGGCGGCCACCTGCCCGGAGACTGGGTGGTGGATGTCCTGGCCACACGCGGCGGCGTGCGGCAGCGGCTGGAGTCCGCACGCATTGCCACGCACAACGGGCATGGCACGGGCTGCACCCTGTCATCGGCCATCGCGGCACACCTGGCGCGGGGCCTGCCCTTGCAGCAGGCGGTGGAGCGCGCGCGCGCCTACATTCTGGGCGCCATCGCGGCAGGGGCCGATGTGACCACCGGCCGTGGCCATGGCCCGCTCAACCACGGCCATGCGCCCGTGGCGCAGCTGGTGCTTTAAAGGTTTGATTGTTTTTGGCCTCTGGCGCTTATCCAGTAAGCGCTATATGCTCACAATTCAATAGCGGTTCAACGCACCCGTGGCCGTGTGGCCCAGGCCAGCACAAAACTGAACGCCAACGCCGGCAGCGCCGAGCCCGCGCCCGGCACCACCTGCGGGGCCAGGTGGTAGACGGCAATCCCCACCAGCCAGATCGCCACCGGGGCCGCATTCACCCGGCGTGCCGCAGCGAGCAGCGCGGGTGCGTTGGCGCCAAAGGCCAGCCGCCCCAGGATCACGCCAAACAGCGGCACGAACACCGAGCTGAGCAGCAGCAAAAATGGCTCCAGGCTGTGCATGGGCAGCACCAGCGCGAGGCCGGTACACACCACAGCCATGGCCAGGCCCCACTTGCGCACGCCCCAGCGTGGCAGCAGGCTGTGGGCCGACACCGCGCCCGAATACGTGTCGCCATAGGCGTTGTCCACCTCGTCGATCAGGATCAGCGACAGCGCGATCAGCCCGCCCTGGGCCAGCAACAGGGCCTGCACCAGATCCTTGCTGGGCAGCGTCAGCGCCACCAGCACACCGAGCGTGTAGCACCACATGTTGGCCAGCGCATAGCCGAGCCACGTGCCGCGCAATGCGGAGCCGCCGTTCTTGCCGTGGCGCGCATAGTCGGCCACCAGCGGCAGCCACGAGATGGGCATGGCGATCACCAGGTCCAGCGCGGGCAGCACGCCCATGCCGCCTTCGCCCTTGCGCGTCCACAGCGCTTCAAAACCCTGGGCCTGCGCCAGCGACAGGAACTGCCACGACAGCCACAGCAGCGACAGCACCACCAGCGGCAGCGCCACGCGCGCGATCACCTTGCGCACCAGCTGCACCATCGATCCGCTGATGAGCAGCATCACCACGCCGCCCCACAGCAGCGTGGCCAGCACGGGCCAATGCGCGCCGGCCATGGTGCCGGACTGCTGGCCGATGGCCACCGTGGCGTCGCGCATCACCACCAGCTCGAACGTGCCCCAGCCGACCAGCTGCACGATGTTCAGGATGATCGGCAGGCTGGCGAACGTGCGGCCGTAGACGGCATGCATCAGCCCGGCGCTGGCCAGGCCGCTGTCGCAGCCCAGCTTGGCCACCCAGCCCAGCAGGCCCGCGCCCACGATGGAGCCGCAGACGATGGCGATCAGCGCCTCTTGCGTGCCCAGCGCGGGCATCAGGTAGGCGCCCACCTGCATGACCAGCAGGCCCACGCCCAGGCTGAACCAGAGCGAGGCGTGGTCGTGCCACTGGAAGACGCGGCGGTCGGGGGAGACGGGGGCCAGCGCTTCGTTGGTGGCGGGCGCGGCGGGGGATGAGGACATGGCAGGCTCCGTGGCAGTACAGAGCAGGGGCGGCCCGCCAGCGCGCCCCAAAGTCATTTCATTCTGGGCTGTGCCGAGGCGGACGTGCTTCCCTGCGCGAGGATGATCTCAATCAGGTTCAAAGGGACTCTCTCAGTCGGTTCCGGTGGCCCGGTCCCGACACCCCTAGCGTGGGCGTTCCAGAAGGAACGCGGGGCCATTGTAGTGGGGCGCTCAGGGCGCGGGGTGGGCGATGGGGATCGCGTAGTGCATCACCGAGTCGCCGGACGTCGGGTGGTACTGGGCACCGTAGATTTCCAGATCCGGCCCCAGGGTGTGCGATGGGCCCGCCGACAGCAGCCAGCTCGAGTAGATGTAGTTCACCGTCGCATCGACATTCTGCGCAGGGCCCCGGTGGGTGAAGCGCGCATAGGTCGATGCGGGGATTTCCATGGCCACCATGCCCGATGGCAAGGCGCCGGGGCCCTTCACCTCGATGCAGGCCAGGTAGCGCAGCGCTTCCGTGTGGGGCCCCGCCGGTGCCACGACGCCATAGCAGACCCCGGGCACGGTGTTCGCAATCTCTCCCAGCCGGGGCAGGAATTTCGCCCACAGGGGCGGCAGCTTCTGGCCCAGGTTGTTCTTTTCGGAATCGATGCCGTAGTAGTCCGTGGGCAGCCCGACCAGCTGCATGGCGGGCTGCTCCTTTATGTCGGGTGCCAGGGAGATGTTGTGGTGAATGTGCGCGAGGTAGCTTTCGTCAAACCGGATCTTGCGCACGAACAGCGAGCGGTTGCCCATCTTGCGGTACTGCGACGGCGTGAGCCGAAAGCAATCCCGGAACGCGCGCGTGAAGCTTTCCTGCGTCTCGTACCCGGACGCCAGCGCAATGTCGAGCACGCTCAGCCGCGTGCTGGTCAACTGCTCCAGCGCCCGCGAGAACCGGCGCGAGCGGATGTAGGTCTTCAGGGTTTCGTTGGTCAGCGCCTTGAAGATCCGCTGGAAGTGCCACTGGCTCATCCCCGCGGCCCGCGCCACCTCGGAAAGCTGGATGTCGGATTCGAGATGGGCCTCGATGAAATCGATGCCCTCCTGGATTTGCCGCAGATAAAGCACGTTGGCGTCCGTTCACGGGGTTTCAAAGAAACCGGTCATGGCCACGAGCCGGTTCTGATCGTTGTACCGGCCGTAGCTCACGCCTTCCCCGATCACCTGTCCGCTGCCATCCACCATGTTCCATTTGGCGATGCTCTGCTGGTTGTGGCTGGCGAAATAGTGGGTCACGAAATGCCCGCCGGGGACCTGACTGTGAAAGTTGTCCATGTAGGCCGTCAATTGGTCCCAGCCCTGGGCGGTGGCCAGTGGGTCGTTGTAGGTGCAGGCGGGGTCGAGGGACTGGGCAAAAAGGGCTGTGCGATCCGCGGCCGAGTCGGTCTTCCACGACGCGGTGTAGGTGTCCCAGATGGATTGAAGGGGTTGTTGGCTCATGGTGTGCTCCTGATGGTGTTGACGGGAGACGCCATCGTGCCGGGCGCTTGCGCGCCTTTTGGACATTTTGTGCTTATTTGTGGGCGCGCCGTTCGGGCACGGCATGGTGGTGCCCTGATCCGCCTGGACTACGTGCTGGCGGCAGGCGCAGAGGCCGGCGCCACACCCAGCAGCTGGTGCAGCCGTGGGCTCGTGGTGGTGTATTGCAGCGCCACCTTGCCGCCCTTGAGCGCCTCGGCCGCGCCAAAGGCTGCGAGCGTCGCTTCATGAAAACCGCACAGGATCAGCTTGCGCTTGCCGGGGTAGGTGTTGATGTCGCCCACGGCGTAGACGCCGGGCACGCTGGTGCGGAAGGCCTCAGTGTCCACCAGCAGCTGTTTGCGGTCCATGGCCAGGCCCCAGTCGGCAATGGGCCCGAGGCGGGGCGAAATGCCCAGCACGGCAACCAGCAGGTCCAGCGCCAGGGCGCGGGTGCTGCCATCGGCGTCCACCACCTGCAAGGCGGTCAGCTGGTCGCCAGCGGTTTCAATGCCGGTGATCTGTGCAGCCTCGACGTGGATGCGGCCCGCATCGCGCAGTTGCTGCAGGCGCTGCAACAGGGCATCCGGGGCCTGGAACACATCGCGGCGGTGCAGCAGGCTGACGCGGGCGGCCTGGCCTTGTTCGGCCAGTTCCACGGCGCGGGCCACGGCGGGCTCGTCGCCGCCGTGCACGACCACATGGCGCCCGGCCACGTGGGCCGTGGAGGGCAGGTTCTGGTAGTGGACCTGGGTGCCCACAAAGCGCTCGATGCCGTCCACCTTGAGCGTGCGCGGCACAAAGGCGCCCACGCCTGCGGCAATGAACACGCTGCCGGCCAGCAGCTGCGCACCTTGCGAGGTTTCGACCAGCAGGCGCCCATCGGCCTGCACGGTGAGTGCGGAGACCAGCGTGCCCAGGTGCCACTGGGTCTTGAACGGCGCAATCTGCTGAAGCAGCAAACCGGCCAGCTCGCGCCCGGTGCACACCGGGATGCCCGGGATGTCGTAGATGGGTTTGTCGCCGTACAGCTCGACGCACTGGCCACCCGCATGGGGCAGGGCGTCGATCAGGTGGGCGGTGATGCCTTGCAGGCCCAGCTGGAAGACCTGGAACAGGCCCACGGGACCCGCACCGATGACGACGGCGTCGGTTTCTTGAATCATGCTCAAGCCACGCGCGCAGCGCCCGAAACTGGCGCTGCCAAAGACCTGTGCCACCGTGGAACTGGCTTTGCCAGGCCACTGGTGGCGTCCCCCTTGAGGGATGGCGCGAAGCGACTCAGGGGGGTCACTTGACCAGTTCGTTGACCTTGCCCGGCTTGCCGTTCCACTCGTCGGCGTCGGGCAGCGCGGGCTTGCGCTTGGTGATGCTCTTCCAGCCGTCGGCGAAGGCCAGGTCGGCATTGAGCTTGATGAAGGCGATCTGGTCGGCCGGCAGGTCTTCTTCGGCAAAGATGGCGTTGGCCGGGCACTCAGGGATGCAGACGGCGCAGTCGATGCACTCGTCGGGATCGATGACGAGCATGTTCGGGCCTTCGCGGAAGCAGTCCACGGGGCACACGTCCACACAATCGGTGTACTTGCACTTGATGCAGTTTTCGGAGACGACGTGGGTCATGACAAAGGTTGTGTGGGTCGGTGAAAACCCTCAATTTTAGAAGCTTTCACCGACCTTTGGTTACAGGGCCCCTTCCCCGGATGGGGTGACTTGGGGGGTGGCGCTGATCTGGATCAGTTGACCAGCACGGCGCCAGCGGTTTTGTGGCTCGCGGTGTCCACCAGGATCAGCGATCCGAGCACCCGGGCCTTGCCGAAGGCTGCGGCGGGAATCGCCTCCTGCAGCAGCAGGTCCACATGGCCGATGGCGTTGGGGTCGAGCTGCGTGGCGGCTTCCTCGGCCAGCGTGTGGATGTTGAGCTTGTGCACCACGGCCTTGACCTTGGCCTTGACCCAGCGGTGGCCGTGCAGCGCCCAGTACACGCGGCCGGCGACCAGGGGTTCGTCATCCATCCAGGCCACGGTGGTGCGCAGCTCGCGGCTGGCGGGCCATGCGGGCACGCTGGCCGGCGTGTCGAAGTCGTCCTCGGCGGGGGCGGTGGTGGCCGCGGGCGCGGCCAGAATCCAGTCGCCGCGCGAGACGTCCACCTCGCGGTCGAGGATGAAACCGGCGCTGGTGCCAGCGGGCACGTCGGTGGGGCGGCGGGCATGGTCCAGCACCTGGGCCACGGTGGCCAGCTGGCCGCTGGGGAAGATCTGCACCGGCGTGCCGGGGGTGACATTGCCCGAGGCCACACGGCCCCAGAACACGCGGCGGCCTTGGGATGTGTCGGACGAGGACGAGAACTTCTCGACCCACTGCACCGGGAAGGCCAGGGGCAGCGCCGTGTCGGGGGGCGTGTTGGGCAGGGCTTCGAGCACCTGCAGCAGCGTGGGGCCCTCGTAGCCGCACCAGCCCGCGTGGGCGTCCACCACGTTCCAGCCCTTGAGCGCCGACACGGGCACCGTCGCACGCACGGCGATGCCGGCGGCCTGGGCAAACGCCGCCAGCGCGCCCTGGATGTGCTTCCAGGCGAGCGCTGGGTCTTCCACCGCGTCGAGCTTGTTCACGGCGAACACCAGCGAATGCACGCGCAGCAGGTGGGCCAGCAGGCTGTGGCGGCGGGTTTGCGGCAGCAGGGCGAGGTCGGCGTTCTTCCAGTCGAGCTTGGTGGCATCGACCAGCACCACGGCCGCGTCGGCGCTGCTGGCGGCCGTGACCATGTTGCGGGTGTACTGCTCGTGGCCGGGCGCGTCGCCGATGATGAACTTGCGCTCTTCGGTGGCGAAGTAGCGGTAGGCCACGTCGATGGTGATGCCTTGCTCGCGCTCCGCGCTGAGGCCGTCGGTGAGCAGGGCCAGGTCGGTTTCGCCCTGGCGCTGTACGCCGGCAAGGTGGTCCTGCAGCACGGCCTTGCTGTCCACCAGCAGGCGGCCGATCAATGTGCTCTTGCCATCGTCCACCGAGCCGCAGGTGATGAACTTCAGGGCGGAAATGTGGTCATTTTGGCCGCCAGCGCTTGATGCATAAGCGCTAGTAGCTATCGAATTCATAGTGGTCATCAGAAGTACCCGTCTTTCTTGCGCTTTTCCATCGAGGCGTCGCTGGTCTTGTCATCCATGCGCGTCGCGCCGCGCTCGCTCACGTCGGCGGCCAGGGTCTCGATCACGATGTCGGCGGCCGTGGCCGCCGTGCTCTCCACCGGTGCGGTGCAGGTGATGTCGCCCACCGTGCGAAAACGCACGTCGCGCGTCTGCACCGTCTCGCCCTCGCGCGGCGGGGTCAGCTCGGTCACCGGCATCAGGAGGCCCTTGCGGTCCACCACCTGTCGCTTGTGCGTGTAGTAGATGCTGGGCAGCGCGATGCTCTCGCGGTCGATGTACTGCCACACGTCGAGTTCGGTCCAGTTGCTGATGGGGAACACGCGGAAGTGTTCGCCGGGCTGCAGGCGGGTGTTGAACAGGGTCCACAGCTCGGGGCGCTGGGCCTTGGGCTGCCACTGGCCGAAGCTGTCGCGGTGCGAGAAGATGCGCTCCTTGGCGCGGGCCTTTTCCTCGTCGCGGCGGGCGCCGCCGATGAGCGCGTCGAAGCGGAATTCCTCGATCGCTTCGAGCAGCGTGACCGACTGGTGCACGTTGCGCGATTCGCCGGGGTGGGCCAGGCGCACGGTGCCGCGCGCCATCGAGTCCTCGACGCTGCGCACGATGAGTTCGGCGCCCAGCTCCTTGGCGCGGAAGTCGCGGAAGTCCGTGACCTCGGGGAAGTTGTGGCCCGTGTCGATCATGAGCAGCGGGTAGGGAATGCCGCCGCCGCTGGCCTTGGTGCCAAACGCTTTTTCGGCGCACTTGAGCATGACCAGCGAATCCTTGCCGCCCGAGAACAGCAGGGTGGGGCGCTCGAAGGCGGCGGCGACCTCGCGCAGGATGAAGATGGTTTCCTCTTCCAGGGCGTCGAGGTGCGAATTGTTCAGGTGGTGGCTCATGTTGTTGGTCTTTTTCTCAAGCAGCGCTGAGTCGGTGCGTGCGTTCATGGTCGGGTGCTCTCGGTCATCAGTTCAAAGGCTGCGGCGCATGCCACTGGCGCACTCGAGACAAGTGCACCCGTGGAACCGGCTTTGCCGGGCCACCGGGCGCGTCCCCCTCCCGCGCAGCGAGTGAGGGGGAAGACGCGAAGCGGCTCAGGGGGAGTCATTTTCAAGGTCAATGCGCGATGTGCAGGCCGCACTCGCGGTTCTCTTCGCCCTTGGTCGGGTCCACATAATCGAAGTTGTTGGGCAGGCCGTGCTGGACGCAGTATTCGTGCAGATCCTTGGACGACCAGTGCAGCAGCGGCGCCACCTTGATCAGGCCGTCGGGGTTGATGCTCACCGGGTCCATCTGTGCGCGCACGGCGGTGTCGGTGGCGCGCAGCGCGGTGAACCAGACCTTGGGCGCGGTCTCGCGCAAGGCGCGGGCGAAGGGCTCGAGCTTCACTTCTTCGGTGAACGCGGCGTGGCGGGGGTCGTCCAGGGCAGGCGTTGCGCCCTCCACGGCCTCGCGGTGCGCGCGCGAGCGGCGCGGCAGGTAGATCTTGAGGTTCAGGCCCAGCTGCTGGGTCACCTCGTCGGCAAAGCGGTAGGTGGCTTCGGTGTTGTAGCCGTTGTCCATCCAGACCACCGGCACATCGGGGTTCACTGCGGACACCATGTGCAGGATCACCGCCTCGAACGGGCGGAAGTTGGTGGTGACGATGGGGCTCTGGCCCAGGCCCAGTGCCCAGGCGACGAGGCCTTCGGCGTTGCGGCCCAGGTCGGCATTGACGCGTGCGAGATCGAATTGGCTCATGGTGGGGTGCTCGTGGGTGTGCGTACCAGCGCTGCGGGTCTGGCTCAGGCGGCAGCCTTGTCGGCAAAGAGAGGCTGCGGGTGCACCGCGTCGCCCTGGTAGAAGCCGGGGAACATCTCGAACTGGCGCTGCGCATCGGCCGGGTCCACGCCATCGCGCAGCACGGCCGACGAAAAGCCCGTGCGCTGCATCTGCACCAGCTGGTCGATCAGCACGTCGCCCGTGGCGCGGATGTCGCCCGCAAAGCCGCGGCGGCGGCGCAGCAAGAAGGCCTGGCTGAACGCGCGGCCATCGGTGAAGCTGGGGAAATGCAGGTCCACGCGCTCGACGCCGTCGAGCGGCAGGGCCAGTGCATCGGCATCGTTGGCCAGCGCCACGGCGCGGGCATCGCCCTCTGCGGGCGGCTGGTGGTCTTGGGAGGCAAGAATTTTCATGGGTCTTATCAGGGCGTGGCGGCTGGCGATCAGGCCGTGGCCAGCTCTTCCTTGGCGGGGTGGCGGGCAGTCTTGGCGGCTTCCTTGAAGGGGTCCAGGCCGGTGCGGCGCACGGTATTCTGAAAGCTCTCGCCGCTTTCGCGCAGGCTGCGGTAGGTGGTGAGCACGGCTTCGATCACGTCGGGCACTTCGGCGGCCGAGAACGAAGGGCCGATCACCTTGCCGGCCACGGCGGCGCCCGACAGGTCGGAGCCGTCGGAGCCGCCGAGCGTGACCTGGTACCACTCCTTGCCGTCCTTGTCGACGCCCAGGATGCCGATGTGGCCGCTGTGGTGGTGGCCGCAGCTGTTGATGCAGCCGCTGATGTGCAGGTCGATCTCGCCGATGTCGTCGAGCTCGTCCAGGTCCTGGTAGCGCTGGGTGATGGCCTCGGCGATCGGCAGCGAGCGGGCGTTGGCCAGCGCGCAGAAGTCGCCGCCGGGGCAGGCGATCATGTCGGTGAGCAGCTGCACGTTGGCGCTGGCCAGGCCCAGGGCCTTGGCCTCTTGCCACAGCTCGAACAGGCGGCTGGCATGCACCCAGGGCAGCACCACGTTCTGGTCGTGCGTCACGCGGGCTTCGCCGGCGGAATATTTGTCCACCAGGTCGGCCACGGCGATCAGCTGCTCGCTGGTCGCGTCGCCCGGCGACTGGCCGGGGCGCTTGAACGACAGCGTCACGGCGCGCAGCTGCGGGTTCTGGTGCGCGTGCACGTTGCGCTTGAGCCAGCGGCCAAACATCACATGCTCTGCCGCCTGTGCGTCCAGCGACGCCTGCAAGGCTGCGGGGGCCACGTCGGCAATGTCGGCCAGCTTGGGTGGCACAAAGCAGGCGGCCACGCGGTCGAACTCGGCCTGGGGCACGGTGTGCGGGCCGCCGTCGATCTCCATGATCTGGCGGTACTCTTCTTCCACATCGTCGATGTACTGCTGGCCTTCGGACTTGACCAGGATCTTGATGCGGGCCTTGTACTTGTTGTCGCGGCGGCCGTGCTCGTTGTACACGCGCACGATGGCCTCGATGTAATTCATGATCTGATTCCAGGGCAGGAACTCGCGGATCACCGTGCCGATCACCGGCGTGCGGCCCATGCCGCCGCCCACGAAGACCTTGAAGCCGATCTCCCCCGCCTCGTTCTTGACGAGGTGCAGGCCCACGTCGTGCCAGCCGGTGGCGGCGCGGTCGTCCTTGGCGCCGCTGATGGCGATCTTGAACTTGCGCGGCAGGAACGCGAACTCCGGGTGCAGCGTGGTCCACTGGCGGATGATTTCCGCGTAGGGGCGCGGGTCCACGATCTCATCCACGGCCACGCCGGCCAGTGCGTCGGTGGTGGTGTTGCGGATGCAGTTGCCGCTGGTCTGGATGCCGTGCATGTCCACGGTGGCCAGCAGGTCCATCACGTCGGCGCTCTTGGACAGCGGAATCCAGTTGAACTGCACATTGGTGCGCGTGGTGAAGTGGGCGCAGTTCTTGGGCAGGAAGGTGGTGCCCAGCAGGCCCTGGCCTTCCATGGCGGCCTTGAACACGGCCGCTTCGGGCTCGTCGTACTCGCGGGCGATGGTGGCCAGCACGCGCAGCTGGCGGCTGGCGATCTCGCCGTAGGGCACGGCCACGCGCAGCATGGGGGCGTAGCGCTGCACGTACCAGCCGTTTTGCAGGCGCAGGGGGCGGAAGTCGTCCTCGGCCAGTTTGCCAGCCTGCCAGCGGTTGAGCTGGTCGCGGAACTGGCGGGCGCGCTGCTTGACGAACGTCTTGTCGAAGGGTGTGTATTGATACATCGTGGACCAATCAGATCATTATTAATTTGGCGCCTGCCCAGGCCAGCAGGAGGGACAACGCGGAGCGGATCAGGCGCTCGGGGGTGCGGGTGACAAGGCGCGAGCCCAGCCAGATGCCCGGCAACGAGCCAGCCAGCAATTGTGCAAGCAAAGGCCAGTCCACCGAACCCAGCGTGGCATGGCCCAGACCCGCCACCAGGGTCAATGGCACGGCATAGGCGATGTCGGCACCGATCACGCGGGGCAGCGGTAGCAGGGGGTAGACCAGCAGCAGCACCGTGACGCCGATGGCGCCCGCGCCCACCGAGGTGAAGGTGACCAGCGTGCCGATCACGGCGCCCAGCAGCACGGGCAGGCTCCAGTGGCGGGGGCGGGTGGATTGCTCGGAGCTGGCCTGGCGCTTGGCATGGTCGGCCGCCTGGCGCTGGCGCGAGAAGGCCACCACCTTGTACAGCGTGGCCGCGGCTGTCAACAGCAGCGCGAAACCGAGCGTGGTCGTCATGATCCGCTGCGCCTGGGCACTGGCGGGGCCCAGGACCTTGAGCGCCCACAGCGCCAGCAGCGCGGCCGGAATGCTGCCCGCGCACAGCTGGGCCACCACGCGCCAGGGCACCAGGCGCTGGCGCGCCATGCTCACGGTGCCGCCCATCTTGGTGAATGCGGCAAACAGCAGGTCGGTGCCGATGGCCAAGTGGGGCTTCACGCCGAAGAAAAAGATCAGCACGGGGGTCATCAGCGAGCCGCCGCCGACCCCGGTCAGGCCCACGATGAACCCGACCGCAAAGCCTGCGAAGACAAACACCAATTCATGCATAGGGTGCGAATGTAGGATGCTCGCTTATGGATGCAAACTATTGTTTCGTCCTTCCAATATGCCTATTTGCTTATAAGCAAGGATTGGCGCGGGTTTCCACGGGGTAAGCCGCCGTGATTCCCGGTCACGAAGCTGTTACAGGCCCGCTACAAACGTTCGCTGCCCAGCGCTTTGGCGAGTTTCGTGTCGATGGGCAGGGGTTCTCCCTGCAGGCGGGCGGCCAGCAGTTCGCCGCACAGAAGCGCCAGGGTCAGCCCGCGCGCGCCCATCGCTGTGCAGGCCCAGAGCCCGGGCAGCGCCTCGGCGTCGACGGGACCCACGATCGGCAGCCGGTCGGGCGCGGTGCAGCGCACGGCGGCCCAGGCGTGCAGGGGGCCGGGCGCAGCCTTTGCCGCCTGCGGTGCGGCGGCAAAGGCCGCGCGCAGCACCGGGGCCGTTTGGGGCAGCAGCGCCTGGAGCTTGGCCCAGTTGGCCGCGTGGGCCGCCTGGACGTCGGCCCCGGACGGAGGCAGGGTATCCACATCGCGCTCGAAGGTGGAGCCCATCACCCACGCAGCCGGGCCGCACGGGCCGTCACCCAGCGGAAAGCGGGGCACCAGGTTGCCGTTGCCGTTCACGGGAAAAGGCACCCCGGGCCCGGGGCCTGCCTGGTGCTCGCCCCAGGACACCTGCCCGCGCACGGGCTGCAGGGGCCATCGGTGTTCCAGCAGCATCGCACTGCCCGCGCCCGCGGCAATGACGACGGTGGGCGCCTGGGCGAGCACCTGGCCCCGGGCGTCCAGCGCCTGCCAGACGGGCGCCGCGGCGGCGGCCCCCACACGCCGCAGGCGGGCCACCTCGCAGTGTCCCTGCCAGTGGATGCCGGGTTGCGCGAGCAGGGCGGCCGCCATGCGCGCGGGGCGTATCCAGCCCCCCTGGCTGTGCCAGCACGCGGTGGTTTCGCGGCCCAGGCCCGCGGCGGCCAGCGTTGCCGGCGGGGCCGGCTCGCTCCAGTCCACGCCGGGCCCCTGGCCCCAGCTGGCGGCCAGCCCGGGGGTGCCGTCGGTGCGGTGTTCCAGCACGCCGCAGGCCAACCAGTCGGTGCCTTCGCGCAGCAGCCATCGGGCTTGCTGCAGGGTGGTGCGCACGCCGCTGCGCGACAGGCGCGACAGCACGCTGTCGTCCGGCGACACATGGGGCGCGAACACCCCCGCCGGCAGGCCCGAGGCCCCGGCGGCGGGTTCGGCGGCGCTGTCCAGCACCCGCACCCGCCAGCCCCGGCGCGCCAGGCTGGCCGCGCTGGCCGCGCCGGCGATGCCCCCGCCGATCACGATGCAATCGCCGGGCAGCGCGGGTTCGGGCTGTGCGCGGGGGGCGGTGCGCGGCTCCCAGTGGGGGGCGTACTGGGCGTGCAGGTTGTCGCGCTTGGGCGGCACGCCCGGGACACGGGCCACCGCGAAGCCGCACTGGGTGAGCGCGTCGCGCACCGCGCGCGCGATGGTCCAGGTGGACAGGCGGGTGCCGCGCCGGCAGCAGCGTGCCACGGCCTTCAGGGTGTGCAGGTCCCAGATCCCGGGGTTGCGCTGCGGGCTGAAACCGTCGAGGTAGATGGAATCCACCGTCAGCTGCTGCTGGCGCAGCACGGTCTGTGTATCGCCCACACACAGTGTGAGCAGCACCCGGCCTCCGTCGAACCGCAGCCGGTGCACCCCGGGCAGCAGGCCCCACCATTGGCGATGAAGCTCCTGCGCCAAGGGGGCCAGCTCGGGGTGGGCCGTGGTGGCGCGCAGCAGGTCGGCCGCGCTCACGGGCCAGGCCTCGGTCGACACGAAGTGCAGCAGGGTGGGGCGTGCGGGGTCAGCCCGCCAGGCGGCCCAGGTCACCAGGAAGTTCAGCCCGAAGCCGAACCCCGTTTCCAGAATGCGCCATTGCGGCTGCCCCGCCCAGGCGCCAGGCAGGCCGCAGCCCTGCAGGAAAACGCGGCGGGCCTGGTCCAGGCCGCCATTTTCACTGTGGTAGCGGTCACCAAAACGGGGGCTGTAGGGGGTGCCGTCCGGCAGCCAGTCAACAGGCTCGGAGATGACGCACCCCCTGAGTCGCTTCGAGCCGTCCCCCTCTCTCACGCTTCGCGTGGGAGGGGTCCGCAGCCAGCGGCCTGGCAAATCCAGTTCCGCGGCTACCTCGTCCGGGCAGCGCCAGTTTCATGGGCTGCGGGTGGTCGGCAATGCTACGGAAAACTGACATGGAGGCTCATGCGCTCGGTGGGACGTAGCCCGCTGCGGCATCCGCACCACCGCCGAAAAAGTGGTTTTGGCGAAACCACTTTTTGCAGCGCTGCATTTCGCTGCGCTTCATTGCGCGCTGGGCGGGACATATCCCGCCGCGGCGTCTGCGCCACCGCCAAAGAAATGGTTTTCCATCTGGCGAGCCAGGTACTGGCGGGCACGCGCGTCGGCCAGATTGAGGCGGTTTTCATTGACCAGCATGGTCTGGTGCTTGAGCCAGCCTGCCCAGGCTTCCTTGCTCACGTTTTCCCAGATGCGTTTGCCCAGCTCGCCGGGGTAGGGCGGAAAGTCGAGGCCCTCTGCTTCCTTGCCGAGCTTGATGCATTGAACGGTGCGTGCCATGGGGTTCCTTGTTGATGGGTGGAGTCTGCCGCAGCGCAAAGGGCTGCTCAGATGATTTGGATATAAAGAACTGAAATCTCAGTAGTTCCAGTTTTGAAGAGGGTCTTCCAGAATGCGTTTCATCGGTGAGTTGCACCGTTTTGCATTCGAAAAAAAGAGGCTCCCTATGAACTTTCGCCGCGACTTTATCAAGTTTCCCTTCGCCGCCGCCCTGGCGGGGAGTTTGGCCCTGGCGGCATTGCCGTCGTTTGCACAGTCTGTGACGCTGCTCAATGTGTCGTACGACCCGACGCGCGAGCTGTACGTGGACTTCAACCAGGCGTTCGCCAAGCACTGGAAAGCCAAGACCGGCCAGGACGTGACCGTCAAGCAAAGCCACGGCGGCTCGGGCAAGCAGGCGCGCTCCATCATCGACGGGCTGGAGGCCGACGTGGCCACCCTGGCGCTGGCCGGCGACACCGACGCGTTGCACGCCAACGGCGGCTGGATCCCCAAGGACTGGCAAAAGCGCCTGCCCCACAACAGCTCGCCCTACACCTCCACCATCGTGCTGGTGGTCCGTCAGGGCAACCCCAAGGGCATCAAGGACTGGGATGACCTCGTCAAGCCCGGCATCAGCGTGATCACGCCCAACCCCAAGACCTCGGGCGGCGCCCGCTGGAACTATCTGGCCGCCTGGGAGTTCGCCAAGCGCAAGAACGGGGGCAGCGATGCCAAGGCGAAAGACTTCGTGGCCAAGCTGTACGGCAACGTGCCCGTGCTGGACACCGGCGCGCGCGGCTCCACCATCACCTTCGCCCAGCGTAACCAGGGCGACGTGCTGATCGCCTGGGAGAACGAGGCCTACCTGCTGGAAAAGGAATTCGGCACCAAGTTCGACGTGATCGCGCCCTCGATCTCCATCCTGGCCGAGCCCGCCGTGACGGTGGTGGACAAGAACGTGGACAAGAAGGGCACGCGCGCCGTGGCCGAGGCCTACCTGCAGTACCTCTACACCGAAGAAGGCCAGGACATCGCCGGCAAGCACTTCTACCGCCCCGCCGTGTCCGACAAGGCCAAGGCCAAGTACGCCAAGCAGTTCCCCAAGCTGAACCTGTTCACCATCAACGACGCGTTCGGTGGCTGGGACAAGGCGGCCAAGGACCACTTTGCCGACAACGCCAGCTTCGACCAGATCTACACCAAAAAATAGGCTCACCCCGAAGCGGCCTTCGGCCGCCTCCCCTCAAGGGGCGCCACCCGTGGCCCGGCGAAGCCGGATCCACGGTGGCGCTGGCCAAGTCACGCCCTCTGGAAACACATTTCATGTCCGCTCTTCTCATCGCCGGCAGCCCCTCCGAGCGTTCCCGCTCCGCCGCCCTGCTGGACGCTGTCGCCCAGCGCCTGTCGGTGCGCGGCGCGCTGGTGGACCGCATCCATATCCGTGACCTGTCGCCCCAGGCCTTGCTGCTGGCCGACTTCGGCCATCCCACCGTGGTGGGCGCCGTGGACCAGGTGGCCCAGGCCAGCGTGCTGGTGGTGGCCACGCCGGTTTACAAGGCGGCCTACAGCGGCGTGCTCAAGGTGTTCCTGGACCTGCTGCCGCAGACGGCGCTCAAGGGCAAGATCGTGCTGCCCCTGGCCACCGGCGGCAGCCCGCACCACATGCTGGCGCTGGACTACGCGCTGCGCCCCGTGCTGCAGTCGCTGGGTGCCAAGAGCATCCTGCCGGGCATCTATGCCACCGATGCGCAGGTCACGCTGACGCCCGAGGGCGCCTACCACCTGAACGACGACATCGCCACGCGGCTGGACGATGCGGTCAACGTGCTCGTGACCGAGACGCTGCGCCCGTTCCCTGCCCAGGCCACGCGGTTCGCGCCGGTGCATTTCTCGCAGGTGCGATGTAGCGTCTGACGGGCCCCGCCCGCCCGCACATCCGCAGCGGTGGGGTGCCGCGGCCCGGCCGGGCTCCCCCATTTTTCGTTTCCCTCTTTCGATGGCCCCGCTGCCCGCAGCGGTGGGCAGGGCGGAGCACTGCCCGGTTCAGACGCCCCCTTTTTTTCATGATTCAAAGGACATTCACCATGAGCACACTGACACGCGACGGCGCAGCCAGCTCAGACCGCGCCCACGATGCCCCGCCCGCCGGCGGGCTGGCCGCCCTGCGCAACATGTTCATCGGCTTCGTGGTCTTCACCGCGTTCGTGCTGATCGCCGCCTTCCTGCTGGCGCAGCCGGTGCATGCCCAGACCAGGGGCGAGCTGCGCATCGGCTATCAGAAGTCGGCCAGCCTGTTCGTGCTGCAAAAAGCGGCGGGCACGCTGGAGAAGAAGCTCGCTCCCCTGGGCTTCGGCGTGAAGTGGGTCGAGTTTCCGGCTGGCCCCCAGCTGCTGGAAGGCCTGAACGTGGGCGCCGTGGACGTGGGCTACGTGGGCGAGGCACCGCCCATCTTCGGCCAGGCCGCCGGTGCCAAGTTCGTCTATTTCGGGCACGACCCCGCCGCGCCGCGCGCCGAGGCCATCCTGGTGGCCAAGGACTCGCCCATCAAGTCGGTGGCCGACCTCAAGGGCAAGAAGGTCGCGCTCAACAAGGGCAGCAACGTGCACTACCTGCTGGTCAGGCAGCTCGAGAAGAACGGCCTCAAGCTCTCCGACATCCAGCCCGTGTACCTGGCCCCGGCCGACGGCCGCGCCGCGTTCGAGAGCAAGAACGTGGATGCCTGGGTGATCTGGGACCCGTTCCAGGCCGCCGCAGAGAAAGCCACTGGCGCCCGCGTGCTGGCCGACGGCACGGGCGGCGTGGTCAACAACTACCAGTACTACCTGGGTGCCCGCGACTTCGTCACCAGGAACCCCAAGGTGGTCGCGGCACTGTTCGAGGACTCGGTGGCCCAAGGCATCTGGCTCAAGAAGAACCTGCGCCAGGCCGCAGAGCTGATCGCGCCGCTGCAAGGCCTGCCGGTGGACGTGGTCGAGCTGGCGCTGCAGCGCTACGAATTCAACGTCAAGCCCATCACGCCCGATGTCGCGGCCGACCAGCAAAAGATCGCCGACACGTTCTTCGAACTGAAGCTGATCCCCAAGGCCATCAAGGTGAGCGACGCAGTGGTGCTCGGCGCCCAGCCCTGATGCCCCGGCCCATTGCATACGCATCCACCTTCAGAAGAACACCATGACGACTTCGATCTCCCTGTCCCGCCGCCGCCTCGTCCAGGGTGCGGCCAGCGCAGTCGCGCTGCCGGCCTTCGGTGCGTTGGCGCAAACCCCCGCCCGTGAGTTCCGCATCGGCCACCAGAAGGGCTTCCTGAGCCTGCTCAAGGGCCGCGGCACGCTGGAAAAGCGCCTGACCCCGCTGGGTGTCTCCATCAAATGGACCGAGTTCACGGCCGGCCCCGTGCAGCTGGAGGCACTGAACGTCGGCTCCATCGACTTCGGCGACGTGGGTGAAGCGCCGCCCATCTTTGCTCAGGCCGCAGGTGCCCCGCTGGCCTACGTGGCCGCCACCGTGCCCCGCCCCAAGGCCGAGAGCGTGCTGCTGCCCAAGGGCTCGCCCATCAAGACCGTGGCCGATCTCAAGGGCAAGAAAGTTGCACTCAACAAGGGCAGCAACGTGCACTACTTCCTGGTCAAGCTGCTGGAAAAGCACGGCCTGAAGTACAGCGATGTGAACGTGGCCTTTCTGCCGCCCGCCGATGCGCGTGCCGCTTTTGAAAAAGGCTCTGTGGACGCCTGGGTGATCTGGGACCCGTTTGCCGCTGCCGCCGAAAAGACGCTGGACGCCCGCCTGCTGGCCGACGCCACCGGCGTGGTGGGCAACCGCGCCTACTACTTCTCGTCGCTGCAGTACGCCGACAAGAACACCGACGTGCTGCGCATCGCCATCGAAGAGATCAACAAGATCGACATCTGGGCCAAGGTCAACCGCGACCTGCTGGCGGCCGAACTGGCCCCGCTGTTCGGCATCCCCAAGCCCGTGCTCGATCTGTCCACGTCGCGTGCCGAGTACGGCACGGGCCCGGTCACGCCCGAGATCCTGGCCGAACAGCAAAGGATCGCCGACACCTTCTTCGACTTGAAGCTGATTCCCGGGCGGATCCAGGTGCGCGACGTGGCGCGCTCGCCGTGGTAGGGGCCGGGGTGCACCCCCTGAGCCGCTTCGCGTCTTCCCCCTCTCCTGCGGGAGGGGGACGCACCCGGTGGCCTGGCAGAGCCAGTTCCACGGGTGCACTGGCCTGGGCCGCGCCAGTTTTGAACGCCATGCGTCACACAGTCCGCCGCATTGAAACCAAGGAGCCCTGACATGCCCACCGCTTCCGCAAACCCTGTCCATGACGCAGCACGCCGCGTGCTGCGCACCACGGCCAACGCCTGGCGCCTGAAGGCGCCGGCGCGCAGGCTGGTCCGCACGCGCAACCGTGTGCAGGCCGGTGTGCGTGCCGATGTGGCGGCGGGGGGCATGCGGGCCTGTCCATTGCGTTTCGGCTTTTCGCTGGCGGGCTACGGCCTGGCCTTCTCCTATTGATGACCCCCACACGGCAAAGCGACACCATGAAAATCTACTGGTTCATCCCCACCCACGGCGACAGCCGCTACCTTGGCACGGCCAAGGGCGCACGCCAGCTCAGCCTCGAGTACCTGCAGCAGGTGGCAGTGGCCGCCGACAGCCTGGGCTACGAAGGCGTGCTCATTCCCACCGGCCGCTCGTGCGAAGACCCGTGGGTGATCGCATCGAGCCTGCTGGCGGTCACGAAGAAGCTCAAGTTCCTGGTCGCGGTGCGCCCCGGCCTGCACCAGCCCGCGCTGGCCGCCCGCATGGCCGCCACCTTCGACCGCCTGTCGGGCGGGCGCTTGCTCATCAACCTGGTGACCGGTGGCGACCGCGCGGAGCTGGAGGGCGATGGCGTGTTCCTGGACCACGCCACGCGCTACGAGCAGTCGGCCGAGTTCATCCGCATCTGGCGCGAGATCCTCACGCGCAGCCACCGGGGCGAGACCTTCGACTACGAGGGCAAGCACCTGTCCGTCAAGGGCGCCAAGCTGCTGTTCCCGCCGCTGCAGGAGCCGCACCCTCCGGTGTACTTCGGCGGCTCGTCCGACGCAGCGCACGACCTGGCGGCCGAGCAGGTCGAGACCTACCTCACCTGGGGCGAGCCCCCGGCCGAGGTCGCCAGGAAGGTGGCCGACGTGCGCGCCCGTGCCGCCAAACACGGCCGCACCGTGAAGTTCGGCATCCGCCTGCACGTCATCGTGCGCGAGACCGATGCGCAGGCCTGGGCCGCAGCCGAAGAGCTCATCAGCCATGTGGACGACGAAACCGTGGCGCGCGCGCAGTCGGTCTTTGCGCGCATGGACTCCGAAGGCCAGCGCCGCATGGCCGCGCTGCATGCTGGCGGTGTGAAGCGCAGCCGCGCAGACCTGGAGATCAGCCCCAACCTGTGGGCCGGCGTGGGCCTGGTGCGCGGCGGCGCGGGCACCGCCCTGGTGGGCGACCCCGAGACGGTGGCCGCCCGCATCACCGAATACGCGAACCTGGGGCTCGACCACTTCGTGCTGTCGGGCTATCCGCACCTGGAAGAAGCCTACCGCTTCGCTGAACTGGTGTTCCCGCTGCTGCCGCTGGGCGTGCGCGAGAAGCTCGCTGGCGGCAACCCGCTCGGCCCCTTTGGCGAAACCGTGGCCAACGACTTCGTGCCACGTGCGTCGCAAAGCTGAAACCCCTGACAGGAGCCATGCCATGAGCATCCAGTCCATCAACCATGTGCAGCTGGCCTTTCCGGCCGGTGCCGAGGCGCCCATCCGGCGCTTCTATGCCAGCCTGCTGGGGCTGCCCGAAGTGCGCCTGCAGGCGGGCAACACGCTGCGCTTTGCCGCGGGCACGCAGCGCATCGACCTGGTGCCCACCGAGCACTGGCAGCCCGCGCCCGCGGTATCGCACCTGGCCTTCGAGGTGCAGGACCTGCCCGCATTGCGCCACCGCCTGCTGCAGGCCGAACTGGCGCTGGTGGAAAACCGCGCACTGCCCGGCTACCTGCGCTTTTACGTCAAGGACCCGGCGGGCAACCAGCTGGAGTTCTTGGAGCCTGACCACGAACCGGAAATCAACCCATGACACAGACACAGACTGTCCGAGAGCTGCAGGTATCGCCCGTGGCCGACTCCGTCGATCTGCCGATCGAGAGTCCCTTGCTGCCCGCGCCGCTGGCCCGCTTCCTTGCCAGCGTTGCGCAGCGCCTGCTGCCCTGGGCCGTGCCCGTGGGGCTGATCGTGCTGTGGCAGATCGCGTCGTCGCAGGGATGGCTCTCCACCCGGGTGCTGCCCGCGCCCCTGGAGGTGATCAAGGCCGCCTGGACGTTGACCGTGTCGGGCGAGCTGTGGACCCATGTCAAGGTGAGCGCGGGCCGCGCGCTCGCGGGCCTGGCGATCGGCGGTGGCCTGGGCCTGCTGCTGGGCCTGCTCACGGGCTCGGTGCGCGTGTTCGAGACCTTGCTCGACTCCACCATCCAGATGGTGCGCAACATCCCCGCGCTGGCGCTGATTCCGCTGGTCATCCTGTGGTTCGGCATCGATGAGTCGGCCAAGCTGTTCCTCATCAGCGTGTCGGTGTTCTTCCCGATCTACCTCAACACCTTCCACGGCATCCGCAACGTGGACCCCGGTTTGATCGAGATGGGGCGCACCTACGGCCTCGGCCGCTGGCAGCTGTACAAGCAGATCATCCTGCCCGGTGCGCTCTCCAGCATCCTGGTGGGCCTGCGCTTCTCGCTGGGCCTGATGTGGGTGATCCTGATCGTGGCCGAGACCATCTCCGCGCAGGCGGGCATCGGCTACCTCACGATGAATGCGCGGGAGTTTCTGCAGACCGACATCGTGCTCGTGGGCATCCTGCTGTACGCGCTGCTGGGCAAGCTGGCCGATCTGTTCGCCAAGGGCCTGGAGCGCTACTGGCTGCGCTGGCATCCTGGGTATGCAACCCCCTGAGCCGATGCGCAGCTTCCTCCTTCTCTCTACGCGCTGCGCGCTAGGGGAAGGGGGGCGACACCGGCGCGGCGGGGCGGCCCTTGCGCGGCGTCTCTCGCACCGGGCGCGCCAGTTGCAGGGGATGCGGCGATGCATCGGCCCCTGAGTTGCCAAGTTCCTCCTCATTTCAAGTTATCGACCACCATGACCACCCCTTTCCACATTCATCGGCGCACCATGCTGGGTGCCATCGCCGCGCTGTCGAGCGGCCTGGCCGCCGCGCAGGGCAAGCCTGAGACCCTGCAAACATTGCGCATAGGACTTCAAAAATCCTCCACCCTCACCACCATCCTGCGCACGCGCGGCACGCTGGAGCAGTTGCTCGCGCCGCTCAACGTCAAGGTGACGTGGCACGAGTTCACCAGTGGCCTGCCGCTGCTCGAAGCGCTGAACCTGGGCAACATCGATGTGAGCGCCGACGTGGCCGACACCGTGCCGGTGTTTGCCCAGGCAGCGGGCGCCAACCTCACTTTCGTGGCGCAGGAGTCGCCTTCGCCATCCGCCCAGGCCATCGTGGTGCGCGCCGACTCGCCCATCAAGACGGTTGCCGACCTCAAGGGCAAGAAGATCGGTTTTGCCAAGGCCGCTGGCGTGCACTTCTTGTTGATCGCCGCGCTGGAAAAGTCGGGCCTGGCGTTCAAGGACATCGAGCCCGCGTACCTGACCCCCGCCGACGGCCGCGCCGCCTTCGAGCGCGGCGCCATCGACGCCTGGGTGGTGTGGGACCCGTTCCTCGCTGCCGTGCAAAAGCAGTCCACTGTGCGCGTGCTGGCCGACGGGCGCGACCTGGCCTCCTACCAGCGCTACTACCTGGCCGGCACCCCGTTTGCCCAGGCGCGGCCCGACGTGCTGCGCGTGTTCTTCACCGAGCTGCAAAAGGCTGGCGTCTGGGTCAAGCAAAGCCCCAAGGACGCGGCCGCGCTGCTGGCGCCCGTGTGGGGGCTGGATGCGGGCGTGATCGAGCTGGCCAACAGCCGCCGCAGCTACGAGGTGCGCGCCGTGGTGCCCGCGGCGCTGACTGAACAACAACGCATCGCCGATGCCTTCTTTGCCGAAAAGCTGCTGCCCAGGCGCGTGAATGCGCTCGACGTGCCGCTGTTCAAGACCGGAGCCTGACACCATGACCCAGACGACCCACACCCCCGCCGCACAAGGCGTGCGCCTGGAAGTGCGCGGCGTGGACAAGCGCTACGGCGCGCGCGACGTGCTCAAGAAGACCGAACTCGTGATCGAGCCTGGCCAGTTCGTGGCCATCGTGGGCCGCAGCGGCTGCGGCAAGAGCACGCTGCTGCGCCTGGTGGCCGGGCTCGAATCCGTCTCGGGCGGCGCGATCCGCCTGGATGGCAAGGACGTGGCCGGGCTGAGCGACGACACCCGCATCATGTTCCAGGACTCGCGCCTGCTGCCCTGGAAGCGCGTGGCCGACAACGTGGCCCTGGGCCTGCCGCCCGCGCGGCGCGGCGCCGCCGCCGATGTGCTGGCCCGCGTGGGCCTGGGGGACCGCCTGACCGAGTGGCCCGCGCGCCTGTCCGGCGGCCAGCGCCAGCGCGTGGCCCTGGCCCGCGCCCTGGTGCACAACCCGCGCCTGCTGCTGCTCGACGAGCCCCTGGGCGCGCTGGATGCGCTGACCCGCATCGAGATGCACCGCCTCATCGAAGGCCTGTGGCGCAGCAGCGGCTTCACCGCACTGCTGGTGACCCACGATGTGCAGGAGGCCGTGGCCCTGGCCGACCGCGTGATCCTGATCGAGGACGGGCAGATTGCGCTGGACCAGCGCATCGACCTGCCGCGTCCCCGGTCGCACGGCGACGCTGCCTTTGCCGCCATTGAAAAACGCATCCTGGACCGCGTGCTGCAAAAGCCCGACGGCGAGCCGGCGCACGAAGCGCCGTGGCCCGGCGTGCCTGCGCATGGTCTGCGCTGGGCGGTGTAGCCGTTTCTGGCGCCTGCTGCCTTTCATTGCTTTCTTTTTTTGTCTTCTGTCATTCCTTTCTTCGCCCTACGGTGCCATCAAGGAGAACCCCATGTCCATCCAAGCCATCAACGTCCGTAACCAGTTCAAGGGCAAAGTCCGCGAGATCGTGCGCGGCGATGTCGTCTCCGAAGTCGATGTCGAAACGCCCTGGGGCATCGTCACGTCGGTCATCACCACGCGCTCGGTGGACGAGCTGGCGTTGGTCGTGGGCTCCGACGTGGTGGCGCTGGTCAAGTCGACCGAGGTGTCCATCGCCAAGCTGTGAGTGGATGTGAGAGAAATAGGCCCCTACCGCTTGCTGGTAGGGCGCAATGCGCTATAAAAAATGTAGTGTTTGCAGACGGGCCCTTTCGCAGGGCCTGAGTCTCTGGTTTCAAGGGGGCCGGGGGCTTGGGTGGATGGGGCCTCGCAGAAGCAGCGGCGCAGACGGCCGGGATTGCAACACAGAGTGATATCTCGTATGATGTGCATCATGTTAAAGTCCACCCCCCATTCCAGAGCCGCCGCCAAGGAGGCCACGCACGAGCGCATCGTGTCGGTGGCCTCGCGTGCGATCCGGCGCCAGGGGTACCACGGCACGGGCGTGGCGGACATCATGAAAGAGGCGGGCCTGACGCACGGCGCCTTCTACGCGCACTTCGACTCCCGCGAGGCCATGCTGGCCGAGGCGGCCGCCAAGGCGTGCACGGAATCCGCAGCGCTGGCGGCCGGTGCCGCGGCCGGCGAGCCGTCGCCCCGCGCGCTGGCCGCCATGCTCTCGGCCTATCTGTCGCGCCAGCATGTCGAGAGCGTCGAGATGGGCTGCCCGCTGGTCGCCCTGGGCTCGGAGACATCGCGCCAGGCGCCCGAGGTGCGCCGCGTGGCCACCCGGCACATCAAGGAAATGGTCGACCTCATCGCGCGCCAGTCGCCGCAATGGGGGCAGCCCGGTACGCACGAGCAGGCGCTGGTCACCATGGCCACCATGGTGGGCGCCCTGGTGCTGGCCCGCGCGGTGGACGAGCCCGCGCTGTCGGACAGCCTGCGCGAGGCCGCGCTCAAGTACCTGACGCAGCTGACGAATTCGACGCACGCTGCAGACTCTGCGCCTGCCACGCCGCCCGGCGCGCCCGGCTGACTCCCCCAGCAGCGCGCTTTTTTTTGCCTTTACATATGATGATCATCATGCGAATTTGCTTGCGAGCTGCACGGTTCTGCGCTTTGCCCCTCACCCAGGATGCCCCATGAAAGCCTTTGTTCTCGACCGCTATGCCAAAAAGGCCGCGCTGCGGCTTGCCGATATGCCCGCCCCGGATCTGCGCGACGACGAGGTGCTGGTCTCCGTGCATGCGGCGGGAATCAATCAGCTGGACTCGAAGATCCGCGACGGTGAGTTCAAGCTCATCCTGCCCTACAAGATGCCCCTCGTCCTCGGGCATGACGTGGCGGGCGTGGTGGTCAGCGTGGGGCCGCGTGTGCGGCAGTTCAAGCCCGGCGACGAGGTCTACGCCCGGGCCGACGATTTCCGCATCGGCGCCTTTGCAGAACTCATCGCCGTCAAGGAGTCCTCGCTGGCGCTCAAGCCCCGGGGTCTGACGATGGAAGAGGCGGCGTCGATCCCGCTGGTGGGCCTCACGGCCTGGCAGGCGCTGGTGGAAAAGGCGCAGCTGAAAAAAGGCCAGAAGGTCTTCATCCAGGCGGGGTCCGGCGGGGTGGGCACCTTTGCCATCCAGCTGGCCAGGCACCTGGGCGCCACCGTCGCCACCACGGCCAGCGCGGGCAATGCGGCGCTGGTCCAAAGCCTGGGCGCCGACGTCGTCATCGACTACAAGACGCAGGACTTCGAAGAGGTGCTGCGCGGCTACGACGTCGTGC
Organism: Acidovorax sp. GW821-FHT10E04; assembly: GCF_059415185.1. Taxonomy (NCBI): domain Bacteria; kingdom Pseudomonadati; phylum Pseudomonadota; class Betaproteobacteria; order Burkholderiales; family Comamonadaceae; genus Acidovorax; species Acidovorax sp. GW821-FHT10E04. The sequence continues at coordinate 285,710 of NZ_JBWKMT010000001.1, forward strand.
TGCACAGCCAGGACGGCAAGGCGCTGGCCAAGTCGCTGCGCGTGCTCAAGCCCGGCGGCCAGGTCGTCTCGATCTCCGGCCCGCCCGACCCGGCATTCGGCCAGACCCTTCGCGCGCCCGGCTTGGTGCGGCTGGTGATGCGTCTGCTGAGCGCGGGCACCCGGCGGCGCGCCAAGGCGCTGGGCGTGGGCTACTCGTTCCTCTTCATGCGGGCTCACGGCGCGCAGTTGCGGGAGATCACGCGCCTTGTCGAATCGGGCGCCATCCGCCCGGTGGTCGACAAGGTCTTTCCGTTCAGCGCCACCAACGACGCCCTGGCCTACGTGGAAGCGGGCCGTGCCAAGGGCAAGGTCGTCATCCAGGTGGTATGAGCCAGCAGGCCGCTGCACATCCTTTTTCTCACGTCGCCGGTCCCCACCCAACCTCCCATCCGTTCCACCTGTCCCTCTGGAGATTTCCATGAAGATCGAAAACGCTGTCGTCCTCATCACCGGTGCCAACCGCGGCATCGGCCTGGCATTCGCGCGCGAGCTGCTCGCCCGCGGCGCGCGCAAGGTCTACGCCGGTGCGCGCGACCCCGCCACCGTCACGCCCCAGCCCGGCGTGCAGGCCCTGCGCCTGGATGTCAACAACCCGGCCGATGTAGCGGCCGCTGTGGCAGCGGCGCCCGACGTGACACTGGTGATCAACAACGCCGGCATCGCCCAGCCCGGGGGCTTTCTGGCCGCCGACAGCGAAGAGGTCGCGCGCCGCCTCTTCGACACCAACTTCTTCTCCGTGCTGCGCGTCAGCAAGGCGTTCGCACCCATCCTCGCGGCCAACGGCGGCGGCGCGCTGCTCAACGTGCTGTCGGTGGCATCGTGGGTCAACGGCGGCGAGCTGGCGGCATATTCGGCCAGCAAGTCCGCCGCCTGGTCGCTGACCAACGCGCTGCGCCACGAACTGGCGGCGCAAAAGACGCAGGTGCTGGGGCTGCACATGGCCTATGTCGATACCGACCTGACGCGCGGCTTCGACGTTCCCAAGTCGAGCCCCGAGCAGATCGTGCAGCGCGCGCTGGACGGTCTGGCGGCGGGTGCGGACGAGGTGCTGGCCGATGAACTCACGCAGCACGTCAAGCTGTCGATGACGGCCACGCGGCCGAGCTACCTGCCGCAGCCCGCCTGAGACACCAGCGATTTCCCCGGCTGAACCGGCCGCTCCCATTCGCCCCGCCAGATCGAAAGGTCTGGCGGGGCGGCTGCTTTTGCAGCGGCCATCGGGTGGGGCGGCCCGAACAACGGTGCACTCCCACGGCCCGCGCATATGCCGTGGCGGCAGCAACTCATGCCCCACACATCTAAGCCAAAGCTTATGACTAATGACCATTTATTCGTATAAGAAACTTGATTTACATTGCTTCTGGTTGTTTAGTTTTGTGGGTGCGTAGCGGGGGACCCCGCGCGGCAGATCGTTGTCGAAGCCCGCCACCGCCAAGTGCCTGCCCATTCTTTTTCCATCTTCCAGGAGCCTTTCCATGTCCATCCAAGCCATCAACGTCCGCAACCAGTTCAAGGGCAAGGTGCGCGAAATCATTCGCGGCGACGTCGTCTCCGAAGTCGATGTCGAAACCCCCTGGGGCATCGTCACGTCGGTCATCACCACCCGCTCGGTGGACGACCTGGCCCTGGTCGTGGGCTCCGACGTGGTGGCGCTGGTCAAGTCCACTGAAGTGTCCATCGCCAAGCTGTGATCCGGATTTGATGAAAATGGGCCGCCAGCGCCTTCTGGTAAAGCGCTGGCAGCTATTGAAAACATAGCGAACGCCTGTCTGCGCAGGGAGGCCGGCGAGGCGCGTGCACCGGTTCGGTTCAGGCCGGGCGACGAGGTCTGCGCGCGGCGGGCCGATTTCCGCGCGGGTGGCCATGCCGAGCGGGCCGCCCCGCCCATCCATCTCTACAGGGACCCATGAATTTTCAGCAACTGCGCTCCGTGCGCGAAGCCGTGCGCCGGGGCTTCAACCTCACCGAGGTGGCCAACATGCTGCATACCTCGCAACCCGGCGTGAGCCGGCAGATCCGCGAACTGGAAGAAGAACTGGGCGTGGAGATTTTCGTGCGCGCGGGCAAGCGCCTCACGGGCCTGACCCCGCCGGGCGCAGTCCTGCTGCCCACGGTGGAGCGTCTGCTGCTCGAAGCCGACAACCTCAAGCGCGCGGGGCAGGATTTCAGCGACAGCGCGCAGGGCCGCCTGTCGGTGGCGGCCACGCACTCGCAGGCGCGCTACGCGCTGCCGCAGGTGGTGCGCGACTTCCGTGCGCTGTTTCCGCAGGTGTCGCTGCACCTGCACCAGGGCTCGCCGCGCCAGGTGGCCGAGATGCTGCTCAGTGGCGAGGCCGATATCGGCGTCGCCACCGAAGCGCTCGCGGGCTATGACGCGCTGGTCACGCTGCCGTGCTACCGCTGGACGCACAGCATCGTCGTGCCGCCCGGCCACCCGCTGCTGGAGCTGCAGGCGCCGGTCACGCTGGAGCAGCTTGCGCAGCACCCCATCATCACCTACGAGCTGGGCTACACGGGCCGCGCGCACATCGACGAAGCGTTTGCCCGCGAAGGCATCGCGCCCGACATCGTGCTGACGGCCATGGACGCCGACGTGATCAAGACCTATGTGGAGCTGGGCATGGGCGTGGGCATCGTGGCATCGATCGCGGTGGACGCCGAGCGCGACCGCCACCTGCGGCTCATCGACGCGGGCCATCTGTTCGAGGTCAACCTCACGCGGCTGGGCCTGCGCAGGGGCGCCTGGCTGCGCGGCTACGCCTACCACTTCATCGAGAGCTTTGTGCCCACGCTCACGCGCGAGGCGGTGGAGAAGGCCGTGCAGCAAGGCGCGCAAGGGGCGGGCGAGCTTTCGGAGCCGGTGGACCGCTGACGCGGGGCCCGCGGCACCGGCCCACGGGGCGCGGCCCTCAGCGCGGCAGGCAGCCCGCCATGCCCTGGCCGGGCGCGGACACATCGGCCAGCGTGAGGGCCACCGTGGCGTCGTCCTGCCCCGGCGTCTTGGTCAGGCGCGAGCCATTGTTCCACCGCCACTGCCGGCCGTCGAAGCTGTAGATGAGCGTGTGCGTGCGGTTGGACACCAGGTGGGCGGGCGTGAGGGTGATGGCCTGGGCGTCGGCCTCCGACGCGGCGGCGGCCCGGGCCTCGTTGTCCTTGACCACGATCTTGCCCACATAGGGGGTGATGGCGGATTCGGTGCGTGTGAGCTCATGCTGCACCTGGGCGGGGCTGTGGCCGAGCTTGATCCATGGGCCGGCGCCCAGGCGCTGCACGGCGGGCGTGCGCCCGGCCAGGAACCCGGTGCACGATGCGACGATGGCGTCAAACCCCGCCTGGGCCGCGCTGGCCGGGGCTGCCGGGGTGGCACCCGAGCCCGAAGGCCTGTCGCAGCCCGCCAGGGCGATGGTGAGGAGCAGAACCAGGGGGACGCGCAAGGGGAGGGACATGGGATGTGTGGCGGGCGGGATGCACTGGGGCCATTGTGAGCCGCGCGGAGGCCGCCGGGGCTTGACCGGGATCAAGTCTTTGCATTGCCCGCGTGGGCGGCGTCCAACCCGGCGCGGCGGGGCGCCCCGCACACCCACCAGCCTGGCAGCAGCGCTTGCACGGCGTCCCGGCCATAGCGGTCGTCCATCAGGTGCACCACGCCCTCGTCGGTGGGGGTGCGGATCACGCGCCCGGCCGCCTGCACCACCTTCTGCAGGCCGGGGTAAAGATAGGTGTAGTCGTAGCCCGCCCCGAACAGGGTTTGCATGCGCTGGCGGATCTGCTCGTTGACGGGGTTGACCTGGGGCAGGCCCAGCGTGGCCAGGAAGGCGCCGATGAGGCGCTGGCCCGGCAGGTCGATGCCCTCGGCGAAGGCGCCGCCCAGCACCGCGAAGGCGATGCCCTGGCTGGTGTCGGTGAAGCGATCGAGGAACTGCCGCTGCTCCGCTTCCAGCATGCGGCGCGACTGGCACCAGTGGGGTACCTCGGGGTGGCATTGCGCAAACAGCGCCGCCGCCTGCTGCAGGTAGTCGTAGCTGCTGAAGAACGCGAGGTAGTTGCCCGGCCGCGCGTGGAACTGCCGCGCCATCAGCGCCACGATGGGAGGCAGCGACGCGCCCCGGTCCGCGTAGCGGGTGGAGATGTGCCGTGCCACCCGCACCTGCAGTTGCGCGGCCTGGAACGGGGACTCGACATCGATCCAGCAATGCCCGGCGGGCAGCCCCAGCAAATCGGCGTAGTAGCGCGCGGGCTGCAGCGTGGCCGAGAAGAGCGTGCTGGTGTGTGCTGCTTCCAGCCGGGGCCGCAGGAAGGGCGCGGGCACCACGTTGCGGATGCAGACCAGCGATTCGCCCGGCGTGGGTGCCTTGCCGCCCGGGGCCGCAGCGGGCCGCGTGATGTCCACCAGCGAATGCGCATCCAGCAGCTCGGCCATGCGCACCACGTGCAGGGCATCGAAGTAGAAGGCCTGCAGCGCCGGATCGGGCTGCGCCGGCTGGTCGGCGAAGTGTTCGGTGAGCGTGCTGCCGCACTGCTGCAGCGCGGCCAGCAGCTTGTCGGGGAAAGCCTCCAGCACGGCATAGCCGCCGGTTTGCGCCTTGTCCAGCGCCACCCAGCAGCGGCGCACCTTGTCCAGTGCCTTCTTCACGGGGGCATGGCGCGCGGCGGTGGCGCTGCGGCGGGCCTCGGCCAGCGCGGCGGGGCGCAGCTCGGCGGTGTACATCTTGCGGCCTCGCTCGACGAGGTTGTGCGCCTCGTCCACCAGCAGCGCCGCGCGCCAGCCATTGGCCTGGGCCAGGCCGTGCAGCAGCCCGCCCATGTCGAAGTAGTAGTTGTAGTCGCCCACCACCACGTCGGCCCAGCGCGCCAGCTCCTGGCTCAGGTAGTAGGGGCAGACCTGGTGCTGCAGGGCTGCCTCGCGCACGCGCGCCTGGTGCAGTGCCACCCGCTGACCCGCGCCGCCGTCCGATGGCTGCAGCGCGGCGGCGCGTGCGGCGGGCAGGCGGTCGTAGAAGCCCTGGGCCAGCGGGCAGGATTCGCCGTGGCAGGCCTTGTCGGGGTGCTCGCAGGCCTTGTCGCGCGCCACCAGTTCCAGCACGCGCAGCGGCAGGGCGGGGGCGCTGCCACACAGGCGCGAGAGGGTGTCCAGGGCCGTCTGCCGCCCCGAGGTCTTGGCGGCGAGGAAGAACACCTTGTCCAGCCGCTGCGCGGGCACCGCCTTGAGCAGCGGGAACAGGGTGCCCATGGTCTTGCCGATGCCCGTGGGCGCCTGGGCCAGCAGGCAGCGGCCAGCGGAGGCGGCCTTGTAGACGGCTTCCGCCAGGGGGCGCTGGCCGGTGCGAAAGCCGCCGAACGGGAAGGCCAGTGCCGTGAGCGCCGCGTCGCGCGCGGCGCGGTGCGCCACCTGCGCCTCGGCCCAGGCGATGAAGCGCTCGCACTGCGCCTCGAAATGCCGCTGCAGCTCGAAGGCGGCATGGTGTTCGGTGAACACCGTCTCCTGCTGGCTGCCGATGTCGAAGTAGACCAGCGCCAGGTCGATGTGGGCCAGCCCCTCCTGCGCGCACAGCAGCCAGCCGTAGATGCGCGCCTGGGCCCAGTGCAGCGCGCGGTGCGAGGCGGGCTGGCGGTCGAGCCGGCCCTTGAAGGTCTTGACCTCGTCGAGCCGGCCATGCTCGGGGTCGAAGCCATCGGCCCGGCCGCGCACGCGCAGGCCCTTGTAGCTGCCAGCCAGCGCCACCTCGGCGCGGTAGCCCGCGCCCCGGCGCGCGGCGGCCACCGCATGGCCGGCCATGCCTTCCAGCGCCGTGGGGGCGGGCGTGAAGCGCAGGTCCAGGTCGCCCTGCTTGGCGGTGAACTCGCACAGCTCGCGCACCGCCACGGTGTAGGTCATGGCATGTCCGCGGGAGGCAGTTCGCCAGCACCGGGCTCGCCCAGGTGGGCCTGCGCCGTCTCGTCCTCGCCGCGCAGCGGCGTGGCCTTGCACAGGGCCATCCACACCGCGAAGGGCAGGGTGCAGCTCGCATGGCGCGCGGGGCGCAAGAGCTCGAAGCGGCCATCGTCCAGCCCGCCATGCAGCACCCAGATGCCGAAGTGCTCGGGAATCTCGCCGGCCTCGGCGATGCCGGCCGGGAACACGTAGTAGCACTCCTCGCACAGCCACTGGTAGGCCTGGCGCTTGGCATCGTGGCGCAGGTCCGACAGCAGATCGGATCGGCTGTACTTGATCTCGTGCACCATGGGCTGCAGGTACGCCGGCACGCTGGTATTGCGCACCGAGAACAGGTCCGGCCGCGCCATGCGCCAGACGTTGGCTGCGGTGCGGCTGGCGGGCGTGTCTTCGCTCCACAGCGGGCTGCTGGTGGCCGGGATGGGGGCAGGGGCTTCGGGCACAGCCCCGTCGATCACGGCGCGCAGCGACAGCTCACGCCAGACGATGCGGCCCGAGGCCAGCAGGTGCCCGGCAAACTTCTGGCCCAGGCGGTCGTGCGCGCTCAACGCCCGCGCGCCACGCTGGCGCGCCTGTGCCAGGGTGCGGATACCTTCCTCGGTCAGGCGCAGCGTCTCGCAGCCTTCGGGCGAGGTGTGCAGCACCACCAGCTGCGCGGCCAGCAGGTCTATTTCCAGCGCATCCTTGCACGGCCAGCCCGCCGAACGCCAGATCTGCATCAGGCGCGCGCGGTGAAAGCGGGTGAGGGTGAGCGGTGTCATAGCACAAGGATAAAACACTGATTGTAATTACAGTGTTCTGCCCGGGCGCCACCTGCTTTCCGGACGCTCGGTACACCCCGGCCGGCATGCGGCCCGTCACCATTCGGCGAAGCTGCCGTCGCGGTGGCGCCACACGGGGTTGCGCCAGCGGTGGCCTTCGGAAGCGCGTTCGCGCACATACGCCTCGTTGACCTCGATGCCCAGGCCCGGGCCCTGGGGAATGGCCACCATGCCGTCCTCGTACGCGAACACCTCGCCGTTGGACACGTAGTCGAGCAGGTCGTTGCTCGCGTTGTAGTGGATGCCCAGGCTCTGCTCCTGGATGAAGGCGTTGTAGCAGACGCCGTCGAGCTGCAGGTTGGCCGCCAGCGCGATCGGCCCCAGGGGGCAGTGCAGGGCCAGGGCCACGTCGTAGGCCTCGGCCATGGTGGCGATCTTGCGCGTCTCGGTGATGCCACCCGAGTGCGAGGGGTCGGGCTGGATGATGTCCACATAGCCCTCGGACAGCACGCGCTTGAAGTCCCAGCGCGAGTACAGCCGCTCGCCCAGCGCGATGGGGGTGGACGAGAGGTGCGCCAGCTCCTTCAGGGCCTCGTAGTGCTCGCTGAGCACGGGCTCCTCGATGAACATCAGCCTGTAGGGTTCGAGCTCCTTGAACAGCACCTTGGCCATGGGCTTGTGCACGCGGCCATGGAAGTCCACGCCGATGCCCACGTTGGGCCCCACCGCCTCGCGCACGGCGGCCACGTTCTGCAGGCATTTCTCGACCTTGTCGAAGCTGTCCACGTATTGCATTTCCTCGGTGCCGTTCATCTTCACCGCGGTGAAGCCGCGCTCCACGGCGGCCTTGGCCGCCGCGGCGGTCTCGCTGGGCCGGTCGCCGCCGATCCAGCTGTAGACCTTGATGCGCTCGCGCACGCAGCCGCCCAGCAGCTCGGACACGGGCACGCCCAGGGCCTTGCCCTTGATGTCCCACAGCGCCTGGTCGATGCCCGCCAGCGCACTCATGTGGATGCCGCCGCCGCGGTAGAAACCGCCGCGGTAGAGCACCGTCCAGTGGTCCTCGATGTGGCGCGGGTCCTTGCCGATCAGGTAGTCGCCCAGTTCCTCGACGGCGGCGGCCACGGTGTGGGCCCGGCCTTCGAGCACGGGCTCGCCCCAGCCGACGATGCCTTCGTCGGTCTCGATTTTCAGGAAGCACCAGCGTGGTGGCACCAGGAATGTGGTCAGTCGGGTGATCTTCATGGGGCAGGATGCAAAGCGGAAATGGAAGAGGCGGTGGAGGACGCGCCGCCGTAGGCGCCGCGCCAGGCCTGCATGAAGGCCGCGGCCTGGCGAGCCGCGTCCGGCGCGGTGTCCCCCGGACGGTAGAGGGCCGAGCCCAGGCCGAAGCCGCTGGCCCCGGCGGCCGCGTAGGTGGCAATGGCCTCGGGCACGATGCCGCCCACGGGCACCAGCGCCATGGGCGGGGTGATCACGGCGCGCCAGGCCTTGAGCACATGCGGGGGCAGGGCTTCGGCCGGAAAGAGCTTGAGCATGTTGGCGCCCGCCGCCAGCGCGGCATAGGCCTCGGTCAGCGTGGCCACGCCGGGCGCGCAGGCCATGCCGGCCGCGCGTGCGGTGCGGATCACTTGGGGGTCACTGTGGGGCATGACGATGATCTGCCCGCCTGCCGCCGCCACATCGGCACAGGCCTCGGGCGTGAGCACCGTGCCTGCGCCCACCAGGCAGTCGGCGGGCAGCGCGTCGCGCAGCGCGCGGATGCTGGCCAGGGGCTCGGGGGAGTTGAGCGGCACCTCGATGATGCGAAACCCCGCGTCGTACAGCGCATGGCCAATGGCCACCACCTCATGGGGCTGCACGCCGCGCAGGATGGCGATCAGGCCGCAGTGCTGCATGGTGTTGAAGAGGTTCTTGTCGATGGGGTTCATGCGGCTTGGCTCCTGGGGGATGGTGTTTGCTGTGCGCCAGGGGTAACCAGCCCGGCTGCCAGCGCGATCTGCCACAAGCCAGTGACCGTGGCTTGGGCGGCAATAGTGGGCGGCGCGAAGCCGCAGGCCTGCAGGGCGATGGCGTAGCGGCGGCACAGGTCGGCCTCGCCGCACAGCACCAGCGGGAGGGGGGCGGGGCCGGTGGGCGGGTGCAGGCGCGCCAGGCTGGCGATCTCGTGGCCGATGAGGATGCCCGAGAGGTAGTCCGCCTGTGCCGTGGCGGGCAGTGCGCCGGTCAGGCCCAGCGTGCGCGTGCTGAAGATGTGCGACAGCAGGCCCGGGGCGGCATCGCTGCCGCGCGCCACCTGCAGGCCTTGCGCGAATGCGGCGTCGTCAGGATCTGCCGGGGCCTGCATCGTCTTGCCCAGGATGGTGTGGCCGCGCAGTGCGGCAAACACTTCGCCCGTCATGAAGGTGTGGAACCGATCGATGCTGCGCCGGGTGCCGTCTCTCTGCGCCACCACCCACTTGCTGTGCGTGCCCGGCAGGCCCACGAGCAGCGGGCCTTGGCTCGCCAGGGCGGCATCGGCCAGCACGCCCAGCACCTGCGTCTCTTCGCCGCGCATCACATTGGGCAGGCCGGAGCGCTGCAGCAGCCCGGGCACGATGTGCAAGGGTGCGGCGTTGCCACGCTGCACCACGGCCAGCCCGCGCGCCAGGTCGTCCAGCGAGGTGGGGGTGTCGATGTAGCGGGCTTCGCGCCAGCCCTGTGCGCTGCCCACCATGCCGCAGGCCAGCACGGCTGCCGAGGGCAGGGCGGCCAGCCAGTCGCCGCAGGCGTCCTGCAATGCGCGCTCGAAGGCCATGCCGGGCTCCGCGTCGGCCTGCCCGGCGGGGGGCGGGGGCAGGTTCATGATGCCCCAGGGGCGGCCGCGCTGTTCCAGCACCTGCCCGCCGGCACCCAGGCGGAAGGCGCGCAGCGAGCTGGTGCCCCAGTCCAGGGCGATCAGGCGGGTGTCCGGGAGGTTGGCGGTGTGGGCCATGGCGTGCCTATCGGCCCCAGCGCAGCACCAGCGGGTCCAGCCGGCGCGCGATGTCGATGAGGCCCCTGCGTACTTCAGGGTGCATGGCCGGGAAGGGGTGGCGGCCGGCCTCGCAGGCGATCACGCCGCCTTCCTTCATGAGCGCCTTGGCGGTGAGGATGCCGCCCTGGCGGTTCTCGTGGTTGATGAGCGGCAGCCAGCGCTGGTAGAGCGCGAAGGCCTGGTCCATGTCGCCCTGGCGGTGGGCCTCGATGATGGGGCGGATGCCGTCGGGGAAGGCGCCGCCCGTCATTGCGCCGGTGGCACCGGCATCCAGGTCGGCCAGCAGGGTGATGGCCTCTTCGCCGTCCCATGGGCCTTCGATGGCCGCACCGCCCAGGCGGATCAGCTCGCGCAGCTTGCTGGCGGCGCCGGGCACTTCGATCTTGAAGTAGGCCAGGTGCTCGATCTCCTGCGCCATGCGCGCGAGGAACGGGGCCGACAGCACGGTGCCGCTCGCGGGCGCGTCCTGCACCATGATCGGGATGCGGATCGCATCGGACACGCGGGCATAGAACTCGTGGATCTGCGCCTCGGGCACGCGGAAGGTGGCGCCGTGGTAGGGCGGCATGATCATCACCATGGCGGCGCCCATGTCCTGCGCGGCGCGGCTGCGCTCGGCGCACACGCGGGTGCCGTAGTGGGTGGTGGTGACGATGACCGGCACGCGGCCTGCCACATGCTCCAGCGAGACGCGGGTCAGAGTCTCGCGCTCGGCGTCGGACAGCGAGAACTGCTCGGAGAAATTGGCCAGGATGCAGACGCCGTCCACGCCGGCGTCGATCATGAAGTCGAGGCAGCGTTTTTGGCTCTCGATGTCCAGGGTGCCGTCTTCATGGAACGTGGTGGGCACCACAGGGAAGATCCCGCGGTAGCGTGGGCTCTGGAGGGAAGGCGTGGCTGGCATGGCGGAGGATAGGTGAAAATTTGAATGAAATGCGGCTCTAGCGCTTGTCTGGAAAGCGCTAAAAGCTATGAAATATGTAGCACGTCCTGTAGCGGATGGGCCACCGGTATCAGTGAGAGTGGCGAGGGACGGCGGCGCCACGGCAGCCGACGAGGAAGTCGAAGTCGCAGCCGTCGTCGGCCTGCAGCACGTGGTCCACATACAGGCGCTGGTAGCCACCGCGCCCGCCCATGTCGGTGCTGGCCAATGCGGCCAGGCGCGCAGCCAGTTCCTCGTCGCTGATATCGAGGTGCAGGCGGCCTTGCTCGCAGTCCAGCTCGATGAAATCGCCATCGCGCACGGCGGCCAGCGGGCCACCCGCGGCGGCCTCGGGCGCCACGTGCAGCACCACCGTGCCGTAGGCCGTGCCGCTCATGCGTGCGTCGGAGATGCGCACCATGTCCTTCACGCCCTGGCGCAGCAGCTTGGGCGGCAGGCCCATGTTGCCCACCTCGGCCATGCCGGGGTAGCCCTTGGGGCCGCAGTTCTTCATCACCATCACGCAGCTGGCGTCGATGTCCAGGTCTTCGTCGACGATGCGCTCCTTGTAGTGCTCCAGGTTCTCGAACACCACGGCGCGGCCCCGGTGCCTGAGCAGCTCGGGCGATGCGGCCGAGGGCTTGAGCACCGCGCCGCGTGGCGACAGGTTGCCGCGCAGGATGCAGATGCCGCCGTCGGCGATCAGCGGGTTGTCGATCGGGCGGATCACCTCGTCGTTGTACTGCGGCGCCTCGCGCACGTTGTCCCACAGGCTCTTGCCGTTGACGGTGAGGGCGTCGGGGTGCGGCAGCAGGCCGTTCTCGCCCAGGCGGCGCAGCACGGCGGGCAGGCCGCCCGCGTAGTAGAACTCTTCCATCAGGAAGCGGCCCGAAGGCTGCAGGTCCACCAGCGTGGGCGTGCCGCGGCCGATGCGTGTCCAGTCCTCCAGGTCCAGCGGCACGCCGATGCGGCCGGCGATGGCCTTCAGGTGGATCACGGCATTGGTCGAGCCGCCGATGGCGGCATTGGTGCGGATGGCGTTCTCGAAGGCCTCGCGCGTGAGGATCTTGGAGAGCGTGAGCCCCTCGTGCGCCATCTCCACGATGCGCCGGCCCGACATGTGGGCCAGCACGTAGCGGCGCGAATCCACGGCCGGGATGGCCGCGTTGTGCGGCAGCGAGGTGCCCAGCGACTCGGCCATGCAGGCCATGGTGCTGGCCGTGCCCATGGTGTTGCAGGTGCCGGCCGAGCGCGACATGCCGGCTTCGGCCGCGAAGAACTGGTGCTCGTTGATCTCGCCCGCCTTCAGCGACTCATGCAGCCGCCACACGGCCGTGCCCGAACCGATGTCCTTGCCGTCGAGCTTGCCGTTGAGCATGGGCCCGCCCGTGACCACGATGGCGGGCACGTCGCAACTGGCCGCGCCCATCAGCAGAGCCGGAGTGGTCTTGTCGCAGCCGACGAGCAGCACCACCGCGTCGATGGGGTTGCCGCGGATGGCTTCCTCCACGTCCATGCTGGCCAGGTTGCGCGTGAGCATGGCCGTGGGGCGCAGGTTGGATTCGCCGTTGGAGAACACCGGGAACTCGACCGGAAAGCCCCCCGCCTCGTAGATGCCGCGCTTGACGTGCTCGGCGATCTTGCGGAAATGCGCGTTGCAGGGCGTGAGTTCGGACCAGGTGTTGCAGATGCCGATGATGGGGCGGCCGTCGAACTCATGGTCCGGGATGCCCTGGTTCTTCATCCAGCTGCGGTACATGAAGCCGTTCTTGTCGGCGGTGCCGAACCATTCGGCGGAGCGGAGCTTGCGCGGGGAGGAGGTCATGCTGTTGTGGTTCTGGGAGAGGTGATTCGTGGAATTCAGGAAGGCTGGCGGCTGCGGTGCGTGAGCAGGCGCTGCAGCAGGCAGAAGACGAAGAGCAGCACGCCGACGACGATGCGCGTCCACCACGAGCTGAGCGTGCCGTCGAAGGAAATCAGGGTCTGGATGATTCCGAGCATCAGCACGCCGAACAGCGTGCCGGCCACGTAGCCCACGCCGCCCGTGAGCAGGGTGCCGCCGATGACCACGGCGGCGATGGCATCGAGCTCCATGCCCGTGGCATGCAGGCCGTAGCCCGAGAGCATGTAGAAGGTGAACACCACGCCGGCCAGTGCCGAGCAGAAGCCCGAGAGCGTGTACACGCCGATCACCGTGGCGCGCACCGGCAGGCCCATGAGCACCGCCGAGTGCTCGTTGCCGCCCACGGCATACACGTTGCGGCCGAACGGCGTGCAGTGCGCGACGAAGATGGCGACCAGCAGCACCGCCATGGCGATCAGTGCGCCCAGCGAGAGCGACGCGCCGTCCCACAGTTCCAGGCGCCACTGCGCCATCTCGGAATACGCCTCGTCGGCCATGCTGATCGAGTCGATGCTGATCAGGTAGCACAGGCCGCGCGCGAGGAACATGCCGGCCAGCGTCACGATGAAGGGCTGCAGCCGAAAGCGCTCGATCAGAAAGCCCATGAAGGCCCCGAACACCGTGCCCATGAGCAGCACCAGCGGGATGGCGGTGAGCGGGCTCCAGTGGTGGTGCTCCACCAGGCTGGCCAGCACCATGGTGGTCAGCGCCACCACCGAACCCACCGACAGGTCGATGCCGCCCGAGAGGATCACGAAGGTCATGCCCACCGCGACGATGATCAGAAAGGCGTTGTCGATCAGCAGGTTGAGGAACACCTGGGCCGAGAAGAAGCCGGTGTAGAGCACCGAGCCCGCCGTGGCCATGGCCAGGAACAGCGCGATGGTGGCCGCCAGCGGCAGGTACTTGGGGTTCAGGCGCATGCGGGTGGGGGCAGAGTGTTGTGTCGGCGCAGCTGTGGCAGGGGCCACGTCCAGGGTAGGGCTGTGTGCGCCGCTCATGACAGCGCTCCCCCGGCCGCGGGGCGGCGCACCAGGGCACCCACCTGGGTGCGGAAGTCGGGCGACTGCAGCAGCATCACGATGAACACCACCACGGCCTTGACCACCAGGTTGATTTCGGGCGGCACGCCCAGCGAATAGATGGCATAGGTCAGCGTCTGGATGATGAGCGCGCCGATCACGCTGCCCACCAGGCTGAAGCGCCCGCCGGTCAGTGCCGTGCCGCCCAGCGTGACGGCCAGGATGGCGTCGAGCTCCAGCATCTGGCCGGCGTTGTTGGCGTCCGCGCTCTTCACGTTGGAGCTGATCAACAGGCCTGCGATGCCCGCGCACACGCCGCAGAAGGCGTAGGCCGCGACGACCAGGCGGCGCGACTGCACGCCGGCCACGCGCGCCGCCGTCGGGTTGATGCCCACGGCCTGGATGAACAGGCCCAGTGCCGTGCGCGTGACCGCCAGGTACAGCCCGGCAAACACGGCGGCCAGCACGAACAGCGAAAACGGCAGGCCCAGCAGGTAGCCCCCGCCCAGGAAGAAGAAGGGCGCGTAGTAGATGGTGATGATCTGGCCATCGGTGATCAACTGGGCGATGCCCCGGCCGGCCACCATGAGGATCAGCGTGGCGATGATGGGCTGCATGCCCACCTTGGCCACCAGCAGGCCGTTCCACAGCCCGCACAGCAGTGCCGCGCCGATGGCGCCGGCCACTGCCAGCGGCAGGGGAAAGCGGCTTTCGGTGCCGGAGACCGAGCCGCCGATCATCCAGGCACCCACGGCGGCGGTGATGGCCACCACCGCACCCACCGAGATGTCGATGCCGCGCGTGGCAATCACCATGGTCATGCCCAGCGACACCAGCGCCAGCGGTGCCGCGCGGTTGAGGATGTCGACCAGGCTGCCGTAGAAGTGGCCGTCGCGCCACTCGATGTGCAGGAAGCTGGCGTTGAACGCCGTGTTCACGGCCAGCAGCAGGGCCAGCGTGACCAATGGCCAGGTGAGCCGGTGGCGCAGCGCGGCGGCAAACAGGGAAGGGGTGGGTGCGTCAGGCATTTTCGGCGGCAATCAGTTCGTACACGGCTTCTTCGCTGCTGCCGGCGGGCAGCTCGCCGACCTTGCGGCGGTCGCGCAGCACCACGATGCGGTGCGCCACGCGCACCACCTCGCTCATTTCGGAGGAGATGAAGACCACGGCCATGCCGGCCTCGGCCAGGCGCAGGATCTGTTCCATGATTTCCTGCTTGGCGGCCACGTCGATGCCGCGTGTGGGCTCGTCCAGGATCAACAGGCGCGGCTCAATGGCCATCCAGCGCGCCAGGATCGCCTTTTGCTGGTTGCCGCCCGAGAGCAGCGCGATGGGCGTGTCCACGCTGCTGGTCTTGATGCCCAGCAGCTTGACGTAGCGCTCGGCGATCGCCGTCTGTTCGGCACGCGACAGAAAGCGCCCCATGCCCATGCGCGCCTGCAGTGCCAGCGCGATGTTTTCGCGCACCGAGAGCTCGGCCACGATGCCATCGGTCTTGCGCTCCTCGGGGCACAGGGCCAGGCCCTCGCGGATCGCGTCCATGGGGTTGGCGAAGGCCACTGCCTTGCCGTCGATGCGCAGCACGCCGCGGTCGGGCACCTGCAGGCCGAACAGCAGGCGCGCCAGTTCGGTGCGGCCCGAGCCCAGCAGGCCCGCCAGTCCCACCACCTCGCCGGCCCGTACCTTGAGGTCCAGGGGCTGCAACTGGCCGCTCTGGCCCAGGCCCTCGGCCTGCAGCAGGGCAGTGCTTGCGCCATCGAACCGCGGCGAAACAGGCGGTTCGGTGGACTGCGCGGCCAGCTCGCGCCCCAGCATGGCATTGATCAGCGCCTGCGCCGGCAGGTCGGCCGCCGCCCATTCGCCCACCCAGGCGCCGTTGCGCAGCACCGTGATGCGGTCCGACACGGCGTATACCTGGTTCAAAAAGTGCGTCACGAAGACGATGGCCAGGCCCTCGCCGCGCAGGCGGCGCAGCACCTCGAAGAGCTTTTGCACCTCGTCGTCGTCGAGGCTGGAGGTGGGCTCGTCCAGGATCAGCACCTTGGCCTCGATGCTCAGTGCCCGGGCAATGGCCACCAGCTGTTGCACGGCCACCGGGTAGTCCGACAGCAGGCGCGTGACGTCGATGGACAGGCCGATGCGCGCCACCAGCTCGCGTGCGCGCTGGTGCAGCGCGGCCCAGTCGATCCGAAAGCCCTGGGCGATGCCGCAGCGCGGGTAGCGCCCGGCGAAGATGTTCTCGGCCACCGACAGGTTGGGGCAGAGGTTGACCTCCTGGTACACCGTGCTGATGCCCAGGCGCTGGGCGGCCAGCGGCGAATCGGGCCACACCGCCTGGCCGGCCAGGCGCATCTGGCCGCCGCTGGCTTCGAGCACCCCGGTGAGCACCTTGATCAGCGTGGACTTGCCCGCGCCGTTCTGGCCCATGAGGGCGTGGATTTCGCCCGGGTACAGGTTGAGCTGCACGTCGCGCAGCACGGGGATGCCCGCGAATTGCTTGTGGATGCCCGCGAGCTGCAGCACGGGAGTTTGGGATGGGCTGCTCATGGTGCTCCAAACAGCCGTTGCTGTCCGCACAGTCCGCAAAGCAGGCGCGGCGCAGGCCAGTGCCCCCGCGCAAGGGCCGCCCCGCCGCGCTGGGGGCGTCCCCCTCCCAGATTGCGAAGCAAACTGAGAGAGGGGGACGGCGCGAAGCGACTCAGGGGGTGCTTCATTTCAGGCTTTGTTTTTGTTGTACACGTCGACCAAAACCGCCGTCAGCAGCACCACGCCCTTGATGACCTGCTGGTAGTCGATACCGATCCCGAGGATGGACATGCCGTTGTTCATCACACCCATCACGAAGGCGCCGATCACCGCGCCCATGACCTTGCCCACGCCGCCCGAGGCCGATGCGCCACCGATGAAACACGCCGCAATCACGTCCAGCTCAAAACCCAGGCCCGCCTTGGGCGTGGCGGTGTTGAGCCGCGCTGCAAACACCAGTCCGGCCAGGGCCGCGAGCACGCCCATGTTGATGAAGGCATACAGCGTGAGCCGCTCGGTCTTGATGCCCGAAAGCTTGGCGGCCTTTTCGTTGCCCCCCATGGCGTAGATGCGGCGGCCAATGGTGGTGCGGCTGGTGACGAAGTCGAACAGCACGATCAGCAGCGCCATCACGATGAGCACGTTGGGCAGCCCCTTGTATGACGCCATGAGGTAGCTGAAGTACACCAGCAGGGCGCCAAACACCACCGTGCGCGCGATGAACAGGCCGGCGGGTTCGGCGCGCACACCGTGCCGCAGGCGGTTGGCGCGTTCGCGCAGGCCGCCCACGGCCAGGGCGGCGGCCACGGCGGCGCCCAGCAGCAGCGAGGTCAGGCGCAGCCCCTCCACGTTGAACAGGTCGGGAATGAAGCCCGAGCTGAGCATCTGGAACGCCGAGGGGAATGGCCCCACCGACTGGCCTGCCAGCAGCGCCAGCGCCAGGCCCTTGAACACCAGCATGCCCGCCAGCGTGACGATGAAGGACGGAATGCGCGAGAAGGCCACGAACCCGCCCTGCACCGCACCGATGAGCCCGCCGCAGAGCAGGCACACCAGCGTGGCGGGTACGAAATGCCAGTTGTATTCGACCATCAGCACCGCTGCCAGCGCGCCGATGAAGCCACACACCGAGCCCACCGACAGGTCGATGTGCCCGGCCACGATGACCAGCAGCATGCCCAGCGCCATGATGACGATGTAGCTGTTCTGCAGCACCAGGTTGGTGAGGTTGAGCGGCTGCATCAGCGTGCCGTCCGTCATGTACTGGAAGAAGCCCATGATGGCCACCAGCGTGATCAGCATGCCGTACTCACGGAAGTTGTGCTTGATGTGCTCCAGCAGCGGCTTGTCGTGGTGGGCCGGTGCCTCGGCGGGTGCGCTGGCGAGCGTGGCGGTGGGGGAGGGGGTCATCTGGCTCATTTCAGTTATCCGTTGCGTTGTCCGCTGCCCTTGAGACCGGCGCTGCCCATGCCAGAGCCGCCGCGCAAGGGCCGCCCCGCCGCGCTGGCGGCGTCCCCCTTGAGGGGGAAGGCGCGAAGCGACTCAGGGGGGGCATTGACTATTGCACGCATGATCTTTTCCTGGGAGGCTTCGGCGGTGGGCATCTCGGCCACAAAGCGGCCCTCGTTCATCACGTAGATGCGGTCCGTGATGCCCAGCAGCTCGGGCATTTCGGAAGAGATCACGATCACGCACTTGCCCTCGGCCGCCAGCTGGGCGATGAGGGTGTAGATCTCGTACTTGGCGCCCACGTCGATGCCGCGCGTGGGCTCGTCCAGGATGAGCACCTCGGGGTTGGTGAAGAGCCATTTGCCCAGCACCACCTTCTGCTGGTTGCCGCCCGAAAGGTTCAGCGTCTTCTGGTCCACCCCCGAGCAGCGGATGCGCAGCTTCTCGCGGTAGTCCTGCGCCACCCGGTGCTCGCGGCCGCTGTCGATCACGGTGGCGAACGAAACGCCTTCCAGATGCGCCAGGGAGGTGTTGAACTGGATGTCTTCGTTCAGCACCAGGCCATTGCCCTTGCGGTCTTCGGTCACATAGGCCAGGCCGTGGCGCACGGCCTTTTCCACGGTGCCCACGTCGATGGCCTTGCCGTGCAGCCGCACCTCGCCGCTGATGCGCTGGCCCCAGGACCGGCCAAAGATGCTCATGGCCAGCTCGGTCCGGCCCGCGCCCATCAGTCCCGCAATACCGACGATCTCGCCGCGCCGCACGTTCAGGTCGATCCCCTTGAGGTGCTCGCGGTCGCCGTGCTGAGGGTGGTGGGCACGCCAGTCGCGCACTTCAAAAACGATGCCGCCGATCTGCGGCTGGCGCTGGGGGTAGCGATCGCTCATCTCGCGGCCCACCATGGCCTGGATCACACGGTCCTCGCTCACCGGGCCTTCGCGGCAGTCCAGCATCTGCACGGTGCTGCCGTCGCGCAGCACGGTGATGGCATCGGCCACCCGCGAGATCTCGTTGAGCTTGTGCGAGATCAGAATGCAGGTGATGCCCTGGGCTTTCAGCTCCAGCAGCAGGTCCAGCAGGGCCTGGCTGTCGTTCTCGTTGAGGCTGGCAGTGGGCTCGTCCAGGATCAGCAGGCGCACCTTGCGCGACAGCGCCTTGGCAATCTCCACCAGCTGCTGCTTGCCCACGCCCAACTGGCCCACCGGTGTGTCGGGCGATTCGCGCAGACCCACCTTGTGCAGCAGCGCCTGTGCGCGGCTGTGCGCGGCCATCCAGTCGATGACGCCGTGGCGCGCGGTCTCGTTGCCCAGGAAGATGTTTTCGGCGATCGAGAGCAGCGGTACCAGCGCCAACTCCTGGTGAATGATGATGATGCCCAGGTGCTCGCTGTCGCGGATGCCGGAGAACTGACGCTCCTGCCCGTCGAACAGGATCTGACCGCTGTAGCTGCCGTGTGGGTAGACACCCGACAGCACCTTCATCAGCGTGGATTTGCCCGCCCCGTTTTCGCCGACGATGGCATGGATCTCCCCGGCCTGGACGCGCAGGTTCACCTGGTTCAGCGCCACCACCCCGGGGAAGGTTTTGCGGATGTCCCGCATTTCAAGAAGCATGGTCTCTCAGTCTTTTGGCGGGCTGCGGGCCCGTCCCGGTTGCATGTCGTCCGCTAGGCACCAGAGGTGCCAGGCGGACGGCGGCTCTACGTGCCGAAGCCTGGCATGCCTACTTGATTTGTGATTCCTTGTAGTACCCGCTGCCCACCAGCACCGCGTTCCAGTTGGAGGCATCCACCGACACGGGCTTGAGCAGGTACGAGGGCACCACCTTCACGCCGTTGTTGTAGGTCTTGGTGTCGTTGATCTCCGGCTGCTTGCCCGACAGCGTGGCGTCCACCATGTTGGCGGCCACCTTGGCCAATTCGCGCGTGTCCTTGAACACGGTGGAGGACTGCTCGCCCTTCAGGATGGACTTGACCGATGGCACCTCGGCGTCCTGCCCGCTGACCACGGGGCAGGGTTGCTGGGCGGTGCAGTAGCCCACGCCCTTCAAGGACGACAGGATGCCGATGGACAGGCCGTCGTAGGGGGAGAGCACGGCATGCACCTTGTCCTTGCCGTAGTAGGCCGACAGCAGGTTGTCCATGCGCGCCTGGGCGACCGAGCCGTCCCAGCGCAGCGTGCCCACCTTGTTCATGCCCGTCTGCTTGCTGCGCACCACCAGCTTGCCGCTGTCGATGTACGGTTGCAGCACGCTCATGGCGCCGTCGTAGAAGAAGAAGGCGTTGTTGTCGTCGGGCGAGCCGCCGAAGAGTTCGATGTTGAACGGGCCCTTGCCCTGCTTCAGGCCCAGCTTGTCCACGATGGACGTGGCCTGCAGCACGCCGACCTGGAAGTTGTCGAACGTGGCGTAGTAGTCCACGTTCTTCGAGCCCTTGATCAGCCGGTCATACGCGATGACCTTGACACCCTTGTCGGCCGCGTTCTGCAGCACGCGCGAGAGGGTGGTGCCGTCGATGGAGGCGATCACCAGCACCTTGGCGCCCTTGGTGATCATGTTCTCGATCTGCGCGAGCTGGTTGGGGATGTCGTCGTCCGCGTACTGCAGGTCGGTCTTGTAGCCACGTTCCTTGAGCACCTTGACCATGTTGTCGCCATCGGCGATCCAGCGCGACGAGGACTTGGTGGGCATCGAGATGCCGATGCTGCCCTTGTCCTGGGCATGGACCAGTGGGGTCGCGCCCATGGCGGCCAGCGCCACGGTGGCCAGCACGGCCTTGAAAATTTCGCGCTTCATTTATCTGTCTCCAGGTTCTATGTTTTTTGATGTTGGCCTATGCCATGTCCGCTATCTGTGAAACTGGCGCGCCCCAGGCCAGTGCCGCCGCGCTGGCGCCTTCCCCCTGAGGGGGAAGGCGCGCAGCGACGCAGGGGGCATCAATATTTGCGCTTGGGGAACTCGGCGGCGGCCACTTCCATCGGGAAGATGCCTTCCTCGGTCACGATGCGCTTTTGCACCGCCTTGCCGGCCTTGATGTCCTTCACGGCCGTCATCAGCTGCGGGCCCAGCAGGGGGCTGCATTCCACGCTCACGTTGAGCTTGCCGGCGATCATGGCCTCGAAGGCGCCCTTGACCGCGTCGATGGAGATGATGGTGATGTCCTTGGCGGGCTTGAGGCCGGCTTCCTCGATGGCCTGGATCGCGCCGATGGCCATGTCGTCGTTGTGCGCGTAGAGCACGTTGATCTTCTTGCCCTCGGCCTTGAGGAAGGCTTCCATCACCTCCTTGCCCTTGGCGCGCGTGAAGTCACCGGTCTGCGAGCGCAGGATCTTGAACTTGGGGTCGGCCTTGACGATCTCCTCGAAGCCCTTCTTGCGGTCGATGGCCGGGGCCGAGCCCACGGTGCCCTGCAGTTCGACGATGTTGATGTCGCCCTTGTGGTCCTTCATCTTGTCCACCAGCCAGCGGCCGGCCTTGCGGCCTTCTTCCACGAAGTCCGAGCCCATGAAGGTCACGTACAGTGACTGGTCCTTGACGTTGACCGAGCGGTCGGTCAGCACCACCGGGATCTTGGCGGCCTTGGCTTCGCGCAGCACGTTCTCCCAGCCCGATTCGACCACGGGTGAGAAGGCGATCACGTCCACCTTCTGGGCGATGAAGGAGCGGATGGCCTTGATCTGGTTCTCCTGCTTTTGCTGGGCGTCGGAGAACTTGAGCTCGATGCCCGCCTCCTTGGCGGCGGACTTGATCGATTCGGTGTTGGCGGTGCGCCATTCGCTCTCGGCACCCACCTGGCTGAAGCCCAGCACGATGGGTTTCTGGGCCCAGGCGGCGCCCGGGAGCAGCCCGGCCACGGGGGCGCAGGCCAGGGCGGATACGAGGGTCCGGCGGTTCAGTTTCATCATTTGTCTCCTGTCTGTCTGTTGTTGACGCTGTTGTGGAAGAAAGAAATGCACTGCGGGAAAGGGAAGCGGGCGTTTCAGGCGAGCATGTAGCCGGTCTTGACGGTGGTGTAGAACTCTGCGGCATGGCGGCCCTGCTCGCGCGGGCCGTGGCTCGACTCCTTGCGCCCGCCGAAGGGCACGTGGAAGTCCACCCCCGCCGTGGGCAGGTTGACCATGGTCATGCCGACCACGGCATTGCGCTTGAAATGCATGGCGTGCCTGAGCGAGGTGGTGCAGATGCCCGCGCACAGGCCGTAGGGCGTGTCGTTGGCCAGTGCCAGCGCATGCTCGTAGTCGTCGGCGCGCAGCACGCAGGCCACGGGGCCGAAGATCTCCTCGCGCGCAATGCGGTGCTCGGGCCTGGCCAGGAACAGCGCCGGGGCCATGTAGTGCCCAGGCGTGACGCGTTCGAGCCGCTCGCCGCCCCAGACATGCTCGGCGCCCTCGCTGCGAGCGATCTCCACATGAGAGAGGTTCTGCTCCAGCTGGCCGGCATCGGCCACCGGGCCCATCTCGGTACCGCGCTCCAGCGCGTGGCCTACCTTGAGGGCCGTGAGCCGCTGGCGCAGCCGGTCCACGAAGGCATCGTGCACGCTGGCTTCGACGATCAGCCGGCTCGATGCCGTGCAGCGCTGGCCGGTGGAAAAGTACGAGCCCTGCAGCGCGCAGTCGATGGCCTGGTCCATGTCGGCATCGGCCAGCACCACCAGCGGGTTCTTGCCGCCCATCTCCAGCTGCACCTTGGTGCGGCGCGCGGTGGCCGACTTGAGGATACGGTCTCCGGTATCGACCGATCCCGTAAAGCTGATCGCATTCACCAGGGGGTGGTCCACCAGCGTCTGCCCGACCTCGCGACCACTGCCCATGAGCAGGTTGAACACGCCGGCCGGCAGGCCGCAGCGGCTGATGATTTCGGCCAGGGCCCAGCCGCAGGCGGCCACCAGTTCGGCGGGCTTGAACACCACCGTGTTGCCATAGGCCAGGGCGGGGGCGATCTTCCAGGCCGGGATCGCGAACGGGAAGTTCCAGGGCGCGATGATGCCGACCACGCCCACGGGCTCGCGGGTCACGTCCACCTGCACGCCCTGGCGCACCGACGCCATGAGCTCGCCCGGGATGCGCAGCGCCTCGCCGGCAAAGAACTTGAAGATCTGGCCGGCGCGGGCCACCTCGGCCACGGCCTCGGGCAGGGTCTTGCCTTCCTCTCGGGCCAGCAGCGTGCCCAGCGCGTCCTTGCGCGCCAGCAGTTCGCTGCCGATCAGGTCGAGCACGTCGGCGCGGCGCTGGGGGCTGCTCTGGCTCCAGTGGGGCAGGGCGTCGGCGGCGGCGCGGATGGCGCGTTCGGTCTGGTTGCGGTCGGCCCGGGCGTATTCGGCCACCACCTCACGGGTGTCCGACGGGTTGGTGCTCACCCCGGTGGTGGTGCCGATCTCCCAGCGCCCATTGATGAGGTGCCGGGGGGTGAGCTGCTGTGTGTCGCCGAGTTTCATGGGAACCTGGGAAAGAACCTTGGTGCGGATGTGCGGCAAAGTCTAAGATCGATTTAGATATCAATCTAATAGTTTTTTTGACAAAATACATATACGTCCACGCATTCTGGAAAACCCCATGAGCACCTACAACCACTGGTTCATCCGCGCACGCCTGAAGACGCGCCAGCTGCTCTTGCTGGTGGCCCTGGCCGAGGAGGGCAACATCCACCGCGCGGCCCAGGTGCTCAGCATGACCCAGCCGGCGGCCTCCAAGCTGCTCAAGGACCTGGAGGATGTGCTGGAGGTTTCGCTGTTCGAGCGCCTGCCGCGCGGCATGCGCCCCACCTGGTATGGCGAGACCATGATCCGCCACGCACGCATGGCGCTGGCCAGCCTGAACCAGGCCCATGTGGAGCTGGCGGCGCTCAAGACCGGGCACTTCGGCCAGGTGGGCATCGGGGCCATCACCTCGCCGGGCCTGAGCCTGCTGCCCGCCGCCGTGGCCCTGGTCAAGCAGGAGCACCCGAGCCTGCGCATCTCGCTCGATATCGAGACCAGCCCGGTGCTGATGGACCGGCTCGAGCAGGGCAAGCTCGACATCCTGGTGGGCCGGCTGTTCGAGGAGCACGACAAGGCCAACCTGCGCTACGAGCCGCTGAGCGAGGAACTGGTCTGCGCCATGACCCGCCCGGGCCACCCCCTGCTGGGTGTGCCGGGCCTGGCCCTGCGCGACGTGCTGGCCGCGGGCTGGATCGTGCCGCCCGCGGGCAGCGTGCTGCGGCACCGCTTCGACCTGATGTTCCAGCAGGAGGGGCTGGCGCCGCCGGTCAACGTGGTGGAGACCGCGGCCCTGCTGTTCATGACGCGCATGCTGCAGCAAAGCGACATGATCGCCGTGGTGGGGGCCGACGTGGCGCACTACTACGCATCGCACGGCATGGTGTCGATCCTGCCGCTGGCCATGCCCTGCCACATGGACGCCTTCGGCATCATCACCCGCAGCGACCGCCTGCTGTCGCCCGCCGCCAAGGTGATGATGAAAGCGCTCAAGCAGACCAGCCTGGTGCAGTACGGGCGCCGGCTGGAAGCGGGAGACTGAGCGTGCTTCCCTGTCGGAGCTTGTGCTTGTCGGTGCCGCTCGATACTGGCGCGGCATAGGCCAGGACCGCCGCGCAAGGGCCGCCCCGCCGCGCTGGCGGTGTCCCCCTTCCCGAATGGCGCAGCCATTCGAGAGAAGGGGGAAGGCGCGAAGCGACTCAGGGGGATGGTCCGAATCACACCCAACCGGCGTCTACCTTGAATTCCTGCGCGGTGCACATCGCGGCATCGTCCGACGCCAGGAACAGCACCATGCGCGCGATGTCGTGCGGGCGCAGCTTTTCGGGCAGGCACTGGTTGCGCGCCAGCTCCTTCTCGCCCTCGGCGTCGAGCCAGAACTTGATCTGGCGCTCGGTCATCACCCAGCCGGGCGACACGGTGTTGATGCGGATGCGGTCCTGGCCCAGCGTGCGCGCCAGGCCCCGCGTGAGCCCGTTCACCGACGACTTGGCAATGGCATAGCAGGGGTAGCCCGCGCCCTTGCCCTGCCAGCCCGTGGAGCCCAGGTTGACCACCGAGCCCGCGCCCAGGCGGCGCATGCCGGGCACCACGGCCTGGATGGCGAAGAAGGCCGGGCGCTCGTTGATGGCCATGCGCTCGTCGTAGTAGTCGGGCGTGACCGATTCCAGCGTATGGCGGTCGTCGCTGGCCACGTTGTTCACCAGCACCGAGAAATCGCCCACCGCTGCCGCTGCACGGGCAATGGAGTCCTGCAGCGCGGCGATGTCGCGCACGTCGCACACCTGCCACCAGGGCCGGGCATGGCCCGCGTCGGCGATCTGCTGGGCCAGCGCCTCGCTGGCTTCGCGCGCCACGTCCACGAAGGCCACGCGCGCACCCTGTTCGGCGAACGCCGCGACGATGGCCGCGCCGATGCCGCTGCCCCCGCCCGTGACGAAGACCGATCGGCCTTGCAGGCTGGGAAACTGGGCGAGCGTGGGCTGGGAGGGGATATGGATATCAGTTGTCATTGCAATTTGTATATCGAAAATTCCAAAAATAATCATTCCATGCATCAATTGACGTTGATAAGATGCCCGGCGTCAAGAGGCAGGCAGGTAAACAACAAACAGGAGACAAGCTTTGAGCAACCAGAATCCCATGGCAGCGGCCGCTGCGCCGTCGCGATTTCCCGTCCCCACCCCCACGGGGCCCCTGCGCTGCGTGGTCCAAGCCGATGCGCAGCTGGGGGAGGGGCTTGTATGGTCCGCGCGGGAGCAGGTGGTGTATTGGCTGGACATCCTGGGCTGCCGCCTGTACCGGCTGGACCCGGCCACGGGCGTGCAGAGGCAGTGGCGCTTCGACGAAGAGATCTCGGCCCTGGCCGAGCGCCGGGACGCGCCCGGCCTCATCATCACCCTGCGGCGCGGCTTCGCGCTGTTCGATCCGGCCACCGACAGCGCCCCGCACTACCTGCACCAGCCCGCGGCCGAGCTGCCGGGCAACCGCTTCAATGACGGCAAGTGCGACGCGCAGGGCCGCTTCTGGGGCGGCAGCATGGACTTCGACTGCCAGCTGCCCACCGGCGCGCTCTACCGCTACGACCCCGACGGCCGCTGCACGCGCCATGACGAGGGCTTCGTGGTGACCAACGGGCCCACCTGGGCCCTGGTGGAGGGCCGACAGTGCCTGTACTTCAACGATACGCTCAGCTCCATCACCTGGCGCTACGATTTTGATGCCGCCGCCGGCACCGTGTCGCACAAGCAGGTGTGGAAACGATTCAGTGCCGAGGATGGCCTGCCCGACGGCATGACCACCGACGCCCTGGGTCGCCTCTGGATCGCCCACTGGGGCGGCCACTGCGTGACCTGCCACGACCCCGAGACGGCCGAGGAACTGGGCCGTGTGGTGCTGCCCGCGAGCCAGGTCACCACCTGCGCCTTTGGGGGCGCGGACCTGCGCACGCTGTTCATCACCACCGCGCGGGTCGGCCTCACGCCCGAGCAGCTCGCTGCACAGCCGCTGGCCGGCAGCGTGTTTGCCATCGAGATCGACAGCCCCGGCGTGCCCGCCCATCTGTTCGGTGGCTGACCTCCTTCATGAAAGCATGCGCATGAGCGACGCCACCACCCACCCCATCACCTGGTTGAGCCACGCGGGCCAGCACCTGGGGCTGGTCCCCTCGCTGGGCGGCAGCGTGGCCGCCTGGCAGATCGACGACCCCCGGCAGCCCAGCGGCCGGATTGACCTCTGGCGCCCCTGGGACGGGGCCACGCCCGATCTGTACAAGATGGCCTCCTTCGCCATGGTGCCCTGGTCCAACCGCATCAGCGGCGGCGGCTTCACGCACGCCGGGCAGTTCCATCCCGTGCGGCCCAACCGCGCTGGCGAGCCGTACCCCATCCACGGCGATGGCTGGCTGCAGCCCTGGGAGATGACCCAGCCCGCGCCCGACACGCTGCAGATGCAGCTGCGCTCCGAGCGCTTTGACGGCAACCCCTACGAGTACGAGTGCGTGCAGACCTTCCGGCTGGTGGAGGGCGGCCTGGACCAGTCGGTACAGGTGCGGCACCTGGGCACACAGCCGCTGCCCTACGGCCTGGGCCTGCACCCCTGGTTTCCGCGCACGCCCGGCACGCGCATCACGGCGCCGGTGCAGGGCGTGTGGCTGTGTGGCGACGACCCTTTGCCCACGGAGCACACGCAGCAGTTTCCGCCTGGCTGGGACTTGAACAGCGGCGCTCCCGCCAACGGCGGCCTGATCGACAACGCCTACACCGGCTGGGGTGGCACCGCGCAGATCGACTGGCCCGAGCGCGGGCTGCGCCTTACCGCCCACATGCCAGACTTTGACAAGGACGGCGGCGCGGCCCACCACTACTGCCTGGTGTACCGCCCGCCGCAGGGCCCGGCGTTCTGCTTTGAGCCCATCACCCAGCCCATCGATGCTTTCCACCAACCGGGCCAGCCCGGCCTGCGCAGCTTGGCGCAGGGCGAGGTGCTGGCGATGAACGTGTCGTGGCGGTACGGGGCGTTGTGAGCGCCCCGGGGGGCGCCCCAGAAGTGGGTTTGTAGCTAAATCAGCCGGTAGCGATAGTGAATCATGCGCTGGCAGCTATTAAATCGATAGTGAATCAGATCACCCGGAACCCGTGGGTGCCGTCGCGCCCCAGTTGTTCCACCAGCCCGAACTCCCAGTCCAGGTAGGCCTGCATCGCCTCGCGCGGGCTGTCGGTGCCTTCGTACGGGCGGCGGTAGCGGTCGATGCGCGGCGAGGCCAGGCGCGTCTCGCCATGCTCCAGCGGCAGGCCCTGGGCGATCCAGGCCAGCGTGCCACCCTCCAGCACCACCACCTCGGCACCACCCGTCAGGCGGGCCAGGTCCTGCGCGGCATAGCGGGCCAGCAGGCTGCTGCCGCAGGTGAGCACATAGCGCTGCGCGCGCGGGATGGACTGCACGGCCTGCGCGAGCTGTGAGCGGATCACGAACCACGCGCCGGGGATGTGGCGCAGCGTGTAGTTGGCGCTGGTGGTCAGGTCCAGCACGGCCGTGTGGTCGGCGCTGCCGTCTTGCAGCCAGGCCGCCAGCTGGGCGGGGGTGGCCCAGGCGATGGGGCCTTCGGGTTCGGGCACGGTGTTGGCCACGGCGCCGGTCTCGCTGAAATCCGCCGGCTGCGCGCCGTCGAGCACCCACACTTCCCAGCCCATCTGGGCCAGCCACGATGCGCTCATGTTGGCGCGCACGCCGTCGTCGTCCACCAGCACCAGGCGCGCGCCGCGCACGGCGGCCGTGTGGTCGGTCTCCTGCACCAGCTGGCCGCCGGGGGTGTTGCGAAAGCCCGGCAGGTGGCCGGCCGCGAACTCCTCGGGCGTGCGCACGTCCAGCAGGTAGGTGGTGCGGCCGGCCTCGGCCACGAAGCGCGCCAGGTCGCCGGCCTGGGCGCGCTGCACGCGGGCCCGGTCGGCCACGTTGCGCGCCTGTTGCGGTGCCTGATTGCGGTCGAGGTGCACGGCGGGGTCGAAGCGTCGGCTGGCGCCGCGTTCCAGCGTCTGCCCGGCCAGCAGCCAGCCGATGGTGCCGTTGCGCAAGGCGGCCACGGGGTTGGGGATGCCCGCGTTCACCAGCGACTGCGTGCCGATGATGCTGCGCGTGCGGCCCGCGCAGTTCACGATGATCTGCGTGGCCGGGTTGGGCGCCAGTGCCTGCGCGCGCAGCACCAGCTCCGCGCCGGGCACGCTCACGCCGGTGGGGATGTTCATGGTGTGGTACTCGTCGTAGCGGCGCGCGTCCAGCACCACCACGTCGGCCTGGGCATCGATCAGGGCCTGCACTTCCTCGGCGGCGAGCGAGGGCGTATGGCGCTCGGCCTCCACGAGCTCGCCGAAGGACTTGCTGGGCACGTTCACGTCGATGAACAGCTCGCCCCCGGCATCGCGCCAGCCCTGCAGGCCGCGCGCCAGCAGGGTCACACGGGTGTAGCCCAGCTGCTGGAGCGTGCGTGCCGCGGGTTCGGCCAGGCCCTCGCCATCGTCGTAGACCACGATGAGGGTGTCGCGGCGGGGAATGCGCGCGAAGGCCTCCAGCTCGATCTTGCTGGCCGGCAGGTTGGCGGCGAACAGCGGGTGGCCCTGGGCATAGGGGTCTTCCTCGCGCACGTCGAGCAGGGCGATTTCCTCGCGGGCGAGCAGGGCCTCGCGGACCTGGAGGACGGAAGTCTCTGGAATGGTGGAAGCAGTCATGGGGAAATCGTACGGGTCTTCGAAAACAGGTTCAGGCCGAGGGCGCCGGGTTGCGGGACAGGTCCCAGATGTTCGGAAGCGTCGCATTGCTGTAGCCCGAGATGAACGGCTTGGCCGTGCCGTCTTCCAGGTACACGCTGCGCTGCACGGCGCCGATGTTGGCGCCATACACGTGGATGCTGATGGAGGTCTGGCCCTCCCACGCATTGTTCACCCGGTGCACGTCGCCGATGGTGGGCGACACGGCATCGACATCGCCGGGCCGCAGCCGGTGCGGTGCGCCCTCTGGCGCCCAGCGCCCATCGGCGGTGCGGGCGAATGCCTGCGAATCTTCGGCGCCGCGCAGCATGCCGATCAGGCCCCACACCGTGTGGTCGTGGATGGGCGTGGCCTGGCCCGGGCCCCACACAAAGCTCACCACCGAGAAGCGGCCCAGCGCATCGGCATGCAGCAGGTACTGCTGGTAGCGGTCGGGGTTCGGCTGCGCAAACGCGGCCGGCAGCCAGTCGTCGTGGGCCACCAGGGCGCCCAGCAGGGCGCCGCCGCGCGCCAGCAATTCTGGCTCCGGCGGCGTACTTTCCACCAGCGCGGCCAGTTGCTGCACGAAGTGGCGCAGGCGGGCGGTGTCGGGCGCTGTGGACGTTGGTGTCGCGTGCGAGGCGGGCTGCGGCAGGACCGTGGAGGCGAGGGCATTCATGCGCTGTATTGCACCAGTGTCCGGCGCGGGGGTGTGTGGAATCTTTTGCATATGCATCTCCGTTTTTCTTCGTTCTCTTTTGGTGCCCGTGCGCATGCAATGCGGTCAGCGGGCTGCGGATGCGCGGCCATTTTGTCTTTTTCACACAAAAGGTGCAGGGCATGAACAACAAGGGTCAGATTCTGGGTGGGGGAGAAGCGCGCTGGTCGCGCCGGCAGTTGCTGCGGGCCACGGGCGCGGCCACGGTGGTGGGCGCCTCGGGCGTGGTGGGCAGCCACGTGCTGGCCGCCGGCAAGCTGCGCGAGGTGAAGCTGGCGTGGAACGCCAATGCCATCTGCCTGTCGGCCGCCCCGGTGGCGATCGAGCGTGGCATCTTCGAAAAGCACGGCCTCAAGGTCGAGCTGGTCAACTTCGCCGGTTCCACCGACCAGCTGCTGGAGACCATCGCCACCTCCAAGGCCGACGCCGGCCTGGGCATGGTGCACCGCTGGATCAAGCCGCTGGAGTCGGGCTTCGACGTGAAGCTGGTGGGCAGCTCGCACGGCGGCTGCTCGCGCCTGGTGGGCTACGAAGCGGCGGGCGTGACCAGCCTGCAAAAGCTCAAGGGCAAGACCATTGCCGTGTCGGACCTCAACAGCCCGGGCAAGAACTTCTTCTCGGTGCTGCTCACCAAGGCCGGCCTGAACCCCGAAAAGGACGTGACATGGCGCCAGTTCCCCGGCGACATGCTGGGCCTGGCCGTGGAAAAGGGCGAGGCCCAGGCCATTGCCGACGGCGACCCCAACCTGCTGCTGATCCAGCGCCGCACCAGGGGCCTGGTGGACCTGGCCTCCAACCTCTCGGGCGAGTACGCGGCCAAGACCTGCTGCGTGCTCGGCGTGAGCGGCGCCCTGGTACGCAACGACAAGGGCACGGCCGCGGCCCTCACGCGCGCCATCATCGAGGCCTCGGACTTCGTGGCCGACAACCCGAACGAGACGGCGCGCATCTTCAGCCCTTACTCCAAGGTGCCGCAGGACGACCTGCGCGCCGTGCTGGGCACGCTCACGCACCGCAGCCACCCCGTGGGCACGGCGCTGCGCCAGGAGATCGAGTTCTATGCGCGCGACTTCAAGCTGGTGGGGGTGCTCAAGCCCTCCACCGATCCCGCACGTTTCGCCGCCCATGTGCATGCCGACGTGCTGGCCTGAAGTGGCGCATTCCCTGAGTCGCTTCGCGCCTTCACCCCTCTCTCGCATTGCCGCGCAATGCGGGAGGAGGACGCCCCCAGCTCGGCGCGGTGCGGTGCCCCTTGCGCGGGCGCACTGGCTGTGGGCGCGCCAGTTTCACGGGTTGTGGGCGATGCTCATCGCCACACGAGCTGACATTCACCGGAGTTTGCCATGAGCACCGTTGCCGACCATATCCTGCCAGCGCCCAATTCCGTGGCCGAGGCGCCCCGGGCGCGACGCCCCGCGGCGCCTCCCGCGAGGGTGGCCGCGTCCGCCGCATTCGGCGCGGCCCGGCCCATTCCCGCCTTCTGGCGGACGGGCCTGTTGGCCGCCGCCGCCTGGGCGGCGCTGGGCCTGCTGACCTACCTGTGGCCCAACAAGCCGGCAGGCTTCAGCGAGTGGGCGTTCACCGAAGAATTCGCCATCGGTGCCGGTGCCGTGGCAGTGCTTCTGGCGGTGCTGGCGTTCGTTGCGGGCGCGCTGGGGCCCGTGGGCCACAAGGTGCGGCGGGCCGGCCCCTGGCTGGTGGCCATCGCCGCCGGCCTCACGGTGTGGGAGGTGTTCACCGCCAAGCTGGGCACCTTGCCGCCCCCGTTCTTCGCACCGCCGCAAAGCCTGGTGGAGGTCTACGCCACCGACTGGGCGCGCCTGCTGGAAAGCGCGGGCGCATCGGTCCGCCTGCTGGGGCTGGGCATCGCCATCGGCGCGGCGGCGGGTTTCACCACGGGCGTGCTCATCGGCTGGTCGCGCCAGGCCAGCTACTGGATCCACCCGGTGCTGCGCATCCTGGGCCCCGTGCCCACCACGGCGCTGCTGCCGGTGAGCTTTTATTTCTTTCCGTCCAGCTGGTCGACGGCGATCTTCCTGATCGCGCTGGGCACGGCCTTCCCGGTCGCCATCCTCACCTGGTCGGGCGTGGCGGGCGTGCACAAGAACTACTACGACGTGGCGCGCACCATGGGCGCGTCGCCCTGGTTCCTGGTGCTGCGCGTGGCCATACCGGCGGCCCTGCCGCAGGTCTTCGTGGGCCTGTTCATGGGCCTGGGCGCGGCGTTCTCCACCCTGGTGGTGGCCGAGATGCTGGGCGTGAAGGCCGGCCTGGGCTGGTACCTGACCTGGGCCCAGGGCTGGGCGGCGTACCCCAACATGTACGCCGCGCTGATCGTGATGGCGCTGCTGTTCTCGGGCGTGATCACCTTGCTGTTCGTGCTGCGCGACCGGGTGCTGTCGTGGCAGAAGGGGGTGGTGAAATGGTGAGCACCGCGACCGCCCCTGAAGCGGGTGTGGGAGCCAAGGTGACGGGCGCACGCATCGACGTGCGCAATGTGAGTCACTGGTTCGACCTGCCCGCCGGCCCGCTGCACGTGATCGACGAGCTGGACCTGTCCATCGCCCCCGGCGAGTTCGTGGCCCTGCTCGGGCCCAGCGGCTGCGGCAAGAGCACGCTGCTGCGCCTGGTGGCGGGGCTGGAGCCCGCGACCACGGGCGAGCTGCTGCAGGACGGCGCGCCCATCACCGACCCCGATCCCTCGCGCATCGTGGTCTTCCAGGACCCCACGCTGTTTCCCTGGCGCACCGTGTGGGACAACGTGGCCCTGGGCCTGCAGGCGCGCGGCATCCTGCGCCAGCAGCGCCACCGGGTGGACGAAGCGCTGCGCCTGGTCGGCTTGCAGGACTTTGCCAAGGCCTTTCCGCACCAGCTGTCGGGCGGCATGGCGCAGCGCGTGGCATTGGCCCGCGCGTTGGTCAACGACCCGAGCCTCCTGGTGCTCGACGAGCCGCTGGGCAAGCTCGACTCGCTCACGCGCCTGACCATGCAGACCGAGCTCGTGGACCTGTGGCAGCGCACGGGTTTCTCGGCCCTGCTGGTCACGCACGATGTGGAAGAGGCGCTCTTCATGGCCCAGCGCGTGGTGGTGTTCTCCGACCGGCCCGCGCGCATCCAGCAGGTGCTGGTGAACGATTTGCCCTACCCGCGCCACCGCGGCGACCCGCGCCTTGCGGCCCTGCGCCACGAGGCCCTGGCGTTGCTGGGCCTGGGTGCGAGCTGGTAGGCCAGCGGGTTGTCGCCGGATCTGCTGAACGGCCTGCTCGAAGGCCTGCTCGCCGCGCAGCAGGGCCTGCGCGCGGTGCTGCATGCGCTGGGCCTGGCGCCGGAAGTCCATGGCCAGCCCGCATGGCCGTGGGGGTACCGCATCGCGGCCGAGATGCTGGCGGTGGACGCGGGCCACGCGCGGCAGGTGCTGCTGTCCCTGCTGTGCGCGGGGGCCGCGCTGCTGGCCCTGGCGGTGTCGCTGCCCTTCCAGCGCGCTCGTCTGTGGCTGATCGCCTTGGCGGCCGCATTGCTGGTGTTTGCCCCCTGGCCCCAGGCGCACCTGCTGCTCGCGCCCGCCGTGCCCACCAGCCTGCACCAGTCGCCCACCGGTTTCGCTGCCGGGGGCATCGTGCGTGGCCAGGCTGTCTACCAGCAGCACTGCGTGCGCTGCCACGGCGCCGATGGCCGGGGCGAAGGCCCCGATGCCCCACAGCTGGTCCAGTGGCCGCCCAACCTGAACGGCGCGCTGCTGTGGAAGCGGCTCGACGGCGAGCTGTTCTGGCGTGTGCGCGAAGGCATGCACAACCGCGCCGGCGTGCAGACCATGCCGGGCGTGGGCAGCGCGCTGCGCGACGAAGAGATCTGGGACGTGCTGGACTACCTGCAGGCCCATGCCGCAGGGCAGATGCTGCGCGAGGCCGGCACCTGGGACCGGCCCGTGCGCCTGCCCGGCATGGCCGTGGAGTGCCGCCATGGCCGGGCCCGCCAGAGCCGGGACCTGGTGGGCCAGCGCGTGCGTGTGGCCGTGGCGGGCCCGGGCGTGCCGCTGGTGGCCGATGACCCGCGCCTGGTCACCCTGGTGGCGGGCGCCTTGCCGGCGAGCGCCGATGCCGAGTGCCAGCCGCAGGGCGATCCGCAGCACAAAAGCGCCGTGGAGCAGGCGCTGGCCCTGGTGCTGGGCGTGTCTGCCGCCGAACTGCCGGGCTACCAGCTGATCGTGGACCGCGCGGGCTGGCTGCGTGCGCGGGGCCAGCCCGGCAAGGCCGCGTGGTCCGAGGACGACCTGGTCTGCCGGGCCACCGCCGCGCCCGCGCCGCCGGTCGGGGCCGCCACGGCGCCGGTGGATGGCCTGCAGGCGCTCATACGCCGCATGGACGCCGAGCCGGTGCGCCTTGTGCGAGGAGGCTTTCCCCACTGAGCACCGGGCCTTGGGCCGCCGTGGGGTCAGGGCCCGGAAAATGAATGAAAACGGCTTGTAGCGCCGTTGGACAAGCGCTGATAGCTATCAATGAGATAGCATTTCGCCCCGGCCTCGGTGGCTCACGCTCCCGGCTGGACCAGGTTGATGAGATTGCCGCACGTGTCCTCGAACAGCACCGCCTTGATGGGCCCCATGGCCAGGGGCGTGCCACGGAACGCCACGCCCCGCTCCGAAAGCCTGCGGAACTCCGCATCGATGTCATGGGTCATGAACGCGGTGGCCGGAATGCCCGCCTCGAACAAGGCCTTCTGGTAGACCCGCGCGGGCGCGAAGGCCATGGGCTCCAGCACCAGCTCGACGCCCGTGGCGCCTTCCGGCGATGTCACGGTGAGCCAGCGGAAGGTGCCCATGGGAATGTCATGCTTCTTCTCGAAGCCAAGGACCGCGGTGTAGAAGTGCAGGGCGTGGTCCTGGTCTTCGACGAACAGGCTGGAGAGCGTGATTTGCATGGGTTCTTCCTCGCGGTTTTCGTGGGGGGAGGGGCTGCCGGGCTGGAACCGCCCTGGATTCCGGCGGCCTGTGGGCCGGATTCTCCACGGTACGGCTTCGCGCCGCCACCGCGCCACCCCGAAGCACAAAAGCCCGCGGGTGCGGGCTCTGTAAGGGAATGGCGGGCCACGGGCGGCGAGAAAGCTAGGGCTTCTCGATGTATCCCGGCTCGGCGGCTTCGTCCGCGGGCTCCTTGGGCGCTTCGGGTTCGACCACCTGGCCCACGGCCGCGCCGCCGAGGGCGCCGGCAATGGCGCCTGCCGTGCCGCCCACGAACACGCCCACGGGCCCGGCCATCGCCACGCCCACGGCCGCGCCGGCGGCGGCTCCGGCCATCATGCCGCCCCCCATCAGGGCGGATTTGGACTCGCGCTCGGATTCACTCGGGCTCAGGGTATGTTGCGCGGCGGGGTCGGGGTCCTGCGAGGGGACGCCGTGGCCGGGCACGGCCTGTGCGGCCAGGTCGGGGTCGATGGGTTTTTCCTCGGCCACGGGATTCGAGAGGGTGTTCATGGGGCTCTCCTTGTCGTGTTGCGGGCAGGCGAGCAATGTCACTCGCTGCATTCATTCTTGGACGGGGCGGGCGCGCTGCCCGCCATCCAAGGAATCGGCCGCCTGTCGGACAAATGCCCGTGGCGCGGGCCTGCTTGACGGGGGTCAAGGAGCGGGCGGCCCCGGGGCCGGCCAGGGTTTGGGTATGAAAAGTGCCGCTGCCGACCATCCATCCAGCGGTAGTTGCTATAAAAGGAGAAGCGTTGGCGAGAAACGGCCGGCCGCCGCTACATCGGCTCCAGCCGCGCCCTCTTCATCATGGTTTCCGTGAATGCGATTTCCTTGCCGAAAGCGCGTGTGAAGGCCTCGCTGTCCTGCACGAAGACCTGGCCGCCCTGTTCTTCCAGCGCGCTCACGACGGCGGGCTGCCTGAGCGCGGCATCGAGGGCGGCGCGCACGCGCGCGACGATGGCGTCGGGCGTGCCGGTGGGCACCGAGACACCGCCCCACGACGTCAGCTCCACGCCGGGCACCTGCAGCTCCGCCAGCGTGGGCACGCCCGGCAGCTTGGGGTTGCGCCGGGGGCCGGTCACGGCCAGGGCCCGCAATTTTCCAGCCTGGATGTTGGCGTACGCCACCGAGGTGATGGGGGCGCCGAAAGTCACCTGCTGGCCCATCACGGCATTCACGATCTCCGAGGCGCCCTTGTAGGGCACGTGGGTGGCTTCGGCCTGGGCCACGCTCAGCAGCATCTCCACCCCCAGATGCGACGGGGTGCCGATGCCGCCCGACGCGTAGTCGATCTTGCCCGGCTGAGCGCGCATGCGGGTGAGCAGTTGCTCCAGCGTGCGGATGTCGGAGCTCGCGTGCACGATCACCGTGGTGTCGGAACTGGTGAGCCCGATCACGTGGCGGAAGTCCTTGAGCACGTCATACCCGGGCGCCTTGTACATGCGCATGCTGGCCGCCATCGGTGAGCCCGAGTAGATCCAGGTGTAGCCGTCCGGCGCGGCCTTGGCCACCTGCCGCGCGCCCAGGTTGCCGCCCACGCCGCCACGGTTCTCGATGACCACGGGCTGGCCCAGTTCCTTGGACACGGCCTCGGCCACGATGCGGGCCGTGGTGTCGGGCCCCGTGCCGGCCAGATAGGGCACCACCCACTTGATGGCGCGGCGGGGCCAGGGGTCGGAGGCCAGGGCGGGCGTGCCCGCCAGCAGCGGCAGCAGGCTGGCGGCCAGCAGGGCGCGGCGGCGCGGGGAGGATGGGGAATGGGTTGTCATGTCTTGTCTCCTTGTGATTGTCGGGTGGGTGCGCTCGCGCACTGGGGCACCGTTGTGGCGGTATGGCGGACCGGAGCAACTGGCCTGGCCCGGGCCGGGGCCTGCGCGCCGCAGCGGCGGCGCAGCCGCTCAGGGGGCTGCCAGCAATTCCTTGGCGATGGTGTTGCGCTGGATCTCGCTCGTGCCCGTGAGCACCCGGTACATGCGCAGCATGCGGAACAGGAATTCCACGCGCCGGCCCTGCACGATGCCTTCGCCGCCGTGGATCTGCACCGCGCGGTCGGCAATGCGGAACGCCGCTTCCGAGCAGAACAGCTTGGCCATCGCTGCCTGCGCGCGCGGATCGCCGCCCGCGTCGATCTGCCGGGCGGTGGCCAGCATCAGCCCGCGCGCGGCGGCCCAGTCGGTCGCCATGTCGGCCAGCATGTGCTGAATGGCCTGGAACTGCCCGATGGCGCGGCCGAACTGCTGGCGCTGCTGCGCGTAGTCGCGCGCATCGCGCAGCGCCACCTGGGCCAGGCCCAGCATGGCGGGGCAGTGCAGCAGCCGGTTCACGGTGATGCGGCCCAGCGCCAGCGCCAGGCCCCGGCCCGGCTCGCCGATGAGGTGGGTGGCCGGCACGCGCGCGCCGTCCAGGGCGATGTTGCCCGTGCTCGTCTGGCCCGCCATGGTCTTGTAGCCCGCCTGCACGCGCACGCCGGGCGCATGCAGGTCCACGAAGAACGCGGACACCTCGCGCTGCGCCGGATCGGTGGCGGTGGAGGCCATCAGCACCGCATAGTCGGCAAAGGGCGAGCCCGAGATGAAGCGCTTCTCGCCGGTGAGCACGTAGTGGTCGCCATCCTTCACGGCGCGGGTCTGCACGTTGCCCGCATCCGAGCCCGCCTCGGCCTCGGTCAGCGCAAAGCAGATCGCCATGTCGGCCTGCGCCACGGGCAGGATGAAGTTCTGCAGCTGGAACGGCGTGGCGACGCGCGCCAGCGCGCCCACGCGCGGCGGGCCGCTCAGCTCGCCGAACACATGCGGCGCGAAGGGCGAGCCGCTGGCATAGATCGCTTCCTTCACGAGCACATGGTCCAGCACCGACAGGCCCAGGCCGCCCATCTGCGGAGGCAGCGTCATGCCGTAGAAGCCCAGCGCGTGCGAACGTTTCCACACCTGGCGCAGCAGCGCCTTGCCGGGGCTGTTCTCGTGGTCGATGCCATGCTCGCGCGCCAGCGCGGCCAGCTCGCCGTGCAGGTACTCGTTGATGCGGGTGATCAGCTCGGCCGCCTGCGGCGAGCCTTCGAACGGCACGCCCGGAAACAGTGGCGCGGGGATGGGGGAGGTGATGTCGTGGTTGTTCATGTCGAGATTCCTTGTCGGTTGTGGTGCCGACTGGATGTGGAAACTGGCGCGGCCCGGTGCCGCGGACGCGGGGCGAGGGCCGCCTCTGGCGGACGCGCCAGGGCGCGCGGCGCCTCGGGGGGATGCCGCTCTCTAGTTCACCATGCGGCCCCGGCCTTCCCAGTAGGGGGCCTGCACCGCGCGGCGCATGACCTTGCCGTTGGGGTTCTTGGGCAGCGTGGGCACGAACTCGATGCGCCGGGGCCGCTTGAAGCCACCCAGGTGCTGGGCGCAGAAGGCGTCGATGGCGGCGCTGACCTCGTCGCCCGCCGTGTGGCCGGGCTTGAGCACCACGTGCGCGGCCACGGCCTCGCCCCACTTGTCGTCGGGCACGGCGAACACGCAGGCGTCGGCGATCGCGTCATGCTGGTACAGCACCGCTTCCACCTCCGACGGGTACACGTTGAAGCCGCCGCTGATCACCATGTCCTTCTTGCGGTCCACGATGTAGACAAAGCCTTCGTCGTCCATGCGGGCCAGGTCGCCCGTGTGGTACGCACCGTCCTTGAGCACCTCGGCCGTGAGCTCGGGCGCGCGCCAGTAGCCCGCGAAGACGTCGTCGCCGCGCACCACGATCTCGCCGATCTCGCCCGTGGCCACGGGCCGGCCGTTGTCGCCCAGGATCTGCACGTCGCATTCGAGGAACGGCCGCCCGCACGATGCCAGGCGCTCGGGCCGCGCGGCGCGGGCAAACAGATGGTCTTCCACCGACAGGCCACAGACACCCGAGGTCGTCTCGCCCGCGCCATAGCCTTGCTGCAGGATGGGGCCGAACACGTCCATGGCCTTCAGGATGCGCGCGGGCGCCATGGGGGCGGCGCCATAGCCCAGGCGCAGCAGGTCCGGCAGGGGGCGGTACTGGCCCTCCAGCTCGGCCAGCAGCATGTTGATCATGGTGGGCACCATGAAGGTGTGCGTCACGCGGTCGGCGCGCATGTCGGCGATGAAGCGCGCGGGCTCGAAGCCGTTGAACAGGCGGATGGTCACGCCCTGGCACAGCGCGGGCACGATCTGCATGCCCGATGCGTGCGTGATCGGCCCCACCAGCCCCAGGATGTGCCCGGGCTGCTGTCCGTCCGAGCGCGTGAGGAACTTGCGCAGCTGCGCCAGCCGGTTGCCAAAGGTCTGCATGGCCGCCTTGAGCACGCCCGACGAGCCCGAGGTGTAGTGCAGCACGGCCACCTCGTGCTCGTGCACCTGCACGGGACTGAAGGCATCGCTGGCCTGCGCCAGTGCGGCCTCGTAGCTTGCGGCACCTGCGCCATCGAGCAGCAGCAGGCGAGGCATGCCGCCCTGCAGTGCCTGCTCCACGTGCGGGCGGATGGCCTCGGCCCGCTCGGCCGTGGTGACGATGAGGGCGGCATCGCTGTTGGCCGCCACGGCGCCCACTTCGGCGGGCGACAGCCGTGCGTTGAAGGGTGCCTTGACGAGCCCGGCCTTGTAGCAGGCGATCTCGATCTCGACGATTTCCACGCAGTTGGGCAGGTAGATGCCCACGCGGTCGCCGCGCGCCAGGCCCAGGCCGAGCAGGGCGTTGGCCAGGCGGTTGGAGCGCTGCTCCAGCTCGGCATAGGTGACGCTGCGCGCGGGGCTCTTCACGGCCACGCGCCGGGCGTGCGTCCGGGCGCTCCTGGCGACAAGCGCGCCCACGTTGGCGACCGCGCGGGGAGGGAGGGGGGAGGGGGTGGTAATGGCTGTCTCCTGAAACACCGGCCCCGTCGAGCGCGGGGCATGGGGCCACTGTTCCAGAAGACGGGGGTATCAGGGAAATACCGATTGCTGATGGGGAGGTATCAGATGAATTGATGGCCTTGCTGCCGGCCACCACCCTGGGAACACTATTTCGCCTTGGCGCGGGCGGCGGGCTTTCTGCCGGCGGGCCTGGCGGCATTGAGCTCCACCGCAGCGCGGATGAGCGCCTTGAAGGCATCGGCATCCACCTCATCGCCTTCATGGATGTCGATGGCCCGCCGCGCGTTGCCGTCCAGGCTGGCGTTGAAGAGCCGGGCCGGGTCGGGCAGCGAGGCCCCCTTGAGGAAGGTGAGCTTCACCGACGCCTTGTAGCTCTCGCCGGTGCACAGGATGCCGCCCAGCGACCACACGGGCGTGCCCATCCACTTCCATTCCTCCACCACGCCGGGCGCGGCCTCGTGGATGAGCTGGCGCATGCGGGCCAGCGCGCGGCCGCGCCAGTCGGCGAGGTCGGCGATGCGCTGGTCGATGAGGGTGGAGGCGGGCTGGTTGTTTGTGGTGCTGGTGGATGGCATGCGTGTCTCCTGCGGCTGGTTTTTCGGGAAGGCGTGCGATCAATCTGCAGCGCAGGATGTTCCTGCGGCCTGCAGCACCGCCTTGATGAACCGCGCTTTCTCGTCGCGGTATCGGTCCATCCCATCGGATGCGAACCGCTGTTTGAGCTGGTTGTACTGGGTTACCAGCGCAGGGTCGGCGCGCAAGGCATCGCGAAAATGCAGAAAGAACTCGAACTCCGAGCCACGCGCTACCACCTGCAGTGCAACGTCCATGGTGGTGTCGGCTGACAAAAGCATGCACAGCGCGGGCGTGCGCAGCGTGCCGGCCTTGGCCACGTAGCCCGCAGCTTCCAGGGCTTCGACACTGCGTGCGTGGTCCTGCGCCGGTACCAGCAAGCAGATGTCCAGGTCGCCCTTGGAGATGGCGCCTGGGATGGACGAGGCACCGATGTGTTCGATGATGGCGTGGGGCACAAGCCTGGCGACTTCAGCGGCCACCGCCGCGAAGGTGGCTGCTGCCTGGTCCTGGTACTGCGCGGATTCGAGCAATGTCACCCTGGGCATCCTCACACCACCGCCTCCCACTTCCCCGACACCACCAGTTCCAGCACCACCGCGATCAGCGCCTCCATCACCACCTGCATCACGCCGTCCACCTCGCGGTCGGCGGTGGTGGCCAGGGTATAGCTGCGCGTCAGCTCGGGGTTGACCACGCGGGCCACCATCCAGTCGGGGCCGGCGGCAGGCGCGTCGCCCAGCGCGCAGGCGGGCGTGAAGGTGAAGCCGCCCCCGCACGCGTACAGCGACCGGATCACGCGGGCGGAGTCGTGTTCGTGGGCGATGTTCAGGGCCACGCCGCGCGCGGCGGCGGCTTCTTCCACCCGCTGGCGGATGGAGTAGCGGCGCGACTGCAGCACCAGGGGCTGCGCGGCGGCGTCGGCGAAGTCGATGGTGGGGCGCGCGGTGGCGGCCGCCGCGCCCGCAACGGTGCCGGTAGTGGCGGCGATGGCGTTGGCACCCGGTGGCTTGCGCAGCAGCGCCCGCACGGCGCCGCCGGGGTCGTGCCCGCAAAAATACATGGCCTCGCGCACCAGCGGGCGGCAGTGCAGGCCCTCCACCTGCGCCGCGTCCACCAGGATGCCGATGTCCGCGCGGCGGTCGAGCATCGCCTTTTTCACCATCAGGCTCAGGTCGTCCAGGACAAAGACGCGGATGCGCGGGTGCGACTCCTTCAGGTGCGCCAGCAGCGGGCCCATGATCAGCGACGAGAGCAGGAACGGCACCGCGATCGTCGCCGAGCCCTCGGGCCCCTGCGGCAGGCGCTGGATGCGCTCGCGCATCGCGGCGGCGTCGCTCAGCAGGCGGCGGGCGTCTTCGTACAGCTGCTGCCCGGCGGGCGTGGGCGTGACGCCGGCATGCGAGCGCTCGAACAGCCGCGCGCCCAGCTCGCCCTCGAGCTTCTTGATCTGCGCGGTGAGCGCGGGCTGGGCGATGTACAGCGTGCCCGCCGCGCGCGAGAGGCTGCCGGCTTCCAGCACGGCGATGAAGTAGCGGAGCGCGCGCAGGTCCATGGATCGGGGCGGAATCTGGGGGAGGAAGGAGGGTGGTCGGCGGATGAATCGCACGCAACTCTAACCTGCCCGCCACCCCGGGCCGGGGGTATGCGGAGGGCGAGTTTGCAAACGCGTTTTTCTTCGTTGGGGCGCGGGCTCCGCGCGCGGATCATGCCCTTCAACCCCATCCCCCAACCGCTTATCCCGCAGGAGCCCGCTATGCCCGTCCAGTTCATCGGCATGATCCAGCCGAACGAAGTGTCAGAAACCATTCCCCGCCGTGGCCCGGCGGTGGACCCCGCCTATGTGCGCGTGTTCGCCCAGGCGCACGAGCACGCGGGCTTCGACCGCATCCTGGTGCCCGCCAGCTCATCGAGCCCCGACACGCTGCTCACCGCCACCTACGCGGCCTCGGTCACGCAGAAGATCGGCCTGCTGCTGGCCCACCGCCCCGGCTTCGTGGCGCCCACGCTGGCCGCGCGCCAGCTGGCCACGCTGGACCACTACACCGGCGGCCGCCTGGCGGTTCACTACATCAGCGGCGGCTCGGACGAAGACCAGCAGCGCGACGGCGACTTCCTCGGTCACGACGAGCGCTATGCGCGCACCGACGAATACCTCGGCATCCTGCGCCGCGTGTGGGCCGAGGACAAGCCCTTCGACCACGAAGGCACCTACTACCGCGCCAAGGGTGCCGTGTCCGAGGTGAAACCGCTGCAGGGCCAGCGCGTGCCCATTTACTTTGGCGGCGCATCGGCCCCCGCCTTGCAGGTGGCCGGCAAGCATGCCGACGTGTACGCGCTGTGGGGCGAATCGCTGGCCCAGGCCGGCGACCTGGTGCGCCGCGTGCGCGCCGAGGCCACCTTGCACGGCCGCCATGTGGATTTCAGCATCTCGTTCCGTCCCATCCTGGGCAAGACCGAGGACGAGGCCTGGGCCAAGGCCGAGCGCATCCTGGACGACACCCGCCGCCTGCGCGTGCAGCAGGGCTATGCACGCGGCGTGGGACCGCAGCAAAGCGAAGGCGCGCAGCGCCTGCTGGCCGATGCGGCCAAGGGCGACCGCGTGGACGAACGCCTGTGGACGGCCATCGCGCGCGAGATCGGCGGGCGGTCCAACTCCACCTCCCTGGTCGGCACGCCCGAGCAGGTGGCCGACGCGCTGCTCAAGTACTACGACCTGGGCATCACCACCTTCCTCATCCGGGGCTTCGACCCGCTGGTGGATGCCATCGACTACGGCCGCGAGCTGCTGCCCCTGGTGCGCGCCAAAGTCGCCGAACGCGACGGCGAGCACGCGGCGCACACCCTGCGCAAGGCGGCGTGATGAGCGGCCGCATCGACCACGCAGAGGGCAACCGCCACGGCATCGGCAGTGACGACGCAGGCAGCGCCGGCCACCCCAGCCGCCCCGGCACATCGCGCCGCCAGTGGCTGCAGCAGGCGGCAGCGCTGTCGGTGGGCGCCACCGGCATCCTGGGCCTGGGCTCGGCCGCGCATGCACAGGCGCAGGCACCGGCTCCGGCACCGGCCGCATCGCTGGTGCTGGGCGACCAGGCGGGCGGTTTGCGTGCCCTGTTCGAAGCCGCCAAGACGCTGGACGGCGCGCCCTTTGCCTGGCGCTGGGCCAACTTCCAGGGCGCGGCGCCGCTGTTCGAAGCGCACCGCAGCGGCGCGGTCGACACCGCCATGGCGGGCGATCTGCCCGTGCTGGCCGCCGCGGTGGGCAAGACCCCGCTCAAGATCGTGGCGACCCGCGTCGGCCAGCCCGACTCGCTGGGCATCGTGGTGCAAGGCAACTCGCCGCTGCGCAGCGTGGCCGACCTGCGCGGCAAGACGGTGATTGTCTCGTCCGCCCGCGGCAGCATCTCGCAGTACCAGCTGTACGGTGCGCTGGAAGAGGCGGGCGTCAAGCGCGAGGAGGTGACGGTCAAGTTCGTGCTGCCCACCGACGCGGCCGCCGCCTTTGCATCGAAACAGATCGACGCCTGGGCCATCTTCGACCCCTACTACACCATCGCCCTGCAGCAGGGCGGCCGCATCCTGCGCGACGGGCGCGGCATCAACACCGCCCTGGGCTTCATTACCGCCACCGAGGCCGCCCTGGCCGACCCGGCCAAGCGCGCCGCCATCGTGCAGTACCTGGACCGCCTGGCCCGCGCCGGCGACTGGGCCCTGGCCCACCGCGAGGCGTATGCGCAGGTCTACACCCAGCTCACGCGCCTGCCCATCGACGCCTCGCGCATCATCACCGGGCGCGCGGCCATCGCGGCCCGGCCCGTGACGCAGGCGGATGTCACGGCGCTGCAGACGGTGGCGGACCGTTCCGCGCGGGATGGGATCCTGCCGGTGCGGGTGGATGTGGCGGCGATCACGGATATGCAGGTTTGGCGAGGGGCCGTGTGAGCAGTGGATTCTCTGTTTTGAATGAAAAATGGCCCTGGCGCTTTCTGGTCAAGCGCTGGGTGCTATTGAAACGAGAGCGGACGATGTGCCGCTCTTTTTCTTTCGGCCGTGAGGAGATCCGGGCCGAACTAGCGCACGAGGCCTGACAATTCACTCCAGCCAACGCCGCTTCGTGGCGCGGCTTCACGGCCAGGCGCCAGCCGGCAGTCGGCACGGGGGCGCGCCTCGCGAAGGGGCTCGTGCACGGGAGCCAGGCGGCGAGCGGCTCGTTGCGTATCTCGCACGGAGGACACCATGGGACTCTTGACCTTCAGCATCAACGTCACCCTGGACGGCTGCGTCGACCACCAGGAAGGAATCGCCGACGAGGAGACACACGCCTTCTTCACCCGCCTCATGGACGAGAACGGGGCGATGCTGTGGGGCCGCGTGACCTACGAGATGATGGAGAGCTACTGGCCAGCGGTGGCGCGTGGCGACGTGGAGGCGCCGGCGGCGGTGCGCGAGTGGGCGGTCAAGCTGGAGGCCAAGCCAAAGTACGTGGTGTCCTCGACGCGAAAGGACTTCCCGTGGACCCGCAGCCACCACATCGCCGG
This sequence comes from Acidovorax sp. GW821-FHT10E04, assembly GCF_059415185.1. NCBI lineage: Bacteria > Pseudomonadati > Pseudomonadota > Betaproteobacteria > Burkholderiales > Comamonadaceae > Acidovorax > Acidovorax sp. GW821-FHT10E04. Next base: position 330,129 of record NZ_JBWKMT010000001.1, read on the forward strand.
CGACCTGCGCACGGGCGTGCAGCAGCTCAAGGACGCGACCCCAGACGGCGTACTTCTCGGTAGCGGCAAGCTCGCGACCGAGCTGGACCGGCTGGATCTGATCGACGAGTACCAATTGCTCGTCCATCCCAGGATCTCCGGCCACGGCCCAACCCTGTACGAGAGCGGGCTGCCCGGTACGCGGCGGCTCGCGTTGATCTCGGCGAGGCCGCTGCGCTGCGGCGCGGTCGCCATGCACTACCGGCGCGCGCGCTGAGGCCGGGAGGGGCCCTGCCGCCTCACGGCGTGCAGCCCTTGGACGGGTCCGCGCTGCGCGGCCCGCCGGTGAGGCGGGCGTTGCGGCGGCGCCGCCAAAAAAAGCCACCGGCAGCCCCTGGCCGGGACGCGTCTTGCATCTGGCGCTCAGCCCGCCACCGTCCGCATTCCCACCAGCCCGGGCATCGCGCCCCGCATCGCCTCCAGGAACAACCGCAACCGCGCCGGATAGAACCGCGCGTAGGGGTACACCAGGTACACCGGCAGCGGCGCGGCGTGCCATGTGGGCACCAGGTGCAGCAAATGCCCCTGCCGCACATCGTTGTCCACGATCCACGCCGATGAAATGCATGCCCCCAGTCCGGCCAGCGCGGCGCTGCGCAGGGCATACAGGCTGTCGGTGGCCAGGCGCGGTGTGATGCCGAAGGTGTGGGCCTCCCCGCTGGGCTCGTGCACCAACGTCACGTCGCGCCGGTAGAAGGTGCTGAGCGCCAGCCAGGGCAGCCGCTGCAGGTCCTGCGCATGCTCGGGCGTGGGGCGCCCGGCCATGAGGGCCGGGGAGGCGAGCACGATGCGGGGCACTTCGGCCAGGCGCACGGCCACCACGCTGGGGTCGTCCACCGCGCCGACCTGGATGGCGCAGTCGATGCCTTCGGCGATGAAGTTGGGGCGGCGGTCGTGCAACATCCATTCCACGTCCACCTCGGGGTAGCGGCGCAGGTAGGCCATCAGCGGGGCGATGAACTGGTCTTGCCCGAAGGCGTGCGGTGCCAGCACGCGCAGGGTGCCGCGCGGGGTGTCGGCCGTGCCGCGCAGGTCGTCTTCCATGGCGCGCCAGTCTTCCAGCAGGGCCTTGGCGTGGGCAAAGCAGCGTTCGCCGTCTTCCGTCAGCTTCATCACGTGGGTGGAGCGCTGCAGCAGCTTGATGCCCAGGCTGCGCTCCAGCGCCTGCAGGCGGCGGCTCACGGTGGGCTGGCTGGTGCCCAGCTGCTGGGCGGCGGCAGACAGGCTGCCGGTCTCCACGATGCGGATGAAGGTCTGCATCAGCTCGATGCGGTCGGCGCCGGGCGGCAGGGTGATGGTCATGCGCCAAGCGTATAACAAATCTGCAGCTTGGCCCACTACCCAAGGGGAGGGTGCGCTAGAACAATCGCACCATTCCTTTTGTTGAGCGGGTATTGAGATGTCTTCCATTCAAAATGTGCATGTAACAAGCCCTGCCGCCGGCACGGCCCCGGCGCGGCCGCCTGCCGAGGGCGCGGTGAGCGCGCCGCTCTTGCTGCTGCTGGCCACCACGGCGGGGCTGAGCGTGGCGTCGCTGTACTACAGCCAGCCCATGCTGGGCGTGCTGGGGCCCGACATGCAGGCCGACAGCCGCGTGGTGGGCCTGGTGCCCACGCTCACCCAGCTGGGGTATGCGCTGGGCATTCTGCTGCTGGCCCCGCTGGGCGACCGGTATGACCGGCGCCGCATCATCGTCATCAAGTCCATCGCGCTGATGCTGGCCCTGCTGCTGAGCGGCCTGGCGCCCGGCATGGGCGCGCTGCTGGCGGCCAGCCTGGCCGTGGGCCTGGCGGCCACGGTGGCGCAAGACGTGGTGCCCGCCGCCGCCACGCTGGCCCCGGCCGCGCAGCGCGGGCGCATGGTGGGCATCGTGATGACGGGGCTGCTGCTGGGCATCTTGCTGTCGCGCGTGGTCAGCGGCTTCATGGCGCAGCAGTGGGGCTGGCGCACGGTGTATGTGGCGGCGGCGGTGGCCATTGCGCTGCTGACGGTGGCCGTGTGGCGCGGGCTGCCCCGTTTCGCGCCCACCACGCAGTTGGGCTATGGGGCGTTGATCGGCTCGATGGTGGCACTGTGGCGCCAGCACGCGGCGCTGCGCCGCGCGGCCTGGGCGCAGGGCCTGCTGGCCGTGGGCTTCAGCGCCTTCTGGTCCACGCTGGCGGTGATGCTGCACAGCCAGTTCCACCTGGGCACGGCGGCTGCGGGTGCGTTTGGCCTGGCCGGGGCGGCGGGCGCACTGGCCGCGCCCCTGGCGGGGCGCCTGGCCGACAAGCGCGGGCCCGAGGTGGTGACCCGCTATGGCGCCGGGCTGGCGGCCGCATCGTTTGCCGTGATGGCGCTGGTGCCGCTGCTACCGGCACAGGCGCAGCTCGCGTTGATCGTGGCCAGTGCCATCGGTTTTGACTTTGGCGTGCAGGCCACGCTGGTGGCGCACCAGACCATCGTGTACGGCATCGACCCCGCCGCGCGCAGCCGGCTCAATGCGCTGCTGTTCACGGGCATGTTCATCGGCATGTCGGCCGGCGCGGCGCTGGGCAGCCTGGTGCTGGCGCAGTGGGGCTGGCTGGGGGTGGTGGCGCTGGCCACCGCGGGGTCGCTGGCGGCCCTGGGGGCTCGGATGGTGGGGAGGGCACCCTGATTGGAGTGAAAATGGCCCCTTGCGCTTGTTGGACAAGCGCTGGCAGCTATGAAAAAAAGAGCGGCCATCGGGCTGCTCTTTTTCTTTTTCTTGGGGCTGCGTCATCCTGGCAGGCTGACTCAGGCCTTTTTCACCTCGATGTGGTAGAGCCCCCAGGGGCACAGGCCAAAGCGCTCTTTCACCGGCTTGTCCTTGAACGCGGGCAGCACATCGGCGTCGTACACGGCCCACTGGGGGCCCAGGCCGCCCAGGGCCATGGGCTGGCCGTCGATGTGGGTGGCGACGATCATGCGGTAGGCCTGCGCGTCGGCCATGCCGATGGTGACGTTGTAGCCGTCCACCGCGCGCAGCACCAGCTGCACCGGGCTGCCCGCCGCCACGCCCGCTGCCGCGAGCACGGTGGTGAGCAGGGGGCCTTTGAGTGTGTGGGGCTTGGCGTCGTACTCCAGCGTGGGTTTGATGGTGACGGCCGCCATGCGCTGCAGGGCGGCGGCGTCGAACGCGTGCGCCTGGGTGAACTGGATGCCATGCTTGCCCATCATCTGGTCGATGGTGGGGTCCAGCGCGCCACGGTTGGGCTTGGTGATGGCGCCGCTGATGGTCAGCAGCGCGGGGTTGCCGGCGGCGGCGGGCGGGGCCGCGTGGCTGCTGCCGGTGGCGGTCCACAGCCCTGCCAGTCCCATGCTGGCCGCGACGAAATGGCGCTTTTGCTTGTTCATCATGCTCCTCGTTGTGGTTGAGGGGCGCATGGTAAGCGCAAGGCGGGCTGGTGCCACGCAAAAAATGACCGGCCGGCCGGATGCCGGCCGGTGCATTGCCTCAGCCCGCCGTGGCCAACCCGGGCGGCTGCAGCACGCTCTTGAAGCTGCGGTCCCACAGCGGCGCGACCTGCGCGGGGCCGTCCAGCACGCCCAGCTGCAGGAAGGCGTCGGCCACGGCCTGGTGGCCCTTGACCACGCCGTCGTCCACGGGGCGCAGGTCGTAGTCGGTGCTGCGGTTGTTCCACAGCTCGATCAGGTCGCCCACGGGCACGCGGGTTTCGGCGGACTGGGCGCGGGCGTAGCCGAGGTAGTTGCCATTGGCCCACAGGTAGGCGCGGCGCAGGCGCTGCAGGTAGTCGCTGATGGCGGCGTGGCGGGCCGGGTCTTCCACCGCGCGCGGGTTGGCGTAGATGGGGAAGTTGCCCGACAGATACCCCTGGCCCGTCTTGAGCACGCGTGCGCCATAGCGCAGCCGCGCCAGCTGGCCGTTGTAGCCGTAGATGGCCCAGGCATCCAGGTCGCCCCGGTCGAAGGCCGACAGCCCATCGGCCGGCGTGAGGTTGATGGCGCTGATGTCGGCGAACGACAGGCCCGCCTCGGCCAGTTGCCGGCTCAGGTAGTAGTGCGAGGTGGTGGCGCGCACGTAGCCCACGCGCTTGCCCTTGAGGTCCGCGATGCGCTGGACGGGCGCGTCCTTGCGGGCCAGCGTGACCTGGTTGTGGAGGTCTTCGCGCACCACCGCGATGAAGCGCACCTGCGCCTTCTGGCGCGCGGCGAACAGGGCCGGGATCTCGCTGCCCGAGCCCAGGTCCAGCGCGTCGCCGTTCAGGGCCTCGATGTGCAGCACGCCGTTGTTCAGCTCGCGCCATTCGATGCGGTAGGGCGTGTGGCCCTGGCCGGACGCGGCGATGAGGGCGCGCCACAGGCCCTTGTAGGTGCCGATGCGCAGGGTCACCTTGGAGAGGTCGGGTGCGGGTGGCGTGGCCAGCGCGGGCACGCCCGCCGTGGCGACCCAGGCGGCGGCGCCCAGGCCGGCCTGGATGAGTTGGCGGCGGTTCAGGGGTTGGGGTGTGTGGGGCATGGCGGGCAGGTTCGTGGAGCAATGGGACAGGCCGCGAGGTTCCGACAAGCGCTACGGCTGCGCAAAGACCATTGCGTAGCATCGATATGCGCTAAATGCGGCACCCGCAAGGGTCCCCGGCAAACAGGCTTCCGCGAAACTGCGGATGCCCCAATGAACCGGAGCCTCCGTCCCCGCAGAGGAGTGCGCACGGGGCACCGGTAACCAGAAGCATCCTGGTGCGATGCCAATGAAATTGACGGGCTGCGTCCAAAGGGGTCTGGGCGTACGATGGATGGCCGCTGGCGTTGTAGCAATATCCTGCAGCTCTCCGTCCCGGGGAGCCGGGGCTTCGTGTTTTTTCACTCCCACTTTAATGTGCGTGAGAAATACAGGGCATTAACGAAAGACGAGAATTTCTCCGATAGAGATTAATCCGATCAAGAGCGTGGCTGGCAACGGCCTCGTTGTTATTTTTCGCAGCTTCATCCTTTTGTAATGTACTTGTCCAACAGAATAAAAATAATTTGCGTAGTTGGCACCAGGCCAGAGGCCATTAAAATGGCACCGCTGATTATCGCATTGCGTAGCACCAGCTGGGCATCAGTGCGAATTGTTTCGACAGGACAGCATCCTGTTCTGGTCGAGAAGATGCTTTCTCATTTTTCGCTGGCTCCAGATATCATTTGTGAGGTGATGGCGCCAAACCAAAGCCTGTCGAAACTGACGATTCGGTTGCTTGGTGAACTGGATCGTTGTTTTCAGGCTGAAAAACCGGATATTGTGATTGGGCAAGGGGACACAACATCCGTAATGGCTGCAGCGCTTGCTGCATTCTATCTTCGCATTCCATTTGCGCACGTGGAGGCGGGCTTGCGAACCAGGGACTATGACAATCCATTTCCAGAAGAAATGAACCGTGTTGTGGTTGGAAATATGGCTCGGTGGCATTTTGCACCAACGGATATTGCTCGAAATAATCTCATTGAGGAAGGAAAAGCCGCCGATACCATTCATGTAACTGGTAATACGGTTGTTGATGCATTGCTCTATACTGCAGATCTTTGTCCATCACCGGTATCATCGGAATTTAAAAAATCCAGAATGATACTGTTTACCGCACATAGAAGGGAGAATATCGGGGAACCTTTTTTTGAAATATGCCGAGCGGCAAGACATCTGGCTGATGTGCGGAATGACATCTTTATTCTCTTTCCGGTTCACCCGAATCCTGCCATAAAAAATGCAGCATATGAATATCTTTCGGATCATCCTAGGATTCACCTTGTCCCGCCGCTTGATTATGTGGATTTCGTTGCGGCCATGAAATCTGCATTTTTCATACTGACTGACTCTGGTGGAGTCCAGGAAGAGGCGCCATCATTGGGAAAGCCTGTGCTTGTTTTGCGCAATGAAACTGAAAGACCCGAAGGCATAGACGCTGGGGTGACGAAGCTGGTAGGGTGTGATTTTGACTCCATTGTCAACTCATCGTTGCAGCTGCTTGATGATGATGCTCTCTATCAATCATTTTCATCGCGAAACTCCCCTTACGGCGATGGCCGTGCATCCGCAAGAATTGTGGATATATTGCAAGAGGCATTGACCAAAAGTAGCTATGCGCATTCTTCTGATCGCCTATGAGTTTCCTCCCATCGTCTCAGCACAGTCACTACGATGGTTCTATCTGGCGAATGAACTGGCAAGGCTCGGCGTAGAAGTGCATGTACTTTGTCCCGATATGCCCGCATTGCCACCCTTTCACCAGGATTTTGCGCCTGGAGTGATCATCCACCGGGTTTGGCCTGGGCCGTATGTTGGCTTTTCGCAGAGTGCCTATTTATATATATCCAGGCGATCACAAGGTGCTGGTGTTGTGGGCCCCATTGGCGGTGACTCCATTTGGCTAAAAATGCATCGCTGGGGGCGTCGTGCACTCGATCAGATCATATTTCCTGATCTGCGTACCGAATGGGTACCCACCGCATCTTTGCGTTTGATTCACTTGCTCAGAACGACGAAATTCAGTGCAATCGTGGCTTCCCATGAGCCCGGGGCCGACCTTCTTCTCGGCCTCCTGGCCAAACGGATCTTTCGAATTCCACTCATCATCGATCTTGCTGACCCGGTCGTTGCTCCTTATACGCCGCGCTGGCGTCAGCGAATTGATCTGGCCTTTGAGGCAAAAATTATCACCCATGCTGATGCGATGGTGGTGACGACAACGGCTGTTGTTGATCTTTTGAGAAAGCGCCATGACCTGCATGATGTTGACGGAAAATTCACATGCATCGCGCAGGGGTTTCCAAGCAAAAATAGTGAATTTATTGAAAACCGCGATCGATCGAAGTCTCTACGCCTTGTATATACCGGGAATTTTTACGCAGATTTCCGTTCGCCCGCCGAGCTGGCAATAGCGTTGCGATCGCTTCGTGATTTGGATATCTCAGTCGAATTTTACGGAAATCACGTTGCGTATCAATCACTGTTCGACGGTATTCCAGGCATCAAATTTCATGGGGTTGCCGATCATGGGAAATGCATTTGGGCACAGCAGAATTGCAATGTGCTGCTTAGCATTGGCAATAGCCAGCCGTTCCAGATTCCAGGAAAGATTTATGAATATCTTGGTGCAGGCACTCCTATATTGCATATTTCCAGTGCGGCCACGGATGAGGCCGGAGCGCTGATCATGCGAGTCTGCGCGGGATGGGTTATCCAGAACAATGCAGCTTCAATTGAGCGTACCCTTCGCGAAATTCATGCGTGCTGGTTGGGCGGGGCCCTGGAATCGATGTTTTTGCGGAATGAGAGTGCCATTGCCGAGTTTGCGTGGAGCAAGAGAGCAATTCATTACAAGGAGGTGATTCATAGAATTTTAGAAACCTCAAAAAATACCGGATTGGCAGATGATTCGGAACAAAAAAAGAAAAAGGAAATGTAGCTATGCGCATAGCCGTGGACATCAGCATGCTTGAAATACCCGGTTCAGGTATTGCGAGGTACATAAAATGCCTGCTGCCGTTGATGATTGAGCAGAGTCAAGGCCGGCATCACTGGTTGCTCTATGGAAGGGTTTGTCCAGCGGCTCATTATGTCCAGCTGCCGAATGTGACTTGTCGATCCGATTACTTTCCCCGTGATGTCGGAAGGATCGCCAGTCTGTTCTTCTCGCAAGTCATTTGGGGGAGCATTGATCAGCCCGATGTCTACTGGAGTCCCGCGCATAGATTGCCGTGGTCGTTACCACGAAAAACAGCCACAACAGTGACCGTTCATGATCTTTGCTGGCTGAAGCAGCCAGAAACAATGCGCCGCGTCACGTACTGCCTGGACCGCTTCTTCATGCCTCGAAGCCTTGCGGCCGCTCAACAGATCATCGCGATCTCGGAATCAACGGCGGAGGATATCAAACGGTATTTTGGGGAATCGGTCCGGAAAAAAGTGTCAGTTGCAACCGAAGGCGGGGCGCATATGCCACCCCCATTGCCGCTCGTTCATTTAAGGAGCTTGGGTATTGAAAGGCCATATGTACTGTTTGTGGGCAGCTTCGAGCCCCGAAAGAATTTGGCAAGATTGCTGCAGGCTTTTCAACGCATGATCGACCGTACGAAGGCCAAAATTCTTTTGGTGCTGGTGGGGGCTGCGAGCTGGGGCCGAAATTCCGTGAAGAATGATATTGAAGCCCTGGGGATCAGGGACAAGGTGGTCATCCTGCAAAATGTTGATGATCAGGTTCTGTCAACACTGTATCGGCATGCGCAATGCTTGGCTGCGCCGTCTCTTCTGGAGGGCTTTTGTTTGCCGGTAGCGGAAGCAATGTCATTTGGAACCCCGGTGCTGGCTTCCGTATCGTCAGCATTTCCAGAAGTGGTTGGGCGAGGAGGTGTACTCGTAGATCCCCTCAATGTGGATTCAATTGCTGACGGACTCGCCAGACTCATCACCAACGAAGACTTGAGACAGGAACTCAGCGAGCATGCACTCAGGCACTCTTCGAGTTTTTCGTGGGAGCGAGCGGGATTGGCGACGCTGAAGATCCTAGAAAGCGCGCATGAAAACCAAGTGCAGAGAAGTATGAGTCCGGGTCGTGATGGAGTACCCTAGATCTCTGATCTATCGATGATGAATAATATTGGTCTGGTTGACTGTGATGGTTTACCTCGTCAGCAGTTTTTGCAAACGCGAGAAATGAATACAAGCGATTCCAATGCAATGAAAAATCAACGTTCCTGGCGCATTGGCATCTTTGGCACGTTTGATGTTCAAAATTATGGTGATCTGCTTTTTCCGATCATTGCTGAACTGGAGCTTTCTCAAAGGCTCGGGAATATTGAACTCGTCCCCTTCTCTTATCACGCCAAATCTTCGCAGGATTGGCCATATGGGGTGGAATCACTTGCGGACCTGCCCCGCATGGCCAGTGGTCTTGATGCAATCCTGATAGGCGGCGGTTTTATTGTACGTTTTGATAAATTCATCGCCCCTGGATATGAGCCGCCGGTAGCGTGGATTCAACATCCCACAGGATACTGGCTGACCCCGGCATTGCTTGGTGCACAACATGGTGTTCCGGTGATATGGAATGCACCGGGCATGCACTGCAACGATATACCAAGCTGGAGCCATCCGCTACTTTCTCTGGCTCTGGAGTGCAGTACTCATATTGCAGTACGAGACGAGCCCTCGAAAACCGCGCTCATGCCATTTGTTGACCCGCAGCGTGTGCATGTGATGCCTGATACAGCATTTTCAATTAGACGCTGTTTGAAGTCTCATTCCGGAACCGATGAGGCAGATGCAATCCTCAAGTACTTAGGCCTCAAGACGCCCTACATAGTTATTCAAGCGACTCAAAATCTCGAGCGATTTACTGATTATGTCAAGAAATTTCGAGTTGAGCTGCCGAACCTTAGTTTCCTTCTCCTCCGCCTTGGCCCCGTGCTTTGTGACCACGAATCGTTCATCGATGCTGATCTCCCAGGTACTTTCTGTCTCGGTGAATGGCCGTCGCCAATGGCCCTGGCATCATTGATCAGCGGATCCGAGGCTGTTGTGGGGCACAGCTATCATCTTGCGATCACAGCATTGTCGTGTGGTATTCCGGTGTTCAGTTCCAGTGATCTTTCCCAAGGAAAATTCACGGCACTTTCCAAATACAGCTCCGTGCATCCGCTGCCGCCGGCAGGCTGCGAGGATCCCGAATGGCTGTCTCAGCGGATTGGCCGAAAAGAGCCTTCGCAGTTGGCCATCGAGGCAAATGATGTGCTGGAAAATTACTGGGATCATGTTGCCGATATGGTTCGGAGTGGCAAGACCGATTCCATGGTCGTCATGAATGCTTTTTGGATGTCACTGCCTGGCATTCTTGAACGTGAATCTCGACAGGCTGGAGCCACCAGGTCAGAATCCCCCGGGGAACTGCAAGATTTTGAGGCTCGTTTGAGCGACAGCAAAAATTTGCTTGATGCAGCAAAAACGCAGTTGATCGACGCATCGGAGAGGTCGCTCGAGCTTGAAAAAAGGCTGCTTGAAATGCAGGAATCCATTTCCTGGAGAATGACTGCTCCCTTGCGCAGTGCGTGGCGCTGGGTGCAAGGTTTGTCTATCTGAAGCAAATTAACACTATTTTCTCATGAAGACATATTCAGAGCCGCAGGAAAATTCCTCCGCGAATTCCGTGCGCACCACCAGCAATGGGGGCTGCGAATGCTTCCCCGGTTGCGCGTGCTATGACGAAATAGCTGCAATGCGGCAGACTATGCAGCAACTTGAACGGGAGTTGATCCTCGGCAAGGAGACAATTGCGTCTCGAGACATTGCCATTGATTGGCTAAAAAAAGAGGTTGACGCCGCGAGGATGACGTCGGAGTGGCGTCGCAAAAGCCTGAAATATCTGCTTGTCGATCTTATATATCTGCTGGCCGACCGTTCGACGCTGGCCCGTACGCTTGGCAATATGCTTTTGCCAAGGCGCCTTAAAAGAAGGCTGCATGCGGAATCGATAAACAATCAGTTGCAGGGAGTTCCATCCCAGCATGCACCAGCCATGCCACTGCTCGGTAAGGTATGCAATGGGAAAATTGATATTGTTTGTTTTGCCAATATCGAGTGGTCTGCCCGGTATCAAAGACCACAGCAGATGATGTCTCAATTTGCTGGCCATGGTCACCGTGTATTTTATATTGTCCGCTCAAAAATGCCTGCGCGCGGCGCTCCCTATGAGTTGAGGCAGGTAGCCGAAAAAATATTCGAAGTGAGCCTTGCATTTAATGAATATGAGGATTTCTATTCGGAGCGAATGTCGCCTTCCAATCGAAGGGCTGGGAACGAGTCATTTTCCCGCTTGGCGCTTGATGCGGAAATAAGGGCAGCCTTGGTTGTTGTTCATCTGTCTTACTGGACGGCGTTGTCCATTGATCTGCAGAAATCACGTTCCTGGCGTGTGCAATATGATTGCATGGATGAATGGGCTGATTTTCCAGATATTGGAGTGCAACTTGTAGAGGAAGAAGAAATACTGGTTAAAAATGCAGATTTGGTAACGGTCACGGCATCCATTCTGGAAAAAAAATGGATGCAAAAAAATACAAAATGCCTCCTTGTCCGAAATGCGGTGGACTATGATTTTTTTGCAGACCGATGTGTGGAAAATGGCTTGCTTGCTCACTTGGGAACACCAGTTATTGGATTCTACGGCGCCTTGGCCCCTTGGATAGATTTCTCCCTGCTGCGTTTCTTGGCAGAAAATCGCCCCAATTGGAGTTTTGTGCTAGTCGGCGATTGTTTTGTTAAAGATATGGCTGGGCTTGACAGGATGCCCAACGTGCATCTCACGGGTCGAAAGCCTTATGAAGACATGCCTCGCTATCTCCATGGCTTTGATGTATGCCTTATTCCATTCAAGTTGAACAAGGTTACGCATGCGGTCGATCCGGTGAAATTCTACGAATTCATGAGCGCGGGGAAGCCTGTTGTGAGCGTGCCACTTGAGGAAATGGCTATATATCAAGATTATGTGTACTTCGCCTCTGAGTTTGAGGATTTTCTTGAAAAAATTGAAACAGCTTTGGCCGAGAGTAACCCGGATTTAAAGAGCCGAAGAATTGGTCTGGCTAAAGAGAATGATTGGCGGCATCGCTACCTTGCGACCGATGAGGCCATCAAGGCGCTATATGGAAGGTGCTCAATTGTGATCGTGAGCTATAACAACGTCGAACTCACAAAACAATGTATCGAAAGCATATTTTCCCGGACCACTTATCCCAACTATGAGGTAATTGTTGTTGATAATGCTTCTTCTGATGGTACAGGAGACATGTTGCGACAGATGCAGATCCAGCACGCAACGGTAAAAGTGGTTATTAATAATAGCAACAGAGGTTTCGCAGCGGCGAATAATCAGGGAATTGCGTTGGCAGAGGGGGAGTATATCGTATTGCTTAATAATGATACTGTGGTCACCAATGATTGGCTGGAAGCAATGCTTCGGCACTTGCAGAACGAGAATATAGGCATGGTCGGGCCCGTCACCAATTCAATCGGAAATGAGGCAAAGATAGATACAAACTACCTCAACCTGGAACAGATGCATGACTTTGCTTCTCGCTATACCCTTGCGCATGCTGGACGCCATTTCGACATCTCGATGCTTGCAATGTTTTGCGTGGCAATGCGGCGCGATGTTTTCAATGAAATTGGAGCGCTGGATGAGATGTTCGGTCTTGGGATGTTTGAGGATGATGACTACAGCCGAAGAATGCACGTTGCCGGCTATCGCACAGTGTGCGCGGAAGATTCCTTTGTTCATCATTACGGGCAGGCATCGTTTGGGAAATTGATTGAAACAGGGGAGTATCAGGCCCTCTGGGATAGAAACCAGGCTTACTTTGAAGGCAAATGGGGCGCTTGGAAGCCACACACGCACAACCGCAATCGGCAGGAGACGGAATGAAATCCGATGACGAAATTACCGCCGCCCATTGGTCGAAGAATGTGGCGAGTTCAGATGCTTTTTCACCCCAAGTCTATTGGCTCGCTGTACCGGCTGTTCAGCAGCGTTTTCAGCGGCTTGCCTGTAGGGGAACAGATCATCGCTGGTGGGTGGAATACTGTCTGGGCGAATTCCTGCGCCGCTCGACATCCTCGGCCAGAATGCTGAGCATTGGCTGTGGCAGCGGTACCTTGGAGCGCGACCTTTTTCGGCTGAATGCATTTTCCGAGTGCGACGCAATTGATATCGCATCCGGTGCCATTGATATCGCCCGGAAGGAAGCGCATTTGATTGGTGCTTCCAATATCAACTATCACGTACAGAACGTTCAGGAAACCCCGCTGGGCGAGAGTATTTACGATGCGGTCTGGTTTAATGGCTCCTTGCATCATATCAAGCAACTGGAATCGGTTTGTGAGTCGGTTCGGGTCGCCCTGAAGCCTGGGGGATGGGTATTTTTTAATGAGTATGTTGGGGCGAACCACTTCGCTTTCTCAGAACGCCAGCGTGAGGTCATTGAAAATGCATTCCGATTGTTGCCTCCGGAATATCGTCGATCATTTCAGCCGGAACATTTTGGGAAAGTACAGTTGAAGGTTCAGCTTCCTGATCCAGCAGACGTGATCAGGGTGGACCCTTCCGAGGCAATTCGATCACAAGATATCCGTGCGGTTCTGTCTGATTACTTTGTTGAACATGCATTTAATTCTTGCGGAGGCAACATTTTGCAATTCGCCCTGCACGGAATCGCAGGTAATTTTGTAGAAACTGACTCACGCTCAATGGCACTGCTGCAGATGCTGTTTGATATTGAAGACACGCTATTGGAAAATCAATTTTTTGCGACTGATTTTGCGGTTGGGGTCGTGCGGGTTCCGTAGCGGAATGAGGGTGATGCAGAATTTCATTCGTCAGGGGTATTGGATACCGGGGTGCTTGCTTCGATTCCTAAATCGACGATACCAAGAAATGAATTACTTCCGTGAGCTACTGTGTCAAAACTCAAGATACCTACTTGTTTGTCAATCAGCAGCGAGGTCTCTTCGGTGCGGCCATTCATCAGCTTGATGGTGACGTGATATCGACCGGCCGCCAGGATCGCTGGAAAGTGGAAAGTAATGGTTCCCTCTCGCCAATCGCTTTCCACATTGGAGGAAGGGAGGTCGAAGTTTTTTCCGCCAACCACGAGCAGCCGGGCTTCCTGGATGGTAATGCTGATGTTCGGCAGTAAAACAGATTTGCTGACCCTATACCCGATGGCAATATCAATCGTCTCGCCGTAGGCAAATGATGAGTAGTGACTCTCGGTATTGGTGAACCTAGCTGAAATAATTTCACCTTCTTCTGTCCCAAATGCGATGCGGGCTTCGTTCAGTTCTTTTTTTCTAGCGACCGGTGTCTTCCCGCCGCTGGCCCACCGGCGTTGTTCATCTCGCATATCCAGCAAATACATTTCGGATATTGTCTCCGGGGTTCCAGATGCCTTTAACATTCCTTCGGTGAGATAAATTGCGGTGTTGCAAAATCTCTTGACCATGCTCATGTCATGAGATACAAACAGCAGAGTCGTCCCTTTTTCTGCCAGCTTTTCTAGCCGTCCCAGGCATTTGAATTGAAAAGACGCGTCACCGACGGCAAGGGCTTCGTCGACGACCAGTATGTCGGGTTCTACGCAGACAGATACCGAAAATGCCAGGCGTACGAGCATTCCACTCGAATATGTCTTGGTTGGCTGATCGATGAAATCCCCGATATTGGCAAAATCGGCTATCTCATCAAAGCGGGCATCTATTTCTGCCCGCTTCAATCCAAGCAGTGCTCCATTAAGATAGACATTTTCACGGCCGGTGAATTCTGGGTTGAACCCTGAACCCAGTTCCAACAAGGCAGCGATTTTCCCGTGAGCCAGAACCTGCCCCGACGTGGCGCGAAGTGTATGGCAGATCAGTTGAAGAAGGGTGGATTTTCCACTTCCGTTTCGGCCAATGATACCGAGGGCTTCCCCTTTGCGGACGCGAAATGAGATATCTTTCAGTGCCCAAAATTCGCGAAACCGCTGCTGCCCAGCGAAAGGTAGCATTTGCAGTAGGCGGTCTTGCGGCTTGTCATAAATTTGATAGCATTTGCTGATTTTTTCGACTTCAATGGCGAATTCAGAGGACATCAGAAAATCCCTCGCGACTTTTCTGAAATAAGCAGAGGCTCGATATTGCAAAGATAGTGGAGAAAATAACCGATTCTCCCCATTCAATAAAATTTGGTATGCCTCCCCAAAAAATTACCATGCGTGCATTTTCAATCACTTGCGCCAAGGGGTTCATTCCCATCGCCTGATGCAACTCCGGAGGCAGGGCGCTTGTCGGGTAAAAGACGGGCGTCAAGAACATGAGTGGCAGCAATAGCGCTGAAATAATATGAGTAATATCCCGAAAATATACACCGAGAGCACTGAGGATCCAGGAGAGCCCGAGTATGCAGAGGAGTAGAGGAAGTAAAATGACCGGAAAAATAATGCAGGACGCAGGTGGTGCTCCCATCGTCAATCCATAGAAGGCCAACCATACGGCAGAACTGACAAGCATGTGAAAAATGCCCACACCCAAGCTTATCCAGGGCAGGGCTTCAAGGGGGAATTTTATTTTCTTGACGTAGTTTGTATTGGTGACAATCAATGCTGGTGCGCGGAGCACGCACTCCGAGAATAGATTGAAAACTGTCATGCCAATAAAAATAAGCAATGCAAATTCGATGGGTGATTCCTTCCCCCCAGGCCAGCGAATTGTAAATACCTTTGTGAATACGAGCGTGTAGACGGCAAGGGTAAATGCAGGATTGATTATTGACCAAATCAATCCAATAGTAGAACCTCGATAGCGGGAATGGATTTCTCTTTGAATTAATGAGAAGATAAGTTCCCTGTGTGTCCAGGGAATAAATAGATTGACGAGATAAAAAAATGACTGCCTGGTCATGTATTGCCAATGGTTGCGAACTTGGCGTTAAAACCGCGTCCCGGTGATTGTCTTCAATGCTTCATTGAAAACTAGCGAAACCAGAGATGACTGTGCATTGAGCGAGAAAGCAGGTCAAGCTGCGTAGTCGTGCAATTCCATCTCCACGCCTGCGGGCCACATTGAACTGACGGATCCAGGCTGATAAAACGTCACAGTCACGCTCCGCCGGGATTGGCTGGCTCGCTCTGAAACCCGTGTCACCTCATGCCAGGAATTGTCTGACCTCACAAAGGTGGCTGAATTCCCGATGACCGGATTCACCAAGGCGGCAATGTCTTTTGCATCGGAAGAATTGAGGATGGCGAGGCAACCTCCGTCCGTGGGGTGCCACTTGTGGTTGAAATAAAAGACATGGGTAACCATTTTTTCAGGAAGATCGCGATGGGGGCCGAGAAGCCCGCCACGGCCATAGTGGTACACATGCGCCTCCATCGGAAGGCTAGTCAAGTCAAGGCCGGTGATTGACGACATCGCCATCCGGTATTCAGTGGAAAGCAGGTCTTTTGCCAGTTGCTGCCATGGAAGACTCAGGAATTCGGCATGCGATATGGTTTGCTCGCCCATTGGAATCAGAGAACGGGCGTCATACCGGTAATCTTTCTCTCCTCCATAAGCCTCAATGGTCCGGAAGTGATCGTGAGGATAGGTTTCGGAAAGCGCAGCGCAATCGGCCTGTGAATAGAGATTCGATATTTCAGCCCATCTAAAAGGCTGAGTGTTCATGCGACATTCCCTAATTTTTGAAAAATCGATCATGGTCTGATAACTGATGATGAAAAGAGAAGGTTGGTGAAGCGTTGACAACGTGGAGAAGAGAGTTTTTTCGCGCGGTCGGAACAGTATGCACTTCGCTTCGCCGCCCGTCCGAGGCCGCAGATTCGCACGGCGCGACGGTTGTGTGAAGGCCTTCTCGCCGGATTTTTCAGTAGGGGGCGTTGTCCGTGCCCCGACCCTATCAAGCGTGCCGCTGTTGCCGCGCTGTGATCATTCAGGAGAGGATGAGAGGCGAACGCGGCCATGGACATGCTTGATTGACGGGCTCAGGTCGAGCCATTTTGACCCGCCAGCTGAATCGCTCCGGATTTCCACGGGTTTTCGTTCGCCGGATGGGTGGGACTGCGCTAAGCGGTTCCGTGCGCACATCCATCCCGGCGCGTTCCAGTCACGGACGTCCGAAGCACGGCCTCGGTACGCGGCGGGAGCCTGACGTCAGAGCGCCCAATCCGTGTAAGTCGGCGCTCATCGAAAGAGTTGGCGCGTGTGGGGCATAACCGCGCCGCCCATCCCCCGTGGCATCGCGCCTGGGCGCCACGATTGGCAATCGCAATCCATTGCCCAGCAAGGCTGCTCCACCGCAGAACGAAAGGGCTCTGGCGCTACGCTGGCGATAGAGCTGGACAACGTTCCTGTGGGTCATGCAAAAACCGCATGTGGTCACGCGGATTTCTTCGTTGGCTAAGCGGGAGGGGACTTCTAAGGTGGCTGCGTTCTTCCGCCTCTTGCTTTTGCCAACCCTCTCCGCTTCCGAAAGCCATTGCCCATGTCTGCAGTCCTCACACCCCCTCCTGCCATTCACACTCTTGTCCCCAACGCCCAGCCCCGGCGCAAGGACTGGTTCGACGCCCCGGCGGCCCGCCCCACGGTCGAGGCCGAGCGCCGCCACCGGCAGGAGACGCTGGCCGTGGCCTTCCGGCTGTTTGCGCAGCAGGGCTTCAACTACGGGCTGGCCGGCCACATCACCGCGCGCGACCCGGAGTGGACGGACCACTTCTGGGTGAACCCTCTGGGCCTGCATTTCTCGCAGATCAAGGTGTCCGACCTGCTGCTCGTGAACGCTGCCGGCGAGATCGTGGTGGGCCAGGGCCCGCTGAACCGCGCGGCGTTCGCCATTCACGCCGCGCTGCACGAGACGCGGCCGGACATCGTGGCCGCCGCTCACACGCATTCGACCTACGGCAAGGCCTGGTCGTCGCTGGGCCGCAAGCTTGACGCGCTCACGCAGGACTCGTGCATCTTCTATGAAGACCACGCGCTGTTCGACGACTTCACCGGCGTGGTGCTGGAGACCGACGAAGGTTTCCGCATCGGCGAAGCCCTGGGCGCGCAAAAGGCCGTCATTTTGCAGAACCACGGCATCCTGACGGCGGGCCCGTCGGTGGAGGCTGCCGCGTGGTGGTACATCGCCCTGGAGAACGCCTGCCAGGCCCAGCTGCTGGCCGAAGCCGCCGGCACCCCCAAACCCATCCCGCACGAGATCGCGCTGCGCACGCATGCGCAGATCGGCGGGCCGGGCGGTGCGCAGTTCGCGTTCAAGAGCCTGTTCGACATCATCGTGCGCGACCAGCCCGAGGTGCTGCAGTGAATGCGCCACTGACCTGGGGGCAAGCCGCACGCGCGCTGGCGGCGGAGTTCGGTGCGCGCGCCGCGGTGCACGACCGAGACGGGAGCTTTCCGCACGCCAACTTCGCCGAGCTGCAGCAGGCCGGCCTGCTGGCCCTGGCCGCGCCGCGGTCGCTGGGCGGGCAGGGCGCCTCGGCCGCGCAGCTGGCCGAGGTGGTCGGTGCCATCGGCCAGGGCTGCCCGGCCACGGCGCTGGTGCTGACCATGCAGTACATCCAGCAGCGCGGCATGGGCCGCCCCGGCTCGCCCTGGCCGCCGGCGCTGGCGCAGCAACTGGTGAATGAATCGGTGCATGAGGTCTCACTGATCAACGCACTGCGCGTGGAGCCCGAACTGGGCTCGCCCGCGCGTGGCGGCCTGCCGGCCACGGTGGCGCGGCATACGGCCGAGGGCTGGCGCATCAGCGGGCACAAGGTGTATTCCACCGGCGCGCCCATCCTGCGCTGGTATGTGGTGTGGGCCCGCACGGACGAGGCCACGCCGCGCACCGGCGCCTTCCTGGTGCGAGCGGGCCTGCCCGGCATCCGCATCGAGGAGACCTGGGACCACCTGGGCCTGCGCGCCAGCGGCAGCCACGATGTGCACCTGCACGATGTGCTGATACCCCACGCGCACGCGCTGGACCTGCGCCTGCCGCAGGACTGGGCGCGCGGCGAACCCGCGATGCAGGCCGAGATGACGGTGATGCTGGCCGCGCTGTACACCGGCGTGGCACGCGCCGCGCGCGACTGGCTGGTGCAGTTCCTGCGCGAGCGCGTGCCCGCCAGCCTGGGCGCGCCGCTGGCGACCTTGCCCCGCGCGCAAGAGGCCGTGGGCCGCATCGAAGGCCTGCTGCTCACCAACGACCGCCTGATCGTCAGCCTGGCCCACGACCTCGATGCCGGTACGCTGGTGCCCACCGTGGACAGCGGCCTGGTGAAGACCCTGGCCACGCGCAACGCCATCGAGGCCGTGCAGGCCGCGCTGGAGCTGACCAGCAACCACGGCCTGGCGCGCAAGAACCCGCTGGAGCGCCACCTGCGCGACGTGCTGTGCGGCCGCGTGCACACGCCGCAGGACGACAGCGCCTATGTTGCCGCGGGCCGCAGGGCGCTGGCCGTGGGGGCCGCATGAGCGCGGTGCTGGCTGCGCACGATCCTGGCAGCGGCACGGTCGATGCACGTGACGACGATGATGCCAACGCAGGTGCCGACCGCTGGGTCGTTCTGAACCAGGCAGGCCCGGAGGCCGATGCGCTGCTGGAGGTCGCGGGCCTGCCCGTGGTGCTGGCGGCCGACGATGCCGATGTGCCCGCCTGGGATCGCGCGGCCGATGTGGACATCCTCTTCACCGGCCCGCGCAACGGCTGGCGCCATGCGCCGGCCACCGCCCCCGCAGGCTGGCCCGGGCGGTTGAAATGGGTGCAGGTGGCGTCGGCCGGCATCGACTTCTTTCCGCCCTGGCTGCTGCAGGTGCCGCAGGTCACCTGCTCGCGCGGCGTGGCGGCCGTGCCCATTGCCGAATATGTGCTGACCGCGTTGCTGACGCACCAGCGCGCATGGGACACGCTGCAGGTATCTGGCGCCGGGCCGTGGCGCGAGACGTTTGCGCGGGTGGACCAGCACCTGCCCGGCACGCTGCAGGCGCGCGCGCTGGGCATCGCGGGCTACGGCGCCATCGGGCGCGAGGTGGCGCGGCTGGCGCGGGCATTCGGAATGCAGGTGACGGTGCTGCGACGCGGCGGAGCGCAGGTGCAGGGCGATGATGGCGTGCGCACGGTCGGCTCCATCGAGCAGCTGCTCGCGGCCTCGGACCACCTGGTGCTGGCCCTGCCGATCACCGCGCAGACCTACCATCTCATCAACGCCGCCACGCTGGCGCACGCCAGGCCCGGGCAGCACCTGGTGAACATTGCACGCGGTGCGCTGGTGGACCCGCAGGCGCTGCTGCAGGCGCTGGACAGCGGGCGCCTGTCCGGCGCCACGCTGGACGTGACCGATCCCGAGCCCCTGCCCGACGGCCACCCGCTGTACAGCCACCCGCGCGTGCGGATCACGCCCCATGTGTCATGGGCGGCGCAGGGCGCAGCGCAGCTGACGGCCCACAAGTTCGTGGCCAATCTGGCGCGCCATGTGGCGGGGGAGCCGCTGGAAGACGTGGTGGACGGGGCGCGGGGCTACTGACCCCAGGGGTGCGCCGGGTCGTTGCAGCGGCAGCAAGGGCGGGGCAGGGTGCCTGCAAGCGGCCCGTGCTCGGCATGCGAAAACCGCATATGGATGGTCGCAAGGCTTCGTTGGTGGAGCGCGGGCCGGGTGATGCAATGGAAGCCAGAGTCCCTTCGACAGTGCCAACCCCCTTTCACACCCGACCACCATGCTGCGCCGCCAATTCCACCATCTGCTGACCGCTTCCGTTGCCGCCAGTTCGTTCCTCTCGCCCGTGCTCACCCATGCCCAGCAGCGCGTGTTGCTGCGTGCGGGCGACCAGAAGGGCGGGCTGCAGGCCCTGCTCGACGCTGCGGGCGAACTGAAGAACCTTCCCTACGACATCAAGTGGAGCGAGTTCCCGGCCGCAGCGCCACTGGCCGAGGCGCTCAACGCCAACGCCGTGGATTTCGGGCCCATCGGCGATGCGCCGCTGCTGTTCACCCTGGCGGCGGGCAGCCGGGTCAAGGCCTTTGCGGCCAGCCGGTCGGACGCGTACGGCACCGCCGTGCTGGTGGCGCCCCACTCGCCGCTCAAGACGGCGGCAGACCTCAAGGGCAAGAGCATCGCCACCAACCGCGGCTCCATCGGCCACTTCGTCACGCTCAAGGTGCTCGAATCCGCCGGGCTCAAGGCCGACGACGTGCAGTTGCGCTTCATCCCGCCGCCCGACGCCAAGCTCGCGCTCACGCAGGGTTCGGTGGACGCCTGGGCCACGTGGGAGCCCTACACCGCGCTGGCCGAGACCAGCGGCCATGCGCGCGTGCTGGTCAGCGGCCGGGGGTTGTGGACGGGCCTGTCCTTCCTGGCCGCCACCGACGCGGCGCTGGCCGAAAAGCGCGCGGTGCTGCAGGACTTCAAGGAGCGCGTGGCGCGCGCCCAGGTGTGGTCCTACCAGAACGCCAAGCCGTTCGGCCAGTCGCTCGCCCGCATCATCGGCATCCCGGCCGACGCCGCGCAACTGCAGTTCGAGCGCCGCGCCACGCGCTGGCAGGACATCGACGCCCAGGTGCTGGCGGACCAGCAGAAGACGGCCGACTTCTACCTGGCGGCCGGGCTCATCAAGCAGCGGCTGGATGTGCGGGGCACCTTCGACACCAGCTTCAACCTGGCCAAGGGCTGAGGCCCGCGCAGGCGTGTCTGTCGGGCAAGTCCGGCGCCCCCTGGGCGCGGATGCCGCGCGGGCCAGTGCTGGCCGGTGAATTCGTCCGAACCACCGGGCGGCCGGCGGCTCAGGGCCGCGCGGCGGTTTGCGGGCCATTGGCGGGTGTGCCTGCACCGTGGCGCGCGCCGCCCCACAATCGGGTCATATGACCTCTTCTTCGACGATGCTGCGGCTGATCAGCCTGGCAGCTTTCTGCAGCATGGCGTCCATGCGTGTGTGCGACCCCATGCTGGTGTCCCTGTCCCATGAGTTCCATGTCACCACGGGCGATGCCTCCGCCGTGGTGGCGGCCTTCGCGGTGGCCTATGGCGTGCTGCAACTCGTCTACGGACCGCTGGGGGACCGGCTGGGCAAGCTGCAGGTGATCATTGGCGCCACGTCAGCCTGCGCGGTGTTCAGCGCGGCCACCGCGCTGGCGCCCAGCTTCACCGTGCTGGTGGTCGCGCGTGCGGCCATGGGGGCGGCGGCGGCGGGGATCATTCCGCTGTCCATGGCCTGGATCGGTGACGAGGTGGACTATGGGCAGCGGCAGGAGACGCTGGCGCGCCTCATGGTGGCCACCGTCACGGGGATGATGGCCGGCCAGTGGTTTGGCGGCTTTGCCACCGAAACCCTGGGCTGGCGTGGCGCGTTCGCCGTGCTCTCGGTGCTGTTCATGACGGCGGCGGTGCTGCTGCTGCGCCGCCTGCGGGCCGGCGGGGCCGCAGCGGCGCACCCCGCGGGCGCGCAGGAGCCTGGGGCCGGGTTTTCGCTGGCGGCCTACCTGGCCAGCACCCGGAACCTGCTGCGCATGCCGCGCGTGCGCTGGGTGCTCGCGGTGGTGTCCATCGAGGGGGCGCTGGCCTTTGGCACGCTGGCCTTCGTGCCCGCGCGCCTGGTCGACGGTTTCGGCCTGTCGGCCTCGGCGGCTGGCGGCGCGATGGTGCTCTATGGCGTGGGCGGGCTCCTCTACAGCATGTTCGCCCGCCGGTGGCTGGCCGCGCTCGGCGAACAGGGGCTGGCGCTTGCCGGGGCCTCCCTGATCGCCAGCGGCCTGTTGCTGCTGGCCTGGGCGCCGTGGGTGGCGTGGGCGGTGCTCGGGTGTTTCCTGGCGGGCATCGGTTTCTACATGCTGCACAACACGCTGCAGGTGCAGGCCACGCAGATGGCGCCGCAGGCGCGCGGCACGGCGGTCACGCTGTTTGCGTGCCTGCTGTTCCTGGGCCAGTCCCTCGGGGTGCTCGCCGTGGCGTTCAGCGTGGACCGGGGATGGCTGCCGCCCGTGTTCTCGGTGGCGGCGCTGGGGATCTTCGTGCTGGGTTTCCTGGTGTCGCGCCGGGTGCAGCGGCGCGGCGCCGTCGCGGGCGCCTGAGGGTGCCGGGGTTCGCGAAGCGGTGGCGCTTCGCCTGTAGACTGCATGCACTTTGTGCCTGGGCGCCAGCCCCTGCTGCCGCCGCGCCCCATCCACCATGAACGATTCCCCGCCCGCCACCGTGCTGCCATTTCCCCGCGCCGAGGGCGCCATGAGCGAGAAGGTGCGCCGCTACGACTGGGCGGGCAGCGCGCTGGGGCCCATGCAGGCATGGCCCGCCACGCTGCGCTACTGCGTCGAGGCCCTGCTCGCGTCGCGCTTTCCGTCATGCCTGGTCTGGGGGGCGCAGTTCACCACCATCTACAACGATGCGTTCCGCCTGATATTGGGCAACAAGCCCGAGGCGCTCGGGCGCTCGTTCAAGGATGTGTGGAGCGAGGCCTGGCCCACCATCGGTCCCATCGCCGAGCGCGCCTATGCCGGCGAAGCCACGTTCATCGAGGATTTCCCGCTGGAGGTGAACCGCTACGGCCACCCCGAGCAGGCCTATTTCACGTTCTGCTACAGCCCGGTGCGCGACGAGCACGGCGCGGTGGTGGGCATGCTGGACACCGTGATCGAGACCACCAGCAAGTTCAACGCGCTGCGCCAGTGGCGCGATGTGGCGGCGTCGCTGGAGCAGCAGGTGGCGCAGCGCACGGCCGACCGCAACCGGCTGTGGCAGCTCTCGGACGACGTGCTGCTGGTGGCCCGCCTGGACGGCACCATCACCGCCGTGAATCCCGCCTGGACCGCGACGCTGGGCTGGTCGGAGGCCGAGACCGTGGGCCATCCGCTGGCGGCCTTCGCCCATGGGCACGACATGGCGCAGGTGCAGGACGAAATGGCCCTGCTGGCCACCGAGCCCACGCGCCGCCAGATCACCGCGCGCTACCGCCATCGCGACGGCGGCGAGCGGTGGATCGCCTGGACCGCCGTGCCCAGCGAGGGCTTCATCCAGGCCGTGGGCCGCGACACCACCGAGGAGCACCTGCGCAAGGAGGCGCTCAGCAACGCCGAGGAGCTTTTGCGCCAGAGCCAGAAGATGGAGGCCGTGGGCCAGCTCACCGGCGGCATCGCCCACGACTTCAACAACATGCTGCAGGGCATCGTGCTGCCGCTGCAGCTCATCCGGCAGCGCATTGCCCAGGGGCGCCATGACGAGGTGGGGCGCTACATCGAGTCGGGCCTGGCGGCGGCCAAGCGAGCGGCGTCGCTCACGCAGCGCCTGCTGGCGTTCTCGCGCCGCCAGCCGCTGGATTCCCGGCCCGTGGACCTGGTGTCCTCGCTGGGCGGGCTGGAGTCCATGCTCAAGACGACGTGCGGCGAGAACATCGCGCTGCAGCTGCACCTGCCGCAGGACCTGTGGCCCGCGCTGACCGATGCCCACCAGTTTGAGAGCGCGGTGGTCAACCTGGCGATCAATGCGCGCGATGCCATGCCGGGCGGCGGTGCGCTGTACATCGCGGCCGACAACGTGCATGCCGACGCCGCCACCGCGCAGGCCACGCCGGGGCTGGAGCCGGGCGACTACGTGCGCGTGACGGTGCGGGACACGGGCACCGGCATGACGGGCGATGTGATCGCGCGCGCCTTCGATCCGTTCTTCACCACCAAGCCGCTGGGGCAGGGCACGGGGCTGGGGCTGTCGATGATCTACGGCTTCATGCGCCAGTCCGGCGGCCTTGCGGTGCTGGACAGCGCCGTGGGGCTGGGCACCAGCGTGGCGCTGTATTTCATGCGGTCGCAGCACGAGGCGATGGCCGAGCTGCCCGAGCCGGTGGCCAATCTCTCCAGCGCGCGCCGACCCGATTCCACCCTGGTGGTGGAAGACGACGACACGGTGCGCACGCTGGCCGTGGAACTGCTGCGCGACATGGGTTTCCATGTGATGGAGGCCGCCACCGGCAGCGCCGCCATGGCCCTGCTCTCGGGGGCGGTGCACTTTGACCTGCTGGTGTCCGACGTGGGCCTGCCCGGCCCCAACGGCCGCCAGGTGGCCGACTATGCGCGCGAGAAGTTTCCGTCCATCAAGGTCATCCTGATGACGGGCTATGCCGAGCAGGCGGCCATGACGCCGCAGTTCCTCGGCGCGCAGATGGAGCTGCTGGTCAAGCCCTTCGATGCCCAGACCCTGGTGGGCAAGGTCAACGCGGTGATGGGGCACGGCCCGCGAGACGCCTGAGGGCCATCGCCGGGACGGCCTGCCGCGCGCGGGCCGTCAGATACCGGCTTCATACCAGCCCTTGCTGCGGTTGACGGCGTGCACCACCAGCAGCATCACCGGCACTTCGACCAGGACACCCACCACGGTGGCCAGCGCCGCGCCCGAGTGCAGTCCGAACAGGCTGATGGCGGCGGCCACGGCCAGCTCGAAGAAGTTGGATGCGCCGATCAGCGCCGACGGGCAGGCGATGCTGTGTTTTTCGCCCACGGCGCGGTTCAGGCCGTAGGCCAGCGCGGAGTTGAACAGCACCTGGATCAGGATGGGCACGGCCAGCAGGGCGATCACCAGGGGCTGCCGCAGGATGGCCTCGCCCTGGAACGCGAACAGCAGCACGAGGGTGGCCAGCAGCGCGGCGATGGACCACGGGCCGGTGCGCGCCATGGCCGCCTGGAAGGCCGCTTCGCCCCGGCGCAGAAGCCGCCTGCGCAGCCACTGCGCGATCGCCACCGGGATCAGGATGTACAGCACCACCGAGGCAAGCAGCGTGTCCCACGGCACGGCGATGGCCGACAGGCCCAGCAAAAAGCCCACCAGCGGCGCGAACGCCACGACCATGATGCTGTCGTTGAGCGCCACCTGCGACAGCGTGAACAGCGGGTCTCCGCCCGTGAGCCGGCTCCACACGAACACCATGGCCGTGCAGGGCGCGGCCGCCAGCAGGATCAGCCCGGCGATGTAGCTGTCGATCTGCTCGGCGGGCAGCCAGGGGGCAAACCAGTGGCGGATGAACAGCCAGCCCAGCAGGGCCATCGAAAACGGCTTGACCAGCCAGTTGACGAACAGCGTCACGCCAATGCCCCGCAGGTGCTGGCGCACCCCGGCCAGCGCGCCGAAGTCCACCTTCAGCAGCATGGGGATGATCATCACCCAGATGAGCAGGCCCACCGGCAGGTTGACACGCGCCACCTCCAGCGCGCCCACCGCGCGGGCCGCGCCCGGCAGCCATTGGCCGAGCGCAATGCCCGCCACGATGCACAGCAGCACCCACACGGTGAGGTAGCGCTCGAACACCGCCATGCCGGCGGCCGGGGCGGACTGTGAAGGGTTTTTGGGGTGCATGGGGATGTCAGTGCGCGGGCAGTTCGCGGGCAGGGGTCGTCGGCGTGGGTCCCGTTCGGGTCAGCAGCACTTGTTGGGGTTGGTGGCCGTGGGGCCGCAGCAGGCGGCCCGGCCCGGCTCGGGGATTGAGGGCGCGCCCGTGGGGCAGCAGGCGGCCTGGGCGGGCTGGGCCGCGGCTTCGTTGAACACGGGAATGTTGCCCAGCGTGTGGAAGTGTTCCCACGCCACGCCCTGCGGGTCGGTGATCCAGTGCTTGTCGCTGCGGGCATAGCAGCAGGTGGTGGCGCCTTCGTCCAGCAGGGCCATGTCGGCGCCCTGGGCGCGCGCCTTCAGCTCGGCCAGTTCGCCGGCCTCGTCCACCTGGAAACCCAGGTGGTCCACGCCGGGCTTGTCGCCGCGGGTGGAGATGGCGAAGTTCACGCGCGGGTCTTCGAGCATCCATTTGGCGTAGTCGGCCTCCACGCGCGCGGGGCCGGCCGCGAACAGCCGGGAATAGAACGCGATGCTCTTGGCGAGGTCATCGACATGCAGGTGGACGTGGAATCGCTTCATGGTGGCTTCCTTTCGGCCGTGGGCCGTGGCGTGGGTTGTGGGTCAGCAATCGCAGGCGGCGGTGGCGGTGCCGGGCAGGCAGGCGGCGCCCTGGCAGCAGTTCTCGGTCAGGTAGGCCAGCAGCTCGTTCATGGTGGCAAACGATGCGCGGTAGATCAGGTTGCGGCCCTGGCGCTCCTGGCTCACCAGGCCCGCGTGGGTCAGCTCCTTGAGGTGGAACGACAGCGTGTTGGGCGCAATGCCCAGCTGTTCGGACAGCGCCCCGGGCGTGAGCCCGTCCTGGCCGGCCACCACCAGCGCGCGGAACACGCGCAGGCGCACTTCCTGGGCCAGGGCGGCGAGGGATCGGATGACGTCGGGTTCTTGCATGATTCGATATTACAACAAAAGTTGAAATATAGAATCGTTCTTGGGAGATCATTTTCAAGCCTTCATGAAAAAGCAGGAAAATTGGCGAATTGCGCTGAATGGTATTGCGCCAGATGCTATGCAATTAGGAGCGGTGAAGGTAGACCTATCACGGTCTTCATAACCTGTGGATCTAATCACCCGATTTTTCAATCGTTTGTGAACTTACGATTCGCCGATACAGTCCCGCATCCCATTCCTCACCGCGCGCCACGGACCATCGGCATGTCCTGTGACGCGCCACTGCTTTTTCATGATCGACTTACGGGGTATCACCCAAACCTACCAGGGCTCACAAGGCCCGGTCGAGGCTCTCAAGGGCATCGACCTTCACATCACGCCGGGCGAAGTGTTCGGCATCATCGGCAAGAGTGGTGCGGGCAAGAGCTCGCTGGTGCGCGTCATCAACCTGCTCAACCGCCCCACCACGGGCCAGGTCATCGTCAATGGCCGCGACCTGACCCAGCTGGGCGATGCCCAGCTGCGCGATGCCCGCCGCGAGATCGGCATGGTCTTCCAGCATTTCAACCTGCTGTCCTCGCGCACGGTGTTCGACAACGCGGCCCTGCCGCTGGAACTGGCGGGCATGGACAAGGCCGCCATCCGCGAACGCGTGAACCCGCTGCTGGACCTGGTGGGCCTGTCGGCCCTGGCCCAACGCTACCCGGCGCAGATCAGCGGCGGGCAGAAGCAGCGTGTGGGCATTGCGCGCGCGCTGGCCAGCCGCCCCAAGGTGCTGCTCTCGGATGAAGCCACGTCCGCGCTCGACCCCGAGACCACGCGCTCCATCCTCGACCTGCTGCGCCAGGTGAACCGGGAGCTGGGTCTCACGGTGGTGCTCATCACGCACCAGATGCAGGTCATCAAGCAGGTGGCCGACCGCGTGGCCGTGATCGAGGCCGGCCGCATCGTGGAGCAGGGCCGCGTGCTGGATGTCTTCACGCGCCCGCAGCAGCCCATCACCAAGAGCCTGATCGACGAGATCCTGCCGCAGGAGCTGCCCGCCAGCGTGCTCGGCCACGTGCGCACGCTCGCAGTTCAGCTCGCTGCCACGGCACCGGACCGCACGGGCCAGCTGCTGCGCCTGTCGTACGCAGGTGACAGCGCGTACCAGCCCATCCTGTCGCAGCTCATCCGCCAGTTCGGCGTGGACATGAGCATCCTGCATGGCCAGGTGGACGAGATCCAGGACGAGACCTTCGGCTCGCTGGCCGTCTATGCCAGCGGCGAGGCCGACCGCCTGCGCGGCGCCGTGGCGCACCTGCGCGCCAGTGGCGTCGCCGTCGAAGAAGTGGCCGTACCGGCTTGAGGAAGGGAAAAAAACATGTTCGACAACTTCACCCCGGCCATGCTGGACCTCTTCGCCTCGTCGCTGTGGGAAACGCTGGTCATGGTCGGCATCTCCGGCCTGGTCGGCGGCCTGCTGGGCGTGCCGCTGGGCGTGTTCCTGCGCCTCACCGACCAGGGCGGCGTGCTCGAAAACGGGCCTGTCAACAAGCTCGTGGGCTGGCTGGTCAACGCCGTGCGCTCCACGCCCTTCATCATCCTGCTCGTGGCCATCATCCCGTTCACGCGCTTCATCACCGGCTCGTCCATCGGCACGGCCGCGGCCGTGGTGCCGCTGACCATCGCCGCCGCCCCGTTCGTGGCGCGCCTGGTGGAGGCCGCGCTGCGCGAGGTGGACCACGGCCTCGTGGAAGCCGCCCAGGCCATGGGCGCGACCACCAGCCAGATCGTGTGGAAGGTGCTGCTGCCCGAGGCGCTGCCCGGCATCGTGGCGGGCCTGACCATCACCTTCGTGAGCCTCACGGGCTACTCGGCCATGGCCGGCGCCATCGGCGGCGGCGGCCTGGGTGACCTGGGCATCCGCTACGGCTACCAGCGCTTCCTGCCCGAGATCATGCTGGCCGTGGTGCTGGTGCTGATCTTCTTCGTACAGGCCGTGCAGAGCCTGGGCGACTGGGCGGTGCGCAGGCTCAGCCACCGCTGACCCCAGGCACCAGTCGCCTGTTGATTGCTATCTAATTGATAGCTTTTGGCGCTTGATGGTAAAGCGCTTGTGGCTGTTTTTTGCTGCAAGTTTGGTGCGGGGCTGTGCCCGCCGCCGGATGCTTCATTCCGCAGAGATCCGGTGGTCCGCCACCAGCCTGGCAAAACGCGCCGTGTCGCTGGCGATCTGCTGGGCCATCTGCGCCGGGGTGTTGCCGACGGGCTCGGCGCCGATGTCCAGCATGCGCTTCCTGAAGTCGGCCGACTGGATCACCTTGACCATTTCGGCGTTGAGCCGTTCCACGACCTCGGGCGGCGTGCGCACGGGCGCGAGCACGCCGAACCAGGTGCCGATGTCGAAGCCCGCGAAGCCGCTCTCCTGCAGGGTGGGCACGTCGGGCAGCGCGGACGACCGCCTGGCCGTGGTCACGGCCAGCGCGCGCAGCTTGCCGGCCTTGATGTGCGGCAGCACGGGCGTCACGGTGTCGAACGACATCGATACCTGGCCGCCCAGCAGGTCGGTGGTCAATGGCCCGCTGCCCTTGTAGGGCACGTGCAGCAGCGGCTGGCCGATGGCCGTGGCGAACTGCGTGCCGATCAGGTGCTGCGCGGTGCCCGCGCCGTTGGAGCCGTACGAGAACTTGTCGGGCGCGGCCTTTACCAGGGCCACGAGTTCCTTCACGTCCCTGGCGGGCATGGCGGCGGCCACGGCGAGCACGTTGGGCACCAGTGCGACGGTGGTGATGGGCGCGAAGCTCTTCTGGAAGTCGTAGCCGAGCTTCTTGTACACGCTGGTGGCGATGGTGTGGTGCACCGCGCCCATCAGCAGCGTGTGGCCGTCGGCAGGTGCCTTGGCCACGTAGTCGGCGCCAATGGTGGCGCCCGCGCCGCCCCGGTTTTCGACGATGACCGGCTGGCCCAGTGCCACGCCCAGCTTTTCGCCCAGTGCGCGCGCCAGCACGTCGGTGGTGCCCCCGGCCGCGAACGGCACGACGATGGTGACGGGCTTGGCGGGCCAGGCCGGGGCCTGTGCATGGGCCTTTGTGCCGGGCAGCAGGCAGGCGGCTGCGGCGACCGCCGCCAGGGCCATCAGGTAAGGGCGGCGCAGCGGCTGGGCGATGCAGGTGGGATGGGGGGTAGGGCGGCGCATGGTTTGTCTCCGAAAGGGTGGTTGTGCGGCGGGTGCATGGCCTTTGTGGCCTTGTTGTTCTGCCCGCCGGGG
This sequence comes from Acidovorax sp. GW821-FHT10E04, assembly GCF_059415185.1. Classification (NCBI taxonomy): domain Bacteria; kingdom Pseudomonadati; phylum Pseudomonadota; class Betaproteobacteria; order Burkholderiales; family Comamonadaceae; genus Acidovorax; species Acidovorax sp. GW821-FHT10E04. The sequence continues at coordinate 360,169 of NZ_JBWKMT010000001.1, forward strand.
GCGCTCCGGCCCGTCTTGGCGGGCCGTGGGCAAGTGCGGTCAGGCGGCTTTGCGCGCGGCCGGTGCGCTGCTGATGAGCGCGCACACGGCATCGGTCACCTGCGCCGTGGTGGCCGTGCCGCCCAGGTCGCGGGTGTGCAGGGCGGGGTTGGCGGTGACCTGCTCGATGGCCTGCATCACGGCGCGGGCCGCCTCGGCCTCGCCCAGGTGCTCCAGCAGCATCACCACCGACCAGAAGGTGCCGATGGGGTTGGCCAGGCCCTTGCCCATGATGTCGAAGGCCGAGCCGTGGATGGGCTCGAACATGCTGGGGTAGCGGCGCTCGGGGTCGATGTTGCCGGTGGGCGCGATGCCCAGGCTGCCGGCCAGCGCCGCGGCCAGGTCCGAGAGGATGTCGGCGTGCAGGTTGGTCGCGACGATGGTGTCCAGCGTGGCGGGGCGGTTGACCATGCGGGCCGTGGCGGCGTCCACCAGTTCCTTGTCCCATTGCACATCGGGGAACTCGGTAGCCACCTGCGCGGCGATCTCGTCCCACATCACCATGGCATGGCGCTGCGCGTTGCTCTTGGTGATGACGGTGAGTTGCTTGCGGGGGCGCGATCGGGCCAGGCGGAAGGCAAAGCGCAGGATGCGCTCCACGCCCACGCGGGTCATGATGGAGACATCGGTGGCGGCCTCGATGGGGTGGCCCTGGTGCACGCGGCCGCCCACGCCGGAGTATTCACCCTCGGAGTTTTCGCGCACGATGACCCAGTCCAGGTCCTGGGGCGTGCAGCGCTTGAGCGGCGCGTCGATGCCCGGCAGGATGCGCGTGGGCCGCACGTTGGCGTACTGGTCGAACCCCTGGCAGATCTTCAGGCGCAGGCCCCACAGCGTGATGTGGTCGGGGATGTCCGGGTCGCCGGCCGAACCGAACAGGATGGCGTCCTTGCCGCGCAGGGCGTCCAGGCCATCGGCCGGCATCATCGCGCCGTGGGCGCGGTACCAGTCGCCGCCCCAGCCGAAATTCTCGAACGCGAACTGCAGGCCGGGGTGCTGGGCGGACAGGGCTTCCAGCACGCGCTGGCCTGCGGGAATCACTTCCTTGCCGATGCCGTCTCCGGGAATGGTGGCGATTTGGTAGGTGGTCATGGGGTGTACAAAGAACGGTGGTGGATGGCTGGACTTTAGGCCGCCATGCGCACAAGAAATGCCCTGAAAGTGAATCCATCGTTAACCCTGGGTTAACATGGATGCATGAGCTCCAGCACCATCCAGCCCGCCGAACTGGGCTTTTTCTCCACCCTGGCCGCCAGCCCCAGCCTGAGCGCGGCGGGGCGCGAAATGGGCGTGTCCACCGCCGCCGTGAGCAAGCACCTGGCGCAGATGGAGCGGCGCCTGGGCGTGGTGCTGGTGAACCGCTCCACGCGGCGCATGAGCCTCACGCCCGAGGGCGAACTGCTGCTGGAGCACGCGCGCCGCATCCTGCGCGAGATCGATGCGCTCGATGAACTCATCGTGCAGTCCCGGGCCAGCCCCAAGGGCCTGCTGCGCGTGAACGCCACGCTGGGCTTCGGGCGCATGCACATCGCGCCGGCCATCTCCGACTTCGTGCGGCTGTACCCCGAGGTGGACGTGCAGCTGCAGCTGTCGGTGCACCCGCCGCCGATCACCGACGACGCCTACGACGTGTGCGTGCGTTTTGGCGAGCCGCCCGACGGCCGCGTGATCGCGCGGCGCATCGCGCCCAACCGGCGCGTGTTGTGCGCGGCCCCGGCGTACCTGGACCGCCACGGCAGGCCGCGCGTGCCGCGCGACCTGATGGAGCACCGGTGCATCGGCATCCGCCAGGGTGACGAGGCCTACGGCTTGTGGCGCCTGACCACCGGGCGCGGGAGCAAGGCGCACACCGAGTCGATCAAGATCACGGGCAACCTGACCACCAACGACGGCGAGATCGCCGTGCTGTGGGCGCTGCAGGGCCACGGCATCGTGATGCGGGCGGAGTGGGACGTGAACCGGCACCTGGCGCAGGGCCTGCTGGAGCCCGTGCTGCCGCAGTACCAGACGCCCGCGGCCGACGTCTATGCGGTCTATCCGCAGCGCCACCAGTTTTCCACGCGGGTGCAGACCTTCGTCACCTTCCTGGCGCAGGCGCTGGCGCGGTCGGGCGCGCTGGCGGGCGTGGCACCGGATGCGGGGCCGCAGGCGGGCAGGCGCACCGCGAAGGTTTCTTGATCTGGCGCGGGGCGGGCCATGCGGTTAGGCTGTGGTCCATCGCGGCCCACGCCCACCGTGGCCGCGCAGCCCCCCATCCAGCACATGACCACACCGTCCCGCCCACACCTTCATCCCGCCGCCTTGCTGGGCGGCGCACTGGCCTTCGCCACGGCCTGTGCCGCCCCCTGGCCCGCGCGGGCGGCCGAGCCCTTGGCCCCCACCGAATGGGCGCTGTCGAAGGATGGCGCGGTGGTCCTGGACCTGCGCGCCCGGCTGGCCTGGCCGCGCTGCGCCGAGGGCATGCAATGGAGCCGCCAGACCGGCACCTGCACCGGCAAGCCACGGTTGCTGGACCGCGCCGAAGCCGCGGCGCTGGCCAGCGACCGCTGGAAGGCAGAGGGCGTGGCCTGGCGCCTGCCGCGTGCGCCGGAGCTGCAGCGGCTCATCGACCGCACGGCCAGTCCCCCGGGCCTGAACGCCGCGCTGTTTCCGGCGGCCCCCGCGCAGTGGCACTGGTCCGCCACGGCCAATGTGGCCGCGCAACGGGGCAACCCGTACAACTACAACACTGTCATGCAGGGGCGTTCCGGCGACGCGGCGGCCCAGATGGGGGCGATCAATGGCTGGGCGGTGAACCTGTCCACCGGCGAGGCGCGCGGCGACGTGGCCCGCGCCAGCAAGCTGCCGGTGCGGCTGGTGCGCCCGCTCGGCGAGGCCGAAGCGCCGCAGTAGCTGCCCTGGCCGCTCGCACGGCCTTCAGGACGAGAGCCGCACCATCAGCAGCCCCGCGCACACCAGTGCGGCCGAAGCCATGCGCGCCGCGCCCAGGGGCTCCTTGAGCATCCAGGTGGAAATCAGCGCCACCAGCAGCACGCTGGTCTCGCGCAGGGCCGACACGGCGCCCATGGGCGCGCGCGCCAGGGCCCAGACGGCGATCCAGTAGGCGCCCATCTGCATCGTGCCGGCCGCGGCGCAGCGCCAGAGCATGGGCGGGTCGACCCGGAAGGCGCGGGGCCCTTTCCACCACAGAACGATGAGCGCCGTGGCGATGCCGTCGCCCAGCGTGAGCACCACCGCGAAGCCGATGGCCGACCCCGCCTGACGTGCCCCCAGCGCATCCACCACCGTGTAGGCGGCGATCAGCACCCCGGTCAGCAGCGCATACCCCACGGCCCGGCGCTGCGTGCCGCCACCCCGCACGAGCGCCAGCGACAACACGCCCGCGCACAGGCAGGCAACGCCCCACAGCGCCCCGGCCCCTGGCCATTCCCCCGCGAACATGGCCGCCCCCGCCACCACCAGCAGCGGCGCCGAGCCCCGGGCGATGGGGTAGACCTGCCCCATGTCGCCGTGGTTGTAGGCAATGGGCAAGGCGAAGTGGTAGGCCGTGTGCACCGCAACGGACAGCGCGAGCAGCGGCCAGCTGGCCGCGGCCGGCAGGTTGACCCATGGCAGCGCCAGCAGGGACAGACCGCTGCCCATGAGCGTGGTGATCGCCATGGCGGTGATGCGGTTGCCGCCCAGCTTGATGGCGCTGTTCCAGCCCGCGTTGAGCGCGGCCGACAGCAGCACGATGAGGAAGACGTCGTTGGTGAGCATGGCGATGGGGTTCCGGGGGCTGAGTGAGTGCGCGCAGTGGCCAGTTTTTTGATGGGCGAATGATGTTTTTCAGCCAGACATCTGTAAAGTTGAATTCAATGACTATTGAATTCAGGATTCCTGATGCGAAACCTCAACCTGGACCAGGTCCAGACCCTTGTTGCCATCGCCGACCTGGGCACGCTGGCCGCCGCGGCCCAGGCCCTGCACCTGGCGCCACCGACGGTCAGCCTGCACATCAGTGAACTGGAGTCGCGGCTGGGCGCCGCGCTGGTGGTGCGCGGCCGGCGCCAGGCCAGCCTGACGCCGGCTGGCGAGGCGCTCGTGGCCGGGGGGCGCCGCCTGCTGGCCGGGGCCGACGAGGTGGTGGAGCAGGTGCGCCGGCGCGCGCAGGGGCTGGAAGGCCTGGTGCGCCTTGCCACCACGGCGGGCGTGAGCGCGGGCTTGCTGCCCCGCCTGCTGGAGCGGCTGGCCCGTCAAAGCCCGGGCGTGGATGTGAAGCTGGATGTGCTCAGCTCCGCCGAGGCCATGGCCCGGCTCGGCGCGGGCACGCTGGATCTGGCCATCGTCGCGATGCCGCAGGCCGCCGGCCGCGACGTGCAGGTGCGCCCCTGGCGCACGGACCCCATGGTGGCGCTGATTCCGCCCGCGTGGGATGCGCCGGCGCAGGCCACGCCACAGTGGCTGGCCGGCCAGCGCTGGATGTCCTTCGGACCGGCCACGCAGATGTACCGGCTCATCGCCGGCTGGTTCGCGCAGGCCGGCCTGAACCCCCGCCCCCGCATGGAGCTGAACCACCCGCTGGCACTGCGCAGCCTGGTGGGCGCTGGCCATGGCGTGGCGGTGCTGCCGCTGGAGCAGCCCGGGGTGGCGGGCGGCGATGTGGAGCAGGACAACGCGGGCTTGCAGGTGCGCCCGCTGAGCCCGCCGCTGTGGCGGGAGCTGGGGCTGGCGCGGCGGGCGTCGCAGGTGCACGACACGGCCATCCTGGCGGTGTGGGCGGCACTGGAGTCCCTGGCCGTGCCGTGACGGGCACTGGCTGCGCGCTACCGTGCCTTGCCGCCTCCCTCATTCCCGGCCCCTGGTCCGTCCAGGCAGGGGCAGGGCAAGGCAATGGGCCCCCGAAAGGGGCTTACAGCAGCCGGACCTCGAAGTACGCGCCGTCTCCTTCCCCCAGGTCGCGAAACCCCGCCTGCCGCGCGGCGACGCTGGCTTTGCCCCATTGCTTGATCAAGGCGAGGTCACCGGCCGACACGATCTCGGGCGGCGATTCTTCCAGGCTGGACATGGTGTCCAGGGCCGCGGCGACCTGCGCGGGGCCGCCGAGCTGTTTTTCGAGCTCCCTGGCATAGCGTGCCTCGGCGGCCATGCGCTCCCGGGGCGGCAGCTCTTCAGGGTAGTCGCGCAGGGCGACCGCGTAAGTGGATTCAAGAACTTCCATGGCGCTTCTCCGTAAATGATTGACTGTATAAATATACAGTTTTATCGGGTGCGCTGCATGCGGGTTGGTCCGGGGCGGGTGCCGGGGGGCGCTGTCCCTGGAGGGACCGGGGAAAAGTCAGATCCGCTTGCAGAAGAACGTGGTGCCGCAGAACGCGCCGTCCGGCATCAGCGCATAGTCGGGCACCACGCCCACGCGCTGCCAGCCGGCGCGCTCGTACAGGCGCTCGGCGTCGCCGCCGGTCACGGTGTCGAGCACGAGCACGGTCTTGCCCTCGGCGCGCGCTGCGTCGTCCACGGCGGCCATGAGCTGCTGGGCGATGCCCCGGCGGCGGGCCTGGCGGTGCACCAGCATCTTGGCCACGTCGGCGCGGTGGGGCTGGTTGTCGGGCATGGCGGTGACGAGCTGCACGGTCCCCACGATGTGGCCTCCCGGGGCCTCGGCCACCAGCAGCACGCGTTCGTTGCGGGCCACGCCGTCGGCCACGCCGCTCCAGAACGCGAGGGCCTTGTCGCGCGGCAGCGGCCACATGAAGCTCACCGACGCCCCACCTTGCACGCAGTCGATCAGCACGTCGGCCAGCGCCGGCACGCTCGCGGCCGCCTCGCGGGCGCCCAGGCGCCGGATGGTGACGGCGGGCGAAGGGGCCCGTGTGTCGGTGGTCATGGTTTTCTCCTCGGGGTGGGGGATGCGAAGCGGGCAGGCGGCAGGCCCAGCGTGGTGAGCGCCACCAGGTAGCGCGCGGGCCGCGTGCCCGGGTTGTGGAACACGATGGGCTGGTTGAGCTGCATGGCCAGGCAGTCCCCCGCGCCCAGCGCCCAGGTGGTGGTGCCCACGGTCAGGTCCATGCGGCCTTCCACCAGCCAGACCTGCTGGTGGATGTCGGCATCGTGCACGGCCGAGTCGAGGGCGACGCGCTGGCCGGGCGGAAACTCCACCTCCACCAGCTGCAGCGGCGAGGGCGCGGGCGGCGACAGCCGGCGGCGCACATAGCCCGAGGCCGGGTCCTGCCAGCGGGGCTGGTCGGCGGCCCGGATCAGGGGCGAGGGCAGGGCCTCGCGCTCGCCATCGGTGCCGTCCTCGAAGAAGGAGGCGAGTGCCACGCTCAGCCCGACGGCCAGTTTGTCCAGCACGGCGGCCGTGGGGCTGCTCTGGCCGCGTTCGATCAGCGAGATGTTGGAGCGGCTCACGCCGCTGCGTTCGGCCAGCGTGTCCAGTGAGTAGCCCCGGGTGTCGCGCAGCTCGCGCAACCGGCGGGCGATGCGGTGGTTGATGTCCATGGCGGCAGTTTAATGGAAATTTATTCCATAAAACTGGAAATTGGTGGCGGCAAGCTCGCGGATGGGAGTGTCGCAGGATGGGGATGCGTCATATGGGAGACTTTTTGCTTCTGTTTTGATAGCTTGAAGCGTATATCCAGAAAGCGCTGCAGCCATTTTTATCGAATTGATACACCCACGTGGCCTTGGCGGCCCCCGCCAGCCGCGCTGATACTGTGTGTACTTTGCATTTCGATCTGCCAGAACAACCGCCGGAGACATTCAGACCATGATGCTGCCTTTTCACACGCTCGACCCCGACCTGTTTGCCCGTGCCCAGCCACTGCTGGATGAAGAGTGGCTGGCGCGCGACGCCGACCTCGCGCCCGCGCTGCCCACGGTGCTCGCACGCAACGTGGGGCAGGACTGGCACAAGGCGGGCACCTTCCGCCACCATCTGGTGGGCGTGGCGCGCTCGCTAACCGTGTGGCGGCAGCCGCGCGATGTGCGCCTTCTGGGGCTGCTGCACAGCGTGTATGGCAATGCCTTCGTGGACCTGGTGAAGTTCGACCCCGCCCGGGAGCGTGCGCGCGTGCGCGAGATCGCGGGCGAATCGGCCGAGCACCTGGTCTACCTGTTCTGCACGCAGTCGCGCACGCAGTTCGTGCAGCGCGTGCTGGCCGGGCAGCTGGAGCCCGATGGCAGCCTGGCGCTGGAGAAGGACGGCGTGCGCCACGTGCTCACGCCCTACGAGGTGGCGGCGTTCATCATCGTGAGCATGGCCGACACCATCGAGCAGTGGTTCAGCTGGCAGGACGACATCTTTTCGCGCTTCCCCGCGGTGCAGCACCGTCCCCAGCCGGTGCACTGGGCCGCGTCGCTGTGGCCCGGGCCGATGCGGCCGAGCGGACGCATGGTCTCGCAGATCAACGGCCTGGGCCTGGCGCTGCAGCACCCGGGCCTCCAGGGCCTGCTGCCCACGCCGCCCGTGTTTGCCCATTGCACGCAGCCGCTGGCGGCGGCGGACGAGGCGGCGGCCGCCTCGCTGTACTGGTCGGTGATCCAGCAGGACCAGCCGCTGGTGGACCTGGATGTGGCCACCGGGGTGCTGGAAAGCGCGGTCCGTCACAACCCCTGGGTGGGCGAGCCACAGATGGTGCTGGCGCAGCTGTATCTGTCGGCGGGCCGCAGGCAGGACGCCAGGGCGGCGGCGGACAGCGCGCTGCAGCTGTTCAGCGCCTGGGGGAATTCGTGGGACAAGCGGGTGCAGTGGGACGCCTGGGTGGCCTGGACGCGCATTTTGCTTCAGGGCGCGACGGTGGAAGGCACCTGGCCCGAGCGACTGGACAAGCTCAACAACGTCGCGCTGCGAGGGTGACAAACGTTATTCATATTAATTGTAAGAACATAAAAACTTATTCGTTCCAGTTTTATCGGGGAAACCCTAGGATGCCTGCATCTCTTAACGAAAGGTGTCTTCCGTGAACAAGCGCTCGCTGCTGCAAACCACTCTCGCCCTGGCCCTCGCCGCCGGCTTTTCGACCGGCGCCCTGGCGCAGGACAAGCCCCTGAAGATCGGCGTGACGGGCGGTCCCCATGCGCAGATCTTCGAAGTGGTCAAGAAGGTCGCCGAGAAGGACGGCCTCAAGATCCAGGTCGTCGAGTTCAGCGACTACGTGCAGCCCAATGCCGCGCTGTCGGCCGGCGACCTCGATGCCAACAGCTACCAGCACAAGCCCTACCTGGATGCCCAGGTCAAGGACCGTGGCTACAAGCTGGTGCCCGTGGGCTATACCGTCAATTTCCCGATCGGCCTGTATTCCAAGAAGGTCAAGAAGCTCGAAGACCTGAAGGAAGGCGCCAAGTTCGGCATTCCCAACGACCCCACGAACGGCGGCCGCGTGCTGCTGGTGCTGCAGGACAAGGGCCTGATCAAGCTGCGTGACGGCGCCGACCTGAAGGCCACGCCGCTGGACGTGGTGAGCAACCCCAAGAAGCTCAAGTTCGTGGAACTCGATGCCGCCCAACTGCCCCGCTCGCTGGATGATCTGGACGCCTCGGCCATCAACACCAACTTCGCGCTGTCGGCCGGCCTGAACCCGGGCAAGGACGCCATCGCGCAGGAAAACGCCAAGAGCCCCTACGTCAACCTGATCGCCGTGCGCGAAGCCGACAAGGACAAGCCCTGGGTGGCCAAGCTCGTGAAGGCCTACCACTCGGAAGAAGTGCGCAAGTTCATCCAGACCGAGTTCAAGGGTTCGGTGCTGCCAGGCTTCTGATGCTTCCAGCTGCCGTTGCCTGAACGGGCCCCGGGACGGCTTGTCCGCGGGCGTGCCGCACCCTGCGCGGCGCCATGGTGCCGCCCGGCCACCTGCTGCCGGTGCTGATCATCGGATCGTTGCATGGCACATTTCGACAGTATCGTCGTCGGCCTCGGGGCCGTGGGCTCCGCCACGCTGTACCAGCTGGCGCGGCGCGGGGCCAGGGTGCTCGGGCTGGACCAGTTCCAGCCGCCGCACAGCCTGGGCTCCTCGCACGGCCAGACCCGCATCACCCGGCTGGCGGTGGGCGAGGGCGACGAATACGTGCCCCTGGTGCGCCGCTCGCACGAGATCTGGCGCGAACTGGAGGTCGCGACCGGCCAGCCCATCTACACCCGCACCCACGGCCTGGTGCTCGGTCCGCGCGATGGCGCGCCGCTGCACCAGGGACGCTGCCTGGACTTCGTGCACAACACCATCGAGATCGCGCGCCGCCATGGCATAGACCACGAGGTGCTGGACCATGCCGACCTGCGCCGGCGCTACCCGCAGTTCCAGCTCAACGACCACGAATTCGCCTACTGGGAGCGCGACGCCGGCTTCGTGCGGCCCGAGGCCGCCGTCAGCGCCCAGTTGCAACAGGCCCAGGTGCATGGCGCCGCGGTGCAGACAGGGGTGCGCGTGACCGGCCTCGCGCGCGAAGGCGGGCACCTGCGGGTGGACACCACGCAGGGCCGCTACAGCGCCGGGCAGGTGGTGCTGGCCGCGGGCCCCTGGCTCCCGGGCCTGCTGGGCCAGGAGCTGCGCCATGCCTGGGCACCCCGGCTGGCGGTGTACCGCCAGGTGATGTTCTGGTTCGACGTGGGGGCCGCCAGGCCCTCGTTCGAGCCCGGGGTGTTTCCGGTCTTCATCTGGACCTTTCGCGACGGACCGGACGACTCGATCTATGGGTTCCCGATCGCGGATGAGGGCGCGCCGGCCTTCAAGGTGGCCACCGCGCAGTACCTGGAGACCACCACCCCGGACACCGTGGACCGCACCGTGGCCGATGCCGAGAAGCACAGCATGCTGCAGCGCCACGTGCTGCCGCGCTTTGATGCCCCGGCCGCCCGCTGCACTGACGCCCGCGCCTGCCTGTACACCGTGACTCCCGACCACGGCTTCGTCGTCGACCGGCTGCCCGGCTGGCCAGGCGTGCACGTGGCCTCCGCCTGCTCGGGCCATGGCTTCAAGCACTCGGCCGCCGTGGGGGAGGCCCTGGCGCAGCAGGTGCTGGACCTGCCGGAGCGCCTGGATCTGCGGCCCTTTGGCCATGCCCTGCACGGGTTGGCAGCCACAGGGTTTGCCTGAACAAACTCAAGGATGTTTTGGTTTTATAGAAACCAAATTTTATTCTTTTGGGTTTTATGAGAAGGGTTCTAGAGTGAACACATTGTTCACGGCAGCCCCGCCCATGAGGGCTGCGAAACCCTAGCCTCAAGGACCCCTGCCATGCTTTCATCCGCCATCCAGGACACCCAGGACGCTGTGCTCGCACACGAATTGGAATCTGCCCGCTCGGTCGCACTGGCGTCCGGCCTGCCCTATGCGGGCGGCGTTGCGCCCACCGTGGCGTGGAAACTCGTCCTGGCCGGCGATGCCGTGCTGGTGGACGTGCGCTCGGCCGAAGAGCTGAAGTTCGTCGGCCAGGTGCCGGACAGCCTGCACGTGCCCTGGGCCACGGGCACCGCCCTGCAGCGCAACCCGCGCTTCGTGCGCGAGCTGGAGGCCCGCCTGGCCAGCCACGGCGGCAAGGAGGCCACGGCGCTGCTGCTGTGCCGCAGCGGCAAGCGCTCGGCCCTGGCGGCCGAGGCGGCGGCCAAGGCCGGCTTCACCCGCGTCTTCAACGTGCTCGAAGGCTTCGAGGGCGAGATCGACCAGCGCCAGCAGCGCGGCGGCTCCGACGGCTGGCGCTTTCACGGCCTGCCCTGGGTCCAGGACTGAAGAACCGACTGCCCGCGGCCAACCCCCTCACGACTGAACCACTGCTCTCTCTTCTTCCCATGGCCGTCTTCAACATCGAACCCATCGTGCAGTCGCTGCACGCCGTGCGCCGCGACTGGCGCAGCCTGCAAAAGCGCTCCCAGGAGCCGGGCGGGCGCGAGTTCCCCTCGCGCGATGCGCTGGCCGACATCGTGGAACAGCTCAAGGGCGTGCTGTTTCCCATGCGCCTGGGCCCGCCCGATCTGCGCCAGGAGAGCGAGGACTTCTATGTAGGCCACACGCTGGACGCCGCCCTGCACGCGCTGCTGGCGCAGATCCGCCTGGAGCTGCGCTACGTGCTGCGCCACCAGCCGGTGGAAGAGCAGAACATCGAAAAGCGCGCCGTGCAGGCGGCACGCACTTTCGCCGCGGCGCTGCCCGAGACGCGCAGCTTGCTCGACAGCGACGTGCTGGCCGCCTACCACGGCGATCCGGCCGCGCGCAGCGTGGACGAGGTGCTGCTGTGCTACCCCGGCATCCTGGCCATGATCCACCACCGCCTGGCGCACACGCTGTACCAGCTGGAGCTGCCGCTGCTGGCGCGCATCGTGGCCGAGCAGGCCCATGCGCAGACCGGCATCGACATCCACCCCGGCGCGCAGATCGGCGCGGGCTTTTTCATCGACCACGGCACGGGCGTCGTGATCGGCGAGACCGCGGTGATCGGCGAGCGCGTGCGTGTCTACCAGGCCGTCACGCTGGGCGCCAAGCGCTTTCCCACGGACGAGGATGGGCATTTGCAGAAGGGACTGCCGCGCCACCCGGTGGTGGAAGACGATGTGGTCATCTACGCCGGGGCCACGGTGCTCGGCCGGGTGACGCTGGGGCGCGGCGCCACCATCGGCGGCAATGTCTGGATCACGCACGACGTGCCCGCGGGCGGCAACGTGACCCAGGCCCTGTCGCGCCACAACGGGCACCACGACGGCGACGAACCCAGGGTGGGCGTGGCATGAGTGAGGTGCTGGTACGCAGTTTCGGGACCGCCGTGCGGCGCCTGCGCGAAGCGCGCGGCTGGTCGCAGGAGCAACTGGCCGGGCATGCCGACCTGAACCGCTCCTACGTGGGCGAGATCGAGCGCGGCCGCGCCATTGCCTCGCTGGTCACCATTGACAAGCTCTCGCAGGCCCTGGGCGTGAGCAGTGCCACGCTGCTCGGACATTGCGACGAATTGAACAGCGCCCATGTGCTGAAAGGCTCGCGATTGGCGGCTATAGCATGTTGAAGCGATAGCGGGGGAATCCGACACTGGCTGGGAATCGAAACCTGTTCGTTTACCAACCTTTCTGATACGGAGCCTCACATGACGGCAACAGTGGGCGGCACGACCGCCCTGGGCGACAACGCAGCACGGCAACTTGCCAACGCGACCAAGACCACCGCACAACTCTCGACCATCTCGCCGCGCTGGCTCACGCACCTGCTGCAGTGGGTGCCGGTGGAGGCAGGCATCTACCGCCTCAACCAGGTCAAGAACCCCGAGCTGATCAAGGTCACCTGCACGGCCCGCGAGGAAGAGAACCAGTTGCCGCGCACCTTCGTGGACTACGAAGAGAACCCGCGCGAGTTCTTCCTGAACGCCGTGAGCACCGTGCTCGACGTGCACACCCGCATCTCCGACCTGTACAGCAGCCCGCACGACCAGATCAAGGAACAGCTCCGCCTGACGATCGAGACGATCAAGGAAAACCAGGAGAGCGAGCTCATCAACAACCCCGACTACGGCCTGCTGGCCCAGGTGACGGAAGAGCAGCGCGTGTTTCCGCTCACCGGCGCGCCCACGCCGGACGACCTGGACGAGCTGCTCACCAAGGTCTGGAAGGAGCCCGCCTTCTTCCTGGCCCACCCGCTGGCGATCGCCGCCTTCGGCCGCGAGGCCACGCGCCGTGGCACGCCGCCGCCCACGGTGAGCCTGTTCGGCTCGCAGTTCATCACCTGGCGCGGCATTCCGCTGATCCCATCGGACAAGGTGCCTGTGGCCGACGGCAAGAGCAAGATCCTGCTGCTGCGCGTGGGCGACAAGCGCCAGGGCGTGGTCGGCCTGTTCCAGCCCGGCCTGCCGGGCGAGCAAAGCCCCGGCCTGTCGGTGCGCTTCATGGGCATCAACAACCATGCCATCGCGTCCTACCTGATCTCGCTGTACTGCTCGCTGGCCGTGCTCACGCCCGATGCCCTGGCCGTGCTGGACGACGTGGAGATCAACAAGTACCACGACTACCCCGACACCTACAAGTAAAGCGGCCGCGTGGTGACCACTCCATCCTCCCTTCCTGCCAGCGTGCCCGCCACGCTGCAGCCGCCGATCGACCCGGCGCTGCTGGCCGGGCTGGCGACGGCCCTGTTCGCGGCCCGGCCTGGCGAAGAGCCGCGCTTTGCCGGGCCGGCCGCAGGCCGGCCCTCCACGCCACCGGGCTCGCTGCCTGGTGCGGGGCAGGGCACGCCCTGGCCGCCTGGCGTGCAGGCGCCCGTCAACATCGCACCGGCCGGCTCGCCGCTGGTCAGCCCGGCGGGCTTTGGCCCCGGCGTGCCCGGCACCCCCATCCCGCAAGGGCTGGTGCCGGGTGCCAACCTGGTGCCGGCCTCGCCCACGCCGCTGGCCTCGCTGGCGCACCGCGCGCCGGCCCTGCTGCCGCATGCGGTGGCTGGCAACGGCGTACCCGACTCGGTGATCAGCACCTTGCCGGCCTACGAGCCGCGCTTTGGCAGCGGCGTGCTGGGGGTGCCCGAGGCGGCGCAGCCTTCCGCACCACCCGTCCCATCGACAGCATCGCCGTACTACTTTCTCGGTGAGCGCCATGGCCACCCGCTGGCGGCCGACCGCGCACCGCAGGTGGCACCGCCCGACGGGCATGGCGCCGTTCCCGGCGGGCTCGATGCCCTGGCGCGCCTGCCTTTTGCCGCACCCGAAGTGCCGCGCGTGGGCTCGCCCACGGCCGGCACCGGCGTGCCCAGCACGGTGCCATCGACCGAGCCGCGTTTCTACTTCGCCCACGCCGTGGTGCTGCCCGGCGGCTACACCACGCCCGGCCGTGCCCCGGCTGCCGGCAGCGTCCCGCAGGCCGACCGCAGCGCCCACCCCGCGTTCGACGTGCATGCGGTGCGCCGCGACTTCCCGGTGCTGCAGGAGCGCGTGAATGGCCGCCAGCTCGTCTGGTTCGACAATGCGGCCACCACGCATAAGCCGCAGTCGGTCATCGACCGCATCAGCCACTTCTACGCGCACGAGAACTCCAACATCCACCGCGCGGCGCATGAACTGGCGGCCCGTGCCACGGACGCCTACGAGGGCGCGCGCCAGCGCGTGCAGCGCTTCATCAATGCGCCCGACGTGAACGAGGTGATCTTCGTGCGCGGCGCCACCGAGGCCATCAACCTGGTGGCCAAGAGCTGGGGCGCGCAGCATGTGGGCGAGGGCGACGAGATCATCGTCAGCCACCTGGAGCACCATGCCAACATCGTGCCCTGGCAGCAGCTGGCCGCCGCCAAGGGAGCGCGCCTGCGCGTGATCCCGGTGGACGACTCGGGCCAGGTGCTGCTCGACGAATACCAGAAGCTGCTCAACGACCGCACCAGGATCGTCGCCGTCACCCAGGTCTCCAATGCCCTGGGCACCGTGGTGCCGGTCAAGGAGATCGTGGCCCTGGCCAGGCGGGCGGGCGCCACGACCCTGGTCGACGGCGCGCAGTCGGTCGCGCACATGCGGGTGGACGTGCAGGACCTGGGGGCCGACTTCTTCGTGTTCTCGGGCCACAAGGTCTTCGGACCCACTGGCATCGGCGTGGTCTGGGGCAAGCGTGCGGTGCTCGAAGACATGCCGCCCTGGCAAGGCGGCGGCAACATGATTGCCGACGTGACCTTCGAGAAGACGGTGTTCCAGCCCATCCCGAACAAGTTCGAGGCCGGCACCGGCAACATCGCCGACGCCGTGGGCCTGGGCGCCGCCATCGACTACGTGAACCGGGTGGGCATCGAGAACATCGCGCGCTACGAGCACGAACTGCTGGTCTACGGCATGCGCCACCTGGGTGCGATCCGCGGCGTGCGGCTCATCGGCACGGCCGACGACAAGGCCAGCGTGATGTCCTTCGTGCTCGCGGGCTACACCACGGAAGAGGTGGGCAAGGCGCTCAACGAGGAGGGCATCGCCGTGCGCACCGGCCACCACTGTGCCCAGCCCATCCTGCGCCGCTTCGGCGTGGAGACCACGGTGCGGCCTTCGCTGGCGTTCTACAACACCTTCGACGAGATCGACCGCCTGGTGGCCGTGGTGCAGCGCCTGGCCGGGCAGCGGCGCGCGGGCTAGCGGCCGACCGGGCGGGCCTTCATGGCGGCGCAATACGCTATACAAAATGCAGCAATTGCGCCGGGCCCGCCGCCCTGCGTTTTCGCGGGGCTGTGGCTATCATGGCAAGCGCTGTGTACAGCATGGCCCGGTACGTTCCGGTCGATGCCATGCGGTGCTTTTTTTCTCCGTTGTCGTCCATTCACAAGGAGTTTTCATGAGCAATGTCCAGATCGCCGTCATCGTCGGCAGCCTCCGCAAGGATTCCTTCAATCGCCAGCTGGCCACCGCCATCGCGCGGCTGGCACCGGCGGATTTCCAGTTCACGCAGTTGCGCATTGACGACCTGCCTTTGTACAACCAGGACGACGATGGCCAGCAGGCCGCGCCAGTGTTGCGCCTCAAGCGCGAGATCCAGGCCGCGCAGGGCGTGCTTTTCGTGACGGCGGAGTACAACCGGTCCATCCCCGGCGTGCTCAAGAACGCCATCGACCATGCGTCGCGGCCCTATGGCCAAAGTGCATGGGCGGGCAAGCCCGCGGGCGTGATCGGCGCGTCGGTGGGGGCCATCGGCACGGCCCTGTCGCAGCAGCACCTGCGCAACGTGCTGGCCTACCTTGACATGCCCACCCTGGGCCAGCCCGAAGCATTCATCCATGCCAAGGACGGTCTTTTCGATGCCGATGGCAACGTGGGCGAAGGCAGCAGGAAGTTTCTGCAAGGCTGGGTGGACAAATACGTGGCCTGGGTGAAGGCGCACGCGGCCTGAGCGGCCGCGCCATCTGCACCTTTGGCGTCAGCGCGCGCAGGGGCGCAGATGCCGCTCGAAGAAGCTCAGAGGGTCTGCGATCACGGCTGCCCTGATGCGGGGGGCCGCCGGCGGCAGCAGTTGCGGTGCAGCCGGCTGGCGGCGGTCCAGCCCGGCTGCGGATGCCGCTCAGGCTGCCTGTGCCACCCGGGCCTGGTTGGCCGCGACGGTGGTGTGGGCCTGCAGGTCACGGTCGGCATTGGCCAGGGCCGCTGCCTTGGCGTCCGGGCCCATGCCCACGCCTTCGGCGCGCACGAAGCGCACGTCGGTGATGCCGAAGAAACCGAACACGACCTTCAGGTAGCTTTCCTGGTGCTCCAGGGCCTGGCCGCCTTCGCTGGTGGAATACACGCCGCCGCGGCTGGACGCCACGATCACCGTCTTGCCCTCGGCCAGGCCCACGGGGCCCTTGTCGGTGTACTTGAAGGTGCGGCCCGTCTGCGCGATGCGGTCGATCCAGGCCTTGAGCTGGCTGGGTATCGAGAAGTTGTACAGCGGAGCGCCGACCACGATCACGTCGGCGGCCAGGAACTGGCTCACCAGCGCTTCGGACACGGCGTTTTCCTGGCGCTGGAGTTCCGTCGCCGCGCCCTGGCCGGTGCGAAAGCCCAGGGAGTCGGATGACAGGTGCGAAGGAGCCTGGGCGGCGAGGTCGAGGTACTGCACGCTGGTGCCGGGGTGGCTGGCCTGCCATGCGCCCACGATGCGGGCGGTGAGTTCGCGGGAGACGGATTGTTCGCCGGTGATGGCGGAATCGATGTGAAGCAGTTGCATGAGAGAACTCCTTGGGGGTGTGTCAGCGGTGGGACCACGGCGTGTGGCCATGGGATGAATTGTGAGGATGCATCAAAATGTTGATAAGGTAGTGAACTTGCGATAGATTGTTCTATCCATAGAACGATCAGGGCGTGTGATGCGCCTTGCCTTACCGTGGGACCTCCATGCCGGTGATCGCTGGGCGCGGGCACAGGCCTTGTGGTCCCGGCTTTCGCGGGCACGTCAACGTGCACAACACGCTCTCACCATGCAAGACCTCAACGACATGCTGTATTTCGCCGAAGTGGTGGAGCGGGGCGGCTTCGCCGCCGCCGGGCGGGCGCTGGGGATCCCCAAGTCGCGCCTCTCTCGGCGCGTGTCGGATCTGGAAACGCAACTGGGCGTGCGGCTGTTGCAGCGCACCACGCGCAAGCTCTCGCTCACCGAGGTGGGAGAAGCCTATCTGCGCCATTGCCAGGCCATGCGGGAATCCGCCCAGGCGGCTGCCGACACCGTGGCCCAGGTGCAGACGGCACCGCGGGGCACCATCCGCGTGAGCTGTCCGGTGACGCTGGCGCAGACCGTGCTGGCCGAGCTGATGCCGCAGTTTCTTTCCACCTACCCCGAGGTGCGGGTGGAGATGCTGGTGAGCAACCGCGCCGTGAACCTGGTGGAGGAAGGCATCGACGTGGCGCTGCGCGTGCGGCCCTCGGTGGAGGACAGCGGCAGCATGGTCGTCAAGCGCCTTGACCATGCAACCCAGATCCTGGTGGCCAGCCCGGACCTGCTGATCCGCCAGGGCACCCCCGAGACGCTGGAGGACCTGGGGCGGCTCGACAGCATCGCCATGTCGGCGCCCGATGGCCGGTCCACCTGGAACCTCATCGGGCCCGGCGGTGTGCACCAGGTGGTGCACCACGCCCCCCGCTACGTGGCCGATGACCTGCTGACCCTCAAGATCGCGGCGATGGCGGGCACCGGCATCTGCTGGATGCCGGACTACATGTGCTCCGAGGAAATACGGGCGCGCCGGCTGGTGCGGGTGCTGCCGGACTGGGCTCCCCTGCCCGCCATCGTGCATGCGGTGTTTCCATCGCGCCGGGGCCTGTCCCCGGCGGTGCGGCGTTTTCTGGACTACCTGGGCGAGGCCATGCCCGGACGCAGCAGCCTGAGCACCCGCCAGGCCCTGATGGGGGTGGACGGGGCGGATATCTGAGCCGTGGCTGCGGCGCGGCGCGCCCGGCGTGCGGCATCGCCGGCCGTGGAAAAGACGGTGCCCCACCCGTGCCGCGCCTGCGCCCCGCCTTTTGGCGCCACAATGCAACGAATTGCAACTGTGCGGGCAACCCCTGTGTGTACCGTACCGGGGCGGCCCGGTGATTCTTCGTGACCGCTCCACACCCCATCGATCAAGATATCCGGCAAGCCCGCGTGCACCCTGCGGTGCGGGCCATCGTGGTCCCGCCGTGCCCCGAGTCGCTGCTGCGCCTGCAGCAGATCGTGGCCGCGCCCGAGCTGGACTCTGCCGCCCTGGAGCAACTGGCCTCCTCGGACGTGGCCCTGGCCGCCGCCGTGATGCGGCTGGCCAACAGCCCGCTGTATGGCCTGGCCCAGCCGGTGCAGACCGTGGGCATGGCGCTCACGGTGCTGGGCCTGCAGCCGGCGGTGGAGCTGCTGTCGGCCTTCATCACGCGCAATGCCCTGCAGGTGCGGTCTCCGCTGCTGGAGCATTTCTGGGAAAGCTCGCAGCGCCGCGCCATCGCGTGCGAGCACATCGGCCACCAGCTCTACAGCTTTGACCCGGGCCTGGGCTACAGCTTCGGGCTGTTCTGCCATGTGGGCATGCCCGTGCTGGTGAAGGCCGTGCGGGGCTATGCCGGCACCGTGACCGAGGCCCTGGCCCGCAAGGACCGCACCTTCACCCAGACCGAAAACGCCAGCCACCGCACCGACCACGCGGTGATGGGCGCCATCGTGGCCCGCACCTGGCACCTGCCGGGGGATGTGGCGCAGGCCATCTGGCTGCACCACGACTTTGCGTGCCTGGGCGATGAGCGCTTCAACCCCACGGTTCGGCACCTCGTGGCGCTGGGCCTGCTGGCCGAGTACCTGGTGAACCACCACGACAGCCTGGCCCCCACGCGCGAATGGCTGCAGCATGGCCAGGCCTGCATGCAGCATCTGCATGTGACGCAGGATGAGCTGGACCACTGGATCGACGCGCTGCACCCGGCTTTCGAGGCCGTGCGGTTCTGAGCCTGGACACTCCCTGCGCTGGAGGTTCCGCGGCTAGCGTTGTTCAGCCTCGATGAGGTCCGCAATGCGCGCATGTCCCCGTTGCCGGGCTTGCTGCGCCGCGTTCAGGCCTTCGCGGTCCACCAGGGTTCGGTTGGCGCCCAGGGCCAGGAGTTTCTGGACGGCGGTGGCCTGGCCGTGGATGGCCGCGAGCATCAGTGCCGTCCTGCCAGCGCTGTCGCGGGCGTCGATGGGCACGCCCTGGCGAACCAGGCTTTCCGCCTGGAGGGCGTCGCCTGCGCGGGCGGCTTCCCACAAGTGCCGCGACAACAAGGCGCTGGAACCCGCATCGGCGCTGGGTGCGGTGGCAGCAAGTTTGCCGTTCGCAGCATTGCCGCCTTGTAGGCTGCGGGCCGCAGCAGCGGCGGCAGGTGCCGCAGCGGATGGCATGGCCTGGGGCTGTGGCGCCACTTCCCTCGAAGCGGCACCATCTTGCGCAACGGAGCGCTCGCGCATCTCGGCGCGGGGGGCTGGCGCAGCGGAGGGCGCGGGGGGCGGTGCGGGACGGGGCGTGATGGCCTTCTCGGCCGTCATGGGCGGCGATGCGGGAAAGCCTGAAACGGCCCCGGCTGCGCTGTGGCCCGGTGAGGACTCGGCCTCGGGGGCCGCGATTGCGGGGGCCGGTGCCGGTACAGTCTTGGCCAGTGGCCTGGCCTGGCCTGGCGCCGCAGACGCAGGTTTTTGTGCCGTGGACCTGGCCGGTGGGATCGCCGTGTCGCGGGCACGGTCTGGCAAACCCGCAGCGGCCGATGGCGCCGTTGAGTTTGTTTCTGCCGCTGGGGCCGTGGAAGGTGCAGGTGCGGGAGCTGGCAATGCGGCGGGGGCTGGCGCTTCGGCCCGGCGCTGGCCATAGGCGACTTCTTTTTCTTCGGGCGTCCCGCGCTCGAATTGCAGCATCAGCAAGCCAGTCAGCCCCACCACGGCCACGGTGGCCAGGGCCGAGATCTTCCAGCGCGACTGGTTGGCGGCGGCACGGGTGGGTGGGGCTGCCGTGGGTGATGGGGCCGTGGCGGCTGCTGCCGCCAGCATCTGCGCATGCGCGCGCACAGCATCGCGCACCTGCGCGCCGGGGCGGGCATCTTCCTGCGCGCTGGCTTCGCGGTATCGCCGGACCAGTTCGTCGTCTGGCGCGCTCATGCTGCAAACTCCTTGAGGTGCTGGCGAAGGCTGACCCGCGCATAACGCAGGCGGCTCTTGGCGGTTTCAAAATTCACGCCCGTGGCCTGTGCAATCTCCTGCACGCTGAGGTCACCTTCGGCCTGCAGCAGAAAGGCCTCCCGCTGTTCGAGGGGCAGTTGCTCCACGGCGGCGATCAGCGCCGCCGCCTGCTCGCGGGACTGCAACTGCCGCACCGGCCCGAAGCCGGAGTCGGCCACCAGCGTGTCCGCCAGGCTGCGCGCGTCGTCGTCGTCGCTCGCGTCCAGGCTGGCGTGGTTCTTGGCGGTGCGCAGGTGGTCGACCAGCCGGTTGTGCGCCAGTGTGAACAACCAGGTGCGGAATTTCGCCTTCACCTCGTAGCTGCCGGCATGGCGCGCCACGGCAAACCAGACATCCTGCAGCAGGTCGTCGGCCACGGCCTGGACCTTGACGCTGCGAAACACGAACCGCCACACCGCCAGTTCGTGCCGGCCATACAGCGCGTCGAATGCGCCCATGTCTCCCCCGGCATAACGCAGCATGAGCATCTCGTCGGTTTCGTCCGTGGGGGCGGGGGAGGGGGCGGTCGGCACCCGCGCATTATGCGAGGCCCTCATGCACCGGCGGGCCTCTGCAGAGCGGAAGCCCTCAAGGCCTACCTCGGGTCAGGAACATACGACAGGTTGTCCGACTGCGGAAATGCGCGGGGCACATGCGGCCGGGCCAGTGGCTCGCGGATCACGCCGCTGGCGACCAGGTTTTCGCGGCTGTCATACCGGATGCTGATCACTTCATTAGGCTGGTCCTGCAGGCGCGTGAAGGTGGTGTGCGAGACGACCGAGGTCTCGCGCTGGCCATGGGCCGTTCCCAGCTTGGGAGACGGCATGGGCGCCGCCTTGGCCACACTGTCCGCAGCCATCGACCGTGCGGAAGACTCGGCTTCCGAGGAGGGGGCGGGTGCCGCAGCCGCGGGTGCTGCCGATGGCGAGGGCAGATGGGGGACAGGCTCCTCGCGCAGGCGTCCCAGGCTGTTGCCGTTGCCGCCGCTGTTGTCGCGGCGCTGGCTCTGGCTGTAGGGCTCGGGGGTGACGGCGGGCGAGGGCACGGGCGCCTGTTCGCGGAACAGCGCGACACCGATCACGCCCACGTGGGCCGGGCGGCCCGTGCGGCTGGCGTAGGAGTTGGCAATGCTGGAGAACTCGAAGGCCGCGACCTGGCTGTCGCTCTTGCGCCAGCCGGTGATCTGGTAGCGCTCGTAGGGCGAAAACACATAGCCGCGCTGGTCCCAGGCGGCGGTTTCACCGCTGAGCACATTGACGCCATCCACCGAGGGCACGGCCAGCACCCGTTCACCGGAGCGGTTGCGCACCGTGATGGCGTAGCGCGCGCCAGGGCGGCCAGCCACCCAGTATTCGCCCTTGGCGTAGTGCACCGGCAGCGTGGTGCCCGTGTCGCGGTCCACGATGGTGACATCGGCCAGGCGGCCAATGGCCTGGGCAGGCAGGCTGGCCAGTGCCAGCAAGGTGGCCAGCGCGGTGACTGCGGGAAGGGTGAATGAACCGGGTTTCATGGCAGCTCCATCAAAGTGTTGTTGGTGCTGAGTGAAACGAACGGGGCGGGTGAATGGGGTTGAAGCGCAGCAAAAATAATGGAAATATTTTTGAAGATCGCTAGAGACCCATTTCTGCAACGGGTTGCAGGGCCGACTCGGCCTGCCGGGACCGCCGGATAGAACGCCGCCTGCGGCGCTTTAGCAGTCTGCCGCTTGGCCATGCCACCCGTTAGCATGGCGCTCATGCTGTCTGCCAAACCCTACCTCCAGAGCGCCTGCGTCCGTCCGGATGCGGAGATCGACTACGACACCTACCCGTACAACATCCCCGCCATCCGCGAGTTAGGCCGGCTGGAGTTTCACTCGGACGTGACGTTCTTCGTGGGCGAGAACGGATCTGGAAAGTCCACACTGTTGGAAGGCATTGCCCTGGCCCTTGGCTACAGCCCCGAGGGTGGCACCCGTAACTTCCAATTGGCTACGGCAGGGTCGGAATCGTCCCTGCACGAGGTGCTGCGGCTGGCGCGCAGCTACCGCTCGCCGCGCGATGGCTACTTTCTGCGGGCCGAGAGCTTCTTCAACGTGGCGACCTACATGGACGAGGTGGGCTACCTGGACTCCTATGGCGGCAAATCGCTCCATGCCCGCTCGCATGGCGAAGCGTTCATGGCCCTGCTCACGCACAAATTCCAGGGCAAGGGCCTGTACCTGCTGGACGAACCCGAATCCGCGCTGTCCCCCAATCGGCAGCTGGCTGCGCTGTCGGCCATCCACCAGTTGGTAGAGGACAAGTCGCAGTTCATCATCGCTACGCACTCGCCCATTCTGCTGTCTTACCCGAACGCCAAGATCATCCAGTTCGACGGTGGCGGATTGTCCGAAGTGGCGTTCGAGGACACCGAGCACTATGTCGTGACGCAGGATTTCCTCAACAACTACCCGGAGCGGCTGAAACGCCTCTTGGAGGTGTGACGGGTCGTCTTGTTTTATAGACGTTTTGGCGATTAAGTAAGAGCAATATATTCGTTTGGGTTTTAAAGGCCGGATCGCAGAATGCCCCCTCAGACATTGAAGGAGCGTTTCACATGGTCACCTTGCGACTCGGCGACACCGCCCCCGACTTCACCCAGGAATCCACCGCCGGCACCATCCGTTTCCACGAATGGGCCGGTGATTCGTGGGTCGTGCTGTTCTCGCACCCCGCCGATTTCACGCCCGTCTGCACCACCGAACTGGGCAAAACGGCTGCCCTGGGCGGCGAATTTGCAAAGCGCAACGTCAAGCCCATCGCCGTGAGCGTGGACCCTGTCGATTCGCACAACCGCTGGGTGGGCGACATCAACGACACGCAGAACACCACCGTCAACTTCCCCATCCTGGCCGATGCGGACAAGAAGGTGGCCGACCTCTACGACATGATCCACCCCAACGCATCGACCACGGTCACGGTGCGCAGTGTGTTCATCATCGATCCCAAGAAGGTCATCCGCACCACCTTCACCTACCCCGCCAGCACGGGGCGCAATTTCGACGAGATCCTGCGCGTGATCGACTCGCTGCAACTCACCGACAGCCACAAGGTGGCCACTCCCGCCAATTGGAGGGACGGCGACGACGTGATCATCGTGCCCAGCCTGCAGGACCCGGCCGAGATCGCGCAGCGCTTTCCCAAGGGCTTCAAGGCGGTGCGCCCCTACCTGCGCATCACGCCCCAGCCCAACAAGTAAGCAGAAGAAGCAAGACACAACAGGGCAGGGCCGCGGCGCGAGGCTGTGGCGGGCCCTCTGATTTCCGTGAGCACCTCCACCTCCATCATCATCGTTCCCGGCTGGCGCGACTCCGGTCCCGGTCACTGGCAAAGCCTGTGGGCCGAGCGCATCCCGCACGCCCGCCGCGTGGTGCAGGACGACTGGATCACGCCCACGCGGTCTGCCTGGGTGGGCCAGCTTGAAAAGACCGTGCTCGCGGCGCCCGGCCCGGTGGTGATCGTGGCGCACAGCCTGGGCTGCATCGCCACGGCCCACATCGGCCCCGAAGCGGCTGCCCGTGTGTGCGGCGCGCTGCTGGTGGCCCCGGCCGACCCCGAGCGCCGGGCCGTGCTGAGCGACTTCGCGCCGGTGCCCTATGCCGCGCTGCCGTACCGCAGCATCGTGGTGGCCAGCAGCAACGATCCGTATTGCCCCATTCGCCTGGCGGGCGCCTATGCCCGTGCCTGGGGCAGCGAGTTCGTGCGCATGCAGAACGCCGGGCACATCAACATCGAGTCCGGCCATGGAGAGTGGCCCCTGGGCTGGGCGCTGCTGCAGTCGCTGGAGGGCGAACACGGCGCCCTGCCGCCATCCGCCGCCCATCCACACGCCACGTCGGCAGCATTCTGATTGCTATATTTTTAATAGCTTCCTGCGCTTGATCATCAAGCGCTGCGGGCCATTTTTTCTTGAAATCCGTCGCCAGGACGCTTGCCAGGCCCGCTGGCAATCACCGGCCGGCCCGCCATTGAAGATCTATATTCCAATAGCTGATTATTTAACAAGAATATATTCTTTTGAGTTTTAAGCACGGCTCCGCACAATGGAGCATCTCCAGTACTTTTCGGGCGAAGGCACCATGACCTCTTTGAAACTCAAGACCCTTCTGGCCACCGTGGCCCTGGCTGCCAGCGGCATGGCCGCTGCACAGAATTCGCTGCTCAACGTGTCGTACGACGTGGCCCGCGAGTTCTACAAGGACTACAACGTGGCCTTCGCTGCGCACTACAAGAAGACCACCGGCCAGGACGTGAAGATCGACCAGTCGCACGCCGGCTCCAGCGCCCAGGCGCGCGCCGTGAACGACGGCCTGGCGGCCGACGTGGTGACCATGAATACGACGACCGACGTGCAGTTCCTCGCCGACAGCGGCGTGGTCGCCAAGGACTGGGCCAAGAAATTCCCGCACGACGCATCGCCCACCACCTCGACCATGCTGTTCCTGGTGCGCAACGGCAACCCCAAGGGCATCAAGGACTGGGAAGACCTGATCAAGCCCGGTGTGCAGGTGATCGTGGTGAACCCCAAGACCGGCGGCAACGGCCGCTATGCCTACCTGGCCGCCTGGGGCGCCGTGCGCGAAAAGGGTGGCACCGAGGCGCAGGCCGCCGAATTCGTGGGCAAGCTCTACAAGAACGTGCCCATCCTGGCCAAGGGTGGCCGCGATGCCACCGCCACCTTCCTGCAGCGCAACCAGGGCGACGTGCTGATCACCTTCGAATCCGAAGTGGTCTCCATCGACCGCGAATTCGGCGCCGGCAAGGTCGATGCGATCTACCCGTCGGTGAGCGTGGTGGCCGAGAACCCCGTGGCAGTGGTGGAGCGCACCGTGGCCAAGAAGGGCACCGCCCAGCTGGCCAAGGCATACCTGGACTACCTGTACTCCGAGGAAGCCCAGGAAATCGCCGCCAAGCACGCGATCCGCCCGCGTTCTGAAACGGTGCTCAAGAAGTACGCCGATACCTTCAAGCCGCTCAAGCAGTTCACGGTGGCCAAGTACTTCGGTTCGCTGACCGAAGCGCAGAAGGTGCACTTCAACGACGGCGGCCAGTTCGACAAGCTCTACACGCCCGGCGCCAAGTAGTAGTGGACAACCCCCTGAGCCGCTGTGCGGCTTCCCCCTTCTCTGGGCTATCGCCGGGAAGGGGGACGACGCCAGCGCCGCGGGGCGGCCCTTGCGCGGCGTCTGCTGGCTTGGGTCGCGCCGGTTCCTACCGACGATGCGCAATGGATAACAACATATGAACGGTAAAAAAAGCGCACCAAGAAGCGCTAGGAGGGTATTGCCCGGCTTTGGGCTGACCCTGGGCTACACGCTTTTCTATTTGAGCATCATCGTGCTGATCCCGCTGTCGGCACTGATCTTCAAGACCTTCACGCTCACCTGGGACCAGTTCTGGGCGGCCATCAGCGCGCCGCGCGTGATGGCGTCGTACCGGCTGACCTTTGGCGCATCGTTTCTCGCGGCGCTGGTCAATCTGGTGTTTGGCCTGCTGATCGCGTGGGTGCTGGTGCGCTACAAGTTCCCGGGCAAGAAGATCGTCGATGCGCTGGTGGACCTGCCGTTCGCCCTGCCCACGGCGGTGGCCGGCATCTCGCTGACCGCCTTGCTGGCCGGCAACGGCTGGGTCGGCAGCATCCTGGAACCCCTGGGCATTCAGCTCGCGTTCAAGCCCGCGGGCATCGTGATCGCGCTCATCTTCATCGGCCTGCCGTTCGTGGTGCGCACCGTGCAGCCCGTGCTGGAAGACGCCGAAAAAGAGCTGGAAGAGGCCGCCACCTGCCTGGGCGCCACGCGTCTGCAGACCTTCACCAAGGTCATCCTGCCCTCCATCACGCCCGCGCTGCTCACCGGCTTTGCCATGGCATTCGCGCGGGCGGTGGGGGAATACGGCTCGGTGATCTTCATCGCTGGCAACATGCCCATGGTGTCTGAAATCACGCCGCTGATCATCATCGGCAAGCTCGAGCAGTACGACTACGCCGGCGCCACCGCCGTGGCCGTGGTCATGCTGGTCATCTCGTTCATCCTGCTGCTCATCATCAACGCACTACAGGCATGGCAGCGACGCCACGCGGGGGCTCCAGCATGAGCGGCAACAACTCCCGGACTATCCGCCGCGCACAGGCGGGCACGACTGAAGCGCCCTGGGTCCGCTACACGCTGATCACCATCGCGCTGGCCTTCATGCTGCTGTTCCTGGTGCTGCCGCTGGCCGCCGTGTTCGCCGAGGCGTTGCGCAAGGGCTTCGGGGCCTACCTCGAAGGCCTGCGCGAGCCGGATGCCTGGGCGGCCATCAAGCTCACGCTGATCACCGCTGTCATTGCCGTGCCGCTGAACCTCGTGTTCGGCGTCGCGGCCGCCTGGTGCATCGCCAAGTACGAGTTCAGGGGCAAGGCGTTCCTGACCACGCTGGTGGACCTGCCGTTTTCCGTCTCTCCCGTGGTGGCGGGCCTGATCTACGTGCTGATGTTCGGCGCGCAGGGCTGGTTCGGCCCCTGGCTGCAGGCGCATGACATCAAGATCATCTTCGCCGTGCCGGGCATCGTGCTGGCCACGGTGTTCGTGACCTTCCCGTTCATCGCGCGCGAACTGATTCCGCTGATGCAGGCGCAGGGCAACGACGAAGAGCAGGCCGCCATCGTGCTGGGCGCCACCGGCTGGCAGACCTTCTGGTACGTGACGCTGCCCAACATCAAGTGGGGCCTGCTGTACGGCGTGATCCTGTGCAATGCGCGGGCCATGGGCGAGTTCGGCGCGGTGTCCGTCGTGTCCGGCCACATCCGTGGGCAGACCAACACCATTCCGCTGCACGTCGAAATTCTCTACAACGAGTACCAGTCCGTGGCCGCGTTCGCCGCTGCATCGCTGCTGGCCTTGCTGGCCCTGGTCACGCTGGTCATCAAGACCATTGCCGAACACCGCAACGAGCAGGCCTTGAAAGCCGCCGCCGATTTGCCCCCCGAGCGGCCCGCACCCGCGCCAGCCGCCCGCTGAAGGAAGAAGACCATGAGCATTGAAATCCGTAACGTCAGCAAGCAGTTCGGCGACTTCCAGGCGCTGCGCGACGTGAGCCTGGACATCGCATCGGGCGAACTCATCGCGCTGCTCGGCCCCTCGGGCTGCGGCAAGACCACGCTCTTGCGCATCATCGCGGGGCTGGAGACGGCTGACGTCGGCACCATCCACTTCAGCGGCGAGGACACCACCGACGTGCACGTGCGCGAGCGCAACGTGGGCTTCGTGTTCCAGCACTACGCGCTGTTCCGCCACATGACCGTGTTCGAGAACGTGGCCTTCGGCCTGCGCGTGAAGCCCCGTGGCGAGCGCCCGAGCGAGGCGCAGATCAAGCAGAAGGTGACCGACCTGCTCAAGCTCGTGCAGCTCGACTGGCTGGCCGACCGCTACCCCTCGCAGCTCTCGGGCGGCCAGCGCCAGCGCATCGCGCTGGCCCGCGCCCTGGCGGTGGAGCCCAAGGTGCTGCTGCTGGACGAGCCCTTCGGCGCGCTGGACGCCAAGGTGCGCAAGGAACTGCGCCGCTGGCTGCGCCGCCTGCACGACGAGCTGCACGTGACCAGCATCTTCGTCACGCACGACCAGGAAGAGGCACTGGAGGTGGCCGACCGGGTGGTCGTGATCAACCAGGGCCGCATCGAGCAAAGCGGCTCGCCCCAGCAGGTGTGGGACCAGCCCGCGAGCCCGTTCGTCTACGGCTTCCTGGGCGACGTGAACCTGTTCCACGGCCGGGCGCACGAGGGCCTGGTGCACCTGGAGGGCATGCAGATCGATTCGCCCGAGCACCAGGGCGCGCAGAACGCCAAGGCTTTTGCCTATGTGCGCCCCCACGACCTGGATGTGGAGCGCTACTCCCCGGGCGCCGGGCTCGACGCCCAGGGCCGCCCGCGCGGCATCGTGGCGCAGTTGAGCCGTGCCATCGTGGTGGGCCCGATCGCGCGCCTGGAACTTATTCCATCCCAGGATCACAAACCAGCGGACAATGCGTCCCCGGAACACTTGATCGAAGCGCAGATACCTGCGCAGCAGTTCAAGGAGATGGGGTTCAAGGAGGGCGAAACGCTGGTGGTGACGCCGCGCCGCGCCCGTGTTTTTCTGGACCACGCCGCCGGGATCTGATTCCCCCCGAGCCGCTGCGCGTCTTCCCCCTGGGGGGACGTACCCGGTGGACTGGCGGGGCCAGATCCACGGGTGCACTGGTGCGGGGCACGCCCGTTTTACCGGCGGCACCGTTTGCAACGGCTATTGAAGAGGGATAAGAAATGAACTGGTTGACTGCGGCCCCGCGCCGTGTGCTGGCGCTGATCAGCGTGGCGTGTGTGGCGATGCTCGCCTTCGGCATGTACCTGCAGCATGTGGTGGGCCTGGAGCCTTGCCCCATGTGCATCGTGCAGCGTTATGCTCTCATTGGTGTAGCAATCTTCGCAGGTCTGGCAAGCGCCAGGGACGCTAAAGGCTGGTGGATGGGCTGGGGCGTGCTGGCCCTGGTGGCCTCGGGCTTTGGCGCCTTCGTGGCGGCCCGCCAGAGCTGGCTGCAGTGGTACCCGCCCGAGGTCGCCACCTGCGGCCGCGACTTCTACGGAATGATCGAGAACTACCCCATCAGCCGCGCCATTCCCATGATCTTCCGGGGCTCGGGCGACTGCGCGGCGGTGGACTGGACCTTCCTGGGGGGCTCGATCGCCAACTGGTCGTTTGTCTGCTTCGTGGGTTTCGCGGTGGTGCTGCTGGCGCTGCTGGTGCGCGGCATGCGCGGTGGCCGCCGTGGCGGCGGGCTGTCCATGGCCTGAGTTTTCCAGGCTTCGTTTCAAGGCAAAGGCGCCCCTCGGGGCGCCTTTTTTGTGGCTAGACCGCGTGGGCCCGCCCGGGCTCAGGCGAAATCTGCTTCGGCAAACGGAAACGCCACACCTTCCGTGCCATCCACCCACGCCGGCAGCTTCGGCATCACGCTGGCCAGCAGTGGTGATGACTGCCAATCAGCCAGCCAGGCCTGTAAATGCGGCCAGGGCTGGGCCGCCCACCAGCCCATGTCGATGCCCGCGAACTGGCGCACGAACGGGGCGATCGCCATGTCGGCCAGCGCTGCATGTGCGCCGAACAGGTGGGGCTGGGCGGACAGGCGCGCATCCAGCGTGCCCAGCCAGGCGGTGGCCGCCGCGCGTTCGGCCCCGATGTCCGCACCCGGGTGGCGGCTGGGGTACTTGCAGCGGTCCAGGGCCTGCTTGAAGGGGCCGTCGCATTCGGCAATCAGCGCCAGCATCTCTGGCACCGTGCCCCCGGCGGGCGCGAGCCAGCCTTGGGGGTCGTGCTGCTGCAGCGCCCACAGCATGATGTCCAGGCTCTGCTCCAGCACGCGGCCATCGGGCAGGATGAGCACCGGCACGGTGCCCTTGGGCGAGGCCTGCAGCAGGCCCTGGGGCTTGTTCTTGAGCACCACCTCGCGCAGTTCGCAGTCCTGGCCGCTCACGGCCAGGGCCAGCCGGGCGCGCATCGCATAGGGACAGCGGCGGAACGAATACAGAACGGGCAGGGCGGTGGCGGTGCTCACGCGGTGTCGTCCTTTTGGGGGGCGCCTTCCGGGGCTCCGCCGTGCACGCGCACTGGCGTGCCGGGCTGGCGCGCGCCGATGTGTTCCTGGCCGCGCCGGGCGGCCAGCTGCATCTGCCGCTCGCGCTCGGCCAGGGCGCGTTCCTGCTCGGGCGTGCGGGTGCCGTGGCAATAGGGGCAGCTCACGCCCGCCACGTAGTGCGGCGACTGCAGCTCCGCCGCGCCCAGGGGCATGCGGCACGAGCGGCACAGCTGGTGGTGCCCGGGCACCAGGCCGTGGCCCACCGACACGCGCTCGTCGAACACAAAACAGTCGCCATGCCAGCGGCTGGTTTCCTCGGGCACGGTCTCCAGGTACTTGAGGATGCCGCCTTCGAGGTGGAAGACCTCCTCGAACCCCTGCGATTTGAGGAACGCGGTGGATTTTTCGCAGCGGATGCCGCCCGTGCAGAACATGGCCACGCGGGGTTTGCCCGCCAGCACGCCGCCGGGCCCCGATTGCGCGGCCACCCAGGCCGGAAACTCCGCAAAGCTCCTGGTGTGCGGGTTGACGGCGCGCTCGAACGTGCCGATGCCCACCTCATAGTCGTTGCGTGTGTCCACCACCACCACGCCGGGGTCGTCGATGAGCGCGTTCCAGTCCTCGGGTTTCACGTACGTGCCCGCGTTGCGGGCCGGGTTCAGGCCCGGTACGCCCAGGGTGACGATCTCGCGCTTGAGCCGCACGCGCATGCGGTAGAACGGCATGCGCTGCGCGTGCGCCTCCTTGTGCTGCAGTGCTGCAAAGCGCGGATCGCTGCGCAGCCAGGCCAGCACGGCCAGCACATCGGCTGGCTCGCCCGCGATGGTGCCGTTGATGCCCTCGGGCGCCAGCAGCAGCATGCCGCGCACGCCAGGCTCGTCGCACAGGGCCTGCAGCGGCGCGCGCAGCGCGGCGCAGTCGGGCAGATCGACAAACTGGTAGAGGGCGACGGTGAGAAAGCGGGGTGTGACCGAGTGCACAAGAAATGGGAAAGCGGGAAACAGAAGGTCGATGATAGCCGTCACTTTTCGTTACGATGAGCGGTCGCCAACGCTGCACCCAAGGTGGTTTTATGGGCAAGGAATCCACAGTCAACCTGTTTCGCCGGCTGGAGCAGCTCAACGGCATCGGCGCCGCGCTCTCGCGCGAGCGGGACATCGACCGGCTGCTGGAGAACATCCTGGAGGCGGCCAAGGCCATCACCGGCGCCGATGGCGGCACGCTCTACAGCGTGACCGAGGACCAGTCGGCGCTCAAGTTCGAGATCCTGCGCACGGATTCGCTGGGCATCCGCCTGGGCGGCACCACGGGCAAGCCCATCGATTTTCCGCACCTGCCGCTGCGCAACGCCGATGGCTCGCCCAATGATTCGCTCGTGGCGGCGCACGCCGCCATCCACGACCGCACCGTGAACATCGCCGATGCCTACAGTGCCCAGGGCTTCGACTTCTCGGGCACGCGCGCCTTCGATGCGCGCACGGGCTATCACTCGCAGTCGTTCCTCACCGTGCCGATGAAGAACCACGACCATGAGCTCATCGGCGTGCTGCAGCTCATCAACCCCCGCGACCAGGAGACGGGCGCGGTCACGACCTTTTCCGAGGCCGACCAGGGCCTGGCCGAGTCGCTGGCCTCGCAGGCCGCGATCGCGCTCACGAACCGGCTGCTCATCTCGCAGCTCGAACGCCTGTTCGAGTCGTTCGTGAACCTCATCAACCTGGCCATCGACGAAAAATCGCCCTACACCGGCGGCCACTGCCAGCGCGTGCCGGCCCTCACGCTGATGCTGGCCGATGCGGTCAACGCCACACGGCAGGGGCCGCTGGCGAGCTTTCGCATGAGCGAGCGCGACCGCTACGAGCTCAAGATGGCCGGCCTGCTGCACGACTGCGGCAAGATCACCACGCCCGTGCACGTGGTGGACAAGGCCACCAAGCTGCAGACGATCTACGACCGCATCGGCCTGGTAGACACGCGCTTCGAGGTGCTCAAGCGCGATGCGGAACTGGCCGCGCTGCGCCGCCAGCTGGCGCTGCGCCCCGTGGTGGATGCGCGGGCCGAGGGCCAGGAGCTGCAGGCCCTGCAGCACGAGATCCAGGCGCTGGAAGAAGACCGCGACTTCCTGCGCCGCTGCAACACCGGCACCGAGGCCATGCGGCCCGAGGACCAGCAGCGCGTGCGCGACATCGCCGCCATGCGCCACTGGCGCAACCCGCAGGGCGTGCAGACGAGCTTCTTGACGGCCGAGGAGGTGGAGAACCTCACCATCCGCGCGGGCACGCTGACCCAGGCCGAGCGCGACACCATCAACTACCACATCGTCGCCACCATCAAGATGCTGGAGACGCTGCCCTGGCCGCGCCACCTCAAGAACGTGCCCGAGTACGCGGGCGGCCACCACGAGCGCATGGACGGCAAGGGCTACCCGCGCGGCCTCACGCGCGAGCAGATGTCGCTGCAGGCCCGCATGATGGGCATCGCCGACATCTTCGAGGCCCTGACGGCGGCGGACCGGCCGTACAAGAGCGGGATGACTTTGTCAGAGGCGCTGGCCATCATGTGCCGGATGCGGGACAACGGGCACATCGACCCAGACCTGTTCGAGGTGTTCGTGCGCGAGGGGGTGTATCTGCGGTATGGACAGGAGTTTCTGGAAGCGGGGCAGGTGGATGGGGTGGATGTGGGGGCATTGGGGTTTGTGTAGCTGGGGTTGCTAGCTGCTGTTGATAGCTTGTGCTGTTGTTGTGCTGTGCTTGTGTTGGGGGCGGGGGCCGGGCGCACACCCCGGCCTCCGCCCTTCGATCAGAAGCAGTAATTACTATAAAAACAATAGCGGCTGGCGCTTTCTATATAAGCGCACACGGCCCATTTTGATCAAATCACACCCCATCCCGCACACACCCCTCCAGCCTCCCCCGATCCATCACCTCCACCACCCGGTACCCCACCCGCAGGATTCCCTCGTCTTCCCACAGCTTCAACTGCCGGTTCACGCTCTGCCGTGACACCCCCAGCATGAAGGCCAGGTCTTCCTGCGACACCGCCAGCGTG
Organism: Acidovorax sp. GW821-FHT10E04; assembly: GCF_059415185.1. NCBI lineage: Bacteria > Pseudomonadati > Pseudomonadota > Betaproteobacteria > Burkholderiales > Comamonadaceae > Acidovorax > Acidovorax sp. GW821-FHT10E04. The sequence goes on from NZ_JBWKMT010000001.1 coordinate 392,944, forward strand.
GTCACCCCGGCTGAAGCCTCGGGCCGCGCGTCCAGCGTCAGCAGCCGGTGCGCCAGCCGCACGGGCAGCGGCTGCAGGATGGCGTCGTCGATCCACGCCAGCGCCTGGCGCAGCCGCATGCACACCAGCCTGGTCAACGCCATGTGCACCTGAGGCTGCGTGTTCACCAGGTGGTGGAAGTCGTCGGCATAGACCACCGCGATCTCGGTGGTATCGGCCGCGCAGGTGTCGTACACGCGCTCACGGCCCACGAAAAGGGAGACCTCGCCGAACCAGTGGCCGGGCTCCAGCACGGCGATCACGGCCTCGCGCCCGCCCGGGGCCACCACGCTCACGCGCAGCGAGCCGCTGACCACGCCGAACAGCGCATCGGGCGCCGAGCCCTTGAGGAACAGCGAATCGCCGCGCTGCAGCTGCTTGTGGTGCGCCACCCGCAGCAGTTGCTGCTGCACATCGTCCGGCAGGCGCAGGCGGTCGGCGGCGTCGGGCGCGGTCAGCGCATGGGGTGTGTCGGGGGACACGGTGGGGGAGCGGGGCGGGGGCGTGCGCAGGGGGGGCATGGGGCGATGGCGGGCGGTAGGGCGCGTGCGTACGGGTGGAGCGCGAGCAGGAAGGAGGCGGGCGGGGCGGGTGGCACGGTGTACCGCATGCGGCGCCCGGGTGGAAGGCCTGTGCGGGTTTGTCCGGGGCCGCAATTGCCAACAACGGACAGTCTGCACAACGCCGGCTGCGGATAGTCGGTGGCTGAGCAGCGCAGGGCGCAAGAAAACAAGCGCAGCGCCCTGACCCGAACCCTCTATCTGAAAGACGATCCGCGATGACCTCCACCCCCTCCACCTCCAGCATCCCCGCCACCCCACGCACCGCCCTGCAGGCCCTGCGCGAGAAAACCGTGCTGGACCATTTTGCCGACGAGACCCGCCAGGACTTCGACGCGGTGCTGGACACCTTTCCGCACCCGCACTACGAACTGATTCCCACCGGTGAGGTGCACGACGGCAACGATGCGGTGCGTGCCTACTACCTGGCTTCGCGCAAGGCCTTCCCGGACCAGCGGCACGAGATCATCCAGCTGCGCCACACCGACGACGCGGTGATCGTGGAGTTCTGGCTGCTGGGCACCCACCAGGGGCCGCTGGGCAACCTGCCGCCCACGGGCAACAGCTTCCGCTGCCGCATGATCGCGCTCTTCATCTTCGAGGGCGAGCGCCTGGTCTGCGAGCGCGTGTACTTCGACTCGATGACCATGCTGCGCCAGTTGCTGGCCGGCGTGCCGCCTGCGCAGCTGCCGGCCATTGTGGGTTCGCTGCTGGCGGCCGGGCCCACCAGCGCGCCCGCGGCCGCCCCGCGCCAGGCCGAACCCGCCGCCGCGGCGGCCGCATGAGCGCCGGGCTGGCGGGGCACCATGCCGTCATCACGGGGGGTGCCCAGGGCATCGGCCTGGCCATTGCCCGGCGCTTCCTGGCCGATGGCGCCCGTGTGTCCCTGTGGGACCGCGACGCCCGTGCGCTCCAGGCCGCCAGTGCCGCGCTGGATGCCGCCGGCCGCATCCACACGGCCCGGGTGGATGTGGCCCAGGAGGCCGATGTCGAGTCGGCCGCGCAGGCCAGCGAGGCGGCGCTCGGGCCCATCACCGTGCTGGTGAACAACGCCGGGGTGCTGGGGCCGCTGGCCCCGTTGTGGGAACACACCCCGGCGCAGTGGCGCCAGGTGATGGAGGTGAATCTCACGGGCGCCTTTCTGTGCTGCCGGGCCGTGGTGCCGCGCATGCTGCGGGGCCTGGCAGGTGAGCAGCCGCCCGGCCTGGGGCGGCGCATCGTCAACATCGCCTCGGTGGCGGGCAAGGAGGGCAACGGCCTGAACGCGGCGTACTCCGCGTCCAAGGCCGGGCTCATCGCGCTCACCAAGTCGCTGGGCAAGGAGCTGGCGGGGCCGGGCATCCTGGTCAATGCCATCACGCCCTCGGCGGCCGACACGGCGGTGTTCGACGCCGTACCGGCCGAGCACCAGGCCGCGCTGCGCCAGAGCCTGCTCGCGCGCGTGCCCATGGGCCGCTTCGTGTTGCCCGATGAAGTGGCCGCGATGGCGGCCTGGCTGGCCTCGGCCGACTGCTCGTTCAGCACCGGCGCGGTGTTCGACATCTCGGGCGGGCGTTCGCTCTACTGATCTGCCCATTTCTCCAGGAGAACTCCATGAAAAGAGACAACGCCCCTTCCGCCCTGGCGGCGGTCACGGACTTCGACGGCGCCCGCAGCGCGGCGTCGCCACAGGACCGCCTGCGTGCGCTGCGCCGCAGCGGCGCGCAGTTCCGCGAGTGGTTCCTCGACGAGCCGGCCGTGCGCTACGCCCGCAGCTTCGACCTGCTGCGCATTCCCTATCCGGCCTGGTATGCGTTCAGCGGCGTGTATTCGCAGCAGCTGCTCAAGCCGCACATGGTGCATCTGCTGGCGCGCACGGTGCTCATCCAGTTCGAGGACTTCGGGGGGCAGCTGCGCCACCTGCTGTTCACGCCGGCAGACCACGAGACGGGGCGCGACACGCCGTACTTCCGCCGCCTGAGCGAGCAGACACCGGCCTTCCTGCACGGCACCATCGCGCCCATCCACGGCACCGTGCTGGATGCCCTGGCCAGCGTGGGCGTGGCGCCCGAGCGCATCGACTACATCACCTACGACCACCTGCACACGCAGAACCTGCGGCGCTGGCTGGGCACGGACGGCGGGCCCGGCCTGCTGCCCAACGCGCGCCTGCTGGTGCACCGGCAGGAGCTGGCGAGCGTGGCGGGCCTCTTGCCCACCCAGGCCGACTGGTACTGCCCCGATGGCCTGCGCGGCGTGGCCGGCGACCGCATCGTGCCATTCGACGGCAGCGTACAGCTGGGCCGGGGCGTGGCGCTGGTGCACACGCCGGGGCACACCGAGGGCAACCATTCGCTGGTGTACCGCGTGCCGGACGGCCTGCGCGTGAGCAGCGAAAACGGTGTCTCGGCCGACAGCTGGGCGCCCGAGGTCTCGCGCCACAACGCCATCCGCCGCTTCGCCAAGGCGACCGGGGCCGAGGTGGTCCTGAACGGCAACACCCAGGAAAACAGCAACGACCAGTACCTCTCGATGGTGCTGGAGAAGACCATCGCGGGCACCTCGGCGTCGCACGGCTTCAGCAATGTGGTGCCGTCGAGCGAATGTTCGCCGCACTGGCTGTTTCCGGGCGCGCCCACGGGCCACCTCTGGGGCACCACCGAATCGGGACAGCTGCAGCGCGTGTGACGCCTGTGCACTGCAGGTGCACCACGCGACAAGAACAAACCCAGGAGACAACCCATGAACACGGCCACCTATGGCGCGGCTGCGGCGGCATCCGCTGCCACCGATGACACCGGCACCCACGCGCTCTACCGCAAGATCAGCTGGCGGCTCATACCGCTGCTGTTTGTCTGCTACATCTTCAACTACCTGGACCGCACCAACATCGGCTACGCGCAGCTGCAGATGAAGGCCGACCTGGGCTTCGGCGATGCGGTCTTCGGCCTCGGGGCCGGGGTGTTCTTCATCGGCTACGCGCTGTTCGAGATCCCCAGCAATGTGATGCTGGCGCGCGTGGGCATGCGGGCCACGCTGCTGCGCATCATGGCGCTGTGGGGTCTGGCATCGGCGGCCACCTTGTTCGTCACCACGCCCACGCAGTTCTATGTGCTGCGGTTCCTGGTGGGGGTTTTCGAGGCAGGCTTTGCGCCCGGCGTGCTGTTCTACCTCACGCTGTGGTTCCCGGCGCAGCAGCGTGCGCGGGCCACGGCGCTGTTCTTCATGGCCTACGGGGCGGCACCCATCGTGGCGGGCCCGCTGGCGGGGCTGACCATGACGTACCTGGATGGCGCCCTGTCCCTGCGCGGCTGGCAGTGGCTCTTCGTGGTGGAGGGCTTGCCGTGCGTGTTGCTGGGCGTGCTGGCCTATCGCTGGCTCGACAACCGCCCCGAGGAGGCTGGCTGGCTCACATCGCAAGAAAAAGCCCAGGTGCGGCGCGATCTGGCGCAGGAGCAAGCCATCGGTGGCGGCGCCCCGCAGTCCTTTGGCAGCGCATTGCGCAACCCGCAGGTGTGGCTGCTGGGGTTCATCTCGTTCCTGGTGATCCTGGGTATCTACGCCATGTCGTTCTGGCAGCCCACCCTGCTGCAGTCCATGGGGCTGTCGGTGCTGCAGATCGGGTTCTACTCGGTGGTCCCGGCGGCGCTGGGCATCGCTGCCACGCTGGTGGTGGCGCGGCATTCGGATCGCACGCAGGAGCGGCGCTGGCACTTCGCGGTGGGCGCGGTGCTCGGGGCCGTGGGGTTGTCGCTGACGACCCTGTTCATGCACAGCCCCTGGGCGGCCGTGGCCTGCCTGTCGCTGTCGGCCATGGGGGTGTCCAGCGCCTTCGCGGTGCTGTGGGCGGTGCCCGCCAGCCTGCTGGCCAAGGACGCCGCGGCGATGGGCATTGCGCTCATCACCACGCTGGGCGGCACGGCGGGCGTGGTGGCGCCGGTGATGGTGGGTGCCATCAAGTCGGCCACGGGGAGCTTCAGCCTGAGCCTGTACATCCTGAGCGGCGCGCTGGTGCTGGCGGCGGCGCTGATGGTGGCCGTGGGGCCCCGCAGGCGTGTTGCCTGACGGGATGCATCTGCTATTGTTGTGATAGCTGCTAGCGCTTGATGAACAAGCGCTGGAAGCCAATTTCCTTCATATTTCTTCCGCCGCCATGCGGGCCTGGGCCCGGAGCCAGTCGCTGAACGCCAGCAGGGCGTCCGTGGCCGGGCGCGACTGCAGCCGCGTGAGCCAGTAGGCGCCCCGGTGCAGTTCTTGCGCAAAGGGCCGCACCAGGCGGCCTTGCTGCAGTTCGCGCGTGAACATGCGCACCGGCAGCAGCGCCATGCCCGCGCCCTGTGCCGCTGCTTCCGCCAGGGTGAGGGACGAGTCGAACACCGCGCCGCGCACCACGGGGCAGGGGGCGCCCGCGGCCTCGAACCACGCCGCCCATTCATCGGTGCGGTAACTGCGCAGCAGTGGTTGCCGTGCCAGGTCGGCCGCCGTGCGCAGGCCGTGGGCCAGCGCGGGCGAACACATCACGGACATGGGCGCGTCCATGATGCGTTCGGCATGCGTGCCATGCCAGGCGCCGTCGCCAAAGCGGATCGCGCAGTCCAGCCCTTCGCCCGCCATGTCCACCCGGTTGTTGTGCGTGAGCAGGCGCAGATCTACAAAGGGGCAGGCCTGCTGGAAGTCGCGCAGCCGGGGCAGCAGCCAGCCCACGGCAAAGGTGCCCACGGCGCCCACGGTCAGCACCTCGCGCGGGCGGGTGTCGCCCAGCTTTTCCAGCGCACGTTCCAGGCTGGCGAACGATTCCACCACCACCGGCAGCAGCGCCTGCCCCTCGTCCGTCAACGCCAGGCCGCGCGGCAGGCGGCGGAACAGCGGCTTGCCCAGGCGGTCTTCGAGCTTGCGGATGTGCTGGCTCACGGCGGTCTGGGTGACGTGCAGTTCCTCGGCCGCCCGCGTGAGGTTCAGGTGGCGCGCCGAGGCTTCGAACGCGCGCAGGGCATTGAGCGGAAGATGCATAAGTTTTTCTGGGGGCTGGCGGCAATTATTGTCGATGGTGCTGGGGGCTGTATCACCGTATCGTTCGGTCCTTGCTTCAACTCACCCCTCCATCTCTTATGCAAAGACGACAGTTTTCCTTGGGTTTGATGGCTGCCACCGCCCTGCCTATCTGGGGCTGCGCCGCCGCCGGCACCGCGGCGGACCGCGGCACCACGGCCCGCCAGTGGAATGACACGCTGGCCGGCATCGAACGCGCCGCCGAGGGCCGCCTGGGCGTGGCCATGCTGGACACCGGCTCGGGCCTGGCGCTGGGCTGGCGCCAGGACGAGCGTTTTGCCATGGCCAGCACCTTCAAGGCGGTGCTGGCGGGCTGGATGCTGGCGCTGGTGGACCAGGGCAAGGAGCGGCTGGACCACCGCCTGCACTACGGCCGCGAGGCCGTCATCGCGCATTCGCCCGCGAGCGGCCCGCGCGCGGGCGACGGCGGGGGCCTCACGGTGGGCGAACTCTGCGCCGCCACCGTGAGCCTGAGCGACAACACCGCCGCCAACGTGCTGCTGGCGCGCCATGGCGGGCCGGCCGGGTTCACCGCCTTCGTGCGCTCGCTGGGCGACACCACCACGCGCCTGGACCGCACCGAGCCCACGCTGAACGAAGCCAAGGTGGGTGACCCGCGCGACACCACCACGCCGCTGGCCATGCTGCAGACCCTGCAGAAACTGGTGCTGGGCGATGTGCTCACACCGGCGTCGCGCGCCTGGCTGCAGCGCTGGCTGGTGGAGACGAGCACCGGCGACCAGCGCCTGCGCGCCGGCGTGCCGGGCTGGAAGGTGGGCGACAAGACGGGCACGGCCGGCGACAGCGGCACGGCCAACGACATCGGCGTGTTGTGGCCCCCGGGCGGCGGCGCGCCGGTACTGGTGACCTGCTACCTCACGCGGTCCGCCGCCGCGCCGCAGCAGCGCGACGCGGCCATTGCGCAGGTGGCGCGCGCCGTGGCGGCGGCGCGCGAAACACTCAGAGCCTCTTGACCAGCACCTGGCTGCGGCGGTCCCAGTTGTACTTGCGCTTGCGCGCGTCGGGCAGCCAGTCCGGGTCCACGGGCTGGAAGCCGCGCTTGATGAACCAGTGCATGGTGCGGGTGGTCAGCACGAAGATGCTGTCCAGCCCCTGCAGGCGCGCGCGCTGCTCGATGCGCTTGAGCAGCTTCTCGCCGTCGCCCGTGCCCTGGCTTTGCGGGGACACGGTCACCGCGGCCATCTCGGCCGTCTTGGCCTCGGGGTAGGGGTAGAGCGCCGCGCAGCCGAAGATCACGCCGTCGTGCTCGATGATGGTGTAGCTGGCGATGTCGCGCTCGATCTCGGTGCGGTCGCGCTTGACGAGGGTACCGTCCTTCTCGAACGGCTCGATCAGCTGCAGGATGCCGCCCACGTCGTCGATGGTGGCTTCGCGCAGCTCTTCGAGCTTCTCGTCGATCACCATGGTGCCGATGCCGTCGTGCACGTACACCTCCAGCAGCAGCGAGCCATCCACCGCGAATGGCAGGATGTGGCTGCGCTCCACCCCGGCCTTGCAGGCCTTCACGCAGTGCTGCAGATAGAAGCCCGTGTCGGTGGGCGTCTGCGCGGTGGGCAGCGTGGCCAGCAGGGCCTGCGCGGCGGCCAGGGGCAGCTCGGTGTCGATGGGGTTGTCCTCGCTCTCGGGTTCGCCGGGCAGCATGCGGATGCCCGGCACCTCGGTCAGGAAGATCAGCTTGTCGGCGCGCAGCTCGATGGCCACGCTGGTGGCCACTTCTTCCATGCTCAGGTTGAAGGCCTCGCCCGTGGGCGAGAAGCCGAACGGCGAGAGCAGCACCAGCGCGCCCATGTCCAGCGTGCGCTGGATGCCGGCCACGTCCACCTTGCGCACCAGGCCCGAGTGCTGGAAGTCCACGCCGTCCACGATGCCCACGGGCCGCGCCGTGAGGAAGTTGCCCGAGATCACCCGCACCGTGGCGCCCGCCATGGGCGTGTTGGGCAGGCCCTGGCTGAACGCGGCCTCGATCTCGTAGCGCAGCTGGCCCGCGGCTTCCTGCGCGCAGTCCAGCGCCACCGAATCCGTGATGCGGATGCCGTGCGAGTATTTCGCCGCATGGCCCTTGGCCGCGAGCTGCTCGTTCACCTGCGGGCGAAACCCGTGCACCAGCACGATGCGCACGCCCATGGCCTGGATCAGCGCCAGATCCTGCGCGATGTTGTGCAGCTTGCCCGCCGCGATGCCTTCGCCCGTGAGCCCGATCACGAAGGTCTGGTTGCGGAACTTGTGGATGTAGGGCGCCACCGAGCGGAACCAGGGGACGAAGGTGAAGTTGAAAACGGCGGACATGGGCGGTGGAGGGCGGTGGGGTGGCCTTGGAGCGAGGGGAAAACCGGCAACGGCGGGCGGCCGCGTGCGGCCGCCAAGTCGCGCATCATAAGCATGCAGGGCTTTCGCTGTCCGGGGCAGGTGCGGGTTGGCTCCCGGTTTGTTGCCGAAACGCGGCCAGCCGGGCCGCGAAGGGCTCCAGGATCAGGGCTTCGTCGGGCCCTGTGTGGGCTGCCACCGCAATGGCGACGCCACTTCGGGCCATCAGCGTCTGCATCTCGGGCTGGGCGATCATGCCGTGGTCCAGCAGGGCCTCCACCAGGCGGGTGAGGGCCTCCCGGTGCTGGCGCAGCAGGGCGCTGGCGCGCTGGTACTGGGACTGCAGCAGTTGCTCGATGGCCGCATTGCTGGGTTCCACGTCGGTGTTGAGGTGGTTGTCCAGCTCCACCGTCACGTCGGTGCGGGACAGGCGCGTGCCAAAGCCGTGGTGGCGGATGAAACGCGCCGCTTCGGCCGTGACCTGCTTGTAGTCCTGCTCGGCGCCGGTCGTGCAGGCCATTTCGCCAAACACCAGCTCCTCGGCCACCCGGCCCGCCAGGCCCACGCACATCATGTCGAGCGCGTTCTGCCGCGTGGTGACCTTCAGGCCCGCGAAGCTGTTGTAGCCGCCCTCGAACGAGGCGATGTTGATCTTTACCTCCTGCGGGGCCTGGCCGAACAGCAGGCAGTACACCAGTCCGTGGCCGGCTTCGTGCACCGCCAGCAGGGCGCGGAAGTCGGCATTGGCGCGCTGCTTGAGGCGGTTGAGCTCCAGCGCCACCGCAAACTGCGCCTGCCGCGCCTCGCCCTGGCCGCCGAGGCCGCGCACCACCAGGTGGCGCTTGTCGGCCGCCAGCGTGATGGCGACGTCCTGTGCCAGGGGCAGCTGCTGCTCCAGCGCCCACAGCGCGGCGTTGACCAGGTTGGCGCTCAGGATCGCGTGCACCGACGAGAACAGCGGCCGCGTGCCCTGCGCCGGAAACACCGCGTTGGCATACAGCTCGTCCAGCACGTCCTGCCCGATGGCAAAGCGCACGCCGCACTGTGCGGCGATGTCGTCGCAGTACCGCGCGCACAGGTTGCGGATGAGCTGCTCGTAGGTGGCCTTGTTGAACGAGGGGTAGATCACGTGCTCGTTGCCCAGCCGGGCGATCTGCTCGGGCTTGAAGCGTTCGCTCAGGGCCTTCTTCACGTCGATGAGCGAGAGCTTGCGCGTGAGGCGGTGGAAGATGTCGGCGTCGGTGTCGCAGTCTTCCACGCGCTGCGCGGTCTCGTGGTACATCTCGTCGAGGTTGCCGCAGACGAACACCAGCAGCTTGCTGTAGTCGGTCTCCCAGGACGACAGCGACTGCTGGAACCGCGTGAACAGCGCCTGCACCTGCGCGGGCGGCCACTGCATGATCTCGGCCAGGGGCTCCGAGAGCTTGAGCATGCGCTTGAGCTCCTGGGCATCCCAGGCGTCGAGCTGGAAGCGGTAGGGCTTCTTGCCGGCGCGCTCGTCCTCGTTGTCGTCGGCGCGTTCGGCTTCGTAATGCGCGTCGGCCAGCTTGCGTTCGATGTTGGTGAGGGCGCTCAGCGCGGGCGGCAGGCGCCCGTCGGACAGCAGCGTCCACACGTCCTGGTAGCGCTCCACCTTCACGTCGGCGCCTTTGGTGTCCACCGTGCGAAAGCGCTGGAACTCGTCCAGCACCAGCATGCCCGGCGCGCCCTCGTGGATGCCGGAGTCCGCGAGCATGCCCGAGATGGACGAGCTGCGGTAGCTCGCGCCGTGGCTGAAGCCGTCCATCTGCACCTCCACGAAGCGGTCGTAGAAGCCCAGCAGCTGCGCCAGGCGCCTCGTGAGCTGCGTCTTGCCCGTGCCGGTCAGGCCCCACAGGCACACGATCACGGGCCGGGTGATGAGCTGGGGCAGCACGTACCAGGCGCGGATGGCGTCGACCACGCGGTCGATCACGTCGTCGATGCCAAACAGCTCGGCCTTGAGCTGCGCTGCGGCCAGCGCCAGCGCCTGCTGGCGCTGGGCCAGCAGCTCCCGCTGCGCGATGGGCGGAGCGGGCCGCTTGTGCGGCGTGTCTTCGGAAAGGGTGGAAAGGTCCATGGTTTTCAATCGTTGTGTCGCATCAGTCGCTTTCGGTGAAGCGGGATGTCTGGATCGCCTTGCGCAGGGCGACGTTGTCCGCGCGGCGCTGGGCCCCGCGGGCTCGGATGTGCTTGCCTGCCGCGCTCGACAGGCTGCGCCGGGCCAGTGCGGTGGCCACGGGATTTCGGGGCGGGCCCGAGGACTCGAGAACTACGACCAGGGGCTGCTTCATGCGGCGCAGCTTCTTGATCTCACCCTGGGCATAGGCCCGGGACAATTTTTTGGCACTCATGTGCACTCCACAAACAAAAAACCCCGGCAATGGAGCCAGGGCTTGCGGAGCGCGTGGGGGCGCCGGGGGCCAAGGCTGGACAGTGCGTGCGCACACAGTCCAGCCGGGGCGGTGGACGGTGGTCAGGCGGGAGCGGACAAGGGAACAAACATAGCGGTGACCTCCAGTGTTTTCAGGGGCTGCCGTGGCGGCGGGCACATGCCTGAAAGAAAGAAGCGCGAATTGTGGCGAGGCCCCCGGGGCTTGGCAAGCGCAAGGGGCCGCGAACGGCTGCATTTGTCGTGTGAAAGGAACAGTACCGGGCAGCCCGTGCCCTGCGCCTGTGTGCTGCGGTGGCTGCGGGGCGGGCAGGGCCGGCGCTCAGCCCTGCCGGCGGTAGGCCCAGCCGGCGGCGTGCATCCATTCCTCCTTGTCGCGGGTTTCCACGACCAGCTCCACCAGATCGCGGCCGTCGTTGAGCGGCACCTGCACCGCCATGCCGGCGCGGTCCGGCGACAGGGGCAGCAGGAACTGGCTGTCGTCCCAGAAGAGGTAGCCGGGAAGCTCGGGCAGCTCGCGCAGGGCGGCCGCCCCCACACCCAGGGCCAGCGGAATGGATTCGGACGCTTCGTTCGCGAGCAGCCAGGTGCTGTCCAGCCGCGATATCCACTGCGCAGGGAGCGCGGCGGCGGCGCGCGGCATCTGCTGGCCCACGGGCATGGTGACCCAGTAGTGTCCCGCCGTGGCGGGCTCGCGCGAAAGCAGGTAGCGGCGGCCGTCGGCCATCTCCCAGCGGTAGTGGGTGCGGGGCTGGGCATCCGACCACCACCACCCGTCGCTGCGCGGGCGAAGCCCCGTGCACAGCGGTGCCCAGTCCTTCGCCGGCGCGGACCAGATCCACAAGTCGATCTGCTGGCTGTCGGGCGAGAGGACTTTCAGGGGTTTCGAGGAGCGGCCATAGATGCCGAGCACCGCATCGACCGCGCTGGACGACGAGGTGGCCAGCGCGGGGGCGGCGGTGGACACCTTGGGCGGCAGCGCAGGGAGCTGGCCGGTTTCCTGCAGCGCGCGCAGCAGAATGCCCTCGGCGATGGGCCCGGGCTTGAAGCTGGAGGCGCTGCCCGTGAGCAGCAGGGCCAGGCCCGCCTGCGGCAGCACGTGGAAGTCGCTGGCGTAGAACATCGTGCTGCCGCTCTTTTGCCATGCGAGGACGCCCGCGGCGCCCAGGCCCTGATGCCGCGTGCTGTCCCACCCCAGGCCGGCGTGCCAGTCTGGCGTGAGGTGAAGGTGCGTGCCCTGGCCCTGGTCGCGGCCCATTTCCAGCACGGCGGCTTTCGAGACGATGCGCCGGCCGTCGTATTCACCGCCCTGCAGGAGCATCGCGGCGAGCTTCATCATGTCGCCCGGCGTGGTGCACAGCCCGCCGGTGGCGTAGCCCATCACGAACTCCTGGCCCTGGCGCACCTTGTGGATGTACCCATGGGCGAAGCTGCCTTCGGGCAGGGGCAGCAGCGTGTAGCCCGAGCGGGCCATGGCCAGCGGGTTGAAGAGGACCGATTGCACGAATGCCGGGTAGCTTTGCCCGGTGACCGCGAGCACGATGCGCTCGACCAGCGTGAAGCCGTCGTTGCAGTAGGTCGCCAGCGCCCCGGGCGCATGTTTGAGGTGCACGCCGGCCAGCGCCGCCTCCAGCCCCGCCGCATAGCCTGACAGCGGCGCAAAGGAAAACATGTTGTGCGCGTGGGTGCCCGGCAGCCCGGAGGCATGGCTCAGCAGGTGGCGGACGGTGATGTCGCGGTAGTCTTCCGACAGCATCGTGAACCGGGGCAGATAGCGCACCACGGGGGCGTCGAGCTGCACGAGCTGGCGGTCCACCAGCACCATGACGGCCAGCGCCGCGAGCACCTTGCTGACGGAGCCGACATTGAAGCGCGTGTCGGGCGTTGCCGGGGTGGCGGACGTGTCGTCCAGCACCCCGAACGCCTCTTGCCAGACGAGGCGGTCGCCGTGCAGCAGCGCGACGGAAGCGGCCCGCGCATCGCTGCGCAGCATGGCCTGGCGTATTTCGTTGCGGCCCCAGGCCATGGTGGCCGACATCGCGGGGCCGGGGTTGCCGGTGCCCCCGCAGGCCGGCAGCAGGGGGCCCAGGGCTGCGGTGCCGGCCCATGCGAGCCAGTCGCGGCGCGAGGAGGGCGGTGGGGTGGCGCTGTCGCGGGCGGAAAAATTCGGGGCAGATGTCTGCGGGAGCATGCGGTCATTCCGGAGGGCACCCGCCACGCAGACATCTTCGGGGCGGAACCGGGGTATTACATACTGAAATCCCCGGCACCAAAAAGTGGCGTTTGACAAAAGACCGCGCAAGGGAGGAAGCGCGGGGTGCTCCGTTTGGCCGCGCGCATGGCCTGTGTTGCACGGGGCCAACGTCCGCCTCGGATAATGCGTGGCTTCATGACCGAATCCGCGCCTCCCACTCCCCCCCGATCCGCCCCGCGAACCGCGCCGCTGCGCATCACCTTTCCCGAATCGTTGCCCGTATCTGGCAAGCGCGACGAGATCATGGAGGCCATCGAGAAGCACCAGGTCGTCATCGTCTGCGGCGAAACCGGCTCGGGCAAGACCACGCAGCTGCCCAAGATCGCGCTGGCCCTGGGCCGGGGCAAGTGCAATGCGCCCGCAGGCCAGAAGGGCCAGTTGATCGGCCATACCCAGCCGCGCCGCATCGCGGCCAGCAGCGTGGCCAAGCGCATCGCCGAAGAGCTGCAAACGCCGCTGGGCGACGTGGTGGGTTTCAAGGTGCGCTTCCAGGACCGGCTCTCGCGCGACGCCTCGGTCAAGCTGATGACGGACGGCATCCTGCTGGCCGAGACGCAGACCGACCCGCTGCTCAAGGCCTACGACACCATCATCATCGACGAGGCGCACGAGCGCAGCCTGAACATCGACTTCCTGCTGGGCTACATCCGCCAGATCCTGCCGCGCCGGCCGGACCTCAAGGTGGTGGTGACCTCGGCGACCATCGATGCGGACCGGTTTGCCAAGCACTTCGAGTCGGCCAAGGGGCCGGCGCCGATCATTTATGTCTCCGGCCGCACCTTTCCGGTGGAGCAGCGCTGGCGGCCGTTCGAGGACACGCGCGACTACGGCCTCAACGAAGCCATCGCCGATGGCGTGGATGAACTCTGGCAGGGCAATGCGGCCGGTGACATCCTGATCTTCCTGCCCGGCGAGCGCGAGATCCGCGAGGCCGCCGACCACCTGCGCAAACACCTGGCCCACCAGCCGGTGATGCGCAATGCCGAGGTGCTGCCGCTGTTCGCCCGCCTGTCGCAGGCCGAGCAGGACCGCATCTTCGACGGCCACACCGGCCGCCGCCTGGTGCTGGCGACCAATGTGGCCGAGACCTCGCTCACGGTGCCGGGCATCCGCTACGTGATCGACGCAGGCACGGCGCGCGTGAAACGCTATTCTTTCCGTAGCAAAGTGGAGCAGCTGCTGGTCGAGCCCATCAGCCAGGCGGCCGCCAACCAGCGCGCGGGCCGCTGCGGCCGGGTGGCCAACGGCATCTGCATCCGCCTGTACGACGAGGCGGACTTCAACGCCCGCCCGCGCTTCACCGACCCCGAAATCTTGCGGTCATCGCTGGCCGGCGTCATCCTGCGCATGAAGTCGCTGCACCTGGGCGACGTGGTGCAGTTCCCGTTCATCGAAGCACCCTCGGGCCGCGCCATTGCAGACGGCTACCAGCTGCTGGGCGAACTCGGCGCGGTGGACGAGGCCAACGAACTCACGCCCATGGGCGTGGAGCTGTCACGCCTGCCGCTCGACCCGCGCGTGGGCCGCATGATCATCGAGGCGCGCGACCGCAAGGCGCTCGATGAGGTGCTGGTGATCGCCAGCGCGCTGAGCGTGCAGGACGTGCGCGACCGGCCCATGGAAGCCCAGCAGCAGGCCGACCAGGCGCACGCCAAGTTCGACGACGAGAAAAGCGAGTTCAGCGGCTACCTCAAGCTGTGGAAGTGGATCAACGAGGCACGGGGCGGGGCGCCCACGCTGCCTTCTGCCCGCGCGCAGAAGGCCATGGCCCACCAGCGCGCACCGTCGCAGGCCCACCTGCCCGTGGCCCAGCGGCTGGTGGCCGCGGCGGCACCCGCGCCCGCGGTGGCCAGTGCCACCGCACCGGCGCCCACCCACAAGCTGAGCAACCGCCAGTACGAGCAGTTGCTGCGCCAGAACTTCATCAGCATCCGCCGCCTGCGCGAGTGGCGCGACATCCATACGCAGCTGCTCACCGTGGTCGCCGAGCACAAGTGGCCCATCAACACGCAGCCCGCCAGCTACGAGCAACTGCACCTGTCCATGCTCGCCGGGCTGCTGGGCAACATCGGCGCGCGCAGCGAAGAGGAAGACTGGTACCTGGGCGCGCGCGGCATCAAGTTCTACAAGCACCCGGGCGCCCACTTGAACAAGAAGCCCGGCCGCTGGATCGTGGCGGCCGAGCTGGTGGAGACCACACGCCTGTTCGGGCGGGGCATCGCCGCCATCGAGCCGCAGTGGATCGAGCAGGTAGGTGGTCACCTGCTGCGCAAGCAGCTGCTCGACCCGCACTGGGAGAAGAAGTCGGCCGAGGTCACGGCGCTCGAACGGGCCACGCTCTACGGCCTGGTGGTCTACAACGGCCGGCGCATCAACTTCGGCAAGATCGACCCGCACGCCGCGCGCGAGATCTTCATCCGCGAGGCCCTGGTGGGGGGCAACTGGGAGAGCAAGCTGCCCTTCCTGGCCGCCAACCAGAAGCTCATCGCCAAGGTGGAGGAGCTCGAACACAAGTCGCGCCGCCAGGATGTGCTGGTGGACGACGAGCTGATCTATGCCTTCTACGACCAGCAGCTGCCACCCGACGTGTGCAGCGGCCATGGCTTCGAGGCCTGGTACCGCGAGGCCTCCCGCCAGCAGCCCGATCTGCTCAAGCTCACGCGCGAAGAGCTCATGCGCCACGAGGCGGCCGGCATCACCAGCAACGCGTTTCCCAAGACCGTGCGCCTGGGCGGCGTGGACTGCGCCGCCAGCTACCTGCACGAGCCCGGCGATGCGCGCGACGGCATCACCGTGACCATCCCGCTCTTCGTGCTCAACCAGGTGAGCGACGAGCGCTGCGAATGGCTGGTGCCCGGCATGCTCAAGGACAAGATCCAGGCGCTGCTCAAAAGCCTGCCACAGCGCCCACGCAGCCGCTTCGTGCCACTGCCCGAGTCCGCTACCCGCCTGGCCGAGCTGCTGGGCACGCCCGAACGTTTTGGCACCGGCAGCCTGACCGATGTGCTGCTCAAGCAGGTGCGCGACGAGACCTCGCTCGATGTGAAGCGGGCGGACTTCAAGCTCGACATGCTCAGTCCGCACCTGTTCATGAACTTCCGCGTGGTGGACGAGCATGGCCGCCAGCTCGGCCATGGCCGCAACCTGGGCGCGCTGAAAGCGGAGTGGGGCGCCAAGGCGCGCGGGGCATTCCAGGCGCTGGCGGGACTCAAGCTCGGCGGCGCGGCGGCAGAGGGTGCGAAATCTGATTCAAATATGCCTCCAGCGCTTGATGGTAAAGCGCAAGCAGCTATTAAATCAGGAGTAAGAGGTGCCGCGCGGCCCGCCCAGCCTGCGAAACCCGCCAGCGCCACGCCGTCGGCCCCCGCAGGCCAGCGCTACGCCACCTGGACGTTCGGCGAGCTGCCCGAGCTGATGGAGATCAAGAAGGCGGGCCAGACGCTGATCGGCTTCCCAGCGCTCATCGATGGCGGTGACGCCGTGACCATCGAAGTGTTTGACGAGCCCGAGGTGGCAGCGGCCAAACACCGCGCGGGCCTGCGCCGTCTGTTCGCTCTGCAGATCAAGGACGCGCTCAAGTACCTGGAAAAGAACATTCCCGACCTGCAGAAGATGGCGGTGGCCTACATGCCGCTGGGTACGCAGGAAGAGCTGCGCACCCAGATCATCGACGTGGCGCTGGACCGGGCCTTCTTGCTCGACCCGCTGCCCACCGACGAGTTCGCCTTCAAGCGCCGCGTGGAGGAGGGCCGGGGCCGCCTCACGCTGATCGCCAACGAAGTGGCGCGCCTGGCCGCCACCATCCTCACCGAATACGCGGCGGCCGCCCGCAAGATCAAGGACACCAAGAACGCCCCCGAGGCCACGCAGGACGCGCAGCAGCAGCTGCAGCGCCTGGTGCCCAAGAACTTCATTGCGGCCGCCCCGTGGACACAGCTGGCGCACTATGCCCGCTACCTCAAGGCCATCACGCTGCGCCTGGACAAATACCGCGCCGACCCCGCCCGTGACGCTGCCAAGCTGGCCGAGCTGCGCCCGCAAGAGCAGCGCTACTGGCGCCTGGTGGCCGAGCGCAAGGGGCAGGTTGATGCGCGCATGCAAGAGCTGCGCTGGCTGCTGGAGGAGCTGCGCGTGAGCTTCTTTGCGCAGGAGCTGCGCACGCCCCAGCCGGTGAGCGTGAAGCGGCTGGACAAGCTGTGGGCGCAGGTCAATAGCTGACGGCCGGGGCCGGTGGAGCCGGTTCCGGCGGGCACCTGCCGCCATTTCAGGTGCGAGAGCAGGGCCTCATGCCCTGAACCAGATCTTGAGGGCCACGTACATCGTGTAGCCCAGGGCCAGCACCATCCACACCACAAAAAACAGGTTGGCCCAGTACTGGCCGGAATGCTCTGCCAAGGTGTAGATCTGGCCTGCGCAGCCTTTCCCGACGCACGGAATCTTGCCCAGCACCAGGGCGCGCAGGGCCTCGAACAACAGATAACACGCCACACCGCCGATGAGCACAAAACCGATGGGCCCGACAGGCGGCTTGGTGAACTCATCGTTCTCGTCGCGCAGGCCCTTGTCGAGCAGTTTCTGCCCATACCTGTACCAGGCGTATCCGACCAGGAGCATCAGGGCGTAGTAAGTGGCGGTGAGCATGCGTCAACTCGTCGTTGCTGGAAGGGAAACAAAGCGGCTTCGCAAGGATGGTATCCGAGACCTCCTCATTCCCCAGCTGCCTCAGCTGCCCCCGCTGCGTGTCCGCTGCCGGTGCGGTGCGGCGCGGCGCGGCGCGGCGCCTCGGCGTCACATGCGCGACCCGGCATCAGTGGCATCCCCAATGCCACGCGGGTGCAGGGCCTCTAGGCTGCGGGTTCAAAGGAACCGAATCACCCATGCGCCCTCACTACAAGTTCTGGCCCCAGCGTCTGCCCCGCTCCATCACCCTGCCGTCCACCTCGCTGTGGGACAACCTGGCCATCAGTGCCCGCCGGTATCCGGACAAGACGGCCCTGGTGTTCTTTGGTGCTTCGCTGAGCTACCGCGCCCTGCTCGAAGGCGCCGAGCGCCTGGCGGCGAAACTGGTGGCCCTGGGGGTGCAGCGTGGCGACCGCGTGGTGCTGTGCATGCAGAACTGCCCGCAACTGGTGATGGCGCACTTCGCCATCCTGCGTGCCAATGCGGTGGTGGTGCCGGTCAACCCGATGAACCGGGCGGAAGAACTCAAGCACTACATCACCGATCCCGACACCCGGGTGGCCTTCACCACGGGCGACCTGGCTCCGGAGATGGCCAAGGCAAGCAACGCGCTGCCCGCGGGCGAACGCCTGGCACACCTGGTGGTGACGCAATTCACGGATGCGTTCGATGCGCAGGTGACGGGCACGGATGCGCCGCCCGAGGCCTGGCGGGAGTGGCTGGGCACGCGCCACCCGCTGCCTGCCCTGGAGGGCGGCCAGGCCCATGCCTGGACGGACGCCCTGGCCTGCGCGGAGGCCCCCCCGGAGCTGGTGGTCGGGCCAGACGACCTGGCGCTGCTGCCCTACACCAGCGGCACTACGGGCCTGCCCAAGGGCTGCATGCACCTGCACCGCAGCATCATGCACAACGCGGCGGCTGGCGCCCTGTGGGGCACGGGTTCGGTGGACAACGTGACGCTGGCCGTGGTGCCCATGTTCCACATCACCGGCATGGTGAGCGTGATGCACACCGCCATCTACTGCGCCGCCACCCTGGTCATCATGCCCCGCTGGGAGCGCGACCTGGCCGGGCGCCTCATCTCGCGCTACCAGGTCACCAACTGGACCAACATCCCCACCATGGTCATCGACCTGCTGGGCAGCCCGAACTTCGCAAGCTACGACCTCTCCAGCCTGGTCTACATTGGCGGCGGCGGCGCGGCCATGCCGCAGGCCGTGGCGCAGCGTTTGCTCGAACAGTACGGACTGCGCTACTCGGAGGGCTACGGCCTCACCGAAACGGCCGCGCCCTCGCACTCGAACCCGCCCGACCACCCCAAGCAGCAGTGCCTGGGCATCCCGTTCATGAGCACCGATGCGCGGGTGGTCGATCCCGACACGCTGCAGGAAGTGCCTGTCGGCGAACAGGGCGAGATCATCATCCATGGCCCCGAGGTGTTCGAGGGCTACTGGAAGCGCCCGGATGCCACCGCCTCGGCCTTCATCGAGTTCGAGGGCAAGCGCTTCTTCCGCTCGGGCGACCTGGGCCGCATGGACGAGGACGGCTACTTCTTCCTGACCGACCGCTTGAAGCGCATGATCAACGCGAGCGGCTTCAAGGTCTGGCCGGCGGAGGTCGAGGCGCTGATGTTCCGCCACCCCGCCATCCAGGAGGCCTGCATCATCTCCGCCAAGGACAGCTACCGAGGCGAGACCGTGAAGGCCGTGGTGGTGCTGCGCGCATCGCACAAGGACACCACCGAACAGCAGATCATCGACTGGTGCCGCGAGAACATGGCGGTGTACAAGGTGCCGCGCATCGTGCAGTTCGTGAATGCACTGCCCAAGAGCGGCAGCGGTAAGGTGATGTGGAGGCAGCTGCAGGAGCTGGAAGCGGGCTGAAAAAAATAGCCCGCACGGGGCGGGCTAAATCATTGCATCACTCGCACAGGGAGGGGCGAAACCGCCAGGGATTTGACGGTAGGTGCATCCTAGGTCCGATTCTGGCCGCCCGCCCGCCCGTGTGCGGCGCAACCGTGAAATAAGTCCGGTTTGGATGGGGCAGCGACCCTTGCCAGGGTTAGAGCCTCGAAGGCTCGGGGGCAGCGGTGATGGAGCCGCCGGCAGGCGCGGGTGGGGCTCAGATGCCCACGATCGCGGCGGCCAGCGCCACGGCGATCAGTTGGATCCCGAAGAAAATCACGACGATTGGCATGGCCATCCCCTTTGATGAAGCAAGGATGCTAGGTGTGCGTACTCCAGGCCGGGGTGCGACAACAGCGAAGGACCGCGTAGGCGGTTTCCTACGGTAAGACCGGTATGGATGGTGCGGGATTTGTTACAAAAATCCGAATGGCAACAATATCGGCAGGGGTTTGCGCGGCTGCCAGCGGGGCGCCCAGCCGCGCTGGTGCTTCATTTGGGGCCTCTGGCTGCCGGGCCCGCAAGGTTGTAGCTTCGTGTATCAATCCTTGAACCCGGGGGGCTCGCGCCGCACAATATTCCTTCATTCACGCCGGAGGCCGCCATGCCAATGGAGTATCTAAGGGAGCTGGAGCGCGATGCGCTTCCCCTGATTGAATCGGACGTGGTCAACATCGACAAGCTGCGCGTGTTGCGGGCGGCCGGTATGGTGGAAGTGCAGCTCCCGCCCGTCGATTCGCCACAGCAGAAGGCGCAGGTGCTGTACATCACCGGCCTGGGTTGCGCGACGCTCAGAGCCTATCGATCCCGCGTGAGGGCGCCCCGCCCGCAGGCGCACACCGATCTGGAGGCTTCATACGACTGATGGGCCGTGCCACGTATCCGGCCTCATGCCCGTAAACCCCGCTCGGAGTCACTGTCCTACAAATTGATGCGCCGCACCAGAAGTGCCGCGGCCGCGCTGCGTAAATACGATGGGCCATCCGTATTTACTGGCACGGCCAGGTGAAAGGCGCATATGAGCAGTTGGTACAAATTGGCACTCGGCAATGATGATCAGGCCTTTGAGCCCACGCTGCGCATCCAGCAGATGTTCATGTCGAAGTTCCTGATGTGCCCCCCGGGGTCCGGCAGGGCGCTCTTTTCCTGCTATGACAAGGAAAAGGACAACCTCTGGCTCTATTTCTCTCCCGCCGCCCAAGACATAGCCTTGCGCGTCTATGCCGAGCCCTGCGATCCGCCGACGGCCCTGGACTGCATCGGCCTTCTGGCGGGCGAGGGCGATGCCCTGGGGGTCGGGGAATCCCCGCTGCTGGCAAAGGCCGCCTGACGGCGCCCAGGGCTTTGCGATCCTGCCGGCGGGACGGCGCCCGCATCCACGTCAGTGTTGTCCTACACCTGTCTTCACGGGGTTCCGACATGCGTGTGTTCGGGCCCATGCCTCAATCACCACCGGGCCAGTGCGGTGCCCGTGCGAGGAGTTCAGCATGTTTTCTTTCGATCCCCCCTCCCATCATCTGGAAGCGTGGCCAGAAGCGCCTGCCTTGCAAATGGGGCAGCCGATGGAGCGGGTTTTCCAGCGCCAGCAAACCGACGATCTCGCGCCTTGGCGGGGAGACAGCCATGGCATGGAGCGGGAATTGCAGTCTGCAGACCTGGAATACCGCGAACCCCAGGCGATGGGTTGACGACAGGCCTGAGTGCGCCCCGGTGCGTGCAGCGAGAAACCATGCGCGTGTTGACACTGCACATTCGGCCCGAGGGCACCGCGCAATACCTGGCCCGGGTGTTTGACGGAAAGGTCCTGGTCGGCACTCCCACCCTGCATGCCGAAATTGACGAGGCCATCGAGGCCTATGGTCACGCCGACGGGTTCCCCGGCGTGACGGCCTTCAACATCTGGTATGGCGGGGGCAGCGTGGGCACGGTTCCACTCATCCAGATGCGCACCGACGCCGTGGAGCTGTCGAACCGGCTGGTGGTGCTGTCCGCCGTCCTGCGCTGAGATTCCGCCTGTCTCGATCTGGCTGCTGCACCCCACCTGCGGGCGCGGCTTGAAGCGCTCCAAAAGGACCTGGGCCTTTGCCAGCGCCTTATCCCGCGAAACAAAATGAAATAAACCGAAACTGCGTCGAGACCACTCCCGAAGCACCTGCCGGCACCATCAGGGCCATGTTCAACACCGTCCCGAAAGGACTGATCATGAAACCCTGGATCAAGAGAACGCTGGTAGGAATCTTTGGCGCATCCATCATGGTGGGTGGTCTGACGGCCTGTTCCAGTGGAGCCCACCGCCACGGGCCCATGAGCCCGGAGAAAATGGCGGAGGTGCGCGCCAAGGTGGTCGACCGGGTCAGCGGCAAGCTGGATCTGAACGATGCGCAGAAGCAAAAGCTCAATGTGCTGGCGGACAGGATGGAGGCACAGCGCACGGCCTTCCTGGGCAAGACAGCCGATCCGCGCGCGGAAGTGCAGGCCATCGTCGCGGGCGACAAGTTCGACCGTGCACGCGCGCAGAGCCTGCTGGAGGAGAAGACCCGCGCGGTACAGGCGAACAGCCCTGAAGTGATCAATGCGCTGGCGGACTTCTACGACAGCCTGAATCCGGACCAGCAGCAGAAGGTGCGCGAGCTGATGCAGCGGCGCAGGGGCTGGATGGCGCGCGGCTGAGGCAGGAGCATTTTCCATGTCACCGATGCTGGATCCCATCCACCACTTGACGCAGGAAGTGCGCATGCACGGCCCTGTGCTGCTGGCAGGCATGCCCGAGCCCCATGACGAGTTGATGTCGCTGGTATGGGGGCCGCGCTTTGACAGGGAGCATGCGCTCGGGCTCGTGGCGCGCCAGCCCGCCGCCGCCGCGCCCGCCCTGCCTGCGCTGCTCGCGGCCGCGGACGCCTTCGATGCGCTGCACCTGCCTGCGCAGCACCGCCTGCGGGAGCTCATCCGGCGGCACCGCGCATTGCTTGCTCCGCCGGTGGCCGGCAGCGGCCTGCCAATGTAAGAATCGCGCATGCACCGCATCCTGCTCATTGACGACGACGCCCAACTGGGTCCGCCGCTTGCCATCTATTTCCAGCGTTTCGAGCTGGAACTGGTCCATGCGCTCAAGCCCAGCGAAGGCCTGGCCCGGCTCGGGGCGGGCGGCTTTGATGCCGCCATCCTTGATGTCATGCTGCCCGAGATGGACGGCTTTGAACTGTGCCGCACCATCCGCAAGCAGGGGGACCTGCCCATCGTGATGCTCACGGCCAGGGGTGAGGTGATGGACCGCGTGGTGGGCCTGGAGCTGGGTGCCGACGACTACCTGCCCAAGCCTTTCGAGCCGCGCGAGCTGGTGGCCCGGCTGCAGACCGTGCTGCGCCGCAGCCGCGCGCCGGGGCAGGGCGGCGATTCGGGGACGCTGGAGTTTGAAGGCCTCAGCATTGATGCCGCGCGCCGCAGCGTGCTGCGACAAGGGGGCATCGTCGAGCTGACCGGCACCGAATTCGACCTGCTGCATCTGCTGGCACGCGAACCGGGCAAGGTGTTCAGCCGCGATGACATCCTGAACCAGTTGCGCGGGCACGAGGCCGAGCTGTACACCCGCGCCGTCGATATCGTGGTGAGCCGCCTGCGCAAGAAGCTGGAACCGCTCGACTGCATCAAGACCTTGCGCAACGCGGGCTACTCGCTGGCCCTGCGGCGGGCGGCGCCATGAGGTTCTGGCGGCGTTCGCGCCCTGGCGAGGGGGCCGAAGACGGGCACGATTGCCCCTGGCACCGCCGCGCGCGGCGCGCGGTCGGGTATTCGCTGCGCATCCGGCTGGTGCTGGTGTTCATGGCGCTCGCGGTGACGGTGGCCGTCACCTTCATGGGCGGAGTGCAAAAGGCGGTGTCCGTGGGCTGGCGCGAGGCGGCCAGGCCCCTGCTGATGGACTACGTGGACCGCCTCGCGGACGAGATCGGCAGCCCGCCCAGCATCGAGCGGGCGAAGGCCATCGCCAGCCGGTTGCCGGTCACGCTGCGCATTGACGGGCCGGTGGTCCACTGGGAATCCCACCCCGATCAGCCGCGCAGCGACTGGATGAGCGACAAGTTCCAGCGCGAGGAGCACTGGAACGGCCATGGCAGCGACGACCAGGGCCGCCGGCTCCTGCAGCGCACCACGGCGGACGGACACAGCATCGAGTTCGGGCTCAATGCGCTGTCCTGGGAAAAGCGCCCGCGCATTGCGTGGGGCACGCTCACGGTGCTGTTGCTGCTCACCGCGCTGGCCTATGTGTACGTGCGGCATCTGCTGCGCCCGCTCGACGACATCCGCCGGGGCGCGCAGCGGTTTGGCGAAGGCAATTTCGCCCAGGCGATCCCCGTGCGGCATGCCCACCGGCCCGACGAGCTGGGGCAACTGGCGGCCACCATCAATACCATGGGGGATGACATCCACCAGATGCTGGAGGCCAAGCGGGCCCTGCTGCTGGCCATGAGCCATGAATTGCGCAGCCCCCTGACCCGCGCCCGCCTGAACACCGAGCTGCTGCCCGAGACCGCCGACGTGCAGGCCCAGCGGCAGGCCCTGATGCGCGACCTGAGTGAAATGGCCGGACTCATCACCGACCTGCTCGAAAGCGAGCGCCTGGCTGGACGCCACGCCGCCCTGCACCGCGAGCCCGTGGACCTGGCTGCGCTGGCGCGGGAGGTGGTGGCCGAGCTCGGCGGCCGCCATGCCGGCGCGGCGGGGATCACCCTCCATGCACAGCAGGGCATGCCGCCGCTGTCGCTTGACCGCTCCCGCATGCGCCTGCTGCTGCGCAACCTGCTGGACAACAGCCTGCGCCACAGCAGCGATCCGGCCGCGCCGCCGCCCGAGTTGCATCTGCGCCTCGCGGCGCAGACGCTCGAACTGGAGGTGCGCGACCACGGACCGGGTGTTCCCCCAGAGCACCTGCCGCACCTGGCGCAGGCGTTCTACCGGCCCGACACGGCGCGGCAGCGCACCACCGGCGGCGTGGGCCTGGGCCTGTACCTGTGCCGGCTGGTGGCACAGGCGCACGGCGGCACGCTGCAGATGCGCAACGCCGGGCCCGGTCTTTCGGCCACGGTGCGCCTGCCGATCGTCGCCTGAGCTGGGTGCCCCGCGGCCCCCCGGCCTGCTGGGGGCGCCGCACTGCACCGCGATGGTGCGTTGGCGTGGCGCGGTGTTTTTCTTCGTACGGTTTCGCGAAGCGCAAATGGATGACAGACCGGCGTGGGCATACACCTGCCATGGATCGTTTGCTATCAATTTCTGATTTTCACCAGCGGTCGCCGGCGTGGGGTACTTACGTTGGCCTCATTCTTGCTTAGACTGGCTACCGGCCCCTTTTGGGGACTCTTTAGCGTTTACCCTGTATATACAGGTATGCTGCGGCTGTCATCATGGCGGCTGGAATGCGGGTGCGACCCGGCCGGGATGGGCTAAGGTACTTTCTTCAAACAGGAGCAGATGATGACTCGATCGGTTGTGAAATGGACGTCGCTGGCAGCGGCAACGGCATGCGTGATGGCCCTGGCCGCCCCGGCCCAGGCGCAGGAAACCAAGATTGTGCTGGGCATGTCCGGCTGGACGGGTTTCGCGCCGCTCACCCTGGCCGACAAGGCGGGCATCTTCAAGAAGAACGGCCTGGATGTGGAGATCAAGATGATCCCGCAGAAGGACCGCCACCTGGCCCTGGCCTCCAAGTCCATCCAGTGCGCCGCCACCACCGTCGAGACGCATGTGGCCTGGAACGCCAACGGCGTGCCCATCGTGCAGATCTTCCAGATGGACAAGTCCTACGGCGCCGACGGCATCGCGGTGCGGGGCGACATCAAGGGCTTTGCCGACTTGAAGGGCAAGACCATCGGCGTGGATGCTCCCGGCACCGCCCCGTACTTCGGCCTGGCCTGGATGCTCAGCAAGAACGGCATGAGCCTCAAGGACGTGAAGACCACCACGCTGTCGCCCCAGGCGGCCGCGCAGGCCTTCGTGGCCGGCCAGAACGATGCCGCCATGACGTACGAGCCCTATCTTTCCACCGTGCGCGACAACCCTGCCGCCGGCAAGATCCTGGCCACCACGCTCGACTACCCCATGGTGATGGACACCGTCGGCTGCGACCCCACCTGGCTCAAGGCCAACGGCAAGGCCGCGCAGGCCCTGGCCAATTCGTACTTCCAGGCGCTCGACATGATCAAGGCCGACCCCACCAAGTCCAACGAGATCATGGGCGCGGCCGTCAAGCAGACGGGCGAGCAGTTCGCCAAGTCGTCGTCCTTCCTGCGCTGGCAGGACAAGGCCGCCAACCAGAAGTTCTTCGCGGGCGAGCTGACCACGTTCATGAAGGATGCCACCGGCATCCTGCTGGAGGCCGGCATCATCCGCAAGGCGCCTGAAGATCTGGCCGCCACCTTCGACGCGAGCTTCATCAAGTAACAACTGAGTTTTCCCGAGCCAAAGAAGAGCGCGCCATGTCTGCAGTGCAACCCCTGTCCGTTACCGAGTCCCACGCTCCCGTGCGCCGGCGCTCGCTGGCTCCCCTGGAGCCCGTGAGCAGCCGTGCCCGCTGGATGCTGGGGCTGGCCTTCTTCGTCGTGTTCGTGGCGGTGTGGGCGTTCTTCACGCTGGGCGGCTTCGTGTCGCCCACCTTCCTGGCCAGCCCCATCACCATGGCCAAGGAAGGCTGGCTGCTGTTCACCGAATACGGCTTCATCAAGGACATCGGCATGACCATCTGGCGCGTGGTCGGTGGCTTTGTGCTGGCCGCAGTGATCGCCGTGCCCCTGGGCATCGCCATGGGCGCCTACAAGGGCATCGAGGCGTTCTTCGAGCCCTTCGTCTCGTTCTGCCGCTACCTGCCCGCGTCGGCCTTCATTCCGCTGCTCATCCTGTGGGCCGGCATTGGCGAGACGCAGAAAATCCTGGTCATCTTCATCGGCTCGGTCTTCCAGATCACGCTGATGGTGGCCGTGACCGTGGGGAGCGCCCGGCGCGACCTCGTGGAGGCCGCCTACACGCTGGGCGCCGGCCACAAGGGCATCGTGACGCGCGTGCTCATCCCGGGCGCCGCGCCCGAGATCGCCGAGACCCTGCGCCTGGTGCTGGGCTGGGCCTGGACCTACGTGATCGTGGCCGAGCTGATCGGTTCTTCGAGCGGTATCGGCCACATGATCACCGACAGCCAGTCGCTGCTCAATACCGGCCAGATCATCTTCGGCATCATCATCATCGGCCTCATCGGGCTGGTGTCCGACTTCGCCTTCAAGGCGCTCAACCACCGTCTGTTTGCCTGGAGTTTTGTGCGATGAGCCGCGTATCCATCCAAGCCGTTTCGCGCGTCTTCGAGACCGCCAAGGGCCAGCGCACGCAGGCGCTGCAGCCGGTCGACTTCGAAGTGCAGGACAACGACTTCGTCACCATCCTGGGCCCCTCGGGCTGCGGCAAGTCCACGCTGCTGCGCATCGTCGCGGGGCTGGACCACGCCACCAGCGGCCGCGTGCTGCTCGACGGCGCGCCCGTGGAAGGCCCGGGCGCCGAGCGCGGCATGGTGTTCCAGAGCTACACGCTGTTCCCCTGGCTCACCATCGAGCAGAACATCCGCTTCGGCCTGCGCGAGCGCGGCATGCCCGAAGCCCAGCAGAAGGAACGCGCCGCGTACTTCATCGCCAAGGTGGGCCTGCGCGGCTTCGAGCAGCACTTTCCCAAGCAGCTGTCGGGCGGCATGCAGCAGCGCACCGCGATTGCGCGCGCGCTGGCCAACGACCCCAAGATCCTGCTGATGGACGAGCCCTTCGGCGCGCTCGACAACCAGACCCGCGTGCTCATGCAGGAGCTGCTGCTGAGCATCTGGGAGGCCGAGCGCAAGACCGTGCTTTTCGTCACCCACGACATCGACGAGGCCATCTTCATGGCCAACCGCGTGGCCGTGTTCAGCGCGCGGCCCGGCCGCATCAAGACCGAGCTGGCGGTGGACCTGCCGCACCCGCGCCATTACACGATCAAGACCAGCCCCGAGTTCATGGACCTCAAGGCGCGCCTGACGGAAGAGATCCGCGCCGAATCCATGGCGGCCGATCTGCACTGAACGCCTTCGTCCCATGAGCGCCCGTCCTTCCCGCCGTCCCGCAGCAGCTGCCCCGCGCAGCGCGCCGCTTGCCGCTCCGGCCAGGGTGGTGGCGGCCGTGGCGGCGCCCGCACAGGCGATGGCGCTGTACGAGCAGATCAAGGACCATATCTCGCGCAAGATCCAGGAAGGCATCTGGCGCGCGGGCGACCGACTGCCGTCCGAGAATGAGCTGGTCACCCAGTTCGGCATCTCGCGCATGACGGTGAACCGCGCGCTGCGCGAACTGGTGGAGCAGGGCCGCATCGTGCGCGTGGCCGGCGTGGGCAGCTTCGTGGCGGAAGACAAGCCACAGTCCACGTTGCTGCAGATCGCCAACCTCGCGAGCGAAATCCGCCAGCGGGGGCACGACTACCGCTGCGACGTGCTGGCCGTGGAGCGCATCTCGGCCACGCTCGAAGTGGCGGCAGCGCTGGACCTGCGCACGGGGGAGTCGGTGTTCCACTCGCTGTGCGTCCACCGCGAGGACGGCCTGCCCGTGCAGCTGGAAGACCGCCACGTGAACCCGCGCCAGGTGCCCCAGTTCGCCGCGCAGGACTTCACGCTGCTGCAGCCCTCCGAATACCTGGTGCGCAACGTGCCGTTCGACCAGATCGAGCACGTGGTCGATGCCGTCATGCCCACCGCCGAGCAGGCCACGCTGCTGGAGATGTCGCCGCAGGAGCCCTGCCTGCTGCTCACCCGCCGCACCTGGTCTCGCGGGATTCCCATCACCGTGGTGCGTTGTTTGCACCCCGCTACCCGCTACCGCCTGGGCAGCCGCTTTAGAGCCGACGGCAACCCGGTCGCTGGTTGAACGCTTGCCTGAAGAGCACGATTTTTTCCGCTTGTACCTACTTGTATATACAGGATCAACGCCATGACAAAAACCACCGCTTCCTCTCTGATCTTGCACCCCGGCCGGGTCACGCTGGCTGAATTGCGCAGCATCCACGCCGCGCCCGTGCAGCTGTCGCTGGACCCGTCCGCGCGTGCCCTCATGCAGGCGTCGCTGGCCACGGTGCAGCGCATCGTGGGTGAGGACCAGGTGGTCTACGGCATCAACACCGGCTTCGGCAAGCTCGCCAGCACCAAGATCGCCCACGAGCGCCTCGCCGAGCTGCAGCGCAACCTGGTGCTGTCCCACAGCGTGGGCACGGGCGATGCGCTGCCCGATCCCGTGGTGCGCCTCATCCTGGCCACCAAGGCCATCAGCCTGGCGCGTGGGCATTCGGGCATCCGTCCCGAGATCGTGGATGCGCTGCTGGCCATGGCCAACGCCAACGTGCTGCCCGTGATTCCGGCCAAGGGTTCGGTGGGCGCGTCGGGCGACCTGGCGCCGCTGGCCCACCTGGCCTGCGTGTTGATCGGCGAAGGGCAGGCCAAGGTCGATGGCACGGTGGTGTCTGGGGCCGAGGCCATGCGCTCCATCGGCCTTGCGCCGTTCGTGCTGGGCCCCAAGGAAGGGCTGGCGCTGCTCAACGGCACGCAGGTATCCACCTCGCTCGCGCTGGCGGGGCTGTTCGGCGCGGAGAGCGTTTTCGCCGCCGCGCTGGTCGCAGGCTGCCTGTCGCTCGAGGCCATCAAGGGCTCGGTCAAGCCGTTTGACGCACGCATCCACGAGGCGCGCGGCCAGGCGGGGCAGATCGCCGTGGCGGCCGCCGTGCGCGCATTGCTGGATGGCAGCGCCATCGACCCTTCGCATCCCCACTGCGGCCGCGTGCAGGACCCGTACTCCATCCGCTGCGTGCCGCAGGTGATGGGCGCGTGCCTCGATAACCTGCACCACGCCGCGCGCGTGCTGGCCATCGAGGCGAACGCCGCGTCCGACAACCCCCTGGTATTCGACAACGGCGACGTGATCTCGGGCGGCAACTTCCACGCCGAGCCCGTGGCCTTCGTGGCGGACATCATCGCGCTGGCCGTGGCCGAGATCGGGGCCATCTCCGAGCGCCGACTGTCGCTGCTGCTCGACCCCGGCCTGTCGGGCCTGCCGGCCTTCCTGATCCGCGACAGCGGCGTGAACTCGGGCTTCATGATCGCCCAGGTCACCGCCGCCGCGCTGGCGGCCGAGAACCAGTGCCTGGCCAACCCCAGCAGCGTGACCAGCCTGCCCACGTCGGCCAACCAGGAAGACCACGTTTCCATGGCCACCTACGGCGCACGCCGCCTGGGCGACATGGTGCGCAATGCGGCGGTGATGGTGGGCATCGAGGCCATGGCCGCCGCGCAGGGCATGGAGTTCGACCGCAGCCTGAAATCTTCTGTGCTCATCGAAGACCAGTTCGCTGCCATCCGCCAGCGCGTGGCCTACCTGGAGCAAGACCGCTTCCTGGCCACCGACATCGAATCCATGCGCGAATGGGCCTCGGAGACGCCATGGCCCGCGCCGCTGCTGCAGTGCCTGCCCAGCCATTCCTGATTTTTTCCTTTCTTTCTCTCTTTGCCACGCCACCCATTCACAGGAGCCCACCATGAACGCCAACGACGCCATCATTGCAGCCGCTTCCAACACCGATCCCCGCCACGACGCCAGCCGCGTGATCCGCGCGCCGCGCGGCAGCCAGCTCACCTGCAAGAGCTGGCTCACCGAAGCCGCCTACCGCATGATCCAGAACAACCTGGACGCCGAAGTCGCCGAGCGCCCGCAGGACCTGGTGGTGTACGGCGGCATCGGCCGCGCCGCGCGCAACTGGGAATGCTATGACCAGATCCTCGCCTCGCTCAAGGACCTGAACGACGACGAAACCCTGCTCATCCAGTCCGGCAAGCCGGTGGGCGTGTTCAAGACCCACGCCAACGCGCCCCGCGTGCTGCTGGCCAACTCCAACCTGGTCCCCAAGTGGGCCAACTGGGAGCACTTCAGCGAGCTGGACCAGAAGGGCCTGTTCATGTACGGCCAGATGACCGCCGGCAGCTGGATCTACATCGGCACGCAAGGCATCGTGCAGGGCACGTACGAGACCTTTGCCGAAGCCGGCCGCAAGCACTATGGCGGCTCGCTCGAGGGCAAGTGGATCCTGACCGCGGGCCTGGGCGGCATGGGCGGCGCGCAGCCGCTGGCCGCCACCTTCGCGGGCGCGGTGTCGCTCAACATCGAATGCCAGCAAAGCAGCATCGACTTTCGCCTGCGCACGCGCTATGTGGACAAGCAGGCGCGCGACATCGACCACGCCATCGCGCTCATTCAGCAGCACACGGCGGCCGGGGAGGCCATCTCCATCGCTCTGCTGGGCAATGCGGCCGACGTGCTGCCTGAACTGGTGAAGCGCGCCCAGGCGGGTGGGTTGAAGCCCGACCTCGTCACCGACCAGACCTCCGCCCACGACCTCGTCAACGGCTACCTGCCCAGCGGCTGGACGGTGGAGCAATGGCGCGCGGCGCAGCAGGATGTGGCGCAGCACGAAGTCCTCAAGAAGGCCGCAGCCCGCTCCTGCGCGGTGCATGTGCAGGCCATGCTCGACTTCCAGGCCATGGGCATTCCCACGGTGGACTATGGCAACAACATCCGCCAGGTGGCGTTCGACGAGGGCGTAAAAAACGCGTTCGACTTCCCCGGCTTCGTACCCGCGTACATCCGCCCGCTGTTCTGCGAAGGCAAGGGCCCGTTCCGTTGGGTAGCCCTGTCGGGCGACCCCGAGGACATCCGCAAGACCGACGCCAAGATCAAGGAGCTGTTCCCGGAGAACAAGCACGTGCACCGCTGGCTCGACATGGCGGGCGAGCGCATCGCCTTCCAGGGCCTGCCCGCGCGCATCTGCTGGCTGGGCCTGGGCGAGCGCCACATCGCGGGCCTGGCCTTCAACGAGATGGTGAAGAGCGGTGAGCTGAAGGCGCCCATCGTGATCGGCCGCGACCACCTCGATACCGGCAGCGTGGCCAGCCCCAACCGCGAGACCGAAGGCATGAAGGATGGCACCGACGCCGTGAGCGACTGGCCGCTGCTCAACGCACTGCTCAACACCTCGGGCGGCGCCACCTGGGTCAGCCTGCACCACGGCGGCGGCGTGGGCATGGGCTACTCGCAGCACTCGGGCATGGTCATCGTGGCCGATGGCACCGATGCGGCGGCCGAGCGCCTGGCGCGCGTGCTGGTCAATGACTGCGGCAGCGGTGTGATGCGCCATGCCGACGCAGGCTACGAACTGGCGGTGGAAACGGCGAAGAAGCAGGGCCTGAACCTGCCCATGGTGAAGTGAAACAGCGTCAGCAAGGAGGTGTGACAGGGATGTGAAAAAAGGGAACGGAATTCCCATTCGGTGGGAATGTTGGGTTTGAATGCCGCTGCAATCCTTTGATACTGAGTCCATGCCCACCCGTGGACCGACCTCCGTTGCCGCCGCCGACCGTGTTCTGCACGTGCTGGCGGTGCTGGCGCAGCATGGCCAGCCCATGTCGGCCGTCGAGCTGATGGAGGCCACGGGCCTGGCGCGCAGCACGCTGTACCGGCAGCTCGCGCGGCTCAAGCTGTGGGGCTTCGTGCTGGAGAGCAGCGGGCACTACGCGCCCGGGCCGCTGAGCCTGCAACTGGCCCTGGGCTTTGACATGGCGTCGCACCTGGTGCACCACGCACGGCCGGACATGCAGGCCCTGGCCCGGCAGTCCCATGAAAGCGTGGGGCTGGTGGTGGCCGTCAACGACAGCGTGGTATGCCTGGACATGGTGGACAGCACGCAGGCCCTGCGCTGCTCGTTCGAAAAGGGGCGCAGCGTGCCGCTGCGCGCCGGCGCCTCCGCCAAGTGCCTGCTGGCCCATGTGGCCCCGGCCACGCGCAATGCCATTCTGGACCTGCACTACGGCGCGGGCACCCCCGAGCGCCAGGCGGCGCTGGCCGAGCTGGAAGGCATTGCCAAGGCGGGCTACGCCGTCAGCTCCGGCGAGGTGGATGCCGGTGTCTGGGGTGTCAGCGTGCCCGTGTTCGGCTCTCCCCGGCAGGCCGCGGGGGCCATCACCCTGATGGCCCCGATCTTGCGAGCCCAGGGGCAGGAGGCCGCGCTCACCGGCATGGCCGTCATCGCCGCCGCGCGCATCTCCCGCCAGCTCACTTCTCCCTGATTTCCCTCACCCCTCCCCAGGAGCTTTCCCCATGAACCTTCGTCGCAACCTTCTTCTGGCCAGCCTGGCCGCCGCCGCCTTTTGCACCACGGGTGCGCAGGCCCAGGACAACGTCCTGCGTGTGGGCACCGATGCCACGTTCCCGCCCATGGAGTTCGTCGAGAATGGCAAACGCACGGGCTTTGACGTCGAGCTGGTGGAAGCGATCGCCAAGGCCATGGGCAAGCAGGTCGAATGGGTGGACATCGACTTCAAGGGCCTGATTCCCGGCCTGATCTCCAAGCGCTTCGACATGGCGGTATCGGCCATCTACATCACCGACGAGCGCAAGAAGGTGGTGGACTTCACCGACTCCTACTACGCCGGCGGCCTGGTGGTGATGGTGAAGGCCGACAACAAGACCATCCACAAGCTGGCCGACCTGGATGGCAAGAAGGTCAGCGTGCAGGTGGGCACCAAGTCGGTGGCATACCTGACCGAAAAATTCCCCAAGGTGCAGCGCGTCGAGGTCGAGAAGAACCAGGAGATGTTCAACCTGGTGGACATCGGCCGGGCCGATGCCGCCGTGACCGGCAAGCCCGCCGCGTTCCAGTACGTGCGCACCCGCCCGGGCCTGCGTGTGCTCGATGAGCAGCTCACCACCGAGGAATACGGCATGGCCCTGCGCAAGGACACGCCCGAGCTGACGAAGGCCGTCAACGGCGCCATCACCAGGCTCAAGGCCGACGGTACCTATGCGGCCATCGTCAAGAAGTGGTTCAGCAACAGCGCTGCCAAGTAAGCCACGGACCGTTGCCGGACTGAACCATGGAACTCGATTTTTCTCCTGTCTGGGCCGGGCTGCCCCAGTTGCTGGCGGGCGCGCTGGTCACCGTGGAAATCACGGCCGCCTCGCTGCTGCTGGGCTGCGTCATGGGCCTGCTGGTGGGCATTGGCCGCCTGAACCCCAGGCGCCGCGTGGTCTACGCCCTGTGCACCGCCTACGTGGCCGCGATCCGCGGCACGCCGCTGCTGGTGCAGCTGTTCATCCTGTTCTTTGGCCTGCCGCAGTTCGGCATCCTGCTGCCTGCTTTCGTGTGTGGCGTGATCGGCCTGGGCATCTACTCGGGCGCCTATGTGTCCGAGGTGGTGCGCGGCGCCATCCAGTCCATCGACAAGGGGCAGATGGAGGCGGCGCGCTCCATCGGCATGTCCTCGGGCCTGGCCATGCGCACCGTGGTGCTGCCGCAGGCGGTGGTGCGCATGATTCCTCCGCTGGGCAATGAGTTCATCGCACTCATCAAGAACTCGGCGCTGGTGTCGCTGCTCACCATCCACGACCTGATGCACGAGGGGCAGAAGATCATCAGCGTGTCGTACCGTTCGCTGGAGGTGTACCTGGCGATCGCGGTGGTGTATTTCATTCTGACCGGGGCCACCACGCTGGTGCTGCGCCGCATGGAACTGCGCCTGCGCGCCGGAGGGATGGTGCAATGAAGACAACGTCTGCAGTGACCGGCGCGAACCCGGCTTCCGAGCCCATCGTGCGCATTCGCAGCCTGCGCAAGTCGTTTGGCAGCCATGTGGTGCTCAGTGGCATCGACTTCGACGTGTTCCCATCGCAAGTGGTGGTGGTCATCGGGCCCAGCGGCTCGGGCAAGAGCACCTTCCTGCGCTGCTGCAACGGCCTGGAGCAGCCCGAGGGCGGCACGGTCGAGATCTGCGGCCGCACGCTGGTGCAGGACGGCCGCATGCTGCCCGACCATGACCTCAACGCGCTGCGCGAGGAGGTCGGCATGGTGTTCCAGTCGTTCAACCTGTTCCCGCACCTGTCGGTGCTCGACAACGTGACGCTGGGCCCACGCAAGCTGCGCGGCCTCTCGCGCAAGGAGGCCGACGAGCGTGCCCAGGCCCTGCTGGCCAAGGTGGGGCTGGCGCACAAGGCGTCGGCCATGCCCGCCAGCCTGTCCGGCGGGCAAAAGCAGCGTGTGGCCATTGCCCGTGCACTGGCCATGGAGCCGCGCGTGATGCTGTTCGACGAACCCACCTCGGCGCTCGATCCGGAGCTGGTGGGCGAGGTGCTGCAGGTCATGAAGCTGCTGGCCAGCGAAGGCATGACCATGATGGTCGTCACCCACGAGATGGACTTCGCGCGCGAGGTGGGCGACGTGGTCGTCGTCATGGACGGCGGTGGCATCATCGAGGCCGGCGCCCCCGCCACCATCTTCACCAACCCCACGCAGGAGCGCACGCGCTCCTTCCTGCAGGCCGTGCTCACCCGCGCCTGAGGCGCTGCGCGGCGCTGTGCACGGTTGCCGTCAACCCCAGAGGAGGAAACCCCCGATGTCCCCGCTTTCACCCGTGATGCAGCAGCGCCTGCAAGAGCGCCTGACCCAGGACGACATTGCCCGCTTCGACCGCGACGGCGCGCTGTGCATCAAGCAGTTGCTCACGCCCGGGGAGGTGGCGTTGCTGCGCGAAGGCATCGACGCCAACCTGGCCGCGCCCAGCCCGCGCGCCAAGGTGGCCAGCCGCCCCGACGACCCGGGCCGTTTCTTCGAGGACTTCTGCAACTGGCAGGACATCCCGCAGTTCGGCCGCTTCGTGCGCGAGACGCCGCTGGCCCTGGCCGCGCAGCGCCTCATGCGGTCGCGCACCGTGCGGCTGTACCACGACCATGTGCTGGTGAAGGAGCCCGGCACGCGCCAGCGCACTCCGTGGCACCAGGACCAGCCGTACTACAACATCGAAGGCCTGCAGAACATCAGCATGTGGATTCCGGTCGATCCGGTGTCGCGCGCGGCCACGCTTGAATTCGTGGCCGGTTCGCACAAGGGGCCCTGGCTCATGCCGCGCACCTTCATGGACAACCAGGCCAAGTGGTTCCCTGAAGGCAGCCTGCAGGACCTGCCCGATGTCGAGGCCCGCCGCGAGGCTTTCCCCATCGTCGGCTGGGAGATCGAGCCCGGCGATGTGGTGTGCTTTCACATGCTCACCCTGCACGCCGCGGGCGGGGTGGAGGGCGTGAACCGCCGGCGCGTGTTTTCGGTGCGCTTTCTGGGCGACGACATCCGCCACGCCCCCCGGCCCTGGAAGACCTCGCCCGAGTTTGCGGGCCTGACCGACGTGCTGCCCGCCGGAGCCGAGATGGACCACGCGCTGTTTCCGCTGCTGGTGGCCGAAGCGGTGCAGGCCGGGGAGGGTGCGCGATGAGCGGGGCACCGATGGGGATGCCAGTCTTCTTTGACCTTGCCGCCACCCCCGCCACGCCCTGGAAGAATGGCGGCGGCAGCACGCAGGAACTCGCCTGCTGGCCGCCGGGAGCGGACATGAACGCCTTCGAGTGGCGGGTCAGCCTGGCCACGGTCGACCGGCCCGGCCCGTTCTCGGTCTTTCCGGGCATCGACCGCCAGATCATGCTGCTGGGAGGCGACGGCCTGCACCTGCGCGGCCCGGGCTGGGAGCACGGGCTGGACCAGCGCTGGCAGCCGTTCGCCTTCCCGGGGGACGACGCCGTGGACGGCGCCATGCTGGGCGGCACCTCGAAGGACTTCAATCTCATGCTGCGCCGGGGCGCCTGGCACGGCGCGCTGCAGGTGGCAGGCGAGGCGCGGGCGCCCGCGGGCGTGCGCGCCGGCCTGTGCATGGTGCTGCAGGGTGGCTGGCGATGGGTGCCGGGAGAGCAGGGCGGCGAGCCCCGCGTGCTGCACGCAGGGCAGGGCTTCTGGTGGGTGCAGGAGGGTGCTGCCTTGCAGGGGCGCCTGGAGCCCGCCCATGGCGGCAGTGCGGCGGATGCGCCGGCGCTGGCCTGGATCGCGCTGGAGCGTGGTTCCAGCACAGAATTTTGATAAAAATGGCCTCTGGCGCTTGCTGAATAAGCGCTGGCAGCTATTGTTTGCATAGCAATTGATACCATGAACCTTCCGGCAGACAAGCAGATGCAGCAGGCGCGGCCCGGTGGCCCGGCCGGCGAGAGCGCCGAGGGCGTGTGGGTGAATCTGAAGCCCGTGGCCGGACTCGTGGCGGCCGATGTGCCCGTGCCCGAGGGCGAACCCACCTGCGTGGTGGTGCAGGACGGCCGCATGGCCTGGATCGGGCCCGAGGCGCACCTGCCGCCGGCCTTCCATCCCCTGCACCGCTGGGATGGGCAGGGCGCGCTGGCCACGCCCGGCCTCGTGGACTGCCACACCCACCTGGTCTACGGCGGCCAGCGCGCCAACGAGTTCGCGATGCGGCTGGCGGGTGCCACGTACGAGGAAGTGGCCAGGGCGGGTGGCGGCATCGTGTCGTCGGTGAAGGCCACGCGCGGGGCGTCGGAAGACGAGCTCTTTGCCCTGGCCGCTCCGCGCCTCTCGGCCCTGCTGGACGAGGGCGTGTGCGCCATCGAGATCAAGTCCGGCTATGGGCTGGCCCTCGCGCACGAGCGCAAGCAGCTGCGCGTGGCCCGCCGCCTGGGCGAGGCATTCGGCGTGACGGTGCGCACCACCTTTCTGGGCGCGCACGCGCTGCCGCCCGAATACGCAGGGCGCAGCCAGGACTACACCGACCTCGTCTGCAACGAGATGCTGCCCGCGCTGGCGGCAGAAGGCCTGGTGGATGCGGTGGATGTGTTCTGCGAACGCATCGCCTTCACGCTGGCCGAGACCGAGCAGGTGTTCCAGGCCGCGCAAAAACTGGGCATCCCGGTCAAGCTGCATGCCGAGCAGCTCTCGGACATGGGCGGCGCGGCCCTGGCCGCGCGCTACGGCGCGCTGTCGTGCGACCACATCGAACACCTGTCGCAGGACGGCATCGCCGCCATGAAGGCCGCGGGCACCGTGGCCGTGCTGCTGCCGGGTGCCTACTACACGCTGCGCGACACGCACCTGCCGCCCATTGCGCAGCTGCGCGAGGCCGGCGTGCCCATGGCGGTGTCCACCGACCACAACCCCGGCACCTCGCCCGCGCTCAGCCTGCTGCTCATGGCCAACATGGCGTGCACGCTGTTCCGCCTGACGGTGCCCGAGGCCCTGGCCGGCATCACCACACACGCCGCGCGCGCGCTGGGCTTGCAAGATTCCCACGGCCTGATCGCATCAGGCAGGCCCGCCAATTTTGTGCTGTGGCCGCTGGGCGATGCGGCCGAGCTGGCCTATTGGTACGGCCACAAGCCCGCTTGCACCGTCGTGCGGCAGGGGCAGGTGGTGGCCGATGGCATGGGCATCCAAACACAGCAGGGGGCCCGCCATGGCGCTTGACGCTTCACACAGCCTTTTTGCGGCCGATGCGCTGCTGCCCACCGGCTGGGCGCGCAATGTGCTGGTGCAGTGGGATGGGGCAGGGTGCATCACCGGCGTGGCCGCCGATGCTGCGGTGCCAGCAGGCACGCCGGTGGCTGCTGGCCCGGTGATCCCCGGCATGCCCAACCTGCATTCGCACGCCTTCCAGCGCGCGTTTGCCGGGCTCACCGAGTACCGGGCAGAAAGCCAGGACAGCTTCTGGAGCTGGCGCAACCTCATGTACCGCTTTGCCGCCCGCATCACGCCCGAATCGCTGGAGGCCATCGCCACCTGGCTGTATGTGGAGATGCTGGAGGCGGGCTACACCTCGGTGTGCGAGTTCCACTACGTGCACCACGACCAGGGTGGCACACCCTATGCCGACGACGCCACGCTGTCGCTGGCCCTGCTGCGCGCCGCCCGCAACGCGGGCATGGGCATCACGCTGCTACCGGTGCTCTACCAGACCAGCGGCTTTGGCGCCAAGCCACCACGGGCCGACCAGGCGCGCTTCATCCGCAGCACCGGCAATATGCTCTCTTTATTGGAGCGCCTGGCGCCCGCTGCACGGGCGCAGGGGGCCGTTCTGGGCCTGGCCCCTCACTCGCTGCGTGCCGTGCCGCCCGAGAGCCTGACCGCCGCCGTGCAGGGCCTCGCCGCCCTCGATCCCCACGCACCCATCCACATCCACATCGCCGAGCAGACGCAGGAGGTGGACGACTGCATCGCCTGGAGCGGCCAGCGCCCCGTGCGGTGGCTGCTCGACCACGCCCCGGTGGACGAACGCTGGTGCCTGGTGCACGCCACCCACATGACGCCCGATGAATACGCCGGCGCCGCGCGCAGCGGCGCCGTCGCTGGCATCTGCCCCACCACCGAAGCGAACCTGGGCGACGGCATCTTCGACATGCCGCTGTGGCTGCAGCAGGGTGGGCGCTGGGGCGTGGGCTCGGACAGCCATGCCTGTGTGAA
This sequence comes from Acidovorax sp. GW821-FHT10E04, assembly GCF_059415185.1. NCBI lineage: Bacteria > Pseudomonadati > Pseudomonadota > Betaproteobacteria > Burkholderiales > Comamonadaceae > Acidovorax > Acidovorax sp. GW821-FHT10E04. Next base: position 431,506 of record NZ_JBWKMT010000001.1, read on the forward strand.
TGCGGCCGAAGAGCTGTTGATGCTGGAGTACAGCCAGCGCCTGTCACGCCGGCAGCGCAATGTGCTGGCCTCCGCCGCGCAGCCCGAGGTCGCAACCGCCATGACCTTGCAGGCCGTGGCTGGCGGGGCGCAGGCCGCGGGGCGGGCCGTTGGCGGCATCGCGGTGGGCCAGCAGGCCGACATGGTGGCGCTGGACGCGCAGCATGTGGCGCTGCGCGATCTGCCTGCGCACAGCATGCTCTCGGCCCATGTGTTTGGCAGCCACCGGACCTCGGCCATCGGCAGCCTCTGGGTGGCGGGCGTGCGCCGCGTGTCCGGAGGCCGGCATGTACTCCACGAATCGGCGGCCCGGGCCTTTGTGGCAGCCCGGTCGGCCACCATCGCGCCGGATTGAGGCTGTCTTTGTTTTATTTCTGAACCCACCATGACCGACACCGCACCATCTCCGTTTGTCTTTCACCAAGGCACCCAGCCGCTGCTGATCTCCATGCCCCACGCGGGAACCTACGTGCCGCCCGCGCTGGCCGCGCGGTTTACCGAAGAGGCCCGCCAGGTGCCCGATACCGACTGGCACATGGACCGGCTGTACGGTTTTGCGCGCGACATGGGCGCTTCCATCCTGGTGGCCACGCACTCGCGCTACGTGGTGGACCTGAACCGTCCGCCCGACGGCGCGAGCCTCTACCCCGGCCAGAGCGTCACCGGCCTGTGCCCGGTCGATACCTTTGACGACACGCCCATCTACGCCCAGGGCGACGTGCCGGGCGAAGCCGAAGTCGCCGCGCGCCGCGATGCCGTCTGGGCGCCGTACCACGCGCAACTGCGCGCCGAGCTCGATCGCATCCACGCCCTGCATGGCGTGGCCGTGCTGTGGGACGCGCATTCGATCCGCTCGGTGCTCCCGCGCTTCTTCGAAGGCAAGCTGCCGGACCTGAACCTGGGCACGGCCAACGGCGAAAGCTGCGATCCCGCACTGGCCCGGGAGCTGCTGGCCATCGCGGAGGCCGCGGGCGGCTACACGGCGGTGCTCAACGGCCGCTTCAAGGGGGGGCACATCACGCGCCACTATGGCCAGCCGGGGCAGGGCGTGCATGCCGTGCAGCTGGAGATGACGCAGTGCAGCTACATGCAGGAGGCCTTGCCGTTCGACTACCTGCCCGACGTGGCGCAGCGCGTGCAGCCGCATCTCGAACGCATGCTGCGGGCCGCGCTGGCATTCGCGCACGCGCGCCAGGCTCCGCGCTGATCCACGGGTCCGCAGGGCCCCCAACGGTGCGGCGGTGTGCCCCTCTGCTCGAATTCTTGTAGCGGCATGGGCCAGGGTGGCGGGGGTTCGGTGCTAGTATGGCTGCAGCGATGGTTCGAATCGCCCGGCGGGCGCCCCCTGTTTTCACCACCCTGTGCCCGGTCAGCCAATGCGGAAGGAGCCGCACCCCCTCATGGATCCAGCGGCCTACTACTACATGCCCCTTTTCAAGCCCGGAGCCTCCGTGCAATGGGGACAGCAGCGCGAGACGGTCAGCCACGTGGTGGTGCGCCGCAACGCGATGATGATCTACCTGGTGGGGCACGATGCGCCGGTGCACCCCGATGCCCTTCGGGTGGAGCCCACGGCCTTCCACCTCACGCGCGTTCCCGACCGGTTCTGACGCGGCGCCCGGCGCGCCGCCACCGCGGGCTGACGAACCTCAGCGTGCGCCGAACTGCGCCATCGCCTCGCCCAGCTGGATGGGCCGGGCGGGCGCCCACTGCGGGTTGAACTGCAGCGGGCCCTGGGGAAACAGCATCACCACGGTCGAACCCAGCAGGAAGCGCCCCATTTCCTCGCCCTGCCGCAGGCTCACCTGTCCCTGGGCATAGTCCCATTGGCGCGGCGTGCCCGGACGCGGTGGATTCACCTGCCCATGCCATACCGTGGCCATGCTGCCGACGATGGTGGCCCCCACCAGCACCAGCACGAACGGCCCCTGGGCCGATTCAAAGAAGCACACCACACGCTCGTTGCGGGCAAACAGCCCGGGCACGCCGCGCGCCGTGGTGGGGTTCACCGAAAACAGGTCGCCAGGCACATGCACCATGCGCGTGAGCTCGCCCGCGCAGGGCATGTGGATGCGGTGGTAGTCGCGCGGGCTCAGGTACAGCGTGGCGAAGTGGCCGTTGTCAAACCGCGCCGCGGCGGCGGCATCGCCGCCCACCAGCGCGGTGGTGGAGTAGGTGTGGCCCTTGGCCTGGAAGATCTGGTCCTTGGCGATGGGGCCGAACTGGCTGATGGCGCCGTCCACGGGGCAGACCAGATCGGCCTGCGCCAGCGGGCGGGCACCAGGCTTCAACGCACGCGTGAAGAAGTCGTTGAACGATGCGTAGCTGGCGATGTCAGGGTTGGCCGCCTCGGCCATGTTGACGTTGTAGCGGGCCACGAAGCGGCGGATCACCGAGGTCGTGAGGCCACCCAGCCGGGCCGACGCAAATTTGCCGGCCAGGGTGGTCAGGGCCTGCTTGGGCATGAGGTATTGCGGCAGGACTGCCAGGCGATCAGACACGGGTGGGGGCCCTTCAGGAGGAAAGCGGATGATTCTATCGGCGCGGGCTGCCGCCACCGGGGCTTCATACCCCCAGGTACTGCTCCAGCAGCTGCGGCTGCGCATGCAGGGCGTCGGAGCTGCCCTCGAACACCACCTGGCCCTTGACCAGGATGACGTTGCGGTCGGTGATCTGCGTGACGTGTTTCCAGTTCTTGTCCACGATCACGCTGCTGATGCCGCTGTCCTTGATGAGGCTGCAGATGCGCCAGATCTCGCGCGCGATGAGCGGCGCCAGGCCTTCCGTGGCCTCGTCGAGAATGAGCACGTCGGGGTTGGTCATGAGCGCCCGGCCGATGGTCAGCATCTGCTGCTCGCCGCCGCTGAGCTGCTGGCCGCCGTGGCCCAGGCGCTCCTTCAGGCGGGGGAAGGTCTCCAGCACGCGTTCGTAAGTCCAGTCCCGCTGGCCCCGGGTTCCCGCGCGCGCGGCCATCTGCAGGTTCTCGACCACGCTGAGGTTGCCGAAGATGCCGCGCCCCTCGGGCACGTAGGCCACGCCCAGGCGCGACACTTCGAAGGGCGGGCGGCCGGTCATGTCGCGGCCCGCGACGGTCACCGAGCCGGAGCGGGGCTTGACCAGGCCCATCAGCGACTTGAGCAGCGTGCTCTTGCCCATGCCGTTGCGGCCCATGAGGCCGATGGTCTCGCCCTGGCCGACGGTGAAGTCCACGCCTTGCAGGATGTGGCTGGGACCATAGAAGGTGTGGATGCCGCGCGCATCAATCCAGGGAGTCGCCATGTCAGTGATCCTCCCCCAGGTATGCGGCTTGCACCGTGGCATCGGCGCGCACCTCGGGGGGCGTTCCGTGGGCGATGACTTCGCCGTTGACCATCACGGTAAGGTGGTCGGCCAGCGCGAACACGGCATCCATGTCGTGCTCCACCAGCATGATGGCGTGGGCGGGCTTGAGGCGCTGCAGCAGCTCGACCATGCGTTCGGCCTCGGCCACGCCCATGCCGGCCAGGGGCTCGTCGAGCAGCAGCACCCGCGGCTCGGTGGCCAGGGTCATCGCGATTTCGAGCTGGCGCTGCTCGCCGTGGCTCATGGCGCCTGCAATCGCCATGCGCCTGTCCTTCAAGCCAGAAAGCTCGATGGCGCTTTCCAGGCGGGCGTGGGTAGCTCTGTTTTTGATAGTGTTGGCGCGCGTGTCCTGCCACCAGCGCAGCGGATTCCAGGGCTGCTGCGCATCGCGCGACTGGGCGGCCAGGCGCACATTTTCGTGCACCGTGAGCGGCAAGAAGATGTTGGTCTTCTGGTAGCTGCGGCCCAGGCCCTGGCGCGAGATGCGCTCGGGGGCCCACCCGGTCACCTCGGTGCCGCCAAGCTGCACCATCCCGGAGGTGGGCGCCAGATCGCCCGAGAGCAGGTTGGTCAGCGTGGACTTGCCCGCGCCGTTGGGGCCGATCACGGCATGGATGCGGCCACGCCACAGGTCCAGCGACACTCCGTTGACGGCGGCCAGGCCGCCGAACCGCTTGGTGAGCTGGCGGGCCGAGAGCAGGGTTTCATCGGCCATGGTGCGGACCCTCCTCCTGCGCCCTGGCGGCCCGGCGCTGCCCCAGCATGCCCAGCAGCCCGCGCGGCGCGGCCACCACCACCAGCACGATGAAGCTGCCCATCAGCAGCTGCCAGTGCTTGGTGATGTCCTTGAACACGTGCAGCAGGTACTCGAACGCGAAGGCGCCCACGATGGCGCCCGCGAAGTTGCCCATGCCGCCCAGGATGATCATCATGATGGCGTGGGCACTCATGTGAAAGCCCATCAGCTCCGGGTTCACATAGCCCGTCTGCGCGCCCCACAGGTAGCCCGCCAGCCCCGCGAGCGCACCCGCCACGGTGAAGGCGGTGAGCTTGTAGCCGCGCGTGCCAAAGCCCATGGCGCGCATGCGGTGCTCGTTGATGCGGATGCCCGAAAGCGCGCGGCCCAGAGGACTCCAGAGCAGGCGGCGCAGCAGCACATAGACGATGACCACCAGGGCGAGGGTGAAGTAGTAGAAGGTCTTGCGGCCTTCCAGGTCGAACGGCAGCCAGCCGAAGATGGAGGCGTCGGGCCGGAAGTTGATGTACAGGCCATCCGAGCCGCCCAGGACCTTGTTGTCGAAGAACAGATAGAACACCATCTGCGCGAACGCCATGGTGACCATGATGAAGTAGATGCCGTGCGTGCGCACCACGAAAAAGCCGATGAACAGCGCCACCAGCCCCGCGCCGGCCACGGCCAGCGGCAGCGACCACCACAGGCTCACCGGCATGTCGGCGGGCGTGAGGAACGCGAGCGCGTAGCCCGCCACGCCAAAGTAGGCGGCATGGCCCAGCGAGACCAGGCCGGTCACGCCCTGCAGCAGGTCCAGGCTCATGGCGAAGATTGCCATGATCATCATGCGCGTGACCATCTGCACGTAGAAGTCGCTGCCGACGACCGGGAACAGCAGCAGCGCAGCCAGCCCCAGTGCCAGGGCGAATTGCACGCTGCGCGGCAGCACCTCGATGTTGGCGCGGGGCGTGCTCATGCGCTGCCGCCGGGGCGCCCCGGGGCGGGCAGCGAAATACACGAAGTGATGAACGTGGGGGGCATCATTGCTTGAAAAGACCTTCAGGTTTCCACAGCAGCACAGCCGCCATCAGCATATAGACCAGCATCCCGGCCATGGAGGGCAAGAGCACCTTGCCGAATGTATCGACAAAGCCCACCAGCAGCGCCGCGATGAGTGCGCCGCGCACGGAACCGATGCCGCCGATCACCACCACCACGAAGCACATGATGAGCACCGAGGAGCCCATGTTGGGATAGACGCTGGACACCGGCGCGGCCACCATGCCCGCGACAGCGGCCAGCCCCACGCCGAGGGCGAACACGATGGCATGGATGAGCTTGATGTTCACGCCCAGCGATTCGGCCATGTCGCGGTTGAACGCGCCGGCGCGGATCTTCATGCCCAGCCGGGTCCTGGAGATCAGCAGGTACAGGGCCAGCGCCAGCGCGATGCAGACCCCGGAAATGAAGAGCCGGTACACGGGGTAGGAAAGGGTGTCGGTGAGCGGGATGGACCATTCCAGCACCGGCGGAATCGCCACGCCGTGCACGTCGTCGCCCCAGAGGATGGAGCGCAGTTCCTCGAAGATGTAGATGAGGCCGAAGGTGAGCAGCACCTGGTCCAGGTGGTCGCGGTGGTAGAAGTGGCGAAACAGCAGCCACTCCAGAGCCAGGCCAAAGACCACGGCCAGCACCGTGCCGCCAAGGATGGCGAGCGTGAGGCTGCCGAAGTAGCCCGACAGCGAATAGCCTAGGTAGGCTCCCAGCATGTAGAAGCTTCCATGCGCGAGGTTCACCACGCCCATGATCCCGAAGATCAAGGTGAGGCCCGCCGCCAGCATGAACAGCAGCAGCCCGTACTGCACGCTGTTGAGCAGCTGGATCAGGAAAGTGGCGAAGTCCATGGCGTGCTGGCGCAAGGGTCAGGCGGCGCGGCGCGTGGCCAGCAGGAGCGCGCCCATCAGCGTGAACAGGCCGCCCGAGACGCGGTTGAACCAGCGCATGCGGATGCCGGAACGCAGCACCGGTGCCAGGCGCGCCACGCCCAGGGCGCACAGCGTGAGCACCGTGAATTCAAAGGCCACAAAGGTGCTTGCCAGCACGGCGAACTGTGGCGCCCACGCCGCTGCCGGATCCAGAAACTGGGGAAAGAACGCGGTGAAGAACAGCAACGCCTTGGGGTTGCTGCCGCCCACGATCAACCCCTGGACGTAGAGCTTGCGCGCAAAGGCCGTGGCCTTGGACTGGTCGCCCTTCGCGGGCATGTGGTCGAACACCGTGGTCTGGCTGCGGAACGTCTTGATGCCAAGCCAGATCAGGTAGGCCGCGCCCGCGGCCTTGAGCACCCAGAATGCGGTTTCGGAGGCCGCCAGCAGCGCCCCCAGCCCCAGGGCGGACAGCAGCATCGTGCCCAGAACCGCTGTCACGCTGCCTGCCGCCGCGGCCAGGGCCTTGCGCGGGCCGTGCTGCAGGGAACTGGTCATGCACATGAGCATCGTCGGTCCGGGGGACAGGACCAGCAGGGCCACTGCGGCGAGGTAAAGCAGGTAGGTACTGAGCGACATGGAAGGAGGTTCGAGGAAGGTGGCCGCAAAGTCCGGGCGCACGGCAGACGGGCCTGCCCCCGGGCAGCCCCTTGGTGCATTGTGTCAAAGTCGCGGGTTGCCGCCACGGAAGGCGGGGCGCGCCTTGGGCGGGCCGTCCGCGGCGCGCGGGGGCTTCAGCCCATTCGGCATCCTGCGCCGCTGTCGGCCAGGGCCTTGGCGGCCACGCCGATCACCTTGTTTTCCTTGTTCTCCACGCGGCGCAGGTAGATGTCCTGCACCGGGTTGTGCGACTTGCTCATCGTCCACTTGCCGCGCGGGCTGTCGATGGTGGCGTTTTCCATGGCCTTGATGACGGCGGGCTTGGCAGACAGATCACCCTTCACGGCATTGGCGCCCTGCACCAGCAGCAGGCCCGTGTCGTAGCCCTGCACCGCGTAGACGTCGGGCTGGCTGCGGAACGCCTTGGCGTATTCCAGGCGGAACTGCTTGTTGCGCGGCGTGTCCAGCGAATCGCTGTAGTGCATGGTGGTGATGATGCCGTCGGCCGCAGGGCCCGCGGCGTCCAGCACGCCTTCGGTCAGGAAGCCCGACCCGTACAGCGGAATCTTGTCCTTGAGGCCTGCCGCCGCGTAGTCCCGGATGAACTTGGCGGCGCCCCCGCCGGCGAAGAAGCAGGCCACGGCATCGGGCTTGAGCGCGGCGATCTCGGTCAGCAGCGCCTGGAATTCCACGTTGGGGAAGGGCAGGCCCAGCTCCTTGACGATGGTGCCGCCCGCGGCGGTGTAGCTTTGCTTGAAGCCTTCGAAGGCCTCGTCGCCGGCCGCGTACTTCCAGGTGATCCAGACGGCCTTCTTGTGGCCCTTCTCGACCATGGCCTTGCCCAGGGCCAGCGTGGGCTGGGAATTGCTGAAGGAGGTTCGGAACACGTTGGGGGCGCACAGGGCGCGCGTGGCGGCATGCACGCCCGCGTTGGGGATGAGGTTGAGCACGCCGGTGTCGCGCGCCACCTTCTGGATGCCCATCTGCACGCCCGAGTGCACGGTGCCGATCAGCACGTCCACCTTGTCGCGCTGCACCAGCTTGCTGGCGTTTTCGACGCCCTTGCTGGGCTCGGACTCATCATCCACCTTGAACCACTCAATCTCGCGCCCGCCGAGCTTGCCGCCTTGCTGGTCGATGGCCAGGCGCACGCCGTTCTCGATGGCCACCCCCAATTGGGCGAAGGTGCCGGTGTAGGGCAGCATGAAACCCACCCGTACCTTGCCGCTTTGCGCACGCACGATGGAGGGCAGCAACAGGCCCGTGGATGCGGCGCCAACGAGGGCGGCGCTGCGGCTGATGACGAGGCGGCGGGTGGTCATGGAATGGAGCTCCTTTGTTTAGGCTTAAAGCAATTTACCCCAACGTCCCCTGCAGGAAACCTATGGCTTACCCGTACCGGGGACACAGCGATGGGGGCTTGGTGGGGCGCCCCGGGATCGCCTGGCATGAAGGCGGCAAAATAGGGGTTGTCCAGAACCTCCTTTCGAACGCCCGCGCCTCATGCCCCTCGTGACGGCGAGGGACTCCGCCCTGAAGCGGTTGCGTTGCCGCGAACCGCTGCTGCTGCTCCATGCCCCCATCCGACTCCGATCATTCCGTGTCTTCTTCTGCCGCCATGGAGGGGGCAGACGCATCTGCGTATGTCCGGACCCTGCGCTGGCTTCGCAATTTCTGGCCTGCGCCGCTGGGCATCGACGGGCGTGAACGCCTGCGCTTTATCGCCGGTGCCGTGATCGGGGTTCTCATCACGGCATTGCTCAGCCGGTGGTGGGCGGGCGATGCGGCCTCGGGCCCCTGGATGGTGGCGTCCCTGGGGGCCAGCGCCGTGCTGGTGTTCGGCATGCCGTCGAGTCCCCTGGCGCAGCCGTGGCCGGTGCTGGGCGGCAGCACGCTGTCGGCGCTGGTGGGGGCGCTGTGCTCGGCGGTGGTGCCTGACCCCGTGATATCCGGCGCCCTGGCCGTGGGACTGGCCATCGCGCTCATGGTGCCGCTGCGCTGCCTGCACCCGCCTGGCGGTGCCATGGCCCTGTATGTGGTGCTGACGGCGGGCGATGGCTTGCATCTGGCCGTGTTTCCCATCCTGTTCAATGTCGTGATCCTGCTGATCGCGGCCATGGTCTACAACGGTCTCACCGGGCGCCGGTATCCTCATCCACAGCGGGTGGCGCCCAGAACCCACGTCGCCAAAGGCGCGTTCACCGCCTCTGACGTGGACGCGGCGCTGGCCCACTACAACCAGGTGCTCGATGTCAGCCGGGCCGACCTGGAGGGCCTGCTCCATCTGGCGGGGCGTGCCGCGTTCCAGCGCACGCTGGGAGATGTGCGCTGTGCGGACATCATGTCCAAGCCTCCGTTCGCGGTGGAGGCGGGTGTCTCGCTCAAGGAGGCATGGACGTTGATGCGCAGCGAGCAGATCAAGGCGCTGCCCGTGGTCGATATGCAGCGGCAGGTCATCGGGATCGTGACCGTGGCGGATTTCATGCGGCTCGCCAACCTGGACCTGCATGAAGGCCTGGGCCAGCGCCTGCGTGCGCTGGTCATGGGCCGCAGCGGCCAGCCCACTGCGGTGGACCAGATCATGTCCCACCCGGTTCAGGTGGCCCGGACCGGGCAGCACGCCATGGACCTCGTTCCCCTGTTTTCGCAGGGGGGCCACCACCACATCCCCATCGTGGACGAAGAAGACCGCCTGGCGGGCGTCATCACCCAGACCGATCTGGTGCGGACCCTCGCCGTGGCCGTGCAGGGGCGCGCCGAAGATGGCATGTCTGCGCCGCCCCGGGCGCCTCGTGCGCAGGCCTCCCCGGCCGTCCAGGCAAGACCGTAGGCAGATTGCTGCACATCGCGGTACAATTGACAGGCTTTGCACAGCGCTCTGCCTGTCCATTGACGCCGTCTCCCCCGGCCCTCTGCCTGATCTGCGCCCCGGGTGCAGCGACTCCCACCGCCCGCAATGCACCGTGTGTCGAGCACCGTCCCACGCGGCAGCTGCCGTGGTGGATGCACGAATCAGGGGCCGATCACAGAATATTTGTTTTGAAGAGATAGAACATGGCCAAAGAAGAACTCATTGAAATGCAAGGCTCCGTGACGGAAGTCTTGCCCGACTCGCGCTTTCGCGTCACGCTGGACAACGGTCACCAACTGATCGCATACACCGGCGGAAAGATGCGCAAGCACCACATCCGCATCCTGGCGGGTGACAAGGTATCCCTGGAAATGTCGCCCTATGACCTGACCAAGGGGCGCATCACCTTCCGCCATCTGGCCGGCCGTGGCCCTGGCCCTTCCAGCAACCGCTGATCCCCTGGGCTTGAGGTCCGCTGGTTTTCTTGCTGTTCCCGTGACCGCGCGCTGCTTCGCACGGGGTGTGATACCTGTCGGTGCCGGTCCCCATGAATTGCTTTCAGAAAAATCACAAAAAGCGGGCATCGAGCCAAAAACAGGCAAATTCCCGGGTTAGAATACGAGCTGTCGGAGCGTAGCGCAGCCTGGTAGCGCATCTGCTTTGGGAGCAGAGGGTCGCGAGTTCGAATCCCGCCGCTCCGACCAATGTTTGAAGGCCTTGCAGCACATGCTGCAGGGCCTTTTTTCTTGCCTGCTGGTTTTCCCGGTTCCTGGTTGCGGTTCCACGCGGCTGCCGCGGCGGCATCGGATTTCCGTACCATCGGGGCTCGCCGTGGCGAGCTGCCATCCGCACCCCCGTCACCGCTCGCCGCCCCTTCGCCTGCAATGCAATGAACCGCGTGCCTTCCCCTTTACCCGCTTCGTTTTCCCATTCGTCGCCGCGCTATGACAGCGTCGATGCCCTGCGCGGCCTGGCGATGGTGTGGATGACGGTTTTTCATTTTTGCTTTGACCTGAGTCATCTGGGTTTCTGGCCCCAGGATTTTCGGGGCGATCCGGTCTGGACCCTGCAGCGCACGGCGATCGTGAGCCTGTTCCTGTTCTGTGCCGGCCTGGGGCAGGCCATTGCACTGCAGCAGGGGCAGGGGTGGCGACGGTTTGGGCGGCGATGGCTGCAGATCGCCGGCTGCGCGCTGCTGGTGTCCGCGGGGTCGTTCGTGATGTTCCCGCGCAGCTTTATCTATTTTGGCGTGCTCCACGGCATGGCGGTGATGCTGCTCATCGCCCGAGGCACGGCGGGCTGGGGGCGGTGGCTGTGGCTGGCAGGGCTGGTGGCGGTGGCGCTTCCGCCGCTGGCGCAGCAGCTTCTGGCCAGCGCATGGTCCGAGGCCGCGCCGTGGTTCAACGGACGTGCCCTCAACTGGCTGGGCCTGGTTTCTCGCAAGCCGTTCACGGAGGACTACGTGCCGGTGCTGCCCTGGCTGGGCGTGCTGTGGTGGGGGCTGGCCGCTGGCCAATGGGCCATGGCGGCGGGGGCGCGGGCCGGGGGGGCGCCGTTTGGGCGGCTTCCGGGGGCTTTTCAGCCCCTGGCACTGCTGGGCCGGTGGAGCCTGAGCTACTACATGCTGCACCAGCCCGTGATGATCGGACTGCTGATGGCCATGGCCTGGATGACGACGAAGGGCTAGCTAGCGCGCGGGGAGCAGGGGGGCGCTGATGCATGCGCTGCATGCGGCATCGACAGAAACGCGGCTGTGCCACCATGAAAAAACGCGGCCTGGGCCGCGTTCGTTTCGGGCGGGCATCGCAGCAATGCGATGCGGCGGGACCCGTTACTCGACCTTGGCCTTCGCGCGCAGGTCTTCCTGGAACTTCGCCAGCTTTTGCTGTTGCAGCTGCTGTGCCACCTGGGGCTTCACTTCTTCCAGCTTGGGCAGTTCTGCCTGGCGCACATCGTCCAGGCGGATGACGTGCCAGCCGAACTGGCTCTTCACCGGAGCGTCGGTCATCTTGCCCTTCTCGAGCTTCACCAGGGCTGTCGTGAACTCGCTCACATAGCTGGAGGGGTTGGCCCAATCGAGATCGCCACCCTTGGCACCAGAACCTGGGTCCTTGGATTGCTTCTTGGCGATGTCTTCAAACTTGGCGCCCTTCTTGATGGAAGCGATGATGGCCTTGGCATCCGATTCCTTTTCCACCAGGATGTGACTGGCCTTGTATTCCTTGCCGCTGTTGGCCGCGACGAACTTGTCGTATTCAGCCTGGATCTCGGCATCGGTCACCGGGTTCTTCTTCTGGTAGTCGGCGAACAGTTCGCGAATCAGGATGGTCTGGCGGGCCAGATCCATTTGCGCCTTGTAGTCCGCCGAGCCTTCCAGGCCGCGCTTTTGCGCTTCCTGCATGAAGATTTCGCGGGTGATGACTTCTTCCTTGATCTGGCCTTCGATGTCCGGTGTCACGGGGCGGCCCGAGCGCTCCACTTGCTGCTTGAGTGCCTCGACGCGCTCTTTCGGCACGGCCTTGCCGTTGACGATGGCGACATTCTGGGCGGAAACGGGCAGGGCCATCGTGCCCAGCACGGCGGCGGCCACGAGGCCGGACAGGAGCTGTTTCTTCATGCGGAATCCAAAAAATGAGAGGTTGTTTGCCAGCTGAGTTCCGGCAACTGGGGACATGGGGGCCGGTTCAGAGAACTTCAATGGCAAGGGCGTGAACCCCTTGGTCAATAAATTCTTGCAGCGCATCATACACAAGGCGGTGCTGCGCGACCCGGGCCTTGCCTGTAAACAAAGGTGACGAAATGCGGACCCGGAAATGGGTGCCGAAACCAGTGCCGTTGGCTCCCGCATGTCCCGCATGGGCGGCGCTTTCGTCGAGCACTTCCAGGGCCGTGGGCGTGAGGCGGTCCGCCAGGGCCTGGTGCATCTGCTGCGCGAGTATGGTCATGGCAGGTCGTCCTTCAGGCTGCGGGCTCATCGCCTTCGTCGCCCTTGAGGTGGGGCGCCACATAGATGCCCTGGCCCACCAGGAAGACCAGCGGGAAGGCATACCCCCAGAGCTTGAAGTCCACCCAGGCCTCAGTGCTGAAGTTGACGACGACATACGCGTTGATGGCCGACATGAACGCGCAGTACACGATCCAGGCGACGTTCAGCCGGTGCCACACACCCTCTGGCAGGGTCAGCTGGCTGCCCAGCAGCATCTTGAGGAAGTTCTTCTTCATGATCCACACCGCCACCGCGAGCGCGACGGACATGGCGCCGTACAGCACGGTGGGCTTCCACTTGATGAAGCGGTCGTCCTGCAGCACCAGCGTGAGCGTGCCGAACAGCAGGATCAGCACCAGGGTCACCTTGTGCATGGTCTGCAGGCGCCGGTCGATGGCGTAGATCAGGGCCATCTGCGCGACGGTGGCGCCCATGAGCACCGCGGTGCCCACATAGATGCCGTACAGCTTGTAGGCCCCGAAGAACAGCAGGATGGGGAAGAAGTCGATCAGGATTTTCATGGGGTCAGGGGCGGGTCTCGGGGCTCAGTCCTTGTCGGATTCGAAATCCAGCGAGGCCGAGTTCATGCAGTAGCGCAGGCCGGTGGGGGTGGGGCCATCTTCGAAGACATGGCCCAGGTGGGCCCCGCATTGTGCACACACTGTCTCGGTGCGGACCATGCCATGGCTGCGGTCCACGATCTCGGTGATCGCCCCGGGGATGGCCTCGGAGAAACTGGGCCAGCCGCAGCCGGCATCGAACTTGGTCACCGAATCGAACAATTTCGCGCCGCAGCAGATGCAGTGGTAGCTGCCATCGGCCCAGTGGGCCTCGTATTTGCCGGTGAAGGGGCGTTCGGTGGCGGCATGGCGCGTCACCTGCAGGGCGGCGGGTTCGGCGCCCTTGCCCTGCAGGATGGCTTGCCACTCGGCTTCGGTCTTCTGGACGGGGTAGGTCATGATGAACAGCTGATCTCGATGGAAGACGCCCAGTCGGGCGGGAAGGCTGCGTAGGCGTCGTGCCCGGGGTGCTCGTCGAAGGGGTACTCCAGCAGCCGCTGAAGGGTTTGGAGTTCACTGAAGTCGCCAAGTTTCGCCGCACGGATGGCTTGCTCGCCCAGGTGGTTGCGCAAGACGAACTTGGGATTCGTTTTCAGCATTAAATCGGCTGCTGGCGCTTGCCCATCAAGCGTCAGTAGCTCTGAATAGGATAGCAACCACTGGTCCAGGGCGGCGCGGTCGGCAAACAGGTCCCGCACGGGCTCGAAATCGCGCCCGGCCACTGCATGCGACAGGCGGCGCCAGAAGATCGTGTAGTCCACACCGTTGCGGGCGAGCAGCTGCAGGATGCCGTCGATCAGTTGCCCATCGCCTTCGCTGGCGCCCGCAAGCCCCAGCTTGGCGCGCATGCGGGCCATGAATTCCTCGGGGAACACGCTCTTGTAGGACTCCAGGGCCTGCTTGGCCAGTTCCTGGTCGCCGATCAGGGGCAGCAGCGCCTGCGCCAGGCAAAACAGGTTCCAGTACGCCACGTTGGGCTGGCGGTTGTAGGCATAGCGGCCCTGGGTATCGCTGTGGTTGCACACGTGGCCGGGCACGAAGGCATCCAGAAACTGGAAAGGGCCGTAGTCGATGGTCAGGCCCAGGATGCTCATGTTGTCGGTGTTCATCACCCCGTGGCAAAACCCCACGGCCTGCCACTGCGCCATCAGCCTGGCCGTGCGCTCGCTCACGGCCTGCAGCAGCGCGGCGTAGGCATTGCCGCCGACCTCGGTGGTGCCCCGGCATTCGGGGTAGTAGCGGTCGATGACATAGTCGGCCAGGGCCCGAAGCTGTGGCTGCAGGTCGTTGGCGGCGAAGTGCTCGAAATGGCCAAAGCGCACGAAACTGGGGGCCACGCGCGTGACCACGGAGGCTGTTTCGATCTCTTCGCGGCGCACGGGCGCGGGCGAGCCGGTGATGCACAGCGCGCGCGATGTCGGAATGCCCAGGCCATGCATGGCCTCGCTGCACAGGAATTCGCGGATGCTGGAGCGCAGCACGGCCCGCCCGTCGCCCATGCGGGAGTAGGGCGTGCGCCCCGCGCCCTTGAGCTGGATTTCCAACCCGCCGGCGGTTTCCCCCAGCAGGATGGCCCGGCCGTCGCCCAGCTGGCCGGCCCAGACGCCGAACTGGTGCCCGCTGTAGACGCTTGCAAGGGGCCGCGAGCCAGCGAGCAGCACGTTGCCCGTGAAGGCCTGCAGGGCTTCGTCGCTCTCCAGCCATGCAGGGTCCAGGCCGATCAGCCGCGCCACGGCGGCGCTGGTTCCCACCCAGTGCGGCGCGGGCAGCGGGGTCGGGCGCAGTTCGGTGAAAAAGTCCGGTCCCAGGGCCGCGAAACCATGGTTCCAGGCCAGGCCGATGTCGGCGGTGGTGTCGCTGTCGGCGGGCAGGTTCATGGGGTCGATTGTCTCGCACCGGTGATGCCCCGGCCCCGGCAGGGCCATGGGTGGGGGAGGGTGGAACCCGTTGCGCCGCGCGCAGGCCGCCGCGCGGCCCGCGTGGGTTCGCCGGGTGTTCTCAGGCGCCCTGTTCGGATGCCGTGCTTTCGGGCTCCGCGTGCAGTACGTGGGCCCGGTACTGGCCGGGCGGCATGCCGAACCAGCGCTTGCACGCCCGAAACAGGTTGCTCTGGTCGGCGAACCCCAGCAGATCGGCCACCTCCGCCAGGCTGCGGCGCTCATCGCTCAGGTACTGGCCGGCCAGCTCGCGCCGCGTGTCGTCCAGCAGTTGCTGGTAGCTCACGGATTCGGCCTGCAGGCGCCGCTGCAGCGTGCGGTCGGTCAGGTGCAGGCGCGCCGCCACGTCTTCGCGGCGGGGTTCGCCCAGGTGCAGGATGCGGGCCACCTCGGTGCGCACGCGCGTGCTGGCCAGCGTCTGGCCCAGGTGGTCCAGTTCGGTCTCGACCAGTCTTTCGTGCAGGGCCCACAGGCTGGGGTTGTGGGTGGGAATGGGGGCCAGAAGGTCGGCCTCGGCCAGCAGGAAGCGGTTGGCGGGCTGGCTGAAGTGCGGCAGCAGGCCGAAGGCGGAGCGGTAGCGCGCCTCGTCCGCGGGCGGCGGGGTGATGAGTTCGACCGCCAGCGGCGTGAGCTCGCGGCGCGTCAGCCAGCCGCACAGGGTCAGCAGGGTCAGCACGGCGAACTCGACCCGCTGGCGCGGAATGGGCCGTGTGGCGCCGATGTGGCTCAGGACGAGCCAGTACCCGCGCGGCCCGCGCTCCATCTCGAAGGTGGTGGCGTCCGAGATCACCGCCATGTGCCGCTGCAGGTGCTGAAACCCAACAAGGAGATTGGGGCCCGACGCCAGCGCATAGCCCACCAGATCCACGTTGCCGTAGCGCCCGGTCAGGTTGCGGTCGAGCCCCAGCCCCGGCTTGCCATACTGCGCCGCGGCCAGCTCCCACAGGCGGCTCACTCGGTCCACGTCGACGCGGGTCTGGGGCAGGTGCAGCGCGGCCAGGTCGATGCCCGCCTCGGTGCACAGCTGCGCGGCCGGCAGGCCCTCGGCCGCGAACATGTCCGCGATGCCCCGCACCCAGGCGGCCGAACTGGTGCGTGGGGTCATGGGTGGTTTTTCCCCTCAGGGTTAACTCTAGGGTGGTGTTCTGAAGTCACTGTTTTGGCGAGGTTGCGATAGTGGGCCGAAGGCGAAGCATTCACACAATCGTCGCTGAGGACGGGCCCTGCCGCAAGTGTGACGCTTCAGAGAGGCCCGCCCCATTCCTGAAAACCCCAAAGGAGACAAAACATGCCCGATTTTCAGTGGTGTCTGCGGTGGAGTGCCGCCGTGCTGTCGGTGTTGGCGACAACGGCGTGTGGCGGTTCGGACGGCAAGCCCCCCGAGCTGCGGGAAACCCGCTACGGCATGGTGCGTGGCGTGGACGACAGCGCCGCCACCGGCACCTATGCCTGGAAGGGCATTCCCTTCGCGAGGCCGCCGGTGGGCGAGCTGCGCTGGCAGCCGCCGGTGGAGCCCGTGGCGTGGTCGGGCGAACGCAATGCCAGCCAGTTCGGCAATGCCTGCCTGCAGATGGGCCGCATCTACGGTCCCGGCGCCAACAACCGGTTCGACGACACCATCGGCCAGACGCTCAACACGCCCGTGGGGAACGAGGATTGCCTGACGCTCAACATCTGGCGCCCGGCCACGTCGCAGGACAACCTCCCCGTGCTGCTGTTCCTGCACGGCGGCAGCGCCATCTCGGGCTACACCGCCGATCCCGTGTACGACGGCGCGGCGCTGGCCCGCGCGGCCAATGCCGTGGTGGTGACCGCCAACTACCGCCTGGACGTGCTGGGGTTCATGCAGCTGCCCCAGCTGCACGGCGGCGGCCAGCCCTATACAGGCAACTACGCCCTGCTCGATAACGTGCAGGCACTGCGCTTCATCCAGAACAACATCGCCGGTTTTGGCGGCAACGCGGGCAATGTCACCCTGATGGGGCAGTCGGCGGGCGCCATCAATGCGCTGGCGCTGCTGACGGCGCCCCAGGCTGCTGGGCTGTTCCACAAGCTCCTGCCGGTGAGCGGGGGGATTTCGCTGGCGGCGAATCTGCCGCCCGGCTCCATTCCCACGCTCAATCCTGCATCCCGGTATGCCACCCAGTCCGGCATGCTGCTGGCGCATCTGGCGCTGGCCGACGGCCTGGCGCCCGCGTTGCCCGCGGCCCAGGCGCTGGTCGCGGGCTGGCCCGCCTCCCAGGTGGCCGGCTACCTGCGCGGCAAGGATGCGAGCGTGATCCTGCAGACGCTGCTCAAGAACGGGCTCACCGGGTCTGGCCCCATCCCCGACGGCGTGGTGGTGCCCGCCGATCCGATCGCCGAACTGGGGGCCGGGCGCTATCACAAGGTGCCTGTCCTGTCCGGCTACACGGCGGACGAGGGCAAGCTGTTCGCGCCGTTCCTGGCATTGCTGGGGGGCAAGCCAGGGATGAAGATTTCCGACGCGGACCGCTTCGCGATGATGCAGAAGTTCAACCCCGACGCGCCCACCACGCTCACGGCCGGCGACATCCTGGATGCCTCCTATCTGCCCGTGACGGCGCCCGGCACGGGCTACAACGCGCGCACCCGCCTGCTGGGCAGCGTGTTCATCGACCCGAGCCGCGACAACCTGCTCAACACCCTGCGCAGCCAGCAATCCGCGGTATGGAGCTACCAGTTCAACTGGGCGCAGCAGCCCGCGCCCTGGAACGACGTGTACGGCGCGGCGCATGCGTTCGACCTGCCGTTCCTGTTTGGCAACTTCGGGCCCTCGGTCTTTGCCAGGGCCACCAACAGCGCGGCCAACCAGCCAGGGCGCCTGGCGCTCTCCAAGGCCATGATGGACAGCGTGCGCGCCTTCGTCCACACGGGAGATCCGAACAACGCGACGGTGAACCAGAACTGGAAGCCGTGGCCCAGCCGGCTCCTGTTCGACGCTGACCAGAAGGCCGTGCGCCTGAGTGTGCAATAAGGTGAGGGTGCCAGTGCGATCTGCAGGGTGTCAGCGCGCCGCGGTGGCGGCGAGGTACGCGTTCAGCGCCTCGTCGTCCACGATGGCCACACGTCCGAAGTCCAGCGACACGATGCCCATGCCTTCCAGCGCGCGCAGCACCTTGTTCACCGTCTGGCGCGACAGGCCCACCAGCTGGCCCAGCTCGTCCTGCGTGAGGTTCAGCCGCCGCGTGCTGCGCCAGAACAGGCGGCTCAGGTACAGCGCGACGCGGTGCTCGGTGGACTGGGTCCGTCCGGCCTCGATGATCGTCATGGCCTGGCCCAGCCGCATGTTCAGGTGCAGCACCAGAAACTGGTTGAACGCCAGGCTGCTCTCGCGCAGCGTTGCGAACAGCGGCAGCGGCAGGCACAGCAGCGTGGTGGGGCGCAGGGCGACCACGTGGTACCGGCGGGGCTCGGGCTTCATGGCCGATCCTTCGCCGAACCATTCACCATCGGGCACGCCGATGAAGGCCGAGGAGCGCCCCTGGCTGGCGGGGCTTTGGAGCATCACCAGGCCGGACAGCACCGCGTGCCAGCCTTGCACGGCACTGCCGGCCGGCATCATCACTGCGCCCTTGTCGCCGTGCGTGGCGAATACCTCGGCGCGCAGGCGCTCCTGCAGGGCTGCGGGCACGCTGGCAAACCAGGGCTGGGCCGCGATGAACCGTGGGGCGGAGGGGGCGGAACTGAGCATGGGCGTGATTGTCACCGCCCACGCCAGGCGTTCAGGGTATTCCCTTGGCCTTTGTCAATGGGACGACAGGTGTTGGCAGGCGCGGCCGCCGCGCGCACACTGCGGCCCTGTTGCATGTGCGCCGGCCGGCCAGTCCGCTTGCCCTGGGCGACACCGCAATGAGACACGCCGCGCTACGATGACCATTCCATTCACCACAACATCCAAGGAGCACACATGCTGGGCCTGATGCAGAGCCAACCGTTGCTGATTTCGTCGTTGATCGAGTTCGCAGAGCGCCACCATGGCGATGCCGAAATCGTGTCGCGGCGGGTCGAGGGCGACATCCACCGCTACACGTACCGCGATCTGGGCGCGCGTGCACGCCGGTTGGCCAATGCGCTGGACGAGCTCAAGCTCGCGTTCAGCGACCGCGTGGCCACCCTGGCCTGGAATGGCTACCGCCACATGGAGATGTATTTCGGCGTGAGCGGCTCTGGCAGGGTGCTGCACACCGTGAACCCGCGCCTGCACCCCGACCAGATCGCCTGGATCATGAACCATGCCGAAGACCAGGTGCTGTGCTTTGACGTGACGTTCCTGCCCCTGGTGCAGGCCGTGCATGCCCGGTGCCCCACGGTGAAGAAATGGGTGGCCCTTTGCGATGCGGACAAGCTGCCCGCGGATTCCGGCATCCCCGGCCTCACGAGCTACGAAGCCTGGATCGGCGCGCAGTCGCCGGACTACGCCTGGCCCGCGTTCGACGAGAACTCGGCATCGAGCATGTGCTACACCAGCGGCACCACGGGCAACCCCAAGGCCGCGCTCTACAGCCACCGCTCGACCACGCTGCACGCCTATGCCGCCGCGCTGCCGGACGTGATGTGCCTGTCGGCACGCGACTCGGTGCTGCCCGTGGTGCCCATGTTCCACGTCAATGCCTGGGGCATCCCGTACTCGGCGGCGCTCACGGGCTGCAAGCTGGTGTTCCCCGGCCCGGCCATGGATGGCAAGTCGATCTACGAACTCATCGAATCCGAGAAGGTCACCTACGCGGCCGGCGTGCCCACCGTGTGGCAGATGATGCTGGGCCACATGAAGCCGGCCGGCCTGAAGTTCTCCACGCTCCGGCGCACCGTCATCGGCGGCTCGGCCTGCCCGCCCGCGATGATCCATGCGTTCAAGGAAGACTTCGGCGTGGAAGTCCTGCACGCCTGGGGCATGACCGAGATGAGCCCGCTGGGCACGCTGTGCACGCTCAAGAACAAGCACCTGGCCATGTCCAAGGACGACCAGATGAAGATCCTGCAGAAGCAGGGCCGCGCGATCTACGGCGTGGACATGAAGATCGTGGGCAGCGACGGCAGCGAGCTGCCCTGGGACGGCAAGACCTACGGCGACCTGCTGGTCAAGGGGCCGTGGATCGTGGACAGCTACTTCAAGGGCGAGGGCGGCCATCCGCTCATCCAGGATGCCCAGCGCCGGGGATGGTTTCCCACCGGCGACGTGGCCACCATCGATGCCGACGGCTTCATGCAGATCACCGACCGCAGCAAGGACGTGATCAAGTCCGGCGGCGAATGGATCAGCTCCATCGACATCGAGAACATCGCCATGGCGCACCCCGCGATTGCGATGGCGGCCTGCGTGGGCATGCCGCATCCCAAGTGGGATGAGCGCCCCATCGTGGCCGTGGTCAAGCGCCCCGGCACCGAGGTCACGCGCGAGGAGCTGCTGGCCTTCTACGAAGGCAAGACCGCCAAGTGGCAGATCCCCGACGACGTGGTGTTCGTCGAGGCCATTCCACTGGGCGCCACCGGCAAGATGCTCAAGACCAAATTGCGCGAGCAATTGAAGGACTACAAGCTTCCGGGCCTTTGAAGAAAGCTTGACGGCGGTGGCCTCAATGCATCGCCGTCGTCGTGGCCGTCGAATCTGGCGCAGACCAGACCAGGCCAGGCCAGTGCACCCGTGGAACCGGCTTTGCCGGGCCACCGGGTGCGTCCCCCTCCCGCGCAGCGAGAGAGGGTGAAGGCGCGCAGCGCCACAGGGGGTGACACCGATTCCAGTCACGTGTGCGACGCTGGTAGGGGCAATCCCTGAGCATCGCTTTGTTGCAACGCGGTACGCTGCGTTGTGTTGATTTACAAGGAGACAAGACCATGAAATTTGCTATTAAGGCTGTAGCAGCCTCGGTACTGTTGGCAAGCGCTGGCGGGGCATTCGCTCAAAAGGGCGAGACGGTGAAGATCGCTTGGCTCGACCCGCTCTCCGGCCTGATGGCGGCAGTGGGAACGAACCAGCTCAAGAGCTTCCAGTTCATCGCTGAAGAGTTCAACAAGAAGAACCCGGCGGGCGTCAAATTCGAGATCATCGGCATCGACAACAAGCTCAGCCCCCAGGAGACCACGAGCGCCCTGCGTTCGGCCATGGACCAGGGCGCACGCTACGTCGTGCAGGGCAACGGCTCCGGTCCGGCCCTTGCCATCATGGACGCGCTGGAAAAGCACAACGCGCGCAATCCCGGCAAGGAAGTGCTGTTCCTGAACTACGCGGCCGTGGACCCCGACCTGACGAACAGCAAGTGCAGCTACTGGCACTTCCGTCTCGATGCAGACACCTCCATGAAGATGGAAGCGCTGACGACCTACATGAAGGACTTGCCTGAAGTCAAGAAGGTCTACCTGATCAACCAGAACTACTCGCACGGCCACCAGGTGGCGAAGTTCGCCAAGGAAATGATGCAGCGCAAGCGCCCCGACGTGCAGTTCGTCGGCGACGACCTGCACCCCCTGGCCCAGGTGCGCGACTTCTCGCCCTACATCGCCAAGATCAAGCAGTCGGGTGCCGACAGCGTGATCACCGGCAACTGGGGTTCTGATCTGGCGCTGCTGATCAAGGCGGCCAACGACGCGGGCCTGAACAACGTCAACTTCTACACCTACTACGGTTCCGTCACCGGCAGCCCCACGGCCATGGGCGCCGCCGCGGCGGGCCGCGTGTACATGGTGGCCTATGCGCACATGAACCTGCCGGGTGAGCTCAACAAGATCGTGGTGGACTACAAGAAGAAGTTCAACGACGACATGTACACCGGTGCCGTGTACCACGCGTTCACCATGCTGTCCGAAGGCTTCGCCAAGGCCAAGTCCACCGACCCGGTCAAGGTGGCCGCCGTGTTCGAAGGCATGAAGTTCAAGAGCTTCAACGGCGAGGTCGAGATGCGCAAGACCGATCACCAGCTGCAGCAGGGCCTGTTCATCTCCAAGTGGGAAAAGGCGGGCGCCAAGTTCCCGATCGACTCGGAGAACACCGGCTACACCTTCGTCCCTGTGAAGTACTACGAGCCCTATGTGGCCAGCACGCCCACGTCGTGCCAGATGAAGCGCCCGTAAATCCGGTTCCATCGCTTCGAGGCCCGACCTACTCGGGCCTTTTTTTTACCTTGCAATGAAAAATTCCAATGAATCCTGAGTTTTTCGTGATTTCCCTGCTGAACGGCGTGAGCTACGGGCTCCTGCTCTTCATGCTGAGCTCGGGCCTCACGCTGATCTTCAGCATGATGGGGGTGCTCAACTTTGCGCACACCAGCTTCTACATGCTGGGGGCTTATTTCGCGTTCACCATCTCCGGGGTGGTGGGCTTCTGGCCGGCGCTGGTGCTGGCCCCGCTCGTCGTGTTCGCGCTGGGCGCCGCCTTCGAGCGCTACTGCCTGCGCCGGGTGCACAAATTCGGGCACGTGCCCGAACTGCTGGTCACCTTCGGCCTTTCGTACCTGATTCTTGAAGTGGTGCAGCTGGTGTGGGGACGCTCCACCGTGCCCTATGGTCTTCCGGAGCAACTGCAGGGACCCCTGTTCTCCCTGTATGGCACGCAGTTTCCCAAGTCGCGCTCTTTCGTGATGCTGGTGGCGTTGCTGATGCTGGTGTCGGTGTGGCTGCTGCTCACGCGCACACGCATCGGCCTGGTGATCCAGGCGGCACTCAAGTACCCCGAGATGGTGGAAGCGCTGGGCCACAACGTGCCGCGCGTCTTCATGCTGGTGTTCGGCGGCGGCGCCGCGCTGGCCGGCCTGGCCGGCGTGATCGGCGGCAACACCTACGTGACCGAGCCCGCGATGGCGGCATCGGTGGGCTCCATCATCTTCGTGGTGGTGGTGGTCGGCGGCATGGGCTCGCTGGCGGGGGCCTTCCTTGCGTCGCTGCTCATCGGCCTGGTGCAGACCTTCGCCGTGGCGCTCGACTATTCGCTGATCCATGTCTTCCAGGCCGTGGGCGTGGCGGTGACCGACCAGACCTTCGGCTATCCCTTGCTCAAGCTCACGATTTCCCAGGTGGCGCCCATCCTGCCCTATCTGTTCCTCGTGCTGATCCTGATCTTCCGCCCCAAGGGCCTTCTGGGCACGCGGGAGGACTGATGCCATGAATTCCACTACGACAACCACCCCCGCTGTTTCCAGCGCCACCTCCTACTACCGGTTCAAGCCGTGGAACGTGGGCCGGTTCATGATCTGGACCCTGTTCGCGGTCATGCTCATCGTCGCGCCCATGCTGTTTCGCAGCAGCCTGGCGCTGACCATGCTCTCGCAGATCGGCTACCTGATCATCATCTGCCTGTCCTACAACATCCTGCTGGGGCAGGGGGGGATGCTGAGTTTCGGCCACGCGGTGTACACCGGGCTGGGTTCGTTCATCGCCATCCACGCGATGAACATGGCGACCAAGGGCTCGGTCAACATTCCCCTGGTGTTCATCCCGCTGGTCGGCGGCCTGGCCGGAGCGTTCTTCGCCATCCTGCTCGGTTTCGTGACGACCAAGAAGTCGGGCACCACCTTCGCCATGATCACGCTGGGCATTGGCGAACTGGTCGCCTCCATGGCGCTGATGTTCCCTGAGTTCTTTGGCGGGGAGGGCGGCATTACCACCGACCGCGTGTATGGCAAGGCCTTCTTCGGCCTGAACTTCGGCTCGGGCATGCAGGTGTACTACCTGATCGCAGCCTATTGCTTCGTCTGCACCGCCGCCATGTTCGCGTTCACCGGCACGCCGCTGGGCCGCATCCTGAACGCCGTGCGCGACAACCCCGAGCGCGTGGAGTTCATCGGCTACAACACGCAGCGCGTGCGCTACTTCGCGTTCATCATCGCGGGCTTCTTCGCGGGCATTGGCGGGGGGCTGGCCACCATCAACTTCGAGATCATCACGGGCGCCGACAGCCTGAGCGTGATCCGATCCGGCGGCTACCTGCTGTTCACGTTCCTGGGCGGTGCCACCTTCTTCTTCGGGCCCATCATCGGCGCGGTGCTGCTGGTGCTGGCGTCGGTGCTGCTGTCCGAGCTGTCCAAGGCCTGGCTGCTGTACCTGGGCCTCGTGTTCCTGTTCATGGTGATGTATGCGCCCGGCGGCATCGCCAGCCTGATCATGATGAACCTGCGGCTGGCCAAGTACGGCAAGCTGCGCCCGCTCTGGAGCTCCTACCTGGCCCTGGCCGGCACGGCGCTGGTGGGCGTGATGGGTGCGGCCTGCATGATCGAGATGACCTACCACCTGCAGCTCAACGCAGCGCTGGGGCCTGAGCTGACGTTCCTGGGCGCGACACTCAATGCCAAGGGCTTCACGAGCTGGTTCGGCGCCATTTTCGTGATGGTCACGGGCTTTGGACTCTTTGAACTCTGCCGTCGCCAGTTCGTGCGCCAGTGGAGCACGATCCAGGAAGAGATCGAACATGAAATCAAGCGTGGGGAGGCGCTGTAAACATGGCGGCTGACAACGCAACCAATACCTATGCGCTCGAACTGCGCGACCTGCGCAAGAGCTTTGGCAAGACGGAAATCATCCGTGGCGCGAACCTGGCGGTCGCTCCGGGCGAACGCGTGGCCATCATCGGCCCCAACGGCGCGGGCAAGTCCACGCTGTTCAACCTCATCAGCGGGCGCTTCGCACCCACCAGTGGGGACGTGATCCTCAACGGCCAGCGCATCAACGGCCTGGCACCGTACGAGATCAACCGCAAGGGGCTGTCGCGCAGCTTCCAGATCACGAACATCTTTCCCAAGCTCTCGGTGTTCGAGAACCTGCGCTGCGGCGTGCTGTGGAGCATGGGCTACCGCTACACCTTCCTGCGTTTCCTGTCGAACCTGCACGACGCCAACGAGCGCGCCAAGCAGCTCATGGAGATGATCAAGCTCGACAAGAAACGCGACACGCTGGCCATGAACCTCACGTATGCCGAGCAGCGCGCTCTCGAGATCGGCATCACCATCGCGGGCGGCGCCAACGTGATCCTGCTGGACGAACCCACGGCCGGCATGAGCAAGAGCGAGACCACGCGCTTCATCCACCTGATCAAGGAGGTGACCGAGGGCCGCACCCTGCTCACGGTGGAGCACGACATGGGCGTGGTGTTCGGCCTGGCCGACAAGATCGCCGTGGTGGTGTATGGCGAGGTGATCGCTTTCGATACACCCGAGAAGGTGCGCGCCAATGCGCGCGTGCAGGAGGCCTACCTGGGATCGGCCGTGGCCGACGAGCAGGGCGCGGGACACTGACTTATGCTGAAAATAGACAATCTCCACGCCTACTACGGCAAGAGCCATGTGCTGCATGGCGTGAGCTTCGACGTGCAGCCCGGCGAGATCGTGGCGCTGCTCGGGCGCAACGGCTCGGGCCGCTCCACCACCGCCAAGGCCATCATGGGACTGGTGGACTGGGAGGGCACGCTGCAGTTCAAGGGCCAGGACCTCAATGGCAAGAAGGCCTATGAGATCGCCCACCTGGGCCTGGGCTACGTGCCCGAGAGCCGGGACGTGTTCCCCAACCTCACCGTGCACCAGAACCTGCTGCTCGGCCAGAAGGGCAACGGCAAGGGCAGCCGCTGGTCGTTCGACGACATGTACGAGATGTTCCCGCGCCTCAAGGAGCGCCAGCACACCGAGGCGGGGGTGATGTCCGGCGGCGAGCAGCAGATGCTCACGCTGTGCCGCACGCTCATGGGCGACCCGGACCTGATCATCATCGACGAGCCGACCGAGGGCCTGGCGCCCAAGATCGTCGAGCTGGTGGGCCAGTACCTGCAGACCATCAAGGCGCGCGGCATCTCGGTGCTGCTGATCGAGCAGAAGCTGACCATCGCCATGAAGATCTCGGACCGCGCGCTGGTGATGGGGCATGGCTCCATCGTCTTCCAGGGCACGCCGGACAGCCTGCGGGCCGACAACTACATCCGCAAGGAATGGCTGGAGGTATGAAGGCCCCCCTGAGTCGCTTCGCGCCATCCCCCCACGGGGGGGACGCTCCCAGCGCGGCGGGGCGGCCCTTGCGCGGGAGCGCTGGCCTTGGCCGCGTCCGATTCAAAGGCCATGAGCCCTGCTACAGCCTGTGATTGGCCGAGAGAGGCGCCTGGACTGACCTGGCGCCTCTTTTTTTGCCCGAAGAGACGGGTTGGCGGCCAGGAGCCATGTCCCCACCGGGACAAATTGACACGCCAGCGCCGCGCGAAGTCTCTACAATAAAAACGCACGATCGTTCTTTTTCACTCTCCAAGGAACAACAGCACCATGACCGCTGAATACAAAGTCCACGGCTCCGTTGCCGTGATCACCATGGCCAATCCCCCCGTCAACGGACTCGGTCTGGCGACCCGCCAGGGCATCGTGGACGGCCTCGGCCGTGCCAATGCCGATGCAGCGGTCACTTCCATCGTCATCACCGGCGCTGGCGGGGCCTTCTCCGGGGGGGCCGACATCAAGGAGTTCGGCACCGACAAGTCGCTGCAGGAGCCCAACCTGCTGTCGGTGATCGCCGCCATCGAGAACTCGGCCAAGCCCGTCGTCGCCGCCATGCACACGGTCGCCATGGGCGGCGGCCTGGAGCTGGCTCTGGGTTGCCACTACCGCATTGCCGCGCCTGGCTGCGCCATCGCGCTGCCGGAAGTCAAGCTGGGCCTGATCCCCGGCGCGGGGGGCACGCAGCGCCTGCCGCGCGTCATCGGCGTGGAGGCGGCGCTCAACATGATCGTGAGCGGCGAGCCCGTCAAGAGCGAAATGATTGGTGGCGTGCCCGGCCAGAAGCTGTTCGACAAGATGGCCGCGTCCGCCGACTCCCTGGCGCAGGAAGCCCTGGCCTTCGCCCAGAGCGTGGCTGACGCCCGTCCGCTGCCCCTGGTGCGCAATTTCCCCTGCAAGCATCCCGAAGGCGACGCGTACTTCCAGTTCGCGCGCAACATGGTCAAGGGCATGGCCAAGAACTTCCCGGCGCCCGCCAAGTGCGTGGACGCGGTCGAAGCCGCCACGAAGAAGAAGTTTGCCGAAGGCATGCTGGTCGAGCGCGAGATCTTCATCAACCTGATGTGGACGGCCGAGTCGCGCGCGCTGCGCCACCTGTTCATGGCCGAGCGTGCGGCCAGCAAGATTCCCGACGTGCCGTCCGACACCCCCAAGCGCGACATCAAGCTGGTGGGCGTGATCGGCGCCGGCACCATGGGCGGCGGCATCTCCATGAATTTCCTGAACGCGGGCGTCCCCGTCAAGATCCTGGAGATGAAGCAGGAAGCCCTGGACCGTGGCGTGGCCACGATCAAGAAGAACTACGAAGCCCAGGTCAAGAAAGGCAAGCTCAAGCAGGACAAGTACGAGCAGCGCATGGCCCTGCTGAGCACCACGCTGAGCTACGACGACTTGAAGGACTGCGACCTCATCATCGAGGCCGTGTTCGAAGAGATGGGCGTGAAGGAAGCCGTGTTCAAGCAGCTCGACGCCGTGGCCAAGCCCGGTGCCATCCTGGCCTCCAACACCTCCACGCTCGACGTGGACAAGATCGCCGCCTTCACCCAGCGCCCGCAGGACGTGGTGGGCATGCACTTCTTCAGCCCCGCCAACGTGATGAAGCTGCTGGAAGTGGTGCGCGGCAAGCAAACCGCCAAGGACGTGCTGGCCACCGTGATGGCCATCGGCAAGAAGATCAAGAAGACCTCGGTGGTCTCGGGCGTGTGCGACGGCTTCATCGGCAACCGCATGATCGAGCAGTACAGCCGCCAGGCCGGCTTCCTGCTGGACGAAGGCTGCACTCCGCAGCAGGTGGACAAGGCGGTCGAGAAGTTCGGCTTTGCCATGGGTCCGTTCCGCATGGGCGACCTGGCCGGCAACGACATCGGCTGGGCCATCCGCAAGCGCCGCGCCGTGGAGCGCGCCGACATGAAGTACAGCCGCACGGCTGACAAACTCTGCGAGCTGGGCCGCTTTGGCCAGAAGACAGGCGCGGGCTGGTACGACTACCAGGCCGGCAAGCGCGATGCGATCCCGAGCGACCTGGTCAACAAGATGATCGAAGACCACCGCAAGGAACTGGGCATCACGCCGCGCAAGATTTCGGACGAAGAGATCGTGCAGCGCCTGGTGTTCGCCCTGGTCAACGAAGGCGCGCACATCCTGGAAGACGGCATCGCCAGCAAGTCGGGCGACATCGACATGGTGTACCTCACGGGCTACGGCTTCCCCATCCACCGTGGCGGCCCCATGCACTACGCCAGCGAAGTGGGCCTGTTCAACGTGGTGCAGGCCATGGACCGCTTTGCCAAGAACCCCAACGACGATGCGGCGTTCTGGAAGCCCGCCCCGCTGCTGGCCAAACTCGCCGCAGAAGGCAAGGCGTTCAACTGACATCGATGCGAAGCCGCACCGCGTGCGCAGGCCGCAGGCCGCCACGGGTGCGTTCCACCCCCTGAAAGGATTTCCCCATGACCTCCGCAGTGATTGTTTCCACCGCCCGCACCCCGCTCGCCAAGAGCTGGAAGGGTTCCTTCAACATGACCCACGGCGCCACGCTGGGCGGCCATGCCGTGCAGCACGCCGTGGCGCGCGCCGGCATCGACGGCGCCGATGTCGATGACGTCATCATGGGCTGCGCCACGCCCGAAGGCGCCACCGGCAGCAACATCGCCCGCCAGATCGCGCTCAAGGCCGGCCTGCCCATCACGAGCTCGGGCGTGACGGTGAACCGTTTCTGCTCCTCCGGGCTGCAGACCATCGCCCTGGCCGCCCAGCGCATCATCGCGGGCGAAGCCGACGTGTTCGTGGCCGGCGGCGTGGAGAGCATCTCCTGCGTGCAGCAGGAGATGAACCTGCACATGATCCAGGACCTGGCCCTGGCCAAGCAGAAGCCCGAGATCTACTGGAGCATGCTGCAGACCGCCGAGCAGGTGGCCAAGCGCTACAACATCGGCCGTGAAGCCATGGACGAATACGGTGCCGCCAGCCAGCAAAAGGCCTGCGCGGCGCAGGCCGCCGGCCTCTTCGACGCCGAGATCGCCCCCATCACCGTCACTGCCGGCGTGGCCGACAAGACACTGGGCCTGATCACCAGGCAGGTCACGGTGAGCAAGGACGAAGGCACGCGGGAAGGCACCACGGTCGAGGCGATCCAGGGCCTGCGCTCGGCGCTGCCCGGCGGCCTGATCTCGGCCGGCAATGCCAGCCAGTTTTCCGACGGCGCGGGCGCCTGCGTGGTGACCAGCGAGGAGTACGCCAGCAAGAAGGGCCTGAAACCCCTGGGCCGCTTCCTGGGCTTCGCGGTGGCGGGCTGCGAACCCGACGAGATGGGCATCGGCCCGGTCTTCGCCGTGCCCAAGGTGCTCAAGAAGCTGGGTCTCACGGTCAACGACATCGACCTGTGGGAGCTCAACGAAGCCTTCGCGGTGCAGGTGATCTATTGCCGCGACAAGCTGGGCATTCCGGCGGACCGCCTGAACGTGAACGGGGGGGCCATTGCCGTGGGCCATCCCTACGGCGTGTCGGGCCAGCGCCTCACGGGCCATGCGCTCATCGAAGGCAAGCGCCGCGCCGCCAAGCGCGTGTGCGTGACGATGTGCATTGGCGGCGGCATGGGTGCCGCAGGCGTGTTCGAGGTGTTCTGAGGCATGGCCTCGGACCGCCCCACCGACATGCGGTCCGGGATGGCCTCGCCCGAGGCCTTCCTGGCGCTGGGCCGGCAGGTGCTGGCCAGCCAGCCCTTCAGCGTGCTGCTGGGGGCGGAGCTGGCGGCGCTGGCGCCGGGCCGGTGCGAGCTGTCCCTGGCGCTCACGCCGCAGCTGCTCCAGCAGCATGGTTTTGCGCACGGCGGGGTGGTGAGCTATCTCGCGGACAACGCGCTCACCTATGCCGGCGGAACGGCCATGCAGGTGCCGGTGGTCACGTCCGAGTTCAAGATCAACTACCTGCGGCCCGCGGTGGGCGAACACCTGCTGGCCCGTGCCGAGGCGGTGCACCATGGCAAGAGCCAGGCCGTATGCCGCTGCGAGGTGTTTGCGGTCCGGGGCGGGCAGGAAAAGCTCTGCGCCGTGGCGCAGGGCACGAGTGCGGCATTGCCCGCTGCGGCGGGGCAGGGCGTGCCGGGCGAAGGGGCCGCGGCGGGCGAAGACTGACGGGATGAAGGGGCGGACTACAAATTGTTTCTTTGTCGGGGCGTGACGTGGAGGTCCGGTGCCGGCCGCACGGGCAGAATCCCCGCGGCCACCGGTGTGCTGGTGGCCCTGGCCTCCGTCCTCCACCCCAACCCGGTACCTTCCATGCGTTGCCTGCTTCCTTCCGCCCCCCTTCTTGTCGCCCTGTCGGCCCTGGCCGTGGCATGTGGCGCCCACGCCCAGAGCTTCAAGCTCCAGCTGCCGCTGGAGTCCGATCCTGACGTGGTGCTGCAGGACATCGTGCTCGACGCGCGGCAGACGCGTGTGACGCTGCTGGTGAAAAACACCACCGACGAGGCGTTTGAGGCCTGCGCGCAGCCCACCGGCTCGGCCGATGCGTTCACGCTCAAGGACCTGGGCAGCGGCGCCGTGCTGCAGCAGCAGGCGATCAGCGGCCTGACGTTCTGCAATGTGAAGATGGATGTGGTGAAGCCCGGCCGCACCAAGATCCTCAAGATCACCTTCCCGCCGCTCCCCGCGGGTGCATCGCGCCTGCAGCTGGGCGAGGCCAGTTGCCAGCCCAGGCCCGATTCGGACATGGACTACTGGTGTTTCAAGAATATTGTGCTGCCCGCACGCTGAGCCCCTGAACGCAGGGGCCGGACCGGGCATTGCACGCAGTGACAAGGAGACCTTATGACCCTGCGTTCCACCCTCGACTTCCTGCTGTACGACTGGCTTGATGCCAAGGCCCTCACGGCCCGCACGCGTTTTTCCGACCATTCGCGCGACACCTTCGACGCGGTGCTCGACACCTGCGAGCGCATCGCGCGCGAGAAGTACGCGCCCTTCAACCGCACGGTGGACATCGAGGAGCCTCATTTCGACGGCGAGAAGGTCACGCTGCCCCAGTGCACGCACGATGCGCAGAAGGCCTACGCGGCCTCGGGCATGCTCAGTGCCGCGCAGGACTACGACATTGGCGGCATGCAGCTGCCCTACACGGTGGAGGCCGCGGCCAACAGCTTCTTCGCCGTGGCGTCGATCAGCATGGGCTCGGGCCTGCTCACGGTGGGCAATGCCAACCTGTTGATGGTGCATGGCACCGAGGCGCAGAAAACCGTGTTCGCGCTCAACGAATTCTCGGGCCGCTTCTCGGGCACCATGTGCCTGTCGGAGCCGCAGGCGGGTTCGTCGCTCAGCGACGTGGCCACGCGCGCCGTGCCCGATGGCGAGGGCTTCGAGAGCGACCCGCTGGGCCCGCGCTACCGCTTGAAGGGCAACAAGATGTGGATCTCGGCCGGCGAGCACGAGCTCACCGAGAACATCATCCATCTGGTGCTGGCCAAGATCCCCGGGCCCGACGGCAAGCTCGTGCCCGGCACCAAGGGCATTTCGCTCTTCATCGTGCCCAAGAAACTGGTGGACACCGAGGGCAAACTCACCGGCGTGCGCAACGACGTGGCGCTGGCGGGCCTGAACCACAAGCTCGGCTGGCGCGGCACGACCAACACGCTGCTCAACTTCGGCGAGGGCAAGTACCCGGTCGATGGCGAGGCCGGCGCCGTGGGCTACCTGGTAGGCCAGCCCGGCAAGGGCCTGCACTGCATGTTCCACATGATGAACGAGGCGCGCATCGGCATCGGCATGGCCGCTACCATGCTGGGCCTGGCGGGCTACTACGCGAGCCTCGACTACGCGAAGAACCGCCCCCAGGGCCGTCCGGTGCAGGGACCCAAGGATGGCGCCGCTGCCGTGGTGAAGGACGTGGCCCAGCCGCAGGTGCGCATCATCGAGCACGCCGACGTCAAGCGCATGCTGCTGGCGCAAAAATCGTACGGCGAGGGCGCACTGGCGCTCAACCTGTTCTGCGCGCGCCTGGTGGACGAGCAGGCCACGGGCGATTCGGCCGCCGCCGACGAGGCGCGCCTGCTGCTGGAGGTGCTGACTCCCATCGCCAAGAGCTGGCCCAGCGAGTGGTGCCTGGAGGCCAACAGTCTGGCCATCCAGATCCACGGCGGCTACGGCTATACGCGCGATTTCCCGGTGGAGCAGTACTGGCGCGACAACCGCCTGAACATGATCCACGAGGGCACGCACGGCATCCAGGCCATGGACCTGCTGGGCCGCAAGGTGCTGATGGAGGGCGGGCGTGGCCTGCAACTGCTGGCCGGGCGCATCAATGCCACCATCGAACGCGCGATCCAGGTGCCCGCGCTGGCGGCGCATGCCAACGCGCTGGGCGCGGCGCTGCAGCAGGTGGGCGCCGCCACCAAGGCCGCATGGGCCACGGGCCAGCCCGCCGACGCGCTGGCCAATGCCGTGCCCTACATGCAGGCCTTTGGCCACATGGTGCTGGCCTGGGTGTGGCTGGACGTGGCGCTGGTCACGCTGGCCGCCGATGCACAGCTGGCCCGGCCGACCAGCGTGGGCCGCATGGGCGCGATGCGCTTTTTCTTCCACTACGAGCTGCCCAAGATCGGTGCCTGGCTGCAGGTGGTGAGCGCGCGCGATGCGACCTGCGCCGCCTTTCCCGAAGAGGCGTTCTGATGGTGGCACCCCGAACGCTGCAACGCCTGCACAAGCTCATCTGGACACTCATCTACGGCGGCCTGCTCACGCTGGTGCTGGGCATCGCCACGGGGCGCACCGATGGTGCGCTGGGCTGGAGCCTGGTGGTGGGCGGCGCCCTGGTGGCCGTGGTGGGCGTGGCGCTGATCGCGGTGCGCGCGCGCCTGAAGGCGGGCTGACCCCGCCGGCCGACGCGGTGGCGACACAATGGCCCCGCGTTGCGCCGCACAATCATTGACTGATTTCCCCTGCCGGAACAGCGCGGCGCGTGGCGCCCCCGTTCCGGGCAGACGACCCATCCAGAGCAACCCAAGGAGACAACCCATGACCCGCACCATCCAACAATTGTTTGACCTGACTGGCAAGACCGCGCTCGTCACCGGCGGCTCGCGCGGCCTGGGCCTGCAGCTGGCCCACGCGCTGGGCGAGGCCGGCGCCAAGATCGTGCTGAGTTCGCGCAAGGCGTCCGACCTGGAAGAAGCCGCCGCCGACCTGCAGGCCGCCGGCATCGACGCCCGCTGGATCGCCGCCGACTGCGCCAACGAGGCCGACATCCGCCGCCTGGCCGACGAGACGCTGGAGCGCCTGGGCCACGTGGACATCCTCGTGAACAACGCGGGCGCCGCCTGGGGCGCACCGGCCGAGGACCATCCCGTGGAGGCCTGGGACAAGGTGATGAACCTCAACGTGCGCGGCTATTTCATCCTCTCCCAGCACATCGCCAAGCACAGCATGATCGGCCGCCGCGGCGGCAGCATCATCAATGTGGCATCCATCGCCGGCCTGGGCGGCAACCCCAAGGGCATGAATACCATTGCCTATAACACCTCCAAGGGCGCGGTGATCAACTTCACCCGTGCGCTAGCGGCAGAATGGGGCGCCTACAACATCCGCGTCAATGCCATCTGCCCAGGCTTCTTCCCGAGCAAGATGACGGTGGGTACCCTGAAGGCCATGGGCGAGGAAGCACTGGCGGCGCATGCTCCCCTGGGCCGCCTGGGCGACGATGAGGATTTGAAGGGCCTGTGTGCGCTGTATGCGTCCGATGCCGGCAAGCACATCACGGGCCAGTGGCTTGCGGTCGATGGCGGCGTGAGCATCGTCACGGGCGGCTAGTTGGAGTACAACCCCCCGAGGCGCTTCGCGCCTTCCCCTTTCTCTCGGCTTCGTCGGGAAGGGGAACACCGCCAGCGCGGCGGGGCGGCCCTTGCGCGGCGGTCGCTGGCTGGGGCCGCGCCAGTTTTTGAGTTTGTGTACTGAGGAAATGCCGTGAAAAGTTTTGGTGTCGAAATTCCCTTTGTCAGCCACCTTGGCTTCACCCTGCACCGCATGGAAAAGGGCGAATCCGAACTGCGCTACGAAGCCAGGCCCGAACACCTGAACTCCTTCGACGTGACCCACGGCGGCGCGTCGATGACGCTGCTGGACGTGACCATGGCCACGGCCGCGCGCAGCGAGACGCCCGACATGGGCGTGGTCACCATCGAGATGAAGACCAGCTTCATGCAGCCCGCCCGCGGCCCGCTGGTGGCCAAGGGGCGGCTCATCCACCGCACCGCCACCATGGCATTCACCGAAGGCACGGTGTACGACGCGCAAGGCAAGGTGTGCAGCCACGCCACCGGCACCTTCAAGTACGTGAAGCGCCTGCCGGTGGACAGCCGCACCGCGAATGGCCTCAAGGTGATTTCCACCGACTGAGTCCGCTCAGAATTTGAGTAAAAATGGCCACTAGCGCTTGATGGATAAGCGCTGGAAGCTATCAAAATAGTAGCAATGTTCAAGGAGCTTCCCATGCCACGCAACCAACAGATCGTTCTCGACAACCGCCCCCAGGGCGAGGCCGTGGCCAGCAACTTCAAGCTGGTGGCGGTGGACACGCCTGCGCTGCAGGACGGCCAGGTGCTGGTGCGCCATCACTACCTGAGCCTGGACCCCTACATGCGTGGCCGCATGAACGAGAGCAAGAGCTATGCGGCGTCCCAGGGCCTGGGCGAGGTCATGATCGGCGGCACCGTGGGCGAGGTGGCCGAGAGCCGCCACCCCAAGTACGCCGTGGGCGACAAGGTGGTGGGCATGGGCGGCTGGCAGGAGTACAGCGTGGTGGACGGCAATGCCGTGGGCGCGCTGCGCAAGGTGGACACCACCCATGTGCCGCTGTCGCACTACCTGGGCGCCGTGGGCATGCCCGGCGTGACGGCGTGGTACGGCCTGGTGAAGATCATCGCCCCCAAGGAAGGCGACACCGTGGTGGTGAGCGCCGCCACCGGCGCCGTGGGCAGCGCCTTCGCCGCGCTGGCCAAGGCGCGCGGCTGCCGCGCGGTGGGCATTGCCGGCGGTGCCGACAAGTGCCGCTATGCGGTCGAGGAACTGGGCTTCGACGCCTGCATCGACTACAAGGAACACAGCGAGGTGAAGGCCCTGTCCAAGGCCTTGAAGGAAGCCTGCCCGAACGGCATCGATGGCTACTTCGAGAACGTGGGCGGCTGGATCATGGACGCCGTGATGCTGCGCATGAACGCCTTCAGCCGCGTGGCGCTGTGCGGCATGATCGCCGGCTA
Organism: Acidovorax sp. GW821-FHT10E04; assembly: GCF_059415185.1. Classification (NCBI taxonomy): domain Bacteria; kingdom Pseudomonadati; phylum Pseudomonadota; class Betaproteobacteria; order Burkholderiales; family Comamonadaceae; genus Acidovorax; species Acidovorax sp. GW821-FHT10E04. The sequence goes on from NZ_JBWKMT010000001.1 coordinate 466,756, forward strand.
TGACGGCCAGCCCCTGCCCATGGCCAACCCCGCGCTGATGCTGATCAACCGCATGAAGATCGAGGGCTTCATCGTGAGCGAACACATGGAAGTGTGGCCCGAGGCGCTCAAGGAGCTGGGCACCCTGGTGGGCACCGGCAAGCTGCGCCCGCGCGAGACGGTGGCGCAGGGCATTGCCGCCGCGCCCGAGGCCTTCCTGGGCCTGCTCAAGGGCAAGAACTTCGGCAAGCAACTGGTGAAGCTGATCTGATGACGCTCCGTTGGGTCTGGGCCCGCTTCGATGACCTGGGCGTGCACGCGCTGCATGACGCCCTGGCCCTGCGCTGCAGGGTCTTCATCCTGGAGCAGGGCCCGTACCAGGACCCGGACGGCGCGGACAAGCAATCGTGGCACCTGCTGGGCTATGGCGAGGCCGGTGCGCTGCAGGCCTGCCTGCGCGTGGTGGACCCGGGCGTGAACTACCCCGAGCCGTCCATCGGCCGCGTGGTCACGGCCCGGGAGGCGCGCGGCAACGGCACGGGCCGGGCGCTGATGCTGGAAGGCATCGCCCGTTGCAGCGGTGCGTGGCCCGGCCAGTCCATCCGCATCAGTGCGCAGGCCCACCTGCAGCGCTTTTACGGCAGCCTGGGCTTCGCGGCCGTGTCGGACGAATACCTCGAAGACGATATCCCCCATATCGAAATGTTGTGGAGCCCATCATGACCACTGCCGCTGCCCGCCCCGCCAGCACCCATGAGGTGTTCAACCAGAGCACCCCCTGGGCCGACGTCAATCTCTTCACCACCAACCGTCCCTTGCAGGATGCGCTGCGCCTGCACAGCCCGGCGCTGCCGCTGGAAGGCCTGACCGCGCTGGGCGCCGAGATGGGCTCCGCCGAGATGCAGGCCCATGCCCGCCTGGCCAACACCTGGCAGCCCCAGCTGCGCACGCACGACCGTTTCGGCCACCGCACCGATGTGGTGGAGTTCCATCCCAGCTACCACGCGCTCATCGGCGCGGCACTGCGCCACGGGCTGCACGCCACGCCCTGGTCGCGCAAGGATGCCGCGGGCGCGCCGGTGCCGCATGCCCACATCGAGCGCGCGGCGGGCTTCATGCTGTTCACCGAGGCCGAGCCCTCGGTGCTGTGCCCCGTCTCCATGAGCTACGCCGTCACGCCCGCGCTGCGCGGCAACCCCGCCGTGTGGGCCGACTGGAGCGCGGGCCTGACCAGCACGCGGTACGACCCGCGCCTGGCCCTGTTCTCGCAAAAAACCGCGCTCACCATGGGCATGGGCATGACCGAGAAGCAGGGCGGCTCGGACGTGCGCGCCAACACCACGCAGGCGGTGCCTGATGGCGAGGACGCCTGGGGCCCGCGCTACCGCATCACCGGGCACAAATGGTTCTTCTCGGCGCCCATGTGTGATGCCTTCCTGATCCTGGCGCAGGCGCCCGGCGGGCTCACCTGCTTCTTCCTGCCGCGCGTGCTGCCCGGTGAAGGGGAGGGGTCCGTCAACACCATCCGCATCCAGCGCCTGAAGGACAAGCTGGGCAACCACGCCAACGCGAGTTCCGAGGTCGAGTTCATCGATGCGATGGCCTGGCGCGTGGGCGAGGAGGGGCGTGGCGTGGCCCAGATCCTGGAGATGGGCACCATGACGCGCCTGGACTGCGCCCTGGGCACCAGTGGCCTCATGCGCCAGGCGCTGAGCATCGCGCTGCACCACACGCGCCAGCGCTCGGCCTTTGGCAAGAAGCTCATCGACCAGCCGCTCATGCGCAATGTGCTGGCCGATCTTGCTCTTGAAAGTGAAGCGGCTACCGCACTATCCATAAGGCTTGCCAGCGCTTTTGATCAAAAAGACAGCAGTGGGCACGAGGCCGTGATGGCCCGCCTGCTCACGCCCGTGGCCAAGTTCTGGGTGTGCAAGCGCGGCAGCGCGTTCGCCCAGGAGGCCATGGAGTGCCTGGGCGGCAACGGCTATGTGGAGGAGGGCGGCGAAGGCACCATGGCCCGCATCTACCGCGAGATGCCGCTCAACTCCATCTGGGAAGGCGCGGGCAACATCATGGCGCTCGATCTGCTGCGCGCCGTGCGCCGCGCCGACACGGCGGCGGCCCTGGCGGACGAGCTGGCCCCGGCGCGCGGCGCCCACCCGGCACTCGACCGCATGGCCGGCGCGCTGCCGCTGCGCGTGGACGCGATGACCACCGAGGCCGAGGCCCGGCGCCTGGCGCAGGACGTGGCCCTGGCCGTGCAGGCCGCGCTGCTGTACAGGAGCGCGCCGGCCAGCGTGTTCGGCGCCTTCTGCGATGCGCGCCTGGGCGGCGACTGGGGCTACAGTTTCGGCACGCTGGGCGCGGGCGTGGATTTCGACGCCCTGCTGGACCGCGCGCTGCCTGCATGAGCGGCACCCCCACCACCACAGCCTTGCCGGAGAGCCCCCGATGACCACCTCCCTGATCCTGCACCACTACCCCTCGTCCCCTTTCTCGGAAAAGATCCGGCTGGCGCTGGGCTACAAGCAACTGGCCTGGAAGTCGGTGATCATCCCCAGCATCGCGCCCAAGCCCGATGTGGTGGCGCTCACGGGCGGCTACCGCAAGACGCCGTTCCTGCAGATCGGTGCCGACATCTACTGCGACTCGGCCCTGGTCTGCGACGTGCTCGAGCACGTGCAGCCCGAGCCCGTGCTCTACCCGCCACACCTCAAGGGCGTGGCGCGGGTCTTCGCCCAGTGGGCCGACACCACGCTGTTCTGGGCCGCCATGGCCTACAACCTGCAGCCCAAGGGCGCATCGGCCATGTTCGCCAACTTGCCGCCGGCCGCGGCCCAGGCCTTTGGCGAAGACCGCCGCGAGATGAGCGCCGGCATGCAGCGCCTGCGCCCGGCCGATGCCACGGCAGCCTACCGCTCCTACCTGCGCCGCATCGCGCACATGGCCGAGGAGCATGACTTCCTGTTCGGCGCCGAGCCATGCCTGGCCGACTTTGCCGCCTACCATCCGCTGTGGTTCACGCGCCAGTGCGTGCCGGTGATGGCCGACATCTTTGCCGCCACGCCCGCGTTGCTCGAATGGATGGACCGCGTGGCGGCCCTGGGCCATGGCCGCATGGAAAAGCTGAGCGCCGAGGACGCCATCACCGTGGCGGCGGGGCTGGACCCGCTGCCCCTGGCGGACGACGTGTTCCAGGACGAGCACGGCATCCCGCTCGGCAGCCCGGTGACGATTGCCGCCGAGAGCTTCGGCACCGAACCCACGGAGGGCGAACTGATCGCCGCCACGCGCACGCGCTACACCCTGCGCCGTACCGACCCACGTGCGGGCACGGTGCATGTGCACTTCCCCCGGATTGGCTACACATTGCGAAAGGCCGAAGCCACCAAATGATCGACGATTTCAAAGGCAAGACAGCCGTTCTCACCGGCGCGGGTTCGGGCTTCGGCCTGGAATGCGCGCGCATCGGCGCGCGCCTCCACATGAACCTGGTGTTGGTGGATGTGCAGCAGGACGCGCTCGACGCGGCCGCCGCCGAGGCGCAGGCCGCCGGTGTCCAGGTGCTGGCGCGCAAGGTGGACGTGTCCGACGCAACGCAGATGGAGCAGCTGGCGGCGGACGTGGAGCAGCGCTTTGGCGCGCCGCACCTGGTGTTCAACAACGCCGGCGTGGGCGCGGGCGGCCTGGTGTGGGAAAACACCGCCAAGGACTGGGAGTGGGTGCTGGGCGTGAACCTCTGGGGCGTGATCCACGGCGTGCGCCTGTTCACCCCCATGATGCTCGCCGCCGCGAAGAAAGACCCGGCCTGGCGCGGCCACATCGTCAACACGGCCAGCATGGCCGGCCTGGTCGATGCCCCCAACATGGGCATCTACAACGTCAGCAAGCACGCGGTGGTGAGCCTGTCCGAAACGCTGTACCAGGACCTGGCCCTCGTCACCGACCAGATCTGCGCCAGCGTGTTGTGCCCGTACTTCGTGCCCACCGGCATCGCCCAGAGCCACCGCAACCGCCCAGGCGAGCTGCAGGCCGGCAAGCCCACGCGCAGCCAGCTCATCGGCCAGGCCATGAGCGACAAGGCCGTGGGCAGCGGCAAGGTGACGGCGGCCGAGGTGGCGCAGAAAGTGTTCGACGCGGCCTCGCAGGGCCAGTTCTACATCTACAGCCACCCCAAGGCGCTGGCTTCCGTACAGACGCGCATGGAGGACGTGCTGCAGGGCCGCAACCCCACCGACCCCTTCGCGGGCAAGCCCGAGATCGGCGCCCAGCTCAAGGCCGCCCTGCGTGCTGACTGAAAAACGCGGGCCTGCAGCAGCCCAGGGCTTCGCGCTGTTTTCGACGGCGGTGGGGCACTGTGGCCTGGCCTGGAATGGCCCCTTGCTGGTCGGTGTGCAGTTGCCCGAGGACGAGGGCGAGGCGCACACGCGTGCGCGCATGCAGCGGCGCTTTCCGGGTGCGCCTGAATCGCCCATGCCACCCGAAGTGGCCGCCTGGGCGGCCCGCGTGGTGGCCTTGCTCGCGGGCGCGCACGACGACCTGCTCGACGTGCCCTTGGCCACCGAGGGCGTGCCGCCCTTCAATGCCCGTGTCTACGAGCTGGCCCGGCGCATACCGCCCGGCAAGACCATGACCTATGGCGAAATGGCCGCCGCCCTGGGCGAGCCCGGCGCCGCGCGCGCCGTGGGGCAGGCGCTGGGCCACAACCCCTTCGCGCCCGTGGTGCCCTGCCACCGCATCCTCGCGGCGGGCGGCAAGACCGGCGGCTTCTCGGCCGGTGGGGGGGCCGCCACCAAGATGCGCATGCTGGAGATCGAGGGCGCGTTCGCCCATGAGACCCTGGCGCTCTTCGCGCCACGGGACTGATGCCGGCCTCAGGGCCTACCCGCGTTTTCTGAGCAGGGCCGAGCCGCTGCTGGCCATGGCGAGTTCTTGCGTGGTGGCCAGCAGAGCGGGGCCCAGGGCCAGCATGCGCTCCTCGGTCAGGCGCACCAGAGGCCCCGCGATGGTGACCACGCCGATCACCGCGCCGTTGTGGCTGCTGCGGATGGGCGCGGCCATGGCGGTCATGGCGGGGGCGAACACTTCCACGATCATGCTGAAGCCGCGCTCGCGCGCCGCCTGCAGGTAGGCCAGCAGCGCCTTCACGGTGGTGGGCGCATTGGGGCCGTAGTCCTCGGGCTTGCCAAAGCCACGCCTGGCGACCAGCGCCAGGGCTTCCTCGTCGGTCATCGTGGACAGCCAGGCATGGCCGGCCGAGCTGCACGACAGGTTCACCGACAGGCCCATGTCCGGGTCGTAGCGCAGACCGCGCATCGCCCCCTGCGCCTTGGCCACGAAGGTCAGTTCGTCGCCATCCACCACCGCGAGGCGCACCAGCTCGCCCGATTCGGCGGCCAGCCGGTCCAGCAGAGGCTGCGCAATGTCCACGATGCCGCTGGCGCTCAGGAACCCGAGGCCCAGCGACACCAGCTTGATCGTCAGCATGTAGTTGCCCTGGTTGTGTTCCTGGCGCACATAGCCGCAGCGGACCAGCTCGGCCAGCAGCCGGTGCGTGGCGCTCAGCGGCATGTCCAGTTCGGACGCGAGGTTCGACAGCGCCTTGCCTTCAGGGTGGGGCGCGAGGTGTTCCAGGACTTTGAAGCTGCGCTCGAGGATGCTGCTCATGGGCAATGGCTTTCGAAGATTTGTGCGGACGCACGCTGGGAGCGTCCGCACCGGTTCGGCAGCAATGTACCAAAAATTGTTAAAGGGTTTCTACTATGGAAACACTTTCCACTTTTTTCTACGATGCGTCCCAAGTGCTGCGGCGGCGACTTCGGTTGCGCCCTGGCAAGCCTTGGTCCCTTTTTTGATGGAGATCCCCCGTGAAGAAAACTGCCTGCCTGCTGGCCACCGCCGGCCTGTCCCTGTTGCTGGCCCTGCCTGCCGCTGCGCAGCAAGAGCGCGTGATCCGCTTCGGCCATCTGAACAATGCGGACCATCCGGTGAGCTTTGGCGTGAAGCGCTTTGCCGAACTGCTGGCGGCCAAGAGCGGCGGCAAGCTCAAGGTGCAGGAGTACCCCGCCTCGCAGCTGGGCAACGAGCTGCAGCAGCAGTCGGCCCTGCAGGGCGGCGTGCAGCAGATGTCGGCACCGGCGACCACCTCGCTGGCCGGCATCGTCAAGGAATTCGGGCTGGTGGACTTTCCGTTCGCCGTGGCCAATTTTGCGCAGGCCGATGCCCTGCTCGACGGCCCGCTGGGCCAGGCACTGATCGCCAAGTTGCCTGAAAAGGGCCTGGTGGCCCTGGGCTATTGGGACCTGGGTTTCCGCAACGTGACCAACAGCAAGCGCGCGATCACCAAGGCCGACGACTTCGACGGCCTCAAGCTGCGCGTGATCCCCAACCCGGTGTTCCTTGAGACCTTCAAGGCCTTCAAGGCCAACCCCGTGCCCATGCCGTTCGCCGAGCTGTACGGCGCGCTGGAAGCCAAGGCGGTGGACGGCCAGGAGAACCCGTACGCGGTGATCCTGTCGAACAAGATGTTCGAGGTGCAGAAGTACGTGAGCGCCACCAACCACGTGTACGCCGCCAACATCGTGCTCGTGAGCAAGAAGTTCTGGGACCAGCTGTCGCCCGCCGAGCAGAAGATGATGAACGACGCCGCCAACGAGGCGCGCGGCTACCAGCGTCAGGTGAGCCGCGCCGCAGCGCAGCGCTCGGTGGGCGACCTGCAGGCCAAGGGCATGGCCTACAACGAGATCGCGCCGGCCGAGCTGGCGCGCATGCAGCAGATCGCCAAGCCGGTGATCGAGAAGTTCGCGGCCACCTATGACCCGGCCGTGGTGAAGCTCTACAACAGCGAACTCGCCCGCATCCGCAAGTAAGAGCGCCTGGCAAAACTCTTCTGGCGTCGTTGCTGCGTCTTGTCGTGCTATTCGCACTGCCTTCGACGCAGCGCCTAGCCAGAACCGCTTCGCTGAGCTTTGTCAGCCGCTCCCAACCCTGAACACCCCATGAAAATCCTCGTCCTCCACGGCCCCAACCTCAACCTGTTCGGGCGCCGCGAACCCCATATCTACGGCACCACCACGCTGGCGCAGATCAACGAGCGCCTGCAGAAGCTCGCCGCCGAGCTCGGCGTGGAACTCGGCATCCTGCAGTCCAACCACGAAGGCGCGCTGATCGACTTCCTGCACGAGCACATCGACGCGGCGCAGGGCGCGCTGGTGAACCCTGCCGGCCTCACACAGCACGGCGTGCCGCTGCACGACGCGATCAAGGCCATGCCCTTCCCGGTGATCGAGGTGCACATGTCCAACATCGCCGCGCGCGAGGCCTGGCGCGCGCACTCCATCATCTCGCCGGCCGTCAAGGCCACGGTGCAGGGCTTCGGCCCGCATTCCTACCTGGCGGCGCTGCGCTCGCTGGTGGAAAGCCTGCGCGAAGCCTCCCAGCCCGCCTGAGCGCCGTTCCGCCAGGATTCACTGCGCTGCGCGTTGCGCGCAACGGACAAAACTGGTGCAGCCCAAGCCAGGGCCCCCGTGCAAGGGCCGCCCCGCCGCACTGGGGGCGTCCCCCTCCCGACTCGCGCAGCGAGACGAGAGGGGGGGAAGGCGCGAAGCGCCTCAGGGGGTGTTTTTAGGACATACAACATGCATAGATGGATGGACCGCGCCTGTCGCGGCCTGGAGGCGGTGATCGCCGCCCTGCTCGCGCTGATGGTGGTGCTGGTGTTCGGCAACGTGGTGCTGCGCTATGGCTTCAATTCGGGCATCACCGTGTCGGAGGAAGTGTCGCGCTGGCTCTTCATCTGGATGACCTTCCTCGGTGCCATCGTCGCGCTGCGCGAGCATGGCCACCTGGGGGTGGACATGGTGGTGCAGCGCCTGCCCGCGCTGGGCAAGAAGATCTGCCTGGCCCTGGGCCATGGGGTGATGCTCTACATCGTCTGGCTGCTGTTCCAGGGCAGCCTGGCGCAGGCGCGCATCAACTGGGACGTGACGGCGCCGACCACGGGCGCGTCCATGGCCATCGTCTACGGCGCGGGCCTGGTGTTCGCCGTCTGCGCGGCGCTGATCCTGGCCATCGACCTGTACAAGCTGCTCAGCGGCCAGATCGCCGAGGAGGACCTGGTGATGGTGCAGGAGTCCGAAGAGGCCGTGCAGCTGCAGCAGATCCTGGGCTCGGCAGGCACCACCGATGCGCCGCACGGCAAGGAGGCCGCGCGATGACCATCTTCGTCTTTGTCGGATCGCTGCTGCTGGCCATGGCCATGGGCATCCCGATCGCGTTCTCGCTGCTGGCCAGCGGCGTGGCGCTGATGTGGCACCTGGACCTGTTCGACGCGCAGATCCTCGCGCAGAACCTGATCGGCGGGGCCGACAGCTTTCCGCTGCTGGCCGTGCCCTTCTTCATGCTGGCCGGCGAAATCATGAACGTGGGCGGCCTGTCGCGCCGCATCGTGGACTTCGCGCTGGCGCTGGTGGGCCATGTGAAGGGGGGCCTGGGCTACGTGACCATCATGGCCGGCTGCCTGCTGTCGGCCCTGTCGGGCTCGGCCGTGGCCGATGCGGCGGCGCTCACGGCGCTGCTGCTGCCCATGATGGTCAAGGCCGGGCACGACAAGTCGCGTGCCGGCGGGCTGATCGCGGCCACCGGCGTCATCGGCCCGGTGATCCCGCCCAGCATCGGTCTCGTGATCTTCGGGGTGGCGGCCAATGTGTCGATCTCCAAGCTGTTCCTCGCGGCCATCGTGCCGGGCATCCTGATCGGCGCCGCGCTGTGGCTCACCTGGGCCTTCCTGGTGCGGCGCGAGAAGATCGTGCCGCCGCCGCGCAAGTCCGCTGGCGAGATCCTCACGGCCCTGCGCAAGGCCCTCTGGGCGCTGATGCTGCCGGTGATCATCCTCGTGGGCCTGCGCATGGGGGTGTTTACGCCCACCGAGGCGGCTGTCGTGGCGGCGGTGTACGCGCTCTTCGTCTCGGCAGTGATCTACCGCGAGATCACCTGGCGCGACCTCTACGGCATCTTCGTCGCCGCCGCCAAGACCAGCGCCATCGTGATGTTCCTGATCGCCGCCGCCATGGTCAGCGCCTGGCTCATCACCGTGGCGGACCTGCCGTCCAAGGTGGTGGGGTTGCTGCAGCCCTTCATGGACAACAAGATCCTGCTCATGGCGGCCATCATGGTGCTGGTGATGGCGGTGGGTACCGCCATGGACATGACGCCCACCATCCTGATCCTCACGCCCGTGCTGATGCCGGTGGTCAACGCGGCAGGGATCGACCCGGTCTACTTCGGCGTGATGTTCATCATCAACAACTCCATCGGCCTCGTCACCCCGCCCGTGGGCACGGTGCTCAACGTGGTGGCGGGGGTGGGCAGGATGTCGATGGACGATGTGACCAAGGGGGTCGTCCCGTTCATGGTCGCGGAGTTCGCCATCATGTTCCTCATGGTGGTCTTTCCCTGGCTGGTGACCTGGCCCGCGAAGTGGTTCCACGGCTGAAGCGGGGCGTGGAGGATGCAGGGTAGTTCCGTGTTTTCGCGGGGACAGGGCGGGTGTTACATTCAAAACATGCCTGCTGGCGCGGGCCGCGCGCGGCGGCGCATCCCCCCAGCACCCGACAAGGACCCACCGCATGTCACCGGAACGCGAGCGACTGACCCGCATGCTCTTCGATGAGTACATCGAGATGTATGCCGCGCGCGATGCCCGGCTGCTGGCGCGTTTCAGCGAGAATTTCAGCGGCTTCGCGGGCAGCAGCGACCAGCTGATCAAGACCCGTGCCGGATGGCTCGAGGTGACGCAGCAGGATTTCGCGCAGGTTCCAGCGCGCATCGGCATCGAGATGGTCGAGCTTTTCGTGCAGGACCTGGGGGCCGACCTGCTTGCCGCCACCGCCTTCTTCCACATCCACCTGCCCATTCCCGACGCGCTGTTTGCCCGCGAGACCGCGCGCAAGGTGGTGCTGTTCCGGCGCGAGGGCGGCCAGGAGGCGGGAGGCGACTGGAAGATCGCGCACGTGAGCGTCTCCATCCCGTTCGGCAAGGCCCGTGGCAGCGAGGTGTACCCCATCGAGGAGCTGCGCCAGCGCAACCGCGAACTCGAGGCGCTGGTGCAGGAGCGCACCCAGGCCCTGGCGCAGGCCAATCAGCGCCTGGAGCTGCTGAGCAATACCGACGGTCTCACGGGCATCGCCAACCGCCGGCACTTCGACGATGCCCTGGCGCGTGAATGGGCACGCGCGCAGCGGGCCCGCACGCCGCTGGCCCTCATCATGCTGGATGTGGATGTGTTCAAGCACTTCAACGACCACTATGGCCACCTCGCGGGCGATGCCTGCCTGCAGGCGCTGGCCCTCACGCTGGCGCAGACGGGCGCGCGGCGCGAGGGCGAGCTGGCCGCGCGTTTTGGCGGCGAGGAGTTCGTGGTGCTGCTGCCCGGCTCCGACCTGCAGGCCGCGGCCGACGTGGCGCGCCACATCCAGGAGGCGATCCACCAGTTGGCGCTGCCGCACGAAGGGGCGCCGCTGGGCATCGTCACCGTGAGCTTCGGGGTGGCCAGCGTGCCGCCGCAGCGCGACGAGTTGCCCGAGATGCTGGTGCGCCTGGCCGACCGCGCCATGTACCGCGCCAAGCAGGGCGGGCGCAACCGGATCGAACTGGCCGACGGGGCGGGCTGACAGGCAGCGCGCGCGGGCCCGGCGCCTTGCGTCGCAACTGGGGGGCGGCCGCGCTGTTGCGGGTTTTTGCAGGGTTAACCCGCAGGCTTGCACCAAACTGGTGACAATGGCCTGCTATGCATGCTTCCCGTTTCTTCAAGATGGCCCTGATCCTGGGCCTGCTGTCGGCCATCGGCCCCTTTGCCATCGACATGTACCTGCCGGCGCTGCCCGAGATCGGCGCGAGCCTGGGCGCGGAGGTGGGCGCCGTGCAGTGGAGCCTGACGGCGTTCTTCATTTCGCTGGGCGTTGGCCAGCTGTTCTATGGTCCGGTGTCGGACATGGTGGGCCGCAAGCCGCCGCTGTACGTGGGTCTGCTGCTCTTCACGCTGGCGAGCGTGGGCTGTGCGCTCGCCACCGACATCCAGACCCTGGTGGTCCTGCGTTTCGTGCAGGGGCTGGGCGCCGCTGCCGGCATGGCGATTCCCCGCGCCGTGGTGCGCGACCTGCACACCGGCACCGAGGCCGCGCGCCTCATGTCGCTGCTGATGCTGGTGTTCAGCATTTCCCCGCTGCTGGCGCCGTTGGCGGGCAGTGGCGTCATTGCGCTGACGGGGTGGCGCGGGGTGTTCTGGGCCGTGGCGGTGGCGGCGGTCGCCGGCCTCCTGCTGGTATCCCGGGGGCTGCGCGAAACGCGGCCGGCAGCCGACCGCCTCGAAAGCAGCCTGGCGGGCGCGCTCTCGGGCTACTGGCTCCTCCTGCGCGACGGGCACTACCTCGGCCTCGTGTTCATCGGGGGCTGCTCGATGGCGGGGTTCTTTGTCTACCTGGCGGGCTCGCCCTTCGTGCTGATCAACCACTACGGCCTCACGCCCGTGCAGTACAGCCTGGCGTTCTCGGTGAATGCCGCCGCATTCTTTGCCGCCGCGCAGTTCACCGCTCGGCTGGGGCGCCGCTTTGGACTGGTGCCCACTGTCAAGGTGGCGGTCACCGGTGCGGGCGCCGTGATGGTGGCCATGCTGGCTTACTACCTGGCGGGCGGCGACCGGCTGGAAGTGCTGCTGGGCCTGTATTTCGTCGCCAGCGGCCTGATGGGCCTGGTGATTCCCACCACCTCGGTGCTCGCCCTGGAGGAGCACGGCGCCATCGCGGGCACCGCCTCGGCGCTGCTGGGCACGCTGCAGATGCTGATCGGCGCTGCCGCCATGGGCGTGGTCGGTGTGTTCGCCAATGGCAAGCCGCTGCCCATGGTGGTGGGCATGGCCAGCGGCGCGCTTTTGGGCCTGCTGCTGACCTGGGTCACTCTGGGCGGCGAGCGCGCGGCACGGCCGCTGGCCAAGGGCAACGCACCGTAGCCCGATTGCTATTGAATTGATCGCTTTTTGCGCTTGTGCATCCAGCGCAGGCGGCCTTTTTCGTTCAAACCGCGTGATGCGGGCGCCCTGTGGATCACTTCGGCCCGGCATGGCGCCGTGGGGTGGCGCGCGGGCCCAGGGCACGGATCAGCGCAGGCACCTGCGCCGACAGTTCGCGCGCCAGGTAGCCCAGCGTGCCCTGGTCCCGCGCCAGCGCGCTGCCCGCGCGTGCATGCAGGAGCACGCCCCAGGCCGTGGCATGCAGCGGCGGCGCGCCGCGCGCGGCCAGGCCGCCGATGAGGCCCGCCAGCGTATCGCCCGAGCCCGACGTGGCCAGCCCCGGGGTACCGCCCGCAAACCGCAACGAACAGCCGTCGGGCTGCGCGATGCAGGTGGTGCTGCCCTTGAGCGCCACGCAGGCGCCCCAGCGTTGCGCGCCCGCCCGGGCGGCGGCCAGCGGGTCGGCCAGCACGGCGTCCTTGGATGCACCGGTCAGGTGGGCCATCTCCCCGGCGTGGGGCGTCATGACGACGGGCTGGTCGAACGCCGCGCCGACTGCGGCCGACATGGCGTAGGCGTCCAGCACCACCGTGCTGCGGCGAAACAGCGGCAGCATCGTGCGCACGAAGGCCACGCTGCGGGCTTCATCCAGCATGCCGGGGCCCAGCACCACGGCGCTCACCTGGTCGGACAGGGGCCCGAGCCGGTCGCAGTCGCGCGCGGCAAAACCCCCGGCCCGCGTCTCGGCAAGCCCCATCACGCGCGCCTCGGGGATGGCCAGTGCCAGGCCCTGCGCCACGCGCTCCGGTGCGGCCACGGTGAGTTTGCCGGCCCCCGCACGCAGCGCGGCGATGGCCGCCAGCAGCGCCGCGCCGGGCATTTCATGGCTGCCCGCGACCACCAGCACGTGCCCGCGCGCTTCCTTGTCCGCATCGTCGCCGGGATGGGGCAGGGGCCAGCGCCGAAGCAGTGCCTCGGTCAGGGCTCTGGGCCGGGGCCAGGTAGGGTTGCGGGGCATGGCGTGCCGTCAGGGCTTGGGGGCGGTGGCGGCGTCGGGCTCCCGCGTCACCGGTGTCCGCGCGTCGCGCAGCGGGGCAAGGAAGTTGGCCTGGATCAACTGCATGGCCTCGTCGGTGCGCCCCTCGTGCGCCCCATGGGCGCGGTAGATCGTCACCGCGCAGTTGGGCACGTCGCCCTGGCGGTCGATCTCCAGGATCTGCTGCTCGTCCATCTGCTCGATGAGGTAGCGCATGCAGTTGACGATGACCTGGTGCGCGACTACCAGCACCCGTTGCCCCGCGTATTCGCGCGTGACCATCTCCTGCAGGCTGCGCAGCCGCAGGATCACGTCGCACCAGCTTTCACCGCCGGGCGGCCTGAAGTAGAACTTTCCCACGTGGGTGCGTTGCTCATGCAGCTGGGCGTGCTGCTGCTGGATGCCGAACTTGGTAAGCCGGTCCAGGATGCCGAACTCCTTTTCCCGCAGCCGCTCGTCCAGCCGCAGGGTGACATGCTCCAGACGGCTGTACCGCGCCACCAGACGGGCGGTCTGCAGCGCGCGCACGTAGGGCGAGCACAGGATGACCTGCGGCTGCCCATCCACGGGCTGGCGTCCAAACCATTCCCCCAGCGCCACCGATTGCGCGGTTCCCAGGTCCGACAGCGGCACATCGATGTCCCGCCATGCGAGGTCGATGGTCTGAAGCCCCGCCGCCTCGGCCGCGTCGCGCGCGACATTGCCGGCGCTTTGTCCATGCCGCACCACCCACAGCCGCGCGGGCCAGCGTGTTTCCATGGCCTCGGGCTACCGAGGGGCGCGAAGGCGGGCCCTGCCCACGGCGCCAGCCGCCGGGGCCTTTTCCGCCGCCCGTGCCAGCTTGCCGGCCACCCCGTCGCGCCCCGATGCGGCGCGCGCGATGAGGGCGCTGCCCAGGGCCCGGCCGGCTGCGCGGCGCACCAGGCCACGGCTGCGGCTGGCGCCGCGCAGCACCAGCAGGCCCGCACCCAGCACCAGCCAGTGCTCGCCCGGAAAACCGGCACGTTCGGCGTCCCATTGGCGCACGCCGCGGAGTTTTTGAAGAAGGTTCATGTGACGGGCCCTGACGTTGACAGCATGCCGCCATCGTCGCGCAGGGTACGGCCGCCCGGTGTCAGCGCACGGTTTTGGCGCGGGTGCTCCGCGTCCTACACCACGGGTCCGGGCGCTGCGGCGGGCGCCGGGCCGCCAAGCTGGGCCGCCACGCATTCGGCCAGCGCCTGCACGGTGCGCGGCGCGCAGCCTTCCGCATGGTTGCTGATGGCCACGAAGGCGTTGTGCCCCCGCCCGGTGACGCCCGCGATCAGGCTCGCCAGCGCGGCCCGCGTGCCAGGGTCGGGGTGGTGGAGCCGGTCATAGGGCGCATAGTTCTTTTCCGCGTCTTCATAGCCATAGGGGCCGTGGATGGGGTGGAGATTCCAGCGGCACACCAGCGGACCGGGCCAGAGCGCGCGCAGCATGGGCAGCTGTTCCTGCAGCGGCGGCATCTTTGCGTGCAGGCCCAGGCAGTAGGTGGCCCCGGCCTCGCGCAGCACCGCCGCGAAGCGCGGGGTGAGCCATTGGGGATCGCGCACCTCCACGGCCATCACGCCGTCCGGCGCGGTGGGGTGCAACGCAGGCTGCGCGCACAGCATGGCGCGCAGGCGCTCCAGCAGCTCGTGCATGCGGTCCAACTGCGCCAGGGGCAGGGGGCTGATCTGGAACACCAGCGCCCCCAGCTTGTGCCCCAGCCCTTGCAGCGCGGGTTCCACGAATTCACTGAGGGCGAGTTCGGGGCTGAGGAAAGCCGGATTGGGCTGGCGCCCCCGCCCGTCCTCGCTGCGCACGAGGGCGTCGGTCACCAGGCTGGGCGCCTTCACCACGAAGCGGAAGTCATCGGGCACCTGCGCGGCATAGCGCTCGTACTGGCTCACCGTGAGCGGCCGGTAGAAGCTGCGGTCGATGCTCACCGTGCGCAGCAGCGGGTGCTGGGCGTAGACGGCCAGCCCCTGCTTGGAGAGCATGGACTCGGAATGCTCGCCTTCCCACACCAGTCCCTTCCATCCGGGGTATGTCCATGACGACGTGCCCAGCCGCAGTTGGCGGGGGAGGGCGGCGGCCAGGGCGCGCAGACCATCGTGCCCGGGGGCCGGATGCACCCCGGTGCGGCGCGGCCTGGCCGCCGCGGGCTCATCTGCATCGGCCGCGAAGCCAGCGGCGGCGGCCTTGTCGGTGGGAGGGGGCGGCACCGGCGGGCCGCCGAAAAGGTCGTCTTGCATGTGAGGGACGCGGATGGTGTGGCGGGCGCGAGCCGGAATGGGGTGCCGCAGAGGAGGTCACAGGCCCGCGAACAGTCCACCTTCATTCAGCAGTTCGTAGGTGATTTCCGGGTGCTGGTCCATGCTCTTGCGGATCGCGGCGGGAATCGCCTGGCGGGTCTTGCGGCACAGGCCGGGCTGCTCCAGCACCAGGATCGCAATGCCCCGCAGGCTGCGCACCTCGTGGGGGCTGGGGGTGATGGAAAGGCGCACGCCCAGCTGGTCTTCCATGCGGCCCAGCAGGCGGCGCAGGTCGCTCAGGCTGGTGAGGTTTTCCAGTCGTTCGAGCAGTTTTTTTTCCTCGTTGCGCGTGAGGCGCAGGATGCGGACATCCCCGCCCGGCGCCTCCAGCAGTGCATCCCGGCCGCACACGCAGGTGCCGGGAGGGCATTCGGTGCGGATGGGGAAGGCAAGAGGGGCGGCGTCCATGCGTGTGCTCGGGGTGGCTTGGTGGCCCGGCACATTCTAAGAGCGGCGGTGCGGGCGTTCGCGGCGTGGTACTTCTTCGGGCCGTTGCTGTGCCCGCACCGGGTGGAGCCTCGCCCTTTGCCGGTGTCCGCTTTCGGTGATGGCCGTGCCCTGCCGCGCCTGCGCGCCCGGGGGACGCTACCGCTCCAGCGCTTGCGCACCGTTGCCAGAAACGACCGGCGCGCCTCGAAGGCGCGCCGGTCTGTTCAATGTCGATGCATCAGCCTCTCGTGAGAGAGACCCGGGTCAGCGAAGGTTGCCCCGCTTGCGCTGTAGCCACACCCCGCCCATCAGGGCCAGGCCCAGCAGCATCATTCCGTACTCGCTCAGGGTGGGGATGTTGCTGACCACCGCGCCGCCACGGGTGAGGGTGTAAGACTCGCCGGTAGTGAAGTTTCCATTGCCCGCACCCGCGCCACCGAGGAGCAAGCTTGCGGGTGCCGGACCCATGATGGAATCGTTGTCCGCGACATCCAGTCTCAAGGTGCCACTGCCGGTTCCTGTATTGACAGTGACGGTGTAAACGGCTCCTGAGCCGCTGACGCCCGTCACTGAAGCGCCTGCAATGGTTCCAGTCGACGTCAACACGAAATCCGAAGCATCCACCCCGGTGACCGACTGGTTGAAAGTGACGGTGTAGTTGACGGATGCCGCCGTGGTGGGATCGGGATCAGCCCGCGCAATGGATTGCACGTTTACCGCACAGTTGGAGTCCGTGCAGCCTGCTATTTCAAACATGGTGCCGCCTTCTGGCAGGCCTTCGATGATGACACCCAGCTTGTAGGCACCCGTCTGCTGAATGCCCATCAGGAAGCGCAGATCAAGGGTCGCACCCGCGGCCAAGGGTGTGCCAAGGGTCACGGTGCCAGACGACAGCGTCGAATTGAAGCCACCGCCGTTCGGCTGGGAAGGAGGCTGCTCCAGCGTCGTGCCTTGGACCGTGACGTTGCTGGTGCCGGATCCGCACGGTGCGCGGTCCACAGTGACCACGACCGCCGTGGATGTGCGGGGGCGCAGGTCTGCGATGCCGGAGGGCGCGGGGAAGGTCGTCAGGTCAATGATCTTGTAACGCAACCGTGTCAAGTTGCTGCCGCTGGTGTTTGTGAGGGTACGTCGGATGTCCAGGGTTCCGAAGGTGGAGTTGTTGGCAGGGTCGCTGGTGAAGTCTCTCACCGTATTGGGGGGTGAAGAGGGCGCCACGCAAGGATCCAGCAGGGCTGGGCTTGCGATGCTGCCAATCACGGGGCTGGACAGATTGGCTGGCGACGGCGCGCCCAGCCGCTGGCCACCACCAGCTGAGGTCCCATTGGTGTCTACAAAATAGAAATCGGTGGCATTGTTGTTCGTATCCAGCGCCACCCCGGCGGTCAGGCACCCGTTGAAGGACGTGATGGAGCCTTGTTTTCCGCAGATATCGCGGGTCCAGGCGTAGTCGATGGAGAACGGCGTGAGGGCCGGGTAGCCTGCGCCTTCCTTGTACAGCGTATTGGCTTCCGACGTGGAGCCCACGGCGTCAAGGCGGTTTGGCAGGGTGAAGTCCACAGCGACGCTGGTGTTGAACAGCGCGATACCTGCATTGTCGGGAATGTCGGTGGTGTATGTGGCGTCGCCGGTGGCCGTGGTGCCATTGCCCGCTGGATAGGCAGCCAGCGAGTAGCCGACACTATTCACGCACAGGTAGTAGCCAAAGCCAGGAATCACCGTGCCGTTGGGAACAACGCAGCGTGCCACGCCATCCGAGGCCGCGACGGCAAAGCCCGTGCCGCCGCCCGCCACTGTCAGCGGCGAGGCGGTTTCGTTGTAGAGCTTGATGAATTCATCGTTGGCACCGTTGGGGCCGCGGACCCGGAACTCTCCGATGATCAGCGCGGAGGCCTGCGGGGCAGCCACGCACAGCAAGATGAATGCAACCGCGCTGAAGCGTCGGTGCAGGAGATCCAGAAATGCCCGTACCAGGTATTGAAATCCCATAGTGCCTCCGAAAACGCCTTCGGCGTGGTTGCTGTTTGTTACCAATTGACAATTGTTGCCTAATTTTTCGCTGGCGAACAGGATTTAACGGAACTTTCTCAAATCTTCCCTGTAGGACGGCACCGCCTCCCGGTCAGACGGTATGCCAGCCACATGGCGGCAGGAGCAAATGCAGCCTTCATCCCCTTCGGGAGCAGGGGCGCGGGTCGAGTGTGCTCACAGAATTCTCGGTGCATTGTTTTCACGTTTCCATGCGCTGTGGGGTGGGGGACGTGGGCCCTCCGGTAACGCGCGGGGCGCCTGGTAGCCCGGAGAAGTTTGCTGGCGCCTGTCACCCAAAGTCCCTGTGGCAAACTCGCGCGCTTCGCGTTTTGTTTGATTGAGTCTCAGAGAGTTCGCCCACCCATGCAGCAGATCGTCCGGCAGTTGGCCGCAGAAATCAAAGTCAGTGAATCCCAGGTGCGCGCAGCGGTGGAGCTGCTCGATGGCGGCGCCACGGTGCCGTTCATCGCGCGCTACCGCAAGGAAGTGACCGGCGGGCTGGACGACATCCAGCTGCGCGAACTCGAAGCGCGCCTGTCGTACCTGCGCGAACTGGAAGACCGCCGCGCCGCCGTGCTCAAGAGCATCGACGAGCAGGGCAAGCTGACCGATGCCCTGCGCCTGGCCATTGCACAGGCGCCCACCAAGCAGGAGCTGGAAGACCTCTACCTGCCCTTCAAGCAAAAGCGCCGCACCAAGGGCCAGATGGCCCGCGAGTTCGGCATCGAACCGCTGGCGGACAAGCTGTTTGCCGACCCCACGCTGGACCCGGCGACCGAGGCCGCGGCCTTCACGCGGCCGCCCGAAGTGCTGGACGACGGCAAGACGGGCGCCGATTTCTCGACCGTGCCGGCCGTGCTGGACGGTGTGCGCGACATCCTGTCCGAACGCTGGGCCGAAGACGCCGTGCTGGTGCAGAACCTGCGCGAATGGCTCTGGGCCGAGGGCTTGCTGCGCAGCAAGAAGGTGGAGGGCAAGAACGAGAACGATCCCGAGGTCTCCAAGTTTCGCGACTATTTCGAATACGACGAACCCATTGGCCGCGTGCCGTCGCACCGCGCGCTGGCCGTGTTCCGTGGCCGGGGGCTGGAGATCCTGGAAGCCAAGCTGGTGCTGCCCGTGGAGCCCGAGCCCGGCAAGCCCAGCCTGGCCGAAGGCAAGATCGCCCTGCACCTGGGCTGGAGCCATGCAGGCCGCCCGGCCGACGACCTGATCCGCAAGAGCGTGGCCTGGACATGGCGCGTGAAACTGAGCCTCTCGACCGAGCGCGATCTGTTCGCCCGCCTGCGGGACGACGCCGAGAAGGTCGCCATCAAGGTGTTTGCCGACAACCTGCGCGACCTGCTGCTGGCGGCGCCTGCAGGCCCGCGCGTGGTGATGGGGCTGGACCCCGGCATCCGCACCGGCGTGAAGGTGGCCGTGGTCGATGCCACGGGCAAGCTGGTCGAGACCGCCACCGTGTTCCCGCACGAGCCGCGCCGCGACTGGGAAGGTTCTTTGCACACCCTGGCCAAGCTGGCCGAGAAGCACGGCGTGAACCTGATCGCCATCGGCAACGGCACGGCCAGCCGCGAGACCGACAAGCTGGCGGCCGACCTCATCAAGCTGGCGGCCAAGGTGGACCGTGTGATTGAAAAGGTGGTGGTGAGCGAAGCCGGTGCATCCGTCTATTCCGCCAGCGAATACGCGTCGCAAGAGATGCCCGATGTGGACGTGAGCCTGCGCGGTGCCGCCTCCATCGCCCGCCGCCTGCAGGACCCGCTGGCCGAACTGGTGAAGATCGATCCCAAGAGCATCGGCGTGGGCCAGTACCAGCACGACGTGAACCAGAGCGAGCTGGCCCGTACCCTGGGCACCGTGGTCGAGGACTGCGTGAACTCGGTGGGCGTGGACCTGAACACGGCCAGCGTGCCGTTGCTCAGCCGCGTGTCGGGCCTGTCGGGCAGCGTGGCCAAGGCCGTGGTGCGCTGGCGCGAGGCCAACGGTGCGTTCAAGAGCCGCAAGCAGCTCATGGACGTGGCGGGCCTGGGTGCCAAGACCTTCGAGCAGAGCGCAGGCTTCCTGCGCATCCGCGGTGGTGACAACCCGCTCGACATGACCGGCGTGCACCCCGAGACCTACCCCGTGGTCGAGCAGATCATGGAGAAGACGGGCAAGCCCGTGGCCGAGATCATGGGCCGCGCCGACATGCTCAAGACGCTGAAGCCCGAGCTGTTCGCCAACGACAGGTTCGGCGTCATCACCGTCAAGGACATCCTGGGCGAGCTGGAAAAGCCCGGCCGCGACCCGCGCCCGGACTTCAAGGTGGCGCGCTTCAACGACGGCGTCGAGGACATCAAAGACCTCAAGGAAGGCATGATCCTGGAAGGCACCGTGAGCAACGTGGCCCAGTTCGGCGCCTTCATCGACCTGGGCGTGCACCAGGACGGCCTGGTGCACGTGAGCCAGCTGGCGCACAAGTTCGTGAACGACGCGCGCGAAGTGGTCAAGACCGGCGACATCGTCAAGGTCAAGGTCATGGAGGTGGACGTGGAGCGCAAGCGCATCGGCCTGTCGATGAAGCTCGATGCCGCGCCGCCGCGCCGGGGCGGGGAGCGGGGCGCGCCCCGCGACAACCGGTTCGAGGGCGCTGGCCGGGGCTACGCGCAGCCGCAGCGCCGTGCCCCCGAGCCCGCGCAGCAGTCGGCCATGGCGTCGGCATTCGCCAAGTTGCAACAGGCGAAGGGCCGTTGACGGATTGGGGGGTGATGGGGGCCATAATCGCCAGCAATCGAAACTCTGGCGCCTGACCCCATGGAGTTGAACGCATTGCTGGCACAACCAGTGGCTCTGCCCAGCCTTCCGCGTGCGGTGGCGCTGCTGATGAGCGAACTGGCCCATGAAGAGCCCAGCCTGCGGCGCCTGAACCAGCTCTTTGGCACGGACCCGGCCCTGGCCGGGCGGCTGCTGGAGCTGGCCAATTCCCCCACCTTCCAGTTGCCGCGCCAGATCGCGGGCATCCCGGAGGCCCTGGCGCTGCTGGGCACGGCCCAGGTGCGCTCGCTGGTCAATTCGGCACCGCTGGGCACCACCTCCCGCTCGGTGCCCGGAGTGAACATGCAGCAGTTCTGGCGCTACAGCCTCAACACGGCCAAGCTGGCGCGGTCGCTGGCGGGTATCGCGCAGCAGGACCAGATCGCCGCATACACCGCGGGCTTGCTGCACGCGCTGGGCGAGCTGGTCATTCACCTGGCCGACCCGGAAAAGGCGCAGTCGGTCAACACGCTGGTGGCGCCATTCGATCTGCGGCGCGGCAAGATCGAGCAGCGCATCTTCGGCTACTGCTATGGCCATGTGACGGCCGGGCTGGCACGCCGCTGGCAGCTTCCCGAGGTGGTGGTCGATGCGCTGCAGCACCAGAGCGTGCCGTTCGACAACAACGCCTACGAGCCCCTGGCGGGAGTGATCCACCTGGCCTCCTGGCGCGCGCGGGCCCGCGAGGCGGAGCTGGGCGAGAAGGAGATGGCCGTATCGTTCCCCGGCGAGGTCGGCCTGACCCTGGGGCTGGACATCGACATGGTGCTGCAGCAGGACCCCATCGACTGGACGGCCCGGCCCGAGGCCGCCGACTACGTGGTCTGACGGCGGGTTTGCGAACCGGGATGCTTGCGCCCGGCCCGGGCACCTTGCGCGACACGCCGGGGCGCGGTGCTTTGCGACAATGCCGTCCATGAAAGCCCTGCGCATCCATGCCGGCCCCCGCGCCCGGCAGCACCTTGAAAACCACGGCCTGCGGCCGGGCGACGTGGGCGTGATCCCCGCGGCGGCCGGTGGCCCCAAGGGGCTCATCCTGGGCCCCCTGGACCGCTTCATCTTCGGCGAATGGCTGGCCCAGTCGCGCCAGCCGGTGGACCTGGTGGGCGCGTCGATCGGCGCCTGGCGCATGGCCACGGCCTGCCTGCAGCAGCCGGTGGCGGCCTTCGAGCGGCTGGAGCACGACTACATCCACCAGGACTACGACCTGCCGCCCGGAAAGAAGCGCCCGTCGGCGGCCCACGTGAGCGAGCGGTTTGGCCTGAACCTGCAGGCGTTCTATGGCGGGCGTATCGACGAGGTGCTGAACCACCCGCGCTACCGCCTGCACATCGTCACCTCGCGGGGGCGGCACCTGCTGGGGCGCGAGCACCGCGTGGCCACGCCGCTGGGCTATCTGGGCGCCTTTCTGACGAACACGGTGCACCGCAAGGCGATGGGGGCGTGGCTGGAACGGGTGGTGTTCTCCTCGTCCGATGCGTCCAGTACCTCCGCCGAGGGGGCGGGGGCTGCGTGTGCTGCATTGCCCTTTGGCACCTCGGACTACCGCACGCGGCAGGTGCTGCTCAGCAACGGCAACTTCATGGAGGCGCTGCAGGCCAGCTGCTCGATCCCGTTTGTGCTACAGGCGGTGCACAACATTCCGGGTGCGCCCCGTGGGGCGTATTGGGACGGGGGCATCACCGATTACCACCTGCACCTGGCCTACGGCCGGCAGAAACAGAATGCTATTGAATTAATAGCTTGTGGCGCTTGTCCATCCGGCCCTGGCGGCCAAAAAGACTTGAATTCCGCCTCCGTGGTCTCGCCCGGCCTGGTGCTGTACCCGCATTTCCAGCACCGCGTGGTGCCCGGCTGGCTGGACAAGGGACTCAAGTGGCGGCACCGCTCCACGCCTGCGCTGGACAACATGGTGGTGCTGTCGCCCAGCCCCGACTGGGTGCGCAGCTTGCCCAATGCCAAGCTGCCCGACCGCAACGACTTCACGCACTACGGCGCCGACAGCGTCGCGCGCGCCAAGGCCTGGCTGGCGGCCACGCGGGCCAGCCAGCAGCTGGTGGACGAGTGGCAGGCGTGGCTGGCGCGGCCGGACATGAACGCCGTGCACCCGCTATAGGGGCCGCTCAGGTCGCTGCAGGCCGCCGTGCCGCATCCTGCACGGCCCGGGCCGCGTGGCGGGCCGTGTGTTGCCGTGCCCAGGTCAGTACCTCGTGCGCGGGCATGGGCCGGGCGATGCCAAAGCCCTGGGCACGCTCGCAGCCCAGCTCCAGCAGCCGTGCGGCCTGCTCGGCGGTCTCCACCCCTTCCGCGACCACGTGCCGCTGAAAGGCCGTGGCGAGCGCGACGATGGCTCCCACGAGCGTGAGGTCGTCGCCGTCTTCCAGGATGCCGCGCACGAACGACTGGTCGATCTTGATGGTCTCGGCCGGCAGGCGCTTGAGGTAGGACAGCGAGGAGAAGCCGGTGCCGAAGTCGTCCAGGGCGAAGCGCACGCCCAGCAGCTGGCAGTTCTGCATCATCTGGCGCATGTACTGCATGTCCTGCAGGGCCGCGGATTCCAGGATTTCCAGTTCCAGGCGGGTGGGCGAGACCTCCGGGCAGGTGTGCAGGATGTCCTTGAGCCGCTCGACGAAGTTGGGCCGGTGGAAGTGTGGCGCGGAGATGTTCACGCTCACCTCCCACTGCATGCCGGCATCGGTCCATTGCCGCATCTGCGCCAGGGCCTGGCGCAGCACCCATTCGCCCAGTTCCACCTCCAGCTCTGCGTCCTCGATCAGCGGCAGCACGTGCTGCGGGCCCAGCAGGCCGTGGTCGGGATGCTGCCAGCGCAGCAGGGCCTCCAGCCCCAGGATCTCGCCGGTGCGCAGGTGCACCTTGGGCTGGTAGTGCAGCACCAGCTCGCCCCCGTGCAGGGCCTGGGCCACGCGCGTCTGGCGGGTGTGCTGCGTCTGCACGGCATGGTCCAGCTGCACGTCGAACACGTGCATCTGGTTGCGGCCGAAGCCCTTGGCCTGGCACATGGCCTGGTCGGCGTGGCGCAGCAGGGTGTCGGGGTTGGCGTCGTCCTGCGGGAACACGGCCACGCCCACGCTCACGGTGGTGTGCAGCACGCGGTCGTCGATGGCGTAGGGGGCGGCCAGCTGCTGCATGAGCACGCCCACGCGGGCCTCGATGGCGGGCACGTCCGGCAGCTCGCCCAGCAGCAGCACGAACTCGTCGCCCCCCATGCGCGCCACCGCGTCCTGGGGCGTGATGAACGCGCCCAGGCGCCGCGCGGTTTCCTTGAGCAGCCGGTCGCCCACGCGGTTGCCGTGGGTGTCGTTCACGGCCTGGAAATGGTCCAGGTCGAGCATGCACACGGCCAGCAGCAGGC
The DNA here is from genome assembly GCF_059415185.1 of Acidovorax sp. GW821-FHT10E04. Lineage (NCBI taxonomy): Bacteria > Pseudomonadati > Pseudomonadota > Betaproteobacteria > Burkholderiales > Comamonadaceae > Acidovorax > Acidovorax sp. GW821-FHT10E04. The sequence goes on from NZ_JBWKMT010000001.1 coordinate 490,719, forward strand.
CTTTCTGCCGGGCGACGAAGATCGCGTGCGTGAGGCGCTCGGCCAGCGCCGTCCGGTTGTACAGGCCTGTGAGCGCATCGTGGCGGGCATGCCACGAGATCTGGTGGCGCAGGTTGCGCGTCTCGGTCACGTCGCGGAACACCAGCACGCAGCCCACGGCCGTGCCGTCGCCCTTGCGGATCGCCGACGCGGTGTACTCGATGGCGTAGCGCTCGCCGGAGCGGTGGATCAGCACCTCGTGCGCGACCTGGTGGAGGGCGCCCGGCACGGTCTCGCGCTCCGCGGCCGAGCTGGCATTGCGGCTCGCGAGCTCCTGGTACAGCCGGAACACGTCGTCCAGCTGACGGCCCAGGGCCTGGTCCGCCGTGAAGCCGGTCATGAGCTGCGCGGCTTCGTTGATGGTCTCGATGCAGCCGGCCAGGTCGGTGGTGATCACGCCGTCGCCGATGGAGGCGAGCGTGACCTCGGCACGCTCCTTCTCGGCGCGCAGGGCCTCCTGCGCGCGCTTGCGTTCGGTCACGTCGACCAGCGTGCCGATGGTGCCGGCGAGTGTGCCCCGCGTGGTGGTGAACGGGGCTTCGTAGTAGGCCATATCCCGGGGCGGCTGGTGGTTGGCGGGGTGGATGCGGATCTCGTTGTCCTGCGCCTGCGCGATCTGCGCGGAGCGCGCGGGCGCCAGCTCTTCGGGGTACGCCGGGGGGGATGCGGGGGCCGTGCCCGCGCTGGCGGGCGTGTGAAAGAGCCGTTGCCAGGCCCGGTTGACTTCCAGGTAGGAGCCATTGGCGTCCCGCACGAAGACGGGCAGGGGCAGCGCGTCGATCAGCTGGCGCGTGAAATGCAGCTGCTCGCTTTGCAGGTGCTGGGTTTCGCGCAGCGACAGCACGAGCGACTGGACCTTGCCGGCCATGTCGTTGAAGGTGGCCGCCATGGCGCGTGATTCGAGCGTGCCGGTCACGTCCATGCGCGTGTCCAGATGGCCGTGGCGGAACGCGTCCGTGGCTTCGGCCAGCCGCCGCAGCATGCGCGCATTGGCCCGCAGCAGCAGCGTGAGCAGGAACAGGATCGTGAAGATATTGAGCGCCGAGATGCGCAGCTGCACCACGACGGTGCTCCAGATCTGGCCCACGAGGGGCGCGGATTGCAGCGTCACCGTCAGCCGTCCGGTCTGGCCGCCGGGCACGGCCTGCCCGAACTGCTGCGTGGGCGGCGCGATGCGCACCCACTCTGAGAACCATCCCGGGGCCGATGCGCGCAGGGGCGGCGCCTGGACATCGATGACGGGTCCGCCGCCCACCTGCCATTTCACCGACTGAACGCCTGGCCCGAAGCGGGCGACCCCTTCATGCAAAAGCGTGGCCTGGGCTTCGTGCTCCGAAGCGGGCAGGGCCGCCACCCCGGGCAGCAGCGCATCGCCCGCCCGGCGCAGCTCGGTGGCGGCATGGCGGCGGACTTCGTCGGTTTCCGCGGCCACCAGGTAGTGGTAGCGCACGGCGCTGACCAGCAGGATGATCAGGACAATCGGAACGTACAGCCGGGGATAGGTGCCCCGCAGGAGCCAGGTACTGAGATTTCCGGTGCGCATCGGTCGTGGCCCTCCCCCCAAAACCCCAGGGTAATGAATTGTTAATTAATTGTTGACCGACCGGAGTCTAGCGTGTGGGCAGGGGGTGTGCGGCACCCGGGGTAGCGCAATCCCGCCGGGCTTCGCCAGGGGGAAGGCTGGGGGTGCGTTGCGGGCGCGCGGGCACGGCGAAGGAGGGCCGCCGCCCGCTGGCCGCGCGCCGCGCCAGCGGGGCAGGCGCGGCGGGGGGCTGGTGAAAAGCCGGGGGGACGGGAGCGGGCCCTACAGCGACTGGCTCAGGATCTCGCGGTACTCCTCGGGCGTGGCGATGCGCGGGTTGGTCTTGTGGCAGTGGTCGGCCAGCGCGCCCCTGATGATGTCGTCGAACATGCCTTCGGTCACGCCCATGGCGGCAAGGCCCGTGGGCAGGCCCAGGCGGGCGTTCATGTCGCGGATGGCCTCGGGGATGTCGCCCGCCGCGCCCAACCCCATGGCGTGGGCCATGCGCTCCAGGCGTTTTTCGTTGCGCACCGATTCGGCGCCGGCATTGAACCGGACCACGGCGGGCAGGAACATGGCGTTGAGCGTGCCATGGTGCAGGCGCGGGTTCACGCCACCCAGGCTGTGGCTGAGCGAGTGCACGGCGCCCAGTCCCTTCTGGAAGGCCATGGCGCCCTGCATGCTCGCGCTCATCATGTGCAGGCGCGCCTCGCGGTCGCTGCCGTTGCGCGTGGCCGGCTCGATGTGGGCCCAGCCACGCGTGAGGCCGTCCAGGGCAATGCCGTCGGCCGGCGGGTTGAAGGCGGCCGACATGAAGGTTTCCATGCAGTGGGCGATCGCGTCCATGCCCGTGGCGGCGGTCAGCATGGGCGGCAGGCCCAGCGTGAGCTCGGGGTCGCAGATGGCGGTCTTGGGCACCAGGTTCCACGAGTGGAACCCGAGCTTGCGGTGGTCGTCCACGATGATGATGGCGCCGCGCGCCACCTCGCTGCCGGTGCCGCTGGTGGTGGGCACCGCGATCAGCGGCGCGGCGCGCTCGGTGATGCGGGGCGAGCCGCCTTCGATGGTGGCGTAGTGCGTGAGCGGCCCGTCGTGCGTGGCGGCGATCGCGATGCCCTTGGCGCAGTCGATGGCCGAGCCGCCGCCCACGGCGATCAGGCCGTCGCAGCCCTCGGCCTGATAGATCGCCACGGCGGCGCGCACGGCGGCCTCGGTGGGGTTGGAGGGCGTCTGGTCGAACACCGCCACGGTCATGCCAGGCAGGGCGTCCAGCGCCTTTTGCAGGACACCAGCGGCCTTCACGCCGGGGTCCGTCACGAGCAGGGGGCGTGTGATGCCGACGCGCTCGCATTCCTGCCGCAGCAGCTTGACCGCGCCGAACTCGAACTGGATCTGGGTGACGTAGTAGATGAAAGCCATGGTGAAGGTGGAAGTTACGTTTACGATTGCTGCAAAGACTCTACAACCCGGAGGCACCGATGACCACGAAGCAAACCCTCATTCCGCTCGCACTGGCCGGTGCATTCGTCGCGTTTGCGACATCCGCGCAGGCCGGCTGCCTGACCGATGCCCAGGCCGCCGAGCTGGTGGCCCACTACACCGCGAAGTCCCCGGCCGCCAACCCCGAGGACCTGTCGGACGCCGATGGCGCCTGCACCCGCGCCAAGGTCAACCAGTTGCTGGCGCAGCGTCTGGGCAAGGTCGTGGGCTACAAGGCCGGCCTTACCAATCCTGCGGTGCAAAAGCGCTTCAACACCGACAAGCCCGTGTGGGGCAAGCTCTATGAAGGCATGGTCCTGCCCAGTGGCGCCACCGTGGACGCGGCCTTCGGCGCCCGGCCGCTGTACGAAGCCGACATGCTGGTGCGGGTGAAGAGCACCGCCATCAACCATGCCAGGACGCCGATGGAGGTGCTGGAAGCAGTGGACCAGGTCATCCCCTTCATCGAACTGCCTGACCTCATGGTGCAGGCGCCGCCCAAGCTCAATGGCGCCGGCGTGACGGCCATCAACGTGGGTGCGCGGCTGGGCGTGGCAGGCGCGCCGCTGCCCGTGCCGGCCTACCGGGCCGAGCGCTTCGCGATGCTGCAGGCCCTGGCCGACATGAATGTGTCGCTGGCCGACGGCGCGGGTGCGCGCCTGGGCGGCGGCAAGGGCAGCGACATCCTGGACCATCCCCTCAATGCCGTGGTGTGGCTCGCGGGCGCCCTCGCGCAGGAGGGGCTGGCGATGCAGCCGGGCGACCTGATCAGCCTGGGTTCGTTCTCGCCGCTGCTGCCGCCCAAGGCGGGCCTGGCGGTGACAGCGACCTACGAAGGCCTGCCGGGCGCCGCGCCCGTGCGCGTGACCTTCAAGTAACAACAAACAAACAAACGACCCGCGGGCTGCCCGCCTGCGCGGGCTTCCTCCTGTTGCCGAGATCCTGACCGTTGGCCGAACTGCACATCCACCACACCCGCCTGACCCCCCAGATGCGCAGCGTGCTTGAGCGCATGGCGCGCGCGGGGCACCCCCCGCTGCACACCCGCTCGCCCCAGGACGCACGCACGGCTTACCAGGCGGGCGCCGATGTGCTGGAGGTGCCCAAGGCGGCCCTGGCGCGGGTGGAGGACCTGCACATCCCCGCGCGCGACGGCCATGCGCTGCCCGCGCGGCTGTACGCACCGACCACGGAAGCGGGCCTGCCAGTGCTGTTGTACACCCACGGCGGCGGCTTCACCATCGGCAGCATTGCCACGCACGACATCCTGTGCCGCGAGCTGGCGCGCCTGGGCCGCTGCATGGTGGTGTCGCTGGACTACCGGCTCGCGCCCGAGCACCGGTTTCCCACCGCGAGCAACGATGCCTGGGATGCGCTTGCATGGCTTGCTGCCCACGCCCGCGAACTGGGCGCCGACCCGGCGCGCGTGGCCGTGGGCGGAGACAGCGCGGGCGGAACACTGGCCGCCGTGAACGCCATCCTGGCGCGCGACGCGGGCCTGCCGCTGGCGCTGCAGCTGCTGTTCTACCCGGGCTGCGCGGCCCACCAGGACACGCCCTCGCATGCCACGTTCGCGCGCGGCCTGGTGCTGGAAGAGCCTGCCATCAGCTGGTTCTTTGGCAACTATGTGCGCAGCCGCGCCGAGCGCGAGGACTGGCGCTTCGCCCCGCTGCACGCCCCCGACGTGGACGGCGTGGCCCCCGCCTGGATCGGCCTGGCCGAATGCGACCCGCTGGTGGACGAGGGCGTGGACTATGCGGACAAGCTGCGGCTCGCGGGCGTGCCCGTGGACCTGGAGATCTACCGCGGGGTGACCCATGAATTCATCAAGATGGGCCGTGCCATTCCCGAGGCGCGCACCGCCCATGCCGACGCGGCCCGGGCGCTGCGCCAGGCGTTCTTTCAAACCACGGAGTGAATCTATCCATGCAACGCAGTGACTTCCGCTGTTTTCACCGCCTGCGCGTGCGCTGGGCCGAGGTGGACATGCAAAAAATCGTGTTCAACGCACACTACCTCATGTACATCGACACGGCGATGTCCGACTACTGGCGGGCGCTGGCGCTGCCGTATGAAGCGGGCATGCTGGCCCTGGACGGCGAGATGTACGTGAAGAAGGCCACGCTGGAATACCATGCGTCGGCGCGTCTGGACGACACGCTGGACGTGGGCCTGCGCTGCGCCAGGGTGGGCAATTCGTCCAGCCTGTTCCAGGCGGGCATCTTCAGCGGCGACCAGCTGCTCGTCTCGGGCGAGCTGGTCTATGTGTTCGCCGACCCGGCCACGCAGACTTCGCGCCCGGTGCCTGACAGCCTGCGCTCCATCTTCGAGGGCTTCGAGGCCGGCGCCGCGATGGCCGAGGTCAAGACCGGCGACTGGAACACGCTGGGCCGCGATGCCGGGCGCCTGCGCACCGCGGTCTTCGTGCGCGAGCAGGGCATTCCCGCGGACATCGAGGCCGATGCCCTGGACGCCAGCGCGCGCCACGCCGTGCTCTACAACCGCCTGGGCATGCCCGTGGCCACGGGGCGGCTGCTGCAGGAGGCGGCCGGCGTGGGCCGCATCGGGCGCATGGCGGTGGACCGCTCCGTGCGCGGCGCGCAGTGGGGCCAGCAATTGCTGGAAGCCTTGGTGGCCGCCGCGCGGGCCCGTGGCGACGGCGAGGTGCGCCTGCACGCCCAGCGCAGCGCGGAAGGCTTCTACCGCCGCGCGGGGTTCGCCGTGGTGGGCGAGCCCTGGGAAGAGGCGGGCATCGCCCACATCGCGATGGCGCGGCGCTGGTAGATTCTGCTATCAAAAAGAAAGCGCCTCGCGCTTTCCTGCAAACGGCCCTGGGGGGATTCGTATCTGGATCCGCCCTGCATCAAGCGCGGGATGCTCCTGAATGCATAGCGGCGTGGCCTGATCCCGCAGCGGCCCGGTCCTGCCCGCGGGCGTCAGATGTCCGCGAGCAGCTCGTACGGCAGGGGCGCCAGTGCCAGCGGCACGCCCTGCACGTTGCCCACCTGCAGGGCACCACCCTGCGCGGCGGCGATCTGCAGCGACACGAGGGCGTCGGTGCCGCCACCGGGTGCCGGGGCGGCCTGCACGACGGTACCGCAAGGCTGTTCCAGGTCCGGCACGGCGAACACTTCGGCCCCCACCGCCACATCGGCCGGGGCGTGGGCAATGTAGGTGCGGCGCTTGAGCGTGCCCCGGAACTGGCTGCGCGCCACCACCTCCTGCCCGGGGTAGCAGCCCTTCTTGAAGTTCACGCCGCCCACGGACTCGTAGTTGAGCATCTGGGGCACGAAGGCCTCGACAACCGGGGTGGTCAGCGTTGCCACGCCGCTGCGCACTTCACTCCAGAGCCACAGGGCGGGTTCCATCGCGGGACCGGCGGGCGCGGGTTCTCCCGCGGGGGCCACCCAGAGCGCGCGCGGCCGGCCGTCGGCGGGATACAGGTGGACCACCGAGGCGGCACCCACGTCGGCCTTGGTCCAGGCGGGCTGGCCGCCGCCGGGCACCACATCGCCCGCCAGGCCGTACAGGGCGAAGTCGGCGGTGGCGTCGGTCAGCCTGGCCTTGGAGCGCAGCACGAACATCGACAGGCGCTTGAGCGTGGGCGGCAGCAGGTCGCGGCTGCAGACCAGCAGGATCTCGCTGGCGCTGCGCTTGAAGCCGATGAAGGTGGCCTGCATGCGGCCCTTGGCGGACAGGAACGCTGCCAGGCGGGCCTGGTCCATGCCCAGCAGGGCGAAATCCTGGGTGAGCTGGCCGTGCAGGAACTTGGCGGCGTCTTCGCCTTCCACGCGAATCACGCCCAGGTGGGACAGGGGGGCTATGCCGTTCAAGGGGGTAGTCATCGCTGAATTATGATGCCCGGTTCTACACACACATTCATCAGGGTTGTGCGACGTCTATTGGCTTTGATTGCGTTGGTTCTGATCGCCTCGGGCGGTGCGGCCTTCTGGTGGCTGCACCAGCCGTTGGTGACGGGCAGCGAACCCCTGGAGCTGGCCATCGAGCCCGGCACCACGCCCCGGGGCATTGCGCGCGACGTGGTGGCCGCGGGGGCGCGGGTCGATGCGCGCATGCTCTACGCATGGTTCCGCTTCTCGGGCCAGGACCGCGCCATCAAGGCCGGCAACTATGAAATCCCGCCCGGAACCACCCCACGGGGCCTGCTGCAGAAACTGGTGCGCGGCGAGGAAACCCTGCGCGCGCTGACCCTGGTGGAGGGCTGGAACTGGCGCCAGGTGCGCCAGGCCCTCGCCAGGGAAGACCAGCTCAAGCCCGACGCGGCGAACCTGAGCGACGAGGCGCTGATGGCCCAGCTGGGCCGCCCGGGCGTGCCTCCCGAGGGGCGGTTCTTTCCGGACACCTACGCCTATGCCAAGGGCTCCAGCGACATCGCCCTGCTGCGCCGGGCGCTGCACGCCATGGACCGCCGCCTGGAGGCCGCCTGGGCCCAGCGCGCGGCCGACACGCCGCTCAAGTCGGCCGATGAAGCATTGATACTGGCCAGCATCGTCGAGAAGGAAACCGGCCGTCCGGGCGACCGCGCCCAGATTGCCGGGGTTTTTGCCAACCGCCTGCGCGCCGGGATGCTGCTGCAGACCGACCCCACCGTCATCTACGGCCTGGGCGAGCGGTTCGACGGCAACCTGCGCCGGCGCGATTTGCTGGCCGACACGCCGTGGAACACCTACACCCGGGCCGGCCTGCCTCCCACGCCCATCGCCATGCCCGGCAAGGCCGCCCTGCTCGCGGCGGTGCAGCCCGAGCCCACGCGTGCGCTGTACTTCGTGGCCAAGGGCGACGGCACCAGCCATTTCAGTGCCTCGCTGGAAGAGCACAACCGTGCGGTCAACCGCTACCAGCGCGGCCAGTAGCGCATGCGGCCTGGTGCGCGGGCGGCCGCGGCGCCCCGAGCCATGCGCCCCTGCAGATTCAACCCAAGGCTTTCATGTCACGACCCGGTCTTTTCATTACCTTTGAAGGCATCGACGGCGCGGGCAAGTCCTCGCACATCGAGGGCCTGGCGGCGGCTTTCCGTGCGCAGGGCCGCGCGGTCACCGTGAGCCGCGAGCCCGGTGGCACGCCGCTGGCCGAAAAACTGCGCGAGATGGTCCTCAACGACCCGATGGACCCGCTCACCGAATCGCTGCTCATCTTCGCCGCGCGCCGGGACCACCTGCGCAATGTGATCGAGCCCGCCCTCGCGCGTGGCGACGTGGTGCTGTGCGACCGTTTCACCGATGCCACCTTCGCCTACCAGGGGGCCGGCCGGGGCTTCGATCTTGGCGTGCTATCGATATTGGAGCGGCTTGCGCAGACGGGTCTTTCGCCAGAGGCCGATCTGATGCGTGAGCCCGATCTGACCGTGTGGTTCGATCTGGCGCCGGAAGTGGCTGCCCAGCGCCTGGCCGGCGCCCGCGTGCCCGACCGTTTCGAGGCCCAGCCGGCCGAGTTCTTCCGCCGGGTGGCCCAGGGCTATGCCGACCGCGCGGCCGCCGCACCCCAGCGGTTTGCACGGCTGGACGCCGCGCAGGACCGCCACCGCGTGTGGCAGCAGCTCACCAGCGTCTTTGTGCGCAAGGGCTGGCTGGCCATCATGGTGGCCACCCAGGGAGGGGCGGCATGAGCGAATCCGCCAACGCCCCTGCGACGGCCCTCGCGCCCTGGATCGCCGCACAGCGTGCCAGCCTGCTGGCCCAGCGCGGGCATGCCTGGCTGCTGCAGGGCCCGTCGGGCATGGGCCAGTACGCGCTGGGCATGGAGCTGGTGCGCGCCTGGCTGTGCGATGCACCGACCGCGCAGGGTGCCTGCGGCCAGTGCGGCAGCTGCCATGCGGTCAACGTGCGCACGCATGCCGACCTGTGCGTGCTGATGCCCGAGGTGCAGATGATGGCGCTGGGCTGGCCCCTGTCGGAGAAGGCCCAGGCGGACATCGACGACAAGAAGCGCAAGCCCAGCCGCGAGATCCGCGTGGAAGCGATGCGCGACGCGGTGGAGTTCTCGCAGCGCACCTCGGCCCGTGGCCGGGGCAAGGCCGTGCTGGTGTATCCCGCCGAGCAGATGAACCACATCACGGCCAATGCCTTGCTCAAGACCCTGGAGGAGCCGCCGGGAGATGTGCGCTTCGTCCTGGCCAGCGAGGCCGCGCACCAGTTGCTGCCCACCATCCGCAGCCGCTGCCTGGGCCACACGATGGTCTGGCCCGCCGAGGACCAGATGCTGCAGTGGCTGCAAGGGCAGGGCGTTGCCGGCGCCGCCGCGACGGCGTTCCTGCGCGCCGCCGGCGGGCGGCCCGACGATGCGCTGGCGCTGGCCCAGTCGGGGCGCAGTCCGCAGGCCTGGTCCGCGCTGCCCCAGGCCGTCGCCAAGGGGGATGTGACTGCGCTCGGGGACTGGGCGCCTGCGCAGGCCATCGATGCGCTGCAAAAGCTCTGCCATGACCTGCTGGCGGCGAGCGTGGGCGCCGCTCCGCGCTACTTCGCGGCGACGGACCTCCCGAAGGCGCTGCCGCCGCTGGGCGCGCTGACACGCTGGTCGCGCGCGCTGGCCAAGGCCGCACGCACGGCGGACCATCCTTTCAATGCCGGCCTCATGCTGGAGGCGCTTGTCGCCCAGGCGCGAAACACCCTACACTCCAAGCACTGAGCCGTACCCACCCATCCATGAGCAGTCCATCCACCGCCCCCCGCCCCAGCGTCATGCAGCTGGCCATCAAGGAAAAGGCGGCCCTGTACGCGGCCTATATTCCCTTTTTCGCCGAAGGGGGCATTTTTGTCCCCACCCAGCGGGACTACAAGCTGGGCGATGATGTCTATGTGCTGCTGACGCTGCCGGACGACACGCAGCGCTATCCGGTGGCCGGCCGCGTGGCCTGGGTCACCCCGGCGCGGGCTGCGGGCAACCGGACGCAGGGCGTGGGCATCCAGTTTCCCAAGGACGAGAAGTCGCGCCAGCTCAAGGCCAAGATCGAGGAACTGCTCGGCACGGCGCTGGGGTCCGACCGGCCGACACAGACCATCTGAGCCGGCACCCGCCCACCGTGCCGACCCGTGCCAGGCGGGTCGGCATTTTTGTTTGCTGGCTGCGGCGTGCGGGGTTGCCGCCCACCCCGGAGGCTGCGATGGCCACCGGTGGCCCGCGTGGCGCGCAAACACGATTATTTTGAAACCGCATGTTCACTGATTCGCACTGTCATCTCAATTTTCCCGAACTGGCGAGCCAGCTGCCCGCCATCCGCCAGGCCATGGCCGACGCGCGGGTGGACCGGGCCTTGTGCATCTGCACCACCCTGGAAGAGTTCGAGGGCGTGCATGCCCTGGCCATGGCGCACGACAACTTCTGGAGCACGGTGGGCGTGCACCCGGACAACGAAGGCATCGCCGAGCCCACGGTGCAGGACCTGCTGGAGCGCGCCGCCTTGCCGCGCGTGGTGGCCATTGGCGAGACGGGGCTCGACTACTACGGCATGGAGGACCGCAAGGGAGGGCGCAGCATCGCCGACCTGGAGTGGCAGCGCGAGCGCTTTCGCAACCACATCCGCGCGGCGCGGGCGTGCGGCAAGCCGCTGGTCATCCACACCCGCAGCGCGTCGGACGACACGCTCTCCATCTTGCGCGAGGAGGGTGAGGACGGCCCCGGCAACCGCGCGGGCGGCGTGTTCCACTGCTTCACCGAATCGATGCAGGTGGCGCGCGCGGCGCTCGATCTGGGCTACTACATCTCCTTTTCGGGCATCGTCACATTCAAGAGCGCCCAGGAACTGCGCGACGTGGTGGCCTTCGTGCCGCTGGACCGCACCCTGATCGAAACCGACAGCCCCTACCTCGCGCCCGTGCCATACCGTGGCAAGACCAACAACCCGTCGTATGTACCCTACGTGGCCAGGCAGGTGGCCGAAACCAAGGGGCTGGCGCTCGAGGCGGTGGCCGAGGCCACGAGCCGCAACTTCGACGCCTTGTTCAAGGGAGTGACCGAATGATCCACCATCGCCGCAACGTGTTGGCGACCCTGGCGCTGGGGCTGGCTGCTCCCGCTATCTGGGCAGGAGCCTACGAGGATTTTTTTGCCGCCATCCTGCGCGATGACGGTGGCGCCATCACCGGGCTGCTGCGCAGGGGGTTCGACCCTGATACGCGCGACCCGAAAGGCCAGGTGGGCCTCACCATCGCCTTGCAAAACGGCGCTTCCAAGGCCTTCTTTGCGCTGCTGGCCGCACGGCAGGTGAATGTGGATGCACGGAACGCACAGGACGAGAGCCCCTTGATGATGGCCGCGCTCAAGGGCAACGTGGAGGCCGTGAAGGCGCTTCTTGCACGCGATGCGGATGTGAACAAGACGGGCTGGACGCCCCTGCACTACGCGGCGTCCGCCGGCTCGCCCCAGCATGCGGCGATCATCGCGCTGCTGCTGGAAAACCATGCGTACATCGATGCCGCTTCGCCCAACGGCACGACCCCCCTCATGATGGCGGCGCACTACGGCTCCATCGAGTCCGTGCAGCTTTTGCTGGACGAGGGCGCCGACCCCACGCTCAAGAACCAGCTGGGCCTGACCGCCACGGACTTCGCCATGCGCGTGAGCCGCACCGATTCTGCGGAACGGATTGCCGCTGCCATACGCAAGCGCCAGCCCAACCGGGGCAGGTGGTAGGGCTCCTGCGAGGGTTTCCCGCGCGGGGTGGCGCGGGTTCAGTGGAGTGCGGCGGTTTCGCCCGAGGCCGGCCGCGCCTGCAGGCGCGCGTACAGCCCGCCCCGCGCCATCAGTTCGCCATGGGTTCCTTGCTCGGCAATGCGTCCACGCTCCATGACGATGACCCGGTCCGCATGTTCGATGGTGGACAGGCGGTGGGCAATGACCAGCGTGGTGCGCCCCTGCATCAGGCGCTGGAGGGCGTCCTGCACCAGCCGCTCCGATTCGGTGTCCAGCGCCGAGGTGGCCTCGTCCAGGATCAGGATGGGGGCATCCTTGTACAGCGCCCGGGCAATCGCCAGCCGCTGCCGCTGCCCGCCTGACAATTGGGTGGCGTTGTGGCCCACCACGGTGTGGATGCCCCGTGGAAGCGCCGCCACGTGTTCCGCCAGGTTCGCGGCCGCCAGGCATTCCTGCACGCGCAGGTCGTCCACCTCGCGCCCCAGCGCCACGTTGGCGGCGATGGTGTCGTTGAACATCACCACGTCCTGGCTCACCATTGCGAACTGCGACCGCAGCGATCCCAGGTCCCACTCGGGCAGGGGGCGGCCATCCACCAGGATGTCGCCCGACGCGGGCATCACGAACCGTGGCAGCAGGTTGACCAGCGTCGTCTTTCCGGCGCCGGAGGGGCCGACCAGGGCGACGATTTCACCGGGCTCCACGCACAGGCTGACCTGGTCCAGTGCCGGGGCATGGTCGGAGCCGTACGACACCGTCACCCGGGACAGCTCCAGCGCGCCCCGCACGCGGTCCGTGCGGTACTGGCCGCCTGTTTCGGCGCCGGTGTCGCCCAGCAGCGCGAGTCCCCGTTCAAGGGCCGCCACCCCCCGGGTGATCGGGCTGGCGACATCGGCCAGGCGGCGGATGGGAGCTATGAGCATCAGCATGGCCGTGATGAACGACACGAAGCCGCCCACCGTGACGTCCTTCGCGTCCACCGCGCCACGGCTTTGCCACAGGGCGATGCAGATCACCACGGAGAGCGCCGCGGCGGCCAGCAACTGCGTGAGCGGTGTCATGGCCGCGGACGCAATCGTCGACTTGATGGCCAGGCGGCGCAGGCTCTGGCTCAGCCCGGCGAAGCGCCCGGCCTGGCCGGCCTGCGCGCCGTGCAGCCGCACCATGCGGTGCGCCAGCACGTTTTCCTCCACCACGTAGGCCAGCTCGTCGGTCGCCTGCTGGCTGCTTTTTGTCAGGTGGTAGAGGCGCCGGGAAAGTGTCTTCATGATCCAGGCCACGCCCGGCACCACCACCGCCACGATCAGCGTGAGCTGCCAATTGAGGTACAGCAGGTAGGCCAGCAGCGCCACCAGCGTGAACCCGTCACGCGATACGCCCAGCAGGGCTTGCACGAGCAAGGTTGCGCCGGTCTGCACTTCGTACACCACGGTGTTGGACAAGGTGCTGGCCGACTGCCGCGAGAACAGGCCCATTTCCGCCGCCAGGACCCTGTCGAACAGCGATTGCCGCAGCGTCAGCATGCCCTCGTTGGCTATGCGTGCCAGCGCGTACTGGCCGACGAACTGCGCGACGCCGCGCACGAAGAAAACGCCCAGGATGGCCAGGGGCACCATCCACAGCTGCAGGGTTCCCTGGGTGAAGCCGCGGTCCAGCAAAGGCTGCAGCAGCGCGGGAATCAGGGGCTCGGTCACGGCGCCCACGAGGGTGGCGACAACGGCAAGGCTCCAGGCCATCCGCTGGTTGCCGAAGTAGACCGATAGCCGCTGAAGGCGCGTGGTCAGGCTTGCGGCAGGAGGAGGAGGGGGGGCGGGCGTGGCGCCCGGGCCTGAATCTGTGGCTTGCATGTGGCCCGGATTCTACGGTCGCGGGCTGCCAGGGCCTGCACGCTCCTCTGAGCGGTGCCAGATTGATCGGATGCGGGCCGGCGCGGCAGGAAAAAGCCAGCACCGAAGGCCATGCGCACGGTTGGCTCGAAATCAAGGCCGATGGCCCTGGTGGCCGCACAGTTTGTCACAGGGGTTTTCCCGCTGTGTGTAACATTCGGGTTTGCCCTTCGGCATTTGTTCGGCTACCGCTGGATGCCAATGACCACAGATCGAATCTCTACACACCCATCTCCTGCGGCTTTGCCGCATCCCTTGCGCCGCCAGATACTGGCCGCGCTCATTGCCACTCCCGCCCTGCCAGCACTGGCGCAATTTCGCGTCGAGGTGACGGGCGTTGGCCTGACCCAGCTGCCCATTGCGATCGCTCCGTTCCGGGGCGAGGCGCAGGCGCCCCAGAAGATGTCGTCCATTGTCCAGGCCGACCTGGAGCGCAGTGGCCAGTTCCGTGCGGTGGATGCGTCGGGCGCGGTGCTGGACGAAACCGCGCGCCCCGATGTGGCCCTGTGGCGCCAGAAAAGCGCGGATTCCCTGGCAACCGGCAGCATCACGCGCCTGGCGGATGGCCGCTTCGACATCCGCTTTCGCCTTTGGGATGTGGTGAAGGGGCAGGACCTGGGCGGGCAGAGCTTTGTGGTCACGCAGGGCGATCTGCGCCTGGTGGCCCACCGCATCGCCGATTTCATCTATGAAAAGCTGACGGGTGAACGCGGAATTTTCTCGACCCGCATTGCCTACGTCACCAAGACCGGCCCCCGCTACAGCCTGTGGGTGGCGGACGCCGACGGCGAGAATGCGCAGTCGGCCCTGTCGAGCCCCGAGCCCATCATCTCGCCCGCTTGGTCGCCCAATGGCGGCCAGCTCGCCTACGTCTCGTTCGAATCACGCAAACCCGTTGTCTACGTGCACGACGTGGCCTCCGGCCGCAGGCGCCTGATCGCCAATTTCCGGGGCTCCAACAGCGCGCCCGCCTGGGCTCCGGACGGACGCTCCCTGGCCGTGACGCTGAGCCGTGATGGCGGCTCCCAGCTCTACACCATCGACGCCAATGGCGGCGAACCGCGCCGCCTCATGCAGAGCTCGGGCATCGATACCGAACCCGTGTTCTCCGGCGACGGCCGCAGCATCTACTTCGTGAGCGACCGGGGTGGCGCACCGCAGATCTACAAGGTCCCTGCCTCTGGCGGCAATGCGGAGCGTGTCACTTTCACGGGCAGCTACAACATTTCCCCCAGCATCAGCCCGGATGGCCGCTGGCTGGCCTATATTTCCCGCGTTGGCGGGGCTTTCAAGCTGCACGTCATGGACCTGTCCTCCGGCACCGTGAATGCAGTCACGGACACCACGGCGGACGAGAACCCCAGTTTTGCTCCCAATAGCCGCCTCATCGTCTATGCCACCCAGCAGCAAGGGCGCGAAGCGCTCATGACCACCACGCTGGACGGCAAGATCAAGGCCCGGCTCGCGGGGCAGGCGGGAGATATCCGCGAGCCCGACTGGGGCCCATTTCAAAAGCAATGAACTTATCCGCACTTTCAGTTACCAAGCTTTCAGGAGAATTTTGGATGATCAAACGCATTACCCTTGCCCTTACCGTTGTCGCATTGATGGCCGGATGCAGTTCCGGCGTGAAGCTGGATGACGTGCCTGTCGAAGACAAGAACGCCACGTCCACCATGGGCACCAACAGTGGGGCCAACTCCGGCAACACTGCCCAGAGCGGCGTGGCCGGCGTGGACCTTGGCCAGTCGGGCCGCGATGCAGCCGGCCCCGTGGGTGTGAGCCGCATCGTCTATTTCGACTACGACAGCTACGTGATCAAGCCTGAATTCCAGTCCCTGATCGAAGCGCATTCCCGCTTCATCAAGTCTGGCAACGGCCGCAAGGTCATGATCGAAGGCCATACCGACGACCGTGGTGGCCGCGAGTACAACCTGGCCCTGGGCCAGAAGCGCGCCGAAGCCGTGCGCCGTTCGCTGGCGCTGCTGGGTGTGCCAGACAACCAGATGGAAGCCGTGAGCTTTGGCAAGGAAAAGCCCGCCGCCCAAGGCAATAGCGAAGACGTGCACGCACAGAATCGCCGGGCAGAACTGTCCTATCGTTGATGCGCACGTTGTCTTTTCCTGTGTCCTACCTGTTCAAGGCACTGGCGGCCGGGGCGCTGTCGGCGGCCTTGCTGCCCGCGGCGCATGCAGCCCTTTTTGAGGACGACGAGGCCCGCCGCGCCATCATCGAAATGCGCCAGCGTGTTGACGGGCTGCAAATGTCCCAGCAACGCGCAGCCGAAGAAATGCGCAGGCTTGGCGAAGAGAACGGCCAGCTCCGGCGCAGCCTGCTTGATCTGCAGGGGCAGATCGAGACGCTGCGCATGGAGCAGTCCAAGCTTCGGGGCCAGAACGAGCAGTTGCTGCGGGATGCTGCGGACCTGCAGCGGCGCCAGAAGGACATTGCCCAGGGAGTGGATGAGCGCCTGAAGCAGTTTGAGCCGGTGAAGGTGACGGTGGACGGCCAGGAGTTCCAGGCCGACCCCGCCGAAAAGAAGGACTTCGAAGCGGCCCTGTCCGTGTTCCGTTCGGGCAAGTTTTCCGATGCGAGTTCGGCATTTGCGGCGTTTGTGCGGCAGTACCCGCGCAGTGGCTTCGTGCCTTCCGCCCGCTTCTGGCTGGGGAACGCCCAATATGCCACCCGCGAGTACAAGGAGGCCATCAACAACTTCAAGCTGATGCTGGCTGATGCCCCCTCCCATGCCCGCGCGCCGGAAGCGGCCCTGTCTATCGCCAACTGCCAGATCGAACTCAAGGACACGCGGGCCGCGCGCAAGACGCTGGAAGATCTTCTGCGCGCCTACCCGCAATCTGAAGCTGCGATGGCGGCCAAAGAACGCCTTTCCCGCTTGAAGTGATGCCCGGCGCACCGTCTGTTCAAGCGGCGCCGTACCCCATTGTCGTGCCTGAGTCCGCCGCCCCGGATCGCCGTTTCGGCGGACTGGAGCGGCTGTACGGCGTGCAGGGCGCCGCCCGGATCCGCCAGGCACACATCGCGGTGGTGGGGATTGGTGGCGTAGGCTCATGGGCCGCCGAGGCCTTGGCGCGCAGCGGGGTGGGGCAGATCACCCTGATCGATCTCGACCATGTGTCCGAGTCAAATATCAACCGCCAGATTCATGCGCTCACCGGGACCATTGGACAAGCCAAGGTTCTGGCGATGCGGGATCGGATCGCACAGATTCACCCGGAGTGCACGGTCCATTGCATCGAGGACTTCGTGGAGCCGGAAAACTGGCCTGGGTTGCTTCCCGTGCCCGTTGATGCGGTGATCGATGCCTGCGATCAGGTCAAGGCCAAGACGGCCATTGCGGCATGGGCCCAGGCCAGCGGGGTGCTGCACATCACCGTGGGTGCGGCGGGTGGCAAGCGGCATGCGCACAAGGTGGATGTGGACGACCTCGCGCGGACGACCCACGATCCTTTGCTGGCGCAACTGCGCTATCGCATGCGCAAGCACCACCGTGCCGCACGCGAGGGCAAGAAGATCGGCGTGGACTGTGTCTTCAGCCGAGAGGCTGTGGCTCCGCCGGATGCGTCATGCCAAATCGATGGGGATGGCTCCCTGAATTGCCATGGGTATGGTTCGGTCGTCGCCGTGACGGCCACCTTCGGCCAGTGTGCCGCGGGCTGGGTGCTGGACAAACTTGCCGCAACTTCCAGGAAGGCCGTAAAAACAACGCTATAATCCAAGGCTTTGCAGCCATCGACCACGATTGCTGCAACAGGTCGGGACGTTAGCTCAGTTGGTAGAGCAGCGGACTTTTAATCCGTTGGTCACAAGTTCGAATCTTGTACGTCCTACCACCCGATTTCTTGCGTGATATGAAAAGCCTGCTATTGAATAAATAGCAGGCTTTTTTGTTTTGGGTTCAGGAATAGCCTCAGATGGGCTCATCACTACCCAAAAAAGGTAGCGTGCTACCCGGCGCCCCGGTAGGGTCCCCGTACCATGGCAAGCATTCAAGAAAGACCGGGTGGCGAATGCGGCTGTCAGCGGTCATCAGGATCGCGGCCCGAACCCTTTCAGCTACACCACTGCGGGTCGGACCGAGAAAGGTCTGCCGGCGGAAGTGGCTTGGCGCTGCGTGCCGCCATGGCAGCTCCCTATAGGTAGCAAGTGAATTCAACCGTCCGATACACTTGAACACATATGTATTCATATGGAGGAGCGGAGATGAACTTGCGCAGTGCCTGCGTCGGCTTGGCGTTCTTGGCCGCGGCGAACGCGGCCCAAGCCATTTACACGATCAACATCGATCAGGTGGGCGCGGATGTTGTGATGACAGGCTCCGGCTCGCTCAATACGAGTTCAATGTCTGCGTTGACAACCATCGGGTTGTGCGCTGCAGGACACGGGTTGATCCACAACAACGCTATCTGCATCGGGACGGAAACGACTGCAGACATGTTCAGCGGTGTGCTATTCCCAAGCTTGACTGGCGTAGCCTCCACACCACAAGCCGGCACTGGTTCCATGGGGCCTGGCGTCTACATTCTCGGTGCCGATCTTTATTTGCCCGAGAACTACATCTCTGAGGCTTCCATCTCGAACTCAACGACGTTCGCGGGGACAACCCTCGCGGGAGCGGGGCTGACCGTCGGAACCCGAACGCTCTTCTTGCCCTCGGGCGACGAGATCATCATCAACATCGGGCTGGCTCCGCCGCCAGTTGTCCCCGCCGCCAGCATTCCTACCTTGAGTGAGTACGCCTTGATGGCCATGGCGTCAATGATGGCCATGCTGGGCATCGCAGCAGTGAGACGCAGGCGGGGCTGAAGGCTGCCCGGGCTTTCCAGCAGGAACCCCGATCAGCGGCAGCGCCACTGCCGGGCCCCAGCTATGCACACAGGACCCGAAGTTGACGTGTCGGTTGACTTTTGAGGTTGGCGGCTGCACGCCATCTGGCAGTTTCAGGTTGCTTGCTGCTGCCAATCAACCAACGTCCGCCCCAGGTCTTTTGGGTGGCCACAAGGACCGCAGCGTGTTCCTGGATCGCTGCGGGCCAGCTTCCGCACATCGACAACAGCCACGGCATCGCGCCGCGGGGGAACCTCCAGGCGGCGTGCACAGCGCTAGGCCACACGGCCATTCTTGAAGAACGTGCGCTCGGTTTCGCGCGGCTGGCTGCCGTCGGGCTGGCTTGCCATGCGCACCACGGGGCCCTGCAGAAAGCCTGCCACCAGTTGGCCTTCGCGCCATTGGCGCATGTCGGCATCGAGGCTCAGCATTTCGAACAGGCGCCCCGTGCCCTGGGGGGCCAGGTCGTTTCCCTGCGCGTCCAGGCAGCGCAGGTAGCGCGTGGCGCCATCATGGCCCTCGATGCTTTCGGTGTTGAGTGCGCCGCTGGGCCAGTAGCGCAATTGATGTTCGCCCTTGTCTTGGCGCCTGCAGCGCAGCAGTGGTGCGCCACAGGGGTAGAAGTGCTCGCTGCACAACTCCTCTCCGTACCAGTACAACTGCGTGCTTTCGCGCTGGCCCTGGGCGTCGAAAGCCTCATGCAGGCCATGGTGGCCCAGGCCCAGTGCCAGCCGGTCGCTGCGCACGGACTGCAGGGCGCCACTCATGAAGTGCTCGCCGCTGGTCCAACTGTTGCTGGCCTGGCTGGGGTAGTGGATCCAGTGGCGACTGCGCTCATTGCCAAAGCCCTGTGTCTCGCACTGCAGCAGCGTGCGGTCGGGCGAGAACCAGACCACGTCGCAACCGCAGTCCTGATTCTCGAAGACGTTGGGGCCGATGGGAAAACCATCCACGAAGCGCAGGCGGTGCGCACCGTCTGCAAGCGTCACATGCTCGACACCGCTGCCACGCAACCCGGGCACGGCCGCCAGGGAGAAATAGCGGTGTGGGTCGCGCACGATGTCCTGCTCCAGCCGCTGGCGGACGGCGTGGTGCAGGGCGAAGAATTCGGTGGCGATGGCTGCAAGGCGCTCCCCGTGCGGGGCGAGCAGATCCTGGTAGGCATCCCAGGCATCTTCGTCACAGCCTTCTTCTCCCTCATCGTCATCATTTTCTTGGTCCGGATACGCCTGCGCGACCATATTCCAGATCGCGTGCACTTCCTCGATCAGCGGCAGCACGGACGCATAGATGGGATTGGCCGCGATGATGCCCGGCACCGCGCTTGCATCGTCCAGATGCGCGGCCACGTTGTCGAAGTATTGATCCACGCCGCCGTTGGAGACCTGCGCGTCGAACAGGTCGAAGTAGTACACCGCCCGCGCCAGTGGCGCGAAGCCGTCAGGTCCGGATGCGTGCAGCGCATCGACGATGGCACGGCTGAAGTACGGGGCGCAGCGCAGCAGCGCGGGCCAGTCGGCAAGGGGCAGTCGTGGGCTCATTCCATGTCCTTGTGCTGTTTCAGGAAGGTCTCGCAGACCTCGGGCCGGTTCAGCCACCGGGCCGATTGGTCCTCCATCGCTTCGGCATCATCGGAGCCGGGCGAGGTGATGAACAGAACCGCAGCGTTGGCCCCCTGGCGGTGCCGGCCCAAGAAGCCCTCGTTGTCCAGCCGCTTCAATGCCTCGATCAGGGCGTGAGGCTCCTGGGCCTTGACGGTGTCGGATGAAGCCACGTCACCGGAGCCATGGCCCTGTCCATGGTCTTCATTCTTTATGCTCCCGTATTGATAGCTGCTTGCGCTTTGTGGACGGGCGCTGGTGGCTATTTTCATTTACGTCACCTGTACGAAGAAGAGGCCGCTGCAGTCGGTGCTCTCGTTGGCCTGCGTGGGCAGGTACAGGTAGCCTACCCCGTCGGCCAGGTAAAACAGGTTGCGCAGCGGCGCGGGCAGGTTGCCGCCGTCGATCTGCAATGCGAAGGCCAGGCCGCCGAGTTCCAGGTCTTCGTTTTGCAGCCATTGCGGCGCACCGCCGATGAAGGACCGCGCGTCCCCGCCGGCCTGCACGTGGATGCCGTGCGGGGGCAGTTCCAGCGCGCTCTGCACCAATGTGCCGGCCTTGTGCACCAGCACTTGCGTGGTGCCCCGGCGCAGCAGTGCCAGTTCGGCCGGGTCGCCGTGGTAGGTGATCTCGTCGAGGAAGTACGTGCCCGGCGCGTAGGTGGTGAAGACCGAAGCGATGCGGCCCGCGCCGATGTCAATGCCCGCATGCTCGGCCAGGAATGCCGCGGGCAGCGATGCGGCGAGCACCAGCGGCCGGCCCGAGGGGCCGTGCGGCCAGTGGGCCACGCCGCCGATCAGCGCGCCGCCGCCCAGGCGGGGCGCCAAGGGGTGAACGCCGTCAGGGGTGATGGTGAGGGGTGTCGGCATGGTTTTGCTTCACATGTGATGGCTGCTTGCGCTGGCTGGGAGGGTGGTGGAGGTCGGTTTAGATCAAATCACTTCTTTCATCACACGTAGCGCCAGCAGTGCATACGGTACTGGGAGATGCTGGTCAATCGCAATCTGCGAAGCAAGGTGCGAAGTAGTCTTCGTAGAAGTCGATAAAGCTGGGTCCGGTGCGATCGACATGGCCGCTGTGCGAGCTGGGGTAGAAGTGCACCACGGGATTTTCGCCGTCCACCACGCGCGATGTGTCCAG
Organism: Acidovorax sp. GW821-FHT10E04; assembly: GCF_059415185.1. Taxonomy (NCBI): domain Bacteria; kingdom Pseudomonadati; phylum Pseudomonadota; class Betaproteobacteria; order Burkholderiales; family Comamonadaceae; genus Acidovorax; species Acidovorax sp. GW821-FHT10E04. The sequence continues at coordinate 511,880 of NZ_JBWKMT010000001.1, forward strand.
GCAGGACGGCTCGTTGTCGTCCCCATTGCACTGAATGGCCACGAGGTAGCAGTGGCGTGAACCCGCGTCTTGCCGCCAATGCAACGTGTCGTCGTGCGCGGTGCCGCGCCCGCCCAGTGGCTCGCCCACGGGTAATGCGGAAATCGGGAACAGATCCAACCCACCGTCGCCGGTGCGCAGGATGAAGTTGCGGACTGAGCCGGAGATGCGCAGGTTGAGTGCCGCCTCGACGTTGGCGATGGCCTGCTCGATGCTGGCACCGGCTCAGCTGACTTCGGCATCGGTATCCTGTCGCGCAAGATCATGCAGACGGATAACCAAAGTGCCGATGCGTTCACGGGAGCGTGAATTCCTGATGTTCTCTTTGGCAGTGGCATCTGATCTGGGGTTCATGGCACATCCTGCCTCCGTGCCTCCAGACCCAGGCTGGCGCCAAAGGTCCGGCGTGGATGTGGCGCAGCGCGGAGGCTGCCAAGGAAATCAAGATGCTGATTGGTGAAAGCGTTTCACGGGTTGGCCAGGGCGCCACACTGGTTGACCAGGCCGGCACAACGATGACCGAAGTGGTCAGCGCCATCAAGCGCGTGACGGACCTCATGGGAGAGATCAGCGCCGCCAGCGAGGAACAGAGTCAAGGCGTGGCGCAGGTGGGAGAAGCGGTGATGCAGATGGACCAGGCCACCCAACAGAATGCGGCGCTGGTCGAAGAGATGGCGGCAGCGGCTAGCAGCTTGAACAATCAGGCGTCAGAGTTGGTCAATGCGGTAGCGTTTTTCAAATTGTCAGGCGCAGATGGAGCCGTCGTGCGCAGCCGCAAAACCGAGTCGTTCCCCGAACAACGACCTACCGTTGCCGCTCGTCTAAGGTAGCTCGCCGAGGAGGGGACCGCCTTGGTCGATGGCCAGGCGCGGACGGCAGGCATCCTCCACGACGGCTTTCAGCGATCCCATCCCGCGCGCCCGCAACTGTCATCTCCGGGCCCTCCAGGGGCATATCCAAGATTGCCTACCTCCTCGGCTCAACCACCGGGAACATCGTCTCGAAGCTGTCGAACATTGCCAGCAGCTCGCCAAGCTTGGCGCGGTCACCCTCGACCTTGATCTGCCCGGTCTGCACCGCTTCGGGGAAGGTGGTCTGCCTGAGCGTAATTGCGTCCAGCGTGGCACGGCTCAGGGTGAGGGTTGTGTCTGCATTGCGGGCTTGGCCACTGGCATGGGTGAGCGCCGAGTTCTCCAGCGTCAGCGCGAACTGCTGCTTGGAATCGGTGAAGTTCCAGTTGATCACCATCTTCTTGCCTTCGGCCTTGGCCGCATCAAGGCGCACAGCCAGGTAGTCGAAGTACAGCTCGTTGCTCACCGCCTTGAGCGTGTCGGGGGTGCTGCTGCTGCGCGCAGGGATCTTCGGTACTCCGCCGCGCAGTTCCATCGCACCCGCCAGGTAGGCGTTGCGCCAGGTGCTGGCCTCGGACTGATAGCCCAACTGCTCCAGGGCGTCGGCGCCCAATTGGCGCGCCGCGCTGTTGTCCGGATCGGCAAACACCAGCTGATTCATCACGCTGGCCACCCAGCGGTACTCGCCTTTCTTGAAGTCATCGCGGGCACGGGCCAGCACGGCATCAGCGCCACCCATGTATTCGACCGTCTTTTTCGCATGGGGCACGGGTGGTAGCGGGTCCAGGTTGGCCGGGTTGGCGTCGTACCAGCCCAGGTACTTCTGATAGACCGCCTTGGCGTTGTGGCGCAGTGTGCCGTAGTAGCCGCGTGCCGACCATTCACGCTCCAGGCTGGCGGGCATGCGCAGTTGCTCGGCGATGTCTTGCGGCCCCAGGCCGTGGTTGAGCAGGCGCAGCGTCTGGTCGTTGATGAACTTGTACATGTCGCGCTGCTTCTTCAGCAGGTCGGCGACACGCTCGCGCCCCGTCACCGGCCAGTGGTGCTGCGTGATCATCACGTCGGTCTTGTCGCCGAAATCCAGGCGTGCGCGATCAATGTATTTGGCCCACAGGTTGCCGTCGCGCACCTCTGCGCCGCGGATGGTGTAGAGGTTGTGCATCGTGTGCGCCACATCCTCTGCCATGTTGAGCACGCGCTGTTGCGGCAGGTGGATCAGCATCTCTGCTGGAGCCTCTGAACCCGGCACCAGCTGGAACACGAAGGCCACGCCGTCGATGGTGCGCTCCTCCGTGGTTTTTTCGATAGTGCTGGTAGGCGCGATCAGGGTGGTGGTGCCGCTGGCCAGACGTTTGCCCAGGCCGGCGTCGACCTGGCCGCGCGGGCCCGAGGGCAGCAACACGCCGAACTGGTAGTGCGCACGGCGGCTCATCGCGGTGCCGGCCAGGATGTTCTCGGCCACGGCCGACTCCATGAAGCCCGACGGCGCGATCACCTGTACCTTGCCGGCCGCGACATCGGCCTCGCTGACCACGCCCTTGACGCCACCGAAGTGGTCGGAGTGGCCGTGGGTGTAGATGACGGTGCCCACTGGTTTCCTGGGGCGGTGCTGGTAGTAAAGATCGAGCGCGGCGCGGGCGGTCTCCACGGAAAGCAGCGGGTCGATCACGATCAGGCTGGTGTCGCCTTCAACAATCGTCATGTTCGCGAGGTCAAAGCCGCGCACCTGATAGACCTTGTCGACCACCTTGAAAAGGCCGTGGATGAGATTGAGCTGGGCCTGGCGCCAAAGGCTCGGGTTGACGCTGTCAGCCGGCGCGTCGGCCTTCAGGAAGTCGTAGGGCTTCAGGTTCCAGACCGGGCGCGCGCCGGTACCCGGCACCAGCGCATCGGGCACCGTTCCGATGAAGCCGCGCATCGCATCCTCGAAATCCTGGCGATCGGCGAAAGGCAGCGCCTTCGCCATCTCTGCATTGGCCTTCAGCGTGGCGGGCTCGGGCGCCTTGGGGGCGGTCTGCGCCAGGACCGGCGCGGTGGCCAGCATGCAGGCCCAGGCGGCGAAGGCAATGGGAAGGAGGGAAGAACGGGGCATGGTTGTCTGCTTATGTGAACGAGGAACAAGCGAGCGACCCATTCTCGAGAGCATTCAAATCGTTGGCAAATGCAAAATACGTGCTGACATTTAAAGAAAAACGCAAAATGCAACTACGACAGCTCGAACACCTTGTTGCCCTCGCCGACCACGGCAGCTTCGGCCGCGCCGCGCTGGCGGTGCATTTGTCGCAGCCCGCGCTTTCGCGCAGCATCGACACCCTCGAGGACAGTCTGCAGGCGCGCCTGGTCGACCGCGCCTACGGCACCGTGCGCTTCACGCAAGCTGGAGAGCTGGTGCTCGCGCGCGCCCGCGAATTGATCGCCGATGCGCAGCAGATCCGGCGCGATGTACTGCAGCTCGAAGAGCTCGCAATCGGCCGCCTCGCGGTCGGGCTGGGCCCGTTCGCGGCTGGCACGCTGGGCCGTGCGGCGTTGTCGCTGATGGCGCAGCGTTATCCGCAGCTGACGATGCAGGTGGAAGTGGCACATGCGAATTCGCTGTGTGAACGGCTGTACAACCGACAGCTGGACCTGTTCGTGGCCGACACACGAGACCTGAAGAAGCAGCCTGGCCTGAAGATCGCGCGTCTGCCCAACCAGCCGGTCTCGTTCTTCGTGCGGCCCAAACATCCGCTGAGCCAGCTCAAGCAGGTCACGCTGGCGCAGGCCATGCAATATCCCATGGCCGGTCCGCACCTTCCTGCCGAAGTGGCCATTCAATTCCATCGGCAGTTTCCTCGGGCTGACCGGGCTGTCTTCAACGTGGCCTGCGACGACGAAGGCACACTGCAGCACCTTGCCCTGACCGCGGATGCGGTGATCCTCGCACCGCATGCCGCGGCACTCAAAGCGAATACCGACACTCTCGTGCAGTTGCGGATCGTGGGCTTCACGGACATGCAAACGCACTACAGCCTGGTGACGCTTGTGGGACGCACGCCTTCGGCCGCGGCCAGCGCCTACATCGGCGTCCTGGCCGAATTGCTCGGGCCTGCAAGGTAGCGTGCGCACAGGCCGCGGCGCCGGCAGATTGGTCAAGTGAGTTTTTGCTGCACGCCCAGCCGCACCGGCTGGGAAGAATGGACCTTGGCACCGTACCCGCTGCGCGGGGACTGGGCGAACGATAGTGGCCAGCTTGCGATGTTTTCTTACAAAGCACTGGTTCACATAGCGTTGACAATTTTTCCTCCACACGCCACCGGAGGTTGGTCATGCCATTTGAGTACCTGCAAGAACTCGCCGCTTGCGAGCTTCCATTGACTGTCCACGACCCTGCCTGCATTGACAAACTCAGGGTACTTCGGGCGGCCGATCTTGTCGCGGTGCTGGTGTCCAATGATGAAAGCCCGGTGCCATTTGCACGGGTGCTCTCGCTCACGGACAAGGGGCGAACGATGCTGGCCCAGGGCGAGGCGCGTGAAATCCTGTGACCGGGTATGGGGTGGGCAGCTCTGTGCCTGCGGTGTGGACCTCTCCGTGCGACCCCCTGCGACAAGGGCCCCGACGATGTCGGCCGATGGAAACCCCGCCAGGCGGCGATGGCCTGGTCACGCAGGCCGTCGCCCTGGCTCTTCAGGCAAGCGCCATGTCATTCTGTCGACGCTGATCCCGTCGTGCTGGGGGAGAAGAGATCCCAGCTGGCGATGAACAGGGCGGCGATGACAGGGCCGATCACGAAGCCTGTCAGGCCAAAAAGCGCCATGCCGCCCAGGGTCGAAATGAGCACAACGTAGTCAGGCATCTTGGTGTCCTTGCCCACCAGAATCGGCCGAAGGACGTTGTCCACCAGGCCGATGACCCCGATGCCGAACGCGGTCAGCACCACCCCTTGCCATACAGCGCCGGTGGCCAGGAAGTAGATCGCCACGGGCACCCAGATCAGTCCTGCGCCCACGGCGGGCAGCAGCGACAGGAATGCCATCGAAACGCCCCACAGCACGGGTCCCTGGATGCCCAGGATCCAGAAGATCAATCCGCCCAAGGCGCCCTGCGACGCGGCCACGACGATGTTGCCCTTGACCGTTGCGCGGATCACGGTGGTGAATTTGCTGACCAGCTGCCGCTTGTGCGTGTCATCCAGCGGTGTGGCCTGGCCGATGCGCAGCGCGAGGCTTGATCCATCGCGCAGCAGGAAAAACAGCAGGTACAGCATGATGCCGAAGCTCACCAGGAACTGCAGCGTGTTCTGCCCGATGCTCAATGCTTGCGCGGCCACGAACTGGCTCGCCTGGACGGCGACCGACGAGAACTTCTGTTGCAGTTCGCCAACGGTTGTGAGGTTCAGCCGGTCCAGCAGGTTGGCCGCCCAGGCGGGCAGGGCGGCGATCACCTGTTGCAGATAGAGCCCGAAATTGAGCTGGCCGGAGCGCATCCGCTCATAGATCACCGTGGCCTCTTGCACCAGCGACACCGTGATGGCGGTCATGGGCAGGATGACCACGATGAGGCACAGCCCCAGGGTGCACAGTGCGGCGAGATTGCGCCGCCTGGGCATGCGCCGCAGCAGCTTGCGGTGCAGGGGGGCAAAGAGAATCGCCAGGATGACACCCCAGAAGACGGCCCCGTGAAACTGCCACAGGATCGCCCCGAAGGCAATGGTGACAAGGGCCAGCAACAGCAAGAAGGCCTTGTTCTGGGGGGTGGGTGGTGTCATGTTGGTGCGTGGCAATGGGATACCCGGAATGTACGCGAGCGCGGGGTGCCGCTGCTGGCCGGCCCGCTCGTGAAAACCTTTCCCGTTGGGCGGCACGCTGTTCGGTGGCACAATGGCGCCCGTACCAAGGCCCTTCCCCAGCCACAGTCGCATCCGCCAATCGGTTCAGCCGTGTCGCGGAAGGTTTCTCAACCAGCTAATGCTTTCCCAAGGAAAGCGGAGGTCAGCGGAATATGAGCGATACGACGTCCGTCTATCAAGCCTACCAAGGCAACACCTACCTCTTCGGCGGCAATGCGCCCTATGTCGAAGAGATGTATGAGAACTACCTCGCCAATCCAGGCAGCGTGCCAGACAACTGGCGCGAATACTTTGACGCACTGCAAAACGTGCCCGCGGTGGACGGCAGCAATGCCAAGGACGTTCCCCATCTCCCCGTGGTCAATGCCTTTGCCGAGCGCGCAAAGCAGGGTGGAACCAAGGTCGTCGTCGCCACCGGCGCGGATTCGGAACTGGGCCGCAAGCGCACCGCCGTCCAGCAGCTGATCGCCGCTTACCGCAACGTGGGCCAGCGCTGGGCCGATCTGGACCCCCTGAAGCGCACCGAGCGCCCCGCCATCCCCGAGCTCGAACCCTCCTTCTATGGTTTCAGCGATTCCGACCAGGAAGTCGTGTTCAACACCAGCAACACGTTCTTCGGCAAGGAGTCGATGCCGCTGCGTGAGCTGATCAACGCCCTGCGTGAAACCTACTGCAGCTCCATCGGTGCCGAGTACATGTACGCCACCGACCAGAACCAGAAGCGCTGGTGGCAGGAAAAGCTCGAAACCATCCGCAGCAAGCCCAGCTTTGGCGCGGACAAGAAAAAGCACATCCTCGACCGCCTGACCGCGGCCGAAGGCCTGGAGCGCTTTCTCCACACCAAATACGTCGGCCAGAAGCGTTTCTCCCTCGAAGGGGGCGAAAGCTTCATTGCCGCCATGGACGAACTGATCCAGTCCGCCGGCGCCAAGGGCGTGCAGGAAATCGTGATCGGCATGGCCCACCGCGGGCGCCTGAACGTGCTGGTCAACTCCCTGGGCAAGATGCCTGCGGACCTGTTTGCCGAGTTCGACCACACCGCTCCCGAAGACCTGCCATCGGGCGACGTGAAATACCACCAGGGCTTCAGCTCCGACGTGACCACCCCCGGCGGCCCGGTCCACCTGTCGCTGGCGTTCAATCCGTCGCACCTGGAAATCGTGAACCCCGTGGTCGAAGGCTCCGTGCGTGCCCGCATGGACCGCCGCGCCGACCCCCATGGCAAGCAGGTGCTGCCCGTGCTGGTGCACGGCGACGCGGCCTTTGCCGGCCAGGGCGTGAACCAGGAAACGCTGGCGCTGGCGCAGACCCGTGGTTATTCCACGGGCGGCACGGTGCACATCATCATCAACAACCAGATCGGGTTCACCACCTCCGACCCGCGCGACGCACGCTCCACGCTGTACTGCACCGACATCGTGAAGATGGTCGAGTCGCCCGTGCTGCACGTGAACGGCGACGATCCCGAAGCCGTGGTGCTGGCCACCCAGCTCGCCCTCGAATTCCGCATGGAGTTCCAGAAGGATGTGGTCGTGGACATCATCTGCTTCCGCAAGCTGGGCCACAACGAGCAGGACACGCCTGCGCTGACCCAGCCGCTCATGTACAAGAAGATCGGCCAGCACCCCGGCACGCGCAAGCTGTACGCCGACAAGCTGGCCACGCAGGGCCTGGGCGAAACGCTGGGCGACGACATGGTCAAGGCCTACCGTGCCGCCATGGATGCGGGCAAGCACACGGTCGACCCGGTGCTGACCAATTTCAAGAGCAAGTACGCCGTGGACTGGAGCCCGTTCCTGGGCAAGAAGTGGACGGACGCTGGCGACACCGCCATTCCCCTGGCCGAGTGGAAGCGCCTGGCCGAGAAGATCACCACCATCCCTGAAAGCGTGACGCCGCACCAGCTGGTCAAGAAGGTGTACGACGACCGCGCCGCCATGGGCCGTGGCGAGATCCCCGTGGACTGGGGCATGGGCGAGCACATGGCGTTTGCTTCGCTGGTGGCCAGCGGCTACCCCGTGCGCCTGTCGGGCGAGGACTGCGGCCGCGGCACCTTCACGCACCGCCACTCGGTGATCCATGACCAGAAGCGCGAAAAGTGGGACATCGGCACCTACACGCCCCTGCAGAACGTGGCCGAGAACCAGGCACCGTTCGTTGTCATCGACTCCATCCTGTCCGAAGAAGCCGTGCTGGGCTTCGAATACGGCTACGCGTCGAACGATCCCAACACCCTGGTGATCTGGGAAGCCCAGTTCGGCGACTTCGCCAACGGCGCGCAGGTCGTGATCGACCAGTTCATCGCCTCGGGTGAAGTGAAGTGGGGCCGTGTCAACGGCATCACGCTGATGCTCCCCCACGGCTACGAAGGCCAGGGCCCCGAGCACAGCTCGGCCCGCCTGGAGCGCTTCATGCAGCTGTCGGCCGACGCCAACATGCAGGTGGTGCAACCCACCACGGCCAGCCAGATCTTCCACGTGCTGCGCCGCCAGATGGTGCGCGATCTGCGCAAGCCGCTGATCATCATGACGCCCAAGTCGCTGCTGCGTAACAAGGATGCGACCTCGCCGCTGTCCGAGTTCACGAAGGGTGCTTTCCAGACGGTGATCCCTGAGCAGAACGACGCCATCGTGAAGAAGGCTGCCAAGGTCAAGCGCGTGATCGCTTGCTCGGGCAAGGTGTACTACGACCTCGTGAAGAAGCGCACCGAGCGCGAAGACGATGACGTGGCCATCATCCGCGTGGAGCAGCTCTATCCCTTCCCGCACAAGGCGTTTGCCGCCGAACTCAAGCGCTACCCCCATGCCACCGACGTGGTGTGGTGCCAGGACGAGCCGCAGAACCAGGGCGCCTGGTTCTTCATCCAGCACAACATCCACGAGAACATGCTCGAAGGCCAGAAGCTGGGCTACTCCGGCCGCGCGGCATCGGCGTCGCCTGCCGTGGGTTACTCGCACCTGCACCAGGAACAGCAAAAGGCGCTGGTGGACGGCGCGTTTGCCAAGCTCAAGGGGTTTGTCCTGACCAAGTAAGGCCAGCTACCCGAACGAACACAGAACAAACAGAACCCTACTGAAAGAATTCAAAATGGCTATCGTAGAAGTCAAAGTCCCCCAGCTGTCCGAATCCGTGGCGGAAGCCACCATGCTGACCTGGAAGAAGAAGGCCGGTGAGGCCGTGGCCGTGGACGAAATCCTGATCGAGATCGAAACCGACAAGGTCGTGCTCGAAGTGCCCGCGCCGTCGGCTGGCGTGTTGTCCGAAATCATTCAGGGCGACGGCGCCACCGTGGTGGCCGAACAGCTCATCGCCAAGATCGACACCGAAGGCAAGGCTGGCGCAGCCGCCCCCGCACCGGCTGCCGCTGCGCCGGCTCCCGCGGCCGCAGCGCCCGCCGCCGCACCAGCGGCTGGCGGTTCGAAGGGCGATGTGGCCATGCCCGCAGCCGCCAAGCTGCTGGCCGACAACAACCTGTCGGTGTCGGCCGTGGCCGGCACGGGCAAGGATGGCCGCGTGACCAAGGGCGACGTGCTGTCCGCCGTGGCCGGCGGCGCCAAGGCTGCTGTGGCTCCGAGCGTGATTCCCACGGGCGTGCCGACCAAGACGCTGCCCCAGGTGTCCGCGCCTGCCGCCAAGGAAGACCTGAGCGGCCGTCCCGAGCAGCGCGTGCCCATGAGCCGCCTGCGCGCCCGCGTGGCCGAGCGCCTGCTGCAGTCGCAGTCGACCAACGCCATCCTGACCACGTTCAACGAAGTGAACATGGCCCCCGTGATGGATCTGCGCAAGAAGTTCCAGGACTCCTTCACCAAGGAACACGGCACCAAGCTGGGCTTCATGTCCTTCTTCGTGAAGGCCGCCGTGCACGCCCTCAAGAAGTACCCCGTGCTGAACGCCTCGGTGGACGGCAACGACATCGTCTACCACGGCTACTTCGACATCGGTATCGCCGTGGGTTCGCCCCGTGGCCTGGTGGTGCCCATCCTGCGCAATGCGGACCAGATGAGCTTCGCCGACATCGAGAAGAAGATCGCCGAGTTCGGCAAGAAGGCGTCGGAAGGCAAGCTGGGCATCGAAGAAATGACCGGCGGCACGTTCTCCATCTCCAATGGCGGCACGTTCGGCTCCATGCTGTCCACCCCCATCATCAACCCGCCCCAGTCGGCCATTTTGGGCGTGCACGCCACCAAGGACCGCGCCGTGGTGGAAAACGGCCAGATCGTCATCCGCCCGATGAACTACCTGGCCATGTCGTATGACCACCGCATCATCGACGGCCGCGAAGCCGTGCTGGGCCTGGTGGCCATGAAGGACGCGCTGGAAGACCCATCGCGCCTGCTGTTCGACATCTGATCCCCTGACTGTATCGACCCACCCGCGTGGCCCGGCCTCTGGTCCTGCCCGCCGGTGGGTCTTTCTCCAACTGACTGAACGAGATTTCCCATGAGCAAACAATTTGATGTGATCGTCATCGGTGGCGGCCCCGGCGGCTACATCGCCGCCATCCGCGCTGCCCAGCTGGGCTTCAACGTGGCCTGTATCGACGAGTGGAAGAACGAGAAGGGTGGCCCCGCGCCCGGCGGCACCTGCACCAACGTGGGCTGCATTCCGTCCAAGGCGCTGCTGCAATCGTCCGAGCACTTCGAGCACGCCAACAAGCACTTCGCCGAACACGGCATCACGGCCACCGGCGTGAAGATGGACGTGGCCAAGATGATTGCCCGCAAGGACACCGTCGTGAAGCAGAACAACGACGGCATCCTGTACCTGTTCAAGAAGAACAAGGTCAGCTTCTTCCACGGCCGCGGCTCGTTCGTGAAGGCCGCCGAAGGCGGCTACGAGATCAAGGTGGCCGGCGCCGCCGAAGAGTCGATCATGGGCAAGCAGATCATCATCGCCACGGGCTCCAACGCGCGCGCGCTGCCCGGCACGCCGTTCGACGAAGAGTTCGTGCTGTCCAACGACGGCGCGCTGCGCGTGGGCGCAGTGCCCAAGAAGCTCGGCCTCATCGGCTCGGGCGTGATCGGCCTGGAAATGGGCTCGGTGTGGCGCCGCCTGGGTGCCGAAGTCACCATCCTCGAAGGCCTGCCCACCTTCCTGGGCGCCGTGGACGAGCAGATCGCCAAGGAAGCCAAGAAGGCGTTCGACAAGCAGGGCCTGAAGATCGAGCTGGGCGTGAAGGTCGGCGAGATCAAGACCGGCAAGAAGGGCGTCTCCATCGCCTACACCAACGCCAAGGGCGAAGCCCAGGCGCTGGAGGTGGACAAGCTCATCGTCTCCATCGGCCGCGTGCCCAACACCATCGGCCTGAACACCGAAGCCGTGGGCCTGGCCCTGGACGAGCGCGGCGCCATCGTCGTCGATGCAGACTGCAAGACCAACCTGCCCGGCGTGTGGGCGGTGGGCGACGTGGTGCGCGGCCCGATGCTGGCGCACAAGGCGGAAGAAGAGGGCGTTGCCGTGGCCGAGCGCATTGCCGGCCAGCACGGCCACGTGAACTTCAACACCGTGCCCTGGGTCATCTACACCAGCCCCGAGATCGCATGGGTGGGCCGCACCGAGCAGCAGCTCAAGGCCGACGGCGTGAAGTACAAGGCCGGTACCTTCCCGTTCCTGGCCAACGGCCGCGCGCGCGCGCTGGGCGACACCACCGGCATGGTCAAGATGCTGGCCGATGCCGACACCGATGAGATCCTGGGCGTGCACATCGTGGGCCCGCAGGCCAGCGAGCTGATCTCCGAAGCCGTGGTGGCCATGGAGTTCAAGGCCAGCAGCGAAGACATCGCGCGCATCTGCCACGCGCATCCGTCCCTGAGCGAAGCCACGAAGGAAGCGGCCCTGGCCGTGGACAAGCGCACGCTGAACTTCTGATATTTGAATAAAAACCGGCTCCAGCGCTTGACCATCAAGCGCTGGCAGCTATTAAATTCATAGTATCAGGACAACCACCACGTGACCGTCAAACAGGCTTACCTGGCCGAGCTGGCCGCCAAAGGCTTTCAAAGCGACCCTGCCCAGCTGCGTGCCGTGGATGCCCTCCAGCGCTGCGCCGATGAATGGGCGGCCTACAAGGCCCGCCGCTCCAACGCGCTCAAGAAGCTGATCAACCGGCCGGACATTCCGCGCGGCGTGTACATGTATGGCGGGGTGGGGCGCGGCAAGAGCTTCCTCATGGAGTGCTTCTTCGACGCCGTGCCCCTGAAGCGCAAGGTGCGCCTGCATTTCCATGAATTCATGCGCGAGGTCCACCGCGAGCTGGCGGCGCTGCAGGGCACGGTGAACCCGCTGGACGTGCTGGGCGAGCGCATTGCGCGGCGCTACAAGCTCATCTGCTTCGATGAGTTCCACGTTGCCGACATCACCGACGCGATGATCCTGCACCGCCTGCTGGCGGCACTATTCGACAACGGCGTGGGTTTTGTCACCACCTCCAATTTCAAGCCCGACGACCTGTACCCCGGCGGCCTGCACCGCGACCGCATCCTGCCCGCGATCGCCCTGCTCAACGAGCGGCTGGAAGTCGTCAATGTCGACAACGGCACCGACTACCGCCGGCGCACCCTGGAGCATGTGAAGCTGTACCACACGCCACTGGGGCCCGAGGCGGACGCCGAGATGGGCCAGGCCTTCGACCAGCTGGCCGAAGTGCACGACGAAGACCCGGTGCTGCACATCGAGGCCCGCGAGATCCGCGCCCGCCGCAAGGCCGGCGGGGTGGTGTGGTTCGACTTCAAGACGCTGTGCGGCGGTCCCCGTTCGCAGAACGACTACCTGGAGATCGCGACGCAGTTCCATACCGTGCTGCTGTCCGACGTGCCCCACATGCCCGTGAGCATGGCGTCGCCCGCGCGGCGTTTCACCTGGCTCGTGGACGTTCTCTACGACCGGCGGGTCAAGCTCATCCTGTCCGCGGCGGTGCCGCCCGAACAGCTGTACACCGAAGGCCCCCTGGCGCACGAGTTCCCGCGCACGATTTCGCGGCTCAACGAGATGCAGTCCAAGGAATTCCTGGCGCTGGAGCGCCGCACTGTCGATACGGGGCTGACATGATCATGCTGAAGCGCCTGGCCCTTGTTGCCCTCGCAGGCTTTGCCTGTGTTTTCGCGGCCCCTGCACCGGCGCAATCCGGTGCGCCAGCGGGTGTGCCGCAGGGCAGCCCACAGGCCGCGGCCGCCCAGCGCAAGGCGGAGCACGACCGTATTCGCCACGAGCGCGATGCCGTCAAGGCCCGGCGCCAGCAGGACGAAGCGGCCTGCTACCAGCGCTTCTCGGTGGAGGACTGCCTTCGCGGTGTCCGTGCGGGAGCGCGTGACGCGGAGTCCCGCCTGCGTGCCCAGGAGATCGAACTCAACGACGCGGAGCGCAAGGAAAAGGCGGCGGAGCGCCTGAAGTCGATCGAGGAAAAGCAGCGGGCGGTGGTGCCGGAGGGGCCGTCGGCGGGTGCCAGCGCGCCGGATGCCTTGCTGCGCAAGCCGCACGATCCGCAGGGCATGAAGTCCCAGCGCGACCAGGAGGCAGGGCAACGGGCGCAGCAGCAGCGCGACCGGGTGCAGAAGCAGGCAGAGGAACGGGCTGCCCACAATGCCACGAATGCCGAGCGTGCCGCGCAGGCGCGCGAACGCCACGCGGCCGCGCTCAAGGCCGCGCAGGAACGCCGCGCACGGATAGAAAAGTCGCAGGCAGAGGCTGCTGCCCAGGGGCGCAAACCCGCCGCGCCGCTACCCGCTGCTTCGGCGGCGCGCTGAGAACGGTTCTGGCGTAGGGCATGCGCAGGCGCCGCGCAGGGATCTGGCGGGGTGGCCTGGGCCCACCAACCAGCGTCAGCCGGGCCCCGGGGCGTATCAGGGCCGGCCTGCGTCGGCGGGGACCAGGCGCGCCACCTTCTTTTCTTCCACCAGCGCTTCCATCTTCACGATGACCAGGGAAAGGTTGTCACCGCCGCCGCGCGCCCGGGAACGGGCTTTCTCGATCAGGAACTCCGTGGCTTCCCGTGGCGACAGCGAGTCCACCACGGAACCCAGTTCGGTGGGCGAAAAGTAGTGCCACACGCCGTCGCTGCAGGCCATGAGCACGTCGCCCGGCTGCAGCTGAGGAATCACATGGGTGGTGATGGGCGGGTCGCTTTCGGTCCCCAGGCAGCCCACCAGGATGTTGGAATGCGGGTGGTTGTTGGCCTCCGCCTCGGTGAGCTCGCCCCGGTCCACCAGTGCCTGGACATAGGAATGGTCGCTGGTGCGAAACACCATGCGCGCGCCCTGAAAGTGGTAGATGCGCGAATCGCCCGCGTGCACCCAGTGGCAGTCGCCGCGCGGGTTGATGAGGAAGGCCGCGATGGTGCTGTGCGGCTCCTGCTCGGCCGCGATGGCCGTGAGGCGGATGACGATGTGGGCTTCCTCGACCATGCTCTTGAGCATGGCCACCGGGTCGTCGGTGTCCGGAGAATAGCGTTCGAACAGCTGGCGCGCCGTCATCATGACCTGGTCGGATGCCTTGCGCCCGCCGCTGCGGCCGCCCATCCCGTCGGCAATCACGCCCAGCACGCAGCCGTTGTGCCGCTCGTGCGAGATCAAGGTCACCTGGTCTTGCTGGTACTCCCGGTCACCCTTGTGGATACCGGTGGACGCGATGAGGCGAAACGCTTTGGTCATGCTGGTGATTGTGGGGGCGCGTACGCAAACGGCCGTCGCGGAATGCGGGCCAAGCGCGTATTATCCGCCCGCCTGTGGCATTTTTGCCATCCTGCGGCCCCCACGCCTTGAACCTCAGCCTCCATTCTCCGCACCGGCAGCTCATTGCACTGCGCATCGAACATGCCGATCTCGATGCCCTGATCGACCTGTGTGCTCCAGACGGGGCACCTGACGAATTCACACTGCGCAGCCTCAAGAAGCGCCGCCTTGCGCTGCGCGATGCCATGCACCGCCTGGAGCGGGCCCTTCAACCCCAAGAGCCCGCCTGATGGCGCTGGCGGAAATGGTTCAGGAGGTGTTCGCCGCCGATGGCGTGCTGGCGCGGGCGGACGTGCATTTCCAGCCCCGCGCGGGACAGACGGACATGGCGGTGGCCGTGGCGCGCACCATCGAGGCCGGTGGCGCCCTGGTCGTGGAGGCGGGCACGGGGGTGGGCAAGACCTTCTCCTACCTTGTGCCGGCGCTGCTCAGCGGCGAGCGCGTGCTGCTGTCCACCGCCACCAAGGCCCTGCAGGACCAGCTGTTCGCGCGCGATCTTCCGCGCCTGGCCCAGACGCTGGGCCTGCCGGTGCGCATGGCGCTTCTCAAGGGCCGGGCGAGCTATCTGTGCCTGTACCGCATGGGGCTGGCGCGCCAGGACGTGTCTGCCCGTGAGCCCGGCGTGGCGCGCGTGCTGGCCAAGGTGGAGAGCTGGTCGCACGGCACCCGCTCGGGCGATCTGGCGGAGCTGACAGGGCTGGACGAGCGGTCGCCCGTGATACCGCTGGTCACATCCACCCGGGAGAACTGTCTGGGCTCCCCGTGCCCGCGTTTCCGCGAATGCCACGTGCATCTGGCACGGCGGGAGGCGTTGGCGGCGGACATCGTGGTCATCAACCACCACCTCTTCTTTGCCGACCTGGCGGTCCGCGAATCCGGCATGGCCGAGCTCTTGCCGTCGGTGCGCGTGGTGGTGTTCGACGAGGCGCACCAGATCAACGAGACCGGCGTGCAGTTTCTGGGGCTGGCGCTGTCCACGGGCCAGCTGATGGACTTCGGCAGGGACCTCCTGGCCGTGGGGCTGCAGCATGCGCGCGGCCTGGCGGACTGGACGGGGCTGGCCAGCCTGGTGGATCTTTCGGCCCGGGACTTGCGCCTGACGGTGGGAGAGCGGCGGGGCGGGGCGAAGCTGCGCTGGACGGATGAGGCGCCGCAGGGCGTGGCGGCTGATGCGTGGCATGCGGCCATCCGCGGCGTGGCGGTCGCCTGCGCACAGGCCCAGGAGGCGCTCGACACGGTCAGCGAAATGGCGCCCGACTTTGTGCGGCTGTACGAGCGCGGGACCGAACTGCTGGCGCGGCTGGCGCATTTCGCCGGCCCTGGCAACCCTGACGCCGTGCGCTGGATCGATGTGGGCGCGCAATTGCGCCTGATGGAGTCGCCCCTGGACATCGCCGAGGCCATGCGCACCCGCCTGCTGGCCTCGCCGGCCGAACCGGCGGGCGAAGATGGCTGGCCCGAGGAGTCCGCGGCGGGCCCCGGCAGGGCATGGATCTTCACGTCGGCCACGCTGGGCGATGACGAGCGGCTGAGCTGGTTCACGGAGCGGGCCGGCTTGCAGGATGCCGAGATCCTGCGGGTCGCTAGCCCCTTCGACTATGCGTCGCAGGCGGCACTGTACGTCCCGCGCCACCTGCCGTCGCCGGCCGACCCCGCGCACAGCGGCATGCTGGCGCAATGGGTGGCCCAGGCGGCGGAGCAGCTCGGTGGCCGCACGCTGGTATTGACCACCACGCTCAAGGCCCTGCGCACGATCGGCGATGCGCTCGGAGACCGGTTTGCGGCATCGGGCAGCCTGGAGGTCCTGGTGCAGGGCGAGTGGCCCAAGCGGCGGCTGATGGAGCGTTTTCGGGAAGGTAGCGAGCACGGACAGCGGGGCTGTGTGCTGGTGGCGTCGGCCACGTTCTGGGAAGGATTTGATGTGCCCGGCGACGCATTGCAGCTTGTTGTCATCGACAAGCTGCCTTTTCCGCCTCCGGGCGATCCCCTGGTGGAAGCGCGCACGCAGCGCATCGAAGAAGCGGGCGGGAAGGCGTTCAAATCCTACGCGCTGCCGGAGGCGGCCGTCGCGCTCAAGCAGGGAGCGGGGCGCCTGATACGCCGCGAGTCCGACCACGGCATTCTCGTGGTGGGCGACACCCGCCTGGTCACCATGGGCTATGGCAAGCGCCTGCTGGCGGCGCTGCCGCCGATGCGGCGCCTGGAATCACAGCAGGAATTCGAGGCCGCGGTTCAGGCGCTTACCAGAACTTCCACCACGGATCGGCCTTGGCCCTGAGGCCGCCGCGCACGTACTCGCTCTGGGGGTACGAGGTGTCCATCACCCGGCGCGCATCGTCGCGCAGTTGCGTCATGCCCAGCGCGTCATAGGACTGGATGAGGATGTACAGCGCTTCTTCCAGCGCGGGCACGCCCTGGTAGTCGGCCAGCGCCACCTGCGCGCGGCTGATGGCCGCCACATAGGCGCCGCGCTGGAAGTAGTAGCGCGCCACATGCACTTCGTATTGCGCGAGCGAATTGACGATGTAGGTCATGCGCTGGCGCGAGTCCTGCGCGTAGCGCGATTCCGGAAAGCGGGTGACCAGCTCGCTGAAGGCTTCGAACGAATCCTTGGCGGCTTTCTGGTCGCGCTCGGAGAGGTCCTGGCGTGAGATGAACGAGAACAGGCCCAGGTTGTCGTTGAAGTTCACCAGGCCCTTGAGGTACAGCGCGTAGTCGAACGCCGGACTGGCGGGGTGCAGCTTCATGAAACGGTCCAGCGTCGCGATGGCCTGGGCCTTCTCGCCGGCCTTGTAGTGCGCATACGCCTTGTCGATCTGGGCCTGCTGCGCCAGCGGAGTGCCTGCCGCGCGGCCCTCCAGCTTTTCCAGCAGGGGAACGGCCTTGTCATAGGCGCCGCTGTTCATCTCGTCCTGCGCTTCCGAATGAATGCGGTTGGGGCTCCAGTTGGCCGTTTTGTCTTCGGTCGTGCTGGAGCAACCCGCCAGCAGACCGGCAAGCAGCAGGGCGGAAACGAGGGGCAGTGGGGCACGCAGCATCGCAAGCAGCTTTCAGCAAAAGAGGAGACAGGGGGTGCAGGATATCTGCGCCGGTCCAGCGGGCCGGGCGCCGTTGGCATCCGGGGCACGGAAAGGCATTGTACCGGCGGCCGTCCCTGTCAAGAGGCGCCGTGCGGCTGGCTTTCGTGGCGAGGCGCGTGGGGCTTTCTACAATGCTCCCATGTTTGTTCACCTGCGCCTGCACACCGAGTTTTCCGTCGTCGACGGTACCAATCGAATCGATGAGGTGGCCAAGGCCGCCGCCAAGGACGGCCAGCCCGCGCTGGCCATCACCGATCTCAACAACCTTTTTGGCGCGATCAAGTTCTACAAGGAGGCGCGGGGCAAGGGCGTCAAGCCCGTCCTGGGGGCCGAGATATTTCTGGAGGGCGAGGCGGGCGCAGCGCCCTCGCGCCTCATCGTGCTGGTGCAGAACCGCCAGGGCTACCTCAATCTGTCTGAACTGCTGGCGCGCGCCTGGACGCGCAATGTCGTCAAGAACCTGGCGCTGTGCACCTGGGACTGGCTGCAGGAGCTTTCGGAGGGGCTGATCGCTCTGGCCGGGGCACAGGCAGGGCCCGTGGGGCAGGCCCTCCTGAAGGGGGATGAGTCGGGCGCCGCCCAGGTGGCCTTGCGCCTGGCGGGGCTGTTTCCACACCGGTTTTACATCGAGTTGCAGCGGGCGGGCCGCGTGGACGATGAAAGCCACGTGGTGGCCGCGGCGCAGCTGGCGGCGCGCCTGAGCTTGCCCGTGGTGGCGACGCATCCGGTGCAGTTCGCCACGGCGGACGACTACGAGGCGCACGAAGCGCGCATCTGCATCGCTGAGGGCGAGATCCTGGCCAATCCGCGCCGCGTGCGCAAGTTCACGCGCGACCAGTACTTCAAATCGTCCGCGGAGATGGAGGCGCTGTTTGCGGACGTGCCCTCGGCCATCGCGAACACGGTGGAAATCGCGCAGCGCTGCAACCTCACCCTGGTGCTGGGCAAGCCGCAGCTGCCGGACTTTCCCACACCCAACGGCATGCCGATCGACGAGTATTTCGGGCTTGCATCGTTCGATGGCCTGGAGGCGCGGCTGAAACTGCTGTTTCCCAAGGAGGCCGAGCGCGACCAGCAGCGCCCGCGTTACGTGGAGCGGCTGGAGTTCGAGATCGGCACCATCCTCAAGATGGGCTTTCCGGGTTACTTCCTCATCGTGGGGGACTTCATCCAGTGGGCCAAGGCCAACGGCTGTCCCGTGGGGCCGGGCCGGGGCTCGGGCGCCGGCTCGCTGGTGGCCTATGCGCTCAAGATCACCGACCTGGACCCGCTTCAGTACAACCTGCTGTTTGAGCGCTTCCTGAACCCCGAACGGGTGTCCATGCCCGACTTCGACATCGACTTCTGCCAGTCCAACCGGGACCGGGTGATCGACTACGTGAAGGACAAGTACGGCAAGAACGCGGTGAGCCAGATCGCCACCTTCGGAACCATGGCCGCCAAAGCGGCCATCCGCGACGTGGGCCGGGTGATGGACATGAGCTACATGTTCTGCGACGGCATCTCCAAGCTGGTGCCGGGCAAGCCCGGCATGTCGTACACGCTGGCCTACCCGCCCGAGGTGAAGAAGGAAGGCGACAAGAACAACTACGCGCTGGAACTGGAGCCGCAGCTGTACGAGCGCGTGCAGAAGGAAGAGGACGTCAAGACCATCATCGAGATGGCCCAGAAGCTCGAGGGCATGACGCGCAACATCGGCATGCATGCGGGCGGGGTGCTGATCGCGCCGGGCAAGCTCACCGACTTTTGCCCGCTGTACCAGCAGCCGGGCAGCGAATCGGCCGTGAGCCAGTACGACAAGGACGACGTGGAGGCCATCGGCCTGGTGAAGTTCGACTTCTTGGGCCTGGCCACGCTGACCATCCTGGAGATCGCGCGCGAATTCATCATGAAGCGCCACAAGGGGCAGGAGAACTTCACGTATGAAGCCGTCCCGCTGGACGACGGGCCCACCTACCGCCTGTTCTCGGAAGGCAAGACCGAGGCGGTGTTCCAGTTTGAAAGCCGGGGCATGCAGGGCATGCTCAAGGAGGCGCGCCCCAGCCGGCTGGAGGATCTGATCGCGCTCAACGCGCTGTACCGCCCGGGCCCCATGGACCTGATCCCCAGCTTCGTGAACCGCAAGCACGGCAAGGAGGTCGTGGAATACCCGCACCCGCTGGTGGAAAAGGTGCTCGCCGAGACCTACGGGATCATGGTGTACCAGGAGCAGGTGATGCAGACCGCCCAGGTGCTGGGGGGCTACAGCCTGGGCGGCGCCGACATGCTGCGCCGCGCCATGGGCAAGAAGAAGGCCGAGGAGATGGCCGAGCACCGCGAGATCTTCCGCAAGGGGGCCGCCGAGAAGGGCATTGGCCAGGAGAAGGCCGACGAAGTGTTCGACCTGATGGAGAAGTTCGCCGGCTACGGCTTCAACAAGTCGCACGCTGCCGCGTACTCGCTGCTGGCGTACCACACCGGCTGGCTCAAGGTGCACTTCACGGCCGAGTTCTTCTGCGCCAACATGACCGTGGAAATGGACGACACCGACAAGCTCAAGGTGCTGTTCGAGGACGCGCAGAAGATGGGGCTCTCGTTCGAGCCGCCGGATGTCAACCGGGGCTTCTACCGCTTCGAGCCGGTGACCGACAAGATCATCCGCTACGGCCTGGGGGCCGTCAAAGGCACGGGGCAGCAGGCCATCGAAGCCATCGTGGCCGCGCGCGAGGGGCGGGGCGAGGGGCCGCAAGGCTCGACCACCGGCCCGTTCAAGAGCCTGTTCGACTTCTGCGTGCGGGTGGACCGGGCGCGCCTGAACAAGCGCACGGTGGAGGCGCTGATCAAGGCGGGTGCGTTTGACTCGCTCCACCTCAACCGTGCCTCCCTGGTGGCTTCCATCGACCGCGCGTTCGATTTTTCGGCGGCCACGCTGGCCAATGTGAACCAGGGGGGGCTTTTCGACATGATGGGCGACGACGCCCATGGCTCGAGCACGCAGGAGCCGGATCTGGTGGATGCCATGCCCTGGGGCATCAAGGAGCGGTTGACGCAGGAGAAAACGGCGGTCGGCTTCTACCTCTCCGGCCATCTGTTCGACGAAGTCGCCACCGAGGTGCGGCGCTTCGTGCGCACCTCCATCGACGAGCTGCTGGACAGCCGAGAACCCCAGGTCCTCGCCGGGATCATCAGCGACTTCCGGGTGATCAATGGCCAGCGCGGCAGGCTGGGCCTCTTCCGCCTGGACGACAAATCCGGTGTCATCGAAGCCTCCGCGGACGAGGCACTGCTCAACACCTACCGCAACCAGCTCAAGGAAGACGAGTTCGTGGTGATGATGGGCCGCCTGCAGCTGGACCATTTCAGTGGCGGGCTGCGCGTGAAGGTGCAGCAGGTCTGGGATCTGGCCGGGGCGCGCTGCCGCTTCGGCAAGTATCTGCATGTGCTGGTGGGCGACAAGGGGCCGGATGTGCCCCGGCTGGTGCGGGAATTTCCCGCCCGCCGCGAGGAGATCGCGGAGGGCGAACTGGTCCATGGCCTGCGGGTGCGCATGGGCGTGCGCTGCGTGGCGGGCGACGCGGCGGCGGTCGCGGAGCTGCAACTGGGAGAAAGCGCCCGTTTCTATCCCACCGACGCGGCGCTCGCGGCCTGGACGGCCCAGGCTGGCAGCGGGTCCGCCACCGTGGTCTACGAATAGGGCGGGCCCGCGACACCAAAGAGTGAATATCCGGCGCGCCATAGCTTGAAAAAAACAGGATCAACGTCAGATTTCTCTCACGGCATCACCCCGCGCGGATCGCTAGAATGATTTTCATGGCAACAAAACCACCTTCACCCCCCACCGCGCCGCCCGTGACCCGGCCAGCGCGGGATGATGGCGGTTCGGTCGTGCTCGAAAGACGCACACAAAAGACCCAGCCGCCCCAGATGTACCAGGTGGTCATGCTCAATGACGACTACACCCCCATGGAGTTCGTCATCGTGGTGCTGCAGGAGTTTTTCAGCAAGGACCGCGAGCAAGCCACCCAGATCATGTTGAAGATCCACCTCGATGGCAAAGGCGTCTGCGGCGTTTACTCCCGCGATGTGGCTGCCACCAAGGTGGAACAAGTGCTTGACGCCGCCCTCAAGGCGGGCCACCCACTGCAATGTGTCAGTGAGCCTGTTGAATAACAGGTTTTTGATCCCGATCTACAGTTATCCCTTCCACGCAAGCACAAAGGAGTTCACATGATTGCCCAGGAACTGGAAGTCAGCTTGCACATGGCCTTTGTTGAGGCCCGTCAGCAGCGCCACGAGTTCATCACCGTGGAGCATCTGTTGCTTGCATTGCTCGATAACCCCAGCGCAGCGGAGGTGCTGCGCGCTTGTTCTGCCAACATCGATGATCTGCGTTCATCGCTGGCGAACTTCATCAAAGACAACACGCCCCAGGTGGCTGGCACCGACGAGGTGGACACGCAACCCACGCTGGGCTTCCAGCGTGTGATCCAGCGCGCCATCATGCACGTGCAGTCCACGGGCAATGGCAAGAAGGAAGTCACGGGCGCCAACGTGCTCGTGGCCATCTTCGGCGAGAAGGATTCCCATGCCGTGTATTACCTGCACCAGCAGGGCGTGACGCGGCTGGACGTGGTCAATTTCATCGCCCACGGCATCAAGAAGGGCGAGCCGCCAGAGCCCGCCAAGGCGGAAAACCAGGCCGAAGGCGAAGAGGGCGGTGGCTCCGAGCGCAACGAGAAGGCCTCGCCGCTGGAGCAGTTCACCCAGAACCTGAACCAGGCCGCCAAGGAAGGCAAGATCGATCCGCTGATCGGGCGCCACTACGAGGTGGAGCGCACGATTCAGATCCTGTGCCGCCGCCGCAAGAACAACCCGCTGCTGGTGGGCGAAGCCGGCGTGGGCAAGACCGCGATCGCCGAGGGCCTGGCCTGGCGCATCACGCAGAACGACGTGCCGGAGATCCTGGCGGAGGCCACCGTGTACTCGCTCGACATGGGCGCGTTGCTGGCGGGCACCAAGTACCGGGGTGACTTCGAGCAGCGCCTCAAGGGCGTTCTCAAGTCGCTCAAGGACAAGCCCAATGCAATCTTGTTCATTGACGAGATCCACACGCTGATCGGTGCGGGCGCCGCGTCGGGTGGCACGCTGGATGCCTCGAACCTGCTCAAGCCGGCGCTTTCGAGCGGCCAGCTCAAGTGCATCGGCGCGACGACCTTCACGGAGTACCGCGGCATCTTTGAAAAAGACGCCGCGCTGTCGCGCCGCTTCCAGAAGGTGGACGTGGTGGAGCCCAGCGTGGCCGAAACCATCGACATCCTGAAGGGCCTGAAGTCGCGCTTCGAAGAGCACCACAGCGTGAAGTACGCCGCGGCCGCGCTGCAGGCCGCCGCCGAGCTGAGCGCCAAGTACATCAACGACCGCCACCTGCCCGACAAGGCCATCGACGTGATCGACGAGGCGGGCGCCGCGCAGCGCATCATGGTGCCGAGCAAGCGCAAGAAGACCATCGGCAAGGCCGAGATCGAGGAGATCGTCGCCAAGATCGCGCGCATTCCGCCGGCCAACGTCTCCAACGACGACCGCGGCAAGCTGCAGACGCTGGAGCGTGACTTGAAGAGCGTGGTGTTCGGCCAGGACAAGGCCCTGGAAGTGCTGGCCAGCGCGGTCAAGATGGCGCGTTCGGGCCTTGGCAAGGGTGACAAGCCCATCGGCTCGTTCCTGTTCAGCGGCCCCACGGGCGTGGGCAAGACCGAGGCGGCCAAGCAGCTGGCCTACATCATGGGCATCGAGCTGATCCGCTTCGACATGTCGGAGTACATGGAGCGCCACGCCGTGAGCCGCCTGATCGGCGCGCCTCCAGGTTATGTCGGTTTCGACCAAGGTGGTCTGCTGACGGAAGCCATCACGAAGAAGCCGCACGCGGTGCTGCTGCTCGACGAGATCGAGAAGGCGCACCCGGACATCTTCAACGTGCTGCTGCAGGTCATGGACCATGGCACGCTGACGGACAACAACGGCCGCAAGGCCGACTTCCGCAACGTGCTCATCATCATGACCACGAACGCCGGTGCCGAGACCATGAACAAAGCGACGATCGGCTTCACCAACCCGCGCCAGGCGGGCGACGAGATGGGCGACATCAAGCGCCTGTTCACGCCCGAGTTCCGCAACCGGCTGGATGCCATCGTCAACTTCAAGGCGCTCGACGAGCAGATCATCCTGCGCGTGGTGGACAAGTTCCTGCTGCAACTGGAAACGCAGCTGGCGGAGAAGAAGGTGGAAGTCACTTTCACCGATGCCCTGCGCAAGCACCTGGCCAAGAAGGGTTTCGATCCGCTCATGGGCGCGCGGCCGATGCAGCGCCTGATCCAGGACACCATCCGCCGTGCACTGGCCGACGAGCTGCTCTTCGGCCGCCTGACGGAAGGGGGCCGCCTGACGGTCGACATCGAGCTCAAGACCGACGACAAGGGCGTGGAAACGTCGGAGGTGCTGCTGGACATCCAGCCCTTGCCCAAGAAGGAGCGCTCGGCCAAGTCCGAACCTGCCGAGCCGGAAGAGGCCACGGCGGACTGACACGCGGCGGCGCGGCCGCCCTGGCCGCGTGCGTGCCGGCCAGGTAAAAGCCCACGGTGTATGCCGTGGGCTTTTTTTTGGCCGGATTCGCGGAAGCTTGCGCTTTTCGCGCTGTCCGTGGGGGCGTGCAGCCGGGCGGGGCCCTGCGGGGTCAGGGCGCCTGCAGGCGCTGCAGCATTTCCAGGGTGGGATAGCCGTCCGCCACGCTGCCGGTGCTGCGCTGGAAGGCGCGCAGCCCTGCGCGGGTGGCGGGGCCCATCACGCCGTCCGGGGTGCCGGCCGCGAAGCCCTTGCGGTTCAGTGCCTCCTGCAGGGCCTGCAGTTGGGTGCGCGACAGGGGCTCCAGGTCGCGTGGCCAGGGCGCGGCGATGGGGCCGCCCCCGCCGATCTGCCGGGACAACAGTGCGACCGCCAGGGCGTAGTTGACGGAGTTGTTGTAGCGAAGAATCGCCCGGAAGTTCGCCCCCACCAGAAAGGCGGGCCCGCGCGCTCCGGCAGGGGTCGCGATGGAGGCCGCGCCCAGGGGGGGCAGCGGCTGGCCCCCTGGCGTGCGCACGCCCTCGGCCTCCCATTGCGCGCTGGTCTGGCGCACCGCCGGGTCCGCGCGCGCGTGGTCGAAGGCCGCCGGCAACTGGACCTCGGCGCCCCAGGGCTCGCCGGATTGCCAGCCCGAGCGGGACAGGAAGTGGGCGGTGGATGCCACCACGTCCGGGATGCTGCCCCAGATGTCGCGGTGTCCGTCGCCGTCGGCATCCACGGCGTAGGCCAGGAAGACGGAAGGAAGGAACTGCGTGTGTCCCATGGCGCCGGCCCAGGAACCCAGCATGCGCTCCGCCGGGATGTCGCCCTGGTCCACGATGCGCAGCGCCGCGAGCAGCTCCGCCTGGGCCCAGGTGCGCCGGCGCCCTTCGTAGGCCAGCGTGGACAGCGCGTCCACGGTGCGAAACGTGCCGAAATTGCTGCCGTAGTTGCTCTCCATGCCCCAGATCGCCGTGATGAGGGTGGCCGGCACGCCGTAGCGGGCGGCGGCCGCCTCGAGCGCGGCGCTGTGTTCGGCCAGCTTGGCCTGGCCCTGGGCGATGCGCTGCGGGGAGACCGCGTTGTCGAGGTAGGACCACGGCGTGCGGGTGAATTCGGGCTGCGCGCGGTCCAGTTCCACCACGCGGGGCTGCCATTGCGCCTGGCCCAGCACGCTGCGCACCGTGCCGGGCTGGATGCCGGCCTCCAGGGCCTGCGCGGAAAAGGCGGCGCGCCAGGCAGCGAAGCCCGCTGCGTGGTCCACCATGTCGGCGGCGGGGCCGCCGGGGGAGGATGCGGGGGTGTCCGGGCCGGTTGCAGCGGGGGGCGCCACGCGGGCGGCTGCCGCCTGCGGCGCCGTCCCTGCGCTAGGGCGGTGGGAGGGGGACGGGGCGGCGGCGCAACCCGCCAGCGCCAGGGCGGCCGCCCAGGCCGCCAGCGGGAGCCGGAGTGGGGACGCGAGGGAGATAGGGTGCCGCAAGAACGGGAAAGGTGCTCGGTGGGTGCTGTGCATGCGCCATTGTCCCGTGCCGCAGCGCGGGAGCCGGGCCACAGGTGTATCACGGCGTGAAGCGGCCGCGGAGGCGGTGGCCTTCGATTACTACTATTTTGATAGCTGCCAGCGCTTGAACGGTATGCGCTGCGGGCTAAAAATGCCTGCAAATCAGGTTACAGTTCGCTGTTTCCCCTGCCTTGTTCCCGTCCCGCCCCTGTTTGCCCACCGACCATGGCCCCCCACACCTTCCTCTGGCACGACTACGAAACCTTTGGTGCCAACACGCGCCGCGACCGGCCCGCGCAGTTCGCGGCCATCCGCACCGATGCCGAGCTCAATGAAATCGGCGAGCCGCTGATGTTCTATTGCCAGCCGGCCAGCGACTACCTGCCGGATCCGCAGTCCTGCCTCATCACCGGCATCACGCCGCAGCTGTGCCTGGAAAAAGGCGTGCCCGAGCACCAGTTCGCCGCCCGCATCGAGGCTGAATTCGCGCAGCCCGGCACCATCGGTGTGGGCTACAACACCATCCGCTTCGACGACGAGATCACGCGCTTCATGTTCTGGCGCAACCTCATCGATCCGTACGCGCGCGAATGGCAGAACCAGTGCGGGCGGTGGGACCTGCTGGATGTGGTGCGCATGACGTACGCGCTGCGGCCCGACGGCATCCAGTGGCCCCGGAAGGAGGACGGCTCGCCGAGTTTCAAGCTCGAGCATCTCTCGAAGGCCAACGGTCTGGTGCACGAGGCGGCGCACGATGCGCTGTCGGACGTGCGCGCCACCATTGCGCTGGCGCGGCTCATCCGCGAGCGCAACGCCAAGCTCTTCGACTTCGCGCTCTCGCTGCACAAGAAGGACCGCGTGGCCACCGAGCTTCGCCTGCCCGCCACCGCCATCACGGCCCGGCCGTTCCTGCACGTCTCGGGCATGTTCCCGGCCGAGCGCGGGTGCCTGGCCGTGATGTGGCCGCTGGCCAGCCATCCCACCAACAAGAACGAACTCATCGCCTGGGATCTCTCCCAGGATCCGGCGGCCCTCGCCACCATGGGGGCCGACGAGATCCGCCTGCGCATGTTCAGCAAGGCCGACGCGCTACCCGACGGCGTGACGCGCCTGCCGGTCAAGACCATCCACCTCAACAAGTCGCCCATGGTGGTGGGCAACGTGAACACGCTCACGCCCGCGCTGGCCCAGCGCTGGGGCATCGACCTGGCCCAGGCCGCCCAGCATGCCGAGGTGGCCCGCGGCCTGCCCGACATGAGCGGCATCTGGCCCGCCGTGTTCGCCCGCCCGCCCGAGGCCACGCCCGATGTGGACCAGGACCTGTACGGCGGCTTCGTCGGCAACAACGACCGCCGGCTGCTCAACGACCTGCGCACTATGAGCGGCGAGAAGCTGGCCCGCTCCCGCGCCGCGTTCGACGACCCGCGCCTGGCCGAGCTGCTGTGGCGCTACCGGGCGCGCAACTTCCCCGCTACGCTGTCGCCTGAAGAAGCGCAGCAGTGGGAGGCGCACCGCGCAGCCTGCTTGTTCGACGGGCAGGGCGGGGCACGCACGGTGGAGCAGCTGTTCACCGAAATCGACACGCTGTCGGAGACCGCCGAAGACGACCGCACGCAGGACATCCTGGGGGCCCTGTACGATTACGCGGAGCACATCGCGCCGGAGCGGTGACTCCCCCTGAGGCGCTGCGCGCCTTCCCCCTGAGGGGGACGCACCCGGTGGCCTGGCGGAGCCAGTTCCACGGGTGCGCTGGTATGGGGGCGCGCCGGTTTTTGGGCGCCAGTGCCTTTCACATAGACATCGCTTCTTGTTATGACGACACCGCAGACCAACCATTTCACGACCGAGATCCTGCACGCCGACCGCCAGGGCGGCGCGGAGCATGGGGCCATCCACAAGGCGATCCACACCTCCGTGCAGTACGGCTACGACAAGGTCGAGGACCTGATCGCCGTGTTCCAGGGCACGAGCAAGGGCGGCTTCAACTACGCGCGCCAGGGCACGCCCACCACCGCCGCACTGGAAGCCAAGCTCACGCAGATGGAAAAAGGGCAGGGCACCATCGTGTTCGCCACCGGCATGGCGGGCATCTGCGCGATCTTTCTCACGCTGCTCAAGGCGGGCGATCACCTGGTGGCCAGCCAGTTCGTGTTTGGCAACACCAACAGCGTGTTCGGCACGCTGGCCGACCTGGGCATCGAGGTGACCCTGGTGGACGTGACGGACGCCGCCCACGTGGCCGCCGCGGTGCGGCCCAACACCCGCATGGTGTTTGTCGAGACCATCGCCAACCCCGGCACGCAGGTCCCCGACCTGGACGGCGTGGGCACGGTCTGCCGCGAGCGCGGCCTGCTGTACGTGGTGGACAACACCGTGGCGTCGCCCTACCTGTTTCGCGCGTCCACGGTGGGCGCGGGGCTGGTGCTCAACTCGCTCACCAAGAGCATCGGCGGGCAGGGTGCGGCGCTGGGCGGCGCGGTGACCGACACCGGCCTGTTCGACTGGAGCACGTACCCCAACATCTTCGCCCCCTACCGCAAGGGCGACGCCAAGGGCTGGGGCCTTCAGCAACTGCGCAAGAAGGGCCTGCGCGACATGGGGGCCACGCTGTCTTCCCACGCCGCGCACCAGATCGCGCTGGGCGCTGAAACCCTGTCGCTGCGCATGGACCGCACCAGCGCCACGGCCCTGGCCCTGGCGCAATGGCTGGAGCAGCACCCGGCGGTCTCGCGCGTGCTGTACCCCGGCCTGCCGTCGCACCCCCAGTACGCGTTTGCCCAGAAGCACCTCAAGGCCGGTTCGTGGCTGCTGTCGTTCGAGCTGCGCGACCCCGGGCAGTGCCTGCCCGTGTGCAACCGGCTGCAGCTGCCGATCAAGGCCACGGGCCTGGCGGACACGCGCACGCTCATCATCCCGGTGGCCCACACCATCTTTTGGGAGGCCGGCCCGGCCGTGCGCGCCGCCATGGACATCGCCGACAGCATGATCCGGCTGTCGGTCGGGCTGGAAGAGGTGGAAGACCTGCTCGCGGACTTCGAGCAGGCCCTGGCCGGCTGCTGAGGCGGCACCCCGCAACCTGTCAGCGCGCCATGGCCACCACCACCTCGGCCCCGCCCGCCAGCATTGGCAAGTACCGCATCGAGCGCGAGCTGGGCCGGGGCGCCAGCGGCATCGTGTTCCTGGGGCTGGACGGTTTTCGGGGCCGCAAGGTGGCCATCAAGCAGACCCACGCGCACCTGCTCAGGCAGCCCGAGCAGGCCGAGCGCTACCGCAAGCTGCTGCGCAACGAGGCCGCCTTGTCCGGCCGCCTGCGCCACCCCAACATCGTGCGCCTGCTCGATGCGGACGAAGAGGCGCTGCCGCCGTACCTGGTGCTCGAATACGTCGACGGACAGCCCCTGTCGGCGTTTGCGACGCCCGACGCGCTGCTGCCCGTGCCCCAGGTGCTGGACATCGCGTTCAAGTGCTGCAACGCGCTCGAATACGCCTACCGCGAGGGCCTGGTGCACCGCGACATCAAGCCCGCCAACCTGATGCTGGCCCAGGGCGGCGACGTCAAGCTCACCGACTTCGGCGCGGCGCTGTCGCTGCGCAGCGATGCCACGCAGCTGTCGGGCCTGGTGGGCTCGCCGTCGTACATGTCGCCCGAACAGGTGCGCGAGCAGGACCTCACCCACCACAGCGACATGTTCTCGCTGGCCGTGGTGGTGTACGAACTGCTCACCGGCCGCCGCCCCTTCGACGGCGACACGGATTTCGCGACCCTCTACAAGATCGGCAACGAAGCCCCCACGCCGCCCAGCCTGCTGCGCGCCTCGCTGCCCGGCCATGTGGACGACGTGCTGCTGCGCGCCCTGGCCAAGCAGCCCGCAGACCGCTTTGCCACCTGGCAGGATTTCGCCCAGGCCCTGCTCGCCGCCCACCAGGGCCTGCCGCGCCAGCGCTCGCAGGACACCGAGGCCGAACGCTTCGCGCGCCTGCGCGCACTGCCGTTCTTCGCCGACTTCCACGACGTGGCGCTGTGGGAGCTGATGCGCCTGGGCAGCTGGCGCCGGCTGGAGCGGGGCACCGTGCTCATGCGCGAGAACACGCCTGGCGACTCCTTCTGCATCCTCATCGAGGGGCAGGTGGCCGTGAGCCGCCAGGGCTGGACCCTCAGCACCCTGGGCCCGGGCGTCACCCTGGGCGAGATGACCTACCTGCGCCCGGAGAACAGGAAGCGCACCGCCACCGCCGTGGCAGAGACCGAGGTGCTGGTGCTCAAGGTGCGCAACCCGGCGCTGCGCGGAGCGTCGGAAGACCTGCAGTCGCACTTCGACAAGGCGTTCATCAAGCTGCTGGTGGGGCGGCTGATTGCCACCAGCGAGCAGCTGGCGGAGTGGGAACAGGGCCTGAGCGGGCCGGAGTGAGGCCGCCGCTCATCGCACCGCTGGTTCCCGCGCCGCGCGGCGCCGGCTCCACCCGGCGCCCGCTGCCGCCACGCCCAGCGACAGGGCCAGCAGCGCCGGGAGGGACAGCGTGGGGATGGCGGCGGGCCCGGCGGGTACCGCGCCGCTGTCGGTGATGCGCAGCAGCACGCTGTTCGTATCCGCCACCCAGCTGGCGCCAGCGTCGACGGTGTAAAACGTGTCACCGGCGTCCGCCGCCGTGCCCCAGCGGAAGGTGTCCCCGGCCACGGCGGCCTTGGCCACCACCCAGAGGTGCTGCCCGGCCGGCGCGGCGTAGCTGCCCGTGAACCGTACGGGTTCCAGTGACGACGAGATCGGACCGACGGGTGCGAACGCCGCGCACGATGGCCCGGGCGCCGTGCCGCCAGGGCCATCGTCGCAGACCTGCAGGTTCACCGTGCCGATCGCGCTGACGCCGCCGCCGTTGCTGAGCAGCAGCGTGACCTCGGCCACGGAGAAGCCGGCACCTCCGACGGGGATGCGCACGGCGGTGAACTGGGTGAAATTCAACCCGTTGAACCAACCCAGTCCCCCCATCCCCAGGTTGTCATGCAGCGTGGCGGCGCCAGCCGCCAGGGGGGCGGCAGCCAGCGCGGCAGCGGCGGCTGCCAGGGCCACGCGCCAGCGGCAGGCGCGCAAAAGGGACCGGGGTCGAAGCAGCAGGGGCGAAAAATGCATGGCAAACAGTGGTGGAACGATGGAGGGGGGCCGGGCGGTGTCTCTGACGGCACCACGGCGGCGACGGGTTGAGCGGAGGCGGAGTGCGGGCGGCGGATTGACTGGCTATCCCGCCGGCCTTTGACCCGGCATTTCCGGGATGGCGCCCCATCTCGACAATATGAATGAGAATCAGTATCATTTAAATGCCTGAGTACGCCACACCCGTCCACCGCAAAAGGCTTGTCCTTCTTCAAGGAGCATTGCCATGGACACCGGCGTACACACCAACTCCCACCAGAGCGCAGCCGTGCACCACGCGCCCGCCACGCTGGCGCGGTGGCAGCATGCAGTGCAGCGCGCACGGGCAGCGCAGCAGACGGGCCAATGGCGCATGGCGACCGCCTATCAGCACCAGGCCCTCGCGTTGTCGCTGCGGCTGCTGGAGCACACGCCGCCACCGGGGCGCGAGGACGACTGCGTGGCGGCGGTCGTGGTCTCGCACCTCAATGTGGCCGACCTGCAGGTGCAGGCGGGCGCCGTGGACGACGCCACCCAGATCCTGTGCCGCGCCCATGCCGTGCTGCTGGGCCTGATGGCCGATGCGCGCCACGGCGCGGGCCTGCAGCAGGCCGCGTGGCGCCACAGCCGCGAAACCCATGCCGCCTTGCTGCGCCATGTGCAGGCCCATGGCGCGCACCCGTCCGTCACGCAGGCCCTGGCCTCGGCCCATTTGGCCCACGGCCCGGGGCCGCACTGAAGGGCGTGCCGCTTCCTTGCCGTGCGGCGCCGTGGCCCGAAGGACGACGCGCTCCGGCCTTTTTATCCACTCCGTTTCCGATCCAAGGACACCATGCCCCATACCTTGCCCGCCTTGCCCTATGCCTATGACGCGCTCGAGCCCCACATCGATGCCCGCACGATGGAGATCCACCACACCCGGCACCACCAGACCTACATCAACAACCTGAACGCCGCGCTGGAAGGCACGCCGCACGCCCACCTGCCCATCGATGAGCTGGTGGCGCGGCTGGTGCTGCTGCCCGAGAACCTGCAGGGCCCGGTCCGCAACAACGGCGGCGGCCATGCCAACCACAGCCTCTTCTGGAGCGTGATGTCGCCCCGGGGCGGCGGCCAGCCCCAGGGAGAGCTGGCGCGGGCCATCGATACGGATCTGGGCGGGTTCGGCGCCTTCAAGGAGGCCTTCACCAAGGCCGCGCTCACGCGCTTTGGCAGCGGCTGGGCCTGGCTTTGCGTGACCAAGGCGGGCCAGCTGGTGGTGGAAAGCACGGGCAACCAGGACAGCCCGCTCATGGCGGGCCCGATGTCGGGCCACACGCCCGTGCTGGGGCTTGATGTGTGGGAACACGCCTATTACCTGCAATACCAGAACCGGCGCCCCGAATACATCGCCGCGTTCTACAACGTCATCGACTGGGCCGAGGTGGCCCGCCGCCATGCGCTTGCCCGGGCCTGACGGGCCATCGCGCCCGCTCCACCACCCGCATTCTGAAAACCGCCCCCCGACAACCCCAGGAGCCGCCATGCAGACCCCGTCCGCTTCCACCCATACGGTTCTCGAACCGCTGGCGCGTTCCGCCTCGGCGGCCCGCCGCGTCGCCACCCTGCGTGGGCGGCAGTGGCTCGGGCTGGGCATCGTGCTGCTTGGCATCGTGGCGGGCTCGGCGCAGGCATGGGCCTGGATCGCCGGCCAGCCGGTGGTGCTGGGTGCGCTCTGGGCCGGCCTGGCGGCAGCGCTGGCCACGGCGCTGGGCACCGCGCCGGTGCTGCTCTCGCAGCGCCTTTCCGAGCGCACGCAGGACACGCTGTTCGGCTTCGGCGCGGGCGTGATGCTCGCCGCCTGCTCGTTCTCGCTCATCATCCCCGGCATCCAGGCGGCACGCGCGGGCGGCGCCGGTGCCTGGGCGGCCGGGGGCACGGTGGGGGCGGCCATCCTGCTGGGCGCGCTGGTGCTGCTGATGATGGAGCGGCTGCTGCCGCACGAGCACTTCATCAAGGGCGTGGAGGGCGGGCAGGCCTCGCGCACGCTGCGGCGCACGTGGCTGTTCGTCTTCGCCATCGGGCTGCACAACCTGCCCGAGGGGCTGGCGATCGGGGTGGCCTACGCGGGCGGCGATGCCCTGCGCGCCAGCGCCCTGGCCACCGGCATCGCGATCCAGGACGTGCCCGAGGGCCTGGTGGTGGCCGTGGCGCTGCTCGCCGCGGGCTACCGGCGCTTGCTGGCCGTGGGGCTCGGGATGGCCTCCGGGCTGGTGGAGCCCGTGGGCGCCGTGCTGGGTGCGGCCGTGGTCAGCTACTCCGCAAGCCTGCTGCCCTGGGGGCTGGGTTTCGCGGCCGGGGCCATGCTGTTCGTGATCAGCCACGAAATCATCCCCGAGTCGCACCGCAAGGGCCACGAGGCCTGGGCCACCGGCGGCCTGATGCTGGGCTTCGTGATCATGATGCTGCTGGATACGGCGCTGGGGTGAATTTTGCTATCGAATTAATAGCTTTCGGCGCTTTCCTGTCAAGGGGGAGGTGCCGATTTGATCCGTAGTGCAGGGAATGCAGGACTGGCACCGCCCCCGCTGCCTCCGCCCGGCGCGGTCCGCACCCGTGCCACCGCGAAGCCGGCTTGCCGGGGGGAGGGGCAAGACATGCCGGGGGACCTTTTTCCCTACCCAAAGAACCGGTAGCACACCACGATGGCCGCCACCACGCCCGCCAGCTCGGCCAGCAGCGCGCAGCTGACGGTGTGGCGGGTGCGCTGGATGCCCACCGCGCCGAAGTACACCGCCAGCACGTAGAAGGTGGTCTCGGTGCTGCCCTGGATGGTGGCCGCTGCCAGCGCGGCAAAGCTGTCCACGCCCTGGGCCTGCATGGTCTCGATGAGCATGGCGCGCGCGGCGCTGCCGGAGAATGGCTTGACCAGCGCGGTGGGCAGCGCATCGACGAACCGGGTGTCCGCGCCCAGCACCTGCACGCACCAGCGGATGCCGTCGAGCACATAGCCCAGCGCCCCCGATGCCCGGAACACCCCCACGGCGCACAGCATGGCCACCAGGTACGGCAGCAGGCCCTTGGCCACATCGAAGCCTTCGCGCGCACCCTCGATGAAAGCCTCGTACACGGCGACCTTGCGCCAGGCGCCCAGGGCCACGAACAGCACCACCAGCATGAACAGCGTGAGGTTGCCGAGCAGGGAAGACAGCTGCGACAGCGCCGCCGCGCTCAGCGTGGTCAGGAGTGCCATGAAACCGCCGAGCACCAGCGCCACGGGCAGCAGGTAGGCCAGCACCACGGGGCTCCACAAGGGCAGGCGCTGCACCACCGCCACGCTGAGCAGGCCCACGAGGGTGGATGCGGACGTGGCCAGCAGGATGGGCAGGAAAACGAGTGTCGGGTCGGGCGCGCCCTGCTGCATGCGGTACATGAAGATCGTCACCGGCAGCAGCGTGAGCGAGGAGGCATTGAGCACCAGGAACAGGATCTGCGCATTCGTGGCGGTCTCTGGCTCGGGGTTCAGCTCCTGCAGGGCTTTCATGGCCTTCAGGCCCATGGGGGTGGCCGCGTTGTCCAGCCCCAGCGCGTTGGCCGCGAAGTTCAGCGTCATGAGACCCAGGGCCGGGTGGCCGCTGGGCACGCCGGGCATGAGGCGGCGGAACAGCGGCGCCAGCCAGCGCGCGAGGGCGTCCACGATGCCCGCCTTCTCGGCGATGCGCAGGAAGCCCAGCCAGAGCGTGAGCGTGCCGAACAGCAGCACCATCACCTCGACCGAGAGCCTGGCCATGGCGAACAGCGCCTCGACCATGGCGGCGAAGATCTGCGCGTTGCCCGCCACGAGCCACTGCGCCAGCGCCGCCACCGCGGCGGTCAGGAAAAAGCCCAGCCACAGGGTGTTGAGCATCAGGGGGTACCGGGAAGAGTGGGGGGATCAGCCTGCATGCCGCCAAGGTTACCCGGCTTGCCGCGCAACACCCGCCGATACCGTGGCTGGCAGGCAACGGATGGGTCAGTGGTACCCTATAGGGTTCGGTTTACCGCCGTGCGGGGGCTTTGGGAAGCGCTTTTCCCGCGCCTGCGGGGGCCGCACCACACATCCTCAGGCGCCTGGCGCGCCGCAACACCAACGAAAAGAGATCCAACATGGGCGCGCAGTGGAAAGCAAAAGGCAAGGCACAGGTGGCGGATGCCAAGGGCAAGCTGTTTGGCAAGCTGGTCAAGGAAATCACCGTGGCCGCGCGCGGCGGCGCCGATCCGGCCAGCAATGCGCGCCTGCGCCTGGTGGTCGAGCAGGCCCGCAAGGCCTCGATGCCCAAGGACACGCTGGAGCGCGCCATCAAGAAAGGCTCGGGCACGGGCGCCGACGCGGTCAACTACGAGCGCGTGATCTATGAAGGCTTCGCGCCCCACCAGGTGGCGGTGATGGTCGAATGCCTGACCGACAACGTGAACCGCACCGCGCCCGAGATGCGCGTGCTGTTCCGCAAGGGCCAGCTGGGCACTTCGGGATCGGTGGCCTGGGACTTCAACCATGTGGGCATGATCGAAGCCGAGCCCGCCACGCCCGATGCCGACCCCGAACTGGCTGCCATCGAGGCGGGCGCGCAGGATTTCGAGGCCGGCGACGAGGAAGGCACCACCACCTTCTGGACCGACCCCACCGACCTGGACCTGGTGAGCCGCGCGCTGCCCGCCCATGGCTTCAATGTGCTGTCGGTCAAGCTGGGCTACAAGCCCAAGAACCCCGTGAACCCGGCCAACCTCTCGCCCGAGCAGCTCGAAGAGGTCGAGAACTTCCTGGCGGCCATCGACTCCAACGACGACGTCCAGAACGTGTTCGTGAGCCTGGGCGGCTGATGCCGGTGCGCCGGCTTCGCGGCCGGGCCCGCTCCCTGCATCGCCCTCGCAATTGACTTGTCCATGACCGCAGACCACTACGCAGCCCTCGGGCTGGCGGCCAACGCGTCGCTCGCCGACATCAAGAAGGCCTTTCGCCAGAAGGCGTCGTTCTACCACCCGGACCGCAACGACGCGCCCGACGCCGCCCAGCGGTTCCAGGCCGTGCAGAAGGCCTACGAAGTGCTGTCGGACGACACCGCCCGCCAGGCCTACGACGACAACCGCCGCCGCAACCTGCTGGACGACCCGCTGCAGACCGCGCAGGAGATCTGGCAGGCCTACTCCTCGCGCATCCTTTCCTCTCCTTCTTCCGCTTCGTGAAACTATCTCCCTACTTCTACGATCTGCGCTCCGCCTACCAGGCCGAGCTGGATGACCTGGTCTCCGACTCCGAGGGCAAAGACGTCCTGCGCAAGCGCCTGGCGGAAAAGCGCAACGAGATCGCCTTTCTGGTGCAGATGATGGAGCTGGCCCCCGAGATGGTCGCAGTGGTCTTTCACCACGGCTTTCGCTTCACCAAGCCCGGCGCGGTGGAGCACCTGCTGGGCCTGGCGGTGGACGAACTGCCCGACTGGCACAGCCTGGCCCATGCCGTCACGCTCGAGCCCTGGGCCCAGAGCCTGGCGCAGACCGTGCTGCGCGAGCCGCAGGGCGCCCGGTTCATGGCGGTGGCGGCCGGGCTCGAGTACCTGCACCTGCATGCCCGCATGGCCCCCGCGGCGCACGCGGCCGAGGGCGACGGCGACCAGGGCGAAGACGCTGCGGATGCGGCGGAACACGATGACGATTTCAGCGCCCTGAGCGCCGACGACGCCGTGGACCCGCAGAACAGCCGCACCCGCGAGGAAGCCAGCTCCAACTGGCTGGCCGATGTGGGGTTCGACAGGAAGGACTGAGGCCCTCCCGAGGCGCTGCGCGCCATCCCCGCGAGGGGGCCGCCTGCTGCGGACCGGCCACGCCGGACCAAGGCAAGGCGGCGCTGGCGACGGCGGCGCACCAGTTTTTAGGGGTCTGCGCCCGGCGCAGCGACACACCAAGGAATACGCATGAGCAGCAACAACACCCACCTCGCCCTGATCACCAGGACCACCAGCCTGATCGCGGCCGGCGACATCGTGGGCGCCGAGTCGGCGCTGGCCGAGCTGGCCGATACCGACGGGGACGGCGCGCTGATGGTGGTGCTGGACCAGCTCGCGCCCAAGGACATCCTGGCCGTGATGCGCGAGTACGACGACTCCAAGGCCTCGGTGGTCAACCTGCTGGTCACGCCCGAGCAGTTCGCGCGCGCGATGGTGCTGGAAAAGCAGTACAAGGACCTCACGCACACGCACCTGCGCAACATGGTCAATGCCGTCATCTTCCGCGACGACGCCGATCCCGTCGAGTTCCTCACGGCCATCGGCGACCTGGAAGGCGGCGCCGAGGCACTGGCCAACTACTTCGCCGAAAAGTGGAGCCGCATCGAGGCCTTTGCCCGCACCGGCACGTTCGACGCGGTGGAAGACTACGGCCCCACGCTGACCGACGACGAACTCCTCGCCTCGGGCTATGTGCAGCCGCGCATCGACCAGGACGAGGTGGCGGACCGCGACTGGATGCAGATGGCCTGGCTGCTGCGCTACGAGTGCCGCGACCTGTTCATCGAAACCTTGCTGGTGCTGCGCGCCAAGGCCCGCGCCTTTGACCTGGGCCTGGAAGAGGGCGACGAATCGCCCGCCGAGGAAGACGACGGCAAGTTCGAAACCAGCGAAACCGACCGTGGCAAGGCCACGCCCGCCGCCCGCACGTCCGACGAAGAATCCGCGATTTAGATGACAACCCCCTGTGGCGCTTCGCGCCTTCCCCCTTCTCTCGAATGGCTGCGCCATTCGGGAAGGGGGACACCGCCAGCGCGGCGGGGCGGCCCTTGCGCGGCGGTTCTGGCCTGGAGCGTGCCAGTTTCATGGCCCATGAGCACTGCGAAGCGCGATAGATACTGATATGACTGTGCCCAACACGCCTTCTTCAACGACTGACGAGATTGCAGCCGCCAACGCGCTGCAGCTCCACGACGCCCGCCCGTTCTTTGAAAAGGCGCTGGCGCATGGTGTCCAGCACGGCGTGATTGGCGCCGACAAGCTCGCGGCCATCAACACCGATGCGCCCAAGGGCATGGTGCAGATCGCGCGCT
Source organism: Acidovorax sp. GW821-FHT10E04 (assembly GCF_059415185.1). NCBI lineage: Bacteria > Pseudomonadati > Pseudomonadota > Betaproteobacteria > Burkholderiales > Comamonadaceae > Acidovorax > Acidovorax sp. GW821-FHT10E04. Next base: position 549,655 of record NZ_JBWKMT010000001.1, read on the forward strand.
ACTTTGGCAGCGAGTTTCTGCGCCCCGAGCTGGAGAAGGCGCGCGACCGCATGGTCAACCTCATCAGTCTGTACCTGCTGGACACCACCGGGGGCGACCTGCACGAGGCCGCCGTCTCGCTGCGCGACCATTCGTTCCTGTCGCGCTCCAAGGGGGGCTCGGACATGCTCAAGCGCCTGATCGCCATGCCCGAGAGCAGCAATTTCGGCATGGCCGGCTATGCCGATGCCGAAACCCCGCTGCTGGCCGTGTGGTCGCTGCGCAGCCACGCCGACTACCGGGCCGAGCTGGCGCGCCGCACGCAGATTGCGCAGGCCATCCAGGCCGCCCAGTGGCTGGCCGGGCAGTTCGACCTGGACCCCGACGAGCTGGAAGCCGCGGGCGCCGACGCGGAAGCCGTCATCCGCGCTGGCTTGCTCATGGTGGCCCTGGCGCCCAAGGCCATGGACCTCGGCGAGTGGCCCAACACCGTGTCGTTCGAAAAAGTGCTGATGGCACAGCGCAAGAAGAAGCTCGCGCCGCCCGTGCAGCTGCGCCTGCCTGCCGGCTTGCCTGCCGAACTGCGCGAGGTGGTGCAGGCGCATTGCGCCAGCGTGCTGGCCGACCTGCCCAAGCTGCTCGACGCGGCCACACCGGTGCGCACGCTGCTGCGCCCCACCGGCGCTTTCCGCGCGCGCTACTTTCTGCTGGACGACCCCTTGGCCGAGGTGGACAACTTCCACCGCAGCCTGGATGCGCTGGAGGAGGGTGAGGAACCCCCGCTTCCCGCGAGCAAGACCTGGACGAGAACGGTGCAGGGCAACGATGACGAACATTCGCTGCTCACGCTGTTCCTGTGCCTGGCGGCCGGGGCCCCCAAGAAGACGCTGCTGACCGAGAAGACCGCCGCGAGCCTCGTCCGAAAGATCCGCAAATCGGGCCTGCAGCCCGCGCTGGCGGCCGACTTCATCCGCGCCCATGCGCCCGGCGTGCACCAGCAGGACTACATCGCCCTGTGGACCGGCTTCGTGCAGGACGCGGAAAAAACCCTGCTCAGCGACATGGACTACCAGATGCACGACGCCCTGGCACTGCTGCGCCGGGAGTGCAACGTGGTGGGCGACTGAGCACCAAGGAAGAGGTGGCCGGCCGCGGCCTGGGCATGGGCGCTGGCACCGGCGGCCCGCGCCCGTGGCGCCGCCGCGTGGCCCCGCGCGATAGTTCCTGCATTTCGCAACGGCTCGGTTAACATTCAGCGCGTTTCTTGTCCTGCCGCAATCCCTTCATGCCAGCCCCGCGGGGCTCCCTTACGCCGCTGCCCCGTTCCGTCTCCGTGCACAGCCCCACACTCGTCATTCTCGCGGCCATCCTGTCGGCGCTGGTTACCGCAGTGCTGTATGCCGTGTGGCATTTCAACAAGAACATCCCGGGCCTGCGGCTGTGGACGCTGTCATTCCTGGGCGCGTCGGTGTTCTGCGCCACGCTGCTGGCGCGCGAGCGGATGCCCGAAGTGCCGGCCGTGGTGCTGGCGCAGGGGGCCAATGCGCTGGCGGCCTACCTGTGCTGGCTGGGCAGCCGCGCCTACATGGGGCGCCCGCCCATCGCCCACCGGTATGCCGCGGCCGCCATCGTGTCGCTGGTGGCGCTGTCGGTGTATTTCACGGTGGCGCAGCCCCATCCCGGCGCGCGGTTCGCCCTGGCGGGCTGGTTCGCGGGCGTGTGCTTCCTGCTCACGGCGCGCACGCTGGCGCAGGGTGGCTTTCGCCGTGTGCCGGCGCGTTACCTGCTCGCGGGCGTCATGGCCTTCCATGGGGTGTGCGTGCTGGTGCGCCCCGTGATCTTCCGGCTGGCCGCCCCTTCGGATGCCGGCCTGCTGACGCAGCTGTCGCAGTTCGTGGTGCTGGAGGCCACGGTGGCCCTCGTGATGATCGCGTTTGGCGTGCTGATGCTGACCAATGAATTCGTGACGAGCGAGCTGCGCCACCTCGCCGAGATCGACCCGCTCACCAGCGTGTTCAACCGCCGCGCCTTCATCACGCTGCTGGACAAGGGCCTGAGCAATGCCCAGCGCACCCGGGCCGCGCTGCCCGTGCTGGTGATGGACCTCGACCACTTCAAGAAGATCAACGACACCGGCGGCCACCAGTGCGGGGACGACGCGCTGCGCCACTTCGTGGACCTGGCCCACCGCTGCCTGCGCCGGGAGGATGTGATGGGCCGCCTGGGTGGGGAGGAGTTCGCCATCTTCCTGCCCAACGCTGACGGCCCTGGTGCCGCCGGCGTGGCCGAACGCCTGCGGGCGCTGGTCGAGTCCGAGCCCATGGATGCCGAACGGCGGCGCGTGGCCCTGACCGTGAGCATCGGCATCACGCTGTCCACTAGCGGGGATTCGGCCGAGGCGGTGCTGCAGCGGGCGGACGAGGCGATGTACCTTGCCAAGGCGCGCGGGCGCAACCGGGTGGAGGTCGTGGCGCTGCCGGACGATCCCGTGCCGTTGAAGTGGCCGCGCCCCGCGGAGCGGCCAGGCACTGCGCGCAGCGCGGCGGTGCTGTAGCCAGCTTCCACCAGGCGCGCGTGCGGTCGCGCCGCCGGGCCCTGCCGCTTGCCTGATGGGCCTGAAACGCTGCCTGTGTCGGCTGCCCGACCTTCGGGCGTGCCGCCGCGCAGCGCGCCGCCGCACAATGGTGGCCTTGCCTCGTCCCGTCCATTCCCAGACCACCACCATCCCCCATGGCATTGAATCCCCACGGCAGCAACCCGCTCGGCGGCGCGGGCCCCGGCACCGCGCCCGGTGCATCGCCGTCGGCGCCCGCAGCGCAGCGCAGGGCGTTCCTGGCATCCGGCACGGGGCTGGCCGCCTTGGGTGTGGCGGCGGCCGCCGGGGCAGGCTACCTGCTGTACCGGCCGGGCAACGACCGGCAACTCGTCTTTGGCACCCTGGCGCGCGCCATGCAAGAGGTCGAGCGCCTTGCGGGCGCGGCGGTCCAGCCGCTGGCGCCCGCCACGGCCTGGAACTGGCCGCAGACGCTGGAGCACTGCGCACAGAGCATCGAGTTCTCGCTGCGGGGCTTCCCGGCGCCCAGGTCGGCGCTGTTCCAGAACACCCTGGGTGCGGCTGCTTTCAACGTGTTTGCCCTGCGCGGCCGCATGAGCCACGACCTGGCGGAACCCATCCCGGGCGCGCCCGCGCTGGATGCGTCCACGCCCGGGGCGTCGGCGGCCCTGGCCCGGCTGCGCCAAGCCGTGCAGGACTTCTCCGTGCACGCGGGGCCGCTGCACCCGCACTTCGCCTACGGGGCGCTGGACAAGGCGCAGTACGAGCAGGCGCACGCCATGCACCTGGCCAATCATCTGTCGGCGTTTGACGCAGGGGGCTGAGCGCGGGCTGCGCGGCCCTGTGCAGTTCCATGCCATGCGGATGCCGGCTGGATGCTATTGAAGTTATAGCTTTTTGCGCTTGTCCAGCAAGCGCCAGAGGCATATTTCAACCGAATGTGCCCATTCTCTCTCAGCCCAGATCGTCAAAATCCCATTGGGCGCAGAGGGCGTCAAAGCGCAGGGCGTCCAGCACGCTCAGGAACACACCGGGTTCCGCAAGCTCCCCCTCGGAGTGCAGGTACCACACCAGCGCCTGCGGGCCCACGGTGAAGATGCGCAGCCCCGCCATGTCCACGACGGGCCGCGCCCGCAGGGCGTCCAGCAGCGACGCCAACTCGCCGGGCGTTGAGGACGCCCCGCCCGTGCGCATGCCGCAGAACGGATAGCCGCCCTGTGCCATCTGGTAGTAGGCGACGGTGTGCAAAAACGCCTCCAGGCCCACGGCTTCCTCGAACCAGTCCGGGGAATCCAGGTCGGTGGTTTGCCACACCCGCTGCCGGGAATCGGTGGCCCACCAGCACACGCCCTGGTTCTCTTCCAGAAACAGCAGCTTGTCGCCCAGGCACTCCCAGTCTTGCGGCGGCGCAAACCGCTGAAAACCGGCCATCAAATCGGCACGCCTGCCCACGGCGGCGTAATAAGCGTGCAGGGCAGGGGGCACTGGGCCACCCAGGCGATGGCTTGCGGCGGCCAGTTCATCTTCCGGCAGCCCGTCTTCGGGGCTGACAGGGCGGCCCAGCAGCCAGGCCAGGGTGTCTGAAAGGGGCGGGGTGGTGAGGGCAGTCATGGGTGTCGGTTCAAGGGGCCGCCACGCGCGGCAGGTGCAGGCCGGATGTTCGGGTGGCGATTGATGCAGGTCAAGGGAGGGCGTGCTGCGGCTTGGGGTAACGCGGGGTGCAAAGCTACCATCCCCCGACGGGCCCAAGTGCCCACAAGGATGGACCATGAGCAAGCAATGGAAGATCGCTGCGGCTTTGGCCGTGGTGCTGCTGGGGGGAGGGCTGCTGCTGCGCTGGGCGCCCTGGCAGGCCAAAGGGCCAGGCCCCGGCTTCGTGAGCGGCAACGGCCGCATCGAGGCCACCGAGATCGCCGTGGCCACCAAACTCGCGGGCAAGGTGCTCGATGTGCTGGTGGCCGAGGGCGATTTCGTGAAAGCCGGGCAACCCCTGGCCCGCATGCAGATCGACAGCCTGCAGGCCCAGCGCGAAGAGGCCGTGGCCCGGCTGCAGCAGGCGCAGCTGGCCATCAGCAGTGCCCAGGTGCAGGTGGCCCAGCGTGATAGCGACTACCAGGCCGCGCTGGCCGTGGTCGCGCAGCGCGAGAGCGACCTCGACACCGCCCGCCGCCGCCTGCCGCGCTCCGAGCAGCTGGCGCGCGAGGGCTTTTTCTCCAGCCAGTTGCTCGACGACGACCGCGCCAAGGTGCGCAGCCAGCAAGCCGCTGTGACCGCTGCAAAAGCCCAGGCGAAGGCCGCGCAGGCGGGCATCGGTGCGTCGCGCACGCAGGTGACCAGCGCCGAGGCCAATGTGCGCGCGCTGCAGGCCACGCTGGCCCGCATCGATGTGGAGCTGGCCGACAGCGAGCTCAAGGCGCCGCGCGATGGCCGCGTCCAGTTCCGCGTGGTGCAGCCCGGCGAGGTGGTGGGTGCGGGTGCGCGCGTGCTGCAGCTGGTGGACCTGAGCGACGTGTACATGACCTTCTTTTTGCCCGAAACCGTGGCGGGCCGCGTGGCGCTGGGCAGCGAGGTGCGCATCGTGCTCGATGCCGCGCCGGGCTTCGTGATCCCGGCCACCGTGTCGTTCGTGGCCAGCACCGCGCAGTTCACCCCCAAGACGGTGGAGACCGCGAGCGAGCGCCAGAAGCTCATGTTCCGCGTGCGCGCGCAGATCGACAAGGCGCTGCTGCTGCGCCACCAGGAACAGGTCAAGACCGGACTGCCCGGCGTGGCCTGGTTGCGGGTGGACCCTGCGGTGGAGTGGCCCGCAGAACTCGCCGTCAAGGCTGGCCAGTGAACCCAGCGGCCGGCGCTGCACCCGTGGCCCGCCTGCGCGGCGTGGGCCAGCGCTACGGGCGCACGGTGGCGCTGGAGGGCATCGACCTGGAGGTGGCCGCCGGCCGCATGGTGGGCCTGATCGGGCCGGATGGCGTGGGCAAGTCCAGCCTGCTGGCCCTGGTGGCGGGCGCGCGGGCGGTGCAGCAGGGCACCGTGGAGGTGCTGGGCGGCGACATGGCCCAAAGCCGCCACCGCAGCCGGGTGTGCCCCCGCATCGCCTACATGCCCCAGGGCTTGGGCAAGAACCTGTACCCCACGCTGTCGGTGGAAGAAAACCTGCAGTTTTTTGGCCGCCTGTTCGGGCACGACGCGGCCGAGCGGCGCCGCCGCATTGACGAACTCACGCGCAGCACGGGGCTGTATCCGTTTCTGGCGCGGCCTGCGGGCAAGCTCTCGGGCGGCATGAAGCAGAAGCTGGCGTTGTGCTGCGCGCTCATCCACGACCCCGACCTGCTCATCCTGGACGAACCCACCACCGGCGTGGACCCGCTGGCGCGCGCCCAGTTCTGGGATCTGATCGGCCGTATCCGCGCCGCACGGCCGGGCATGAGCGTCATCGTGGCCACGGCCTACATGGAAGAGGCCCAGCGTTTTGAATGGCTGGTGGCCATGGACGAAGGGCGCATCCTGGCCACCGGCACACCCGCCGAGCTGATGGCCCGCACCGGGCACGATGCGCTGGAGCAGGCCTTTGTGGCCCTGCTGCCCGAGGCCAAGCGCCGGGGCCATCAAGCGGTGCAGATTCCGCCGCTGGACCGGTCGCAGGCCCATGATGCCGCCAATGTGGCCATCGAGGCGCGCGACCTGACCATGCGGTTTGGCGACTTTGTGGCGGTGGACCATGTGAGCTTTCGCATCCAGCGGGGCGAGATCTTTGGCTTTCTGGGCAGCAATGGTTGCGGCAAGTCCACCACCATGAAGATGCTCACAGGCCTGCTGCCCGCCAGCGACGGGCAGGCCTGGCTGTTTGGCCAGCCGGTGGACCCCAAGGACATGGCCACGCGGCGGCGCGTGGGCTACATGTCGCAGGCGTTTTCGCTGTACAGCGAGCTGTCGGTGGAGCAGAACCTGGTGCTGCATGCCCGGCTGTTCCACGTGCCCGAGGCCGAGGTACCCGCGCGCGTGACGGCCATGCTCGAGCGCTTTGACCTGCAGGCCGCCCGCAGCGCACTGCCCATGAAGCTGCCGCTGGGCATGCGCCAGCGCCTGTCGCTGGCCGTGGCCATGGTGCACCAGCCCGAGCTGCTGATCCTGGACGAGCCCACCTCGGGCGTGGACCCGATGGCGCGCGACAACTTCTGGCGCCTGATGGTGGAGCTGGCCCGGCGCGACAAGGTCACCATCTTCATCTCCACCCATTTCATGAACGAGGCCGAGCGCTGCGATCGCATCTCGCTGATGCACGCGGGGCGTGTGCTGGAGAGCGCCGCGCCGCAGGACATCGTGGCAAAGCGCGGCGTCGCCACGCTGGAAGAAGCCTTCATCGGCTACCTGGAAGATGCTGCAGGCAATGCACTGGTCCAGGCCACCGTGGACGCTTCCGAGCGCCCCGCGCCATCCCCGGCGCCCATCCCCAACGCCCCCACCTGGCGCACCCGCCTGCGCCAAAGCCTGGCCCGCATCCACAGCACCCAGTGGCGCGAATCGCTGGAGCTGCGCCGCGACCCCGTGCGGGGCGCCATGGCGCTGCTGGGCTCGCTGATCCTGATGTTCGTGATGGGCTACGGCATCAGCATGGACGTGGAGAACCTGCGCTTTGCCGTGCTGGACCGCGACCAGACCGCGCTGAGCCGCGCCTACACGCTGAACCTCGCGGGCTCGCGCTACTTCACCGAGCAGCCGCCGATTGCCACCTACGCCGAGCTGGACGCGCGCATGCGCTCCGCCGAGATATCGCTGGCGCTGGAGATCCCACCCGGCTTTGCGCGCGACGTGGCACGCGGCCAGCCGGTGCAGATCGGTGCCTGGGTGGACGGGGCCATGCCCCAGCGCGCCGAAACCGTCATCGGCTACGCCCAGGGCCTGCACCAGCAATGGCTGGTGGAGCAAAGCCGCAGCCGCACGGGCGTGGTGCCCCGGGGCCTGCTGGAGGTGGAGCCGCGCTACCGCTACAACCCCGACGTGCGCAGCCTGCCGTCCATGGTGCCTGCCGTGATCCCGCTGCTGTTGCTCATGCTGCCCGCCATGCTCACCGCCCTGGCCGTGGTGCGCGAGAAGGAACTGGGCTCCATCATCAACCTGTATGTGACGCCCACCACGCGCACCGAATTCATGCTGGGCAAGCAGCTGCCCTATGTGCTGCTGGCGCTGTTCAACTTTGGCTTGATGTGCCTGGCAGCGGTGACGGTTTTTGGCGTGCCGATGACGGGAAGTTTTGCCACATTGACGCTGGCCGCCGTGGTGTTCAGCCTGTGCTCCACGGGCATGGGCCTCTTGGCCTCCACCGTCACGCGCAGCCAGATCGCGGCGATGTTCTTCGCCATGGTGGGCACCATCATTCCCGCCGTGCAGTTTGCGGGGCTCATCAACCCGGTGTCGTCCATGACGGGGTTTGCGCGCTGGGTGGGCGAGGTCTACCCGGCCAGCCACATGTTCACCATCAGCCGGGGCGTGTTCAACAAGGCGCTCTCCCTGCAAGACCTGCAGGCCGAGTTCTGGCCCATGCTGGTGGCGGTGCCGGTCATCGTTGGTGTCGCCATTGCCTTGCTGAAGAAGCAGGAGACCTGACATGGCGCTGCGTGGACGGTGGTCCAACATCTTTCGGTTAGGCATCAAGGAGCTTTGGAGCCTGTGGCGCGACCCGGCCATGCTGTTCCTCATCGTCTACACCACCACACTCGCGGTGTACTCTGCGGGCATGGCGCAGCCCGAGACGCTGCACCACGTGCCCATTGCCATCGTGGACGAGGACGACTCGGCCTTGTCCCAGCGCATCGCCACCGCGTTCTACGCCCCCCAGTTCACGCGCCCCGCCATGATCAGCATGCGCGAGGTGGACCCGGGCCTGGACGCCGGCCGCTTCACGCTGGTGCTGCACATCCCCGCCCACTTCCAGCGCGACGTGCTGGCGGGCCGGGTGCCGCAGGTGCAGCTCAACATCGACGCCACGCGCATGGGGCAGGCGTTCGCGGCCAATGGGGCTGTGCAGCAGATCGTGCAGCTGGAGGTGGCCGAGTTCGTGCAGCGTGACCGCACCGTGGCCGAGCAGCCCATCGAGCTGACGGTGCGCTCGCGCTTCAACACGGCGCTGAACCCCGCGTGGTTCGGCTCGCTCATGGAGCTGATCAACATCGTGACCATGCTCTCCATCATCCTCACCGGCGCCGCGCTGATCCGCGAGCGCGAGCATGGCACGGTGGAGCATTTGCTGGTGATGCCCGTCACCCCGGGCGAGATCATGCTGGCCAAGGTCTGGGCCATGGCGCTGGTGGTGCTGGTCGCCACGTGGATTTCGCTCACGGCGGTGATCCGCTGGGCGATTGGCGTGCCCATCGAGGGTTCGGTGCCGCTGTTCCTGCTGGGCGCCACGCTGCACCTGTTCGCCACCACGTCCATGGGTATCTTCATGGCCACGGTGGCGCGCAGCATGCCGCAGTTTGGCTTGCTGATGGTGCTGGTGATGATGCCGCTGCAGATGCTGTCGGGCGGCGTCACCCCGCGCGAGAGCATGCCGCTGTGGGTGCAGTACGGCATGGCGCTGGCGCCCACCACCCACTTCACCGAACTGGCCCAGGCCATCCTCTACCGGGGCGCGGGCTGGGCGGTGGTGTGGCCGTCGCTGGTGTGGCTGCTGGGGATTGGGGCGGTGCTGTTCAGCCTGGCGCTGGCGCGGTTTCGCAAGACGATTGCGCGCATGGCGTAGATGCTTGCAATGCTATTAAATGTGTAGCTGTTTGCGCTTGATACATAAGCGCGAGAGGCTAATTTGATGTGAAATTCACGTTGTCGGGCCGCCCCGGCAGGTGCAGTTGCGCCACGGGTGCCGGGCTGCTGGCCAGCAGCCTGCCGCGCCGCCACACGCCCAGGCGCGCTGCGCGCAGGCGGATTGCTTCCACGGGATTGCGTGCGTGCAGCAGCACGAAGTCGGCATATGCGCCCGGCTCGATGCCGTAGCCCTCCAGCCCCAGCAACCTGGCGGGATTCACCGTCACCGCATCAAAACACTGCCGCATCGCGGCCTGGCTGGTCATCTGCCCCACGTGCAGGCCCATGTGCGCGGCCTCCAGCATGTCGGCGCTGCCGCCGCTGTACCAGGGGTCCAGCACGCAGTCGTGGCCGAACGCCACGGTCAGGCCGGCAGCCATCAGCTCGGGCACGCGGGTCATGCCCCGGCGCTTGGGGTAGGTGTCGTGGCGGCCCTGCAGCGTGATGTTGATGAGCGGGTTGGCCACCACGCCCAGGTCGGCCTCGGCCATCAGCGGGATGAGCTTGCTCACGTAGTAGTTGTCCATGCTGTGCATGGAGGTGAGGTGCGAACCCGTCACGCGGCCCTGCAGGCCCAGGCGCTGGGTCTCAAAGGCCAGGGTTTCGACGTGGCGTGACAGCGGATCGTCGGATTCGTCGCAGTGCATGTCCACGCGCTTGCCCTGGCTTGCCGCCAGTTCGCAGAGGACCTTCACGCTCTCGGCGCCCTGGGCCATGGTGCGCTCGAAGTGCGGGATGCCGCCCACCACGTCCACGCCCAGGTCCAGCGCACGTTTGAGGTTGTCGAGCCCGCCGCGCGCGCGCAGCACGCCGTCTTGGGGGAAGGCCACCAGCTGCAAATCCAGGTACGGCGCCACGCGCTGCTTCACCTCCAGCAGGGCCTGCACCGGCAGCAGGCTGGCGTGGCTGGTGTCCACATGGCTGCGAACGGCCAGCAGCCCGCGCGCCACGGCCATGTCGCAATACCGCAGGGCGCGCTCCACGATGGCATCGTGCGTGAGGGTCGGCTTGAGTTCGCCCCACAGCGCAATGCCTTCGAGCAGCGTGCCGCTCTCGTTCACGCGCGGCTGGCCGTAGCTCAGGGTCGAATCCATGTGGAAATGCGCGTCCACGAACGGCGGGCTGACGAGCAGGCCGCCCGCATCCACTGTTTCGTGCGCGGGGGCTTGCAGGCCCTCGGTCACCTCGGCGATGCGGCCGTCCTGCACGGCAATCGACATCTTCTGGCGGCCGTCGGGCAGGGTGGCGTGGGTGATGAGCAGGTCGAGCATGGTGGGGGCGTCTGGTGTCGGGGTGTCGGGTTTTTTCAAGACCGTGGCGGGCTTTGTGCCTAAGCTGGGTGTCTCACAGGGCGCATCTATTTCAGCGCATTTTTGCAAAGGCAGTCTTCATGCAATTTGGCTACACCATTCTCTACGTCGAAGATGTTCCCAGGACCATCGCTTTTTATGAGGCCGCCTTCGGCTTCACCCGCCGCTTCGTGCACGAGGCCGGCGACTTCGGGGAGCTGGACACGGGCGCCACCGCGCTGGCCTTCTCGTCGCTGCGGCTGATGGCCGAGCTGGGCAAGAACCCGCAGCGCGCGTCGGCCGAGGCGCCCAGTTTCGAGATCGCGTTCACCACCACCGACGTGGCCGCTGCCGTGCAGCGCGCGGTGGATGCCGGTGCCCGGCTGGTGCAGGCGCCCGGGCAGATGCCCTGGGGCCAGACGGTGGCCTATGTCGCGGACATCAACGGCGCGCTGGTGGAGCTGTGCACGCCCATGGGGCCGCCAGCCGTTTGAACGGTCGTGGTGGCGCAGGCGTAGACGGTGGTGCCGGCCCCGGGGCGTGGGTTTCACATGCAATTCAGCCATAGCCCGCCTGCGCCACCGTGGCCAGCAGTTGTGGTGTGCGGCGCAGCGCTGCAGGCGTCTGCCCAAGCCAGCGCAGACAGTCGCGGTGGAAGTGGGCTTGGTCGGCGTAGCCGTTGTCGGCTGCAATCTCCGCCAGCGGTTTGGCCGTGCCGAGCGCCTGCGCTGCACGGCGCACGCGGGCCAGCGCGCGCCAGAAGCGGGGCGATTGGCCGGTGGAGCGTTGGGTCAGGCGCTCCAACGTGCGTTCGGACACCCCTAGGCCGTGTGCTGCCGCGCCCACCGTGGCTGCATGCGCCAGCGCGTGTAGCGCCTCTTGGACGCGTGGATCCCTGTCGGTGTGGTGGTCGATGGCCTCCAGCAGCAAGGCTTCCAGCGCCGTGGTGTCGTGGCCCAGGCCGCAGGAGCGTGGCCCAGCGCGGCGCCTGTGCTGGTGCCAGATGGCCCGTGCGGACTGCAGCAATGCTGCTGCATCGATGGTGGTGCCGGGACACAGGCGGTAGCCCAGCCATTGCTCGCCAGCGCGTCCGGGCACCTCCATGGCAGCGTCGGCCAGTGGTGAGATATGCCAGGCGGAGTGCCCGCAAGCGTCCACATGCAGGATGAGGTCGCTGCAGCCATCGGGCAGCACCGTGGTGGCACTGGCATCGGTGGTGTCGAACTGCCAGCGCGCCAGCACGGTCAGTGGCAGCAAGGGGCTGGTGCTGAGAGAAGGCGGCACGTCTGGCATGGCAGGCCCGCCGTCAGCGCTTTTGTGTGGTGCGAAAGCGCACCTCGCCCGGGTTGTGTCCTGCGTCGATGGTGATACGGAACACACTGTTGTCATGGCCAGACTGCGCCCGCGCTGTGAAGCGAATGCCCCGGCGCGTGGGCAGGCAGCTCATCTGGCTCAGGGTGATGGCGGCATGGTCGTTGTTGATCTGCGCAAAACCCTCGGTGTGAACCGCGGCGGCGCTGTCGGTGCGGTCCCGCGCGATCCACTGCAGGTAGAGAAAAGACTGCGCGTAGCGCGTGGCGTGCACGATGCGGTACGTGCCGCCGCCTTCACCCGGCTGCACCGGGGCGGGCCACTGACCGCAAACCTTGACCCAGTCCACATCGGGCGCGGCGGTGAAGGATTCATGCGGCATGTCTTGCCCCAGAGCGTGGGCATGCCCCGCACAGGCCAGCAGCGCGGCCGCCAGCCAAGGCGCGATGGGGCTGGGCGCGCGCCTCACCGCTCGCCCTTGCGGTAGGGCTTCATCAGCGCCTGCGGGTACGCTGCCTTGCGCGCCACCAGCACCAGGGCCAGTATGGAGAGCAGGTAGGGCAGCATCAGATACACCTGGTACGGAAGCCACGCGCCGCCCGCCTGCTGCAGCCGAAGCTGCAGCGCATCGAAAAAAGCGAACAGCAGCGCGCCCAGCAGTGCCTTGCCGGGGCGCCACGAGGCGAACACCACCAGCGCGACGCAGATCCAGCCGCGCCCGTTCACCATGTTGAAGAAGAAAGCGTTGAACGCCGACAGCGTGAGGAAGGCACCCGCCACACCCATCAACGCCGAGCCCGCCACGATGGCCCCCGTGCGCGTGGCCGCCACCGGGATGCCCTGGCCCTCGGCGGCCTGCGGGTTCTCGCCCACCATGCGCACGGCCAGGCCCAGCGGCGTGCGCATGAGCACCCAGGCCAGTATCGGCACCAGGGCCAGCGCCAGCAGCGTGAGTGGCGTCTGCGCTGAGAGAATGGGCACGCCCAGCCAATCCATGGCGGCGAAAGGCTCGATGGTGGGCGGCGTGTTCACCTTCGGAAAGCTCACGCGGTAGCCGTAGTAGCTGAGCGCTGTGGCCAGCAGCGTGATGCCCAGGCCCGAGACATGCTGCGACAGCGCCAGCCCCACCGTGAGCCAGGCATGCAGCAGCCCGAACACGCCCCCCGTGAGCGCCGCCACCAGCACCCCGGTCCACAGGCCGTGCCCGGCGTACACCGTGAGCCAGCCCGTGAAGGCGCCCGCCACCATGATGCCCTCGATGCCCAGGTGGAGCACGCCGGCGCGCTCGCACAGCAGCACCCCGAGCGTGCCCAGGATGAGCGGCGTGGCCACGCGCAGCGTGGCGATCCAGAAGGCCGGATTGGCCAGGATGTCGAGGAGTTCGGTCATTTCCACCTCACCCGGTACTGCGTGAGCAGGGTGGCGACGAGCACCGCTATGAGCGAGGTGGCCACGATCACGTCGGCGATGTAGGTGGGCACGCCCACCGCGCGGCTCATGCTGTCGGCACCCACCAGCACGCCGGCCACGAAGGTGCCCGCCGCGATCACGCCCAGCGGGTGCAGCCCGGCCAGCATGGCGATCACGATGCCGCTGTAGCCATAGCCCGGCGACATGTCGAGCGTGACGTAGCCGGTGCGGCCCGCCACCTCGATGGCACCGGCCAGCCCCGCCAGCCCGCCCGAGAGCAGGGCCACCAGCACCACGGTGCGGGTGATGGGCACGCCGGCAAACGCGGCGGCCCGCGCATTGGCACCGGCCGCGCGGATGTCGAAGCCCGGCACCGTGCGCCGCAGGATGGCCCAGAGGATCAGTGCCAGGCCGATGGCCCACAGCAGTCCCGTGTGCAGGCGCGTCTGCGGCACCAGCCTGGACAGCTCCAGGTCTCCCTGCAGCGCCACGCTCTGCGGCCAGCCCATGGACAGCGGGTCTTTCATGGGACCGTCGAGCAGGGCCGAGACCAGCAGCAGGGTGATGAAGTTGAGCAGCAGCGTGGTCACCACCTCGTCCACCCCCAGGCGCGACTTCATGAGCGCCGGGCCCAGCAGCAGCAGGGCGCCGGCCAGGGCCGCCGCCAGCATCATCGCCGGGAACAGCAGCCAGGGCGACCATTCCAGCCCCGTGCCGCCATGCAGGCCGCCCACGGCCACGGCGGCCAGCGCGCCGGCATACAACTGCCCCTCGGCACCGATGTTGAACAGCCGTGCGCGAAAGGCCACCGCCGCGGCCAGCCCGGTCAGGATCAGCGGCGTGGCGCGCGTGAGCGTTTCGGTCAGCGCGAAGACCGAGCCGAAGGCGCCCTTGACGAGCAGTGCATAGGTCTGGCCCACGGGCGCGCCGGCCCACAGCACCAGCAGGCCGCTGATGAGCAGGGTGAACACCACGGCGCCTACCGGCGCCGCCACGTAGGCGGCGGGGGAGATGTGGTTGCGTTTCTCAAGCCGCATGGGTCGGCGCTTCGTGGGGAATGGAGGGCATCGGATTACCATCCGCGGCGGAGAGGTTCGGCTTGCACCACGCAGGCCGCCAATAACGGGAGAGAGAGATCATGCAAAACCTGGTGTGGGGATGGCTTGGGCGCCTGTTGCTGTGCGGCGCGCTGGCGCTGGGCTGCGCAGGTGCCATGGCACAGGCATTGACCGGCGAGGGCCCGGCAACGGCTGCGCCGGTCGCCCCGCCGGACCTGCCGCTGAAGAACGAAGCGGAATACACCGCCGACATCAACGAATGGCTGGACCACACACGCAGGCTGCAGGAAGAAGGTCGGGTGCGGCACAGGCGCATCACCATCGGCGTGGTGTCAGCCCTGGTGGCAGGCTTTCTCGGCCTGCTGCTGCATACCTGGCGCAGCGGCCGGCCCATGGCCTTCAAGATCAGCCGCGTGCTGCTGTGGGCGCCCCTGTTCCTGTTGGCGGGGGTGTGGTTCTTTCCATCCATCATCCTGATGGTGATGGGGTGTGCGCCCGTGATGCTCGGCGTGTGGTGGCGGCGCGCCCTGTCGTGGTGGGAGCTGTCCATCGCCTCCGCGCTGTACCTGCCGGCCCTGGTGTTCACCTGGCTTGTCTTCAGGACACTGGCTGGCATGGGCGGCGGGTAAGGGCCCGGGCGCTGAATCGGCGCCTGCGCAGTCACGGGGTTTCCTCCGCGCTGCTGGCGGCGCCCGCCATCGCCAGCCCGATGGCCTCGCGCGTCCAGCCCTCTGCGGGCCGCGCTGCGCTCAGGTGCCCCTCGTGCATCACCGCCACGCGGTCGCCCAGGGCCAGCACTTCGTCGAGGTCGTCCGAGATCAGCAGCACGGCCGCGCCGCCGTCGCGGGCGTTGATGAGCTGCTGCTGCACGAAGGTAACGGCGCCGATATCGAGGCCCCAGGTGGGCTGGTGCGCCACGATGAGGCGCGGGGCCGGCGCGCTTTGCTGGGCATCATAGGGCGGCAGCAGGGCGCGGCCCAGGATGAGCTTTTGCATGTTGCCGCCCGAGAGCGCGCGGGCAGGGATGTCGGGCCCGCCGCCGCGCACGTCGAAGGTCTCGGCCACGCGCTGGGCATGCTGGCGCGCGGCGCCGCGCTTGACCCAGAAGGCCCGGAACCAGGGGTGGGCGAACCAGTGGCTGCGCAGGCGTTCGGACACGGCGTTCTCCCACACCGGCAGGTCGCCCACCACGCCCACGGCATGGCGGTCCTCGGGGATGCGGGCCACGCCCTGGTCCACCACCCAAGCCGGGCGGGCCTGCAGCGGCGTGCCCAGCAGCGTGACCTGGCCGGCGGTGGCGGCGCGCACGCCGCACAGCACATCGGCCAGCGCCACCTGGCCATTGCCCGAGACACCGGCGATGGCGACGATCTCGCCGGCGTTCAGGGTGAGCGATACCCCCTGCAGCCGGTCGCGCCCGGTGGGGGCGGTGGACACATCGGCCAGCGTGCACACCGGCGCACCCACGCTCCGGGCGGGGCGGCGTTCGCTGGCCTCGATGGCATGGCCCACCATCCACTGCGCGAGCTGGCCTTGCGTGGTGCCCTGCGCGGGCGCCTCGGCCACGAGCTTGCCCTGGCGCAGCACGGCCACGCGGTGCGATACGCGCAGCACCTCGGCCAGCTTGTGGCTGATGAAGATGATGGACAGGCCCTGCGCCACCATCTGCGCGAGCGTGTCGAACAGCGCTTCGCTTTCCTGCGGCGTGAGCACGGCGGTGGGTTCGTCCAGGATGAGGATGCGCGCGCCCCGGTACAGCGCCTTGAGGATCTCCACGCGCTGGCGCTCGCCGACCGAGAGGCCGCCCACCAGCGCCTCGGGCCGCACGGGCAGGCCGAACTGGCGGGACACCGCCAGCAGGCGCTCGCGCGCACCCGCACGCCGTGAGAAGGGCTGCCACAAGGGTTCGGTGCCCAGCAGCACGTTGTCCAGCACCGTGAGGTTGTCGGCCAGGGTGAAATGCTGGTGCACCATGCCGATGCCCGCCGCCAGCGCCGCGCGTGGCTGGCCGGGCGGCAGCGGCTGGCCGAAGACCTCGATGTGGCCCGCGTCGGCCACGTAGTGGCCGAACAGGATGGACATCAGCGTGGACTTGCCCGCCCCGTTCTCCCCCAGCAGTGCCAGCACCTCGCCGCGCTGCAGCGCAAGGCTGATGCCGTCGTTGGCCACCAGCTTGCCGAAGCGTTTGGTGATGCCCTGCAGCCGCAGGACGGGGCCGGAGGGGTCCGTCATTTCCAGTTCGAGAGAAAGGCCAGCAGCACCTTGGCGGAATTGGCCGCCGCCAGGCCCATGAAGGTGCCCATTTCATTCTCGCCTTCGCCACCACCGGCCAGATCGCTCAGCGAGCGAAAGGCGATGTAGGGCACGCCGTTGCTGTGGGCCACCATGGCGGTGGCGGCGGTCTCCATGTCGAGCACATTGGCCTCGAAGGTCTTGAACGCGTATTCGCGGAAAGCCTTGTTGTCCACGAAGGCCTGGCCCGACACGCCGTTGCCGCCCACCACGAGCTGCGGGCGCTGTTTCAGGCAGGTGCTGGCCAGGCAATGCGCCAGGCCCACGTCCTGCAGGCCGCGCGCGGTGGCCAGCATTTGGGGGTCCGCCTCAAACCAGAACTGTCTGGTGATGCCGGGCTTGGCCGCCGACCTCACCTCGACCGGGCGCGGGTGCATCATGCCGAAGGCGGGCATCGTCAGCTCGCTTTTCATCCACGCGGGGGCGCTGTACTGGCCGGGCTGGTCTTCACGCGCCATCAGCCATTCCATGTACTGTCCCCACTGCGCGGGCACGGTCACGTCGCCAATGTGCAGGCCGGGGTTCACGCCACCGGCGATGCCGGAAAAGACGATGTGGCTCACGTTGAAGCGGTCCAGCACCAATTGCGTGTTCATGGCCGCGTTGGTCATGCTGATGCCCGACAGGAACACCACCACGGGCTTGCCCGAGAGCGTGCCGGTGGTGAATTCCACGCCGTTGACGCTGTGCCTGGCCGGCTGCTGCACCTGGGGCAGCAGCACCGTCAGCTCGGGTGCAAAGGCCGAGATGACGGCGATGCGCGGCGTGCTGTCCAGCCGTGCCGCCTGGCCCGGCGCGACCGCGGCGCATCCCGCCACCAGCGTGGCCAGGGCCAGGGCGCCCAGCAGGCGCATGCACCGCGCGGCCAGGGCGGTTGTCTCGGGGCGGTGGGAAAGCGGTGCGGGCATGGCGTTCCTTGTCGGGAAAAAGAAGAAAAGGAAAAATCGTACAGCGCAGCGCACGGCGGCGTAGGCCACAGCGCAGCCGGTGCCCGCGCGCCGGGGTGCCTACCTGGCCGTGGACTTGGGCTGGCTGTCGTCCACCTTCACGCTGAACTTGCCGGCCAGGATGTCGGCCTCCTTGGCCTTGACCTTGGCCACGATGTCGGCGGGCACCTTCTTCTCGAACGTGCCCAGCGGCGCCAATTCAGAGCCCTTGTGCTTCATCATCGAGTAGGGGCCGTAGTCCTCGGCCGTGAACTTGCCGTCCTTGACCAGCTTGAGGGCGCGTTCGATGCTGGGCTCCATGTGCCACAGCGCGGAGGCGACCACGGTGTCGGGGTACTTGTCCTGGGTGTTGATCACGTTGCCGATGGCCAGCTTGCCCTTCTCCTTGGCCGCGTCGGACACGCCAAAGCGCTCGGCATAGAGCACGTCGGCGCCCTTGTCGATCATGGCGAAGGTGGCTTCCTTGGCCTTGGGCGGGTCGAACCAGCTGTTGATGAAGGTGATGGTGAACTCGACCTTGGGGTTGGTCTCCTTCGCGCCGGCCATGAAGGCGTGCATCAGGCGGTTGACCTCGGGAATGGGGAAGCCGCCGACCATGCCGATCTTGTTCGTCTTGGTCATGCCGCCCGCGACCATGCCGGACAGGTAGGCGGGCTCCTGGATGTAGTTGTCGAACACGCTGAAATTGGGCGCCTGCGGCTTGCCCGAGGAGCCCAGCAGGAACGAGGTCTTGGGGAAGTCCTTGGCCACCTTGCGGGCGGCGGTCTCCACCGCGAAGGCCTCGCCCACGATGAGCTGGTTGCCGCCGGTGGCGTACTCGCGCATCACGCGCTCGTAGTCGGCGTTGGAGACGTTCTCGCTGGCCTTGTATTCGATCTCGCCGCGCGCTTCGGCGGCCTTCAGGGCCTTGTGGATGCGGCTCACCCACTGCTGCTCGTAGGGCACCGTGTAGATCGCCGCGACCTTGAGCTTGGACTGCGCGTGGGCCAGCGAGGGCGCCAGGCCCATGGCGGCCGAAAGGGCCATGGAAGTGCAGAGCAGGCGTCCGGTGAAGATGCGGCGAGTGGTCATGGTGGGGTCCTTCAGACAGGCAAACAAGGAGGAATGGGTGTCAGCAGCCAAGCAAGGAGCGCGCCAATGGGCAGCCGCCCGGTGGCACGAGGCCGGAGGCAAGTCTGCCAGAGGAAAGCCACCAGTTGGTAAAAAAATGACGCGCCAAAAAAACCACCGGAGGGCCTGGCCCCGCGGTGGCTGGTTCGCGATGGCGTGCCGTGCGCCTACTTGGTGCCGAAGATCCGGTCCCCCGCATCCCCCAGCCCCGGCAGGATGTAGCCGTGGTCGTTCAGTTCGCGGTCGATGGCGGCGGTGAAGATCGGCACGTCGGGGTGGGCCTTTTGCAGCGTGGCCACGCCTTCGGGGGCGGCCAGCAGGCACACGAACTTGATGGAGCGGGGATTGAGTTTTTTCAGGCGGTCCACGCAGGCGGCGGCCGAGTTGCCGGTGGCCAGCATGGGGTCCACCACGATGATGTCGCGCTCGTCCATTTCGGACGGCATCTTGAAGTAGTACTCCACCGGCTGCAGCGTGGCCGGGTCGCGGTACAGCCCGATGTGGCCCACGCGGGCGCCGGGCACCACGTTGAGCATGCCGTCGAGGAAGCCGTTGCCCGCGCGCAGGATGGAGACCAGTACCAGCTTCTTGCCGTCGATCACCTGGCCGGTCATGGTCTCCAGCGGGGTTTCGATCTGCACGTCCTGCAGGGGCATGTCGCGCGTGACTTCGTACGCCATGAGCGTGCTGAGCTCGCCCAGCAGGCGGCGAAAGCTGTTGGTGCTGGCGTCCTTCTTGCGCATCAGCGTGAGCTTGTGCTGGACGAGGGGGTGGTTGATGACGGTGACGTTGCTCATGGCTGGGCCTGTGTTTTGGGGGATGGAAAGAGGCGCGCCCGCATTTTTACCTGACAGAGGCGCTGGCGGCAGGCACTGTCAGGGTTGCGGGCTGCCGTGCTGCCGTGTGGCTGGCCGTGGCGGGCCGCTGGCGTCGCCCTCTGGGGCTGGTGGCGGCGGCGCGGCGCATGGGTGAGTCTAATCCGACAGGAACCGCGCATAGCGCGCCAGGTCCACATTGCCGCCGCTGATGATGACACCCACCCGTTCGCCCTGCAGCAGCTTGCCGCCGTCATCGACACCCGAGAACGCGTGCGCGCCCGCATAGGCAAGGGCGCCCGTGGGCTCCACCACGATCTTCATGCGCTCCGCGAAGAAGCGCAGGGACTGCATGAGCTGGGCGTCGCTCACGCTCAGGATGTCTTCCACCCGCTCGCGGATGATGGGAAAGGTGAGCTCGCCCAGCGCCTGGGTCTGCGCGCCATCGGCGATGGTGTGTGGCGTCGGGATGCGCACGATCTGCCCCGCCCGCAGCGACTGCTGGCCGTCGTTGCCGTTTTCGGGCTCCACGCCGATCACGCGGCAGCGCGGTGCCAGGGCGCCCGCGGCCAGCAGGCTGCCTGCCAGCAGGCCCCCGCCGCCCACGCACACGAACAGGTAGTCGAGGTCGGGCACTTCTTCAAAAAGCTCCAGCGCCGCGGTGCCCTGGCCCGCGATGACGTGGGGATGGTCGAACGGAGGCACCAGCGTCATGCCGCGCTCCAGCGCCAGGCGGCGGCTGATGGCCTCGCGGTCCTCGGTGTAGCGGTCGTAGGTGACGACCTGGGCTCCATAGGCGCGCGTGGCCGCCATCTTGGAGGCGGGCGCGTCTTCGGGCATGACGATGGCGACGGGCATGTCCAGCAGGCGGGCCGACAGCGCGATCGCCTGCGCATGGTTGCCGGCCGAGAAAGCCAGCACGCCGCGTTCGCGCTGCTCGTCGGTGAACTGGGCGAGCGTGTTGAAGGCGCCGCGGAACTTGAACGCGCCCGTGCGCTGCAGGTTCTCGCATTTGAAGAAGAGCTGGGCGCCCAGCATTTCGTCGGCGGTGGTGGAGCGCAGCACCGGCGTGCGGTGCGCGATGCCCTTGAGCCGGTGCGCGGCGGCGGCCACGTCGTCGTAGGTGGGCGGGGTCAGACTGGGCAATGTCATGGCGGCGTCCTCGGGGCAGGGGCGGGCAAGGGGTTGCCCGTGTTCGCCACATGATAGCCCCAGACGCGATCGCCGCGCGCCGAAAAGGCCTCTGCCGGTTGTCCTGTCAGCGCGGGCAGCTATCAATTTTGACTTTTCGCGCCGGTCTCGCGGCGCGGCGCTCTCAGCCCAGTTCGCTGAACCGTACCAGCGGCGCCAGGGCCGGGAAGTCGCCCGCGCGCTTTTGCTTCATGGCCGTGACCGACTCGCGCACGTGCTGGTTGCTCCAGATGGCGCCCTGCAGCCAGCCCATCTGGCGCAGGCTGTCTTCCACGCTGTGGTCGCGCGCGTAGTTCACGGCCTGCTTGGTGCCCCAGATGGCGACGGGGGGCTTGGCGGCGATCTCCTGGGCGCATTGCAGGGCGGCGGCCAGCATGGCCTCCTGCGTGTCGAACACCTCGTTGACCAGCCCGTGGCCCAGGGCCCTGGCGGCGCCCAGGCGGCGGCCGGTGTAGGCCAGTTCTTTCACCACGCCCAGCGGGATGAGCTTGGGCAGGCGCTGCAGCGTGCCCACGTCGGCCACCATGCCGATGTTGATTTCCTGGATGCAGAAGAACGCATCCGCCGTGGCGTAGCGCACGCAGGCCGCCGTCACCATGTCCACCGCGCCGCCGATGCAGCCGCCGTGGATGGCCATGATCACGGGAATGCGCAGGTTCTCGATGCGGGTGAAGGTGGCCTGCATGTCGGTGAGCAGGTCGAAGATGGCGGCGCGGCCTTCGGGGCTCTGGTCGTCCATGGTGATGGCGCCGCCGAAGGTCTCCAGCGCCATGCCCGCGCTGAAATGCTTGCCCGTGCTGCTGATGACCAGCGCGCGCGCCTCGCCCGCCTGTTGCAGGTGGGCCAGCACCTCGTCCAGCTCGCGCCAGAAGGTGGGGTGCATGGTGTTCATGGCCTCGGGCCGGTTCATCACCAGGTGGGCGACATGCTGGGAGATGCCGAGGCTGAAGCAGGTGAGGGTCTTGTTCATGGGGTGCCACTGTAGACCCGCTGGCCCCGGCAGTGTCGTCGCCTGGGTGACTTTGGACGATTTTGGCTTCAATCCCTTATCTATCAAGCGCCAATAGCTATCAAATAAGGAGCGTTTGCACGAGGGTGGCAGACGGCCGTGGCATGGCCCGTCAATCGCCGCCCCCGCCGCCGCAGCCGCCGCCATCCCCTGCGCCGTCGCTCCCGCCTCCATCCGAGCTGTCGGCGCCGCCGAAGTCTCCCGAGCTGCCGCTGTAGCCGCCGTCCGAGAAGCTGGTGCCGCAGTAGCTGTCGCCGCCGCTGCCGCCAGCATCGCTCTTGCGGGCGATGTCGGAGCAGTCAGGCACGTAGGCAAAGCCGCCCGGGATGGCGAACTTGGCATCCAGCGCGAACAGCAGGGGCAGGCGGCTGGGGGCCTTGGGGTCGATGGATTCCTCCTTGCACACCCAGTACCAGCAGCGGCGCAGGCCGTCGTTGTGCCGGGCCTTCGCGCCCAGCGCCTTGGCGGGCGTGTGGTGCAGGAAGAAGCCCAGCGCATGGTGGCACCAGTGCTTGTAGGCCTGGGTGTGCAGGATGAACTCATGCCACAGCACATCGACCGCCCTGGAGGGCATGGCCACAAACTGCTTGTTGCCGCGCAGGCAGGCCATGAAGAACTGGCGCAGGCCCCGCTCCACCAGCTCGCAGTCGCGCGTGCTCAGGTGGGGGTAGGTTTGGCGCAGCTTGCGCTGCAGAAAGCGGGGCAGGGGGGCTTCGCGGATGGTGCGCTGGCGCACCGCGCGGGTCCACTGGATCGCCAGGGCCGTGATGATGACCGTGGCAAGGAAATACAGGAGCCAGGGCCAGCGCAGGCGCCAGGCGCCGCCCAGGAGCCCGGCGATGGCAACCACCCACGCGGCAATCGCCAGCGGCACGACCTTGCTTGCCCACCACAGCAGCATGTTGTCGATGCGTTTCATCGTCCCTCCTTTTTTGTTGTTGTGTGGCGATTTCACGGCGGTTTTGTGACCGATTGATGACACTTCGGGTGGTGTCGCCAGGGGGCACGGCTGGTGTGCCCGCCGCACCATCACCACCCTGCTGCAGCCGCGGCGACAGTGCCGCGCCGGGGACGCAGGGCAGGGGCGGGAATCTGCGCCCCGCCCGTGGTCAACGGCGCTTGCTGCCGCCGAAGATGCTGCCCAGCACCCCGCGCAGGATCTCCTTGCCCAGCGAGGTGCCCATGGTGCGCACGGCCGACTTGGCCATGGTCTGGGCCAGGCCATCGCGTTTGCCGCCGCGCGGGCCGGTGGTGCCAAACAGCACGTCGTTGAGCCCGCCCATCAGGCCGCCGCCGCTGTCTTCCGTGTTGGCGGGCGTGCCTTTGCTGCCATTGGCTGGCGCCTGGGCACTGGCTTCGGCCGCGCGGCCCTTGAGTTTTTCGTAGGCCGACTCGCGGTCCACCACCTTTTCATACACGCCCGCGACCAGCGAGTTGGCCACCAGCATCTGGCGCTGCTGCGGCGTGATGGGACCGAGCTGGCTGCCGGGCGGCAGCACGAACACCCGTTCGGTGATGCTCGGGCGGCCCTTGGCATCGAGAAAGCTCACCAGCGCCTCGCCCACGGCCAGTTCGGTGATGGCGGTCTCGATGTCGAGGCCCGGCTTTTGCCGCATGGTGGTGGCCGTGGCCTTGACGGCCTTCTGGTCGCGTGGCGTGAAGGCGCGCAGCGCATGCTGCACGCGGTTGCCCAGCTGGGCCAGCACGCTGTCCGGGATGTCGAGCGGGTTCTGGGTGACGAAATACACGCCCACGCCCTTGGAGCGCACCAGGCGCACCACGAGTTCGATGCGCTCGATGAGCACCTTGGGCGCCTCGTTGAACAGGAGGTGGGCCTCGTCGAAGAAGAACACCAGCTTGGGCTGCTCGGGGTCGCCGATCTCGGGCAGTTGCTCGAACAGCTCGGACAGCATCCACAAGAGGAAAGTGGCGTACAGGCGCGGCGAGTTCATGAGCTTGTCGGCCGCCAGGATATTGACGACACCGTGGCCATCGACGGTTTGCATGAAGTCCTGGATATTGAGCATGGGCTCGCCGAAGAACTCGCTGCCGCCCTGCTGCTCGATCTGCAGCAGCCCGCGCTGGATGGCGCCCACGCTGGCGGCGCTCACGTTGCCATATTCGGTGGTGAACTCCTTGGCGTTGTCGCCCACGTACTGCAGCATGGCGCGCAGGTCCTTGAGGTCCAGCAGCAGCATGCCGTTGTCGTCGGCGATCTTGAACACCAGGTTGAGCACGCCCAGCTGGGTTTCATTGAGGTTGAGCATGCGGCCCAGCAGCAGCGGGCCCATGTCGGACACGGTGGCGCGCACCGGGTGGCCCTGTTCGCCGAACACGTCCCACAGCGTGGTGGGGCAGGCCAGGGGGGCGGGCAGGGGAAGGCCGCGCTCCTTGAGCACGGCGGCCAGCTTGTCGCCGATCTTGCCGGGCTGGCTGGCGCCCGTGAGGTCGCCCTTCACATCGGCCATGAACACCGGCACGCCGATGCGCGAGAAGTTCTCGGCCAGGGTCTGCAAGGTCACTGTCTTGCCCGTGCCGGTGGCGCCGGTGATGAGCCCGTGGCGGTTGGCCAGCCCGGGAAGCAGGTGGCATTCGATGGTGTCGTGCTTGGCAATCAGCAGGGGGTCGGCCATTTGGGGTTTCCTCGGGGGTACAGGTTCGGCAAAAAGTAAAATCGCGCTCAGTAGATTAAATCAATACAAAAGGATCTCTCGTGGCAGGACACAGCAAATGGGCGAATATCCAGCACCGCAAGGGGCGGCAGGATGAAAAACGCGGCAAGATCTGGACCCGCATCATTCGCGAAATCACCGTGGCTGCCCGCTCGGGCGGCGGCGACCTGTCTGCCAACCCCCGCCTGCGCCTGGCGGTGGACAAGGCCAAGGCGGCCAACATGCCCGCCGACCGCATCAAATACAACATCGACAAGGCCACGGGCAACGCCGAAGGCCTGACCTACGAGGAAATCCGCTACGAAGGCTATGGCATTGGCGGCGCGGCCATCATGATCGACACCATGACCGACAACCGGGTGCGCACCGTGGCCGAAGTGCGACACGCGTTCAGCAAACACGGTGGCAACATGGGGACCGAAGGCTCGGTGGTGTTCCAGTTCAAGCACTGCGGCCAGCTGATCTTTGCCCCTGGCACCAGCGAGGACAAGGTGATGGAAGTGGCGCTGGAGGCGGGCGCCGAAGACGTGGTGACCGACGATGATGGCGCCGTGGAGGTGCTGACCGCTCCGGCCGACTTCGAGGCCGTGAAGAACGCGCTGGAGGCGGCGGGCCTCACTGCGGAGGTGGCGGGCGTGACCATGCGGCCCGAGAACACCATTGAACTGACCGGCGACGACGCCGCCAGGATGCAAAAGCTGCTGGACGTGCTGGAAGACCTGGACGATACGCAAGAGGTCTACCACAACGCCGCGCTCTGACCTCTGCGCCCCTGGATCGCCGATTTTTTCTTGCGCTGACCTGTTTTCCGACTGATATTTCCCCGAACCCCGCCACGCAGCCCGGTGCTGTGGGCCGGGTTCACCAAAGGCTCCTATGAAAGTACTTGTGATTGGTGGCGGCGGCCGTGAACACGCGATGGCGTGGAAACTGAGCCAGTCCCCCAAGGTGACCAAGGTGTATGTGGCGCCCGGCAACGGTGGCACCGCGCTGAACCCCAAGCTCGACAACGTGGCCATCTCCGACGTGCGCGAGCTGCGCGTGTGGGCGCAGGCCGAGAAGATCGCGCTGACCGTGGTGGGCCCCGAGGCGCCGCTGGCCGCCGGCGTGGTCGATGAGTTCCGTGCCAACGGCCTGCGCATCTTCGGCCCCACCAAGGCCGCCGCGCAGCTCGAAAGCTCCAAGGCCTTCTCCAAGGCCTTCATGCGCCGCCATGGCATTCCCACGGCCGACTACGACACCTTCACCGACCCGGCCGCCGCCCACGCCTTCGTGGACCGCCTGGGTGCCCCCATCGTCATCAAGGCTGACGGCCTGGCCGCTGGCAAGGGCGTGGTCGTGGCCATGACGCTGCAGGAGGCCCACGATGCCGTGGACTTCATGCTCGTGGACAACAAATACGGCGTGACGCACAACGAAGGTGGCGCGCGCGTGGTGATCGAGGAATTCCTCGAAGGCGAGGAAGCCAGTTTCATCGTGCTGTGCGATGGCAAGAACGTGCTGGCGCTGGCCACCAGCCAGGACCACAAGCGCCTCAAAGACGGCGACGAAGGCCCCAACACCGGCGGCATGGGGGCTTACTCGCCCGCGCCCGTGGTCACGGCCGACGTGCACGCCCGCGCCATGCGCGAGATCATCCTGCCCACCATCCGGGGCATGGAAAAGGACGGCATTCCCTACACCGGCTTTCTGTATGCCGGGCTGATGATCGACGCCAAGGGCCACCCCAAGACGCTCGAATTCAACTGCCGCATGGGCGATCCCGAGACCCAGCCCATCCTGATGCGCCTGAAAAGCGATTTCAGCGATGTGATGGCCGCCGCGGCCGATGGCAAGCTCGACCAGATGGAGCTGCAATGGGACCGCCGCACCGCGCTGGGCGTGGTCATGGCAGCCCATGGCTACCCGGAGAACCCGCGCAAGGGCGACCCCATCACCGGCCTGCCCGCCGAGGCCGACGATGCCGTGGTGTTCCATGCGGGCACGCAGCTGAAAGACGGCGTGGTCAGCGTGACCGGTGGCCGGGTGCTGTGCGTGACGGTGCTGGCCGACAGCGTCAAGCAGGCGCAGCAGCGTGCCTACGACGTGGCGCGTGGCATCCAGTTCGATGGCGCGCAGTACCGCCGCGACATTGGTTTCCGCGCGGTGAAATAACCCCTTCCTGAGTCCCCTGCGGCGCCTTCCCCCGCAAGAGACGACGCCCACGCGGGGGCGGCCCTTGCTGGGCGTCCCTGGCCTGGGCCGCGCCAGTTTTACCGGCAGCGCATGGCGCCGATGGCAATGGACAACTGAAATGCAACAACCTGGATTGAATCCGGCCACGACCGTGGCGACCGTACGCAGCTACTTGCAGGGCCTGCAGGCGCGCATCACCGATGCGCTCGAGGCCGTGGAAGGAGAGGGCGGTGCACGCTTTCTGGCCGATGCCTGGAGCAAGCCGCCCGGCGAGCCGCTGCAGGGTGACGGCATCACCAAGATCCTGGAGGGCGGCCGGGTGTTCGAACGCGCGGGCTGTGGCTTCAGCCATGTGCGCGGCCCGCAGCTGCCACCCTCGGCCACGCAGCACCGGCCCGAGCTGGCCGGTGCGCCGTTCGAGGCCATGGGCGTGTCGCTGGTCTTCCACCCGCGCAACCCCTATGTGCCTACCGTGCACATGAATGTGCGCATGATCGCGGCGGGCCATCCGGGGCAGGCGCCGACCTGCTGGTTTGGCGGTGGCATGGACCTCACGCCGTACTACGGCTTCGAGGAAGACGCGGTGCACTTTCACCGCACTTGCCGCGATGCGCTCAGCGCCTTTGGCGACGACAAGTACCCACGCTTCAAGCAGTGGTGCGACGAATACTTCTACCTCAAGCACCGCGGCGAGCAGCGTGGCGTGGGCGGGGTGTTCTATGACGACTTCTCGGAGCTGGGCTTTGACCAGAGCCTGGCCATGACGCAGTCGGTGGGCGACGCCTTCCTCAAGGCCTACCTGCCCATCGTGGAGAAGCGCCAGAACCTGCCGTTTGGCGAGCGCGAGCGCGACTTCCAGCTCTACCGCCGGGGCCGCTATGTGGAGTTCAACCTGGTGTGGGACCGGGGCACCCACTTTGGCCTGCAGTCGGGGGGGCGCACCGAGTCCATTTTGTTGTCCATGCCGCCGCTGGTGTCGTGGTCGTACCAGCGCTCCGATGCCGCCGATTCGGCCGAGGCGGCGCTGTTGCAGAGGTTCCTGGTGCGCCGCGACTGGCTTGCCGAAGGTGCCGCCCCCACCGCCTGAAAGCCGGTCCCAAGGGTGTGAACACCGCAAAAGCTATAATTTCAATAGCTGCCCGCGCTTTTCACACCAGCGCAAGAGGCCAAAAACACCTCAAACTGCTGCAGCGCCAAAGCACAACACCAGCGCAACACCCAAGGCTCAGCCCGCTGGCTGTGCGCTGCGTTGCACGCTATATTGATTCCATTCCCTCTCTATTCACCGCCTGATGACCACCTCCACCAAATCGGAAACCGCCGCCAAGAAAGACGTCACCAAACTCCAGCGCGCCATCGTCGATGGCCTGGAGGACGTCAAGGCGCAAGACATCCAGGTCTTCAACACCGAGCATCTCTCGCCGCTGTTTGAACGGGTGATCGTGGCATCGGGCACCTCCAACCGCCAGACCAAGGCCCTGGCCGCGAGCGTGCGCGACGCGGTGAAGGAAGCCGGTTTCACCAAGCCGCGCATCGAGGGCGAAGACAACGGCGAATGGATCATCGTGGACTGCGGCGCCGCCGTGGCGCACATCATGCAGCCCGCCATCCGCCAGTATTACCGCCTGGAAGAGCTGTGGGGCGACACGCCCGTGCGCCTGAAGCTCGGCGCGGCCAAGCCGGTCTCCAGCGCGGCCACCGAGCTGGCCGAGAAGAAGTCGGCCCAGAAGGCGGCGAAATCCGACGCCAAGGCCGCTGGCAAGGCGCCTGCAAAAAAGACGGCGGCGCCCACCGTGGCGGCCCGTTCCGGCAAGGCCACGGTGAAGGCCGTGGCCAGGACCGCCGCCAAGACTGCCGCGGCTGCGCCGGCCAAGTCTGCTGCCGCCAAGCCGGCTGCGAAGACCCACGTTGGCAAGCCCGCCGCCAAACCCGCCAGCAAGACCGCGGGCAAGGTTGCCGGCACGGCAGCCGCCAGGAAGCCTGCAGCGCCCAAGGCACCCGTCAAGACCGTGGTCGTGAAGCCAGGCGGCGCGAAAAAGCCCGCAGCCAAGAAATCATCGGCCCCCGTGGGCAAGGCGCCTGCGCGCGCCGCCGCCAAGCCGGCGTCCAGGACCGCTGGCGCCGCCGCAGCGGCCAAGCCCGCGGCCAAGAAGGCTCCAGCCCGCAAGGGCTGATGCGTGGGCGGGGCTGTGTGCTGGCCGCTACGCCTGCGCACGGCGCCCCCTCTGAACCCCAGGTGCACATCACATGAAGCTGCTTATCGTGGCGGTCGGGCAGCGGGTGCCTGACTGGGCGCAAACGGCTTACGACGACTACGCCAAACGCTTTCCGCCCGAACTCAAGGTCGAACTCAAGGCCGTCAAGACCGAACCGCGCGGCTCCAAGACCCTGGAGACGCTGTACGCCGCCGAGCGCGAGCGCATCGAGGCGGCCATCCCGCGCGGCACGCGCGTGGTGGCGCTGGAC
This sequence comes from Acidovorax sp. GW821-FHT10E04, assembly GCF_059415185.1. NCBI lineage: Bacteria > Pseudomonadati > Pseudomonadota > Betaproteobacteria > Burkholderiales > Comamonadaceae > Acidovorax > Acidovorax sp. GW821-FHT10E04. The sequence continues at coordinate 578,734 of NZ_JBWKMT010000001.1, forward strand.
GAGCGCGGCACCAGCCTCACCACCAAGGCCCTGGCCGAACGGCTCAAGGGCTGGCAGCTGGGTGGCGACGACGTGGCACTGGTCATCGGCGGCCCGGACGGGCTCGATCCGGCGTTTCGCCAGGGCGCGCACGAGCGCATCCGCCTCTCGGACCTGACTTTGCCCCACGCCATGGTGCGCGTGCTGCTCATCGAGCAGCTGTACCGCGCCTGGTCGGTGAACGCCGGGCACCCCTACCACCGCGAGTGAGGGCTGGATCGGCGTGCGGGCGAAATACTATATTTTTTATAGCTGCTAGCGCTTGATGGATAAGCGCTAGAGCCGGTTTTCTTCTCAAAATCCGTTCATGCCCGACTTCATCTACCTTGCCTCCCAGAGCCCCCGCCGGCGCCAGTTGCTCGAACAGCTGGGCGTGCGCCACGAACTGCTGCTGCCCAACGTGGACGGCGACGAGCCCGAAGACGCCGAGGCCATCGAGGCGGTGCTGCCCGGCGAGGCGCCCACGGCCTATGTGGAGCGCGTGACCGGCCTCAAGCTGGATGCCGCCGTGGCCCGGCGCGCGCGCCGGGGTTTGCCGGATGCGCCCATCCTGTGCTCCGACACCACCGTGGCCCTGGGCCGCACGATTTACGGAAAACCCGACGACGCACAACACGCTGCGCGCATGCTGGCCGAACTGGCAGGGCACGAGCACCGCGTGCTCACCGCCGTGGCGCTGCAGGTGGGCCCCAGGCGCCTTTCTGCGCTGTCGGTGTCGCGCGTGACCTTCGCCGCCATGACGCCCGCGCAGATTGATGCCTACGTGGCCACGGGTGAGCCACTGGGCAAGGCCGGGGCTTACGGTATTCAGGGCCGGGCTGCTGCCTATGTGGAGCACCTGGCTGGCAGCTATTCGGGCATCATGGGGTTGCCGATGTACGAGACAGCGCAACTCCTGCGCGCCGCCGGGTTTCAGATATGACCCTCCTGAGTCGCTTGCGGCGCCTTCCCCCCAGGGGGATGCTGCCAGGGGCCTGGCAAAGCCAGTTCCCCGGCGGCCCTGGCGTAGCGCCCCGGTGATTCCAACAGCAGCAAGAACGCGACCGATTTCAGAAAAGAAGAAGCCATGCAACAAGACATCCTGATCAACTGGTCGCCCCAGGAAACCCGCGTGGCCGTGGTGGAGCATGGCGCCGTGCAGGAGCTGCACATCGAGCGCACGCTGGAGCGCGGCCTGGTGGGCAACGTCTACCTGGGCAAGGTCTCGCGCGTGCTGCCGGGCATGCAGTCGGCCTTCATCGACATCGGGCTGGAGCGCGCGGCCTTTTTGCACGTGGCCGATGTGTGGCAACGCCAGCCCGATGGCGAGCCGCCGGCATTCGCCCGCAAGAACGAGCCGCAGGTACCCATTGAAAAGCAGGTGTTCGAAGGCCAGTCGCTGATGGTGCAGGTCATCAAGGACCCGATCGGCACCAAGGGCGCACGCCTGTCCACGCAGATCAGCGTGGCCGGGCGCCTGCTGGTGTTTCTGCCGCAGGACGACCATGTGGGCGTGTCGCAAAAAATCCCCGGCGCGGAGCGCGATGCGCTGCGCGCGCGGCTGCAGGCGCTGGTGGGCGACAAGGCCACGGGCGGTGGCGGCGGCTTCATCCTGCGCACCAACGGAGAGGATTCGACCGACGCCGAGCTGGCGGAGGACATCGCCTACCTGCGCAAGACCTGGGCGCGCATCAAGGAGGCATCGCTCAAGCTGCCCGCGATGTCGCTGCTGCACCAGGACCTGGACCTGCTGCAGCGCGTGCTGCGCGACCTGGTGGGCGACCACACGCAGACCATCCGGCTCGACTCGATGGAGCAGTTCCAGCGGCTGCGGGCGTTTGGTGTGGAGTTCATGCCCGCCGCCGCCGGCAAGCTGCAGCACTACAAGGGCGAGCGCCCGATCTTCGACCTGTACTCCATCGACGAGGAAGTGGCGAAGGCGCTGGGCCGGCGCGTCGATCTGAAATCCGGCGGCTACCTCATCGTGGACCAGACCGAGGCGCTGACCACCATCGACGTGAACACCGGTGGCTACGTGGGCGCGCGCAATTTCGACGACACCATCTTCAAGACCAACCTGGAGGCCGCGCAGGCCATTGCGCGCCAGCTGCGCCTGCGCAACCTGGGCGGCATCATCATCGTGGACTTCATCGACATGGTGCGCGAGGACCACCAGCAGGCCGTGCTGGCGGAGTTCCGAAAGCAGCTTGGCCGCGATCGCGTGAAGACCATGGCGGGCGGCTTCTCGCAGCTGGGCCTGGTGGAGATGACGCGCAAGCGCACCCGCGAATCGCTGGCCCACATGCTGTGCGAACCCTGCGAGGCCTGCCAGGGCAAGGGCAGCGTGAAGACCGCGCGCAGCGTGTGCTACGACATCCTGCGCGAGATCCTGCGCGAAGCCCGCCAGTTCAACCCGCGCGAGTTCCGCGTGGTGGCCTCGCCGCGGGTGGTGGAGCTGTTCCTGGACGAGGAAAGCCAGCACCTGGCCGGTCTCTCGGACTTCATCAAGAAGCCGATCTCGCTGCAGTCCGAAAGCGCGATGGGGCAGGAGCAGTACGACATCGTGCTGCTCTAGCCCTGGCCGCCTTTTTCGCCGCCAGCTCAGCTTTCGATCTGCATCGCCGGACGCGCCTGCACGCGCGCCAGCCAGGCCTGCACGTGGGGGTGTGCGTTGACGGGCGCACCCAGGTACACGCTGTAGCCCAGGACCGAGCCCACCACCAGGTCCACCAGCGAGTAGTCCGCGCCCAGCATCCAGGGCTGCGCGGCCAGCCGTGCATCCAGCAGCGCCAGCAGTTCGTTCAGCCCCCGGGTGGCGGCCTCGGCGTGCGCGGGGCTGCGCAGGGCCTCGTCGCCTTGCGTGGCCACCTGCAGGCGCACCAGGACCGTGCCGTAGGTGACATAGGCCCAGACGCACCACGACAGGGCCTGCAGCGCCTCTGGCGTGCCCGCGGCGGGCCACAGCCCCCGCTCGATGCCGTAGCGGTGGCCCAGCCACAGGTGGATGGCCAGCGCCTCGAACATGGGGGCGCCGTCCACGGTCAGGGTGGGCACCTTGCCGTTGGGGTTGAGGGCCAGGTACTCCGGGCGGCGCTGCTCGCCAGTGCGGATGTCGATCTTCACGCGCTCGTGGGGCACGCCCAGTTCGGCAAGGGCGCAGGCAATGGGGCTGGCGCTGGACATGGGGTGCCAGTAGAGGACGATGGACATGGAAAACTCCTTGGTGGTGGTGGAAGAAAAGGTGGTGCCACTGTAGATTCCATTGCGGACAGTTTCGGTCCTCAATAAAAAGTACAGTCGCACCATGCTCACGTCATCGACCCGTCTTTTGCGCCTGCTGTCGCTGCTGCAGACGCGCAACCACTGGATGGGGCCAGAACTGGCCGAGCGCCTGGAGGTGCACCCGCGCACCCTGCGGCGGGACATCGACCGCCTGCGCCAGCTGGGCTACCCCGTGCACGCAAGCAGCGGTGTGGCGGGTGGATATGCCTTCCGGGCCGGGCAGGCGCTGCCGCCCCTGCTGCTGGACGACGATGAGGCCCTGGCCGTGTCGATCGCGCTGCGCACCGCCACGGCCGGCGCGGTGGGCGGCATCGAGGAGCCCGCGCTCCGGGCGCTGGTCAAGCTGGAGCAGGCCATGCCCGCGCGCCTGCGCAAACGCGTGGACGCGCTGCGTTCGGCCATCCTGCCGCTGGACCGCACCGGGCCGGTGGTGGAAGCATCGCTGCTGGCCACGCTGGCGTCCGCCTGCCGCGACCAGCTGCGCATCGAGTTCAGCTACGAGGACGGCAAGGGCCGCAGCGCACAGCGCCAGGTGGAGCCGCAAGGCGTGGTGCACACCGGCGAGCGCTGGTACCTGGTCGCCTGGGACCGGGTGCGCACCGACTGGCGCACCTTCCGCATCGACCGCATCGTGGGCGACCCCCAGGTGGGCGCGCATTTCGCGCCCCGGGCCTCGCCTGACGGCGGCGATCTGAAGGGCTACGTTGCGCGCTCCATCTCGGCGCCGCACCACGCCGAGCAGGCGCGCGTCGTGCTGCATGCGCCGTATGCGGTGATGTCGCGCCGCATTCCCAAGTCCGCGGGCGTGGTCTCCACCCTGGGCAAGGGGCTGCGGTGCCAGCTGGAGTGCGCGGCCAATGACTCCCTGGTCTACTGGCTGATGGCGCTCGATGTCGAATTCGAGGTGCTCGCGCCGGCATCGCTGAAGGAGCGGCTGCGGGTGGCGGGCGAGCGGGCGTTGCGCTGCACGGCATGAGCCCTTGGGGGGCTGTGGCAGGCATCGATGGCCGATCCCGCTCCGGCCACCAGAGCCGGGCCCTTCCTGGCAACTGCTGCACCCGTTGCAGGAGTCAACTGCATGCCCCCCGATTGCTGGATACGGCACCACAATTTACGCTCTGTGCATGGAATCAACCGACAAGGAAAAACCCATGCACCACCGCGTGCGGATCGATGCAGCCGGAGGGCCCGATGCCCTACGGCTGGAAGGGGTGGAGCCCCAGGCGCCCGGCCCAGGCCAGGTGTGGCTCGCGCAGGCGGCCATCGGCGTGAACCCGCTGGACGTGAGCCAGCGCAAGGGCGCGGTGCCCATCCCGTTCCCGTCCGGCCTGGGGCTGGAAGGCGCGGGGCAGGTGGCGGCCGTGGGGCCGGGGGTGCTGAATGTGGCGGTGGGCGACCGTGTGGGCTACGCCACCGGGCCGCTGGGGGCCTATGCCAGCGCGCGCCTGTTCCCGGCCGAGCGGCTGGTCAGGCTGCCCGATGCGCTGGGGTTGGACGAGGCGGCGGCGGTGCTCTTCAAGGGCATCACGGCGCAGTACCTGCTCAAGACGACATATTCCGTGGCCCCGGGCTCGAAGGTGCTCATTTATGGCGCGGGCGGCGCGCTGGGCCAGCTGATGTGCGCCTGGGCCCGTCACCTGGGCGCCTTTGTGATGGGCGTGGTCTCCCGGCCCGGGAGCGTGGAGCGCGCCCGGGCGGCGGGCTGCGACGCGGTGTTCGTGTTCGACCCCGCCACGCTGGCGGGCCAGGTGCGCGAGGCCACGCACGGCAGCGGGGCCGACGTGGCGTACGACCCCATCGGGCGGGCCACGCTGGAGGCCTCGCTCGACAGTCTGCGCCCGCGCGGCCTGCTGGTGTCCTTTGGTGCCACCTCGGGCGTGCCGGCGCCCATCGCGGTGGGCACGCTCAATGCCAAGGGCTCGCTGTTTCTCACGCGCCCCTCGCTGGCCGCGCACACGGCCACGGCGGCGGAGTACCAGGAGCGCGCCCAGGACGTGCTGCGGGCCGTGGCGGACGGCGTCATCACGCCGCGCATCTGGCGCCGCTACGCGCTGGCCGATGCGGGCACCGCGCATGCCGACCTGGAGCAGGGGCGCTCGCAAGGTGCGATCATCCTGGCTCCGTAGCCTCTGCGCTCCCATGGCGCTTTTGATACCCGATGGACCTGCTCGACAGCCAGCACGCCGGTGAACTGGCCACCCTTATTGCCCTGAGCGACGCGGGTTCGTTCGCGGCGGCGGGCCGCGCGCTGCAGCGCCACCCCTCGGTGCTGTCCAAGCGCCTGAACGCGCTGGAGCGCCGCCTGGGCGTGAGGCTGGTCGAGCGCACCACGCGCCAGCTGCACCTGACGCACGAAGGCCAGCGCCTGGTCGAGAAGGTGCGCGAGGCGACGGATTTGATCGCACAGGCCCAGAAGGAAGCGGCCGATGGCGCGGCGCAGGTGCGCGGGCGGCTGCGCGTGTCGGTGCCCGCTGCCATGGGGCGGCGCCTGCTCAGCCCGATGGTGGCCGAATTTGCGCTGGCCCATCCGCAGGTCACGCTGGAGCTGGAGTACGCCGACCGGCTGGTGGACATCGTGGGCGAGCGCTTCGACGCCGCGATCCGCATCGGCCAGCTGGCCGACAGCCGGCTGGTGGCCACGCGGCTGTGCAGCCACCGCCGCATCATGGCGGCGGCGCCGGGCTACTTGGCGAAGAACGGCACCCCGCAGGTGCCCGCGGACCTGGCGCAGCACAACTGCCTGGGCTTCACCGGCCTGCAGTCCTACCCTGAATGGCAGCTCACGCAGGCGGGGGCGAGCCACAGCGTGGTGGTGCGCGGATCGCTGGTCAGCAACGACAATGAGGCACTGCTCGCGGCCGCCATCCTGGGCGTGGGCATCCTGGCGGGCGGCGACTGGCTGATCGACCCCGGCATCGCATCGGGCCAGCTGGTGCAGGTGCTGCCGCAGTGGCAGCTCAACACCGACGCGGGGATCTATCTGGTGCGGCCCTCGGCACGCTTCAGCACGGCGGCGATGGCGGCCTTTCGCGCCTGGGTGGTGGACTGGTTTGCCGCGCGGGCGGACAACGGTCATGACCAGGCCACCGTGGATGTGCCCCCGTGAGCTTGGCGTCCTTGTGTTGTCAACTTCGTCTTGTTTCGGCTGTGATGCCGGTCCGCGCTTCTTCCTCTATTGACATTCCATGACCCAGGCAACGCCCCAGCCCCAGCAGCACCCCACCGCCACGCCGGGCACGCTCGACGCGCTCATTCCCCTGCTCTTCGTCGCGCTGTGGAGCACCGGCTTCATCGGCGCCAAGCTGGGGCTGCCGTATGTGGAGCCGCTCACCTTTTTGGCCATTCGTTTCGCGATCGTCGCCGTGCTGATGATGGCGGTGGTGACGCTGGTGCGTGCTCCGTGGCCGCCATCGGGCAGGGCCTGGCTGCACATCGGCGTGTCGGGCCTCTTGGTGCACGGGGTGTACCTGGGCGGGGTGTTCATCGCCATCGGCCACGGGCTGCCGTCGGGCATCACGGCGCTGGTGGTGGGGCTGCAGCCGCTCTTGACCGCGCTGGTGGCGGGCGCCCTGCTGGGCGAGAAGGTGCGGCCCGCGCAGTGGGCGGGCCTGGCACTGGGGTTTACCGGCGTGGCGCTGGTGGTGGCCGGCAAGGTGGCCACCGTGCCGGGCGCTGCGCTGGTGGGCATGCTGCTGCCGGCCGTGGTGGCGCTGCTGGGCATCACGGCCGGCACGCTGTACCAAAAGCGCTTTTGCCCCGCGTTCGACCTGCGCACCGGCTCGGTCATCCAGTACCTGCCGTGCGTGGTGGCCATGGCCGTGCTGGCATACGCGACGGAAACCATGGCCGTGCAGTGGAGCGGCGAGTTCCTGTTCGCGCTGGGCTGGCTGGTGCTGGTGCTGTCCCTGGGCGCCGTCAGTTTGCTGAACCTGCTGATCCGCCGTGGTGGCGCGGTGAACGTGGCCAGCCTGTTCTACCTGACCCCGCCCACCACCGCGCTGATCGCCTGGGCCGTGTTTGGCGAGACGCTCGGCGGCTGGGCGCTGGCGGGCATGGCGCTGGCGGTTCTGGGTGTCTGGCTGGCCCGGCAGACCCGGTAGGGCCGGGGGCAGTTGCCTGGTCAGAGCTTGCGCAGCCGCTCCAGCGCGGCGCGCAGCGTGTCGTCCTTCTTGGCAAAACAGAAACGCACCACGCGCTGGTCAAACCCGTCGCCGTAGAACGCCGACAGCGGAATCGCCGCCACGCCCACCTCGCGGGTGAGCCACTGGCAGAAGTCCGATTCGTTCAGGTCGCTCACGGCCGAGATGTCCACGCACTGGAAGTAGCTGCCGGTGCTCGGCAGCAGCTTCAGGCGCGAGCCCTCCAGGCCCTGGCGGAACAGGTCGCGCTTGGCCTGATAGAACGCGGGCAGTTGCAGGTAGGGCGCCGGGTCCTGCAGGTAGGCGGCCAGGCCGTGCTGCATGGGCGTGTTCACGGTGAACACGTTGAACTGGTGCACCTTGCGGAACTCGGCCGTCAGCGCTGCGGGGGCGGCCACGGTGCCGACCTTCCAGCCGGTGACGTGAAAGGTCTTGCCAAAGCTCGACACGATGAAGGCGCGTGCCGCCAGGCCGGGAAAGCGCGCGGCGCTTTCATGCTCGGCGCCGTCGAACACCATGTGCTCGTACACCTCGTCGCTGATGAGCAGGATGTCGGTGGGCGCGAGCAGGTCTTCCAGCTGGCGCATCTCCTGGGCCGTCCAGATGGTGGCGCTGGGGTTGTGCGGGCTGTTGATGAGGATGGCGCGCGTGCGCGCCGTGATGGCCGCACCGATCTTGCCGAAGTCGGGGCGGAAGGTGCCCGGCGTGAGCGGCACGCGCACCGCCTTGCCGCCCGCCAGTTCGATGTTGGGCACGTAGCTGTCGTAGCAGGGGTCGAGCACGATGACTTCATCGCCCGAGTGCACGATGGCCAGGATGGCGGTGATGATGGCCTGCGTGGCGCCGGCCGTGATGGTGATCTCGGTGCCCGGGCTGTACCGGCGGCCGTGCAGCGCCGCGATCTTGCTGGCGACCGCCTCGCGCAGGGCCGGGATGCCGGGCATGGGCGGGTACTGGTTGTGGCCGGCCTGCATGGCCCGCGTCACGGCATTCACCAGCTCCGGGGCGCATTCGAAGTCAGGAAACCCCTGGCCCAGGTTGACCGCGCCGTGCTCGGCCGCCAGGGCCGACATCACGGTGAAGATGGTGGTACCCACCTGGGGCAGCTTGCAGGGGAAGGCGGGTGTGCGGGCGGTGTCGGTGGTCTCAGTCATGGCGCTGTGGCGGAAGGTCAGGCTGGGAAGCAATGGGGCGGTGGAATGGGCAATCGGGCGGGTGCCGGTGTCAGAGTTCGTAGTCGTTGACGTGGCCGGTCATCGCGCGGGCGATGAGCTCGCGGCTCAGCCGGTCGCTGAGCAGTTCGGCGAACTTGTAGACGAAGTTGCGCAGGTACGCACCCCGCTTGAAGGCCACCCGCGCCACGCTCTGGCCGAACAGGTGCCCCACGGGACGCACGGCAAGGTCACCCACGGGGTCGTCGCGCATGGCCATTTCGGCCACGATGCCGATGCCCAGGCCCAGGCGCACGTAGGTCTTGATCACGTCGGAATCGATGGCCTCGAGCACGATGCGCGGCTGCAGCTTGCGTGCGGCAAAGGCATGGTCGATCTTGCCGCGGCCGGTGAAGGAGGGGTGGTAGGTGATCAGCGCCTCGTGGGCCAGGTCGTCCAGCCCGATGCGCTCCTTCTGCGCCAGCGGGTGATCGTTGGGCACCACCAGCACGTGCTGCCATTCATAGCAGGGCAGGGTGACGAGTTCGGGGTAGTCGGCCAGGGATTCGGTGGCCATGCCGATCTCGGCCACTTCATCGATCACCATGCGCGCCACTTCGTGCGGTGTGGCCTGGTGCAGGCTGATGTTGACCTTGGGATAGGCCTCGCGCAGGCGCGCCACGGGCACGGGCAGCACGTAGCGGGCCTGGGTGTGGGTGGTGGCGATGCTGAGGGTACCGCTGTCCTGGGCGCTGAACTGCTCGCCGATGCGCTTGAGGTTGCCCACCTCCCGCATGATGACCTCGATGCTCTTGAGCACGTGCTGGCCGGGTTCGGTGATGCGCTTGAGGCGCTTGCCATGGCGCGCGAAGATGTCCACGCCCAGTTCTTCTTCGAGCTCGATGATGGCCTTGGACACGCCCGGCTGGGAGGTGTGCAGGGCCTTGGCCGCTTCGGTCAGGTTGAGATTGCGGCGCGCAGCCTCTTGAACGAAGCGGAATTGGTGCAGATTCATATCTGATATCGCCTAAAGAGTTGCATCATTATGCTGCAGCTATCTAAGGGATTTCAGCGGAAGGCACCTCACAGGCAATTTCTGCCATCAAAGCCGTCATGCGCGGGTCTTCGCCAATGGCGGGCTGCACATGGAACCGCACGGCGGGATGGGCCGCTCGCAACTCCTCCACCAGCAGCGGCAGGTCGTTCCGCGCATGCTTGCCCGTGCCAAGGAACATGGGCACGACCGTGACATGGGCCGCTCCCTGCGCGACGAGCTGGTCCGTGGCCTGTGCCAGCGTGGGGGTGCACAGCTCCAGGTACGCGCAGGCCACAGGGCGGCCCGGGTGCTGCCCCCCGATGTGGGCGGCCACGGCCTCCATGGGCGTGCGCCACAGGGGGTCGCGCGAGCCGTGGGAGAACAGGACGATGGCGCGGTGGTTCATGGGTTGCAGATCGGGGCAGGGTGACAGCCCGGGCTAGCGCCGGAGCACCAGCCATCCAAAAGCCGCGAGCGAAAGCACGGAGTAGATCAGTCCGGGCGCGGCCGCCGTGAGCCACGGCGACCAGTTCTGCAGGTTGCCCGCATAGCCAAACACGTTGTTCAGCAGGAAGAAGCTGATGCCGGCCATGACGCCGCCAAACACATAGCCCGCGATGCCGCCCGAGCGGAAGTGCAGGTAGGCAAAAGGCAGGGCCAGCACCACCATCACCAGGCAGCTGAGGGGATAGAACACCTTGCGCCAGAACTCGATCTCGTAGCGCTGGGCGGACTGGCCGTTGGCGTCGAGGTGGCGGATGTACTGGAACAGGTCGATGGTGGCCATGCGGTCGGGTTTGAGCAGCGAGGCGGCCACCATGTCGGCGCTGATGCGGGTGGGCCATTGCAGGGTGGGGGCATCCAGGTGCTCCACGCGCGCTTCGTCGCCGCCGCGCTGCTCGAAGCGGCTGCGCTGCACCTTCTCCAGATTCCACGCGCCATCCGGCCCAAACTGGCCCGCCGCCGCCCGTGTCTGCGATGCCAGCCGGCCCTTGGCATCGAACTCGAAGATGCGCACGTCCAGCATGCCGCCGTTGGTCGTGAGCGCGCGCACGTTCACCGCATAGGAGTGGTCGTCCTGGCGCTCCTTGAGCCAGGCGCCGGTGGCGCCCGTGGTCAGGCGCCCGAGGTACCGCACCTTGACCAGCTGGGCGGCGCGGTCGGTCAGCGGCGCAATGTAGTCGCCCACGGCGAAGGTCAGAAGCACGAAGAAGCCGCCCAGCGCCACCAGCGTGCGCAAGGCACGCCAGGGGCCCATGCCGCTCGTGCGCATGATGGTGAACTCGGAGCTTTGGGCGAGCCGCGCCATCACGAAGATGGTGCCGATGAGCACCGTGATGGGCAGCAGCTCGTACAGGTGGCTGGGAATGCTCAGCACCACGAACAGGAACGCGTGCGAGAGCTGGTAACCCTCGGCGCCGGTGCGGCCCACCCAGCGCAGTTCGTCCACCAGGTCAAAGAAGAAGAACAGCGCCAGAAACCCGGCGGTGACGAAAGCGACCGCGAACAGGGCTTCGCGGTGGATCAGGCGGCGGATGGTTTTCATGCGGGGCTCCCTGGCGGCGTGGGCTGCCAAAGCCGCCGCAGCGTCCAGTGGTTGTGGCGCGCGGCCAGTACCAGCAGCGACATGAGCAGCATGCCGCCGTGCAGCAGCACCATGAAGCTCACCAGGCCGAGCCGGCCCGCGCCCACCCAGCTTTGCCCCAGCGTCATGAGGTTGTAGTACACGATGAAGGCAAAGAGCGCGAACACCAGGCTGGTGCTGCGCGCGGCGCGCGGGTTGACGCTGGCCACGGCCAGCCCCAGCACCACGAAGTTGAGCGCTGCCAGCGCCAGCCCCAGGCGCCAGCCCAGCTCGGCCCTGTAGGCGGGCAGGGGCTGCATGAGCAGCTCGTGCGTGGCGCGGGTCTTGACGGAGAGCTCTTCGGCCGAGCCCGCGGGCGCGGAGCCAATGCGGGTGCCGTATTCGACGAACTCACTGATTTTCACGCCGGGTTTGTCGCGTGAGGTCTCCAGCCGCTGGCCCTCGCTCAGCACGGCCATGCGCTCGCCGCCCCGTGTCTCCAGCCGGGCGCTGCGCGCAGAGGTGACGGATTCGCGGGCACCGTCGGTGGCGGCGATGAAGATGTTGTTGCCGGCCTGGGTGTCCGGGCTGTCCTTGTCGATGAAGAACACCCGGCTGCCATTGGAGGATTCCTGGAACTCGCCGGGTGCGATGCGGTCGATGTCGCTGCGCTGTTCATAGCGCGTCTTGAGTTCCTGGATCTGGGAATTGGCCCAGGGCCAGACCAGCAGCGACAGCACGGCGATGATGACCATCACCGGCCAGGCAAAACGCAGCAAGGGCCGCAGCAGGCTGACCAGCCCGCGGCCGCTGGCGAACCAGATGACCATTTCACTGTCTCGGTACATGCGCGACAGCGTCCCGACCACGGCGATGAAGAGGCTCAGGCTCAGGATGGTGGGCAACTGGCCCAGCACCGTGAACCCCATGACCAGCATGACATCGGAAGGGCTCACGCTGCCCCGCGATGCCTGGCCCAGGGTGCGGATGAGCATCATGGTCATGACCACGGTCACCAGCACCACGAGGGTCGCACCGAAGCTGCGCGCCAGCTCCTTGCGGATGGATGAATCGAATAACATTGGCTAGGAGCGCGCTATGCACTTTTGCGTGCATGTCAAAGTGCATAGCACGCTCAAAAGGAAAACACCGATTATGAACTTTGATCTCAAGACCCTTGACCTTGCTGCGGCAGCTTCGGAAAAATGCGACCTGCTGGTCGTCCTGCTTCCCGAGGGCTTCAAGCCCGGCAAGGATGCGCTGTCTGCCCTGGCGGCGCTGGCGCTCAAGAACGGAGATCTGTCCACCAAGGCAGGCAAGCACCTGCAGCTGTACCAGGTGCCTGCCGTTGCGGCCCGCCGGGTGGTGCTGGTCGGGCAGGGCGACGGCGCGGCCCGCGCCACGCGCCAGGCCCTGCAGGCGGTGGGATCGGCCATCAAGGCGCCGCAGACCAAGCGGGTGGCGCTCTGTTTTGCGGGTGCTGCGCAGCCAGCGGCCGTCAGTGCCGCCGTGCAGGCCGTGGCCGAAGCGAGCTACGTCTATACGACCACCAAGACAAAGGTGGAGGCGCGCAGCCTGAACCGCTGCGTGGTGGGCGTGCACAGCGTCCCCGAGGTGCGCGAGGATTTCGATGCCGGCGTGGCACTGGTCGCCGGGGTCGAGTTCGCGCGGGAATGGGGCAACCGCCCCGCCAACCACGCCACGCCCAGCCTGCTCGCCGATGCGGCCAAGACACTGGCCAAGCTGCCCCGCATTCAGTGCAAGGTCCATGGCCCGGCCGAGGTGGCCCGCCTGGGAATGGGCGCCTTCCTCGCCGTGGCGAGGGGGTCCGAGGAGCCTTTGCGGTTCATCGAGCTGCGCTACAGCGGCGCGGCCAAGGACCAGGCGCCTGTCGTGCTGGTGGGCAAGGGCATCACGTTCGACACGGGGGGCATCTCGATCAAGCCCGCGCCGGAGATGGACGAGATGAAGTTCGACATGTGCGGCGCCGCCAGCGTGCTGGGAACGTTCCGCGCGCTGGGCGAGCTGCAACCCGCCATCAACGTGGTGGGGCTGATCCCCGCCTGCGAGAACATGCCCGACGGCCGTGCTGTCAAGCCCGGCGACGTGGTCACGAGCATGAGCGGCCAGACCATCGAGATCCTCAACACCGACGCCGAAGGCCGGCTGGTGCTCTGTGATGCGCTCACCTATGCGTCCCGCTTCAAGCCCGCCGCCGTGGTGGACATCGCCACGTTGACCGGCGCGTGCGTGATTGCGCTGGGTGGCGTGCGCAGCGGGCTGTTTGCCAACAACGATCCCCTCGCAGCCGCGCTGCAGGAGGCCGGGGAGTCCGCGCAGGACCCCTGCTGGCGCATGCCGCTGGACGACGATTACGCGGATGGCCTCAAAAGCAATTTCGCGGACATGGGGAACGTGGCGGGCCGCGCGGGCGGTTCCATCACCGCGGCCAAGTTCCTGCAGAAATATGTGGGTGACCTGCCCTGGGCCCATCTGGATATCGCGGGGACGGCCTGGAAGGGTGGGGCCGCCAAGGGGGCCACGGGGCGGCCGGTCGGGCTGCTGGTGCATTACCTTCTGAGGCAGGCGGCCAACACCAAGCCCGCCTCCAAGGCATCTTCGGCGGCGCGTGCGGCCTCCCCCAGGCCGGCGACGGTGAAGGCGCCGCGCGCCAAGCTCGGCTGATCTCGCCATGACCGAGGTCGCGTTTCACTTCAATGCGCCGGACAAGCTGGCCTATGCATGCCGCTTTGCGCGCAAGGTGCAGCGCAGCGGTGCACGGCTGGTGATTGCAGCACCGGCCGAGACGCTGGCGGTGCTGGACCGCATGCTCTGGGTGCTGGCGCCGCAGGATTTTGTGGCCCATTGCCTGGGCGGTGCCGACGAAGAACTGGTCCATGCATCGCCCGTGCTGCTGACGGCCGACGCGCGTTCCGCCGCGCACCACGAGGTGCTGTTGAACCTGCACGCCGAAGTGCCGGAAGGGTTTGGCCGGTTTGATCGCCTGGTCGAGGTGGTGAGCGCGCAGGATGAGGCCGATCGCGGCGAGGCGAGGTCGCGCTGGCGCCACTATGCCTCACGCGGGTATGAGATCACCCGCCACGACCTGGTGCTGAAAGCCGGCTGATGGCGCTGCCCCCCAAGACGCCTCCGCGCTTTGTCCCCACCCTCACCGAAGTGGTGCGGGCGCCGGATTCCGCCCCATCGCAGGCCGCGGCCGCTGCACCATCGCGCACCACGGTCATGCATCCCTCCATGCTGCCCGAGGCGCGGCCGGCGGCGAACGCCGTGCACCAGGCGGCGCAGCCGCCGGGTTCCTTCGTGCATGGCGCCCATCGGCCCGCCGTGGCCCCGCCAAGGCCCGCCGCCCCGCCGGGCATCGTTCCCGCGCCGGCCCGCAATGCTCCGGCAGCGGGCACCGTGGCGCCGCCCGTGTCCGTGGGGGCCGTGAGTCCGGTTGCGCTGACCCGACCATTGCCGGAGGGCATGGAGGAATATATGGTGCACAGGGTCATGCAGCGCGTGGACGTTGTGCTGGATCAACGTTTGCGCGAAGCGATCGCCACGGTGGTGCAGGAGCAGACACGATCGGTGCTGCCACGGCTGCGCGAAGAGATTGAATCGGTGGTCCGGCACGCTGTGTACGAGGCGGTGGCGGATGAGCTGGCCAGCGGGACGCCCTCGGTGCCAAAGGGATGACAGGGTATTCCCCTGTGGTTTCTCTCGCTTTTAATCGTGTTCCCTAATGATCTGGCCCGTAAATTGCGATATGTTCGCCTGCGTTGAGACACAAGAATATTCTCAGCGTTTATCTTTACTGGAGATTGATATGCAATTGAAGTTGAAACTGACCGTGGTTGCTGCTATCGCGGCTGCTGCTGGTGTGGCCTCTGCACAAGAGCAGGTGGTCAAGATCGGCCACGTGGCTCCGGTTTCCGGTGCCCAAGCCCACTACGGCAAGGACAACGAAAATGGCGCCCGCATGGCCATTGAAGAGCTGAACGCTCAAGGCGTCACCATCGGCGGCAAGAAGATCAAGTTCGAGCTGCAGGCCGAAGACGATGCAGCCGATCCAAAGCAGGGCACGGCCGCTGCACAGAAGCTGTGCGACTCCAAGGTCGCAGGCGTTGTCGGTCACCTCAACTCCGGTACCACCATCCCCGCATCCAAGGTCTACAACGACTGCGGCATTCCGATGGTGACGGGCGCTGCGACCAACCCCAACCTGACCAAGCCAGGCTACAAGACCACCTTCCGCATCATCGCCAACGACAACGCCCTGGGCGCTGGCCTGGCTTTCTACGCGGTCGACACGCTCAAGCTCAAGACCGTTGCCATCATCGACGACCGTACCGCTTACGGCCAAGGCGTGGCAGACGTGTTCAAGAAGACGGCCACGGCCAAGGGCATGAAGGTGGTGGACGAGCAGTTCACGACCGACAAGGCCACCGACTTCATGGCCATCCTGACCGCCATCAAGTCCAAGAACCCTGATGCCGTGTTCTACGGCGGCATGGACCCACAAGCCGGCCCCATGCTGCGCCAGATGGAACAGCTGGGCATGGGCAACGTGAAGTACTTTGGTGGTGATGGCGTCTGCACGTCGGAAATCGCCAAGCTGGCCGCCGGTGCCAAGACCCTGGGCAACGTGATCTGCGCCGAAGGCGGTTCTTCGCTGGCCAAGATGCCTGGCGGCACGGCCTGGAAGGCCAAGTACGACGCCAAGTACCCCAACCAGTTCCAGGTGTACAGCCCCTACACCTATGACGCCACGTTCCTGCTGGTGGACGCCATGAAGCGTGCCAACTCCGTGGACCCCAAGGTGTACGTGAACGAACTGGCCAAGGCCAGCTTCAAGGGCGTGACCTCCACCATCGCCTTCGAACCCAACGGCGAAATGAAGAACCCCGCCATCACCCTGTACGTCTACAAGGACGGCAAGAAGACCCCGCTGTAATTAGTCAGCGCGGTACCGCGCTGCAGGGCCCCTGTGCCCTGCCGGGCTCAAAAAAGGCTTCCCTCGGGAAGCCTTTTTTATTGGGCACCCGCGCCGTCGATGGCGCAAGCGGCCCGGTTGTTGCCCTGCTGGCTAGCGTCTTACCTGAAGCGAGCCTGGATTCACGATATTGGTGGGCGTGCCCTTGATGAAATTCACCACGTTGTCGAATGCCGCGCCAAAGTACAGCTCATAGCTGTCCTGCTCGACATAGCCAATGTGGGGCGTGCAGATGCAATTCTCCAGCCGCAGCAAGGCGTGGCCCTGAAGGATGGGTTCGCTCTCGAACACATCGACCGCCGCCATGCCGGGACGGCCCCGGTTCAACGCTGCGATCAACGCGTCGGGCTCGATCAATTCGGCCCGCGATGTGTTGACGAGAAGGGAGGTGGGCTTCATGCAAGACAGGTCTTCCAGCGAGACGATGCCGCGCGTTTCATCGTTGAGGCGCAGGTGCAGCGAGATCACGTCACACTGCGAGAAGAACTCCTCGCGCGTGGTCGCGGCCTGGTAGCCGTCCGTCAAGGCCTGGGCGCGGGACGCCTCGCGGCCCCAGATACGCACGTTCATGCCGAAAGCGCGTCCGTAGCCAGCCACGAGCTGTCCGATGCGGCCATATCCCCAAATGCCCAGCGTTTTGCCGCGCAGCACGTTGCCAAGGCCGAAGTTGGCGGGCATGGATGCGGTCTTCAGCCCCGACTGCTGCCAGGCGCCGTGCTTGAGGTTGGCGATGTACTGCGGCAGCCTGCGCATGGCTGCCATCACGAGGGCCCAGGTCAGTTCGGCCGGGGCCACCGGGGACCCTATGCCCTCGGCCACGGCAATGCCCCGCTCCGTGCACGCCGTCACGTCGATGTGACTGCCGATCTTGCCGGTTTGCGCGATCAGTTTGAGGCGGGGAAGCTTTTCCACCAGTTGGCGCGTGATCTGTGTGCGCTCCCGCACCAGAACGATGATGTCGGCATCCTTCAGGCGGACAGAAAGCTGCCCAAGTCCTTTGACGGTATTGGTGTAGACCTTGGCGGTGTACGCGTCGAGCCGGGATGCGCAGTGCAGCTTGCGGACTGCGTCCTGGTAGTCGTCGAGAATCACAATGTTCATCCCGATATTGTGCCTTGGTGGCGCCACCGGCATTCACCGGGCCGCCGTCCTGGGGCATCAAAGTACGGGGCTTTTGGTGACGGAGTGTTGGCGCATCCCGCAAAACGCTGCCGCCCATGGCAGGACGTGGCGGGGCCGTGCCATCGCTCCCCGGCCGTTTTTCTCACGCCCGCAGATCCATCTCTTTCGAGAAGGAACGCCACACGCCAACGAGGACCGTGCCGTTGGCCCGTGATGAAGGAAGTATCTTGGTCTCAAGAGGCCTGCAGGGCTCCCTCGCAGGCCACCATGCGGTCCAGTTCCGCGCACACGTCGGCCATCCTGCCGGCGATCACCAGCCGGCCCGTGCCGGGGGCTGAGATCCTGCGCAAGACCTTGGCGGTCCGGCGGCCCGATCCATCGGTGGGCCGCGGCGCGGCGCAGGCGCTGCGGCTTCCTGCGGGCGGTACCGGCATCGCGGGCGGTGCTCTGCGGGTGGCGGCCTGCCGCCCGGGACTTTCGGCGGGGGGCGTCTGGGGCGTGTTGACCGTGAAGGGCCAGTTGCCGCGCAGCGGACGTGGGCCAGGGAGACCCTGCGGGCGGTGGATGCTCCTGGAGCCGGCCGTGCCCCGGCCGTCGCCGCGGTCCGTGCCATCGTGGGGGGAACGGGGTGGGGGCGAACCTGCCGCAGACGGCACCGCGAGCGCGGCGGTCGAGTGAAACCAGCGCGTCAGCGAGCGCAGCGGCACGGAGAAGGCGGATAAGGTGGTCAAGGCAATTCCCATGTGAAAACTCCGAAGGTCGGGGGTTGGACATAGGCAGGATTGCAAATTGAACCCGCACCGCAGGGCTGGCGTGCCGGTTTGCCCGGCACACCAAACGCCCGCCACCTGCAATGCGGTAGTGAATGGACCAGCAGCCGGGACCGGCTACATCAGCATGGTGTTGCGAATGAGGCCTACCGCGAGACCTTCGATTTCGAAAGGTTCGCCAGGCTGTACCACGATGACCGGGTAGTCCGGGTTTTCAGGCAGCAGCTCGATGGCCGTGGCGGTGCGCCGCAGGCGCTTGACCGTCACGTCGTCTCCCAGGCGGGCCACGATGATCTGGCCGTTGCGCGCCTCGCGGGTGGACTGCACGGCCAGCAGGTCGCCGTCCATGATGCCGGCATCGCGCATGGACATGCCACGCACCTTGAGCAGGTAGTCGGGCTTGTGCTGGAACAGGCTGTTTTCCACGCTGTAGGTCTGGTCGACGTGTTCCTGCGCGAGAATGGGCGAACCCGCCGCCACACGCCCCACCAGGGGCAGGACCAGTTGGGAGAGCCCGGGAATGGGCAGGTGGAACTGGCTGCCGCGCGCTGCATTGATGGAGCGCAGCGTGTCGCTGCGCAACCGGATGCCCCGCGATGTGCCGCTCACCAGTTCGATCACGCCCTTGCGTGCGAGGGCCTGCAGATGTTCTTCTGCCGCATTGGCCGACTTGAAGCCCAGTTCAGCCGCGATTTCGGCGCGGGTGGGAGGCGCCCCTGTGCGTGCAATGGCGGTCTGGATGAGGTCCAGGATCTGTTGCTGGCGGGCCGTGAGTTTCGGGTTGTCGAGCATGGTGGTTTCCGGTGGAGGCGGCTACAGTGAAGGACAACTGTTTTTTAATCCAGTAACTGTATTTTTTACCAGTTTTTCGGAGTATGCAAGTGAGTGGGCAAAAAATTGTGGTTTTGGGCACTGGAGGAACCATTGCCGGCACGTCGGCACAGGCGGGCGACAACATCGGGTACACCGCCGCGCAGGTCGGGGTGGAGCAGCTGCTGGCAGCGGTCCCCGGATTGCAGGAGGCGGCCGGTGGCATGCTCGTGGCGGAGCAGGTGGCTCAGATCGACAGCAAGGACATGGACGGCGGGGTGTGGCAGGCCCTGGCGCTGCGCTGCGCCCATCACCTCCAGGACGCCTCCGTGCGCGGGGTGGTCATCACCCACGGCACCGATACGCTGGAGGAGACGGCCTGGTTCCTGAACCAGGTGCTGGATACCCGGCTGAAACCCGTGGTGCTGACCTGTGCTATGCGCCCGGCCACGGCGCTCACGCCCGACGGGCCGCAAAATCTCCTGGATGCCGTGGCGGTCGCGGTGGCTGCGGGTGCCCGCGGCGTGCTCGCAGTGGCCGCTGGCGAGGTCCACGGCGCACAGCAGGTCCAGAAGGTGCATCCGTACCGTGTCCATGCGCTCAGTTCGGGCGAGGCCGGGCCTTTGGGGTGGGTGGAGGAGGGCGCCATTCGCCTTGCGCAGGATTGGCCGATACCGCCCGCCAAGCATGCGTGTGGTGCTCTGCAAAATATAGCAAATGCAGCGGCCTGGCCCCGCGTGGAGGTGATCATGAGCCACGCGGGCGCCACGGGCGCCATGGTGGATGCGCTGGTGCGTGACGGCGTCCAGGGGCTGGTGGTGGCATGCACCGGCAACGGCACCATCCACCACCTTCTGGAAGCCGCATTGCTGCGCGCGCAGGAGGTGGGCGTGCGGGTGGTCCGGTCCACGCGCTGCGCCGAGGGGCGGGTGCTGCCCAAGCCTGGTGACCTGCTGCCTGATTCCGGCGGGCTGCCGCCCCTGAAGGCCCGGATCTCGCTGATGCTGGACCTGATGCGCTGAGTGCGAAGGCTGTCCAGTGTTGTTTGCAGCCCTCAAGACACACGCCTGGGCCTACCCGGCGCTGGAAGTGGTGCACATCGTTGGCATTGCCCTGCTGCTGGGCAACCTGGTGCTGCTGGAGTTGCGCGTGTTTGGCCGGGGGGCGGCGCTGCCCGTCAAGGACCTTGCGCGGCTCAGCCTGTCGCTGGCATTGTGCGGCTTTGGCCTGGCGGCGGCATCGGGCCTGCTGATGTTCGCCACCCAGCCTTCCGAGCTGCTCGCCAGCCGCGCATTCACCTTGAAGATGCTGCTGTTAATGCTTGCGGGCTGCAACGCCGCGTGGTTCCATGGGCGTGGATCGCTGGCGCGCCTGGACGCCCTGGCCCGGGTGCAGATGCTGGCGTCCACGCTGATCTGGCTGGCCGTGGTGGTCTGTGGCCGCTGGATCGCCTATCTGTGACCTGACAAGGAGAGAACCGATGAGTCTGCAACGCCGCCGCCTGCTCCTGGCCACTGCGATGGTTCCGCTCTGGGCGCGCGCCCACCATGGCTGGAGCAGTTTTGATGCCGAGCGCCCCATCTATCTGGAAGGCACGGTGCGCAAGGTGCGCTGGCAAAACCCCCATGCCGAGCTGGAGCTGGAGCTTCCCGCGCAGTTGCGGCTTCCCGCGGACCTGGCGCAGCGCGCGGTGCCCGCCCAGGCCTCGCCCGTGGACGGCAAGGCCTTGCTGGCCAAGGCGGTGCTGCCCACCCGCAAGGACCGCCGCTGGGAGATCGAGCTGGCGCCCCTGACACGCATGCAGGCCTGGCAGGTGCAGGAGATCAAGCCCGGCACGGACCTGTCGGTGGTGGGCTTCACCCTGCGCGATGAGAAGGGCGATGCGGTGCTGCGCGCGGAATACCTTTTCGTGGACGGCAAGGCCTACGGCCTGCGCTCCAGTCCGGCCTGAACAAAACCAGGATGGGTGGCAAGGCCGGGGCCATGAGGGTCTGGCCCGCTGGTGCCACGGCGCGCCTGACGGGGCCACCGGCACCTCCCAAAAGAAAAGCGACGCCCTGGTGCCCCATGGCGTCGCTGGTCCTGGGGCGTGACCCTCGCGCTCAGCTGGCCAGCGCCTGGAGCGCGCGCGCGGTGATTTCTTCCACGCTGCCCGTGCCGCTGATGGCGCGGTACTTGGGGGCGGCGTCGGGCTCGGCCTGGGCCCAGCTGCTGTAGTAGTCCACCAGGGGGCGCGTCTGGTCGCTGTAGACCTGCAGGCGCTTCTTGACAGTTTCTTCCTTGTCGTCTTCGCGCTGGATCAGTTCCTCGCCCGTCAGGTCATCCTTGCCTTCCACCTTGGGGGGGTTGAACTTGACGTGGTAGGTGCGGCCGCTGGCAGGGTGCGAGCGGCGGCCGCTCATGCGTTCGATGATGGCGTCAAAAGGCACATCGATTTCGAGCACGTAGTCGAGCTTGACGCCCGCCGCCTTCATGGCGTCGGCCTGGGGAATGGTGCGGGGAAAGCCGTCGAACAGGAAGCCGTTGGCGCAGTCCGCCTGCGTGATGCGTTCCTTCACGAGACCGATGATGATGTCGTCGCTGACCAGGGCACCCGAATCCATCACGGCCTTGGCCTGCAGGCCCAAGGGCGTGCCCGCCTTCACCGCCGCCCGCAGCATGTCGCCGGTGGAGATTTGCGGGATGCCGTATTTCTGGCAGATGAACGTGGCTTGCGTGCCCTTTCCGGCGCCAGGCGCGCCCAACAGAATCAGTCTCATGGAAGTCCTCGAAGGTTAGAAATCGGTTGGCGCCGCTGGCGGGGACGTTCGAAGGGCGCCTGAAGCCGTTCTGTGCGCCCGGGATGCGGTGCTCTCGTTGCGGGCGAGGATAGCATGCGACCACCTTGCGCTGACTTACACGCCGTACCGCGCGGCGGCCAGGGTGTCGCGGTGCGGATAGTGCCCTGCACGGTGGCGCGGGCAGGTCCCCGCGCCACGGGGCCGCCGGGGCGTCCGTCAGCGGAAAAGGCTGCGGACCCGCTCCAGATCCTCGGGGGTGTCCACGCCAGGCCCCGGGGCGGTGCTGGCCAGGTGCACCGCGATGCGGTGGCCGTGCCACAGCGCGCGCAACTGCTCCAGCGCTTCCACGGCTTCGGTGGGGGCTGGCGCCAGCGCCGGAAATTCCCGCAGGAAGCCGGCACGATAGCTGTAGATGCCCACATGCCGCAAAGGCGCGAACCCCGCCAGGGCGGCGACGCCGGGTGTGGCCGCCTGGGCGGCGCCTTGCCACCAGGGCGTTGCGGCATGGTCGCGGGCGAAGGGGATGGGCGCCCGGCTGAAGTAGTGCGCCAGGCCCCGCGCGTCCAGCACCACCTTCACCACGTTGGGGTTGGCGTAGTCGGCTTGCGACGCAATGGCGTGCGCGGCCGTGCCCATGCTGGCCTCGGGGCGGGCCGGCAGCAGTTGCGCCACGGCATGGATGAGGCCGGGGTCCATCAGGGGTTCATCCCCCTGCACGTTGACGACGATGTCGGCGCCATCCAGCCCCAGCTGGACGCAGGCCTCTGCCAGCCGGTCGCTGCCGCTGGCATGGTCGGCGCGGGTCAGGATCGCCTCCACGCCGTGGGCCGCGCAGGCCTGCAGGATGCGGTTGTCGTCGGCGGCCACCACGACCCGGGTGGCGGCGCTCTGGGCCGCGCGGCGGGCAACCCGCACCACCATGGGCAGGCCGGCGATATCGGCCAGGGGTTTGTCGGGCAGCCGGCTCGATGCCATGCGGGCCGGGATCAGCACCGTGAAGCGGCTGTCCGGTGCCACGGCGCCGGGGGCGGGCACAGCGCTCACTGCTCCAGTTCCTCGTCGGTGAGCGTGCGGGCTTCGTTTTCGAGCAGCACCGGGATGCCGTCGCGCACCGGGTAGGCCAGCCGCGCGCTGCGGGAGACAAGTTCCTGCGCCTCGCGGTCGTAGGTCAGCGGGCCTTTGGTGACAGGGCAGACCAGCAGTTCAAGCAGTTTGGGATCCATGATGGCGGTGCTTCCGGGAGGTTCGTTCGGGCAGGCAGCGATGATAGCGGCGGCCAGCCCCGCGGGACCGCCGGTGCGCGCTAAAGACCACCCGGTGCCGGCAGGCGCGCATCCAGGGCCGCGAAAAAGGCTGGATCCATGTGCAGTTGCAGGGGCACGGCCAGTGCGTCCGGGTGGCGGGGCCACAGCTTGACGGCATCTTTTTCAGTGCAGATCAGCGTGTAACGGTTGTCTGGTGAGCGGTTCCAGCTATCAAAATCATAGTGATCCGGCAGGGCCTGCGCGTGCGCCAGTTGCAACGCCTGGGCCTGCAGCATCGCAAAGAAGTCCCGGGGGCGTGCGACGGCCGCCACCGCGTGCAAAGGCTGCCCCCGCAGGCTGGACAAGGGCACGCGGGTGCCGTCCGAGCGCACGGCCCAGGGGGCCAGGCGCCGTTGCAGCGCATAGGCCTCGAAGTCTCCCCGGGGCGGTACGCCACCCGCATGGAGCACCAGGTCCACCGGCCGCGGCCAGGGCTCGCGCAGCGGGCCCGCAGGCAGCAGGAAGCCGTTGCCGACGCCCTGGTCGTTGAAGATGCAAACCTCCACATCGCGCGCCAGGGCCAGGTGCTGCAGCCCGTCGTCGCAGACGATCACGTCGGTGTGCGGGTGCGCCGCCAGCAGGGCGCGGGCCGCGGCGATGCGGCGCGGCGCGACGAAAACCGGCACCCCGCAGCTGCGCGCGATCAGCGCGGGCTCATCGCCCACCTCGCGGGCGGGGCTGTCGGGCGCCACCGCCCGGCAATCGGTGGTGCTGCGGCCATAGCCGCGCGAGATCACCCCGGGGCGCAGGCCGCGAGCCTGCAGATGTTTCACCACGGCGATGACCACGGGCGTCTTTCCGGCGCCTCCGGCGATCACATTGCCCACCACGACGACGGGACGGCCCGGGTGTTCGGCCTTGAGCACGCCAGCGCGGTAAAGCCCCCGGCGCAGGGCCACCAGCGCCAGGTACAGCAGGGAGACAGGCCACAGCGCCCAGGCGGCCGGGCCGCGTGCCTGCCAGATCTTCTGCAGCCCGGAGGCCGGGGAAGGGGCGCCGCCGCGCGCCGCGGACCGGGGGGGCGGCTGCGGCCCGGGGCCAGCCATGCCGTGTCAGCGGCCGGTGCTGCGCGCCGCGGCCGACGACTGCGTGGCAAACGTGATCTGCGTGAGGCCCACGCGGCGCGCCGCCTCCATCACCGAGACCACGGACTGGTGCGGGGACATGGCGTCGGCGCTGATGATCACGACACTGTCGCGCCCGGCGGTGGCGGCGCCGCGCAGGGCCTGCGCGATGGCGTCCACGCTCTTGCCGTCCACGCCGTTCTTGTTGACGGCATAGCGGCCGTCGGCGGCCACCGAGACGATCACTTCCTTGGGGTGGTCGCGCTGCTGCTCGGCGTCGGCCACCGGCAGGGTGAGCTGCAGCTCCGTGAACTTGCTGTAGGTGGTGGTCAGCATCAGGAAGATGAGGATCACCAGCAGCACGTCGATGAACGGGATCAGGTTGATCTCCGGCTCTTCCTTGGCGCGGGGGCGAAAATTCATGTCGACGATCCAATGGGCGGTACGCGTTGCCCGCGAAGTTTGGAAACCGGCGGCGTCAACGCAGGCGGGCGTGGCGCAAGGGTCGCCCCGCCGCACGGGCGGCGTACCCCTGCCCGCGGTGCATGGCGCTGCGAGGAGCAGGGAAGGGCGCGGCCGCGCCTCAGGGGGGAGTTCACTTCTTCCTCAGGCGCAGGATGTGGCGGACGAACTGCTCGGAAGCCAGCTCCAGCGTGAGCAGATAGGCATCGACGCGGGCGCGGAAGTAGCGCCAGAAGATCAGCGCCGGGATCGCCACGATCAGGCCGAAGGCCGTGTTGTACAGCGCCACCGAGATGCCATGCGCCAGCTGCGCGGGGTTGCCGCCGCCCATGGCCTGGCCCACGCCGCCGCTGCCGGCCTGCGAGCCGAAGATCTCGATCATGCCGATCACGGTCCCCAGCAGGCCCAGCAGGGGCGCGGCCGATGCGATGGTGGCCAGCGCCGCGAGGTACTTCTCCAGCCGGTGGGCCACGGCCCGGCCGGCGCCTTCCATGGCCGAGCGCAGGTCGGTCTCGCTGCACTGGGGGTTGCTGTTGAGGGTGCGCAGGCCGCTGGCGAGCACCTCGCCCAGGGCGGAGTTCTGCGCGAGCTGGTTCACCACGTCGGGGGTGGGCACGGCCTTGGAGGACACCGTGATGGCTTCATCGAGCAATTTCGGAGGAGCGACGCGGGCCGTCTTGAGGGCCACGAACCGTTCGAAAATCAGCGCCATTCCCAGGATGGAACACGCAATCAGG
The DNA here is from genome assembly GCF_059415185.1 of Acidovorax sp. GW821-FHT10E04. NCBI lineage: Bacteria > Pseudomonadati > Pseudomonadota > Betaproteobacteria > Burkholderiales > Comamonadaceae > Acidovorax > Acidovorax sp. GW821-FHT10E04. Next base: position 603,969 of record NZ_JBWKMT010000001.1, read on the forward strand.
GGCCAGATCGGCCAGCCTGCGGCTTGTATGATGGACAGCAAATCTCTCTCCGCGCAGATGAAAGCAATCGGCGATTATGGCCCAGCTTCCTGCCGCCTCCGCGTCACAAACAGTTACCTTGCCGGGTGGCCGCCGCATCGGCGGTGTCACCCACAAAAACTGTGGATAACTTTGTGGGAAACCCGGTTCGTGCGCCGCGCAAAGTGGCGTCCCGCCGTGCTTGCAACAGATTGATGAAAAATTGCGCAGTGAAAAAATCATATAAATCAATAACTTGCACGTGCAACCGTGTTTTGCGGCCAGTTTTGCCGGGCGCGCTGCCGTCCTGGGTCGCTCGGGCGGTTCTGTGGAGTACTCGCCCCTGGAGCGCGCCGCGAAAGCCCGCCGTATCTCATGTTTGAGCGCCCGGGCCTCGCGGCGGCGCCGCGCGTATGGGAAGTTGGCGCGCTATGCCGCGCCATTGCTGATGCGCTGGAGGCGCGGTTCAATCCTGTCGCGGTGCGCGGGGAGATCACGGGCTTCTCGCGCGCTTCCAGCGGTCATTGCTACTTCTCGGTCAAGGACGCGAATGGCCAGTTGCGCTGTGCCATGTTTCGCCGCGCGGCCAGCCTGCTTGACTTTTCTCCACGCGATGGCGAATTGGTGGAAGTGCGCGGCCGTCTTGGCGTGTACGAAGCGCGTGGCGACCTGCAGTTCATCGTGGAAAGCATGCAGCGGGCGGGGCAGGGTGCGCTGTTCGAGCAGTTCCTGCGCCTGAAGGCCCAGCTGGAGGCCGAAGGCCTTTTCAGCGGCGACCGCAAGCGTCCGCTGCCGCTGCAGCCGCGCGGCATCGGCCTGGTCACCTCCACGGGGGCGGCGGCCCTGCACGACGTCGTCACCGCCTTGCGCCGGCGCGTGCCGCACATCCCGGTGGTGCTGGTGCCCGCGCAGGTGCAAGGGGGCGCCGCACCGGCCTCGCTGGTGGCGGCGCTATCAAAACTGTATCTGCTGGCGCAGGCTGGACAAGCGCCAGGGGCTGATCTGACCCGCAACCCGCCGATCGACGTCATCCTGCTGGTGCGGGGCGGGGGTTCCATCGAAGACCTCTGGGCCTTCAACGACGAGCAACTGGCCCGCACCATCGTGCGCAGCCCCGTGCCGCTGGTCAGCGGCGTGGGGCATGAAACGGACTTCACCATCGCCGACTTCTGCGCCGACCTGCGCGCGCCCACGCCCACCGCGGCCGCCGAGCTGGTGGCCCAGCCCCGCGACGTGTGGCTGGGCGCCCTGGGCCTGCTGGGCGGGCGCATCGGCGACGCGGTGCAGCGCCAGCTCGATGCACGCCACCAGCGGCTGGACCAGGCGGCGGCGCGGCTGGGCCGCCCGTCCGGCCTGGTGGCGCGCCAGCAGATGCAACTGGCGCGCCTGGCCCAGCGCATGCGGCATGAAGTGCTCCTGAAATTGCAGCGCCTGGCGCAGACGCAGAAAGCGCTGGAGGCCGATTTGCCCAACAAGCTGCAGCGCTGCGCCGCGCGGCAGTCGGACCGCCTGGACCGCGCGGCCCTGCGGCTGGAGTTGCTGGATCCGCGCCTGGTGCTGCAGCGCGGGTACGCGCTGCTGACCGATACCGAGGGCCAGGCCGTGACCAGCGCGCGGCAGGCGCACCCCGGCGACGCCTTGCGCGCCACGCTGGCCGACGGCGTGGTGGATGTGACGGTGTCCCAGCCGCGCCTGCTCTGACGGGGGTGCCTGTAGGACAGTGGCGGGTTGTGGCGCTTCGGCACCGATCCGTGTGGCCTCACGCTGCACAGGTCACCTGATCTTCCTACAATGCCCCCTTTGTGCTGTGTCCGACTGCATTGCTCAGGAAAGATCGCGGTGCAGATGGCATCCCAGAATTTCAAACCACGAGGAAACCACCATGGAACATACCCTTCCCCCGCTGCCTTACGCCATCGACGCCCTGGCGCCGCACTACAGCCAGGAAACCCTGGAGTACCACCACGGCAAGCACCACAACGCCTATGTGGTGAACCTCAACAACCTGCAAAAGGGCACTGAATTCGAATCCATGACGCTCGAAGAGATCGTCAAGAAGTCCAGCGGCGGCATCTACAACAACGCCGCCCAGATCTGGAACCACACCTTCTTCTGGAACTGCATGGCACCCCAGGGTGGCGGTGAACCCTCCGGCGCGCTGGCTGCGGCCATCAACGCCAAGTGGGGCAGCTACGCCGCCTTCAAGGAAGCCTTCGTCAAGAGCGCCGTGGGCAACTTCGGCTCGGGCTGGACCTGGCTGGTGAAGAAGGCCGACGGCAGCGTGGACATCGTGAACACCGGCGCCGCCGGCACGCCGCTGACCACGGCCGACAAGGCGCTGCTGACGGTGGACGTGTGGGAACACGCGTACTACATCGACTACCGCAACATGCGCCCCAAGTTCGTCGAGACCTTCCTCTCCAGCCTGGTGAACTGGAAGTTCGCGGAAGCCAACTTCGCCTGACGGATTGCTTGCGCGGTGCCGTGGCAGCCACCTGCCGCGGACAAGAAAAACGGCCCCGCGGGGCCGTTTTTCTTTTGCAGTCCCCCCGGCCCGGGGGGCGGACCTAGGGGCGGCGAAACAGCGCGCCCGAGAGCTTGGCCCCTGCCTTGATGCCCTTCTGGGCAAACCAGCCCTGGTTCATTTCCAGCACATAGCGCACGGGCTTGGCGGAGCAGTGGGAGTCCAGTGTCTGCGGCTTCATGTCCGCCAGGTTCACGATGGTGCCGTCATCCTCCACGAAAGCCGCGGTGAGGGGCAGCAGGGTGTTTTTCATCCAGAAGCACTGCTGTGCCGGCTGCTCGAACACGAACAGCATGCCTTCGTGCTGCGGCATCTCCTTGCGGTGCATGAGGCCGGTCTGGCGTTCCTGGGGTGCAAGGGCGACCTGGGCGTCGATGCGGTGCATGCCCGCCGTCAGTTCGACGCGCCGCAGATTCAGCTGCGGTCCTTCCTGGGCGGCAACCCCGCCCGCATGCAGCAGGGCGGTGGCGGCCACCAGGGTTGCGGCGGCCAGGGCGGCGCGGCGCGCGAAGGACATCACGCGGGCGGTGCGGGCCTGCGGGGCGCGGGCCGGGTGAAGATCGGTCATGGGCAGGGCTTTCATGAAGGCAACACGGACGATGGCAATGAACGGGCAGCGGAAAAATCACGCTGCGGACGATGGCAGATTAGCGCAAACATGCCGGCATGGCGGCACAACGGGGCATTGCACGGCCCCCATCAACAAAAACGCCCGCGGCAGCGGGCGATCTTGAAGCGGCGGGCCCTGGCCCCGCGCGGGCCTGGCGCCCGGCGTTTCAGGCCACCTTCTTGGTGGTTTTCTTCTTGGCGACCTTCTTGGTGCTGTGCGTCTTCTTCTTGGCCGTGGTGGCGGCCTTGTGGGTCTTGGCTACCGGTGCGGGAGCCGCGGCGGGCGCAGCCATGGGGGCTGCGGGAGCAGCAGGGGCGGGAGCGGTTGCTGGCGCTTGCTGTGCGAAAGCACCCGCAGCAAACAGACCAGCCACCAGTACAGCGAGGAGTTTTTTCATATGTGCCGTTTCCAGTGTGAACAAGGGTTGAGGGCCATGCGAAACCCCGCATGGCTCCACCCCCAACGATAGCAGCGGCAGCCGCGTTGACAGGGTCTTGGGCAGAAATATTTGTCATTAGAATTGACCAGATTCAGAGCGCTTTGCCCAATTCGCTGAATCCCGTTTCAGCCACCCCAGGAGACACCCGCCCATGACCAGCTACCAGCACATCAAGGTGCCCGCCGAAGGCCAGAAAATCACCGTCAACGCCGACATGTCGCTGAACGTGCCGGATCAGCCCATCATCCCTTTCATCGAAGGCGACGGCACGGGCCTGGACATCACGCCGGTGATGATCAAGGTGGTGGATGCCGCGGTGGCCAAGGCCTATGGCGGCAAGAAGAGGATCCACTGGATGGAGGTGTACGCCGGCGAGAAATCCACCAAGGTGTATGGCCCCGACGTGTGGCTGCCCGAAGAGACGCTGCAGGTGCTGCGCGAGTATGTGGTTTCCATCAAGGGCCCGCTGACCACGCCCGTGGGCGGCGGCATCCGCTCGCTGAACGTGGCGCTGCGCCAGGAGCTGGACCTGTACGTCTGCCTGCGCCCCGTGCAGTATTTCAAGGGCGTGCCTTCGCCCCTCAAGGAGCCCGAGAAGACCAACATGGTGATCTTCCGCGAGAACTCGGAGGACATCTATGCCGGCATCGAGTTCGAGGCCGAGTCCGACAAGGCCAAGAAACTCATCAAGTTCCTGCAGGATGAGATGGGCGTGAAGAAAATCCGTTTCCCCAACACCTCGGGCATCGGCGTCAAGCCCGTGTCGCGCGAGGGCACCGAGCGCCTGGTGCGCAAGGCCATCCAGTACGCCATCGACAACGACAAGCCCAGCGTGACCATCGTGCACAAGGGCAACATCATGAAGTACACCGAAGGCGGATTCCGTGACTGGGCCTATGCCCTGGCGCAAAAGGAGTTTGGCGCGCAGCTGATCGATGGCGGCCCGTGGTGCAAGTTCAAGAACCCCAAGTCGGGCAAGGACATCACCATCAAGGACAGCATCGCCGATGCCTTCCTGCAGCAGATCCTGCTGCGCCCCGCCGAATACTCGGTGGTGGCCACGCTCAACCTCAACGGCGACTACATCTCGGACGCGCTGGCGGCCCAGGTCGGTGGCATCGGCATCGCGCCCGGGGCCAACATGTCCGATTCGGTGGCCTGCTTCGAGGCCACGCACGGCACGGCGCCCAAGTACGCCGGCAAGGACTACGTGAACCCGGGCTCCGAGATTCTCTCGGCCGAGATGATGCTGCGCCACATGGGCTGGATCGACGCTGCCAACCTGATCATCCGCTCGCTGGAAAAGTCGATCGCCTCCAAGAAGGTGACCTACGATTTCGCGCGCCTGATGGATGGCGCCACGCAGGTGAGCTGTTCCGGTTTTGGCCAGGTGATGATCGACGCGATGGACTGACCGCCGCCGGCGCGCCGCGCGGCACGGATGGAGCCCCTGATCTCCGTGAGGATTTCAGGGGTTTTTGTTTTTCGGCCTCCCACGGCGGATGGCGAAGATGGGTCGGGGTATGGCGCATCGCGGCTTGGGCCGCGCGGTCCCGGGGCGGCCCGCGCCCAGGCGGCCGGGGCGGGTGATCCGCGGGGCAGTTGAGTGTTGGCTATTTGGAGATTTCCCGCCTAAGATGGGATCCGCCATTGGCGAGGGCAATGAGGGCGAAGGCCGCTGCCGTCTGTGCGCGTTGGGCGCGCTGCGCAGGGAGATGGCCTCACACAGGGAGGGCTGCATGGCATCTGATTTTTCCGCCGCATACTGGGAGCAAAACCCCGATGCGCTGCTGGTGCTGTCGCCCGAGGGCATGGTGCTCAACTGGAACCCCGCCGCCGAAGCGATCTTTGGCTACGCGCTGGCCGAGGTGCAGGGCCGGTCCCTGATGGATCTGATCGTTCCCGAGGGACGGGCCCATGAGGAAGACGAGATCCGCGCCGAGGCATTGCGCGGCGTGACGGCGGTGCACGAGTCGGTGCGCCGCCGCAAGGACGGCTCGCTCGTGCACGTGAATGTCTCCACCAAGGCGGTGCGCGATGACGGCGGGCAGCTGCTGTACTTCCTGTCCAGCAAGAAGGATGTCACCCAGCTCAAGGTCCAGCGCGAGGCCAAGTTGCTGGAGGCACGGTTTCGCGACCTGCTCGAATCCACGCCGGATGCCATCGTGATGGTCAATGTGACCGGACGCATCGTGCTGGTGAATTCGCAGGCCGAGCGCGTGTTCGGCTACGAGCGGGCCGAGCTGCTGGGGCAGGCGGTGGAAGTGCTTCTGCCCCACCGCTACCGGGGCGCGCACCTGGGGCACCGCAGCGGCTTCTTCGGGGCACCGCGCACGCGCACCATGGGAGCGGGCCTGGAGCTGTATGGCCTGCGCAAGGGGGGCACCGAGTTTCCGGTGGAGATCAGCCTGAGCCCGATCCACACCGAGGAAGGCGAGATGGTGATGAGCGCCATCCGCGACATCACCGACCGCAAGCGGGCCGACCAGAAGTTCAAGGACCTGCTCGAAGCCGCGCCCGACGCCATGGTCATCGTCGACCGGGATGGCAGCATCGTGCTGGTCAATTCCCAGGCCGTGAAGCTGTTCGGCTGGAGCCGCACCGAGTTGCTGGGCCAGAAGATCGAATTGCTCGTGCCCGAACGTTTCAATGCCCGGCATCCCGAGCACCGCCACCGCTTCTTCGTCGAGCCACGCACCCGCTCCATGGGGGCGGGCCTTGATCTGTACGGACTGCGCAAGGACGGCTCCGAGTTCCCGGTCGAGATCAGCCTGAGCCCGCTGCAGACGGAGGAAGGCCTTTTCGTCTCGAGCGCGATCCGCGACGTGACCGAGCGCAAGCGGATCGAGCGGGTCTTGCGCGACAAGAACCTGGAGCTTGAAAATGCGGCCTTGGTCAAAGACCGCTTCCTGGCCAGCATGTCCCACGAACTGCGAACCCCGCTCAACGCCATCATCGGTTTCACGGGCACATTGCTGATGAAGCTGCCGGGCCCGCTCAATCCCGAGCAGGACAAGCAATTGCGCATCGTGCAGACGGGGGCGCGGCACCTTCTTTCCCTCATCAATGACCTGCTGGATGTGGCCAAGCTCAGCGCCAACAAGGTGTCGCTCAACATCGAGGCGCTCGACTGCCGGAGCATCGTCGCGGAAGTCGCGGCCACGCTGGAGCAGGAGGCCGGGCGCAAGGGGCTGGCGTTCAGCGTGCGCGCGCCCGCCCAGGCCGTCACCCTGCACACCGACCGCCGGGCGTTCAGCCAGATACTCATCAATCTGGTGGGTAATGCCATCAAGTTCACGCCGGAGGGGTCCGTGGAGGTGGTGCTGGAAGAGACGCTGTCGCCGCAAGGCCGCACCGTGCAGGTCCGGGTGCGGGACACGGGGCCCGGGATCGCGCCGCAGGAGCAGTCCCGGCTGTTCGAGGCGTTCTCGCGCGTGGAGACCGCCGACCGGCGCCACCACGAAGGCACGGGCCTGGGCCTGCACCTGAGCCGCAAGCTGGCCGAGGCGCTGGGCGGCAGCGTCGGCTTTGAAAGCACCGAAGGGCAGGGCAGCACGTTCACCGTGGAATTCCAGGAGACCAGCGCATGAAAGCCACCATCCTCGTCATCGAGGACGATGACGCGAGCCGGGAACTCGTCACCTACCTGCTGGAGGCCGCGGGCCACCGCGTGCTGGCCGCCGAGAATGGCGCGCTGGGCATGGGGCTCGCGCTGGCGGAATCTCCCGACCTGATCCTGTGCGACCTGCAGATGCCCGTCATGAACGGCTACGAGGTGGCGCAGAGCCTGCGCTCCCACCACGCGTGGCGCGTGGTGCCGCTGGTGGCCGTCACGGCGTTCTCCATGCCGGGCGACCGCGAGAAGGCGCTCGACGTGGGTTTCGACGAGCACCTTTCCAAGCCCATCACGCCCGAGACCTTCGTGAAGCAGGTCGAGGCATTTCTGGGCTCCTCGTTTCACGCGCCGCCTGCGGCGGCCTGAAGCAGCTACGGCGGCAGCATGGCCAAGATCCTTGTCGTGGATGACCTTCCGGCCAACCGGGCGCTGGTGGCCACGCTCATAGGACACAGCGGCCACCAGGCGCTGGAGGCGGCGGACGGCGCCCAGGCGCTGGACGTGGTGCGGGCAGAACGCCCGCAACTGGTGATCTCCGACATCCTGATGCCCACGATGGACGGCTATGAGTTCGTGCGGCAGTTGCGTGCCGATCCCCAGCTCGCCGCCACGCAGGTGATTTTCTACAGCGCGCATTTCCGCGAGCAGGAGGCGCGCAACCTGGCCCTGGCCTGCGGGGTCGCCCAGGTGCTGGTGAAGCCCTGCGAGCCGCAGGACATCATCGCGGCCATCGAGCAGGCGCTGTCGCAGGTTCCGCCACAGCCCGTGCTCCCGCTGGAGCACAGCTTCCAGACGCGGCACCTGCAGCTCATGGCGGACAAGCTCACCGGCAACGTGGCCGAGCTGGAAGCCATGAACCGCCGGCTGGCGGCGCTGACCGACCTGAACCTGCAGCTGGCGTCCGAGCGCGACCCGCAGGTGCTGCTGGCCAGCGTCTGCCGGGGTGCGCGGGACCTGGTGGGCGCGCAGTACGTGGTGCTGTGCGCCGTGCGCAAGGATGGCCATGCGGCCCTGGTCTGCACCAGTGGCATCGATGCCGCCGCGACGGGGGTGCTGGACCTGCCCGTGGTGTCGCACGGCCTGCTGGGCAGCGTGCGCGCCGAGCGGCGGGCGCGGCGGGTGGCCAACGCCAGCGGCGACCCCCGCGAGGTGGGCTTGCCGGCGGGCTATCCGGCGCTGCACTGCGGCCTGATCGCGCCCATCACATCGCTGTCGTTCTCCTATGGCTGGATCTGCCTGGCCAACAAGCCCGGGTCGCACGAGTTCAGCGCCGAGGACGAGAAGATCCTGTCCATCCTGGGGGCCCAGGTGGGGCGCATCTACGAGAACGGAAGCCTGTACGCGGAGGTGCAGCGCCATGCCGACCAGCTTCAGTTCGAGGTGATCGAGCGCAAGCGGGTCATCGAAGAGCTCCGGGCCAGCGAGGCGGGCCTGCACCGCGCGCAGGTGCTGGCCAAGATCACCCATGTGATCAGCAGCCAGGACGGCGTGTTCGAGAGCTGGCCCGACACCTGCCCCCAGATGCTGGGCGTGGAGCCGTCGGCGATGCCCCGGTCCGCGCGCGAATGGCTGGCCCTCGTGTATCCGGACGACCAGCCCTTGTTCCGTGAGCGCGCGCTGGAGGCTGCCACCGAGGGCGTGCGCCTGGATTTCAACTACCGCCTCGTGCGCGCAGACGGCGCGGTGATCCACCTGCGCCAGGTCATGGAGCCTTTGCTGGCCGACGATGGCGTGGGCAGCGACACCGTCCGCTGGTTCAACACCATCCAGGACATCAGCGTGCAAAAGCGCGCGGAGGAAGAACTGCGCGAGAGCGACCGCCGCTTCAACGACATGCTGGACAAGGTGGAGATGATCTCGCTGATGCTCGACTGCGAGGGGCGCATCACCTATTGCAACGACTACCTGCTGCGCCTGACCGGGTGGCGGCGCGACGAGGTGTCCGGCCAGAACTGGTTCTCGCTGTTCGTGCCGCCCGAGCAGGTGGATGTGCGCGACGTGTTCGCCGACCTGCTGGCCGACCGCCCTTCTGCCTGGCACTACGACAACGAAATCATCACCCGCGGCGGCGAGCGCAGGCTGGTGCACTGGAACAACACCGTGCTGCGGTCGGCGGGCGGCCAGGTGACCGGCGTGGCCGCGCTCGGGGAGGACATCACCGAGCGCAAGGAGGCCGAGCACAAGATCAAGCGGCTCAACCGCGTGTACGCCATGCTCAGCGGCATCAACACGCTGATCGTGCGCGTGCGCAAGCGCGAGGAGCTGTTTCACGAGGCCTGCCGCATCGCCGTGGAGGAAGGGCAGTTCAAGATCGCGTGGCTGGGCAAGGTGGACGCGGCCCGCCAGCAGCTGGTGCCGGTGGCGCTCTCTGGCGCGGGAGAGGACTTCCTCGCGCACATCCGGGACCGGCTGCGGCTGCACGACAAGCCCACCCCGGGCGAGAGCCTGAGCGCGGAGGTGGTTCGCACCGGGCTGCCCGCCGTGTGCGACGACGTGGTGGGCGACCCCCGGATCTTGCTGCCCGGCCTGCTGGCGCAGCGTGGCGTGGCGTCGCTGGCCATGCTGCCGCTGGTCGTGGCCCACGAGGTGGTGGGGGTGCTGGCCCTGTTTTCCGAAGAGATGGGGTTTTTCGACGAGGCCGAGATGAAGCTGCTGACCGAGCTGGCCGGCGACATCGGCTTCGCGCTCGACCACCTCGACAAGGAAGACCGGCTGAGCTACCTAGCCTACTACGACGAGATCACCGGCCTGCCCAACCGCACGCTTTTCCTGGAGCGCGCCGGCCAGCACCTGCGGCCCCGCGAAGGGCCGCGGCCGCTGCTCGGGATCGCGCTGATGGACATCAGCCGGTTCCGGTTCGTCAATGACACGCTGGGGCGGCAGATGGGGGACGAGCTTCTCAAGCAGGTGGCGCAGCGGCTGCAGCATGCGGCGGCCGATGTGCACGGCGTGGCGCGCATCGGGATCAACAGTTTCGGCATGGCCGTGGCCGGCGCCCGCGATGCCGGGGCCGTGGCGCTGGTGGTGGACCATCTCATGCGCAGCTGCTTTGATGCGCCCTTCCTGCTGGGGCAGACCGAACTGCGCATGGCCGCCAAGGCAGGGGTGGCCCTGTACCCCATGGACGGCGTGGATGCCGAAGCGCTGCTGCGCAACGCCGAGGCCGCGGTCGGCAAGGCCAAGGCATCGGCCGACAGCCTGCTGTTCTACACCTCTGAAATGAACACCCGCGTGGCCGAGGCGCTGAGCCTGGAAGGCCGCCTGCGCGAAGCGCTGGAGCAGGGCCAGTTTGTTTTGCACTACCAGCCCAAGCAATGCCTGGCCAGCGGCGTCGTGGCGGGCGCCGAGGCGCTGATCCGCTGGAACGATCCGCACCGGGGCCTGGTGCCACCGGGGCTTTTCATTCCCATCCTGGAGGAGACAGGCCTGATCTACGACGTGGGCCGCTGGGCCCTTCGCCAGGCGCTGGCGGACAACCGGCGCTGGCGGCAGGCGGGCCACGCGCCGCTGCGCGTGGCGGTCAATGTGTCGTTCCTGCAGCTGCGGCACCGCAACTTCGTGGCCGAGGTGCGCGAGGCCTTGGCCCTGGACCCGGGGGCAGGCAGCGGGCTGGAGCTGGAGATCACAGAAAGCATGGTGATGGAGGACGTGGAGCACAGCAGGCGCAGCCTGCACGCCCTGCGCGAGATGGACATCACGATCGCCATCGACGATTTCGGCACCGGGTTCTCATCGCTGAGCTACCTGGCCACGCTGCCGGCCGACACGCTCAAGATCGACCGCTCCTTCATCCTGGGCATGGACACCGGAGCCCAGGGGCAGGCGCTGGTGTCCACCATCATCAACATGGGGCACTCGCTGGGGCTCAAGGTGGTGGCCGAGGGGGTCGAGACGGACGACCAGTGCCGCCGGCTCGCACTGCTGGGCTGCGACGAGATCCAGGGCTACCTGCTCAGCCGGCCCCTGCCCGCGGACGTGTTCGAGGCCCAGTTCCTGGCGGGTTCCGCCGGCGTGCCCGCGCATTGAGTCCGGCGGCGGTCCCGTGGCGGGCCCCGCCGCCGCGCCGCCGCGTGGTGTCAGTGTTTTTGCACCAACTTGATGATGCTGGAGAAATCCAGCGCGCCATGGCCCGCCAGGCTGTGTGCGGCATACAGGCTGCGCGCCAGGCCGCCGAGCGGGGTGGAGGCCTTCACGGCCGCGGCGTTCTCCTGCGCCAGCCCCAGGTCCTTGAGCATGAGGTCGGTGCCGAAGCCGCCCGCATAGCCCTTGCTCGCCGGCGCGGTCTCCATCACGCCGGGCATGGGGTTGTACTTCTCCAGCGCCCAGTTGCCGCCCGAGCTGCGGCGCATGATCTCGGAGAGCACCTTCGGGTCCAGGCCATTGGCCACGCCCAGGGCGATCGCCTCGCTGGTGCCGGCCATCAGGATGCCCAGCAGCATGTTGTTGCAGATCTTGGCCGTCTGGCCCGCGCCCACGGCGCCGGCGTGAAAGATGTTGGCGCCCATCTTCTCGAGCACGGGGCGCGCGCGTTCCAGCGCCGGGGTGTCGCCGCCCACCATGAAGGTCAGCGTGCCGGCGATGGCCCCGCCCGTGCCGCCCGAGACGGGCGCGTCGATGAAGTCCATGCCCCGTGCCTTGGCGGCCTCGGCCACCTTGCGCGACGTGGCGGCGGCGATGGTCGAGCAGTCGATCACCAGCGTGCCCTCGGCCAGCAGCGGCAGCAGGCCGGGTTGCCGGTCGCTGCCCAGATAGAGCGTTTCCACGTGCTGGCTGGCGGGCAGCATGCTGATGACGACCTCGGCCCCTTGCACGCAGGCGCCGGCGTCCGTCGCGATGCGCACGCCATCGGCGGCGAGCTTGTCGCAGGCCGGCTTGGAGAGGTCGAAGGCGCCCACGTCGTGGCCCGCCTTGTGCAGGTTCAGGGCCATGGGGCCGCCCATGTTGCCGAGGCCGATGAATGCAATCTTCATGGTGTGTTTCTCCTGGATGTCGTTGTGGTGGTGAATCGGGTTGGTATGAAATTGATAGCTGCCAGCGCTTGTTTTCAAAGGGCTACCGGCCGAAAAGGCTTGAAAATCACTCGGCGAAATCTGCGCCGCGGGCTTTCAGCTCCGCGCGCAGCACCGAGCGGTGACAACGCGATTCGTCCTCGCAGTAGCAGCCCAGCGACATCGCGGCGTGGCGCGAGAGCGCGGCCAGCAGGTCCAGCGTGCGGCTGGCCTCGGGCTGGGCCAGTTCCTTGCGGAACTGCTTGACGAACGCGTCCCACTCCTTGTCCGTCTGCGCCTGCTGGCCCTGGGCCATGAGTTCGGCCGTGGGGGACAGCAGGGGGTACCACACGTCGTAATAGTCGCGGCTGGCGAACTCGGTCTTGGGCACGCCACGCGGCGGGCGGCGCACGGTGCCGATGCGGGTGCCTTCCCCGGCGGCGCGCGGGGTGCCGAGGCGGACGATGCGAAGGGGCATGGTGGTGGGCTCCAGGGAGGGTGGGGCAGATCAGTCGTCGGCTTCGAAGATGCTGTGCTTCTTCGCGGCGGTTTTTTTGGCGGGCGCTTTCCTGGCCGCGGCCGGGGTGTTGGTTGTTTTCTTCTTGCGCGGCGATGCCTTGGCCAGCGGGTTGTAGGCCAGGGCTGCTTCGAGCCAATGGTTCCACTGTGCGCGCGTGGCGTAGCCATTGGGCTCCACCCAGAAGTAGCCCTTCATGCCGCCGCCGGGCGAGAGCTCGCGGGTGTTCTGCATCTCCTGCACCTCGCCATGGCGCTCCGGCGGCAGGCGCACCAGCAGTTCCTCGCCCTTGACGGCGACACACATCTTGCCGTCCACAAAAAACGCATGGGTGCCGAACAGCGGGCGCTCCTCCACGTCGCTGCGGTGCGCGAGCGCCGTGCGCACGGCGTCGATCAGGTGCAGGGTTTCGTCGGAGAGGGGGCGGGCGGGCATGGTTTCAGGTTAAATAGGCCGCTAGCGCTTGATGGATAAGCGCTGGCAGCTATAAAAACAGGAGTTTTTGCCTAGCGGATGGCCTCCGTCGCATCCCCGTCCAGCATGCGCCGCGCAATGATCACGCGCATGATTTCGTTCGTGCCTTCCAGGATCTGGTGCACGCGCGCGTCGCGCAGCAGGCGCTCCAGCGGGTATTCGCGGATGTAGCCATAGCCGCCGTGCAACTGCAGGGCGTCGTTGATGACGGTGAAGCCCGCGTCGGTGGCGAAGCGCTTGGCCATGGCGCAGTAGGTGGAAGCGTCGCGGGCCCCCGCGTCCAGCTTGCTGGCGGCCAGGCGCACCATCTGGCGCGCGGCCACGAGTTCCGTCGCCATGTCGGCCAGCTTGAACTGCAGGGCCTGGAAGCTGGCGATGGGTTTGCCAAACTGCTTGCGGTCCTGCATGTATTGCTGCGCGGCGTTGAGCGCGCCTTGCGCCGCGCCCACCGAGCAGGTGGCGATGTTGATGCGGCCGCCGTCCAGGCCCTTCATCGCGATCTTGAAGCCTTCGCCCTCGCGGCCCAGCAGGTGGTCGGCCGGGATGCGCACGTTGTCGAAGCTGATGGTGCGCGTGGGCTGGCTGTTCCAGCCCATCTTGTGTTCCTTCTTGCCGTAGGTGATGCCGGGTGCATCGGCTGGCACGGCAAAGGCGCTGACGCCGCTAGCGCCCGAATTCGCGTCGCCCGTGCGCGCCATGAGCACCAGCACGTCGGTGCTGCCTGCGCCGCTGATGAAGGCCTTGCTGCCGTTGATGACGTAGTCGTGGCCCACCAGTTCGGCACGCGTCTTGAGCGAGGCGGCGTCGGAGCCTGCGCCGGGCTCGGTGAGGCAGTAGGACGCGAGCTTCTCGCCCGTGGTCAACAGCGGCCCCCAGTGGTCGCGCACGACGGGGGTGGCCCAGGTGCCCAGCATCCAGGTGGCCATGTTGTGGATGGTGATGAAGGCGGTGGTGCTGGGGTCGATGGCGGCCATTTCCTCGAACACCAGTGTGGCGTCCAGGCGGGGCAGGGCGAGGCCACCGGCGTTCTCGGGTGCATACAGGCCACAAAAGCCCAGCTCGCCCGCCTTGGCGATGGCTTCCTTCGGGAAGATGCCCTCGGCGTCCCACAACGCCGCGTGGGGCGCGAACTCGGCTTGCGCAAAGTCGCGGGCCGTCTGGGCAAAGGCGCGTTGTTCTTCGGTGAGTTCAAAGTCCATGGTGTTCTGTCTCGTCGTCGGTTCTTGTTGTTCTGGGCGCCCGGTTCAGGGCCTGGCGGATGGGTGGTCCAGCGTCAGCCAGCGCATCAGGCCCTTGCGGCGGGTCTCGGTCTCCGTCGTCAGACACTCGTGGTACAGGCGCGGCCACTGGGGCTGCGACTCGGCACTGCGCGTGGCCTGCTTGCAGCGCGTGGTGCGTTTGCGCTGCCAGGTCGTGTGCTCCTGCCGCAGCTGGGGCCGCTCGTGGGCCGACAGGGCGCGCATCACATCACCGTAGAGGATCGCGATCTGCGTGTCTGCCGCCTGAAAGGCCTGCACGGCGCAGGCATTGGTTTCGTCCACGCTGCCGCCGGGCTTGCAGGCGGCACCGGCCTGCGCGTGGGCATTGGCTCCCACCAGCATCACGCAAGCCGCACCGAAGACCATGGCCCATCCCCGCATCATTGTCAGATCAATTTGCATGCCCCGCTTTTACCATCGACCACAGTGGTCACGACTGGCGCGGCCTAAGGCCAGTGCCACCGTGCAAGGGCCGCCCCGCCGCACGGGTGGCGTCCCCCTTCCGCATCGCGCAGCGATGCAAGAGAAGAGAAGGGGGAAGGCGCGCAGCGCCTCAGGGGGATGTCACTTCAAGCTAATCGTCGTGTTCACACCATGCGACGTGGTGCTGTCATCAAACCAGCGGGCCGTCACCGTCTTGGTCTGCGTGTAGAACATGACGACCTGCTTGCCGTAAGGGCCCAGGTCGCCTAGCTTGGACGCGCGCGAACCCGTGAACGAGAACAACGGCACTGGCACGGGGATTGGCACGTTGATGCCGACCTGGCCCACGTCGATTTCTTCCTGGAACTTGCGCGCTGCCGCACCCGACTGCGTGAAGATGGCGGTGCCGTTGCCGTTGGGGTTGCTGTTGATGAACTCGATGGCTTCGTCGATGTCGGCGGCGGGCACCAGGGCCAGCACGGGGCCGAAGATTTCCTGGTCGTAGATGGCCATGCCGGGCTTCACGTTCGAGAAGATCGTCGGGCCCACGAAGTTGCCCTTTTCATAGCCGGGCACCGTGGGCTTGCGGCCGTCCAGCTCCAGCGTGGCGCCGTCGGCGATGCCGCGTTCGATCAGGCCTTCCACACGCGAGAGCGCCGCACAGGAAACGAGCGGCCCCACGTCCGTGCCCTTTTCGGTGCCGCCGTTGACCTTGAGCGTCTTGGCCTTGGCCACCAGATCGGGAATCCACTTTTGCGCCTCGCCCACCAGCACCACCACGGGCAGTGCCATGCAGCGCTGGCCGGCGGCGCCGAACGCGGCACCGGCGATGGCGTTGAGCGACTGTTCCTTGTTCGCGTCGGGCAGGATGATCGCGTGGTTCTTGGCGCCCATCATGCATTGCGCGCGCTTGCCGGCCAGGGTGGCGCGGTTGTACACATGGGTGCCCACCTTGGTGGAGCCCACGAAGGAGACTGCCTTGATGTCCTTGTGGTCGCAGATCGCGTTCACGGCCATTTCGCCGCCGTGGATCACGTTGAGCACGCCGGGTGGAATGCCCGCTTCGAGCGCCAATTCGACCAGGCGCATGGTCACCATGGGGTCCTGCTCGGAGGGCTTGAGCACGAAGGTGTTGCCCGTGGCAATCGCCATGGGGAACATCCACAGCGGGATCATGGCCGGGAAGTTGAAGGGGGTGATGCCCGCGCACACACCCAGCGGCTGGAGCAGGGTGTAGGTATCGACGCCACCGGCCACGTTGTTGGCCAGCTCGCCCAGCTGCAGGTTGCCGATGCTGGCGGCGTGTTCCACCACTTCCAGGCCACGGAACACGTCGCCTTCGGCGTCGGGCAAGGTCTTGCCTTGTTCGGCCGTGAGGATGGCGGCCAGCTCGGCCATGTTTTCGCGGATGAGCTGCTGGTACTTGAGGAAGATGCGGGCGCGCGTGCCGATGGGCGTCTTCTTCCAGGTCTTGAACGCTTCCTTGGCCGAGGCCACGGCGGCATCGATTTCTTCGGCCGTGGCAAAGGGCACGCGGGCCAGCACCTCTTGCGTGGCGGGGTTCACCACGTCGCGCCACTCGGTGGTCTTGGACTCGACGAACTGGCCGCCGATCAGCAGCTTGACGGTGGGGGCCAGTGCGGCCACGTGGGTGGGTGCGTTCATGGTTTTGTCTCCGGGGGGTTGCAAACGGCCCGCGGTGCAGGCCAACCCGTGCATGTTATGCGTGCAAATATGTAATTACAATGCCGCAAACTGCAACGCCAATGTGCCTTTATGCACATCGTCAGGACAACCTGGAGCAAGCTCGGAGCCGTGTGGGATGCCAGAAAAAAAAAAGGCAACCGCTGCCGTTTGCCTTTTTTCGCTTGCTCCCGCTGGGGAGCACTCAGTTTCTGGACGGGAATATGCCCTCCAAGGCGATGATGTAGTTGAGGCCCAGGTAGGGCTGCATAACGGAGAACGGCTGGTTGCCCCCGGT
Organism: Acidovorax sp. GW821-FHT10E04; assembly: GCF_059415185.1. Classification (NCBI taxonomy): domain Bacteria; kingdom Pseudomonadati; phylum Pseudomonadota; class Betaproteobacteria; order Burkholderiales; family Comamonadaceae; genus Acidovorax; species Acidovorax sp. GW821-FHT10E04. The sequence continues at coordinate 620,818 of NZ_JBWKMT010000001.1, forward strand.
ACTGCCTGTCGTCGCGCTGCTCATGGCCAATTGGGTATTCGCGGTGCTGCTGGCTGCATACTGGGCATTGCGCTGGTTGGACCCCGCTGGTATGGCAAGGGGGCCGGGCTCCTGCACCGTGCCCAGGGTGGTGGATGCCGGGATCGTGGGCGCGGCATGCGTATGCGCCGGCATTTCCGTGCTGTTGAGGGTATGTGTGGGGCTGCCTGAAACTTCCCCCAGATCCACTAGCGAAAGTCCCGGACCCTGCCCCGTGCCAACGGGAACACGGCCCCGGAGGTCTGGAAGCCCAAAGGTGGTCTGCCCATTGCCGCCATAGGTGGTGCCCAGCAGGGAGAACAGGGCCGTGTTCTGGGAGATGCTGAGTAGCTGCCCGTTGCACAAGGCCCATCCACGGGGGGCGAAATTGCCGGCGAACATCCTGATTTCAGCAATAAGCGGGTTACTCATAGTCGTTCCTCATCAAGTCAAAAAGTAGCCAGTGGTCCAGCCTCCGTTGGCGCGGGCGGACGGGGATAAAAGGGGTGCGGCGTGGCGCTGGAGCCAAGTTGAGGCATTTGGAGCAGCGCGTTCCCACAGGCTGCCCGTGCTGTCACTGCTGGCGCTTGACCATTGGCGCTCGCCGCGGGGGCCCGACAGGGGGGTGGCGCGCAATTCAGACCAGACATCCTTCGCGTTGCTTCCCGGCAAAGCTGCCACCAGCGCAGAGCCCACGCTACTGCCAGCCTCGGCCCCCAGCAGGGCCGGGGCGGTCCACGCCAAACCTGCCCGCTCGAACTGCAACTTCCAGCGTGGCTCGGCATGTTCGGGTGTAGGCCAACTGGAAACGGACCAGGCGCGCATGCCGGCGTTTTGTTCAAGAAGCCATGGAAACCCCGCCAGCTCGGTGCGCAGCAGGGGCTGCTGCACTTGCCACCACTGCGTGAACCGTTGCGTCTGGCTGCCCGAGAACAATGCGACCACGACGTCTGGCTGCTGGGAAATGATGGCCTCGCGCAGTTCGCCGAACTCGTGGAGTCGCCCTGGTGCGCCTGCGATATGGCGGCCCACGATCTGCCCGCCCAGCGTGCGCCAGCGGTGCTGGAAGGCCTGGATGAAGTCATACCCCGACTCGTGCCAGCCCATCGACAGGAAAGCGCGTGGACCGCACTGCGCATACACCTTGTCGGCAAGCGCTGATGCCATGGCGCATAGCTCGAGGCTGTGGCGAACTTGCAGGGGGGTGTGCTCCGAAGGGGCTGCGATGTCGGCCCCGCTGTCGCTGATCCAGAGGGGTACACCGGCCTTTTCCGTCAGGGCTGATACCTTTTTCGCCAGCAATGGGGGCATCCACCCCATTACCGCATCGATCCTGCCGCCCTGCAGCGCAGACCCGATGGCTTGAGCGGGGGCTGCAGGCAAGGGGCCTGCGGACAGCCAGGTCAGCCCGACCTGCGAGGCGCCAGCCTGTGCAAGGCCCAGCTCCACGCCCCGCCGGTAGTCGTGCGCAAGCTGCGGCAGCTTTTCTGACGCGGGCGCGATGCCCAGAATGTGCCACTGGGGGCGGGACGAGCCGGTGGATGCGAGAACAGGTGCCGAGAGCTGGACGCCAGTAGCCGCCACCGCTCCGCCCGTGGCCAGGAAATGGCGCCGATGCAGGGGCGCGATCATGGCAGTGCCTCCTCAACCAGCGGATGGGAGGCCGCCGGACGGTGGGACTGGCGCAAGTCCTGAATCCTCTGGTAGTGAGGGGCGATCCATTGCGCGGTCAGGGATTGGAGATGGTCGCTTGCCATGCTGTGTTTGGTTTCCGTGTCTGGAACGTAGGCTTGGTGGGGGTGCTTGCCGTGCCGCGTGATGCGTTCGCGCATCCGCGCACGGTCATCTGCCGGCATCTGCCAGCGCATGTGGGCCAGCAGGTCTGTTTCGATGGCGCCGGGTAGCTCGGTGTGGTCCAGCAGCAGTGTGCGTGCGGGGTCGAACTCCCGGGCCATGGCTCCATAGATGTCGCCCAGTACCCGTGCGCAGTAGAGTTCATGGGGCATGAGGGCCAGTTCCTGGAAGCTCAGGCCTTCCAGGCAGGCGCCCAGCGTGCCCGGCACCAGGAAGAACGCGCGCTCCCGCATTTGCGACACCAGCACCGACAGCGGTTCCCGGGCGAGAAACACCCAGCGCGCTTCGGGCCAGGCATCGGCCACCAGCGGGGCCTTGTCCGTGTTCCAGGCGTCGAGCTTGATGCTCACGGATTCGAGCCGTGGGCTGGCGCTGTCGCAGCGCTGGGCCCAGGCGCTGACCCATGCGCGCAATGCACGCACGACCTGCGCCTTGTCGATGAGCCCGCTGGGCAAGGCCTGGCGCAGCAGAAAGTCCACCGGAGCGGGCTCCGACAGTTGCAGATGGTGCGGGCTTTCCGCCAGCGCCTGCGTGATGAGCGTGGAGCCACAGCGCGACACGTGGAAGATGACGAGCGAGGGGTCCAGGCCCGGCGACCGTTCATGCCAGGCCAGCAGGTCGTGAAGCGGCGTCTGGCGCCGGAACGCCAGATGGAAGGGGTGCTGCATCTGGCTCTGGATGCCGTGCTGGAAGAAGGGCTCGCGCAGCGGCTCGTCGAGCATGCGGATCCAGTCCACCATCACCTGGCCCTTGGCGATGTAAAAACGGATCGGGCGCCAGCCGCTGAAGTTCACAGAATCCATTGTTCCACCCACGCGCGGCGCCCGGCCTTCATGGCCGACTCCACATCCGATGCGTCAAATTGAAAGCCGGCGTCCTGTCCCATGCGCACCGATTCCTGCACGAACTCGGCGGTGTTGGTGATGGCGCTGAGCCTTGCGGAGTGTTCCGCATCCGCTCCCACGAAGTCGCGAAACCGGATGAACTGGCTCCACGGGTCGCTGGGGTCGGGCAGGGGCTCGCCGGCATCGCTGGCGCGGAAGGCCTCGAACAGGCGCATGTCCACCGAGGTGTCCGCCACCAGGTGGACCCGGGTCTGGCTGCCACGGTTGCGAACCCGGTGCGGGCGCGATACGTCGACGTACCAGCACTCGCCAGCCCGCAGCGGGATGCGCTCGCCATCGACATGGAAGAACACCTGCTCGCCCGTCTGCAGCGGCACGTGCAGGCGGGCCTCGCCCCGCGCCGCGCACACGCCGGCATCGGTGTGCTCCTTGATTTCGCAGCCCGGCAGCAATTGCATGAGCCGCACGGACTTCCAGGGCAAGGCCATGGTGTCCAGCATGGCGCGCAGCGTGGGGCACTGTTCCAGCGCGGGCGTGTCGGCATAGCCCGATGCCGGCACTTCAACAGGAACGACATCGATGGGGGCCTCGGGCGCGGAACGCAGCGCGAGGGCCTGCCAGCCGCCATCGTGGCGGCCCTCGTTGAAATGGGTGCGCCACAGCGAGGAGGGCAGGGCGTTGACTTCGGCCAGGGCCGCAGCGGCGTCGAACCGCCAGGGCAGCCGGGCTGTTTGCATGCCCTGCACCATCAGGCCCTGGGGCTGTGCTTGCGCAGGTGATTCCAGAGGCGTCATTGCGCGCAGATGGCGTAGGCGATGCAGGCCGACGTCAGGGTGGGAACGCGGTAGGAGTTCAGAAGCCGGATGCTCCAACTTTGCACCGAAGCGCCGCAAGCGCCGCCCGCCGTGGGGTAGTTGGCGGCCATGAACACGCCGCCCGTATCGATCCCGCCAGCCCCGCTGGCACCCTCGTACCCTCCCCCTACAACCTTCTCCCCGGGCAGGCAGCAGGCGGTCGCATTGCAACTGTCCGTGGTGCCGGTGCCGGTTGCGGTCCGCACATTGACACTGAGCGAGCCCGCAGGGCCTGGGAGGCCGGTCGCGCCCGTGGCACCCGTGGCGCCCGCAGGGCCTGTGGCGCCCGTGGGGCCGGTGGCTCCCGCCACGCCCGGAGCGCCGTTGCTACCCGCCGCGCCCGTGGCGCCGGCGGGGCCTGCCGTTCCGGTCGCGCCGGTCGCGCCAGTGGGGCCGGCGGCCCCGGTAGCGCCCGTGGTGCCTGCCGGGCCGGTGGCGCCGGTCGTTCCGATGGCTCCCGTCGCGCCGGTCGGGCCGGTCGCTCCCGTGGCTCCGGACGCCACGCCGGGGGCGCATTGCCCCAGCCGCCCGGACGGGCCGTCAAAGCACAGGACGCTGGTGTTCGTATTGGGCGTGCCCGACAGGCTGGGGACCAGCACTTCGCCGGAGCCTTGCACGCGCAGCCTGTCGGTGTTGGAGGGGCCTTTGATCACAAAGCCGCCACCGACAGGCGGCGTGATGCTCACATCCGCCGCATGGGCACCCAGGGTGGCCAACGCCAGGCAGGCCTGGCCGGCCCAAAGCGACTTGTATGAGAGAGTGGTGCGTGTCATAGATGTCTGAGGCTAAGGAAGCGGGGAGGCAAGAAAAGCGGGGCGTGGCCCGGGATGCGCGGAAAGGAAGCCCGCCGCGCGCGGCTTCCCGAAAGATGCAAGGAATGGGCCCGGGGCGCGGAGGCTGGCGCGGAGAAGCCCGGCACGGGCTTGTTTCTGGCGGGCAGCCGCGGGGGGCTGCATGAATGCATTCATCCTGTCCTCCCTGTGTATCGGCGGCCTTGGGGAATCCCTGGGCTCTTGTGGCTGTGCGCGGTCCCGCTGCTCGGTGCCGGGCGCGGCTGGAGTGTGCAACAAAAAACACAGAGTGTAAATTTTTAACAATCATCGCGTTTACAGCGAAAGGCGCCTGGTGCAGGAAAGGAGGAGGGCGAGCCCGGGGGCGTGCAGGCGTCGCATCCTCTTCTTCCTGGCGACGGGCTCCGAGGGCGCCACAATCGGCCCATGGATTGGGATCATTTCCGCTACTTTCTGGAGCTCGCGCGCGCCGGCACGCTGGTGGGCGCCGCACGCCGCCTGGGCGTGGAGCACACCACCGTGTCGCGCCGCCTGCAGGCGCTGGAGAAACAGGTGGGATCGGCCCTTTTCGCCCGTGAAGCCGGGGGCCACCGGCTCACGGAAGCAGGGCGGCAGCTGATGCCCAAGGTGGAGGCCATGGAGGCCGCGTTCCTCGCGGTGGAGAGTGCGGCGCCTGGTGTGCGGCAAGGGCTGCACGGCCTGGTGCGCATCGGCACCACCGAGGGTTTTGGCAACCTGATCCTCGCGCCGCAGCTGGCCCGCTTCGCACAGAACCACCCGGGCCTGGTGGTGGACCTTCTGGCGCTGCCCCGCCTGGTGCACCTGTCGCGGCGCGAGGCGGACATCGTGATCTCCCTGGAGCGCCCCGTGCGGGGCGCGGTGCTGGTGGTCAAGCTCACCGACTATGTGTTGCAGCTCTACGGCGCGCGCGACTACCTCGCCGGCCATGCGCCCGTCCACACGGCCGACGACCTGCGCGGCCACACCTTCATCAGCTATGTGGACGACCTGCTGTTCAGCAAGGAACTGCAAATCCTCGACGAGCTGCACCGCCCCGCGCATTTCGTGCTGCGCAGCACGAGCATCCTCGCGCAGTACGAGGCGGCGCGCGCCGGTGCCGGGCTGGCGGTGCTGCCCGCGTTCGTGGCGGCCCAAGATCCCTCGCTGGTCCCGGTGCTGCCCGGGGTGGCGCGGTTCCAGCGCACGTTCTGGATGTCGATGCCCGCCGAGAACAAGCACGTGGCGCGCATGCAGGCCACCTGGGCGTTCTTGCGCGAGGCCGTGGCGGCCCGGCAAGGGTTGCTGCTGCCTTCCATTGGTGCTACTGATTTGGGAGCTGCTAGCGCTTGATGGAAAATCCTTACGGGCGCTTTTCATGAATTTTTTGCAGTGCCGCGTGTCCCGGCACCGGTGATTGCACCGCGGGGCCTGGCACGGCGGCATCGCCGATGAAGGAGACCTGTGATGGCCAAGTACCGGATATTGAGCCTGGACGGCGGCGGCCTGCGCGGCCTGATCACGGCACGGCTGCTCGCGCGGCTCAACGGCCATCCGCAGATCGCGGGCTGGCCGGACGTGCTGCTGCTGCCGCGGACTACCAGACCGCGCAGTTGCCGCAGGCGGCGGCTGCCATCGTGGACACGCAGGCGCAGCGCCCTTGTGCAGCCCGTCCACCCCTTGCGTGAGGCTGCCCATGCGGGCCGGCCCGGCCTGAAAGCGGCGCCCCTGCGGGCCCGCCGTGGCAAAGTGGCGGCTTGCGGCGGGCCACACTTCCGCCAACGCTTCCCCGTGACCCTTCAGAGTGCACGCCGTGACTCCCCTTGACCTCCAAGCCTATCTGCACCAGCACATTCCCCTGTCCCACGCCATGGAGGTGACGGTGGTCGACGCCACGCCGCAGCAGGTGGTGCTGGCCGCTCCGCTGCGGCCCAACATCAACCACCGCGATACGGTGTTTGGCGGCAGCGCATCGGCCGTGGCGATCCTGGCCGCCTGGTCGATGCTGCACTTGCGCCTGTCGGCCGAGCAACTGGGCAGCCGCCTGGTGATCCAGCGCAACACCATGGACTACCTCGCGCCCATGGCCGGCGCCTTCACCGCCGTGGCGCAGGCGCCCACGCCGCAGGCCTGGCGCTCTTTCACCCGGATGCTGCAGCGCAAGGGGCTGGGCCGGATCGTGCAGGCGTCGGCGCTGCACTGCGATGGGCGGCCAGCGGGGCGGCTGGAAGGAGAGTTCGTGGCGTTCGGGCCGGGTTACCCGTAGGGCAGGGCCCTGGGCGCACGCCGACTGCGGCGGGCCGCCGGGGCATCCAGCCCCCGGGTTTGTCCCCGCGCTCCGGGCAGGCGAGACGCCGGCGTGCTCCAACGCTGGGGCACGGAGCGCCGCATCGCAGCCGGGATGTGCCTGACAGGTGCCTGACAGGTGCCGAAATGGGGTCCAAAGGGTGCTTTCATCCTGCCACTGCGTCGTGGGGCGCGGCGTACCCTTCATGTCCTGGGCGAAGCGGTGATCACGGTGGCCTTGTCCTTTTGTCTTCTCCAAGCAAGGACCAGCAGGAAGGGCCAGGACACCGGGCTTTGTCCCACAGGAGTCCATGGCGATGTCACCTCTTATCTCCGGCCTTGCGTCCGTAGCCTCTCTGATCTTCAACGCAGCCTCCAGCGGGCCGGGCAAGTCCGCCGCATCGCGGCGCGGCGCTGGCGCGACCGAGCCTGAGCCCTCCACGGTCCTCACCCTGAGTCCGCAGGCCGAGGCACTGGCGGGGTTTGCAGGAAAAGGCATTCTGGTCTCGCAGGGCAAACTCGACGGCCCCGCCGTGGGCGCGGTGGGGCGGGGCGGCGGTTCGGTGCCGGCGGGGGCTTCCGGCGCATCGGGCGGCCGGTCGGTCTCCAGGGAGGATTTTCGGGACCTGCTTGCCCGCTTTGGTGCCACCGAGGCCCAAACCGAGCAGCTGACGGCAGGTTTTGACACCAACAAGGACGGCTCCATCTCGCAGGATGAATTCCTCAAGGGCCTGGCCAGTACCAAGGGCGCCCAGGCGGGCAGTGGTTTTTCGCAGGCGGTGATGCAGCTCATGGACCAGGGCGGCAACGCGGATGGCACGGTGGCGCAGAAGGAGTTCGCGGCGTTCTCGACAGCCTTCGTGGCAGCGGGCCAGCGCCGGGCGTGAAAAGCCGGCCGCAGGGGCATCGAACCCGGTGCCGCCAACGGGCATAAAAAAACGGCGCTTCCAAGGAAACGCCGTTCTCTTGCGGGGCCGACAGGTGCCGCCACCCCCTTGCGGGAGCAGGGCCCCCGGCCTCAGCCGGGAGGCGTCGTCGTCATATCCTGCCCATCAGCAGCAGGATCACGAGAATCAGCACCACCAGCCCGATCCCGCCGCTGGGTCCGTAGCCCCATGAGCGGCTGTGGCCCCAGGTTGGCAGTGCGCCAACCAGGATGAGGATGAGGACGATCAGCAGAATCAGCGAGAGCGACATGGCAGTTCCTTGTTGTGTGTTGCGGTGACTGCATTGTTGGGGCGCCCCCCGGGGGCCGGCCGAAGGTGCCACGCCCGCCTGGAGGTCAGGTTTTTCCGACGTGGCCTGTGGGAGGCCGCGCAGTGCCGCAGGGCGCGGCAGGTGGCTTGAGTGCTATAAAAAAAATAGCTGCCAGCGCTTGTTGTTAAAGCGCTGCAGCCATTTTCCGGTGTTATTCAGCTGCTGCCGGCCCGCTGGCCCTCAATGCGCTCCGGCCGCGTCGGCGGCGCCCGGGCCCTGGGCCCTGGGCGGCCGCCTGGTCAGCCAGATCAGCCCGATCAGCAGCAGGAACAGCCCGGCCGATCCGAGGAAGATGTCGTTGGCCGCGCGGGTGAATGCCTGCTGGTCGATCAGCCGGTTCACCTGCGCCAGCGCCTGCAACTGTGTCAGGCCCGATGCCATCAGGTTGTCCAGCGTGATGGCGAACACGCCCTGGCCCTGCACCAGGCCCTCGGTCAGGTGCGCATGGTGCATGGCGGCGCGGCTTTCCCACAGCGTGGTGGCGATGGACGTGCCCATGGCCCCGGCGGTGATGCGCACGAAGTTGCTCAGCCCGGCGGCGGCCGGAATGCGCTCGGGCGCCACCCCTGCCAGCGTCAGCGTGGTCAGCGGGATGAAGAAGAACGCCATGGCCGCACCCTGCAGCAGCGTGGGGATCAGGATGTGGATGAAGTCGGTCTGCACGGTGAACTGCGAACGCATCCACAGCACGATGCCGAACACGATGAACGCGCCCGTCGCCATGCGCCGGGGGTCCCACTGGCCGACCTTGCGGCCCACCAGCGGCGTGAGCAGGATGGCGAAGATGCCCACCGGCGCCAGTGCCATGCCGGCCGAGGTGGCGGTGTAGCCCATCCACTGCTGCAGCCACAGCGGCAGCAGCACCACGTTGCCGAAGAAGAGGGCATAGGCCACCGACAGCGCGAGCGCGCCGAAGGTGAAGTTGCGGCCCTTGAAGAGCTTGAGGTCCACCACCGGGTGCTTGTCGGTGAGCTCCCAGACCAGGAACACGGCGAACGCCACCACGGCGACGACGGCCATGATGATGATCTCGTTGGAGGCGAACCAGTCGAGCTCCTTGCCCTTGTCGAGCATGAGCTGCAGCGCGCCCACCCACAGCACCAGCAGGGACAGGCCGACGGTGTCGATCGGCAGCTTGCGGATGGGTGTCTCGCGCTTGCGGTAGATGCCCCAGGTGAGCACGCCGGCGAGCAGCCCCACGGGCACGTTGATGTAGAAGATCCACGGCCAGGAGATGTTGTCCGTGATCCACCCGCCCAGGAGCGGCCCCACCACGGGCGCGACCAGCGTGGTCACGCCCCACAGGGCCAGCGCCGTGCCGGCGAGGGCACGCGGGTAGCTGGCCAGGAGCAGCGTCTGCGACAGCGGGATCATCGGCCCGGCGACCAGGCCCTGCAGCACGCGAAAGAAGACCAGCATCTCCAGCGACGAGGCGAAGCCGCACAGCCAGGAGGTGAGCACGAACAGCAGCACGCTCATGGTGAACAGCCGCACTGCGCCGAAACGCTGCGTGAGCCAGCCCGTGAGCGGCACCGAGATGGCGTTGGCCACACCGAAGCTGGTGATCACCCAGGTGCCCTGGCCCGGGCTCACGCCCAGGTCACCGGCAATGGCGGGGATGGAGACGTTGGCGATGGACGAGTCCAGCACGTTCATGAACGTGGCCAGCGACAGCGACAGCGTGCCCAGCAGCAGGGCCGTGCCCTGCAGCGGGGGGTAGGCCGCAGGCGGCCCGGGCGGGGCGGCTGGCGGCGGCGGCGCGGCGGGCAGCGCCGAGGCGCCGGCCTGGTCCGCGGTGGGGTTGGCGGCAGTCATGGAAAAGACTCCGGCTTACTGCACCACAGGGGCGCGCACGGGGGCGGAGGCGTGGTTCTGTGCCTGCCCGGCGCTGCCGCCCGGCGTCTGGACCACCTTGGGCGAGGCCACGGCCAGGGCCTTGCGGCCCAGGTTGGCGGCGATGATCTGGGCCACCTCGTCGTCGGCGGCCTTGAACTGCGCGTCGAACACGGCGGTGGCGGCCACGGGCGTGGTGCGCTGGGTGTCGGACAGGGTCTTGCCGCTCTGGTCGGCCGTGTCCACCTTCACGTCCATCGACAGGCCCACGCGCAAGGCGTGTTCGCTGACTTCCTTGGGGTCGAGGGCAATGCGCACGGGCACGCGCTGCACCACCTTGATCCAGTTGCCCGTGGCGTTCTGCGCGGGCAGCAGCGCGAAGGCGGCGCCCGTGCCGGCACCCAGGCCGGCGACCTTGCCGTGGTAGACGACCTTGGTGCCGTACACGTCGGCCACCAGCTCGGCGGGCTGGCCGATGCGCAGGTTCTGCAGCTGGCTTTCCTTGAAGTTGGCGTCCACCCACAGGTCGTTCAGGGCCACCAGTGTCATCAGCGGGGCTCCGGCCTGCACGCGCTGGCCGACCTGCACGCCGCGCTTGGCGACGTGGCCGTCGAGCGGCGCCACCAGCTGGGCGCGCTGCACGGCCAGGTAGGCCTCGCGCACGCGGGCCGAGGCGCGCTGCACGTTGGGGTGCTGCTCGATGGAGGTGCCTTCGGTCTGCGTCTGGCTGGCGGCCAGTTGCTCCTGCGCGGCCACCACGGCGGCCTGGGCTGCGGCCACGGTGCTTTTGGCGGCGGTGACCTGGGCCGTGGCGTGCTGGAACTCTTCCTTGCCCACGGCGCCGCTGGCCATCAGCGGCGCGCGGCGGGCCACGTCGTCCTGCAGGCGGGCGGCTTCGGCCTGGGCGCGCGCCAGGTCGGCGCTGCGCAGGCTGACCTGGGCCTTCAGCGTGGAATTGTTGGCGAACAGGGTGCGCACTTCACGCACGGTCTGCGCCAGCTGGGCCTCGGCCTGCTCCAGCGCCACGCGGGCATCGGCGGGGTCGAGCTTGACCAGCAGCTGGCCGGCCTTCACGTAATCGGTGTCGTCCGCGCCGATGGAGACCACGGTGCCGCCGATCTGCGGCGTGATTTGCACCACGTTGCCCGCCACGTAGGCGTTGTCGGTGGTCTCCACATGGCGGCCATTGGCCCAGTGCCAGCCGCCCCAGCCGATGGCGGCCAGGGCCACGGCGGCGGCGATCAGGGTCAGGCCCCGGCGGCGGGCGGTGTTGGCTTCTTGGGAGGTGAGGGGTTCGCTCATGGCTGTGATCTTTCGGTAGGTGTTTGTTGTGTGTGTTTTTCGTGTGCCAGGAATCAGCGCGCGGCGGTGCGCAGCGTGTCGGTGTCGTCCGTCCAGCCGCCGCCCAGGGCCTTCATCAGCATGAGGCGGGTGTCGAGCTGGCGCGCGCGCAGGTCCACGGCCAGGCGGCGCTGGGCGAGCACCTGGCTTTCGGTGGACAGCACCACCAGATAGTTGCCCAGGCCCGCGCGGTAGCGCTCCTGCGCGAAGCGGTAGGCCTTCTCGGCGCTGGCGGCGGCATCGTCCTGCAGCGCCTGCTGGCGCTTAAGCGACTGCACCGAGGCCATGGCGTCGCCGGCTTCCTTGACCGCGTCGAGCACCATGCCGTTGTACTGGGCGATGGCGGCGTCGAGCTCGGCCTGGCGGCCGCCCAGCTGCGCGCGCAAGCGGCCGCCGTCGAAGATTGGCAGGCGCAGCGCGGGCGTCACGCCCATCTGGCGCGAGCCGGCGTTGAACAGGTTGTCCAGCCCCAGCGAGTTCAGGCCGATGAAGGCGCCGATGTTGATGTTGGGGTAGAACTCCGTGCGCGCGACCTTCACGCCCTGGGTGGCGGCTTCCACGCGCCAGCGCGCGGCCACCACGTCGGGGCGGCGGCCGAGCAGGTCGGCGCCCAGCGCCTCGGGCACGGGCGCGGGCTGCAGGGCTGCCAGCTGCGGGGTCAGGGTGGTGAGCGCATCGGGCGCCTGGCCGGTGAGCACGGCCACCTGGCGGCGCGCCAGGGTGATCTGCTCGTCCAGCGCCTCGATCTGCGTGCGCGCATCGGGCACGGCGGCCTGGGCCTGGGTCAGCTCGACCTGGCTGTCCAGGCCCGCGGCCACGCGGTCATTGGTCAGGCGGCGCTGCTCTTCGCGCTGCTCCAGCGCGCGCACCGCGACTTCGCGTTGCGACACCAGGCGCGCCAGGGCCACGTAGCTGCGTCCCACCTGGGCAGCCAGGGTGTTGGCTGCCGCGGCAGCATCGGCCTGGGCCGCGCGCGCCTGGCCCAGGGCGGCCTGCAGCTCGGCGGCGTGCTGGCCAAAGAAGTCGGGCGACCAGCTGAACGTCGCCTGCACCGTGCCACTGTTGTAGGTGTTGCCGGCCACCGGGGCGGGCACCAGGCCGTGCGCGGTGTAGCGCTGGCGCGTGGCGTCCACGCCCAGGTTCACCTGCGGGCCGCTGGCGGCTTCGCGCACCTGGCTCAGCGCCACGGCCTGCTCCAGGCGGGCGCGGCTCACGGCCAGGCTGGGGCTGCCCTGCAGGGCCTTGTCGACCAGGGCATTGAGCTGTGCGTCGCCCAGGGTGGTCCACCACTGCGACGGGGCGGCCGATTCGCTGGCCGAGGCGTTCAGACCCGCCCCGGCGGGCGTGGTCTGTGCCAGCGGCGTGTGTGCCGGCCCGGGGCTGGCGCAGCCGACCAGGAACAGGGCGGCCGCCAGCGCGACGGCCGAGACGGCGAAGTGGGCCGCCACGGCGGCGCGGGTTGAAAAGGGGGTGGGTTGGGACACGTCAATCTCCAGGGATTCGAAAAAAGTACGGGGCACCGCGATCAGGGCTGCGCGGGCGGCTGCTGGCGCAGCGCTTCGCCATTGGCCAGCATGCGGCGCAGCATGCGCAGCAGCAGCTGCCATTCGTCGTGGGTGAAGTCGCTCAGGTGGCCGTTGAGCACGTCCGCCAGCACGGCGGGCACCTGGGCGGCCACGGCCTGGCCTTCGGCCGTGAGCGCGAGCTGCACCACGCGGCGGTCCGTGGTGGAACGCTCGCGCAGCACCAGGCCCTTGGCTTCGAGCCGGTCGAGTGCCCGGGTCATCGACGCCGGATCGGTCTCCAGGTCGCGGGCGAGGCTGGCCACCGTGGTCTTGTCGCAGCGCGAGATCTTGTACAGCGGCAGCCACTGGGCGTAGGTCAGGTCGCGCGGAGCCAGCTGCGCATCCGCCTGGGTGCGGATGGAGGACATCACCTTGCGCATGAGGTAGCCCACGCTGTCCTCGGGCTGGAGGTGGTCGGGGCTGTAGAAGCCCTGGATCGAGGGGGTGGGGCGCGCGGAAGTCATGGGCAGGAATTTAATTGACTAGACAATGATTGTCTTTGCAATCAACTGATTCCCGAGTTGTTGCCAGGGGTTATTGCAACTTCCGTCCCTGGGTGAGATGGCCGTGCCACGGCCTTTGGGCTATGGTGCTGGCACATCCCATCGAGAGCAGGGCACACCCTTGAATCCTTCGCCACCCCCGTCTGCGCACGCCGCGCGCCCCACCCCGGCCGAAAGGCGGGCCACCTTTTCCCTTGCACTGCTTGTCTGGTTTGCCGTGCTGCTCCAGCTGGTGCTTTCCCTGCGGCTTGCATTGGCCGGCGGCCAGTCCGCCGTGCAGGGCCTGGTGGCCTATCTGGGGTACTTCACCGTGCTCACGAACATCCTGGTGGCCCTGGTGCTGACCTTGCCGGCGGCGGCCGCAGCCTCCTCCTGGGGGCGGTTCTTCGCGCGCGCGCCGGTGCAGGCGTGTGCCGCCATCAGCATTGTTCTGGTGGGCCTGGCCTACCACTTCCTGCTGCGCAACATCTGGGATCCCCAGGGCTGGCAGAGGCTGGCCGATGTGCTGCTGCACTACGCGGTGCCCGTGCTGTTCGGCCTGTACTGGCTGGGGGCCGCGCCCGGCAAGCGCGGGTTGCGGTGGTGGGTGCCTCTCGCAGCCTGCGCCTACCCGCTGGCGTACTTTGCCTATGCGCTGGTGCGTGGCGTGTGGCTGGGCAGCTACCCGTATCCGTTCATCGATGTGAACGCCCTGGGGTATGCCACGGTGCTGCGCAATGCGGCTGGCCTGCTGGGCGGCTTCGTGCTGGTGGGTTTCCTCTTCCTGGGGGCGGGCAGGTGGGCGGAGCGCGTGCTGCGCGGCGCATGAGCGTGCGGGCGGGCGGCCGATCGCCCGATATAGTCTCAAGGCCCATCGGCCCAGCCTTCTTTTTGTGTCCCCCGGACTTTCCATGACCACAGCCGTTTCCTCCAGCGCCCCGCCCACCCCCGGCCCCTTGCTGCGCATCGCCGTCATGGGCGCGGGGGCGGTGGGCTGCTACTACGGCGCGCTGCTGGCACGCGCCGGGCACCCGGTGACGCTCATTGGCCGGCCCGCCCATGTGCAGGCTGTGCGCGAACGCGGGCTGCGCCTGCAGACAGCCGTGCTGGATGTGCAGGTGCCGCTGGCGGCCAGCACCGAGGCCAGCGCGGTGCTGGGGGCCGACGTGGTGCTGTTCTGCGTCAAGTCCTCGGACTCGGAGGACGCCGCGCGCGGGATGCGCCCGCACCTGGCGCCCGGCGCGCTGGTGCTGACCCTGCAGAACGGCGTGGACAACGACGAGCGCGTGCGCGCCGTGCTCGGCGCCAGCACCCCCGTGGCCGCCGCCGTGGTGTACGTCGCCACCGCCATGGGCGGCCCGGGGCATGTGGTGCACCATGGCCGGGGCGAGCTGGTGATTGCGCCATCGCCACGCAGCGGCGAGGCCGCCCGCCAGCTCACGGCGGCGGGCATCCCCACCCAGGTGTCAGACAACGTGCGCGGTGCGCTGTGGGCCAAGCTGGTGCTCAACAGCGCGTACAACGCGCTCTCGGCCCTGTCGCAACAGCCTTATGGCCCGCTGGTGCAGGTGCCCGGCGTGACGCAGGTGATCGCCGACATAGTGGCCGAATGCCTGGCCGTGGCCGCTGCGGACGGAGTGACGATTGCGGGCGACGTGCAGGCCGCCGTGCGCGGCATCGCTGCCACCATGCCCGGCCAGTTCTCGTCCACCGCACAGGACCTGGCGCGGGGCAAGCCCACCGAGATCGACCATCTGAACGGCTACGTCGTCAGGCGCGGGGCCGCCCTGGGCGTGCCCACGCCCCTCAACCACGCTTTGCTGGTCCTCGTGAAATTGGCGGAGATGAAGGGCGCTGCGGGCTGAGTGGGCGGCCAGGCGATCTCGCGGTCGGGCCTCCGTCATGCCAGGGCCGCTTCCTCCAGCAGCCGCTCGCGCACTTCCTGCGCCGCCTGCACCATGTGGCGCAGCGCGGCTTCGGTCTCGGGCCAGCCCCGGGTCTTGAGGCCGCAGTCGGGGTTTACCCACAGGTGCTCCACGGGCACCACCTCGGCGGCTTTTTCCAGCAGCGCGGCCATCTCCTGCACGCCGGGCACGCGGGGCGAGTGGATGTCGTACACGCCGGGGCCGATCTCGTTGGGATATTTGAAGTCGCCAAAACCCTGCAGCAGTTCCATGTCCGACCGGCTGGTCTCGATGGTGATCACATCGGCATCCATGGCCGCGATGGCGGGCAGGATGTCGTTGAACTCGCTGTAGCACATGTGGGTGTGGATCTGCGTGTCGTTGCGCACGCCGCTGGCGCTGATGCGGAAGGCGCGGGTGGCGCGCTCCAGATAGCTCTTCCACCCGGCGCGGCGCAGCGGCAGGCCCTCGCGGATCGCGGGCTCGTCGATCTGGATGATGGCGATGCCTGCGGCTTCCAGATCGCACACCTCGTCGCGGATCGCCCAGGCGATCTGGTCGGCCGTGGTGGCGCGCGGCTGGTCGTCGCGCACGAAGCTCCACTGCAGGATGGTGATGGGTCCGGTGAGCATGCCCTTCAAGGGGCGGTCGGTCAGGCTCTGCGCGTACTGCGTCCAGGCCACGGTCATGGGCGTGGGGCGGGCCACGTCGCCGTAGATGATGGGCGGCTTCACGCAGCGCGAGCCATAGCTTTGCACCCAGCCGTTGGCGGTGAAGGCAAAGCCGTCGAGCTGCTCGCCAAAGTATTCGACCATGTCGTTGCGTTCGGCCTCGCCGTGCACCAGTACATCAATGCCCAGCGCTTCCTGCTTGCGCACTGCGAGTGCAATTTCGGCCTCCATCTTCTGTTGGTAGTGGGCCGCGTCGAGCGCACCACGCTTGAAGGCGGCGCGTGCGGCGCGGATCTCGGCCGTCTGTGGGAACGAACCAATCGTGGTCGTGGGCAGCAGCGGAAGTTTCAGCCGTGCGCGCTGTGCCTTTTGCCTGGCGGGAAAGGCGTCGTGGCGCTGGTCGGCCCCCGGCGCAGCGGCGGCCAGGCGGGCGGCCACGGTGGCACGGTGAACGCGGGGGCTGGCGCGGCGGGCGGCCAGGGCGATGCGGGCGGCGTGCAATTCATCGTCCACCGCAACCTCGCCTTGCGACAAGGCGGTGGAGAGCACACGCAGCTCGTCGAGCTTTTCGACGGCAAACGCCAGCCAGGATTTCACTTCGGCATCCAGCTGCGTTTCGGCCTCTAAGCTGAACGGCACATGCAGCAGCGAGCACGACGGTGCCACCCACAGCTCGCCCTGGTGCTTGTCGGCCACAGGGCGCAGCTTGGTCAGAGCGGCATCGAGGTCGGTGCGCCAGATGTTGCGGCCGTCCACGATGCCCACCGACAGCACCTTGTGCGAGGGCAGCCAGTCCGCCACGCCCACCAACTCATCCGGCGCGCGCACGGCGTCCACATGCAGGCCCGCCACGGGCAGCTGGCAGGCCAGGCGCAGGTTTTCGGCCAGTGGCGAGAAGTACGTGGCCAGCAGCAACTTGGGCGCGCTGCGCGCCAGATGCCAGTAGCTGGGTTCGAACGCATGGCGCCAGGTGTCGGGCAGGTCCAGGCCCAGGATGGGTTCGTCGATCTGCACCCATTCCACGCCCTGGGCTTTCAGGCGCGCCAGCACGGTTTCGTACACCGGCAGCAATGACTCCAGCAGGCTGAAGCGGTCAAAACCCGCCGTTTTGGATTTGCCCAGCCACAAAAAGCTCAGCGGCCCCAGCAGCACCGCCTTGACGCGGTGGCCCAGGGCCTGGGCCTCGGCCACTTCGGCGAACAGGCGTTCGCTGGCCAGGTGGAACTGGGTGTGGGCGCTGAACTCGGGCACGAGGTAGTGGTAGTTGGTGTCGAACCACTTGGTCATCTCCAGCGCGGGCTGGCCGGTGGTGTGCTTTGCGGTGCAACCGGCGCTGCAGCCTTGGTGGTCTTCGGCGGCGTGGGCCGACACGCCCCGCGCCATCGCAAAGTAGCGCGCCAGCTCGGGCGTGTGGGCGTCAAAGCCAAAGCGCGCAGGCTCGCAGCCCAGCAGCTGGATGTGGTTGGCCACGTGGTCGTACAGCGCAAAGTCGCCCACCGTCACACAACCCAGGCCCGCATCGGCCTGCGCCTGCCAATGCAACTGGCGCAATTGGGCGGCGGTGGCCTGCAGCTCGGCCTCGGTGCTGTCGCCGCGCCAGAAGGACTCGAGCGCGAATTTCAGTTCGCGCTGCGCCCCCATGCGCGGAAAACCCAGGGTGTGCGTGAGCACAGGGCGAGAGGAGGATTGGGCGGCGAGCGACATGGTGATTTCCTTCTTCTGAATGGAGCAGTGCAATGAAGGCACCGATGGTCGCGCGGGCTCGTTTATTATTCAAACGAAAGTTTTATGCGATCAACTTGAAAATTAATAATGAATCAGTCGATTCTGGAAGTGCGCCACCTGCGCACCCTGGTCGCCCTGCGCGACAGCGGCAGCCTGGTGCGGGCCGCGCAGCTGCTCAACCTCACGCAGTCGGCGCTGTCGCACCAGATCAAGCTGCTGGAGGACCGCTACGGCCAGCCGCTGTTTGAGCGCAAGTCCGTCCCGCCGCAGTTCACTGCCGTGGGCGAACGCCTGCTGGCGCTGGCCGATGCGATGCTGCCCCAGGTGGAAGGGGCTGAGCGCGACATTGCCCGCCTGGTGCTGGGGCAGGGCGGGCAGATGCGCATTGCGGTGGAATGCCACACCTGCTTTGACTGGCTCATGCCCGCCATGGACGCGTTTCGCACCCGCTGGCCCGAGGTGGAGCTGGACATCGTGAGCGGCTTTCACGCCGACCCCGTGGGCCTGCTGCACCAGGGCCGGGCCGACGTGGCCATCGTGTCGGAGGTGGATGCCGACGAGGCGGGCGTGGACTACCACGCGCTGTTTGGCTTCGAGATCCGCGCGCTGCTGGCCAACACGCACCCGCTGGTCGCCAGGCCGCACCTGATGGCGCAGGACTTTGCCGACCAGACCATCATCACCTACCCCGTGCCGGACGAAATGCTGGACCTGATCCGCCAGGTGCTGGAGCCCGCCGGGGTGCGCCCGCCGCGCCGCACCACCGAGCTGACGGTGGCCATGCTGCAGCTGGTGGCCAGCGGGCGCGGCGTGGCGGCGCTGCCGCTGTGGGCGGTGCAGAGTTACCTGGACCGGGGGTATGTGACGGCCAGGCCCATCGGAGCCCGGGGGTTGCGGGGCGAACTGCACGCCGCCTGCCTGCCCAGCCTGTCGGCCAAGCCGTACCTGCAGGACTTTGTGCAGGTCACGCGCGAGACGAGTTTTGTCACGCTCAAGGGCGTGGAGTTGTTGTGATAATCGGATCCGGCGCGTACTTGTCGCCCACCTCTTCGCGCAGCGGGTGGGTGTCGTAGACGATGTTCATGTCGCGGATGCGGGTGCTGCCCGCGTCGAACGTGAACACATCCACGCAGGTGAAAGTCACCTCGCGGCCATCGTTCAAGGTCCAGTCGTAGCGGAAATAGGCGGCGACCCGCACGGCGCCGCCGCTTTCTGGTTGGGCGGAGGCGAACAGATCCAGCACGGTGATCACGCTGCGGCTGGAAGCCTGGGCGAGCTTTTGGAAAAAGCCCCTCGCGCGCATGGTGCCCAGAAAGGGCGAATGCACCATGCCATCGTCTTCAAAACAGGCAATCAGCCCGTCGGTATGACTGGCATGCAGGTGGGCGAGGTAGGTGCGGACGGTGTCGATGGGGGAATGGCTCATACGTGGCGATGCAAAGGGCGTGGAGTGGAGTGCGTAGCTTCGCCAACTCCGCGCCGCACGACAAGAGACAATGGTGGCTTGTACATAAAAGGTGTTTATGTATCTGCGCTACCTGCAATACCTCCGTGCGGTCATCGAACAGGGCTCGTTCGCCTTGGCGGCCAAGGCCTGCGGCGTGTCGCAGCCTGCGATCAGCCATGGCATGAAGGCACTGCAAGTCCACTTCGCGAAGCCCTTGCTGGTGCAGGAAGGGCGCCGCCATGTGCCCACCGACCTGGCCCGGGCTGTAGCCGCGCAGGCCCTGCACCTGGCACAAGGGGTTGAGGCGCTGCCCCGCGCGTCAGTGGCTGCGGCAGACCGCTACCTGCTGCGGGTAGGGCTCACGTCTTCAGCGGCGCTGGTCTGTGGCCCGCTGCTGTATGCCAGCTGGTGCCTGCCCAACGCCCGGCGCTCGCTGGAGATGGCGACGGCCGATGAAGGCAGTCTGCTGGAGGGCCTGCTGCAGCGGCGCTTTGATGCGGTCATTGCCCCCAAACCGCGCAAGTTTGCGCATCCCGATGTGACGGAGCGCCCCCTGTACGAGTTGCATCCCCAGGTCTATGCGCGCAAGGGCCACCCATGGGTCCGGGCCCAGTCGCTGGCGCAACTGCAGGGCGCTGCGTGGGCCTGTGTGGGGCCCAGTGTCAGCGGGCCGGTGGATGTGTTGACGGAAGCGCACCGTGTGCGCCGCATGCCCGCGCCCAAGATGTCCGTGCGCTGCCCCGACTTTGCCAGCCTGCTGCACCTGGTGGCGCAGTCCGACCTGCTGGCTGTTGTGCCGCACCCTGCGTTGCTGGGCGGTGCGTCCACGCTGGTGGCGCCCCTGCGGCTGGCGGAATCTCTGCCGCTGTATGGCATGTGGCTGTTCGAACCCCGGGGCTACAAGTCACGGCTGGGTCCCGAGGTGTTTGCGCCCGCGGGCTGAGTCTGGCGCGCAGGCGCTGACCGAAACATTGCAAGGGGGATCAGTGTTTGAAATTGGTGTTGCAAGACTCCATAATCGCTTTCCTCATCCCTTCACCGAGCCTTTGCACCATGCACCATCCGCAGCGCCGCCCACACTCAGCCCCTTCGTTTGTCCGCCCCCTGATGGCCTCGCTGGCGCTGGCGTTTGCCGCCGCCCTGGCCCACGCTGCGCCGGTGGCTGATGTCCATGCGCTGGCCCAGAAGGAGCAGCAGCCGCTGCTCGACACCCTGCGCGACCTGGTGCACATCGAGTCCGGCAGCAAGGACATCGAAGGCCTGAATCAGATCGCCGAGCGCATTGCCAGCCAGCTCAAGCAACTGGGCGGCACGGTGGACGTGCTGCAGACCAGCGACATCTACCGCCTGGACGACACGCCCGAGAAGGTGGGCCCTGCCGTGCAGGCCGTGTTCAAGGGCACGGGCAGCAAGAAGATCATGCTCATCGCGCACATGGACACGGTGTACCTGAAAGGCATGCTCAAAGGCCAGCCGTTCCGCATCGATGGCGACAGGGCCTATGGCCTGGGCATTTCGGACGACAAGCAGGGCATCGCGCTCATCATCCACACCGTGGCCTTGCTGCAAAAGCTCAGCTTCAAGGACTACGGCACGCTCACCGTGCTGATCAATGGCGACGAGGAAATCAGCTCGCCCGGCTGGCGCAGCACCATCACCCGTGTGGCGTCCGAGCAGGACGTGGTGTTGTCGTTCGAAGGCGGCGGCACCGACGGCACGCTGCGCCTGGCCACCAGCGGCATCGGGGCGGCCTACCTCACGGTGCAGGGCAAGGCATCGCACGCCGGGGCCAAGCCCGAGGATGGCGTGAATGCGCTGTACGAACTGTCGCACCAGCTGCTGCAGATGAAGGATTTGTCCAAAACGGACGAAGGCCTCAAGCTGAATTGGACGGTATCCAAGGCAGGCACCAACCGCAACGTGATCCCCGCCGAGGCCACGGCCCAGGCCGATGCGCGTGCGCTGCGCGTGTCCGACTTTGATGGGTTGGAAAAAAGCTTGCAAGAGAAGGTCAAGAGCAAGCTGCTGCCAGCCTCCAAGGTGGATGTGAAGTTTGAAGTGCGCCGCCCGCCGCTGGAGGCCAGCGACGCATCCCGCCGCGTGGCCGGCTACGGCAAGGTCATCTACCAGGAGTTGGGCCTGCCGCTCAATGTGGTCGAGAAAGCCACCGGGGGCGGCACCGATGCGGCCTTTGCGGCGCTCAAGACCAAGGGCGCGGTGGTGGAGGGTATGGGCCTGTCGGGCTACGGCGCCCACTCCAATGATGCGGAGTACGTGCAGATCAACACCATCGTGCCGCGCCTGTACCTGGCCACGCGCATGATCATGGACATCTCGCGCGACAGGCTGAAGTGACTCCCTGAGCCGCTTCGTGCCTCCCCCCTGCGGGGGCGTCTCCGGTGCTGCAGGGCGAGGAGCCAGGCACGGAGGCGCTGTTTACGGCTTACTCAAGTACCAAGGTGCCAGGCACCGGCGCCAGCACGGCACCGGTGGTGTAGAACGATTCCAGGTTTTCCAGCACCAGGTCGGCCATCGCGCGTCGGGTTTCGTGCGTGGCGCTGGCGGTGTGGGGCGTCAGCACCACGTTGTCCAGCGCCATCAGCGCGGCGGGCACGGTGGGCTCGTTCTCGAACACGTCCAGCCCTGCACCGGCGATGCGGCGTTCGGTCAGCGCTTCGGTCAATGCGGCTTCGTCCACCACGCTGCCGCGCGCCACATTGACGAGGTAGCCGTTCGGCCCCAGGGCATCCAGCACATCGCGGTTGACGAGGTGGCGCGTGCCAGCGCCGCCCGCCACGGTCAGCACCAGATAGTCGGCCCACTGCGCCAGCGCGGTCAAGGACTCGAAATAAGGGAGTGCGCAGCCCTCGGCCTGCCGACGGTTGTGGTAGCCCACCTCCATGCGGAAGCCGCCCGCACGATCGGCCACCGCCTGGCCGATGCGGCCCATGCCCACGATGCCCAGGCGCTTGCCCGACACGCGGCTGCCGAGCGCAAACCTGGCCTTCGGCCATTCGCCACGGCGCACAAAACAGTCGCTGGCGGCAAGGTTGCGCGACACATCCAGCATCAGCGCAAACGCCATGTCGGCCACGCAGTCGTTGAGCACGCCGGGCGTGTAGCCCACCTGCACGCCACGCGCCTTGGCCGCATCGATGTCCAGCGCGTCAAAGCCCACGCCAAAGCTGCTGATGACCTGGAGGTGGGGCAGCGCGGCGATGACCTCGCCCTTGAAGCCGATGGCGGCGGTGGTCACCACCCCGGTGAACTCCGCACCGTGTGACGCCAGAAAAGCCGCTGGATCGGGCTGTTCGGCCAGGCAGGCGACGCTGTAACGGGCCGCCAGTTCGGCCTCCAGCGCGGGAAGGGGCAGGCGGCCGATTTGCAGGATGCGGTGGGGAGTCGTGGTCATGGTTTCGTGGGGCAGCAGTGCCAAAAAATGCAACGGGCGGCATACGGCGGCACACAGCCGCCCCGATGTGTCTACATCATGCCGCGACGCGCACGGCCTGGCGCGCCAGCAGCTTCCACTGGTCGCCTTGCTGCTGCCACACGCCCAGGATCTTGATCTGCACCTTGCCGGGCTTGCCCGAGTCATTGGTATCGGCCGTGAGGGTGTGGCGCACGATGGCAGTGTTGCCCACGACCTTGATGGTCTGGTCGGAGATGGCGATGGTGACGAAGTCGGATTTTCCTGCGATCAGGTCGCCGATGAAACTGTCCTTGGTGTCCACGCGGCCCCCCGAATGGCCGTAGCTCAGGTCGTCGGCGACGAGTTGGGCGAGGGCCGTGGGCGTGGGATCGATCATGGCCACGCGCAGTTTTTCCGCAGCCGCGGCCACCGATTGCTCGGACGATGCCGAAGATGCAGCGGGTGCGCTGGCGGCGCAGCCCGTGAGCGCGGCAATGGCCAAGGCGGCGGCCGTGGCGAGAACGATTTGCTTGAACATCTTGTCTGTCTCCGTTGTGGTGTTGGGGATGTGTGTGCGTGCCACGGCTGCACCACGCGCCCGTGCACGGCCAGGCGCGTGGTGGAATGCAACCAAAGAA
Organism: Acidovorax sp. GW821-FHT10E04; assembly: GCF_059415185.1. NCBI lineage: Bacteria > Pseudomonadati > Pseudomonadota > Betaproteobacteria > Burkholderiales > Comamonadaceae > Acidovorax > Acidovorax sp. GW821-FHT10E04. Next base: position 643,738 of record NZ_JBWKMT010000001.1, read on the forward strand.
AAGGGGCCTGGCTTGCCAGGCCCCTCGGCGCGCTTACTGCGGGCCGAGCTTGTCGATGAGCGCCTTGAGCTCTTCCATCTCGCTGGGCTTCAAGTCCGTCAGCGGCGCGCGCACCGGCCCACCGTCATGGCCCACGATCCTGGCGCCCGCCTTGATGATGCTCACGCCATAGCCTTCCACCCGGTTGCGGATGGCCAGGTAGGGCATGAAGAACTCCTTGAGCAGCTTATGCTGGGTGGCCGTGTCGTCTGCCGCCACGGCCTTGTAGAAGTCCATCGCCGTCTTGGGAATGAAGTTGAACACTGCGGACGAATACACCGGCGTGCCCAGCGCCTTGTAGGCCGCCGCATACACCTCGGCCGTGGGCAGGCCGCCCAGGTAGGAGAAGCGGTCACCCATCTTCATGAAGATGGAAGACATGGTCTCGATGTTGCCCACGCCGTCCTTGAAGCCGATAAGGTTGGGGCAGCGGTCGGCCAGGATGGCCAGGGAATCGGCGGTGAGCTTGGTGCGGTCGCGGTTGTAGACGATCACGCCGAACTTCACGCTGTTGCACACGGCGGCCACATGCTCGATCAGGCCCTCCTGGCCGGCTTCGGTCAGGTAGTGGGGCAACAGCAGGATGCCGTGGGCGCCCAGGCGCTCGGCCTCCTGGGCATGGGCGATGGCGGTGCGGGTGGGGCCGCCGGCGCCGGCAATGATGGGCACCTTGCCACGGCAGGTGTCCACGGCGGTCTTGATGACCTGGCCGTACTCGGGGCCCGAGAGCGAGAAATACTCGCCCGTGCCGCCGGCGGCGAACAGGGCGCTGGCGCCATAGGGGGCGAGCCATTCCAGGCGCTCGATGTAGGTCCTGGGGCGGAATTCACCCTGCTCGTCGAAGTCCGTGATGGGGAAGGACAGCAGGCCGGAGCCCATGATGGATTTGAGGTCTTGCGGGGTCATGGTCATTGCAACGAGGGAGAAAGGTGAATGAAACAGGGGGGTGTGAAGTGCTCAGTCGAGCTTGATGTTGGCGGCCTTGACCACGCTGGCCCAGCGCGCACGCTCCTTGACGAAGAACTGGTCCTGCTCGGCGGAGGTCATGGTCACCACCTCGGCGCCCTGGCCGGCCAGGCGCGAGCGGATCTCGGGTGCGCGGATGGCGGTGATGAGGGCCTTGTTGAGCTTTTGCACGACGGCATCGGGCGTGCCGCGTGGCAGCAGCACGCCTTGCCAGGTGCCGGACTCGTAGCCGGCCACGCCCTGCTCGGCAATGGTGGGCACGTCGCCGATCAGGGGCATGCGCGTGGACTTGGACACGCCCAGCACCTTGAGCTTGCCGCTCTGCACCTGGGGCAGGGTGGCCAGCATGCCGTTCATCAGCACCTGGGTCTGGCCGGCGACGGTGTCCTGGATGGCGGTGACGCCGCCCTTGTAGGGGATGTACTGCCAGCGCGCGCCGCTGGCGCGCTCCAGCGCCACGCCAGCCAGGTGGGGAGCGCTGCCGGTGGCCGTGACGGCAAAGTTCAGGTCGTTCTTCTTGGAGTAGGCGACCAGCTCCTTGAGGTTGCTCACGGGCACCGAAGGGTGCACCACCAGCAGGTGGGGCGAGTAGGCCAGCATGGTCACGCCACGCAGGTCCTTGGAGGGGTCGAACGACAGCTTGGTGTAGACCGAGGGGCTGATGGCCAGCGCGCCCACGTCGCACAGCAGCATGGTGTAGCCGTCCGGCTCGGCCTTGGCGACGAAGTCCGCCCCCAGGTTGCCGTTGGCCCCGGGCTTGTTCTCGACGATGACGGTCTGCTTGAGCGCCTCGGACAGCGACTGGCTGATCGAGCGCGCAATGATGTCCGAGCTGCCGCCTGGAGGGTAGGGCACCACGATGCGCAGCGTCTTTGCTGGCCATTCCGCCGTCTGGGCGGTGGCGGAGGCTGCTGCCAGGGCGGCGGTACAGGCCAGGAGGATGGCGCGTCGGTTCAAGGTCATGGAATGTCTCCGTTGCATGGATTGTTGTTAGTCATCGTACAACTAGACGCGATCCAAAACAACCGACCAGCCTGGAAATGTCGGGTTTACCCTTAAAAAATCAGGGTAAGTACCAGGGTTTTGGGAGGCTGTTTCCTTATGGCGACAGGGGCTCGGCGCACCAATCGAGTGTCAAGAAACTTCGGGTAATCCCTTTAGGGTTCCGGGTGGGAGTGGCTCCACAATCGCCTCTTTGTTGTATGACGACATATGACAAAAGACTCCCACCCCGCGCCCGGCAGGCCGTGAAATCGCCCGGCGGGAAACGACCACCATGGCAACGCGAGTGCGCTGTTCCCCAGCCTTCGCCGCCATCTGCCCAAGGAATACGGATGATTGCAGCACTTCGCTCCCGCCGCAGGGCCGCACGGCTGGCGCATGTGGCCGTTGCCGTGGCCGCCGCACTGGCCACGCCGGGCGCCTGGGCCGCTACCTGGGTCTATGTCTCCAACGCGGACAGCCAGGACGTGTCGGTGTTCGAACTGGACCGCAGTGCCGCCGCGCTCAAGCCGGTGGACACCACGCCGCTGGGCGGTATGGCGATGCCCATGGCCGTGAGCCCGGACAAGAAGATGCTGTACGTGGCGCTGCGCTCACAGCCGTTCAGGGTGGTGAACCTGGCGATCGATCCCGCCAGCGGCAAGCTGCGCAAGCTGGGCGAGGCGCCGCTGGCCGACAGCATGGCCAACATCGACACCGATGCCACCGGGCGCTGGCTGTTCGCGGCCTCGTACCCCGGCCACAAGATCACGGTCAACAGCATTGGCAAGGACGGCGCGGTGGGGGCGGTGCAGCAGCTCATTCCCACGGCGCCGAATGCGCATGCCATCCATGCGGATGCCGCCAACCGCCATGTGTTCGCCACCAGCCTGGGCGGAGACAACCTCTCGGCCTGGCGCTTCGATGCCGAGACGGGCAGGCTCAGCGCGCACGAGCCCGCCCTCACCACCGTCGCCCCTGACAAGTCGGGCCCGCGCCACTTCGTGTGGGACAAGGGCCAGCGCTTCATGTATGTGCTCAACGAACTGGACGCCGCCGTGCACGTGCTGGCCTACGACTCGGCGCGGGGCACGCTGCGCCCAGTGCAGCGCGCCACGGCGCTGCCCGCAGGGTTTGCGGGAAAGCCCTGGGCCGCTGACATTCACCTGTCGCCCGACGGCCGCACGCTGTATGCGTCGGAGCGCACTTCCAGCACCCTCAGCAGCTTCCGCGTCGACGCGGTCACGGGCCAGCTGCAGCCGCTGGGCCAGGTGCCCACGGAAAAGTCCCCGCGCGGCTTTGCGGTGGACTCTTCGGGCCGCTTCCTGGTCGCGGCGGGGCAGGAGTCCCACCAGGTGTCGCTGCACCCCATCGACCCTGCCACCGGCGTTCCGGGCACCCCCACGCGCGTGCCAGCGGGCAAGAACCCCAACTGGGTCGAGATCGTTGACCTGCCTTGAGACGGACTGAACCGTGGAAATGCCTGAACGGTTCTTCCATTCGGTCCCGCCATCCACCATCCACAAACCAGGAGACCCTTCATGCAACGCAGAACCCTCATCCACACAGCGGCCCTGGCTGCCGCCGTGGGCCTCATCGGCCTGCCCACCGCCGCCCAGGGCACCTGGCCCACGGGCAAGCCCATCAGCTACGTGGTGCCGTTTGCCGCTGGCGGCACCACCGACACGCTCGGCCGCCTGATCGGCCAGCAACTGGGCACCGCCCTGGGGACCACCGTGGTGGTCGAGAACAAGGGTGGCGCGGCCGGCAGCATCGGCTCGGAAGCCGCGGCGCGCGCCGCGCCCGACGGCTACACGCTGCTGGGCGGCACCGTCAGCTCCCACGCCATCAACGTCAGCCTGTACCCGAAGCTGGGCTACGACCCCATCAAGTCGTTCAGCCCCGTGACGCTGATCGGCACCAATCCGGTGGTGCTGGTGGTGTCGGCCAACAGCCCGCACAAGACGCTCAAGGACGTGCTGGCCGCCGCCAAGGGCAAGGAGGGCGGCCTGTCGTCGGCCTCCGCCGGCACCGGCAGCTCGCAGCACCTGGCCGTGGAACTGCTGGCCTACAAGTCGGGCGTGAAGTTCACGCACATCCCGTACAAGGGCAGCGGCCCCGCCATCCAGGACGTGATCAGCGGCCAGGTCGACATGATGTTCGACACCACCGTGGTCGCCGCCCCGCACATCCAGAGCGGCAAGCTGCGCGCCATCGCGGTGACCTCGCCCAAGCGCCTGGCCTCCATGCCCGACGTGCCCACGGTGGCCGAATCGGGCGTGAATGGCCTGGCGGACTTCCAGGTGCAGTCGTGGCAGGCGATCTTCGTGCCGGCCGGCACGCCCGCGCCCACCGTCACGCGCCTGCACGACGAGATCCGCAAGATCCTGGCCCAGCCCGACATGCAAAACCGCCTGAAGGGCTTTGGCATGGAGCCGGCCGACATGACCACCGCCCAGATCGCCAGCTTCCAGAAGGCCGAGGTGGACAAGTGGGCCCAGGTGATCAAGGCCGCCAACATCAAGGTGGACTGAGCCACCCGCTGTTTCGGCGATCTCCCTGCAAGCAGTTCGCGGAAGGGTCTTTGGACCGTTCCGCTTTTTTCATGGGGCGACGGCGGATGGGGCCGCACCGGAGCGCCGGGCCAGCACGTAGTCGGGATGCTGCCCCGTGAGCAGCAGGAACATCGCGTAGACGGGCCCCTGCATGTTGCGCTCGTCGGTGGTGCTCTCCAGCGCCTGCCAGGTGCGCGACTGCACGCCCCCCCGGCTGCCGGTCTGCAGCGGATAGCCCATCAATTCCGCGGCCTGGGCCTGGCTGAGCCCGGCAGCGGCGCGGCTGGCCTTGAGCTGGTCGCCGGTGGGCGCGGGCATGTCGAGTGGGATGGGGGTGCTGGTGGTCATGGAGCTGCGGCCTGGAATGTATGTTGCTATTAAATTTATAGCTTGATGCGCAATGCAAACCTGCGCGAGGGCCTATTTTTATCCATGTGGGGCCAGGCGGCGCTGCCGGTTGCCTTCCCCGGGCCTTGGACTGGCCGTCCACCGCGTGCCACGTGCTGGCCGCCGTGCCGGGGCCGGGCAGGGCGGTGTGTGCGCCTGTTGCCCAAGGCCGTGCGCGAGCGGTGGATCGACGCGCTCTCAGGCCGTTGCCACCTCGTGCGCCAGCATCTGCGCGAAGTAGGACTCGGGCGTGATGTTGGTGTAGTTGGGGATGTCCACCGTCAGTTGCGCCGCCGTTTGCCTGGCTGCGGCCTGGGCCTGCTTCAGGTCGCTGAAGAACGCGTTGGTCAGCGCCACCACCTGGCCGGGGCGGGGCTCGCCGGGGTAGAGCACGCGGTCGCTCTCGAGCCGCACCAGGCCCAGGGGCTGAAGCGCCGCGCGGGCGATGCGCATGTGTTCGCCGTGGTAGTAGTCGTGGTTGAACGTGGCGCCTTCGCGCCAGCGGTACACCGCCGTGACCTTGATCATCGGATCGTCTCCTTCGGTTGGCCAGGCCACCATGGCCCGTGCAGGGCTGCAACGGTAGAACGTGCGCGGGCCGCGCACAGCCGCCTGGGCGACAGGCCGGTGCCGTGCTGTCGCGTGGGTGGCAGGCAGCCCGGCTGGCTGGCTGGGCGGCGAGGCAGTGGCTGTCAGTCTTCTTCCGATTCGCCCAGGAATCCGCCGCTCTGGTGCCCCCACAGGCGTGCATACACGCCGCCCTGGCCCAGCAGCTGCGCGTGCGTGCCTTCTTCCACGATGCGGCCCGCGTCCATCACGATGAGGCGGTCCATGGCCGCGATGGTGGACAGGCGGTGCGCAATCGCGATCACGGTCTTGCCCTGCATCAGGCTGTCCAGGCTTTGCTGGATGGCGGCCTCCACCTCGGAGTCGAGCGCGCTGGTGGCTTCGTCGAGCAGCAGGATGGGCGCGTCCTTGAGCATCACCCGCGCGATCGCGACCCGCTGGCGCTGGCCGCCCGACAGCTTCACGCCGCGTTCGCCCACATGCGCCTCGTAGCCCGTGCGGCCTTGCAGGTCGGTCAGCGTGGCGATGAAGTCCGCCGCCTCGGCGCGCTCGGCCGCCTTGTGCAGGTCGGCCTCGCTCGCGTCGGGGCGGCCGTACAGGATGTTGTCGCGCATGGAGCGGTGCAGCAGCGAGGTGTCCTGCGTCACCATGCCGATGGAGCGGCGCAGGCTGTCCTGCGTGACGTGGGCGATGTCCTGGCCATCGATGAGGATGCGGCCCGAGCTGACGTCGTGAAAGCGCAGCAGCAGGTTCACCAGCGTGGACTTGCCGGCGCCCGAACGGCCGATGAGCCCGATCTTCTCGCCCGGCCGGATGACCAGGTTCAGCCCGTCGATCACGGGCCGGCCGTTGCCATAGGCAAAGCTCATGTTGTCAAAGCGCACCTCGCCCTGGGTCACGGCGAGTGGCTGGGCATCGGGTGCATCCACCACCGTGCGCGGCCTGGTCAGCGTGTTGATGCCGTCCTGGATGGTGCCCACGCTCTCGAACAGGGTGGTCATCTCCCACATCACCCAGTGCGCGTGGCCCGACACGCGCAGCGTCATGGCGGTGACGGCGGCCACGGCGCCCGCGCCCACCTCGCCGAGCGACCACAGCCACAGCGCCGTGCCGCACGCACCCAGGATCATGACCACCACCAGGATGTGATTCACGATCTCGAAGAGGCTCACCAGGCGCATCTGCGCGTAGCCGGTGAGCTTGAAGGCGTCCATGGCCGCGCGCGCGAATTCGGATTCGCGGCGCGTGTGCGAGAACAGCTTGACGGTGGCGATGTTGGTGTAGGCATCGGTGATGCGCCCGGTCATCACCGAGCGCGCATCGGCCTGGGCCTTGCCCACCTTGCCCAGGCGCGGCACGAAATACCAGCAAGCCAGCCCGTAGGCCACCATCCAGGCGGCGAACGGGGCCAGCAGCCGCACGTCAAACCCGGCCAGCAGCACGAGGATGGTGACGAGGTAGACGCCCATGCCGATCACCACGTCGGTGGTGGTGAAGATCATGTCGCGCACGGCCAGCGCGGTCTGCATGATCTTGGTGGTGATGCGGCCCGCGAACTCGTCGGCATAGAAGGCCATGCTCTGGCCCAGCATCAGGCGGTGGAAGTTCCAGCGCAGGCGCAGCGGGAAGTTGATGGCCAGCACCTGGTGCTTGATGGCCGTCTGCAGCGCCACCAGGCCCACGGAGCCCAGCAGCAGCGCGGTGATGCCGAGGATGGAGGCCTTGTGCTGCGTCCACAGCGCACCGGGTGCGACGGTGGAGAGCCAGTCGACCACATGGCCGAGCACGGCGAACAGCAGGGCTTCGTACACCGCGATGGCGGCGGACAGCCCCGCCATCGTGGCGACGTAGCCACGCAGGCCACGCGTGCCATCCCAGACGAAGGCCATGAAGTCCTTCGGGGGCAGGTGGGGTTCGGCGGGGGGATAGGGGGGAAGGCGGTTTTCGAAAAACTTGAACACGTAGCGCGGCTCCTCTTCGCCCGATGGTAGAGGACCGGGGCGCGGCGCGCGCGCCGGCGGGCCCTTGTCCGCAACCCAAGTAGGTGAACCGGCGGCCGGGGCCTGCGGCTATGCGCCCGCCCACTGCCGCCACAGCAGCAGCACGCCCGAGCACAGCACCACCCCGTGGACCACGCGCAGAAATTGTTCGCGCGACAGGCGCAGCGTGATGCGCCGCCCGATGGCCGTGCCCAGCAGCATGGCCGGCACCAGCGCGGCCGCCAGCACCAGCATCGGCGCCTGCGCGTACACACCCGCCAGCAGGAACAGCACCGCGCGGGTCAGCGTGCTCAGCCCGATCAGGGTGGACTGCGTGACGCGGATACGGTCCTTGTCGTCCAGCCGCCCCGCCAGGTAGATGGCATAGAGAAAACCGCCGCTTCCAAAGAGGGCCGAGAAGATGCCGCCGATGAAGCCAAAGGGGAGGGCCGCGCGCGGGGGCAGCGCCGACCGGGGCTTGTGGCCGCTCAGCGCATGGAGCGCATAGCCCGTGGCGAATGCGCCCAGGGCCCACTGCAGTGCATCGGGCCTCCCCCAGAGCAGCAGCGCGGCCCCCGCGAGGCTGCCCGCGGCCAGGAACGGGACCAGGCGGCCCAGCTCGGCGCTGTCAGCCGCATGGCGGTCGCGTGCGATGTTGGTGGCGGCGGCGAAAAAATCGAGCAGCGCCAGCAGCGGCACGATGGTCGCGACGGGGATGAAGTGGGCCAGCACCGGCCCGGCCACCAGGGCGGTGCCGAAACCGGCCATGCCGAAGATCACGTAGGCGGCGGTCACCCCCGCGCAGATGAGGGCCAGTTGCCACGGCTGGACGGCGGGCAGAAAGTCGGCAAGGGTGGAGAGCGGCATGGTGGCGGGGGCAACAGGCACGGTGGACGAATGCGATGCACTCTACCGGCGGTCCCCCTGCACATCCAATACCGAATGGGGCGGGTATCTATCTCGAAATCAGCTGGGTTCAGCCCGCAGGCGGGTGGGAGCCGGGGGCCTGTGGCAGCGGGGCGAAGCTGCGCACCATGGCATCCGCGAACTGCTGCACCAGGGGCGCTGCGTCCTGGCGCCACAAGACCAGCACCGCCGTGCGGTGACCCGTGCTCCCGGCCAGTGGGCGCACGGGCACACCCGGCGGTGCCCATGCCGCCAGCGATTCGGGCATCACCGCCACGCCAAAACCTCCCTGCACCAGGGCCAGCTGCGACCATTTGCGCGAGCGTACCCGCGCGCTGCGCGGCTCGAACCCGGCCGCCCGGCACAGCTGGGCCACGTGGTGGCTGAGGCCGCCCCGGTCCAGGTGGGGCGTGGCCACGAAGGACTCCCCGCGCAAGTCGCCCAGTGCGATCTCGGGCGCTTGCGCCAGCGCATGGCCGGGGGGCAGGGCCACCACCAGCCCCTCGGTGTACAGCGGCTCATAGTGCATGCCGGGGTAGCGGCGCAGCACCGGCGCGCGCGCCAGGCCCATGTCGGCGCGCGCCTGGGCGATGTCGGGGGCCTGGTGCTCGGACGAGGATTGCGATACCTCGACCGACACCCCCGGGTGCTGCGCCAGATGGCGGCGCAGAAAGGACTGCAGCGCGGGCGTGAGCGGCACCGAGCTGGCATGCAGCAGGTGCACCGTGCCCTCGATGCCGCGCTGCGCATCGCGCGCGTTGACGGCGGCCTGCTGCAGGTCGGCGAGGATGCGGCGCGCGTCGGCATACAGCGACCGCCCCGCGGGGGTGGCCTGCAGGTGCCGCGTGCCGCGCTCGAGCAGGGGTACCTGCAGCGCCTGTTCCATGTCCTTGACCTGGCGGCTCAGCGCCGACTGGGCGATGAACAGCCGCTCGGCCGCCAGGCTGAAGCTGCCCGCGTCCACGATGTCCACGAAGTAGCGCAGCTGCTTGTGCGTGAGCATGGGCAGGAAGCGGCGGCGCGCCGTCAGGCCAGCAGGGTGACGACGATCGTGACCACGCCCAGCGCCAGATTGACGCCCACCCAGCTGCGGATGCTGGCGAGGGCCTGGCCGCCGGCAGGCCAGTCCGAGGCGGCCACCGCACGCTGCAGGCGCCTGAACAGCGCGAAGCGGATGTGGCCGAAGATGGCCATCATCACCAGGCCCAGGGTGGCCATGACGGTCCAGTCCAGCGGCATGGAAAACGAGCCGCCGGCCTGCACGGCCTGCCTGGCCACGCGGCCGATCATCCACAGCCCGCTGGCCAGCACGACCACGACGGCCACCGACACCGCCGCGAGAAAGCGCTGGAGCACGTCGTGCATCAGCCGCACGCGCTGCGCGGGCTCCAGCGACTGCGCGGCGGGGCGCAGGAAGAAATGCGCGAACACCATGCCTCCTATCCACACCACGATGGACAGGACATGGGCGAGCTTGAGGGCGTTGTAGAGCATGGGGGCGGGGCCGTAGGCCGTGGGTGAAGGGCGCGGGTGCGAAAGGCGCATTGTGCAGCGACATCGCCGCCAGCCGCCGGGGGGCGTGGCGCAGCGGCTTGCCGGGCGGTGGCTAGTGCCCCGCCCGGTGGCCCCGGGCCGGGCGCAGGCTTCGCACGGCGCGCAGCAGGGCCGGCCCCGCCAGGGCGAGCGCGAGCAGCCCCCAGGTGGCCAGGTAGCACCAGCTGGCTGGGCCTTCGCGGCCCATGCTTTCGATGCCGGTCGTGCGCTCCAGCCACGACCAGAACGGAAAGGCCGCGAACGTGAGGACCATCGCCACCGGCAAGGCCAGCACGGCAAGGCCCAGCCGCTTCAGCAACTGCAGGGCCGCCGCGCGGCGGCGGGGCGTGGGCGCGGCGCAGGTGTCGCCGGGGCGTGGGGCGTGCATGGCGGTCCGGTGGTGCGGGCGGCCCAGGCCGCTACGGGCCCCTGTCCGCGCGGGGCTGCGGCGCAAGCCGCACCTGGTTGCCCCCGTTTTTCTTCGAGAGGTACATGGCGGCGTCGGCGTGGCCCAGCAGGTGGTGCACCTCGCTGCCGTGCTCGGGGTGCAGGGCCACCCCGATGCTGGGGTGGATCGCCAGCCTCGTGCCCTCCAGGTCGAAGGCCTGGCCGAATGCCGCCAGGATCTTTTCGGCCACCGCCGTGGTGTGCCCTTGCGCGGGGCCATGCTCGAGCAGCACCACGAACTCGTCGCCGCCCAGGCGGGCCACGGTGTCGGAGCCGCGCACGCATTCCAGCAGCCGCTGCGCCACCCGCTGCAGCAGCAGGTCGCCCATGGCATGGCCCAGGGTGTCGTTCACGTCCTTGAAATGGTCCAGGTCGATGAACAGCAGCGACAGCTGGCCCTGGTCCCGCCGGGCGCGGGCGAGGGCGGTCTTCAGTCGGTCCAGGAACAGCTGGCGGTTGGGCAGGTGCGTGAGCTGGTCGTACTGCGCCATGTGCTCCAGGCGCTCGTGCATCTGCTGGCGTTCGATGGCGGCCGCGACCTGGGTGGAGACGAACTGCAGGAGCTCCTTGTCCTTGTCGGTGTAGCGGTACTGCCCGGTATGGCTTTGCAGCACCAGCGCGCCGATGGCGCCCTGCGGTGTCTGCAGCGGCACGCCCAGCCAGTACAGCGGAAGGTGTTCGTGCGGCACCTCCACGGGCAGCCCGGCCCGCGTGGTGGGCGTGAGCAGCAGGGTGCTGCCGTTGCGGATGACCTCGGCGCACAGCGAATCGCGCACCAGCGCCATGGGGGCGGGCATGGGCAGCCCGTCGCTCACGTGGTAGGGAAAGCTCAGAGCGCCGTTCTCGCGGTCGTACAGCGCCACCGAAAAATCGGTGGCGGGCAGCAGCTGCCCGACGGTGTGGTGGATGCGCCCGAACAGCGTATCCAGGTTGGGCGCTGTCTGCGCCGCTTCGGAGATCGCGTAGATCGCCCCGCGCATGGACTCGGTGAACTTGCGTTCGGTGATGTCGTGGGCCACGGCCAGCCGCAGCTGCCGGTCGGGCAGCCAGCGCGCCGTCCAGCGGATGTGCGCGACGGTGCCGTCCTTGCGCACATAGCGGTTCTCGAACTGAAGCTGCAGATGGCCCTCGGTCACGCTGCGCGCCTGGCGCTCGGTGGCCTCGAGGTCTTCGGGGTGGACCATGTCCAGCATGCGCCGCCCCACCACCTCCTGGGGCGCATAGCCAAAGATGCGCTCGAAGGCAGGGCTCACGAACACGATCCGGCTGTCGGCTTGCACGATGCAGACGGCATCCAGCAGCAGGTCTACGATGTTCGCGGAAGAAATGCTTTGCATTGGCAGGGCGCGCACAAGGTACGGAAAACCCATTGTGCAGCGCGGCCCGCGGCTGTGCCGTGGCGTGTGCGTAAAACGCTACGCCGTCGCGCGCTGGCTTGACGCCCGCGGATTGGCCGCACCGCGTGGCGTCAGGCCGTTTGATTGCTATTGAATATGTAGCTGCTTGCGCTTTTGCAGCAAGCGCCAGGACTGCTTTTTATTGGTATTTGCGCTCCAGCGCATCCCATTCGGGCTTGCGCACCAGGCGCTGGCGTTCTGCAAAGGGCGCGACCAGGGCGGGGTCTTCGTCGATGCGCCGGGTTTCGCGCAGCACCGCCAGCGCCTTCTGCATGCCGGCCACGGCACCTTGCAGCGCGGCATTGGCGTACAGCACGATGCCGTAGCCCAGGCCCGCCAGTTCCTCGGCGCTGACGATGGGGGTCTTGCCGCCGATCACCATGTTCATGAGCTGGGGCCTGTCGGCCAGGCGCCGGGGCAGGGTGCGGATTTGCTCGGCCGTGGTCACGGCCTCCACGAACAGGATGTCGGCGCCGGCCTCGCCGTAGCGCTGCGCGCGCTCCACGGCGGCTTCGAAGCCCTGGGTGGCGCAGGCGTCGGTGCGGGCCAGGATCAGGGTGTCCGGGTCGCGGCGCGCGTCCACCGCCGCCCGGATCTTGCCCAGCATCTCCTCGGTGGAGATGACCTCCTTGCCGTTGAAATGCCCGCAGCGCTTGGGGCTGACCTGGTCTTCGAGCTGGATGCAGTCGGCGCCCGCGCGCTCCAGCGTGCGCACCGCATGGTAGGTATTGAGCGCGTTCCCGAAGCCGGTGTCGGCGTCCACGATGAGCGGCAGCTCCACCGCGTCGCGGATGCGCGCCGTGTGGTCGGCGATGTCCGTGAGGCCCATGAAGCCCTGGTCGGGCAGGCCGAACCACATATTGGTGACGCCCGCGCCGGTGACGTAGAGAGCCTCGAAGCCCAGGTCGGCCACGACGCGGGCGGAGAGGGCGTTGAACGCGCCGGGCACGAGGATGCCGCGGCGGGCTTCGGCCAGGGACTTGAGTCGCTGCTTGGTGTTCATCATTTTCTTCTTCGCTGTTGGTTCAATGGCGGCACGCAGGCGTGCCGCACTTTTCCTGAAACCGCGCCGCCGCTCAGGGGACGGGCACCCTGACCCAGCCTTCCATGAGGATGCGGGCGCTGCGGCTCATCACGGCCTTGGTGACCTGCCACCGGCCGTCGACCTGTGCGGCCTCGGCGCCCACGCGCAGCGTGCCGGACGGGTGTCCGAAGCGCACGGCACCGCGCGGGCCGCCGCCCGCCGCGAGGTTGACCAGCGTGCCCGGGATGGCGGCGGCGGTGCCGATGGCCACGGCCGCCGTGCCCATCATGGCGTGGTGCAGCTGGCCCATGGAGAGCGCCCGCACGAGCAGGTTCACGTCCTGCGCCTCGACGCGCCTGCCGCTGGAGGCCGTGTAGCCGGCGGGCGGTGCCACGAAGGCGATCTTGGGCGTGTGCTGGCGCGTGGCGGCCTCGGCCAGCTCCCGGATCAGGCCCATCCTCAGCGCGCCGTGCGCGCGGATGGCCTCGAAGCGCGCGAGCGCCTGCGCGTCGCCGTTGACGGCGGCCTGCAGCTCGGTGCCGGTGCAGCCGATGTCCCGGGCATTGAGGAAGATGGTCGGTATGCCCGCGTTGATCAGCGTGGCGTGGAAGCTGCCGACGCCCGGCACGTCCAGGCGGTCGACCAGGTTGCCCGTGGGGAACATCGCGCCGCCGTCCTCGCCCTCGTCCGCCGGGTCGAGGAATTCAAGCTGTACCTCGGCGGCCGCGAAGGTCACGCCGTCCAGCTCGAATTCGCCCGTCTCCTGCACCTGCCCGGCGGCCATCGGCACGTGCGCCACGATGGTCTTGCCGATGTTGGCCTGCCAGATGCGCACGGCGGCGGTGCCGTCGCGCGGCACGCGCGCCGCATCGACCAGCCCCATGTGGATGGCGCAGGGCCCCACGGCGGCCGAGAGGTTGCCGCAGTTGCCGCTCCAGTCCACGAAGGGCTGGTCGATGGAGACCTGGCCGAACAGGTAGTCCACGTCATGGCCGGGGCGCGTGCTGCGGCTGAGGATCACGGCCTTGCTGGTGCTCGACGAGGCATTGCCCAGGCCGTCGATCTGCTTGCCATAGGGGTCGGGGCTGCCCAGCACGCGCAGCAGCAGCGCGTCGCGCGCGGCGCCGGGCTGCCGGGCCGCCTCGGGCAGGTCCTGCAACTGGAAAAAAACGCCCTTGCTGGTGCCGCCTCGCAGGTAGGTGGCGGGGATCCGGATCTGTGGCGCAAAGAGTGTCGTCATGTCGGATTTTTCAAATTTGATAGCAGTCAGCGCTTGTCATGACTGCGCCAGGGGCTGTTTTTGCTTGACATTCTGGGCCAGGAAGTCCTGGGCGAAGCGCTGCAGCACGCCGCCCGCTTCGTACACGGAGACTTCCTCGGCGGTGTCCAGGCGGCAGGCCATGGGCACGTTCACCACCTCGCCATTCTTGCGCCGGATGACGAGCATGAGCGTGGCGCGTGGCTGCGGCTGGCCTTGCACGTCGTAGGTTTCGGTGCCGTCGAGCCCCAGGGTCCGCCGCGTGGTGCCGTCCTTGAACTCCAGCGGCAGCACGCCCATGCCGATCAGGTTGGTGCGGTGGATGCGCTCGAAGCCCTCGGCCACCACGGTTTCGACGCCCGCCAGGCGCACGCCCTTGGCGGCCCAGTCGCGGCTGGAGCCCTGGCCGTAATCGGCGCCGGCGATGATGATCAGCGGCTGGCGGCGGTGCAGGTAGGTTTCGATGGCCTCCCACATGCGCATGACCTGGCCTTCGGGCTCCACCCGGGCGAGCGAGCCCTTGCGGACCTGGCCATCCACCACGGCCATCTCGTTGACGAGCTGCGGGTTGGCGAACGTGGCGCGCATGGCGGTGAGGTGGTCGCCGCGGTGGGTGGCGTAGGAGTTGAAGTCCTCCTCGGGCAGGCCCATGCTGTGCAGGTACTCTCCGGCCGCGCTGTCGGGCAGGATGGCGTTGGAGGGCGAGAGGTGGTCGGTGGTGATGTTGTCCGGCAGGAGGGCCAGCGCCCGCATGCCCTTCAAGGTGCGCGGGTTCGCGGCCAGCGCGCCCACGCCTTCGGTGTCCCAGTAGGGCGGGCGGCGGATGTAGGTGGACTGCGCCCGCCAGCCGTACTGCGGCGATACGCGCTGGCCGTCGTCGTGCCGGATGGCGAACATCGGTTCGTACACGGCGCGGTACTGTGCGGGCTTCACGGCGGCCTTCACGACGGCGTCGATTTCCTCGTCGGCGGGCCAGATGTCCCTCAGGCGCACGGGCTTGCCGTCCACCACCGTGAGCACGTCGTTCTCGATGTCGAACCGCACCGTGCCCGCGATCGCATAGGCCACGACCAGCGGCGGCGAGGCCAGGAACGCCTGCCGGGCATAGGGGTGGATGCGCCCGTCGAAGTTGCGGTTGCCCGAGAGCACGGCGGCCGTGTGGAGGCCGCGGCCGATGATCTCCTGCTGGATGGCCGGATCGAGCGCACCGCTCATGCCGTTGCAGGTGGTGCAGGCGAAGGCCACGATGCCGAAGCCCAGCTTTTCGAGGTCCTGCAGCAGGCCGGCTTCCTTCAGGTACAGCTCCACGGCCCTGGAGCCGGGGGCCAGCGAGGTCTTGACCCAGGGCTTGCGCGCCAGGCCCAGCCGGTTCGCATTGCGGGCGAGCAGGGCGGCGGCGATCACGTTGCGCGGGTTGGAGGTGTTGGTGCAGCTCGTGATGGCCGCGATGATCACGGCGCCGTCGGGCATCGTGCCTTCTTCCGGCGTGGGCATGCGCCAGGCGCCCGCGATGCCCTTGGCCGCCAGATCGGCGGTGGCCACGCGCGCATGCGGGTTCGACGGGCCCGCCAGGTTGCGCACCACGCTGGACAGGTCGAACTCCAGATGGCGTTCGTACACGGCCTCCCTGAGCGAGTCCGACCACAGGCCGGCGTGCTTCGCGTAGGTCTCGACCAGCCTGACCTGCTCCGCCGCGCGGCCCGTGAGGGTCAGGTACTCCAGCGTCTGCGCGTCGATGCTGAACATGGCGGCGGTGGCGCCGTATTCGGGGGCCATGTTCGAGATGGTCGCGCGGTCGCCAATGGTCAGCCTGGCCGCGCCTTCGCCATGAAACTCCAGGTAGGCACCCACCACCCTGGACTTGCGCAGGAACTCGGTCAGGGCCAGCACCACGTCGGTGGCGGTGATGCCGTCCTGGCGCTGGCCGGTGAGCTTGACGCCCACGATCTCGGGCAGGCGCATCCAGCTGGCGCGGCCCAGCATCACGTTCTCGGCCTCCAGGCCGCCCACGCCGATGGCGACCACGCCCAGGGCATCCACGTGCGGCGTGTGGCTGTCGGTGCCCACGCAGGTGTCGGGATAGGCCACGCCGTTGTCCGCATGGACCACGGGCGACATTTTCTCCAGGTTGATCTGGTGCATGATGCCGTTGCCCGCGGGGATGACCTGGACGTTGGAAAACGCTTTTTTCGTCCACTCGATGAAGTGGAACCGGTCCTCGTTGCGGCGGTCCTCGATGGCGCGGTTCTTTTCGAACGCATGGGGGTCGAAGCCGCCGCACTCCACGGCCAGCGAGTGGTCCACGATGAGCTGCACGGGCACCACGGGGTTCACCTGGGCCGGGTCGCCGCCCTGGGCCGCGATGGCGTCGCGCAGGCCCGCCAGGTCCACCAGCGCGGTCTGCCCGAGGATGTCGTGGCAGGCCACGCGTGCCGGAAACCACGGAAAGTCCCGTTCGCGCCTGCGTTCGATGATCTGCACCAGGCACTCGCCGACGATGGCCGGGTCGGCCCGGCGCACGATGTTCTCGGCGTGCACGCGCGCGGTGTAGGGCAGGCGGTTCCAGGCGCCGGGCTGCAGCGCCTCGACGGCTTGGCGGGCGTCGAAATAGTCCAGATCGGTACCGGGCAGGTTCTTGCGGAAGAGGGTGTTCATGGCGTGGGGCGGGCGCGGACGGTGGCACCGTCCGTCGCCGCTGGGGGGCGAATTTACTTGCGGTCCTGGATGGGCACGAACTGCAGGTCGTCCGGGCCGGTGTAGTGCGCGCTCGGGCGGATGATCTTGTTGTCGATGCGCTGCTCGATGATGTGCGCCGCCCAGCCGCTGGTGCGCGCGATGACGAACAGCGGCGTGAACATCGCGGTGGGCACGCCCATCATGTGGTAGCTCACGGCGCTGAACCAGTCGAGGTTGGGGAACATCTTCTTGGCCTCCCACATCACCGACTCCAGCCGCTCGGCGATGTCGAACATCTTGGTGCTGCCGGCATCCTCGGAGAGCTGGCGCGCCACGCGCTTGATGACCTCGTTGCGCGGGTCGCTCACGGTGTAGACCGGGTGGCCGAAACCGATCACCACCTCCTTGGCCTCCACCCGGCGGCGGATGTCGGACTCGGCCTCGTCGGCGTTGTCGTAGCGCTTCTGGATCTCGAAGGCCACCTCGTTGGCGCCGCCGTGCTTGGGCCCGCGCAGCGCGCCGATGGCGCCGGTGATGCACGAGTACATGTCGCTGCCGGTGCCGGCCACCACGCGCGCGGTGAAGGTGGAAGCGTTGAACTCGTGCTCCGCGTACAGGTTCAGCGAGGTGTGCATGGCGCGCTCCCACGCGGCGGGCGGCTTTTGGCCGTGCAGCAGGTGCAGGAAGTGCGCGCCGATGGAGTCGTCGTCCGTCTCCACCTCGATGCGCTTGCCCTGGGTGGACCAGTGGTACCAGTACAGCAGCATCGAGCCGAGCGATGCCATCAGCCGGTCGGCGATGTCGCGCGCGCCGGGCGTGTGGTGCCCGTCCTTCTCGGGCAGCACGCAGCCCAGGGCCGACACGCCCGTGCGCATCACGTCCATGGGGTGGCTGCTGGCGGGCAGCTGCTCCAGCGCCTCCTTCACATTGGCCGGCAGGCCGCGCAGCGCTTTCAGGCGTGCCTTGTAGCCGCGCAGTTCGGCGGCGGTGGGCAGCTTGCCGTGCACCAGCAGGTGGGCGATCTCCTCGAACTCGCAGACATCGGCGATGTCCAGGATGTCGTAGCCACGATAGTGCAGGTCGTTGCCCGTGCGGCCCACGGTGCACAGCGCCGTGTTGCCGGCGGTCACGCCCGACAGGGCGACGGATTTCTTGGGCCTGAAGCCCGCGGGTGCGCTGGTGCTCGGGGTTGCGGTATCGCTCATGGTGTCTCCATCGGGGAAAAAGGGGTGGGGCGGCCCGTGGCGTCCACGGCCACCATTTCAAACGTGCCGCACAGGGCGGGCAGGTGCCGCCCCGAGGCCAGGTCATGTGCCGCGCCTTCGACCTGCACGGTCATTGAGCTGGCACCGGTGCGCACCACGCGGGCCTGGAGTTCCAGCGCCTGCCCCTGGGGCACGGGCGCCAGAAAGTCCACGCCGCCGCAGCGCGCCATCACCACGGCGCTGCGCGCATGCCGGCTGGCCGTGACGAAAGCGGCCTGGCCCATGAGCAGCAGCGCCTGGCCGCCAAACAGGGTGCCGTAGTGGTTGGTGCGTCCGGGGAACACCATTTCGGTGAACGCCTGGGTGCCGGGGGGCTGGTGGGGGTGGGTCGCTTGGTGCATGATTCGCAATGTACGCACCCGGGATTCGCGGCACCACCCCTGAATCGGCGAATGATTGCGAAGTATTTCTGGATGATTTGCAAATATTGCAAATATTCATCTTCTTGACCCCTGGACCTTGCGATGAGAAAAACCTTCATGGGCGTGCGCCTGCGCCGCCTGCGCGAAGAACGCGGCATGACGCAGGTTGCGCTGGCACGCGCGCTGGACCTGTCGGCCAGCTACCTCAACCAGCTGGAGCAGAACCAGCGGCCCCTCACGGTGCCGGTGCTGCTCAAGATCAACGCGGTGTTCGGCGTGGATGTGCAGCGCTTTTCGGACGACGACGAGGCGCGCCTCATCACGGGCCTGCGCGAGGTGCTGGCCGACCTCCCCGCGGGCCTGGGCGGGGAGGGGGCGGGCGATGCCGTCTCGCTGGCCGAAATCCGGGAGCTGGCCGCCGGGATGCCCGCCGTGGCCCGCACCTTGCTGGCATTGCACCAGCGCCACCGGCAGGCCCTGGAGCGGCTGGAAGCCCTGGGCGCGCTCAATGCGCAGTGGGGCCTGGGCGACGAGCGCGGCATGCCGCCGCTGCAAGGCCACCCCCCCATGGCATACGAAGAAGTGCGCGACTTTTTCTTTGCCCGGCAGAACCATATTGCCGAGCTGGACGACGCGGCGGAGCAGTGCGCCGCCGATTGGTCGCTGCAGCCCGGGCGCTCGGACGAGGGCCTGGCGGAGCGGCTGCTGGCCGCCCATGGCGTGCGGGTGGGCAGCGCGGCGGATGCACTGCCGGGCAATGCGCAGCGCGTCTTCGAGCCCGGGACGCGGGTGCTGAAGCTCGCCGCGGGGCTGGAGCCGGGCCAGCGCGCCTTCCAGATGGCGACGCAGCTGGCGTTCCTGGAGCAGGGGCCGCTGCTGCGGCGCATCGCCGACGGCGCGGGACTGTCCGGCGACCAGGCCCGGGCGCTGGCGCGCATCGGCCTGGCGAACTACTTTGCGGGCGCCCTGGTGCTGCCGTACACGGCCTTCCTGCGCGCGGCCGAAGCCGTGCGCTACGACCTGGACCGGCTGGGCCACCAGTTCGGCGTGGGGTTCGAGACGGTGTGCCACCGCTTGTCCACCCTGCAGCGGCCCAGCGCGCGCGGGGTGCCGTTCTTCTTCGTGCGGGTGGACCGGGCGGGCAACATCTCCAAGCGCCAGTCGGCGACGCACTTTCACTTCAGCAAGATCGGCGGCACCTGCCCGCTGTGGAACGTGTACGAGGCGTTTGCCCAGCCCGGGCGCATCGTGCCCCAGCTGGCGCGCATGCCCGACGGCCGCGCCTACCTGTGGGTGGCGCGCACGGTCTCGCGCGGCGGCGGCGGCTGGGGGGCGCCGGGCAAGGAGTTCTCGGTGGCGCTGGGCTGCGATGTCCGCCACGCGCCGCAGCTGGTGTATTCGCAGGGGCTGGATCTCGCGAACCCGTACGGGGGCGTGCCCATCGGCATGGGCTGCAAGGTGTGCGAGCGCGACGCCTGCCCGCAGCGCGCGTTTCCTCCCATTGGCCGGGCGCTGGACGTGAACGAGAACTGGAGCCGGTTCGCGCCGTACCCCGTGGCCGACAGCCGCACGGGGCCGGCGTCCTGACGCAGGTTATGAAATGTGCTCATCAATTCATAGCTGCTGGCGCATGAGGGTGTTGCGCTGACGGCACTTTCCACCAAATAACTCATTGGTAACCAGTTGTTCTGCCGCAGGTTGCTCCAAAGGGCTGCGGATTGCCGCTATCCTGCGCCTTGCGGCCGGGCCCTGGCGCGGCCAACAACCCACCGCAACACCACCCACCACCACGGCCCAGACGCTGTTCTGATTCTGCATGCCCACCCGTTTCCTGCCATGGCTTCCTTGACGCCAGACGGTCGCTATCGGCACTGGCTGGCCGGGCTGGGCGTGGCCGTGCTGGGCGTGGCGGTCAGCCTGTGGCTGGCCTGGCAGCAGGCCGACTCGGTGGCCCAGGCCGGGCAGACCCGGTTCATGCAGGAGGCCCGCGCGTTCGCCGACGCGCTGAGCCAGCGGATCGAGGGGCATACCGAAGTCGTCAACGGCCTGCGCGGCCTGTTCACGGCCAATCCGCACCTGACCCGCGCGGAGTTCGAGCGCGCGGCGAGCGACCTGGAAGTGGGCCAGCGGTATCCCGGCGTGCGCAACCTGTCGTTCACCCGCTGGGTGCCGGGCGCCGAGCGAGCCGCCTATGAAGCCCGGGTGCGCGCCGACACCTCGCTGTCCACCCACGGCTACCCCGACTTCGCCATCCGGCCACCGGGCGAGCGGGCCGAGTATTTCGTGGCCGAGTACCTGTGGCCCATGGCGGGCAATGAAAGCGTGCTGGGCCTGGACATCAGCGCCCAGCCCACCAACCTGGCCGCCATGCAGTACAGCCGGGACAGCGGCCACACGGTGGCCTCGGCCCCGTTCGACCTGCTGCAGGAGGACAAGCACCGCGCGGGCTTCGTGATCCGCGTGCCGGTGTTCGACTACACGGCGGGCACGCCGGAGCCGCGCTTCCTGGGCGCGGTGGCGTCCACCATCCGGGTGTTCGACCTGGTGCAGGCGCTGGGGAGCCAGGGCCTGCTCAACGGCATTGCCGTGTCGATGGAGGACCATGGCTCGGTGCGCGCGGGCTCCACCGACACCACCGTCCGGCCCCTGCTGGCGCAGTCGTCGGCGGCGCTGCCCGATGCGCAGCCGTTTGTGCGCGACCTGCTCGTGCACGACCGGCGCTGGCGCCTGACCTTCCATCCCGCGCGCTCGTTCCTCTCGCCGTCCGAGGCGCGGCTGCCGGTCCTGGCGGGGCTGGGGGGCATCCTGGTGTCCCTCCTGCTGGCTTCCACGGTCGGGCTGCTGGTGCGCCAGCGCACCATGGCGCTGGTGCGCGCGCAGGCGTCGGACGAGGCCCGCCACGAGAGCGAGGAGCGTTTTCGCGCCCTGTTCAACCAGGCCAGCGTGGGGGTCGCGCTGCTGGACACCTCCACCGGCCGGTTCCTGCGCGCCAACCAGCGCTATGGCGACATCGTGGGCTACAGCCCCGAGGAGATGCAGGAGCTCAACATCCGGGCCATCACGCACCCCGACGACCTGGAGACGGACGCGCAGCACCTGGAGCGCCTCAAGTCAGGGGAGGTGCCCGAATACCGGCTGGAAAAGCGCTACATCCACAAGCGCGGCCATTCGGTGTGGG
Source organism: Acidovorax sp. GW821-FHT10E04 (assembly GCF_059415185.1). Classification (NCBI taxonomy): domain Bacteria; kingdom Pseudomonadati; phylum Pseudomonadota; class Betaproteobacteria; order Burkholderiales; family Comamonadaceae; genus Acidovorax; species Acidovorax sp. GW821-FHT10E04. Next base: position 665,258 of record NZ_JBWKMT010000001.1, read on the forward strand.
TCGACCTCACCGTGTCGCCGATGTGGGTGCCCGGGGCCACGCCCGACCACCACATCGCCGTGGTGCAGGACATCACCTCGCGCAAGCGCATGGAGGACACCCTGCGCACCAACGAACACCGGCTGCGGGGCATTCTGGAGCGCCTGCCCATGGGCCTGTGCCTGGTGCAGCCCGACGGGCGCATCAGCTTTCGCAACCAGCGCTACGTGCAGATCTGCGGGTACACCGAGGCCGAGGTGCCCGACGTGGACACCTGGTGGGAGCGCGCGTTCCCGGAGCGCGAGGAGCGCGAAACCGTGCGCCAGGGCTGGCGCGAGGCGGCGCAGAGCGCCCAGGCCGGCGACGGCGTGATCCCCGGCGCCGAGTACCTCATCCGCTGCCATGACGGGCAGCTGCGCCCCGTCGAAGTCTCGGGGGTGCAGGTGGAAGGCGGGCACCTGGTCACCATGCAGGACCTGAGCCAGCGCAAGGCGGCCGAGGAGGAGATCAACCACCTGGCCTACTACGACCCGCTCACGCGCCTGCCCAACCGCCGCCTGCTCATGGACCGGCTGCAGCAGGCGCTGGCCACCAGTGCCCGCCACGGGCGCAGCGGCGCCTTGCTGCTGCTCGACCTGGACAACTTCAAGACACTCAATGAAACCCGGGGCCATGACAGCGGCGACCACCTGCTGCTGCAGGTGGCGCACCGCCTGCGTGGCTGCGTGCACGAGGACGACACCGTCGCCCGCCAGGGAGGCGACGAATTCGTCGTGGTGCTGGAAGACCTGGGCGACAACCCCGAGGAGGCCGCGGCCCGCAGCGAAGAAGTGGGCCAGCGCATCCTGGCCACCCTGCGCGAGCCCTACATGCTCAACGGCACCGCGCACCACAGCTCGCTGAGCATGGGCGTCACCATCTTCAGCGGCATGCGCGAGACCGTGGACGAACTGCTCAAGCGCGCCGACCTGGCGCTCTACCAGGCCAAGAACGCCGGCCGCGACACGCTGCGCTTCTACGACCCCCAGATGCAGGCCGCCGTGAGCGCACGGGCTGCGCTGGAGCGCGACATGCGCATTGGCCTGGCGCAGGGCCAGTTCGAGCTGTACTACCAGCCGCAGATCGACCGGGGCCGCATCACCGGTGCCGAGGCGCTGCTGCGCTGGCGCCATCCACGCGACGGTTTTGTCTCCCCCGCGCATTTCATCCCGCTGGCGGAGGAGACAGGCTTGATCCTCCCGCTGGGCGAATGGGTGCTGCAGGTGGCCTGCGGGTGCCTGGCCCGCTGGGCCGCGCAGCCCGAGCTGGCCGTGCTGAGCCTGGCGGTGAACGTGAGCCCGCGCCAGTTCCACCAGGGCGATTTCGTGGCCCAAGTCCTGGCCGCGCTGGCCAGCTCGGGCGCCCAGGGGCACCAGCTCAAGCTGGAGATGACCGAGGGCCTGCTGCTGGACGACGTGGAAGACACCATCGAGAAGATGGGCCAGCTCAAGGGCTACGGCGTGGGCTTCTCGCTGGACGACTTTGGCACGGGGTACTCGTCGCTGGCCTACCTCAAGCGCCTGCCGCTGGACCAGCTCAAGATCGACCAGAGTTTCGTGCGCGACGTGCTCACCGACCCCAACGACGCCGCCATCGCCCGCACCGTGGTGGCGCTGGGCACCAGCCTGGGCCTGCGCGTGATCGCCGAAGGGGTGGAAACCGAGGCCCAGCGCGAGTTTCTGGAGCGCCACCACTGCCACGCCTGGCAGGGCTACCTGTTCAGCCCGCCCGTGCCGGTGGCCGAGTTCGAGGCGCTGGTGCGCAAAACGAATGGGACGGGCGCGCAGCACGCGTAGCCCTGGCACACCGGCCCGCACCAGCCCGCCCGCCACCCTGCCGGTACAGAGTTTGTCAAAATAGATAGCATGAAATCAAGGCGGGATAAGTGCAATAGCTGGTTTTTGCCAAATGTTTGCGCTGCACCCCGGCCGTGTGCCCCTGCCCGTCAGCCGGGGGCCGGGGGGCTGCAGGCGGCGCGGTATCATTCCGCCCTTGCTGCGGCCTGGGTGTTCCGGCCTGGAACGTCCGCCTGGCGCCACTTTTGCACCCCCGCCTTCATTCTCTTTTTGCCCGTTCCCTGACCCGTGCGTCTTACCTCGATCAAGCTTTCCGGTTTCAAGTCGTTCGCTGAACCCACCAATTTCATGCTGCCCGGGCAACTGGTCGGTGTGGTGGGCCCGAACGGCTGCGGCAAGTCCAACATCATGGACGCGGTGCGCTGGGTGCTGGGCGAGAGCAAGGCCAGCGAGCTGCGTGGCGAGTCCATGCAGGACGTGATCTTCAGCGGCACCACCACCCGCAAGCAGGCCAGCCGCGCCAGCGTGGAGCTGGTGTTCGACAACTCCGACCACCGCGCGGGCGGCCAGTGGGGCCAGTACGGCGAGGTCGCGGTGCGGCGCGTGCTCACGCGCGACGGCACCAGCAGCTACTACCTGAACAACCAGCCCGTGCGCCGCCGCGACGTGCAGGACGTGTTCCTGGGCACGGGCCTAGGGCCGCGCGCCTACGCCATCATCGGCCAGGGCACCATCAGCCGCATCATCGAGTCGCGCCCGGAGGAACTGCGCCTGTTCCTCGAAGAAGCCGCTGGTGTCTCCAAGTACAAGGAGCGCCGCCGCGAGACGGAAAACCGCCTGTCGGACACGCGCGAGAACCTCACGCGGGTCGAAGACATCCTGCGCGAGCTGAACGCCAACCTCGAAAAGCTCGAAAAGCAGGCCGAGGTGGCCGCCAAATACAACACCCTGCAGGCCGACGCCACGCTCAAGCAGCACCAGCAGTGGTTTTTGAAGCGCGCCGAGGCCGAAGAGCAGCAGAACAAGGTGCGCCTGGACGGCCTCCAAGCCGTCAACGACCTCGAATCCCGCATGGCCGACCTGCGCGCCGTGGAGTCCGACCTTGAAACCATCCGCCAGGCCCACTACGCGGCCGGCGACCAGGTGAACCAGGCCCAGGGCCGGCTGTACGAGGCCACGGCCGAGGTCGGCAAGCTCGAAGCCGAGATCCGCTACGTGATCGAAGGGCGCCAGCGCGTGGAGCAGCGCCTGGTCACGCTGGCAGAGCAGATCGCCCAGTGGCAGGCCCGCAAGGAAGAGGCCGATATCGAACTCGAAAACCTGGCCGGTGCCGGTGTGGACGCCGAAGAGCGCGCCGAGATGCTGGCCGCCCAGGTCGAAGAGCAGGCCATGCAGCTGCCCGACCTGGAAGAAGCCCTGCGCCAGGCCCAAAGCCGCACGGCCGAGCAGCGCAGCAGCGTGGTGCAGGTGCAGCAGCAGATTGGCGTGCTGGCCGCCGAGCAGCGCAGCATCGACGAACAAAGCCGCCAGCTCGACAGCCGCTTCGAACGCCTGCGCACCGACCGCAATGCGCTGGCCGCGCCCGATGAAGCCCGCCTGACGAACCTGCGCGAGCAGCTCGAAGAGGCGCAAGAGATCGCCGAGACCACGGCAGCCCGACTGCACGAGCTGCAGGAGTCCGTGCCCCAGCTGGATGACGACCGCCGCGCCCGCCAGCAGGCCGTGAACACCGAAAGCGCGCGCCAGGCCGACCTGTCGGCGCGCATGGAAGCGCTCAAGGCGCTGCAGGAAAAGGTCAAGACCGACGGCAAGCTGCGCCCCTGGCTGGCCAAACACGGGCTCGACGGCCTGCAAGGCCTGTGGAGCCGCATCCACATCGAGCCCGGCTGGGAAAACGCGCTGGAAGCCGCGCTGCGCGAGCGCCTGGCTGCGCTGGAAGTGGGGCGCCTGGACATGGTGCGTGGCTTCCTGGGCTCTGGCGGCACCGACGCGCCGCCCGCGCGCCTGGCCTTCTACAGCGCTCCCGCCGCGGGCCACCCCGAAACCTCGTCACCCCACGCCCGCCTGTCGGACCTGCTGCGCCTGAACGATGCCGGCCTGCGTGCCGTGCTCACCGACTGGCTGCAAGGCTGCTACACCGCGCCCACGCTGGACGAAGCCCTGGGCCGCCGCGGCACGCTGCAACCCGGGGAGGTGGTGTTTGTTCCTACCGGCCATGCGGTCAGCGCCCACAGCGTGAGCTTTTACGCGCAGGACTCCGAGCAGTCCGGCATGCTGGCCCGCGCGCAGGAGATCGAGCACCTCGAAAAAGAATTGCGCGCGCAGGCGCTCATCGCCGAAGAATCGCGCACGGCCCTGGTGCGGGCCGAAGCCGCGTACGCCGATGCCTCGCAGCGCCTCGTGGTCGCGCGCCGCGAAGCCACCGAAACCCAGAGCCGCGCCCACGAGCTGCAGGTCGAGACCCTGCGCCTGACCCAGCTGGCCGAACAGACCCGCGCGCGCAGCCAGCAAATCGACGGCGACCTGGCCGAGGTGGAGGCCCAGCTGGCCGACCTGCAGGAACGCCGCGTGGCCGCCGAGGCGCGCTTTGAAGAACTCGACATGCAGCTGGCCGACAGCCAGGAGCGCGAGGCCCAGCTGGGCGACCGTGTGATCGAGGCCGAGCGCAAGCTCACCGCCTGCCGCGAACAGCAGCGCACGCTGGAGCGCCAGGCACAAGAGGCCACGTTCTCGCAGCGCAGCCTGGAGGCGCGCCGCGCCGAACTCAACCGTTCCATCGAAACCGCCACGCAGCAGGCCACGGCCCTGGCCGACGAGCAGCAGCGCGCGCGCGATGAGCTGGCCCGCCTGTCCGACGCCGCCGCGCAAGGTGGCCTGCAGGCCGCCCTGGAGGTGAAGATGGAGCGCGAAAAAGCGCTCGGCGCCCAGCGCAGCGAATACGACGACCTCACCACCAAGCTGCGCGCCAGCGACGAGCGCCGCATGCAGCTCGAACGCGCGCTCGACCCGCTGCGCGCCCGCATCACCGAATTCCAGCTCAAGGAACAGGCGGCGCGCCTGGGCCTGGAGCAGTACACCACCTTGCTGGCCGACGCGCAGGCCGACCTCGAGGCCGTGGCCCAGTCGATCACCGACGGCAATGTGCGCGTGGGCGGTCTGCAAAGCGAAATCGACCGCCTGCACCGCGAGATCGCCGCCCTGGGCGCTGTGAACCTCGCCGCGCTGGACGAACTCAAGCTCGCCAGCGAGCGCAAGGTCTTCCTCGATGCGCAGACGGCCGACCTGACCGAGGCCATGAACACGCTGGAAGACGCGATCCGCAAGATCGACGGCGAAACACGCCAGCTGCTCTCGGGCACCTTCGACACCGTGAACGCGCACTTTGGCCGCATGTTCCCCGAGCTGTTCGGCGGCGGCCAGGCCAAGCTCATCATCACCGGCGACGAAATCCTTGATTCCGGCGTGCAGGTGATGGCGCAGCCGCCCGGCAAGAAGAACCAGACCATCCACCTGCTGTCGGGCGGCGAGAAGGCTCTCACGGCCATCGCGCTGGTGTTCGCCATCTTCCAGCTCAACCCGGCGCCGTTCTGCCTGCTGGACGAGGTGGACGCGCCGCTGGACGACGCCAACACCGAGCGTTACGCCAAGCTGGTGTCCAGCATGAGCAAGGGCACGCAGTTCCTGTTCATCAGCCACAACAAGATCGCGATGGAAATGGCCGAACAGCTGATCGGCGTGACCATGCAGGAGCAGGGCGTGTCGCGCATCGTGGCCGTCGATATGGAGTCGGCCCTCTCCATGGCGGAAATATGAGCACCCCCCTGAGGCGCTTCGCACCTTCCCCCCAGGGGGACGACGCCCTTGCTGCGGGGCGGCCCTTGCTCGGCGTCTCGCGCACAGGCCGCGCGCATTTTCACCGCGGCGGCCCTTGCGCCATGCAGCGGATAGCCGTTAGCCGAGAATTTCTTTTATGAGCACATTGCAACTGAGTCTGGCCATCATCGGCGGCCTGGTGCTGGCCCTCATCGTGGCCTACAACACCTGGACCTCGCGCCGCAACGCGCCCAAGCGCGCCTTGCCGCCAGAGCCGGAACGCGAGCGCGCGGCCGAGCCCGCGCTGCGCCAGGAGCCAGGTTTCGAGGCGGGCGCGGCCGCCGACCTGCCCCCCGGGGACTTCCACGGCCTGGACCGCGGGCCCGAGCCTTCCGAGCACACGGTGGATGCCAGCGAGGCCCTGCAGATGCCCGTGCCGCCGTTCTCGCTGGAGCGCCGCCCCGGGCTGGACCCGCTCATCGACGTGATCGCACCGCTGCAGCCGGAGGTGTCCGTGTCCGGCGATGCCGCGCTGGCGGCGCTGCCTCCCACGCGCCGGGCCGGCAGCAAGCCGTTTGCGATCGAAGGCCTGAACGAAGCCACCCAGCAGTGGGAGACGCCGGCGCCCGGCCAGCGCTACCAGAGCTTCCAGGCGGGCGTGCAGCTTGCCAACCGCATGGGCGCGCTCAACGAGATCGAGTTCTCGGAATTCGTCGTCAAGGCCCAGGCGTTTGCGGACGCCATCAATGCCGCCCCCGATTTTCCAGACATGCTGCAGGAAGTGGCCCGCGCCCGCGAGCTGGACCAGTTCGCCAGCGACCACGACGCGCAACTGGCCTTCATGCTGCGCGCGCGCCAGGCCGCCTGGAGCCCCGGCTACGTGCAGCAGAACGCCGCGCGCGTGGGCTTCGTGCCGGGCGCCATGCCCGGGCGCCTGGTGCTGCCGGCCGGCGCGCAAGGCCTGCCGCCATTGCTCACGCTCGGCTACGACACGCAGGCGGCACTGGCCGAAGACCCGGACCAGTCCGCCATCCGCGACATCACCCTGAGCCTGGACGTGGCGCAGGTCCACCGAACCGAACAACCCTTTGCGCGCCTGCGCGAGGCCGCCGCCGCGCTGTGCGAGGCCATGGACGGCGTGCTCTGTGACCAGAATGGCCAGCCGCTGCCTGCCATGGCCATGGACCCGATCGCCTCGGACCTGGAGCTGCTGTACGACCAGCTCGACGGGCGCGACCTGTCGGCGGGGTCGGTGCTGGCGCGCCGGCTGTTCAGCTAGGCCGCCGCATGAGCGCAACGCTGGTCCGGCTGGCGCACGAGGCCGATCACGGCGCCGTCAGGGCGCTGTACCGCGAACTGCGGCCCCAGGACCCTGTGCTGGGCGACGATGCATCGCTGGACAGCTTTCGCGCCGTGTTGCGGTCCCCCAGCGCGCGGCTGGTGGTGGCGCTGCGGCATGGCGAGGTCGGCGCGACCTGCATGCTGGCGCTCGTGCCCAATTTCGCCAGCGCCGGGATGCCCATCGGCGTCGTCGAGCATGTCATCACGGGCGGGCGCTTCCGGCGCCAGGGGCTGGCCCGGGCAGCGCTGGAGTTCGCCCTGGACGCGGCCTGGGCCCTGAACTGCTGCAAGGTTTTCCTGCTGTCGGGCGCGCAGCGCGCGCAGGCCCACCGGCTCTATGAATCCGTGGGCTTCGCGGGCGGCAGGGAACTGGGGTTTGTCAAAAGGAATCCCAGCTTGGGCCACCATGACTGAACAATCAGAACTTTTTTCGGCCGCAGCGCAGACCAGCCAAGCGCAGGCAGCTATCAAAATCAAAGCGCTGCGCGAGCAGCTCCACCGCTGGGCGCACCAGTACTACGTGCTGGACGAGCCCACCGTGCCCGATGCCGAGTACGACCGCGTGTTCCGGGAGCTGCAGGCCCTGGAGACGGCGCACCCCGACCTCATCACGTCCGACTCGCCCACGCAGCGCGTGATCGGGGCGGTGATGGAAGGCCTCACGCCCGTGCGCCACGCGGTGCCCATGCTCAGCATCCACACCGAAACCGACACCGAGGCCACCGGCGCGCAGGCGTTCGATGCGCGCGTGCGGCGCGAGCTGGGCCTGGCGGAATCGGACCCCGCCATCGAGTACGTGGCCGAGCCCAAGTTCGATGGCCTGGCCATGAGCCTGCGCTATGAAAACGGCCGCCTCGCGCAGGCCGCCACGCGGGGCGACGGCGAGGTGGGCGAGGACGTGACGCATAACATCCGGACCATTCGCCAGATACCCCTGACCTTGCCCGAGGGCGTGCCCCCGCTGCTCGAAGTGCGTGGTGAGGTCTACATGCGCCGCGCTGATTTCGATGCGCTCAACGAGCGGCAGCGGGAGCAGGGCGGCAAGACCTTCGTGAACCCGCGCAACGCCGCAGCCGGCGCGGTGCGCCAGCTGGACTCGAACATCACCGCCCAGCGCCCCTTGAGCTTTTTTGCGTATGGCCTGGGCGCCGTCACGCCGCCCGGCGAGGGAGGGCCGGTGTTCCGCACGCACTACGAGATGCTGCAGACCCTGAAGTCATGGGGTTTTCCGGTGGCGGCGCAGGTGCAGATTGCGGCGGGTGCTGCGGAATTGGTAGCATTTCACCAGCAGGTGGGCGGCAGCCGCGATGCGCTGCCCTACGACATCGATGGCGTGGTCTACAAGGTCAACTCGCTGCAGCTGCAGCGCGACCTGGGCTTCAAGACGCGCGAGCCGCGCTGGGCCGTGGCGCACAAGTACCCGGCGCAGGAGATGGCCACCAAGATCGAAGGCATCGACGTGCAGGTGGGCCGCACCGGCAAGATCACGCCCGTCGCGCGCCTCGCGCCCGTGTTCGTGGGAGGCGTCACCGTCACCAACGCCACGCTGCACAACCTGTTCGAGATCCGCAAGAAGGGCGTTCGGGTGGGCGACACCGTCATCGTGCGCCGCGCGGGCGATGTGATTCCCGAAGTCGTGGGCGTGATGCCGGGCAACCGGACCGGCTACGTGCCCAACTTCAAGATGCCCAAGGCCTGCCCCGTCTGCGGCAGCGCCGTGGTGCGCGAAAAGGGCGAGGCCAACCACCGCTGCACGGGCGGCCTGTTCTGCGCCGCGCAGCGCAAGGAGGCCATCCTGCACTTCGCCGCGCGCCGCGCCATGGACATCGAGGGGCTGGGCGACAAGCTGGTGGACCAGCTGGTGGACACCAATGTGATCCGCACGCTGCCTGACCTGTACCGCCTGGGCCTCACCTCCCTCATCGCGCTGGAGCGCATGGCCGAGAAGTCGGCCCAGAACGTGCTGGCCGCGCTCGAAAAATCCAAGCAGACCACCTTGCCGCGTTTTCTGTTCGGCCTGGGCCTGCGCCACGTGGGCGAGGCCACGGCCAAGGACCTGGCGCGGCACTTTGGCACGCTGGACGCCATCATGGACGCCAGCGTGGAGCAGTTGCTGGAGGTGAACGATGTGGGCCCGGTGGTGGCGCAGAGCCTGCACACGTTCTTCCAGCAGCCGCACAACCGCGAGGTGGTCGAGCAGCTGCGCGCCTGCGGCGTGACCTGGCCCGAGGGCCCGGTGGCCGAACGCGCCCCGCAGATCCTTGCCGGCAAGACCGTGGTGCTGACCGGCACCCTGCCGACCTTGAGCCGCGACGCGGCCAAGGACATGCTGGAAGCCGCTGGCGCCAAGGTGGCCGGTTCGGTCAGCAAGAAGACCAGCTATGTGGTGGCGGGCGATGAAGCCGGCAGCAAGCTGGCCAAGGCCCAGGAGCTGGGCGTGCCCGTGCTGGACGAAGCGGGCATGCTGGCGCTGCTGTCGGGCCCGCGCGCCTGAGGCGCTCTCCCCTTACTCCGAGTTCTTGATGCGCACATTGCTGCTTTCCTTCCAGGCCCGCGCCGCGGCCCTGTTCCGCTGGCTGGCCGGCCTGTTTGCCTGGATGCCCCGCCCGCTGCGCCGCGCGCTGCTATGGTGCGCCCTCGCGCTGCCTGCCGCGGTGCTGGCGTACACCCTGGTCCTGATCCCGTTCACGCCCTCCATCAGCGACATCCGCAAGGCCAAGAGCGAGCTGCCCGCGCAGCTCATGTCGGTGGACGGAAAGCTGCTGGCCGAGTACCGCTGGGCCAATCGCGAATGGGTGGAGCTCGACAAGATTTCTCCGCATGTGGTGAACGCGCTCATCGCCACCGAGGACCACCGCTTCTACGACCACTTCGGCCTGGACTGGAGGCGCACGGTATCGTCGGTGGTGCACACGCTGCGCGGCGCCCCGCAGGGCGGCTCCACCATCACGCAGCAGCTGGCGCGCAACCTGTTTCCGGAGGAGATCGGCCGCTCGCGCGTGTTCCCCCAGGCCCTCACGCGCAAGCTCAAGGAGGCCATCACGGCGCTCAAGATCGAGTTGTCGTATTCCAAGGACGAGATCCTGGAAACCTACCTCAATACCGTGCCCTTCCTGTACAACGCGTTTGGCATCGAGATGGCCGCGCGCACGTACTTCGACAAGTCGGCCGACAAGCTCAATGTGCTGGAAAGCGCCACGCTGATCGGCATGCTCAAGGGCACGGCCTACTACAACCCCGTGCTCAACCCCGAGCGTGCGCAGGCCCGGCGCAACACCGTGCTGTCGCAGATGGTCAAGCGCGGCAAGCTGGAGCAGGCACAGTTCGACACGCTGCAAAAGCGCCCGCTGCGCGTCAACTTCGAGCGCCAGACCGAGGTCATGGGGCCCGCGCCGCACTTTGCGATCCAGCTGCGCAAGCAGCTCATCGACTGGGCCGACAGCAAGGGCTACAGCCTGTATTCGGATGGTCTGGTGATCCGCACCACCATCGACTCGCGCCTGCAGGCCTATGCCAATCAGGCCGTGGCGCGCCAGGGCCGCCAGCTGCAGGGCGTGGCCGATGCCGCCTGGAGCAAGCGCGATGGCTGGGGGCCCCAGAACGAACTGGTGCAGACCCTGGTGCGCGAAAGCAGCGAATACCGCGCCGCGCTGGACAAGGGGGAAGAGCCCGCCGAGGCGCTCAAGGCGCTCCTGGCCGACGACGCCTTCCTGCAGAAGCTGCGCCTCGAGAAAACGCGCGTGCAGGCGGGGTTTCTCGCGCAGGATCCCGTCACGGGCCATGTGCTGGCCTGGGTGGGCAGCCGCGACTTCGCCCAGGACCCCTTCGACCACGTGCAGGCGGCCCGGCGCCAGCCCGGCTCCACGTTCAAGCCCTTCGTGTACGGCGCGGCCTTTGCCAAGGGGGCATCGCCCGGCGACACGCTGATGGATGCCGCGGTGGAGATACCGCTGGGCGGTGGCCGCGTGTGGCGCCCCACCGACGGGCGCCCGCCCAGCGACGAGCCCATGACGCTGGCGGATGGACTGGCGCTCTCCAAGAACACCATCACCGCGCAGGTGATGCAGCAGGTCGGCCCCGCCCGCGTGGCCGAAGTGGCGCGGGCGCTGGGGGTGCGGCAGTCGCCGCTCGAGGAAGTGCCATCGCTGGCGCTGGGCACGAGCCCGGTCACGCTCAAGGAGATGATCTCGGCCTACAGCAGCATCGTGAACCTGGGGCGCTATGTGGAGCCGGTGCTCATCACCAGCATCGAGGACCGCCACGGCAAGGTGCTCGAGACCTTCGCGAAGCCGGTGCCCGAGGCGGTCTTCGAAGGCCGCGCGGCCCAGACGCTGCGCAACACCATGCGCGGCGCGGTGGACAGGGGCACCGCCACCGCGATCCGCTCACGCTATGGCATCCAGGCCGATGTGGCGGGCAAGACCGGCACGACGCAGGACAACACGGATGGCTGGTTCATCCTCATGCATGCCCGCGTGGTGGCGGGGGCCTGGGCGGGCTTCAACGATGGCCGCATCACGCTGCGCAGCGACTACTGGGGGCAGGGCGCCCGCAGCGCGCTGCCCATGGTGGGCGAGTTCATGCAGCAGGCGATCCGGGCCAAGGTGATCGACGGCCAGGAGCGGTTCTTCGATGAGTTCGACACCACCCCACCGCCCCCGCCGGCGGATAGCTCGCTCGGCGTCATGCGCGACTGGATACGCGGGCTGTTTGGCAGCGACACGGCACCGCCAGCACCGGTGCCCTCCGCGCCAGCAGCGTGGCCCCTGGGTCCTGCTGCGCCCCGGCCGCCTGGAGGCCAGGGCCTGCCTCCCGTCACGACCGATCCGGGCTATCCCCCGGCACCCGCCGAAGAGCGCGTGGGCGGCTGAGCACGGCTGCGGGCGGCTCGCGGTCCCGGCCGGGCCGGTCACTTTTTGCTGGCGCCAGCCCATGACCGCCGCTAGGATGCGCGGCGATGAAATTGTTACGTGTGCCGTCCCCGGGGGGGCATTTTCCGCAAATGTGCTTTGCCTGGGGCCGGGCGCTCCCGCCGGGTGCTTTTACGGGCCACCGGAGACCCGCCGTGACCCATTTCATTCATCCCTTCACCGCGGTGTGCCTGCAACCGGTCCTGTCGCCCTTGGCAGGGAGCGAAGCTCGCCGCGTCCCGCCCATCGTGCATCCACGACCCACAGAAAATGACTCCAAGACGCTTTCGTTTCTCGCTGCCGAGCTATGCCCTTGCTTGCGGTTTTGCACTGACCCCCTGCCTCGGCGGGGCCGCAGATATCCGGTTGACGCCTCCACCTGGCGGCGCCCTCGTGGTGACCGATTCGGCAACCCAGACCGTGCGTTTTCGCGTGGACGATGCGGGCAGGATCCGGATGCCCGGACTGGCTGGTGCGCCCGCACAAGGCAGCCTGCTCTGTTTTGAAAGCGCAAGCGGCGCGGTGGGAGGCTGCACGGCGGGCGTCGCCACGGGGCCGATGGGGCCCGCAGGGCCTGCCGGAGCGGCAGGCGCCCCGGGAACCCCGGGAGCGGTGGGCCCTGCAGGCGCGGCCGGTCCTGAGGGTGCCACCGGCCCCGTGGGCCCAGCGGGCGCCACGGGGCTGCAAGGGCCTGCAGGTGCGCAGGGGCCCGCGGGGCCCCAAGGGCCCGCAGGCTCCGTCGCGGCGTATGGTGATGGCTCCGCGGGGGCCTATACCGTGTCGATCGCCTCGACCATCGACCTGTCCACGACAGCAGGGTTCAACAGCCTTGGCGGACGGCACCACATGCAGTTTTCCACGATCGACATCGCGGGAGCGCTGACGCTTCCCAGCGGGACCGTGCTGCGCGCGACCGGCGACGTGACCATTTCCGGCTCCATCACCGTCCTTGAAGGGTCGCAAGGGGCCAGCAATGTCACGCCACACCCCGGTATTGCGCTGTCGTCACCCGGGACACCCCAAGGCGGTATCGGACTGCCAGCACTCTCTGCCGCGCGGCTCTTGAAACCGCCAGCCGCCGCGGGTGGGGCGGGTAGCCGGCCGAACGCGCAGGACACGGGTGGAGGCGGGGGCGGATCACTTGTGATCCTTGCCGGGGGCAATGTGACCGTCACCGCATCGGGCGTGATCAAGGCCAATGGCGGCAACGGGCAGAACGCCATGACCCAGGGCGCGGACGCCGCCGGGGCCGGTGGCGGGGCAGGAGGCGTGATCGTCATCGCGGCCGGCGGCGACATCACGGTGGCGGGCGCACTGTTGGCCAATGGCGGGCATGGCGGAAATGGCTTCAACGGCAACCTTGGCAACGCGGTGGGCGCGGGCGCGGGAGGTGGTGGTGGGGGCGGCATCATCCACCTGGTGGCGTCCTCCACGCCCGTGGTCACGGGATCGCTGCTGGTCAATGGCGGCGCGATGGGTCTGGACGATTTCTCGGGGGGATCGTCCCTTGCTGGAGGGGGCGGCGGGGCCAGCGGCGGAAACGGCGGCAACGCGGGCGTGGTGAATGCGTCGGTGGTTCAGCCGGCGCAGGCGGGCTTCAGCGGCCGCTCCATCCTCACCACCGTTCCTGCACCCTGGAACCTGTTTCTCCACTGAGGCAGGGTCGGCACGTCCGGCGGACCGGGGGCACGTACCCCCCGGGCTGGGCCGTCCAGGGGCCGGGCGCTATTCGATATCGATGCAGTGCAGCCCGAAGCTGCCCGCCTTGCGGTCGGCAAAAAACGCTTCCAGCGTTTCCTTGACGGTACGGAAGGCGATCTCGTCCCAGGGCACCTCGTCTTCGGTGAAGAGCCGCGCCTCTATGGTTTCATACCCGGGGTTGAACTGGTCGCTGAGCAGGTGGGCCCTGTAGAACAGGTGCACCTGCCCCACACGGCGCACATTGAGCAGGCTGAACAGCGGGCCCATCTCGATCTGTGCGCCGGCTTCCTCGTCCGTCTCGCGCGCAGCGCCCTGGGCCGTGGTTTCGTCCAGTTCCATGAAGCCCGCCGGCAGCGTCCACTTGCCCCAGCGCGGTTCGATGTTGCGTTTGCACAGCAGCACGCGTCCATCGGGCAGGGTCGGCACGGTGCCCACCACGTTGAGCGGGTTCTCGTAGTGCACCGTGCTGCAGGTGGGGCACACCGCGCGCTGCTTGGTGTCGCCGTCGTCCGGCAGGCGGTAGACCACGGCGGTGCCACAGGCGCGGCAGTGTTTGATGGGGCTGCGGAAGGTCATCGGGGGTTTTGATTCAAATAGGCTGCTGGCGCTTGTTCCATCAGCGCTGGCAGCTATGAAAAGGATAGCTTTTGGCTGCGCGCCGGGGGCCTGTGCGCCAGGTGGCCCAGGCCGCAGGGCGTCACACCACGCTCAGCCGCAGCGTGCCCAGGCCGTCCACGCCGCCCTCGAGCACGTCGCCGCGCACCACGGCGCCCACGCCTTCGGGCGTGCCGGTGTAGATCAGGTCGCCGGGCTGCAGCTCCCATGCGGCCGACAGGTGCTCGATGGTCTCGGCGATGTTCCAGATGAGCTGGGCCACGGTGCTGCGCTGGCGGTCCGCGCCGTTGACCTGCAGCCAGATGCCGGCCTTCTCCACGTCACCGGCCTGCGCGGCGGGCGTGATGGGGCCGATGGGCGCGCTCGCGTCGAAGCCCTTGCCGATGCACCAGGGGCGGCCCTGTTTCTTCATGTCGTTCTGCAGGTCGCGGCGCGTCATGTCCAGGCCCACGGCGTAGCCGTAGATGTGGGTGAGCGCATCGGCGGCCTGGATGTTCTTCCCGCCCTTGCCAATGGCCACGACCAGTTCGATCTCATGGTGCAGGTTGGCCGTGAGGCTGGGGTAGGGCAGCTGGCCCGTCTCGCCCGCATTCACCACCACGATGGCATCGGCCGGCTTCATGAAGAAAAACGGCGGCTCGCGACCGGTGAAGCCCATTTCCTTGGCGTGTTCTTCGTAGTTGCGGCCCACGCAGTAGATGCGGTGCACGGGGAACCGGTCGGCGCTGCCGGCCACGGGTACGCTGGCCACCGGTGCGGGAGAAAACACGTAGCTCATGTCTGCCTTTCTTCTTGTCTCTGGGTGCGATGGAACGGGTGCGGGCCTGGCGTGCGGGCGGGTTGCCCTGCGGGCCGGGCCGAAGTGTGGCAGTGTGCCATGGGTGCGGGCGTCTTGCTGTGGGACGCTACACTCGCGCCCATGGCAAAGAGCTTCGATTTCCACAACACGCCAGGCCACCTGGTGCGCCGTGCCCACCAGCGTACCGTGGCGCTTTTCATGGAGGAGACAGCGGGGTTTGACGTGACGCCCGTGCAGTTCGCCATCCTGCATGAACTGCTGGCCCGGCCCGGGGAAGACCAGGTCACCTTGGCATCCCGCGTGGCGTTCGACGCGGCCACCTCGGGGTCGGTGATCGGGCGCCTGGAAAAGCGCGGCTGGATCCGCCGCGAACCCGACACCCGCGACCGCCGCCGCAAGCTGCTGTGGATCACGCCGGAAGGCGAAGTGGCGGCCCTGCAGATGCGCGATGCCGCCCAGCGCGTGCAGGAGCGTCTGATGGCGCCCCTCAACGCGCAGGAGCGCGGCGACCTGATGGTGCTGCTCACCAAGGTCGTCTACAACCACCAGGACCCGGCCGGCGCCTCGGGCGCATGACGCCGGCCCCGCCGGGCCGTGGCAGGGCTTGCGGGACGCACCGTACAACCGCCGCTCTCCACGGCACGCACGCCCACCGATCCATCGACGCAATCCCCATCCCCATCCCCATGCAGCTGTACAACTACTTCCGCTCCTCGGCCTCGTTTCGCGTGCGCATCGCGCTGCAGATCAAGGGCCTGGCCTACGACTACATTCCCGTGCACCTCGTGAAGGGCGAGCACCAGCAGCCTGCCTATGCGGCCCTCGCCGCCGATGCCCTGGTGCCCACGCTGGTGACCGATGGCGGAGAGGCATTGTCGCAATCGATGGCCATCATCGAATACCTGGACGAGACCCATCCCACACCCGCCCTGATGCCCGCCACGGCCCTGGACCGGGCGCGCGTGCGGGCGCTGGCGCAGATGGTGGCGTGCGAGATCCACCCGATCAACAACCTGCGCGTGCTCAAGTATCTGGTGCGGGAGCTGAAGGTGGATGAAGCCGCCAAGAACGCGTGGTACCACCACTGGCTGCGCAGCGGGCTCGAGGCCTTCGAGCGGCAGCTGGTGCTGCTCTCGCAGGAGCGCGCGGCCCAGGGGCTGGCGCCCTCGGTGCTGTGCTGGGGCGGCACCCCCACGCTGGCCGACTGCTGCCTGGTGCCGCAGATCTTCAACGCCCAGCGTTTCAAGGTCGACCTGGGCGGCCTGCCGCTCACCATGGGCGCGTTCGACGCCTGCATGGCGCTGCCCGCATTCCAGAAGGCCCAGCCTTCCGCCTGTCCGGACAACGAAGCTTGACCCTTCGCACGCACTCCCCGCAGGCCACCGACTGGCTGGTGCCGGACTGGCCCTTGCCGCCGGGCGTGCATGCGCTGTGCACCACCCGCGCGGGTGGTGTGAGCCTGCCCCCGTATGACAGCCTGAACCTGGGCATGCATGTGGGGGACGACCCCGCCGCTGTCCGCGCCAACCGCCTTCGGCTTCAGTCCGCCCTCGAAGGAGTGACAGCGGGCACGCGGCCCGTGTTTCTGAGCCAGGTGCATGGCGATGGCGTGGTGCAGCTCGACGGCGGCACGCCCGACGGCATCGAGGCCGACGCCTGCGTGGCGGCGGTTCCCGCGGTCGCCTGCACCATCATGGTGGCCGACTGCCTGCCGGTGCTGTTCGCCCACCGCTCAGGCCGGGCCGTGGCTGCGGCCCATGCGGGATGGCGCGGGCTCGCGGGGGTGGACGGGCAGGGGGTGCTGGAATCGGTTTTCAAGCGTTTTGTCGCGCTGGCCAAGGCGGATCAAGCGCACGATGCTATAAAAATTGAAGCAATCCTGCCCTTGCAAGGGGTGGCGCAGGACACGCTGGCCTGGCTGGGGCCCTGCATCGGCCCGCAGGCGTTCGAGGTGGGTCCCGAGGTGCGGGCGGCTTTTTGCGACACCGCCCCGGCCTTGCAGGATTGCTTCGCGCCCAGCGGCCACGCCAGCGGCAAGTACCTGTGCGATCTGGCGGGCCTCGCGCGGCGGCGGTTGCAGGCGCTCGGAATCACCCATGTCCACGGCAATGACGGAACACCGCCATGGTGCACCGTCACGAACGCATCAAGGTTCTTTTCCCACCGGCGCGACAGCGCCACCCTGGGCGGCAGCGGGCGCTTCGCTGCCTGCATCTGGCGCGGCTGAGGAATCGGGGCCGCCAGCCTCGCGGGCCGCCGCGGCCTGCTCGGCATCGTGGGCAGCCTGCTCCGCGGCTTCACGCGCCTTGATCGCGCGCTTGCGCGAAGGCGTGCCCAGGATGTACACCAGAATGCCCATGGGCAGCAGCCCATACAGCGCGAACGTGATCACGGCGCCCAGCAGCGTCCCGGTGGGGCTGGTGGCTTCGGCCACCGCCATCATGAGGGTGACGTAGGTCCAGGCGATGACGATGAGGTACATTGGTTTATGTTCGCTGCAAGCGTTGAATCCGTTGCCATGCTGAAGTGGGTCGGCAACAATGAACCCGAGACACAAAAAACAAGAAGCCCTGCCGCTGCGAGCGACCAATCACTGAGGAAAGAGCATGAATTCTGAATCACCATGGGCCGAGAGCGCCCAGCAGTTCCAGCAGATTTTCGGGCAAAGCTGGTCACAGGCACTGCAGTCGTTCCAGAAGCTGGACCTTGGTACGCAGGTACCCGCCACCCCCCCTCTGAAGTTTTCACCCAGCAAGCTGCAGGCGCTGCAGCAGCAGTACCTGAAGGAAGCGCAGGAACTGTGGGCCCAGGGCCTGCAGGGCGCGCCCGAGGTCAAGGACCGCCGCTTCGCCGGCGAGGGCTGGGCCAGCAACCCCGTCGCGGCCTTCTCGGCCGCCGCCTACCTGCTCAATGCGCGCACCCTGATGGGCCTGGCCGAGGCGGTGGAGTCCGACGAAAAGACCAAGGCCCGCATCCGTTTCGGCGTGGAGCAATGGATGGCCGCCATGGCGCCGAGCAACTTCCTGGCCTTCAACGCCGAGGCGCAGAAGAAGGCCATCGAAACCAAGGGCGAGAGCATTGCCAAGGGCATGCAGAACCTGCTGCACGACATCACACAGGGCCATGTGTCGATGACCGACGAAAGCCTGTTCGAGGTGGGCCGCAACGTGGCCACCACCGAGGGCGCCGTGGTGTATGAGAACGAGCTGTTCCAGCTGCTCGAATACAAGCCGCTCACCGCCAAGGTCTATGAGCGCCCCTTCCTGCTGGTGCCGCCGTGCATCAACAAGTTCTACATCCTCGACCTGCAGCCCGAGAATTCGCTGATCCGCTACGCCGTCGAACAAGGCCATCGCACCTTTGTCGTGAGCTGGCGCAACCCCGGCGATGCCCTGGCCCACAAGACCTGGGACGACTATGTGGAAGACGGCGCGATGGCGGCCATCGACGTGGTGCGGAACATCACCGGCGCCGAACAGATCAACGCGCTGGGCTTCTGCGTGGGCGGCACCATCCTGAGCAATGCGCTGGCCGTGCTGGCGGCACGGGGCGATGAGCCCGTGGCCAGCGCCACGTTCCTCACCACCCTGATCGACTTCACGGACACCGGCATTCTGGATGTGTTCATCGACGAGGCGTTCGTGAAGTTCCGCGAGATGCAGATGGGGCAGGGCGGGCTGATGAAGGGGCAGGACCTGGCATCGACCTTCAGCTTCCTGCGTCCCAACGACCTGGTGTGGAACTACGTGGTGGGCAACTACCTCAAGGGCGAGACGCCGCCGCCGTTCGATCTCCTGTACTGGAACAGCGACAGCACCAACCTGCCCGGGCCGTTCTACGCGTGGTACCTGCGCAATTTCTACCTGGAGAACAACCTGGTCAAGCCCGGCAGGCTCACCGTGTGCGGCGAGAAGATGGACCTTGGAAACCTCACGCTGCCGGTGTACATCTACGGCTCGCGCGAAGACCACATCGTGCCCATCAACGCCGCCTATGCATCCACCCAGGTGCTGCCTGGCAAGAAGCGCTTCGTGATGGGGGCCTCGGGCCACATCGCCGGCGTCATCAACCCCCCCGCCAAGGGCAAGCGCAGCCACTGGATCCGCGCGGACGGCAAGCTGCCCGCCACGCTGGACTCGTGGCTGGAGGACGCGACCGAACACCCCGGCAGCTGGTGGACCGATTGGTCCGGATGGCTCAAGGGCCATGCCGGCAAGCAGATCGCGGCCCCCAAGGCCTACGGCAAGGGCACGAAATTCAGGGCTACCGAGCCGGCACCGGGCAGCTACGTCAAGCAGAAGGCGTGACATGCGCAAGCCCCTGGGTCGCCTCTGGCGTGCATTGCCGATCAGGGACGGCGGCGCCGCCCCGCATTGCGGCACCTGTCTGGCGCCCCGCGCCGGGGCAGCGCCGGCACCGGCGGATACGCAAAAGCACTGATCCGCGGCGCTGCGAGAATTACCAAGCAACAACCCCCAACCACAAGGACATTCCATGGAAGACATCGTCATCGTTTCGGCCGCCCGCACCGCCGTGGGCAAGTTTGGTGGCGCACTGGCCAAGACGCCCGCGACCGAGTTGGGCGCCATCGTGATACGCGAAGTCATCGCGCGCGCGGGCCTCTCGTCCGACCAGATTGGTGAAGTCATCATGGGCCAGGTGCTGACCGCGGGCGTGGGCCAGAACCCGGCGCGCCAGGCCTCCATGAAGGCCGGTGTGGCCAAGGAGACCCCCGCGCTCACCATCAACGCCGTGTGCGGCTCGGGCCTCAAGGCCGTGATGCTGGCGGCGCAGGCCGTGGCATGGGGCGACAGCGAGATCGTCGTGGCCGGCGGGCAGGAGAGCATGAGCCTGTCGCCCCACGTGCTCAACGGTTCGCGCGACGGCCAGCGCATGGGCGACTGGAAGATGGTCGACTCGATGATCGTCGATGGCCTGTGGGACGTCTACAACCAGTACCACATGGGCATCACGGCCGAGAACGTGGCCAAGCAGTACGGCATCACCCGCGACATGCAGGACGCCCTGGCGCTGGCGAGCCAGCAAAAGGCCGCTGCCGCGCAGGATGCCGGCAGGTTCGCTGACGAAATCGTGGGCGTGAGCCTGCCGCAGAAGAAAGGCGATCCCATCGTCTTCAATGCCGACGAATACCTCAACCGCAAGACCAATGCCGAAGCGCTGGCCGGCCTGCGCCCCGCGTTCGACAAGGCAGGGAGCGTGACGGCGGGGAATGCCTCGGGTCTCAATGACGGCGCGGCCGCCGTGGTCGTGATGAGCGCCAAGAAGGCCGCCGCACTGGGTCTCAAGCCCCTGGCACGCATCGCGGCCTTCGGCACCAGCGGTCTGGACCCCGCCACCATGGGCATGGGCCCTGTGCCTGCATCGCGCAAGGCGCTGCAGCGCGCGGGCTGGAGTGCCGCGGATGTGGACCTGTTCGAACTCAACGAAGCCTTTGCCGCCCAGGCCTGTGCCGTGAACAAGGAGTTGGCCATCGATCCGGCCAAGGTCAATGTGAACGGCGGCGCCATCGCCATCGGCCACCCCATCGGCGCGTCCGGCTGCCGCATCCTCGTGACGCTGCTGCATGAAATGCAGCGCCGCGACGCCAAGAAGGGGCTCGCCGCGCTGTGCATTGGCGGAGGCATGGGCGTATCGCTCGCGGTGGAGCGCTGAGGCGCCAGGGGGGCGCGGCAGTCCATGCCGCGCAACCTCCACCGATCCCGGGCCGACGCCGCGTTCGCGCGGCTTTTTTTATTTCCGGACGCTAGTCAGGCTGCGGTCCGCATGCCGGTATGGCCGTGGACCTTTTTTGTATCAAGGCGTGGCAGCGCGCGCCGAATTCAGGGCGTCCTGGCCGCGGTGCAGGCCAATCTGTCAAAAAGGAAAGGGCTTCAGTGTTTTCCTTCACGGCAGTGTCCGATTTCTTGGGTAGAGTGGACGCTGAAGGCATCACCAATCAACAAGGAGAAATCACATGAGCCAGAAAGTTGCATACGTCACCGGCGGCATGGGCGGCATCGGAACCGCCATTTGCCAGCGCCTGCACAAGGAGGGCTTCAAGGTCATTGCCGGTTGCGGACCGACCCGCGACCATGCCAAGTGGCTGGGTGAGCAAAAGGCCCTGGGCTACACCTTCCATGCGTCAGTGGGCAATGTGGGCGATTGGGATTCCACGGTCGAGGCCTTCGGCAAGACCAAGGCGGAACACGGCAACATCGACGTGCTGGTGAACAACGCGGGCATCACGCGCGACCGCATGTTCCTCAAGATGTCGCGCGAAGACTGGGATGCGGTGATCGAGACCAACCTGAACAGCATGTTCAACGTCACCAAGCAGGTGGTGGCCGACATGGTGGAAAAGGGCTGGGGCCGCATCATCAACATCAGCTCGGTCAATGGCGAGAAGGGCCAGGCAGGCCAGACGAACTATTCGGCCGCCAAGGCGGGCATGCATGGGTTTTCGATGGCCCTTGCGCAGGAACTGGCCACCAAGGGCGTGACGGTCAACACCGTGAGCCCTGGCTACATCGGCACGGACATGGTCAAGGCGATCCGCCCTGACGTGCTCGAAAAGATCGTGGCGACCGTTCCCGTCAAGCGCCTGGGCGAACCCAGCGAAATCGCATCGATCATTGCCTGGCTGGCATCGGAAGAAGGGGGCTATGCCACCGGGGCTGACTTCTCGGTCAATGGCGGCTTGCACATGGGCTGATGGCCTGGGCCCGCTGTTTGCCGTAAAGAACAAAAACCCCGCAGCGCGGGGTTTTTTGTTGGGGAGGAGCAAGAGGGAAGGACTGCCGGGCGTCTTGCCTCGATGGGGCTATGAAATGCGCCACCCGGTGCAAGCATGGCCCACACCTTGGTATGGTTCGTGCTTCATGGTGGTGGCTGGCATTTGAGGGCCTTCGGGCGGGAAACGCTGGCTGCGGCGCCTTCAGAGGCGGGCGGGAGCGCGCTTGCGGTCGCGTTCGTCTTCGGGCCAGGCGGACAAGATTGCGGTGGTATTCATGCTGAAAACTCCTGTGATGTACCAACAACGCAGCCAATCCACAGTCCGTTGACAGCGTTTCGCAAAAAAATGCAACCGCCAGTGCCCGTCTGTTTACAATGTAAATCGCTATCAAAAATGAAGCACTAAATGCTTTCCAGGTATGCGCCAACGCCAAAAAATAGAGTCTTTTGGCTTACATGGATTTACATTTTCAACCCGCTGCCGACGCCGACATTTCTTCCAGGACCGAAGAAATTTCCAGCCAACGCTCCTCCAGCCTGGCTGTCTCGTCGTTCCCTGCCTTGAGGTTGCGGCCACACTCGGCGATCTCCGCCGGCGCAAGGGCCTGGGTGAGCTTGTGCTCCAACGTGGCCCGCTCGGTGGACAGGGCGGCCAGGCGCTTGTCGATTTGTTCCAGCTCCTTTTTCAGGGGCCGGGTTTTTTCCGCCTGCTGCTGACGCACCTGGGCATCGAGCTTGCGCTGCTCCCGTCCATCGCGCGAAGGGGCGGGGGCGGCGGCCGGTGTGGGGGCCGGGGCGGTCACGGGGGCGGGATGTGCCACCGCTGGCGAAGGTGCCACGGCGGCTGGGGGTGGTGTCTGGCTCGCCGCTGAGGATGTCTGCGCCTGCTCGGCCAGGCGGGCCTCCTCGCGCAGGCGTTTGGATTCCTCGAGCAGGTAGCGCTGGTAGTCGTCCAGATCCCCGTCAAAAGGCCCCACGACGCCCCGGCCCACCATCCAGAAGTCCTCGCAGACCGAGCGCAGCAGCGCACGGTCGTGGCTGACCAGCATGACCGTGCCATCGAAGTCGTTGAGCGCCATGGCCAGGGCTTCGCGGGTTGCCAAGTCGAGGTGATTGGTGGGCTCGTCCAGCAGCAGCAGATTGGGGCGCTGCCAGACGATCATCGCCAGCACCAGCCGCGCCTTTTCGCCGCCGCTCATGGTGCCCACGGCCTGCTTGACCATGTCGCCTGTGAAGTTGAACGTGCCCAGGTAGCTGCGCAGGTCCTGTTCGCGGCTCGGTTGCTTGATATCGGGCCCCAGCTCCTTGGCCAGGCGGATCATGTGCTCCAGCGGGTTCTCCGCGGGGCGCAGCACGTCCAGTTCCTGCTGGGCGAAGTAGCCGATGTTCAGTCCCTTGCCCTCGGTCACGCTGCCGCCCAGGGGTTTCATGGTGCGGGCGATGGTCTTGACGAGGGTGGATTTGCCCTGGCCGTTGGCGCCCAGGATGCCGATGCGCTGGCCCGCCAGCACCGAGCGGTTCACGCCCCTGAGAATGGTGGTGGCCGCGCCCTCGTCATCCACATAGCCGAACGATGCGTCGCTGATCGCCAGCATCGGATTGGGCAGGTTGGTCGGCTCCTTGAACTCGAACGTGAAGTCCGCTTCGGCCAGCACCGGCCCGATCTTCTCCATGCGTTCGAGCTGCTTGACGCGGCTTTGCGCCTGCTTGGCCTTGCTGGCCTTGGCCTTGAAGCGGTCGATGAACTTCTGCAGGTGGGCCATCTTCTCCTGCTGCTTGGCAAAGCTGGCCTGTTGCAGTTCGAGTTGCTGCGCGCGCAATTCCTCGAACTTGCTGTAGTTGCCGCCGTAGCGGTTCAACTCGCCTTGCTGGATCTGCAGGGTGACGTTGGTGATGGCGTCGAGGAACTCCCGGTCGTGGCTGATCACGATCATGGTGCCCGCATAGCGCTTGAGCCAGGCTTCCAGCCAGACCAGCGCGTCCAGGTCCAAGTGGTTGGTGGGCTCGTCCAGCAGCAGCAGGTCGCTGGGGCACATCAGGGCCCGCGCCAGCTGCAGGCGCATGCGCCAGCCGCCCGAAAAGCTGTTGACCGGCTGCTCCAGCTCGCTCACGCGAAAGCCCAGGCCCAGGATCAGCGCCTGGGCGCGCGCCACGGCGTCGTGTGCGCCGGCGTCGTGCAGGTCGGAATACGCATGGGCAATGGCCATGCCGTCGTCGCTGGCCTCGGCCTCCACCAGCTGCTGCTGGACCTCGGCCAGCCGCGTATCGCCTTCCAGCACGAACTCGGTCGCGGACTGGTCCGTCTCGGGCATGTTCTGCGCGACCTCGGCCATGCGCCAGCTCGCGGGGATGTAGAAGTCTCCACCGTCTTCATGGAGCTTGCCGCTGAGCAGCGCGAACAGGCTGGACTTGCCCGCGCCGTTGCGGCCCACGAGTCCGACGTTCTCGCCGGGGTTGATGGTGGCGGAAACGCTGTCGAGCACGACTTTGGCGCCGCGTCGCAAGGTAACGTTCTTGAGGGTGATCATCCGGAGTTCACAAAAAGGCGCACCCGCGCTGGGCGGGTGGCATGAAAAAGCAGGGGGCCAGCGCTGCTGCAATCGGTGCAGCCGATGCAAGCGGCAGCGGCGCGCAACCCTCTATTGTGCCGCGAGACGGGATTGGGCGGCCAGGGCCCGCCGGGTCACCAGCAAAACCTGGTCTTCGCCAGCGCTGGTATCGAGCCAGAACACGGGCAACTGGGGGAAGGCTGCTTCAAAGTAGGCACGCTCGTTGCCGATCTCCAGAATGATCACGGCATCCTCGCTCATGCAGGCGGGCGCGGCAGCAAACAGCTGGCGCACGAAGTCCATGCCATCACTGCCGCCGGCCAGGGCGAGTGCGGGCTCGGCGCGGTACTCGGCGGGCAAGGTGGCCATGCTGGCCGCATTCACGTAGGGCGGGTTGCACAGGATCAGGTCCCAGGGGCCGGGCAGGGCCTGAAGGCCGTCGGAGAGCTGCAGCTGGATGCGGTCCTGCAGGCCGTGCTTGTCCACATTGATCCGGGCCACGGCCAGGGCGTCGGGCGAGATGTCGGCACCCGTCACCAACACCTCGGGCCAGGCCATGGCGGCCAGCACGGCCAGGCTGCCGTTGCCCGTGCACAGGTCCAGCACCCGGTGGGTGTGGTCGCTCAGGTACTCGTCCGCGCCGCCGTCGACAAGCAGCTCGGCGATGAAGCTGCGCGGGACGATGGCGCGTTCGTCCACGTAGAACGGCACGCCCTGGAGCCAGGCCTCCTGCGTGAGGTAGGCGGCGGGCTTGCGCGTGCGGACGCGTTCTTCGAAAAGGGTGGCCACCAGGGCGACCTGCTCGGGTGCGACAGACTGGTTCCTCAGGGAATCGGGCGCGTCCGACAGGTCGCTGTCCAGCGGCAGGCCCAGGCGCCACAGCACGAGCCAGGCGGCTTCATCGTGGGCGTTCGTGGTGCCATGGCCAAAGGAAACGCCAGCTTCGGCCAGCTGCCGGCTGCCCGATTCGACGAGCGCGCCGACCGTGGTGCCCGCCACGGCGTGGGGTGCCGCCGTGCTCATGCACGCACCGCCGGGGCGGCCTCGGGGGCTGCCAGCGCCTGCGCATGCAGGTTTTCCAGTGTGCGGCGGTAGATATTCTTGAGCGGCTCGATGTCGGCCACCACCACGTGTTCGTCGATCTTGTGGATGCTGGCGTTGGGCGGGCCCAGTTCGATCACCTGGGGGCAGACCTGCGCGATGAAGCGGCCATCGCTGGTGCCACCCGTGGTGGAGAGCTCGGTCGTGAGGCCGGTCTCCGCCGCGATGGCCTGTTGCACGGCGTCCACCAGTTCACCCGGCGTGGTGAGAAAAGGCTGTCCGCCCAGCGTCCAGCGCAGGTCGTACTCCAGCCCGTGGCGGTCGAGCACGGAGTGCACGCGCTGCTTGAGGCCTTCCGCCGTGGATTCGGTGGAGAAGCGGAAATTGAAGTCCACCACCACGTCCCCCGGGATGATGTTGGTGGCGCCCGTACCGCCATGCATGTTGCTGATCTGCCAGCTGGTGGGCGGGAAGAAGGCATTGCCCTGGTCCCATACCGTCGAGGCCAGTTCGGCCAGGGCAGGCAGCGCCTGGTGGATGGGGTTGCGCGCCAGTTGCGGGTAGGCGATGTGGCCCTGGATGCCCCGCACGGTGAGCTTGCCGCTGAGCGTGCCGCGCCGGCCGTTCTTGATCATGTCGCCGGTGCGCTCGACCGACGTGGGCTCGCCGACGATGCAGTAGTCCAGTTGCTCGCCGCGCGCCTTGAGCTGCTCGACCACGACCTTGGTGCCGTCCACCGACGGGCCTTCCTCATCGCTGGTGAGCAGGAAGGCGAGCTGGACCAGGGGCTCTGGCGTGTGCGCCAGGAATTCCTCGACCGCCACGACGAACGCGGCGATGGAAGTCTTCATGTCGCTGGCGCCCCGGCCGTAGAGCTTGCCGCCACGGTGTGTGGGGACGAAGGGATCGCTGCTCCACTGCGCCAGCGGCCCCGTGGGCACGACATCGGTGTGGCCTGCGAATACTATTGTTTTGATAGCTGATGGCGCTTTTCCAGACTGGGCTGCAGCCCGTTTTGCCCACAAATTGCTGACGCGGAAATCCGCCGGGCCGCTGTCCAGCCGTTCGCACACGAATCCCAGCGCGGCCAGGCGGGCCGCCAGCACGTCAAGGCAGCCCGCGTCCTCGGGGGTGATGGAGGGCAGGGCGATGAGCTGTTCGGCCAGATGCAGTGTGCGGGACATGGGAAGGGGTGGGTAAGACAGGGGGCGTTTAAATAGTCGATTGTCCCAGACGCCGCGTCATGCACCGGCGCGGCCCGGGCGTGTGGCTCCGGGCACGCGCCGCAGCCAGGGCGCCGTCACCCCGGGGGCAGTGCGCCGAAGGCGACTCAGGAGGGATCATGCAGCCGGTTTAACGTCCAAAACGATCTCGGTGAACGAAGGCTGGTCGTCCGGGGTATCCCGCGCTTCTTTCTGGGCCTTGGCCGCATTGGCCGCCAGGGAGAAGTCGTTCTGCAGGCGCCACATGAGGTTGGTGGGGGAATCCGCGTACGCCAGGCCTTCCTTGCGGTCGATCTTGGATTCCATGATCAGGTGCGCCAGCGCTTCCTCAAAGGTCTGCGAACCTTCCGCCATGGATTTCTCCATCGCTTCCTTCACGCCGGAGAAATCGCCTTTCTCCACCAGCTCGGACACCAGCTTGGAATTGAGCATCACTTCCACCGCGGGGACGCGGCCGCCGTCCGATTTGCGGACCAGGCGCTGCGACACCACGGCCTTGAGCGCGGAAGCCAGGTCGCCCAGCATGGTGGGGCGCACTTCCACGGGGTAGAACGACAGGATCCGGTTGAGCGCGTGGTAGCTGTTGTTGCCGTGCAGCGTGGCCAGGCAAAGGTGGCCCGATTGCGCATACGCAATGGCGGCGGACATGGTTTCGCGGTCGCGGATTTCCCCGATCAGGATCACGTCGGGCGCCTGGCGCAGCGCGTTCTTCAGGGCCGTCTGCAGCGACTGCGTGTCGCTGCCGATCTCGCGCTGGTTGACGATGGATTTCTTGTTCTTGAACTGGTACTCGACCGGATCCTCGATGGTGAGGATGTGGCCGGTCAGCGCTTCGTTGCGGGTGTCGATCATGGAAGCGAGCGTGGTGCTCTTGCCCGAGCCCGTGGCGCCCACCACCAGGATGAGCCCGCGCTTTTCCATGATCAGCTCGCGCAGCACGGGAGGCAGGCCCAGGGAACTGAATTCCGGGATCTGCTGCGAGATGAAGCGGATCACCACCGCATAGCTGCCCCGCTGGCGCATGGCGCTGACGCGAAAACGCCCCACGCCGCTGAGTGGCACGCCCATGTTGAGTTCGCCGGTTTCTTCCAGCTCTTCGATGCGGTCCGGAGGGACCACTTCGGAGAGCAGGTTGCGCGGAGCATCCGGCGGCAGGATCTGGTTGTTGATCGGCACGCACTCGCCGTTGATCTTGATCAGCGCCGGCGCATTGGCCGACAAATAGACGTCGGAGGCTTTTTTCTCGGCCATCAGGCGAAGAATCCGTTCCATCGTGCTCATGGTGTGTCCCTCTGTTTGTCGTCTTTGTCTGGGGTGGCGCTGATCGTGCCGGTCAGGTGCGGGGCCGGTCAGCCGCGATCAGTCGCGCAGCAGGTCGTTGATGCTGGTCTTGGAGCGCGTCTGCGCGTCCACCTGCTTGACGATGATGGCGGCGTACATGCTGTAGGGCGCGCCGTTGGCGGCCGTCTTGGGCAGGTTGCCGCTGACCACCACCGAGCCAGAGGGCACGCGGCCATAGCTGATCTCGCCCGTGGCGCGGTTGAAGATGGGGGTGCTCTGGCCCAGGTACACGCCCATGCCCAGCACCGAGTTTTCTTCCACCACCACGCCTTCGACGACTTCGGAGCGCGCGCCGATGAAGCAGTTGTCTTCGATGATGGTGGGGCCGGCCTGCAGCGGCTCCAGCACGCCGCCGATGCCCACGCCGCCCGACAGGTGCACGTTGGCGCCGATCTGCGCGCACGAGCCCACGGTGGCCCAGGTGTCGACCATGGTGCCTTCGCCCACGTAGGCGCCGATGTTCACGTACGACGGCATCAGGATCGCGCCCTTGGCGATGAAGCTGCCGCGGCGCGCTACGGCGGGGGGCACCACGCGCACGCCCGTGGCTTTCATCTCTTCTTCGGAGAGGTGGGCGAATTTCGTCTGCACCTTGTCGTAGAAGCCCAGGTCGCCGGCCTTGACCACTTCGTTGTCCTTGAGGCGGAACGACAGCAGCACGGCCTTCTTGATCCACTGGTGCACGGTCCACTGGCCCACGCCTTCGCGCGTGGCCACGCGCAGCTTGCCGTTGTTCAACTCGGCGATCACGTGCTCGACAGCGTCCTGGATTTCCTTGGGGGCGGCGGAGGGCGAGAGGCTGGCGCGGTTGTCCCAGGCGTTGTCGATGAGGGTTTGGAGTTGTTGGGTCATGTCGTTGTCGATCAGATCAGGCAGTACGGGATTGGATGAATTGCACGATGCGCAGCGCGGCTTCCACGCATTCTTCGGTTTCGGCCACCAGGGCCATGCGCACGCGCTGGGCGCCGGGGTTGCTGCCCTGGGCCTCGCGGGCCAGGTAGCTGCCGGGGAGCACGGTGACATTGTATTGAGCCAAGAGGGCGCGCGCGAACTCGGCGTCGTCCATGCCCAGGGCTTCGGGCACCTTGGCCCACAGGTAGAAGCCGGCATCCGGCAGGGCGACTTCCATGACGCCCGCGAGCAAGGGCGTGACCTGGGCGAATTTCTTGCGGTAGCGCGCGCGGTTCTCCACCACGTGCTGTTCATCGCCCCAGGCGGCAATGCTGGCCGCCTGCACGATGGGGCTCATGGCGCTGCCATGGTAGGTGCGGTACAGCAGGAACGCCTTGATGAGGGCCGCGTCACCCGCCACGAAGCCGCTGCGCATGCCGGGCACGTTGCTGCGCTTGGAGAGGCTGGTGAAGGAAATGAGGTTCCTGTAGCCGCCGCGGCCCAGCTGGTCTGCGGCTTGCAGGCCGCCCAATGGAGGTTCGTCGCGGAAGTAGATCTCGCTGTAGCACTCGTCCGAGGCAATGACAAAACCATAGCGGTCGCTCAGTTCAAAGAGCTTCTTCCATTCGCCGAGCGGCATGACCGCGCCGGTGGGGTTGCCGGGGGAGCACACGAAAAGCAGCTGGGTCCGCTGCCACACCGTTTCCGGCACGGCGTCCCAATCCACCGCGAAGTTGCGCGCCGGATCGCTGGCCGCGTAGTAGGGGGTGGCGCCCGCCAGCAGCGCGGCGCCTTCGTAGATCTGATAGAACGGATTGGGGCAGACCACCAGCGGCTGGCCCTGTGAAGGGTCGATGACGGTCTGCGCAAACGAGAAAAGCGCTTCCCGCGAACCGTTCACGGGCAGGACCTGGGTCGCGGGGTCCAGGGTGATCGCATACCGCTGATTCAGCCATCGGGTGAAGGCCTCGCGCAGAGCCGGCTCCCCCGCCGTGGCCGGGTAGCTCGCCAGCCCACTGAGGTTGTTACTAAGTGCATCTTTGATGAACTGCGGTGTAGGATGGCGTGGCTCGCCCATGCCCAGGCTGATGGGACTGTAGGCTGCCGGGGGAGCCACCCCCGCGAATAGCTGCCGCAGCCGCTCGAAAGGGTAGGGCTGGAGATGGGAAAGCAGGGGATTCATGGGGCGCCATTATGGGCGATGGGGCCCGGTCCATTGCTGCAGCATGCGCGGGCTGCGGGCCCGGGTGGGCGGCGCCCCGGCAGGCCCCCTGCACCCGGTCTGTCAATCCGCCGTAAGTGCCGGCCCCTAGGATTCGCGCCAGTTGCAAGAACGACAAGAGGAGACATGATGTCAGGATTCCTACCGCTGCGTCCGGGACTTTGGTGGATGCGCAGGTGGCATCTGCCTGGCAAACTGCTCTCGCTGGGTTTCCTGGTGGCGGCCGCGCTCGCCATCGCGGCATGGGGATCGCCCTGGTGGCTGTTCGCGCTGGGTGCCGGAGTGGTGGCCTATGCCCTGCTGGCGCTCTACATCAGCCTCTCGAGCGACCTCGCCGGGCTGGCGCGGACCATCGAGCTGACCCAGGGCGGGGATCTGCGCGCACAGGCCCGCGGCGACCATGGGCACGATGAGGTCGCAGAGATGGCGAAGTCGCTCGACCGCATGGTGATCACGCTCTCCTCCATGGTGGCCGACATCCGCAGCAACGCGGCGCTGGTGGCCCATGCGGGCCAGAGCCTGGCCGAGGGCAACCGGTCCCTGGCCGACCGCACCGAGCAGCAGGCGGCCAATCTGGAACAGACAGCGGCCAGCGTGGAACAGTTGTCGTCCGCCGTGCAGAACAACGCGCAGACGGCCCAGAGTGCCGATGCGCGGGCCGCCCAGGTGCGCAGCGCGGCCGATGCGGGCGCGCAAGCCATGGCACGTGCCGTTCAATCGGTCGAGGCCATCCAGCAAGGGGCGCGGCGCATGACCGAAATCATCGGCGTCATCGACAGCATTGCATTTCAGACCAACATCCTGGCCCTGAACGCCGCCGTCGAGGCCGCACGGGCGGGCGAGCAGGGCCGCGGGTTTGCCGTGGTGGCCGCGGAGGTGCGCACGCTGGCCAAGCGGTCCAGCGATGCGGCGCACGAAATCCGCGAGCTGATCGGCGCCTCGGTCAGCCAGGTCGAGACCAGCGCGGGCCTGATCCGTTCGGCCGGGGAGGGCATCTCCGACATGGCGGGAGGTATTCGCAGCGTGGCGGCCAGCATGTCCGAGATCTCCGGGTCGAGCACCGAGCAGAGCACGGGCCTGCGCGAAGTCAGTGCCGCCGTGCAGCAACTGGACCAGATCACCCAGCACAACGCCCAGATGGTGGGCCATGCCGTGCAACAGGCCGAAGCCCTGGAGAGCCGGGCATCCACGTTGTCGCGCGCGGTGTCGGCATTTCGCCTGCAGCAGGGCACCGCCGAGGAGGCCGTGGCGCTGGTGAGCAGGGCCGTGGCATTGCACAAGAGCACTTCGCGCGACCAGTTCCTGCGAAGCATTACCGACAAGAGCCAGCCGTACCACGACCGGGACATGTATGTGTTCGTGCTGGATACCGCCGGCACCTATCTTGCCTTTGGTGGCAACACCGCCAAGGTGGGCACACGCGTACAGGACATTCCAGGCATCGCGGGGGACCGCCTCGTGAGCGATATCGTCGGCCAGGCCGACCATGCCCCAGGCTGGGTGGAGTACAACATCACCAACCCCTCCACCGGCGCGGTGCAGACAAAGATGTCCTATGTCAGCCGCGTGGGAGATCTGTATGTGGGGTGTGGGGTGTACAAGGCGCTGGCGGCGCGCTGAGCACACCTGGCGGGCTTCTGTGCAGAAGGCAGAAGGAAGGGCGGAGGCCTCCTCACTGCCTTGTGCGTCTAGCGCGGGTTTTGGGCGCGCCGCTGGCGGGCACGTTCCAGCGCGGCGGCAATGGCGGCCTGGCGCAGTGCCTGGGCCTTGTCCTCTTCGCCTCGGATGAGAGAGGTGGACGGATTGTGGTCTGCCGAGGCTATGGTGGGCATGGCAGCCCCGTTGATCTCGGGAAAATCCTTGTCTTCCACCACCGCCTCCAGGGGCAGGCGTTCGCGGTGTGCCTGATAGCGCTGGCGTGCCTGCTGGGCCAGCGGCGCGGACCAGGCGGACCAGCCGGTGGCGGCGCCGCTGATGTTTTCCATGTGGATGCAATCCACCGGACACACATGCACGCACAGTTCGCAGCCGGTGCAGTAAGGCTCAATGACCGTGTGCATTTTCTTGTGGGTACCCACGATGGCGTCGGTCGGGCAGGCCTTGATGCACAGCGTGCAGCCTATGCACCACGCTTCGTCGATGAAAACCACGGCGCGCGGGGCCTCCGTGCCATGCTCGGCGCTCAGCGGCAAGACCGGCTGCCCGGTGATGGCGGCGAGGCGGGCAATGCCCTCGGCTCCGCCGGGAGGGCACTGGTTGATGGGGACGCCATGTTCCGCAATGGCGTGGGCGTATGCCGCGCAATCCGGGTAGCCGCAGCGCGTGCATTGCGTCTGGGGCAATGCCGCGTCAATCCGCACCGCAAGCGCTGACGGTGCTGCGGGGGGAGGGCTGGGAATGTGCGGCGGTACGCTCAAGCCTTGCGGGCCGCGCTGCGGCGGGTGCGGGATGGCGTTGCGGCGCTGACGGTCGCCTTGGCCGCCGCGACCGGGTCTGCCTCGGCGGGCGCCGCCGCTCCCGTGGGCTTGGTGCGGTTGCCAGCGGGGGCCACCCAGCGGGTGGCCACGGGCGCCGCGGCTTTCACAGCCGTCCTGGCGGCTGCCTTGGGGGCCGCGACCTTTTTTGGCGCCAGGCTGGGGGGGTTGTCGTCCGGGGTTTCCGTCACGGGTACCGCGGCCTTTTTCTGGGGCTGTTCATGCTGCAGGATGAAGGCGCGCACCTGCGGGTACACCACTTCGCGCCAGCGCCGGCCGCTGAAGATGCCGTAGTGGCCTGCACCCTTGGCTTCCAGGTGGCGCTGCTCCTTGCGCACGATGCCGCTGCACAGGTCATGCGCGGCCTCGGTCTGCCCCGAACCTGAAATATCGTCGAGTTCGCCCTCGACGGTGAACAGCGCGGTGGTCTTGATGTCCTGCGGGCGCACGCGCTCGATCTTGCCTTCGGGGGAGCGAACGTCCCACGTGCCGTTCACCAGCTTGTAGTCCTGGAACACGGTCTGGATGGTTTCCAGGTAGTAGTCCGCGTCCATGTCGAGCACGGCGTTGTATTCGTCGTAGAACTTGCGGTGGGCCTCGACGCTGGCGTCGTCGCCCTTGATCAGGTCCTTGAAGTAATCGTAGTGGCTGCTGGCGTGGCGGTCAGGGTTCATGGCCACGAAGCCGGTGTACTGCAAGAAGCCGGGGTACACACGCCGCCCCGCGCCGGGGAAGTTCTCTGGCACGCGGTAGATCACGTTGTTCTCGAACCATTCGAAGCTGCGGTTCGTTGCCAGGTTGTTGACGGCCGTGGGCGACTTGCGGGCGTCGATCGGCCCCCCCATCATGGTCATGCTCAGCGGCGTGGTTTCACCCCGGCTGGCCATCAGCGACACGGCAGCCAGCACCGGCACCGTGGGCTGGCAGACGCTGATCACATGACAATTGCCATAGATGCCCTGCAGGTGGCGGATGAATTCCTGCACGTAGTTCACATAGTCATCGAGGTGGAATTCGCCATCGGCCAGGGGCACCAGGCGGGCATTCTTCCAGTCGGTGATGTAGACCTTGTGGTCCTTGAGCATGGTGCGCACGGTGTCGCGCAGCAAGGTGGCGTAGTGGCCCGACAAGGGAGCCACGATCAGCACCACGGGCTGGGCCTTGAGCTTGGTCAGGGTCGCGGGGTCGTCCGAGAACCGCTTGAAGCGGCGCAGCTCGCAGAACGGCTTGTCCATCTCGATGCGTTCATGCACCGCGACGCCCACGCCATCCACATCCACGGAGTGGATCTCGAACGCCGGCTTTTCGTAGTCCTTGCCCAGGCGGTACAGCAGTTCGTAGCCTGCGGACATGCGCTGCGCCAACGGGCTTTCGCTGAACGGCGACATGGGGTTGCTGAACAGCTTGGCAGCGGCCTGTGCGAAATCGGTAAATGGCTCCATCAGCGAGCGCTGGGTTTCGTAGATGTGATACAGCATGGGCGAAACTCCGTTTTGTTGCAGTGCAATATAGCAGCACTTGGTAACAAGCGCATGGAGGAAAACCACCAATGACCAGTCACCTATGCGACAGGCCGGGGGTGTTCAGGGCACGTCCCGGTCCTGCCGGATGCCCCAAGCCCGCCTTGCTACAAACCCAATAGCAAAGAAGGTAATGAGACAGGGCGTGGAATGCCTTTCGCGGGCTATTGCGGCCTGGGCTCCGCGTGATCCTGCAGCCACGCTTCAAAGGATTCGCGCGCCGAGTTGCGCAATGCCGGGCGGAACGCCGCCTTGTTACTCAGGTACAGGCAGTGCCGGATCACGGTGTAGGGGTTGAAGCTCGCCTGGGGGTTCTGCTCTTCAAAATGCTGCTTGTAGCGCTTGACCACGCCCACGGTCTCGCGCATCAGCGCGTTGAAGCGTGCCCGTGTCATGCCGGGAGACCAGACCTGGATGTCATCCACGAAACCGTCCACCTTGGACGGCTCGAACTCGAAGTCCTTGAAGAAGTGCGTCGCGATCTTGAGGAAGGTGAACGCGTTGAGCTCGCTGCTGGGCGCCGGTGTCTTGCTGGGAGCCTGCGGGTTGCTGTCGTCGGGTGCGGCATCGGCGAGGGGTTCTTCCGTCTCGTCGGGCGCCTGGAGGAGTTCCGCGGCCGTGGCATCGCGGATCTGGCGGAACTCGCGGTCGGCCAGCTCGAACAGGGCAGACAGCACATTGATGCGCCGCTTGAGCTGGCCGGGAATGGACTTCTTGTACTTGATCCGGTGGTCCAGCACGCTCCAGGAGTCCTGGATGATGGTGCGCACTTGCAGCTCGAAGGGCAGGTGGGCGTAGGCCGCGTGCTCGGGCAAGCCGCGTTCGGCGGTGCTCAGCTTGAGGTCCAGGTGCAGGCCCTTGTAGCCAAACGATGCCTCGGTGCTTTCCACCGCCGTCACCTTGTCCGTGACATCGATCACCGCGAAGTGCGAACGCACGATCTGGGCGATCTTCTCCAGTTCATCCTCATAGAGGCACACCACGCGCACGCCGACCAGGTCCGTGATGTAGCCCTGGATCTCGTAGGCCGTGTTGCCTTCTTCCAGTGACGGACGATATTTGCGCACGAACTTGCGGATGCATTCATCCACCTCCTTCACCCGGCCTTCCACCTTGGCGATGTCCACGCCTCCCGCACGCGTGACCACGGCCGCGACCATGCCCGTGAGGGCTGCGCAGGCCGCCTCCAGCGCGGCGGACTGCTGCGCGTAGAACGCGCGGAAATGGGATTCCTCCAGGTCGAAATCAAGGGATGGCATGCCGTGTCTCTGCGTTCTGGGTGGGTTCGGATCGGTGGGCTGGCGTGGCGCCTGTCCATGCAAGCATATCCGCCACGGCGCCGGAGCCTGATGCAGGATGTACGGAAAGCCCGTGGGGACGCCCCTGCCTCTTTGCCGCGGGGGGGCGGGGCCGATAATGGTGCCGATCTGTCCCCACCTGTCCAAGGGAACCCGCACGCCTTGTCCCATCCGCCGTCCTCCACGCCCTTCCCGGCAAGGCCAGGAAAGCCATGACCCGGCCGCCGCATCCCCCAGGGGGCCCGCCTGCGGCGGCTGATGGCGTGCGCGAGGCTTCGCGCCTGGACGGCGCCGCCAGCCAGCGGTGGCTGGCCGTGGTGCTGCCACCCCTGGTCGCGGCACTCATGCTGGGGTTGACCTTTTTGTACTGGCAGAGCGAGGAGCGCGGCGCGCGGGCCAAGCGCGAGCAGAATTTCCAGGTGGCGGCTGACCACATCGCCTACAACCTTGCGGACCGCCTCGCGACGTACGAGGTGGTGCTGCGCGGGGTCAAGGGGTACTTCGAAGGGTCGGAGCGCATTGACCGTGAAGAGTTTCAAGCCTATGTGGGCGCGCTGCAACTGCAGGAGACCCGGCCCGGCCTGCAGGGCATCGCGCTCATCCTGCAGTTGCCCGCCTCGGCCCTTGAAGCGCACACCCACGACATGCGCACGCGCGGTTTTCCGGGCTACAGCGTGCGGCCCGCAGGAGCGCGGCCCCTCTACGCGCCCATCACCCATGTCGAGCCGCTGGAAGGTGGCAACCTCGACACCCTGGGTTTCGACACCTTGACGGTTCCCGCCGCCAGGGAGGCGCTCGACAGGGCCCGCCTCACGGGCGAATTGGCGCTGTCCGGCCCGCTGGCGCTTCGCCCGGACAGCGAGCCAAGCCTGGCGATGTACCTGCCTTTGCACGATACCGTGGCCGACATGCGGTCTGGCGATGGCCGGCGTGCGGGACTGGTGGGCTGGGTCAGCGCCACTTTTCGCATCGCCGATGTGGTCCGCGGCATGGCCAGGGAGTTCGATTCGGACATCGGGTTTCAGATCCTCGACGGCATGGTGCCGGGCCCCACGGCATCCGGCACGCGCCTGTTCACCAACACCGAGCCCGCGGCGCAGGCCCCCGCCGCGGAAGCCCCAGGGCTTCAGGCCACCCGGGAGCTGAAGTTTGGCGGGCGGCGCTGGACCCTGCAGATGTCGCCACTGCCCGCGTTCGAGCTGCGTCACGAGGACAACAGCCACCTGCCCGTGGCCGTGATGGGCACGGCATTGAGCCTGCTGCTGGCGTGGTTCACGTGGCTGCTGGCCACGGGGCGCGAGAGGGCGGTGGCGCTGGCGCTGGACATGACGGCCGCGCTGCGGGCCACGCGCGACGACCTGGAAAGCACCCTCAACGCGATTCCCGACCTGCTCTTTGAACTGGGGCTGGACGGCCGCATCCACCACTACCGGTCGGCGCGCTCCGAGCTGCTGGCGCTGCCGCCCGAGATGTTCCTTGGCCGGCTCGTGACGGACGTGGTGCCCCCCGAGGCGGCCGCTGGCTGCCATGCCGCGCTGCAGGAGGCGCACCGCACCGGCTATTCCACCGGCCAGCAGTACCGGCTGGAACTCGATGGCACCACGCACTGGTTCGAGCTGTCCATTGCGCGCAAGGAAAGCGCGGCGCCGGGCGACGGGCCACGGTTCATCGCCTTGTCGCGCGACATCACCGAACGCAAGCTGGCCGAGGCGCGCACCCATCAGCTCGCCTACTTCGACGGACTCACCGGCCTGCCCAACCGGCGCATGCTGCTCGACCGCATGGAACAGGCGCTGCGCAGTGCCCGCAAAGCGGCCCAGGTCGGCGCGGTGCTCTACATCGACCTGGACAACTTCAAGCAGATCAACGACGCGCGCGGCCACACGCTGGGCGATGCCTTGCTGATGCAGGTGGCCGACCGCCTCGTGCAGCGGCTGCGCCCCGGGGATACGGTAGCGCGCCTGGGCGGGGACGAGTTCGTGGTGCTCGTGCACAACCTGGCCTCCGACATGGAATCCGCCGGCCGGGCCGCCCTGCAGATGGCCGAGGAGATGCGGCTGGCGCTGGAGGCTCCCTACACCATCGACACCCATCTTTACAGCAGCACCGGCAGCATCGGCATCACGCTGTTTCCCCAGCGGGACGAGGGCGTGGAGGACCTGCTGCGCGAGGCCGACACGGCCATGTACCGCGCCAAGGACCTGGGCCGCAACCGCGTCCGCTTTTACGAGGCTGCGATGCAGTCCGACGTGCAGGAGCGCCTGGCCCTGGAGCAGGACCTCAAGCAGGCCCACGCGGAAGGGCAACTGGCCGCTTTCGTGCAAAACCAGGTGGATGCGGCCGGGACGGTGGTCGGCGGCGAGTTGCTGATGCGCTGGGACCACCCCGAGCGCGGCGCCGTGCCGCCCAGCCGCTTCATCCCCATCGCCGAAAGTTCGGGGCTCATCCTGCGCATGGGGGACTGGATGATCCAGCAGGCCTGCGAAACCCTGGCGCGCCTGCAGGCGGCGGGGCACAGCCTGTCGCTGTCGGTCAACGTGAGCCAGCGGCAGTTCCGCCAGGACGATTTCGTGGAGCGCATCCGCCATGTGCTGGCCCGCACCGGCGCCCTGCCGGCGAACCTCATCCTGGAGGTCACGGAAAGCCTTCTCATCGAGAACCTGGACGACACCATTGCCCGCATGACCGAGATCGTGCGGCTGGGCGTGCGCTTTTCCATCGACGACTTTGGCACGGGCTACTCCAGCCTAGCCTACCTCAAGCGGCTGCCGCTGTACGAACTCAAGATCGACAGGAGCTTCGTGCAGGACACGCCCGACGACCCGGACGACACCGCCATCGTGCAGTCCATCATTTCCGTGGCCCGCCACCTGCGCCTGCGCGTGGTGGCGGAGGGCGTGGAAACCCGCGCCCAGGCGGACTTCCTGGCCGACAGCCAGTGCGACTGCCTGCAGGGCTATCTGTTCGGGAGGCCAGAGCCTCTGGAAACCTGGCTGGACAGACAGGCGCCGCGGGCGTGAACCGCGCTATGCCACCGCTTGTGCGGCAGCGGACGGCGCATACGACTGCATCGCGAGCGCATGCACTTCCCGCGCGGGGCGGTCCTTGAGCAGGTGGTTGCTCCACACCTGGCGCCAGACGCGGGCGCCCGGCAGGCTGTGGCGCAGGCCCAGCATGTGGCGGGCGATGTGGGGCCAGGGCGTGCCATGCTGTGCGGCCTCGCGCTCCATGTACTCGACCATGGCCAGCTCGACCTCTTCGCGGGTCAGGGGGCAGGGCGTGCCACCTTGACTGCCGTAGTAGAGCTGGTCCCAGCGCGCCATCCACCAGGGGTTGTGGTACGCCTCGCGGCCGATCATCACGCCGTCGAGGTGTTCGAGCTGCTGCAGCACCACCTCGTCGGCCTGGATACCGCCATTGATGGCGATCGTGAACTGCGGGAACTCGGCCTTGAGCTGGTGCACCACCTCGTAGCGCAGGGGCGGGATGTCGCGGTTCTCCTTCGGAGACAGGCCCTGCAGCCACGCGTTGCGCGCGTGCACGATGAACACGGTGCAGCCCGCCTCGGCCACCGTGCCGATGAAGTCGCGCACGAAGCCGTAGTCTTCCTGCTTGTCGATGCCGATGCGGTGCTTGACCGTCACGGGCACGGCCACCACGTCCTTCATGGCCTTCACGCAGTCGGCCACCAGCTGCGGCGCCTTCATCAGGCTGGCGCCAAACGCGCCGCGCTGCACCCGGTCGCTGGGGCAGCCGCAGTTCAGGTTGATCTCGTCATAGCCCCATTCCTCACCCAGCCGCGCGGCCTGGGCCAGCTTGTCGGGTTCATTGCCGCCCAGCTGCAGGGCCACGGGATGCTCTTCCGTGTTGAAGCGCAGGTGGCGCTCGGTGCCGCCGTGGATGATCGCGCCCGCATTCACCATTTCGGTGTACAGCAAGGTCTGGCGCGTCAGCAGGCGGTGAAAGTAGCGGCAATGGCGGTCGGTCCAATCCATCATCGGCGCGACGGACATGCGCCAGGGGCTCAAAGCGGGGGATTCCACAGCAGGCAAACAGGCAAGGAGAACGGGGGAAAGGCCCGCAGCGGCACGCCCGGACGGGGCGGGCGACGGAGGCTGCAGGGGAGGGCCGTGATTATCCCATTGGCCAACGATCCGCGCCAGCCTGTGGCCATGAGAAAAAAAGGACGCTGCCGCTTGATCCACAAGCGCTTGCCGCTATCAAAATGAAAGCGCCCCGCGTCCCCGCCGTGGCGACAGGCGCCAAGCCTTGTCCTGCCGCAAGGCGGGGCCAAGGCCGCATCGGCGATACTCGCGGCGCTTTTTGATGTTCCTGCCCCATGCCTGCCGGGTGACTGGCTGCCTTGCAGCCGCCTTCTGCGCGGGCGTCGCCTGCCCCTGTTTCCCCATGCACCACACGATTTTTGACACGCCGGTTGTCAACACGCTGCTGCGCGCCTTCTCGCGCGCCACCCTGCGCCTGACGGGCTGGAAGGTGGAGGGAGCCTTGCCCGCCCACGCCGCCAAGAGCGTGCTGATCGCCGCCCCCCACACCAGCAACTGGGATCTGCCGTACACGCTGATGCTGGCGTTTTCGCTGCGCCTGCGGGTGTACTGGATGGGCAAGCAGAGCCTGTTCAGGGCGCCGTTTGGCGGCGTGATGCGCTGGCTGGGCGGGATTCCGGTGAACCGGGAGCAGGCGAACAACCTGGTGGCCAGCTCGGCCCAGGCCATGCGGGACGCGGACGGCCCCATGCAGCTGATCGTGCCGCCCGAGGGCACGCGCGGCAAGACGCGGCACTGGAAGACGGGGTTCTATTACATCGCCCAGCAGGCGGGCGTACCCATCGTGCTGGCTTTCGTGGACTACGGCCGCAAGGTGGGAGGCCTGGGGCCTGTGTTCGAGCCCACGGGCGATGTGGAACGCGACCTGGCGAGCATCAAGGCGTTCTACGCGCCCATCCAGGGCAAGAACCCGGCGCAGTTCGACGCCTGAGTTTGCCCGTCAAGGTTTTTCAATGAAATGGGCCTCTGGGGCTTATCCATAAAGCGCTAGCAGCTATGAAAATTGAAGTGAATACGCTGGCGGCAGCCGCCGTCACACCCCCACACTGCGCCGGTCGATCTTGCGGCTGAGCACGATGCTGGTCTGCGTCTGGTGCACGCCGTCGAGCTGGCCCACCTTGTCGAGCAGGGTGTCGAGCTGCTCATGGCTCGTGCAGCGCAGGAACACCAGGTAGTCAAACGGCCCGCTCACGGCGGATACCTCTTCGACCTCGGCCATGGCCTCCAGCGCGCGCAACACGGCGGGCGCTGTTTTGGGCAACACGCTGATGGAGCACCACGCGCGCACGGTGGTGGCATCGAGCCGGGCCCCCAGCCGCACGCCGTACCCCGCGACCACGCCCGAGCGCTCCAGCCGTGCAATGCGCGCCACCACGGTGGTGCGGGCCAGCCCCAGCTTGCGCGCCAGCGTGGCCGTGCCCTCGCGGGCGTTGGCCTGGAGCAGGCTCAGCAGCTGGCGGTCGGTGTCGTCCAGGGCCTGGGTCATGGGCAATTTCTCCAGAAAGTCATAACGTCCATCATATTCGCCGTTATGAAAAAACAAAGAGCAGTTTTCGACGATATAAGCACTACACATTGACAGCGCCCTTGCCTAGCATCAAGGCATCTGCAACACCTCTCACCGCTTCACGCGGTGGGCACCACCGGGAGCACCGCCATGACCATCCTTTCCACCACTTCCAGCACCGCCGCCCGTCGTGCCATCACCATCCTCGGCGCGGGCCACATCGGCTTTGCCATGGCGCTGCTGCTGCAGCAGGCTGGCGACTACGACATCCTGGTGGTGGACCGTGACCCGGCGCGCCTGGCCGAAGTGGCCGCATTGGGCGTATCCACCCGGCTGGCGAC
This sequence comes from Acidovorax sp. GW821-FHT10E04, assembly GCF_059415185.1. Taxonomy (NCBI): domain Bacteria; kingdom Pseudomonadati; phylum Pseudomonadota; class Betaproteobacteria; order Burkholderiales; family Comamonadaceae; genus Acidovorax; species Acidovorax sp. GW821-FHT10E04. The sequence goes on from NZ_JBWKMT010000001.1 coordinate 706,454, forward strand.
GGACGACGCGAGCCTGAAGGCGGTCATCGACGGCCGTTTCGCCGTGCTGAACGCGCTGCCGTTTCACCGCGCCGTATCCGTGGCCACGCTGTGCGCAACCGCAGGCGTGCACTACTTTGACCTGACCGAGGACGTGGCGAGCACCCAGGCCATCCGCGCACTCGGCGCCAGTGCCCGCAGCGTGCTCATGCCCCAGTGCGGTCTGGCGCCAGGCTTCATCGGCATCGTGGGCAACGACCTGGCCCGCCGCTTCGACACGCTGCACACCCTGCGCATGCGCGTGGGGGCGCTGCCGCGCTACCCGCAGGGCGCCTTGCGCTACAACCTGACCTGGAGCACCGAGGGCCTCCTCAACGAATACTGCAACCCCTGCGAAGCCATCGTGGATGGTGTGCGCACCACCGTGCCGGCGCTGGAGGGCCTGGAGACCTTCGCGCTCGACGGCGTGGAATACGAGGCCTTCAACACCTCGGGCGGCCTGGGCACGCTGACGGAGACGCTGTCCGGGAAAGCGCGGCAGGTGGACTACCAGTCCATCCGCTATCCCGGCCATTGCGCCATCCTGAAACTGCTGCTCAACGACCTGCGCCTGCGCGACCGGCGCGACCTGCTCAAGGACATCCTGGAAACCGCGGTTCCCACCACCGACCAGGATGTGATCGTCATCTTCGCCACCGCCGCGGGCCTGCGGGGAGGCCGGCTGGTGCAGGAGTCGTATTCCGCCCGCATCGTCGGCAGCCAGGTGGCAGGGCACACGCTGAGCGCCATCCAGCTCACCACGGCGGCGGGCATCTGCACGGCGCTGGACCTGGTGGCACAGGGGCGGCTGCCGCAGCAGGGGTTCGTGGGGCAGGAGTCGGTGCGGCTGCGGGACTTTCTGGCGAACCGGTTTGGCGCGGCCTATGCGGCAGAGGCGGGCTGGACGGCCATGGCGGCGTAGATCCCATCCCAAAACAACACACCCTTGCCGCCTGCTGCGACTGGACCAGCAAGCCGGAGAGCCAACAGGCGGCTGACCCCCAGCGCGGCCCCGGCGGGCAGAGGAAGCCCGACCCCCATGCGCTGCGGGTGGGGGACTGGCGATGGCGGGCGGATTTTCGTGCCTGCCTGCCTGCCTGCCTGCCTGTCTATCGCCCGCCCGGCTTCTGGTACATCCCCTCGATCGCCTCCGCGTAGAACGCCATCAGGTTGTTGCGCTTGAGCTTGAGCGTGGGCGTCATGAAAGTGTTCTCGATCGTCCAGGGCGTGAGCGTGCAGTGCACGGCGCGGGGCACGGCATAGCGGGCGAAGCTGGCGGTGTTTTTTTCGATGCGCGCCAGCACGGCCCGGTGCACGCTGGGGTGGTTCAGGCTGGCGGCGTCCTGCGCGGAGAGGCCCAGGTCGGCCGCCAGGCGCTGCCATTCGTCGCGCTGCAGGACGGCCACGCAGGCGATGAAGGGGCGGTTTTCCCCCACCACGAAGGCCTGCTCCAGCAGCGGATCGGCCAGCAGCGCCAGCTCCAGGTCCCCGGGCGGCACTTTTTCGCCGGTGGAGGTGACGATGATTTCCTTGATGCGCCCCCTGATGTAGATGCGGCCGCCCACGATGTCCGCCTGGTCGCCCGTGCCCAGCCAGCCGTCGGGGCCGAGGATGCGTGCCGTGTCTTCGGGCCGCTTCCAGTAGCCCTTCATGACGATGGGGCCGCGCACCTGCAGTTCGCGGTTCTCGCCAATGCGCACTTCCACGCCGGGCAAGGCCTTGCCCACGCACGCCGGATCGTTGTCGTGCAGTGCGTTGACGGACACCACGGGCGCCGTCTCCGTCATGCCGTAGCCCTGGATGAGCGGCAGGCCCAGGCCCAGAAAGCACTTGGCGATGGTGGGCGACAGCGGGGCGCCGCCGCTCACGGCCACCCGCACACGGCCGCCAAACTGGGCCAGCAAGGGCGTGGCCACCAGGGCTTGCAGCAGCGGCCAGGGCAGTGCGGCCATCCAGCCTCCCGCAGTCTTGCCGGCCTCGGGGGCGGGCGCCGGCAAACCCTGCGCCGCGCAGAAGCGGGCCCAGCCCCTGTTCTGTGCGGCCTCGTACAGCTGCATTTTCCAGGGCGATGGCGAGAGCTTTTCGAGCAGCCTGGCGTGGATGCGTTCGTAGATGCGCGGGACCGAGACCAGCACCGTGGGGCGCACCGTCTTCAGATCCTCGGCCAGCAGGGCCACGGAGCGCGCATACGCCACGCAGCTGCCTGCCGCGATGGGAAGGTAGTAGCCGCCCGTGCGCTCGAACGTGTGCGAGAGCGGCAGGAACGACAGGAACACGTCGTCCACCGTGGGCGCGATGCGCTCCAGCACGGCCTTCACGTCGCTGACCACGTTGCGGTGCGTGAGCATCACGCCCTTGGGCTTGCCGGTGGTGCCCGAGGTGTAGACGATGGCGGCGAGGTTGTCCGGGCCGGGCGCGGGGGGCAAGGCCTGCTGCGCTGCCTGTGCGGCGCCTTCGAGCCACTGCGCCAGCGAGCCCACGGCGGGGCCGTGCGACGAGGGCGGGGTGGCGGCGAAGGCGGCGTCCGGCTCGGTCACGATCACCGCGCGCAACGCGGGGAATTCCGTGCCTGTGTCGCGGATCCTCTCCCATTGCTGGGCACTGGCCACGATGAGCATCGAGGCCTCGCAGTCCGAGAGGATGTAGGCGATGCTGCCGGGGTTGTCGATAGCGTGCAGCGGCACCGGCACGCAGCCGGCGGCCAGGGTGGACTGGTCGGCGCACATGGCGTGCAGGCCGTTGGGCAGCAGGATGGCCACGCGCGCGGCCGCGGGCAGCTGCATGGCGGCCAGGGCCTGCGTCCATTCGGCCACGCGCTGCGCGGTCTGCCGCCAGGTCAGGCTTGCCCACGCCTGCGCGGTGGTGTCGAAGGCACGGTAGGCCTCGGCGTCCGGGGTGAGGGCCGTGCGCAAGGCAAGAAGCTGCGGCAGCGTCTGGACGCTGGCGATATCGGGAAGGGAGGGGGTCATCGAACTCGGCGGCGGTGGCGGCGTCGGGCGCGGGCCGCGCCGTTGCCTCGGTGGAAACCCGGGGGATCATAACGACCGGGCCCGCACCAGGGCGGGGCGCAACACCCTGTTGCGTTGCAAATGGTGCATTCCGGTTTGTGGAATGATGTGCCCCAGTGTGCCCCGTGCCGCGCGAAATCCGTGGCACCGGCGCGGCGCCTCGGCCACAATCCGCACAGGCTCGCTCGCACGTCCCTCGCACAGCCATGGCATCACCGTGGCGTGCCGACCCCTTCCTCTCCATCTCCCGCCGCTGCCCGGACCGCCGTCTCTACCGCGCCCTTCCGCCATGGACCCCATCACCATCTTTATCGTCGCCACGCTGATGATGCTGGCCAATGGCTGGGTCCTGGGGCTGATGCGCAACGACTTTCCCGAGGCCTTGCGGCCCAGCGCGGGAACCTGGCGCACGGCCACGCTGCTGCTGGCCGCCAGCGCGGTGCTGTACGCGGTGCAGTACCGGCTGCCGCTGGGGCTGGCATCGCCCATGGCCAATGGGCTCGTGCTGCTGGGGTGCACCGGCTACTGGCGCGCGCTGCGGCAGTTCTATGGGCTGCCGGACAGGCTCTGGCTGCTGGCCCCTGCGATCGTGGGGATTGGCGGCATTGCCTGGTTCGCCATCGCACGGCCGCACACGGGCATGCGCGTGCTGATCCTGTCGGGCAGCTGCGCCTTCCTGCTGCTGGCGTGCTTCGCGCTGCTGGCCTCGCAGAAGTCGCATGACGGCGCGCGCAGCCGCCGGGTGATGGCCAGCCTGTTTGCCGCCGTGGCGGCGTTCACGGTATTTCGCGCAGGCTACTTCCTGCTCAAGGGCGTGAGCCCGTCGTTCGATGTCACGGGAGATGGGGCCTGGATCAACATGGCCAGCCCGATGATCACCGCCATCCTGCCCGTGGTGGGCACCACCGGCTTCCTGCTGATGTGCTCGCAGCGCATCGGCCGCCAGTGGGAGCTGGCCGCCTCAACGGACTATCTGACGGGCCTGGCCAACCGCCGCACCCTGGTTGCGGTGGGCGAACAGCGTTTCGCGCAGGCGGGTGCGCGCGGGGGCGGCCTGGCCCTGGCGCTGATCGACATCGACCACTTCAAGGCCATCAACGATTGCCATGGGCATGCGGTGGGCGACGTGGCGCTCAGGCATGTCGCCGGGCACCTGCAGGCCTCCTGCCGTGGGGCCGACTTCGCGGCGCGCCACGGCGGAGAGGAGTTCGTGGTGCTGTGGGACGCCGCGGACAGCCGGGCCGCGCGGGCCGCCGGGGAGAGGCTGCGCAGGCTTGTGGCCACCCGCCCGCTCTCGGTGGACGGACTGCCGCTGGCCATGACCATTTCCTTGGGCGTGGCCTTGAAGAACGAGGGGGACAGCAGCTTTGACGAGCTCCTGCACCGAGCGGACGAAGCCCTCTACGCGGCCAAGACCGGGGGCCGCAACCGCGTGGAAGTGGCTGGCTGAATGCCCGGTCAGGTCGCGGCTTCCAGGCCGTGGGCGAAATGGGCCTGCATGGCGCGGGCCGTGGCCTGGGCATCGCGCGCCACCATCGCCGCCAGGATGGCGCGGTGCTCGTTCAGCGAGTCCTCGATCCGCCCCTGCTTGAGCAGCGAGTTGTGGCGGTTGAGCTTCATCACCTTGCGCAGGTCGGCCACCATCTGGCTGCGCCAGCGGTTATCGGCCAGTTCCAGCAGCAGCATGTGAAAACGCTCGTTCACGGCAAAGAACCGTTCACGTTCGCCGGCGGCCGCCTCCAGTTCGGCATGCAGGTCCTGCAGCGCCTGCAGTTGCGCCGCGGTGGCGGTGGCGGCCACCACGCCGGCCGCGTCGCTCTCCAGCAGGCTCAGCAGGTGGTAGACATCGCGCAGGTCCTTCTCGGACATTTCGGTCACATAGGCGCCACGGCGCACCTTCATCGTGACCAGGCCTTCGGCGGCCAGCACCTTGAGCGCCTCGCGCAGGGGGGTGCGGCTGATGCCGAATTCCTCGGCGATCTTGAGTTCGTCGATCCAGCTGCCGGGCTCCAGCTCACGGCGGAAGATGCGCTGGCGCAATTGCTCGGCGACTTCTTCGTACAGGGCACGCGGCGTGAGGGTAAGGGCAGACATGGGGCGGATTGTAAGCTCAGAGGAATATTTTGAATCAATAATTATGAATGATGTAAACTCGCCGCCACATCGGGAACCGTCCCCGCGCCGTTTTACGCCTGCAACGCCATCTTCGGAGAAGTTTTCGCCATGAGTGACACCCCCCCCAACCACACTCCCGAATTCGCCGCGTCTTCGCTCGAAGCCTGGGCCAAGGCCGCCGCCAAGTCGGCACCGGGTGGCGACGTCGGCGCCCTCAACTGGGTCACGCCCGACGGCATCACCGTCAAGCCGCTGTACACCGCGCAGGACACGGCCGGCCTGCCATACGCCAACACCTTGCCCGGCTTCGAGCCCTACCTGCGCGGCCCCCAGGCCACCATGTACGCGGTGCGCCCCTGGACCATCCGCCAGTACGCTGGCTTTTCCACCGCCGAGGAATCCAACGCCTTCTACCGCAAGGCGTTGGCCGCAGGCGGGCAGGGCGTGTCGGTGGCGTTCGACCTGGCCACGCACCGGGGCTATGACAGCGACCATCCCCGCGTGACGGGCGACGTGGGCAAGGCCGGCGTGGCCATCGACTCGGTGGAGGACATGAAGATCCTTTTCGACCAGATCCCGCTGGACAAGGTGTCGGTCTCGATGACCATGAACGGCGCCGTGCTGCCGGTGCTGGCGGGCTACGTGGTGGCGGCGGAAGAACAGGGCGTGAGCCAGGACAAGCTCTCCGGAACGATTCAGAACGATATTCTGAAAGAGTTCATGGTGCGCAACACCTACATCTACCCGCCCAAGCCGTCGATGAAGATCATTGGCGACATCATCGAGTACACGGCCAGGAACATGCCGAAGTTCAACTCGATCTCGATCAGCGGCTACCACATGCAGGAAGCTGGCGCCAACCAGGCGCTGGAGCTGGCCTTCACGCTGGCCGACGGCAAGGAATACGTGAAGACCGCCATCGCCAAGGGCATGGACGTGGACGAGTTCGCCGGGCGCCTGAGCTTCTTCTGGGCGATCGGCATGAACTTCTACCTGGAAGTGGCCAAGATGCGCGCGGCGCGCCTGCTGTGGTGCCGCATCATGAAAGAAACCGGCGCCAAGAACCCCAAGAGCCTGATGCTGCGCACGCACTGCCAGACCAGCGGCTGGAGCCTGACGGAGCAGGACCCCTACAACAACATCGTGCGCACCACCATCGAGGCCATGGCGGCCGTGTTTGGCGGCACGCAGAGCCTGCACACCAACGCGCTGGACGAGGCCATCGCGCTGCCCACCGAATTTTCCTCGCGCATCGCGCGCAACACGCAGCTCATCATCCAGGAAGAGACGCACATCACGAACGTGGTGGACCCCTGGGCCGGCAGCTACATGATGGAAAAGCTGACCCAGGACATGGCCGATGCCGCCTGGAAGATCATCGAGGAGGTCGAGGCCATGGGCGGCATGACCCAGGCCGTGGACAGCGGCTGGGCCAAGCTCAAGATCGAGGCCGCCGCCGCCGAGAAGCAGGCGCGCATCGACAGCGGCAAGGACGTGATCGTGGGTGTCAACAAGTACAGGCTGGCCAAGGAAGACCCGGTCGATATCCTGCAGATCGACAACGTCAAGGTGCGAGACGGGCAGATCGATCGCCTGAAAAATATCCGTGCAAAACGCGATCCAGACCTTGTACAGCAAGCGCTGGATGCTCTTACTTCCGCAGCAGAAAGCGGCGAAGGCAACCTGCTCGACCTGGCCATCAAGGCGGTGCGCCTGCGCGCCACGGTGGGCGAGGTGTCGGATGCGCTCGAGAAGGTTTTTGGGCGCCACCGCGCCGATACGCAAAAGGTGACCGGTGTGTACGCAGCAGCCTATGACTCGGCCGAAGGCTGGGACAAACTCAAGACCGAGATCAACGAATTTGCCGAAAAGGAAGGCCGCCGCCCGCGCGTGATGATCGCCAAGCTGGGCCAGGACGGCCACGACCGGGGCGCCAAGGTGGTGGCCACCGCGTTTGCCGACCTGGGCTTCGACGTGGACATGGGCCCGCTGTTCCAGACGCCCGAGGAGTGCGCGCGCCAGGCGATTGAAAACGACGTGCACGCCGTGGGCGTGAGCACGCTGGCCGCCGGCCACAAGACACTGGTGCCCGCCATCATCCAGTCCCTCAAGGACCAGGGCGCGGACGACATCATCGTGTTCGTGGGCGGGGTGATCCCGGCGCAGGACTATGAGCACCTGTACGAAGCGGGCGTGAAGGGCATCTACGGCCCGGGCACGCCGATTCCGGCCAGCGCCAAGGATGTGCTGGAGCAGATTCGCAAGGCGGTTACCGCTTGAGTTCGCCTTTTCCTTCCGAGCCTTTTCGCCATCCCATGTTTGGCTTTGAAAGCGTTGCGCAAGCAGACTTTGAGTCCATGGCCGACCTGCGTGCAGAGGCCATGCGCGAAAGCCTGGAGCGATTGGGACGCTTTGACCCCGTGCGGGTGCGGGAAAGGCTTCGCGATGCCTTTGTGCCGGCCTATATGCGGCACATCGTGGCAGGTGACGAGCGCATTGGTTACCTCACGCTGCTCCCGTATGCGGACCCCGCACGCATGAGGCTGCACCACCTGTACGTCCGACCCGGTCGCCAGGGCCGGGGCGCCGGGGCGTGGGCCCTGGAGTGGGCCAAGGCACAGGGCAGGGCGCTGGGCCAGGACATCACCCTGGGCGCCTTGCGCGGCAGTGGCGCCAACCGCTTTTACGTGCGCAATGGCTTTCAACTGGTGGAGGAGCAGGAGTTCGACCTGGAGTACCGGTGGAGCCCCGCATTCGAGAAGGCCGCCGCGAGGATGTCGCCATGAACCTCTATCCAGGTGTGCTTGGCCAGCCCGGCCCCACGCAGCGCCGCGCGATGTCCAAGGCCATCACCCTGCTCGAATCGACGCGGGCGGACCACCGCGCCCAGGCGGATGAATTGCTCACGCAGCTGCTGCCCCATACCGGCAAGGCGTTTCGCCTGGGCATCAGCGGCGTGCCCGGCGTGGGCAAGTCCACCTTCATCGAAGCGCTCGGGCTGTACCTGATTGGCCAGGGCCATCGCGTGGCCGTGCTCACCATCGACCCCTCCAGCACCGTCTCGGGCGGCTCCATCCTGGGTGACAAGACGCGCATGGAACACCTGTCGGTGCACGAGAAGGCCTACATCCGCCCCAGCCCCTCCAGCGGCACGCTGGGCGGCGTGGCAGAGAAGACGCGCGAGGCCATGCTGGTCTGCGAGGCCGCGGGCTACGACGTGGTCATCGTCGAAACCGTGGGCGTGGGCCAGAGCGAGATCGCGGTGGCGGGCATGACGGACATGTTCGTGCTCATGCAGCTGCCCAACGCGGGCGACGACCTGCAGGCCATCAAGAAGGGCGTGATGGAGATTGCCGACCTGGTGGTCATCAACAAGGCCGACATCGACAAGAACGCCGCCACGCGCGCCGAGGCCCAGATCACCTCCAGCCTGCGCCTGCTCGGCATGCACGGCAACCCTGACCACGCGACGCACGGCGCGCTGTGGCAACCGCGCGTGCTGCAGATCAGCGCTCTGCTGGGGCAGGGGGTGGATGCTTTCTGGACCACCGTGGCGCTGTTTCGCGACATGCAGTCCACCAACGGCCGCCTGGCAGCGCGGCGCGAAAAACAATCGCTCGCCTGGATGTGGGAGCGCATCGACGCGGGCCTCAAGCTCGCGTTTCGCCAGCACCCGCAGGTCAGGGAGCTGCTGCCCCAGATGCAGGCCGATGTGGCCGCAGGGCGCATCGCGGCATCGACTGCAGCACGAAATCTGCTGCTGGCGCAATCCAGTACAGCGCAAGCAGCTATCAAATAAATAGTAAACAAACCACCGAATTCACCAAAGGACGACGACCATGCAAGACATCCTGGATCAACTGGAGAAAAAGCGTGCGCTGGCACGCCTGGGCGGCGGGCAAAAGCGCATCGATGCGCAGCACGCCAAGGGCAAGCTCACCGCGCGCGAGCGCATCGAGCTGCTGCTGGACGACGGCACGTTCGAGGAATGGGACATGTTCGTCGAGCACCGCTGCACCGACTTCGGCATGGAGGACAACAAGATCCCCGGCGATGGCGTGGTGACGGGCTACGGCATGATCAACGGCCGCCTGGTGTTCGTGTTCAGCCAGGACTTCACGGTGTTTGGCGGTGCTTTGAGCGAAACGCACGCCGAAAAGATCTGCAAGGTGATGGACCAGGCCATGAAGGTCGGCGCACCGGTCATCGGCCTCAACGACTCGGGCGGCGCCCGCATCCAGGAAGGCGTGGCCTCGCTGGGCGGTTATGCCGACGTGTTCCAGAAGAACGTGCTCGCCAGCGGCGTGATTCCGCAGATCAGCATGATCATGGGCCCGAGCGCCGGCGGCGCCGTGTACTCACCCGCCATGACCGACTTCATCTTCATGGTGAAAGACAGCTCGTACATGTTCGTGACCGGCCCCGAAGTCGTGAAGACCGTGACGCACGAAGAAGTGACGGCCGAAGAACTGGGCGGTGCCGTGACGCACACCACCAAGAGCGGTGTGGCCGACATGGCGTTCGAGAACGACGTGGAGGCGCTGATGATGCTGCGCCGCCTGTACAACTACCTGCCCCTGAATAACCGGGAAAAGGCCCCGGTGCGTCCCAGCAACGACCCGGCCGACCGCATGGACCGGAGCCTGGACACGCTGGTGCCCGAGAACCCCAACAAGCCCTACGACATGAAGGAGCTGATCCTCAAGACCGTGGACGACGGGGATTTCTTCGAGCTGCAGCCCGAGTACGCCAAGAACATCCTGATCGGCTTCGCCCGCATGGAAGGCCAGACCGTGGGCATCGTGGCCAACCAACCGCTGGTGCTGGCGGGCTGCCTGGACATCAAGAGCTCCATCAAGGCCGCGCGCTTCGTGCGCTTCTGCGATGCGTTCAACATTCCGGTCGTCACGTTTGTGGACGTGCCCGGCTTCATGCCCGGTACCAGCCAGGAATACGGCGGCATCATCAAGCATGGCGCCAAGCTGCTGTACGCGTATGCCGAGTGCACCGTACCCAAGATCACCGTCATCACCCGCAAGGCCTACGGCGGCGCGTACGACGTGATGAGCTCCAAGCACCTGCGCGGCGACGTGAACCTGGCCTGGCCCAACGCCGAGATCGCGGTGATGGGTGCCAAGGGTGCCGTGGAAATCATCTTCCGCGAAGACAAGAACGACCCCGTGAAGCTGGCCGCACGCGAGGCTGAATACAAGCAGCGTTTTGCCAACCCGTTCGTGGCCGGCGCACGTGGCTTTATCGACGACGTGATCCTGCCGCACGAGACACGCAAGCGCATCTGCCGGTCGCTGGTGATGCTGCGGGACAAGAAGCTGGAAAACCCATGGCGCAAGCACGGCAACATCCCACTGTGAGCGGACAAGGAGCATAAGAACATGTTTACGAAAATCCTGATCGCCAACCGTGGCGAAATTGCGTGCCGCGTCATCGCCACCGCCCGCAAGATGGGCATCGCCACCGTCGCCGTCTACTCCGACGCCGACAAGGAAGCGCGCCACGTCAAGCTGGCCGACGAGGCTGTGCACATCGGCGCGGCGCCCTCGCGCGAGTCGTACCTGCTGGCCGACAAGATCATTGCCGCCTGCAAACAGACCGGCGCGCAGGCCGTGCACCCCGGCTACGGCTTCCTGTCGGAGAACGAAGCCTTCGCCAAGCGCTGCGAGGACGAGGGCATTGCCTTCATCGGCCCCAAGGCGCATTCGATCGCGGCCATGGGCGACAAGATCGCCTCCAAGAAGCTGGCCAACGAGGCCAAGGTCAACACCATCCCGGGCTACAACGACGCCATCGCGGGCCCCGAGCAGGCGGTGGAAATCGCCAAGGGCATCGGCTTCCCCGTGATGATCAAGGCCTCGGCCGGGGGCGGCGGAAAGGGCCTGCGCGTGGCGTTCAACGACAAGGAAGCGTTTGAAGGCTTCACCAGCTGCCAGAACGAAGCCCGCAACAGCTTTGGCGACGACCGCATCTTCATCGAGAAGTTCGTGCAGGAGCCGCGCCACATCGAGATCCAGGTGCTGGGCGACAGCCACGGCAACGTGATCTACCTGAACGAGCGCGAATGCTCCATCCAGCGGCGCCACCAGAAGGTGATTGAAGAGGCTCCGTCGCCCTTCATCAGCGACGCCACCCGCAAGGCCATGGGCGAGCAGGCGGTGCAGCTGGCCAAGGCGGTCAAGTATCAGAGCGCGGGCACGGTGGAGTTCGTGGTCGGCAAGGACCAGGACTTCTACTTCCTCGAAATGAACACCCGCCTGCAGGTGGAGCACCCGGTGACGGAATGCATCACCGGCCTGGACCTGGTGGAGCTGATGATCCGCGTGGCCGCAGGCGAGAAGCTGCCGCTCGCGCAAGCCGACGTGAAGCGCGACGGCTGGGCCATCGAGTGCCGCATCAACGCCGAGGACCCGTTCCGCAACTTCCTGCCATCGACCGGCCGCCTGGTGCGTTTTCAGCCGCCGGAGCAGAGCATGTTCCAGGGCGACACCGACAAGAAGCTGGGCGTGCGCGTGGACACAGGGGTGTATGAGGGCGGCGAGATCCCGATGTACTACGACTCGATGATCGCCAAGCTCATCGTGCACGGCACCGACCGCGACCATGCGATCGCCAAGATGCGCGCGGCGCTCAACGGCTTCGTGATCCGGGGCATCAGCAGCAACATTCCGTTCCAGGCGGCCCTGCTGGCCCACCCGAAATTCGTGACCGGCGAGTTCAACACCGGCTTCATCGCCGAACATTACGGCAAGGGCTTCCACTCCGAGGACGTGCCACACGAGGACCCGCTGTTCCTGGTGGCGCTGGCCGCTTTCATGAACCGCCGCTACCGTGCGCGCGCCTCGGGCATCAGCGGCCAGCTGGCAGGGCACGAGGTGAAGGTGGGCGAGCAGTTCGTGGTGGTCACGCTGGGGGCCGAGGGGCAGAACGAGCACCACGCGGTCTCGGTCACCGACTTCCAGGACAAGTCGGGCTCCAGCGTGGTGGCCGTGGACGGCAAGAGCTACCAGATCAGCAGCGCCGCCACGCTGGGCCAGATCCGGGTGCAAGGCCAGTGCAATGGCGCCGGGTTTACCGCGCAGGTGGAGCGCGGCGTGGGCAAGAACCCGCTGGCCCTGCGCATCGCGCACAACGGCACGCAGATCGATGCGCTCGTGCTGTCACCCCTCGGTGCACGCTTGCACAAGCTGATGCCCTTCAAGGCGCCGCCGGACCTGTCCAGGTTCCTGCTTTCGCCCATGCCCGGCCTGCTGGTGGATGTGGCGGTGCAGCCCGGCCAGAAGGTGCAGGCCGGTGAAAAACTGGCCGTGATCGAGGCCATGAAGATGGAGAACATCCTCTTTGCCGCGCAGGATGGCGTAGTGGGCAAGGTGGTGGCGGGCAAGGGCGAGTCGCTGGCGGTGGACGACGTGATCATTGAGTTCCAGTGATGCCGCCGAGCGCCCCGGTCCGCGCAACACGCTGGCCTGGCCACACACCGCGATGACCGTGGTCTTGCGTGTGCTGCTCGGGCTGGCCGGCGCCGTGCTGCTGGTGGATGGCGCCGTGCTCATGGTCCTGGGGCACCTCGATCTGGGCACCATGCTGCCCGCCGCGTTGGGGGCGGTCTTCCTGGCCCTGGCCGCGTGGTGGACTCCGCTGGCGGGCTGGCGGCACCGTGGGCGGCGGCGCCAGCAGCTGTGGCGCGCGGGCTGGTGGGGCCTGGCGGCCTGGATGGCCAGCCTGGGGGTTTTCTGGGCCTTTCTGGAGAATGCCGGCATCCCGCCTGCACAGGTGCCGCCCGTGCAGGCCATCGTGGTGCTGGGGGGCGGCATCCAGAACGGGCAACCCCGGCCGGCGCTGGCAGCACGGCTGGACACGGCGGCCGCGCTGGCCCGCCTGCAGCCCACCGCCCTGATCGCCGTGTGCGGCGGCGAGGTATGGGGTGAAACGCACACCGAAGCCGAGGTGATGGCCCGCTATCTGCAGCAGCGCCATGGCGTCGCCGCAGGGCGCCTGGTGCTGGAGGCGGAAAGCACCAGCACCGCGCTGAACCTGGCGCTGGGGCGCCCCCTGCTGCTGGCGCGTGGGGTGCCGGCCACGGCCCCGCTGGCCCTGGTGACCAGCGACTTCCACCTGCCGCGCGCCCTGCGCATCGCGCGACGCCATGGCTTCACGGCCATGGTGCCGGTGGCGGCGCCCACCCCCCTGGCCACGCGCTACAACGCGCGGCTGCGCGAATACTTCGCCACGCTGAGCAGCTGGGTGCTGCGCGAGGCATGAGGCCAAGCGGCCTTCTGCGCGGAATAGGCCGCGTGCGCTGTACGTAACTGCATTTATAGCTATCAATCAAGGAGCAAATCATGACGGCAAAAGAGCGGCCCTTCAAAGTCCTGGGCATTCAGCAGGTCGCCATCGGCGGCACGGACAAGGCACGCATGAAGACCCTGTGGGTGGACATGCTGGGCCTCACGCAGACGGGCACGTTCCAGAGCGAGCGCGAAAACGTGGATGAAGACATCCTCGCGATGGGGCGGGGCGCCTGGAAGGTGGAGGTGGACATCATGCAGCCGCTGGACATCGACAAGAAGCCCGCCGTGCACACCACGCCGCTCAACCACATCGGCCTGTGGATCGACGACCTGCCCATGGCGGTGGAATGGCTCACTGCCAAAGGCGTGCGCTTTGCGCCCGGCGGCATCCGCAAGGGCGCTGCGGGCTATGACATCACCTTCCTGCACCCCAAGAGCAACGACGAGTTTCCGATCGCTGGCGAAGGCGTCCTGATCGAGCTGGTGCAGGCGCCGGCCGAGGTGATCGCGGCGCTGGGCTGAACAACGGCTGGCTGCCGATGGTGCGGGGGCGACGGCATGCGCCAACGTCGCCCATCGTCAGGCGCCCCCGGGCCACGCGGGGCGGCAGATGGGCACAGATAGCGCCGCGTTGCGGTTGCATCGCGATGGTCGCGTTCCACCACGCGCCAACCTGCCGTCAAATGCGCTGAAAACCCCGTGTTCTGCGCACAAAAAACCAAGGACTTGGGGGCTGTTGGCGACGTACTTTTGTTGGCACTTTTTGTGACCCTTCGGCGTGCGTTTGTGCCTTTTTCTCCTCCAGAATCCGCCCACGTCGCCGCGCACCGGCCGGACCACCTCCTGGCCCAGGCCGCGCGCGCTGTGTAACCCCTGCCGATGGCGGCCCCGTGCCGCCATGGAGCAGATGACTTGAAGGGAACCGATCGCCATGACTTCCATGACCTCCGCCACCGCGGCCACCCAGACCGTTCAGCTGCATCGCCGGCCCGCGCCGCCAGCGCCGCAAGGCCCCTGGAGCGTGGACGCCATCCAGGCGCTGCTCGACAGGCCGCTGATGGACCTTCTTTTCGAAGCGCAGACGGTGCATCGCCAGCACTGGCCCGAGGGAGACATCGAACTGGCCACGCTGCTGTCGGTGAAGACCGGAGGCTGCCCCGAGAACTGTGGCTACTGCCCGCAGGCCGCCGAGTTCGACACCGGTGTGAAGGCCGACAAGCTGATGGAGGTGGACGAGGTGGTGCGGGCTGCCCAGGCCGCGAAGGACGCCGGCGCCACGCGGTTCTGCATGGGTGCGGCATGGCGCGCCCCGAAGGACCGGGACATCGAGAAGGTCAGCGCCCTGATCGGCGCCGTGAAGGGCCTGGGCCTGCAGACCTGCGCCACGCTGGGCATGCTCGAATCGCACCAGGCGCAGGCGCTCAAGGATGCGGGCCTGGACTACTACAACCACAACCTCGACACCGCGCCCGAGTACTACACCGACGTGGTCAGCACCCGCGCCTACCAGGATCGGCTCGACACCCTGCAGCACGTGCGCAGCGCGGGCATCAGCGTGTGCTGCGGCGGCATCGTGGGCATGGGCGAGGCGCCCGTGCACCGCGCGGGGCTCATCGCGCAGCTGGCCAACCTCAGCCCGTACCCCGAGTCCGTGCCCATCAACAGCCTGGTTCGCGTGCCGGGCACGCCGCTGGCCGACAGCGAGCCCATCGACCCGCTAGACTTCGTGCGCATGATCGCCGTCGCCCGCATCACCATGCCCAAGGCCCGCGTGCGCCTGTCCGCGGGGCGCCAGCAGATGGGCGAAGCCGTGCAGGCACTGTGTTTCCTGGCCGGGGCCAATTCGATCTTCTATGGCGACAAGCTGCTGGTGACGGGCAACCCGGATGTGGATGCCGACGTGCGGCTGCTCGCCAAGCTGGGACTGGACGGCCACCGGACGGCGGCGGTGGCAGCGCAGGAGGACGGTGGCAGCGTGCAATCTCCTTGCCACCACCCGCATGAAGAGGGCATCTGCGGCTAGGCGCCCTGGCCGCCTGGCACCAGGCGGTCTTCCTCGGTCAGGTCGCTGGCCATGCGGTCGATCTGGGCCTGCAGCGCGTGCTCTCCGTCGGCGAAACGCTGGGCAATGCGCCGGAACTCCTCGGAGAGCGACAGGAAGGCGTCCACCATGTCGGGATCGAAGTGGCTGCCCCGGCCGTCGCGGATGATCTCGACCGCGTGCTCGTGGGAGTAGGCGGGCTTGTAGACCCGCTCGGAGATGAGCGCGTCATACACGTCGGCCACCGCCATCAGCCGTGCCGACAGGGGAATGGTGTTGCCCACCAGCCCCTCGGGATAGCCTGAGCCGTCCCACTTTTCCTGGTGGCTGTAGGCGATCTCCTTGGCGTAGCGGAAGAAGGGGTTGTCCTGCGTGGTTTCGCTTTCGGCCGCCACGATGGCGTCGCGCCCCAGCGTGGTGTGGGTCTTCATGATCTCGAATTCTTCGGGCGTGAGCTTGCCCGGCTTGAGCAGGATGCGGTCGGGTATGCCCACCTTGCCGATGTCGTGCAGGGGGGCGGACTTGAAGATCACCTCGATGGCATCCTCCGTGAGCTCATCGCGAAAGCGCGGGTGGTTTTGCAGCTTGCGGGCCAGCGCTTCCACATAGTGTTGCGTGCGCCGGATGTGGTTGCCTGTCTCGTTGTCGCGCGTTTCCGCCAGCGATGCCATGGCACGGATGGTGGCGTCCTGCAGTTCGGCCAGGGCACGCGTGCGGTTGGCCACCTCCTGCTCCAGAAAGTGGTTGTGGTGGGCCAGCAGGTCCCGCGCGCGCTTGAGCTGCAGATGGTTGCGCACCCGGGCCATGGTGATGGCGGGGTTGACGGGCTTGGTGATGTAGTCCACGGCGCCCAGCTCCAGTCCCACCGTCTCGTCGTCGGTGGCGCTCATGGCCGTGAGGAAAATCACCGGGATGGCCTCGGTGTCGGGGTTGAACTGCAGGCGCCGCAGCACCTCGTAGCCGTCCATGTCCGGCATCATGATGTCCAGCAGGATCAGGTCGGGTTTTTCGGCCGCCACGATCTGCAGCGCGCGCTCGCCGCTGGGGGCCAGCTTGACCTTGTAGTCCGGCCGCAGGAGGTCGCTCATCAAGGAGAGATTGCCGGGCGTGTCATCCACCACCAGCACCGTGCATTTGCCGCCGCTTGATTCCAATGGACTATTCATGAACTGGGTCCTCCGTGTGTCGTGCGTCGGGAATCCACGCCTGGCGCAGCACCGCGAGTGCGTCGGCGAAGAGATAGTTGTCCAGCAGCCGCTTCATGTCGGCATAGGTGGCGGGCCCCAGCCGGGCCTGCAGGCTGGGGCCGGAGTCCCTGAACAGCTCCACGGCTTCCGAGTCGCTGTCCGCCAGCAAGGCGTCCAGGCGTGCCAGGAGGTCGCGGGCGTGCGCCGCATCCATGGGCGCGTGCGGTGACCCAGGGGGCGCGGCGGCCGCGCTGGTGGCGGCGTCGGGCTCGGGGGGCAGGGCTTCCTGCAGGGCCGTCACCAGCGTCTGGCAGGCGGCTTCCACCGGCTGCAGCAGGGCCTCCAGGGGGCCGGCCTGCGCGTTCTGCGCGATGGCCTGTTCCGCGGCATGCGCCAGTTCGGCCAGGCCCACCGCGCCAATGGTGCCTGCCGAGCCTTTCAGCGTGTGTATGGCGCGCCGAGCCGCCTGCGGCTGGCCTTCCGCCAGATGGGCGCGCGTCTCCTGCACGGCGTGGGCCTGGCCAACCACGAACTTGCGCAGCAGGCTTTCGTAGGCGGCGCGTTTGCCCAGCACCCGCCGCAGCCCGGCGGCCGTATGGAGGCCTTCGATGTGTGCCAGGGGGTCGGCTGCCGGCGCCATTGCCGCGGCGGGCGCATCCGCCGTGGGCCGCGCTGCAAGCGCTGCATCGCCGGTGCCCCCCGTGTGGGGCAGTGCAATCCACTGCCGCAGCGCGGCAAACAGGGCCTCCGGGTCGATGGGCTTGGCGATGTGGCCGTTCATGCCGGCGTCCAGGCACTGTTCGCGGTCGCCACTCATTGCGTTGGCCGTCATCGCCAGCACGGGCAGGCGCGCCCAGGCTGGGTTCTCACGCAGCCGGCGGGTGGCCGTGAGGCCGTCCATCACCGGCATCTGCATGTCCATGAGCACGATGTCGTAGGCGCCGCGGGCCAGCATGTCGAGCGCTTCCTGGCCGTTGGCGGCCGCATCCACCACCAGCCCGGCACTGGCCAGCAGTTCACGGCCCACCTGCTGGTTCAGGTCGTTGTCATCCACCAGCAGCACGCGCGCACCCCGGATCGAGTCCAGGCCTGCGCCCCGCGCCGGGGGCAGCATGCGCCGCGCTTCGTCCACCCGTTGTGTTCCGCCCAATGCCCGCATGGCGGCATCGAACAGCTGTGATGGGTTCACCGGCTTGGTCAGCATCAGCCCGACGCCCGTGCGGGTGAGTTCGTCCAGCACATCGTCGCGGCCATGCGCGGTGACGATGACGGGGCGGGGAGGGTGGGGCAGCCGTGCGAGCTGGCGGGCGGTTTCGAACCCGTCCATGCCGGGCATTTTCCAGTCCAGAAAGGCGATTTCACAGGGCCGCCCGGCCTCGCCGGCGGCGCGTGCCAGTTCCACGGCCTGGGCCCCTGAGCTGGCGAGTGTCACCGAAAAACTCATGCTGGACAGCAGCTCCGCGAGGATCTGCCGCGCCTGTTCGCTGTCGTCCACCACCAGCACCCGGCGCCCGCGCAGGTCGGGCTCCGGCAGCAGCGGGCGCTGGGTGGAGTCTCCCAGGCCGAGCCGCGCCGTGAACCAGAACGTGCTGCCCCGGCCGGGCAGGCTTTGCACGCCCACGTCCCCGCCCATCAGGCCGGCCAGCTTCTTGGAGATGGCCAGCCCCAGCCCGGTACCGCCGTACTTTCGCGTGGTGGAAGTGTCGGCCTGCTCGAAAGAGCGAAACAGCCTTGATTGCTGTTCCTCGGTGAGGCCAATGCCGGTGTCCTGCACCTCGAAGCGCAGCAGCACGCCCTGGGTATCCCGCGCCGCCTCGCGGACCCGCACGATGATCTCGCCCTCGTCCGTGAACTTGACCGCATTGTTGGCGTAGTTGACGAGGATCTGCCCTAGCCGCAGCGGATCTCCCCGCAGGTCGGCGGGCAGGTGCGAGTCCACGTCGAACATCAGCTCCAGGCCCTTGGCGGCGCATTTGTCGCTCAGCAGGTTGGCCACGTTGTCGAGCACGCCATGCAGGTCGAAATCCACCACCTCGACCTCGAGCTTGCCCGCCTCGATCTTGCTGAAATCCAGGATGTCGTTGATCAGGCCCAGCAGGTGCTGGCCCGACCGCTGGATCTTCTCGATGTAGTCGCGCTGGCGTGCGGTCAGCTCCGTTCCCAGGGCCAGATGGCTCATGCCAATCACGGCGTTCATGGGCGTGCGGATCTCATGGCTCATGTTGGCCAGGAAGTCGGATTTCATGCGCGATGCATCCTCGGCCTTGGCCTGGGCCACCACCAGTTCATCTTCGTGTTCCCGCAATGCCGCGTTGACCTGCTGCAGCTGCTCCGTGCGCTGGGCCACGCGGGCTTCCAGCGCCTCCTCGTTGCGCCTGAGGGCGTCCACCAGTTCGGCCTGTGCTGCCAGGGCGAGGGATCTGGCCTTTTCGCGCTTGAGAAACTGCCGGGCCATCGCGAACGCGAGCAGGAAGGTCAGGATGGCCTGGAATGCCGTCAACCCGGTGGTCAGCAGTGTCTGGCGCTTCACTTCCGCATTGCGCCGGTCGCCCAGCAGGGCCGAGATGCGCGATGCCTGCAGCGACAGTTCCTGGATGATGTCGCGAAGCCTGTTCAGCTCCACCCGCAAGAGCTTCATGTTCGCGTGGCGGGAGGCCGCGTCGACGCTCTGTCCAAAATGGCTGTCTCCCGCGGCGACAAAGTTCTGCAATGCGTCGAGGGCGTTGCCGTAGATGGGCTCTCCCTGCATCAGGGTGCGGGCGGTACCGCTCTCCAGTGCGCTGAAACGGCTCAGGAACAGGTCGTAGCGCAGCTCCAGGCGGTCGGGGGGCATGCTGGCGGGATCGATCTCGAAATGGTGCAGCGCGTGGTCGAGCTTCTCGTATTCGACACTGAGCTGCAGGAACGACCACAGCGCGTTGACGTCACCCCGGCGCATGACCGCTTCCACGCTGCGGTACTGGTGGTACTGCACGCCGGCGATCGCCACATACGCCACCACCAGGCCCGCAATGATCAGCCGCAGAAGGTGTTTGCTGCGCAGCATGGCGTGGTGCTGGGGATCAAGGGCCCAGGCGCTAGCGGATGCGCAGCACGTTCAGCTGCCAGGCCGCGCGGTTGTAGTACAGCTCGCTGCGCAATTCCGCCTTGGTATCGAACGGGTAGACGATGAAAAGCGGGCCTTTCTCGCGCACGCGCATGGGGCGGTTGTTCATGAGGCGGGCGATGATCACGTCGTGGCGCGTGGCGTCATCCACGGGAATCTCCGTCTTGTAGTCGTTCAGCGCCACGGCCGTGATGCTCGTCCCCTTCGCCCCGACCGCCGCCAGGACATCCCGCAGGAGCGGGCCGGTGAAGGAGACCGCGCTGGGATACCACGGCGTCTGGGTGGAGAAGCTGTGCTGGGGCAGCTTTTCCAGCATCGCCATGTCGAACTGGGCCTGCGAACCGTTGTTCGCCTGGCTGATCGCCCCCTCGATGGTGAGGACCACGGGACCCGCGGGCTTGTCCAGCGCATGGGTTGCGGGCCCTGCCAGCGCGAATCCGACCAGAACCGCCACTTTCACCCAGCAGGCAACGCAACGTGCCGCCGAAAACCTGGAGAGCATGTCGACCCCCTTTTTTGCAACAGTCTTACAGACCGTCGCTCAAAATGTAAACTGATTTGTGACCGGTGCCTGTTGTTTCAGTGTGAGGTATCGTTTTTGAGCGGCCGCGGTGCGCGCTGCACCCGCCGCCCGCGAGGCTGCCGGGCTGAAGGCGCGCTCTGAAGCATCAAAATCCGAAGGCGCTGCTGAAACCCGGGCCGGCGATGATGTCCCGCGCTGGCGCAGACTTGTTCCCTCGCAACCCATAACACCTGAATCGAAACCACAGCGATGACCATGCCCATCGACACCGCGAGCGACCTCGACCGACTTCGCCGCGCCTCCGACGCTGCCTGCCGCCTGATGAAAGTGCTGTCCAACCCCGACCGCCTTCTCCTCTTGTGCCAGCTCACGCAAGGCGAGAAAAGGGTGGGGGAGCTGGAAGCACTGGTGGGCGTTTCCCAGCCGACCCTGTCCCAGCAACTGGGCGTACTGCGCGAAGAACGCCTGGTGAACACGCGCCGGGAAGGGAAACACATCTACTATGAGATCGCCAGTCCGCAGGCCCTGGCGGTCTTGGACGTGCTGTTCGAGCAATTCTGCGCCGCCCCGCCAGGGGCTCCCTCCATCCCGCCGGGTTGACGGGCGCCTACCGCGTCCGGCGCAAAAAATGGTGTGCAAGGGGCCGCGGCACCGGCACATATTCTCCGCGCAAAGCGCCTTCGCGTTGCTGGGAATACCCTCGTGGTGCATTGATCGCAATATCGTGACAAGCGGCAACGAGATGGGTAAAGTTGCCAGCAAGCCTTGTGCGCCGCAGCGGGCTACTGCGGCCCTTGGGCACTGATCAATGAGGAAGCATCCGGCTCACGGCCGGCCTCGCTTCATTCTTCGCAACGCATGGCCAATTTCAGAGTCGAGGGTCCCCCTTTGAGTCGCAAATACCCGACGCCGTTGAACGAACTCGGTTGCGTCCCTTTCCCCGGCGGCAAAGGCTTTCTGCAATGAGTACCCATACAGTCGAAGGCACCCCCTTCGACACGGAGGTTCATCTGTCCGATGCCGACTACCAGCGGCTGGTGGAGCAGGTGCAAGCGGCCGTATTTGTGATTCGCAAGGGCAGATTCCTCTTCGTGAACCCCAAGCTCGTGGAGCTTTTCGGCTACACCAAGGAGGAAATGCTGGAAAGCATGGATCCCATGCTGCTGTGCGCGCCGGAGCACCGGGACATGGTGCGCGAGCAGGCCAATGCGCGGGTCGCCGGAGTCCCCGGCAAAGCCTATGAGATCGAATGCCTGCGAAAGAACGGCGAGAAGTTCAATGCCCAGGTATGGGGCGTGCGGATCTTTCTGGGGGAGGAAGCGGCGGATCTGGTCACGCTGCACGATGTCAGCGCCATTCGAACGGCGACCCGCTACGCGCAGCAACGCGCTCAGTTGTTCAGCAATGCCGAGGAACTCGCCCGCATCGGCTCCGCCGAGATGGATCTGGTGTCAGGCACCGTCACCCTGTCGTCCGGCATGCACGCCATCTTCGGAATCCCCCAGACGGACGCTCCGGCCGGAAAGGACTGGCTGCTGGCCCGGGTTCCCGCTGTGGAACGGCCGTATGTGCAGGCGATCAGCGAAGGCGTGTCACCTGACGATGTCTGCGAGTTCCAGCACCGCATCGTTCATTCGGACGGCAGTTTGCGCACGGTGCTGCACCGCGTGCTGGCCGACGCCGACGACGAGGGCCGGGTGGTCAGGACGGTCACGCTCCTGCAGGACATCACGCTGCAGCGCGCGGCGGAGCAGCGGCTGGACAAGCTTGCGAACACGGATGAAGTGACCGGATTGCCCAACCGCAGCGCGTTGACGGAGTATCTTGATACGAGGATGCGCGAGGCGGCGCGGGAAGGGCGGCAGATTGCCGTCCTGAGCGTGGAGATCGACCGGCTCAAGCTCGTGAGTGAATCGCTGGGCTACGCGGCAGGGGACCAGCTGCTCATGGAGGTGGGAACGCGGCTGCAACCCCAGGCGTTCGAGGATGACCTGCTGGCGCACTTTGGCAGTGGCGAGTTTTCGCTGGTGCTGGCGCGCGAGGGCAATGTGGACGAGCAGTTGGCGCGCACCGTCGCGGCCTCGCTGGTGGATGCGCTGTCGCTGCCCGTCGCGATTGGCGACAACGAAATCAAGGTGACGTGCGACATCGGAATATCCCTGTACCCGGCGCACGGCGAGGACCCGGAAAAGCTGCTTCAGCAGGCTCAGGCGGCCATGTACCGTGCCCATGAACTGGGCAAGAACCAGATCTGCGTGTTCAGCTCCGGCATGCACTCCAAGGCCATCTCCAGGCTCGCCATGGAGTCCGGGCTGCGCCGGGCCCTGGAGCGCAATGAGCTTGATCTGCACTATCAGCCCAAGCTGGAACTGGTCAGTGGAACCGTCATTGGCGCCGAGGCCTTCCTGGAGTGGAACTCCCCTGACGGCACCCTGATACCCAGGTCCAGCTATATACGCGTCGCCGAGGAAACCGGCCTTATCGTGCCCATCGGCGAATGGGTGCTTCGCGCTGCCTGCCGCCAGGCGCTGGAGTGGCAGCGTGCCGGGCACGCCAGCTTCCGGATTGCCGTCAACCTCTCGGCCCGCCAGCTCCAGCAGCCTGATCTGGTCCAGCGGATACAAAAGGTGCTCATTGAAACCGGCCTTGATCCCCGGTTGCTGGGACTGGAGATCACCGAAGGCGCCCTGATGGGCGAGAGCACGCGCATCGCGCGGATTCTGGGCGACCTGAAGGCGCTGGGCATCGAGATCTCGCTCGATGATTTCGGGACGGGCTATTCCAGCCTGAGCTACCTGCGCACACTGCCCATCGATGTCGTGAAGGTGGACCGTTCGTTCGTCCACGACGTCACGGCGGCATCGCAGGACGTATCCATCACGCGCGCCATCATCAACATGGCGCACAGTCTGCAGATGAAGGTGTTGGCGGAAGGCGTGGAAACCGAAGGCCAACTGGCGCTGCTCATCGCCAACCGCTGCGACCAGATGCAGGGCTTCTACTTCAGCGGCCCCGTCTGCGCCGACGACATGAGCGCGTTGCTGAGCAAAGGCCAGGCACTGCCGGAGCACCTGCTGCTGCGCCGCACCCACCGGCGCACGCTGCTGCTGGTCGATGACGAGGACAGCATCGTTTCGGCGCTGCGCAGGTTGTTGCGCCGCGATGGCTATCACATCGTGACCGCCAACAGCGGTGCGCAGGGCTTGCAGCGGATGGCCGAGAATTCGGTGGACGTGATCGTTTCGGATCAACGCATGCCCGGCATGACGGGGGTGGAGTTTCTGCGCCGGGCCAAGGAGCTGTATCCCGACACCATCCGCATGGTTCTGTCCGGCTATACCGAACTGCAATCCATCACGGATGCCATCAATGAAGGGGCCATCTACAAGTTCCTCACCAAGCCCTGGGATGACGAGAGGCTTCGCAACCACGTCGCGGAAGCGTTCTCCCAAAAGGAGATGGCGGATGAGAATCGGCGCCTGGCCAATGCGGTGCTCAGTGCCAACGAGGAGCTCAGCGCGGTCAATGACCGCCTGCAACAGCTGCTGGCGAACCAGCGGGAGCAGATCCACCGTGAAGAGAGTAGCCTGAGCGTTGCGCGGGAGGTGCTGGACAATATTCCGGCCGCCGTCATCGGGATCGACCTGGAAGGCATGGTGGCGTTTGTGAACGCGGATGCCGAAGCGCTCTTTGGCACCACGGCGGCTTTGCTCGGGCAGGACGCGGAGCAGGTCCTGCCGGAGGATCTTCGCAAGGTATGGCATTTCGCGGACCAGAGCTACCACGATGTCCAGGTTGCCGGCGGGGCGTTTCGCGTGGTGTGCAGATCGGTGGGAGGGGAAAATCATTCACGGGGGCGGCTGCTGGTCCTGGTTCCCAGCAGCGCGGCCTGACACCTACGGACTCCCATGCAAGCTCTTTCCACCTCGATTGAATGGACCCCGGAGGGGATGCTCCTGGCCCAGCCGGTGCTGGACGCGCACGGACAGCTTCTGCTCCCGGCGGGGACGCCCATCACGCGCGGGATCCTGAACAGCCTGCAGCAGCGGGGAATCGACACCGTCTTCGTCAATCCGCCGGAAGGTGTTTCGGGCATTGTCGACAAGCTGGATCCAGCCACACAGCAGGCACATACGGAAAAACGCCTGCTGCATCTGTTCCGGCCTGCCATGAGGGCCGGCCAGCTCAATCCGCTGTTTCATCTGATCCTGCGATATCGCTCCGCGGAGACACCATGAAGCAGCTCACTGCAGATGCCATATTGCGCAGTGTCCATGAGCTGCCGGCGCTTCCCGCGGTGGTGCTGGAACTGATCCAGTCTTTTGGGGACAGCCATGTTTCCGCCGAACAGCTGGCCGTGAAGATATCGCACGACCAGGCCATCGCCGCCAAGACGCTTCGGCTGGCGAACTCTTCCTTCTATGGCCTTCCTCGCCAGGTCACCTCCATCGCAGAGGCCACCGCGATTCTCGGGCTTCGCACCCTGCGCAGCGTGGCCACGGCCGCGGGATTGGTGGGCGGTTTTGCGAACTCCCGCTGCCAAGGGTTCGACTTTGATGCGTTCTGGCGCCATGCGATCGGCACGGCACTCACCGCCAGAGCCTTGGCGCAGCGCACGCGATTGGACGAGGATGCGGCGTTCACCCTGGGGCTGGTGCATGACATCGGGCGGCTGGTGCTCGTGAGCTCCTACGAG
This sequence comes from Acidovorax sp. GW821-FHT10E04, assembly GCF_059415185.1. Lineage (NCBI taxonomy): Bacteria > Pseudomonadati > Pseudomonadota > Betaproteobacteria > Burkholderiales > Comamonadaceae > Acidovorax > Acidovorax sp. GW821-FHT10E04. The sequence goes on from NZ_JBWKMT010000001.1 coordinate 731,451, forward strand.
GACGAGTATGCCCAGGCCATTGCTTACCAGCTGGAACACGATTGCCTGATGCATGCCGCGGAGCGCCACTATTTTGGTGTTGACCATGCCGAGGTCGGCGGGGTGATCGCGGAGCATTGGCATTTTGCGCCGGAGATTGTTGCGGCCATTTCATGCCACCACCGCCCGCCGCCTGCCAGCCGCCTGTGCCTGACGGACCTCGTGCATGTCGCCGACAACATTGCGCACGGCCTGGATCTTTCTCACAAGGAAAACGATATGGTGCCCTTGCTGGCCTTGGATGCCTGGGGCAGACTGGCACTGGACGACGGTGACTACATGGCAGTTTTCGATGCGGTGGCAGAGCAGCATGAGGTTGTCTGCCACGCACTCCTGGCCTGAAAGAGGTGCCCTACATGAATTCTCACGACCCACTACTTCGCGAAAGCACCGTGGACACGCCGTCGGCCGTGTCCTCCCCTGACACCACGGAAGACAGGGTCAAGGAGCTGCTGCGATCCAACGAAGAGTTGACGCAGCTCAATGCAAAGCTCTCGGATGCGCAGGACAAGCTGATGCAGTCGGAAAGGATGGCATCCATCGGGCAGCTGGCCGCGGGTGTCGCCCACGAAATCAACAACCCCATTGGATTCATATTCTCCAATTTCGGCACCCTGGAGCGCTATCTGAGCGACCTGTTCCAGATGCTCGCGGCCTATGAAGAGGCGGAGTCTGCGCTCGGTGATACCCCGGTGGCGGTGCGCCTCAAGGCATTGCGCGAAAAAATAGAGCTGGATTTCCTGAAGGAAGACATTCCCTCCTTGATGGCGGAATCGAAAGACGGCATTACCCGCGTGCGCAACATCGTTCAGAACCTCAAGGATTTCTCGAGGGTGGACACCTCCCAGAAGTGGGTGCTGGCCGATCTGCACCACGGCATCGATTCCACCCTGAACATCGTCAATAACGAAATCAAATACAAGGCGGACGTTGTCAAGGCATATGGGGAGCTTCCCGACATCGAGTGCCTCCCCTCCGAACTCAACCAGGTCTTCATGAACCTCCTGGTCAATGCCGCCCATGCCATCCAGGCGGACAGGGGCACCATCACCATCCTCACCGGCGCCGACGACTCACGGGTGTGGGTGGAGATCCAGGACACGGGCGAGGGCATCGCCAAGGAGAATCTGGGGCGCATCTTCGATCCGTTCTTCACCACCAAGGCGGTCGGCAAGGGCACCGGGCTGGGCCTTTCGCTTTCGTACGGAATCGTCAAGAAGCACCTGGGAAGCATCGATGTCTTCAGCGAACCGGGTGTCGGGACGCGCTTTCGCGTCACGCTGCCGATACGCCACGCAGCGGAGGCGTAAGGGGTGAACTCCGATATCGACGTCACGGCCGCCCTTCCAACCTTGTCTCCGGAGGTCGGCCAATCGCGGGAGGATGCACGCGTCTGGCGAATTCTGTGCGTGGACGACGAGCCCAACATCGTGGCTTCGCTCAAGCGCCTGTTCCGGGGCAGTGGATACCAGGTAACGACCGCCACCAGCGGTGCCGAGGCGATTGCCCAGATGGAGCAGGAACCCGCGGACCTGATCTTCTCCGACATGCGGATGCCAGGAATGAGCGGCGCCCAGTTGCTGGAACAGGTGCGCCAGCGCTGGCCCCGAACGACGCGAATCCTGTTGACGGGGTACGCGGACATCGGATCCACCATCGCGGCCATCAACAGCGGTGAAGTCTATCGGTACATCACCAAGCCCTGGGATGACGGGGAAGTGCTTGCGACGGCCCACCAGGTGTTCGAGCGCCATGCCCTGGAGCATGAGAAGGACCGCCTGGAGGCACTTCTCAGGTCCAAGAACCAGGCATTGATGGAGCTCAATGAGACCCTGGAGGAAAAGGTTGCTGCACGCACCGGTGAGTTGCTCCAGCTGAGCCAGAAGATCAAGAAAAACTACCTCACTTCCATCAAGGTGTTCTCCAACCTGATGGAGTGGAGGGGAGGGCAGCTCTCCGGCCATTCACGGCGCGTGGCGGACCTGGCCCGCCGCACCGCGCGCGCCATGAACATGAGCGAGGCGGACCAGCAGGACGCGTTCATCGCCGGCTTGATGCACGACATCGGCCAGATCGCCTTGCCCGATACCCTGCTGGCCCGGCCTGTTCCCAAGCTATCCGAGGAAGAAACCGTCCAGTACCGCCGTCACGCCGTGCTCGGGGAGCAGGCGCTCATGGCGCTTGACGACATGCAGGCGGTGGCCAACATCATCCGAAGCCACCATGAGCGGCACGACGGCCTGGGCTATCCGGATGGCCTGGTGGGGGAGATGATTCCCATGGGCGCGTGCATTCTCGCCGTGGCGGACACGTATGACGACCTGCAAATCGGCCACCTCAGCTCCACGCCCTTGAATGCCGCGGATGCCAGGTCGATGATCGCGCGGGGCAGGGGGACCCAGTTCCACCCCGAAGTCGTCGATGTCTTCCTGCAAATGCTGCTGAAGGCTGCGCCCGGCGCGGAAACGCCCCCGCGCATGTTGCGCACCGTACAGCTGCGGCCGGGAATGATCTTGGCGCGGGACCTCCTGTCCACCGAAGGCGCCGTGCTGCTCGCGGCGGACCACGTGCTGACGGCCGAGCTGATCAAGCGGCTGAGGTTGCGCGAGGGACGGGACGGTATTGAAATGATCCTGCCGATCAAACCGTAATACGAAGGACTCAGGCATGCAGAGAATTCTCCTACTGGATGACGAGCCCCATGTCCTGGCGGCGATAAAGCGGAGCCTGCGAGCGGGACTCGGGGCTGATCTGCGCATTGAAGAAACGGTGGAACCGGAAGTGGCATTGGCCAAGCTGAGAGAGGCCGTTTTCGATGTGGTGATTTCGGACTACCGGATGCCCCTGATGACCGGCGTGGAGTTTCTGAGCCTCGTGCGGACCATTCAGCCCAGGGCGGTGCGGATGGTGCTGAGCGCATCGTCAGATTCGGAAAACCTGATGCGGGCGGTCAATGATGCGGAAGTCTTCCGCTACCTGCTGAAACCTTGGGATGAGAAAGACCTTCTCGGGCATGTGCGCTCGGCCCTGGAGCGGGCCGATCAGCTTCGCCACGAGAACGATCTGGCCGATGTCGGGCGTCACGAGTTTGGCCAACTCAGCGCCACGGAACTGGAACGCCGCCGATTGGAGGCTCTGGAGCCGGGACTGACCCATGTGACATGGGGGCCGAATGGAGAAGTCCTGGGGCCGGACAGCTAAGGACCGCGGCCTCACAGCCCTGGGCCTTCAAAATCCCCGGGGCGGTTTGCGCCATTCAAGCGCCTTTGCGCTGGGCAGCGTCATGGTGCCTGAATGCTTCGCGGATATTTTCCCGCAGCAGATCGTCGTCCCAGGGCTTCGTCAGAAATTTATAGATGGCGCCTCGGTTGATCGCGTCCGAAATGGATTCCAGATCGGTATACCCGGAAAGAACAATCCGGATGGTTTCGGGGTAAAGCTCCCGGGCCCGGGAGAGAAATTCCGTTCCAGACATCTCGGGCATGCGCTGGTCTGAAAGAATGACCTGCACTTCTTGTTGCGCCAGGATGTCGAAACCATCTTTTGCACTGTTGGCGGTCAATATTTCATACCCATCACGCCGCAACAGACGCCGCATCGAAGCCAGTATTCCTGGTTCATCGTCCACGATCAGAATTCTCTTGGGGGGTTCTGCGGATTTTTCGGGAATCCTGAGGGTGACGCCATCGGCCAGCAGGCGTCCAAAATCCTCGGCAGGTACCGGCCTGCTGAAATAGTACCCCTGGATTTCATCGCACTTCTTGCGATGCAGATAGCTCATTTGCGCCTCTGTTTCCACGCCTTCGGCAATGACCTTGAGCTTGAGATTGTGGGCCAGGTCGATGATCGCAGTGCAGATCGCAGCGGCATCGGGGTCGTAGATGACCTCTTTGACGAAACTCTGGTCGATTTTCAAATAATCGATGGGAAACCGCTTCAGATAGGCCAGCGAAGAATAGCCCGTCCCAAAATCATCGATCGCCAGGCGGACACCCATTTCACGGATGTCGTGGAGGCGCTGGATGTTCACGTCAATATCCTCCATGAAGAGGCTTTCCGTGATCTCGATATCGATGGGGACTTCACCGCCCTTGCTGCCTTTCAGGCAAAGGCCGAGGATCTTCGAGAAATCGGACCGCCGCATCTGGACGGCTGAAACATTCACGGCGATCCTTGGAGGTGTCAATCCTTGGCTGCGCCACTTGTCATGGTCGCGAATGGCTCTTTCCAGAACCCATTGGCCGACATCGATGATCATTCCCGTTTCTTCGAGGATGGGAATGAAAACCGAAGGTGGAACCAATCCTGACTCGGGGTCATTCCAGCGAATGAGTGCCTCCATGCCGGTGATTTTTCCGTCAAGGAGCGCGACCTTGGGCTGGTAGTGCAGAACGAACTCGTCGTTCTCCAAGGCCCTGTGCAGCTTGCTTTCTATGCTCAGCTGGCTGTGCACACGGGTATTCATCGAGGCGGTATAGAACTGATACCGTCCCTTGGCCGCACCGGCCTCGCGCGATGCGGCTTCCGCATGCGCAAACAGCATGTCCGCCTCCCGCCCATCGTCCGGATAGAGGGATATGCCTGTGCGAAAAGTCAGGTACAGCTCTTTCGCCTCCACAACGAACGGACGGTCCATCAAGGGGAATATCTTTTCCGACAAAAGATGCGCTATTTCCGCGGGAACACTGCGATAGGTCGCAATGATGCCGAAATGATCGGCACCCATTCTGGCAATCTTGTCGTTGGAGCCCAGGGCTTCCACCAGCCGCCTGGCCACCGCCTGGATCACCGCGTCTCCCGCATGCCTGCCCAGGGTATCGTTGATATTCTTGAACCGGTCGATGTTCATCCAGACCAAGGCCACACACGCCGCGTCCTCCGCAGTGCTGGCGGCGCCTTGAATCAGCTGGTCCAGGCGGTCCTGCAACAGGCTTCTATTGGGAAGCCCCGTCAGTGCATCGTAGTAGGCCAGGTAATTGAGCCGCTCGGATTTTTCAAGATGGTCCAGCGAGAAGGCAATGTCAGAGGCCAGTTCTTGCAGAAGCTGGATTTCGGCATCATCAAAGAAATCTCTCTCGGACGAATACAGTGCCATCAGTCCGATGACTTTCTTGTTGACCGACAGCGGGAACAGGCCAAAGCTCTGAAATCCCCTGTTGATTGCCTCATCCCTCAAGACAATTCTCGGGTCGGTTCTGACGTCCTGAACCAGGATGGTTTCCGAGCTCCCGACGCATTCGCCCACCAGGCCGTGGTTCTCACGTTCGAGAACATTCAGCCCCATGGGAATGTGCTCGATGTAATCTTCTCCGGCCCCTGCCCAGGCCGCCGCGGCCACATGCTGCTCTTCCATGTCAGCGATGCCGATCCAGGCCAGGCGAAAACCCCCTGCATTGACGGCGATCTGGCAGGCCTCGTGAAACAGCTCTTTGCGATCCTGCGTCCGCACGATCAGCGAGTTGATGCTGCTCAATACCGCATAGATCCTGTTGAGACGCTTGACCTTGAGCTCCGCATTCTTGCGCTCGGTGATGTCCACCACGGAGCCCGCCATATAGGTTGCCTTGCCGCTTTCATCCCAGACGGCTTGCCCTTTGGCATGCGACCAGCGGTAGGAGCCATCCTTGGCGAGTGCCCGGTATTCGACGTCGTAGGGAACCTGCTGCCTGATGTGGGCAGCGAAAGCGTCCAGCACCATCTGGCGGTCGGACGGCTCCAGCAGGCCCAGCCACGCCGCCGCGGTATTTTCTATTTCATGGTCCTGGTAGCCCAGGCGAAATTTCCATTGCGCGGAGATTTGCGCGATGCCCGTGTCGACATTCCAGTCCCACACATCGCCGGTGGAGGCCGCCAGCCGAAACCGCAATTCGCTGTGCCTTAGCGCCTCCTGCGTGCGCTTTTGCTCGCGTGCCGACAGGGCGTCATTGAGGGCGCGGCGGACCGCGGGGGCCAGCCGCCCCAGGTCATGCTTGAGGATGTAGTCCGTCGCCCCGCTCTTGAGGGCATTGATGGCGTTCTCTTCCCCGATGGTTCCCGACACGAAGATGAACGGGACGTCCGGACACACCTCCCTGGCCACCGACAGGGCATCGAGGCCACTGAAGCGCGGCATGCTGAAGTCGGACAGGATGATGTCCGGCACATCCACCCGCAGCTCATGGCGCAGCCGCTCCTCGGTGTCCGCGCGGCGGCTCGTGAAGTTGAACGCCGCGCGCCGCAACGCGTGCGCTACGAGTTCCGCGTCGTTGGGCTCATCCTCGACCATCAGGATATTCAAGGGGACCACTTGCAAATATTCCTCCTGCCACAGGGACACCCCTGTGGAACACTGCCGTGTGGAGACGAGTCTAGGGGGCTGCACCCCAGGTATCAAGAGATTCTTAATTTGCGCGGTTCGCGTGCGCGGCCGCCGTTGAACGGTAGGCAATACCCGGTTTTCAACCTACCATTGTTTCCAAGTCGGCGCTGACGGCTTGGCATCCACAAACCCGGGGAGGCAGGCGGTGATTCAACCCAGAGCATGCTTGGCAGGATTGCTGGCCCTGTCCCTGTCGCCGATCCAGGCCCAGGATAACAAAGCCTCCGCGCTTGCCGAACTCTCACTGGAAGAACTGGCAAGCATCCAGATCACCTCCGCGGCCCGGCACCCCGAGTTCCTCGGGGATGCTTCCGCCGCCATCTTTGTGATCACCTCCGACAGCATCCGCCGCTCCGGCGCCTCCACGCTGCCCGAGGCATTGCGGTTGGCGCCCAATCTCCAGGTGGCCCGCCTGGACGCGAGCCAGTACGCGATCAGCGCGCGCGGTTTCAACAATGCCATTGGCAACAAGCTGCTGGTGTTGATCGACGGCCGCACGGTCTACACGCCGTTTTTCTCCGGGGTGTTCTGGGACCAGCAGGACGTCATGCTGGAAGACGTTGACCGGATAGAGGTCATCAGTGGACCGGGAGGTACCTTGTGGGGCGCCAACGCCGTCAATGGCGTGATCAACGTGATCACGAAATCCTCCGCCAGCACCCAGGGCGGGCTTGTCGCCGTGGGTGCCGGCAACCAGGGCCGGGACGCATCGTTCCGATATGGCGGCGTGCTGGGAGGAGGGGGGACGTTCCGTGTCTACGCCAAGGGCGACGCGACCCGGCCCGTGGTACAGACCGGAAGTGCCGCGGTAACGGATGGACGTTCGCGCGGGCAAATGGGATGGCGCGCGGACTGGGTGGACAACGGCAGCGAACTGACCTTTCAGGGCGACGTATACGCTGGGGCCACCGACAGCCGCGGCCTGTTTGGCCGCTTTGACCTGGGGCGGGTCGAGGCGTCGGGGGGCAACGTTCTTGGGCGCTTGACGCGAAAACTTCCGGCAGGGCAGGACGTTCGCCTGCAGGCCTACTACGACTATACGGACCGCAAGGATGCCTTCCTCTACCAGCCGCGGCAACGGGTTCTGGATGTGGAGTTCCAGCATGGCGTGCCCCTGGGAGCCCACCGGCTGCTGTGGGGCGGGGGATACAGGCAGGCCCGGGACGACATCCGCCCTGGCGTGATATTTGGATTCACGCCGGCAGCAGCTTCGCTGCGCTGGGCCAATGTGTTTGTGCAGGATGAATTCAAGCTGACCGACCGCCTCAACCTGACGCTTGGCACCAAACTGGAGAAGAATGACTTCACGGGGACGGAGTCGCTTCCGAGTGCGCGCTTCGAATGGAAACCGAGCCCGCAGCAGCTCTGGTGGGGCGCCGTGTCGCGGGCGGTACGGGCCCCGGCACGCCTGGACCGCGACATACGCCTGCCCCCGACCCCCCCATTTCTGATCGCCGGAGGCCCGGATTTCCAGTCGGAAATCGCCAAGGTGCTGGAGCTGGGCTACCGCTCCCAGCCCTCGGCCTCGCTCTCCTACTCCGTCACGGCCTTTCAGCACCATTGGGACAAATTGCGCAGCGGTCAGCGTCCTCCCGGGGCACAGGTGCAGAACATGATCGAGGGAAAGACCTGGGGCCTGGAAGCCTGGGGTGAATGGCATGCGGCACGCCATCTGCGCCTTGCGGGCGGGCTGTCCTTGCTGCGCAAGAACCTTCGGGTCCGGCCGGGCAGCTCGGACCCCGAGGGGCCCCGCGCGCTGGGCAATGATCCCCGCCACCAGTGGATGCTGCGTGCCGGGCTCAATCTGCCCCACCGCCAGGAGCTCGATGTCATCGTGCGCAGGGTAGGGGCCTTGCCGGACCCCGCCGTGCCTGCGTACACGGCCGTCGATCTGCGTTTTGGCTGGACGGTGCGGCCTGGCGTTGAACTGTCGATCGTGGGCCAGAACCTGTTCGACGGATCCCACCCGGAATTCAATGCGGCACTGAACCGCAGGGAAATTCCGCGCAACGTGGCGTTGCGAGTCAGGTGGTCTCTGTGAACACCTGGAGATCGCCGTGGCGGCTGGGGCGAGGGGTGGCGCTGTGGGTGCTCCTGGTCGGCCTGGCCTGCGGGCCCTGCGCCGCCCAGCCGGACTGGCCGAACGACGAGTCGCAGATCAAGGCCGCGTTCCTGTACAAGTTTGCCGGGTATGTGGATTGGCCCGAAGGCTTTCTGGGCAGCGTGGAGACGCCATTCACGATCGGCGTGCTGGGGGCCGATCCCATTGCAGATGAACTGGTGCAGATCGTCCAGGGGCGCAAGATCCATTCGCGCAGCATCGTGGTGAGCCGGCTCAAGGCCGGAGACCCGCTGGAGGACGTGGCGATCCTGTTTGTGGGCAAGGGGGACGCCGCCCGCCTGAAACCCGTGCGGGGCACATTGCAGGCGCAGCCCATCCTGGTAGTCACCGAGGAGCCCGCAGGCCTTGCGCTGGGCGGCATGATCAATTTTCTGCTGGTGGATCGCCATGTGCGTTTCGAGGTTGCGCTGGCGCCCGTGGAAAAAAGCGGGCTGCGCCTCAGCTCCCGCTTGCTCGCGGTGGCCCAGAGAGTCCACGCCGAAGGGCGCTAGATGCTCAACGCCATAGCACGCTCGCTGCGCCACAAGTTCGCGTTGGCGATGCTCGCGGCAACCTTCGTGTCGCTGTCGGTGGCGGGAACCGCGCTCGCCCTGTATGAACTCCAGGCCTACAAGCAGAACGTGACCAGTGACCTGCTGACGCAGGCCGAAATCCTGGGGCGCGCGACAGGCCCCGCCCTGGCGTTTGACGACCACAAATCCGCGGAGGAAAACCTGTCCCTGCTGGAAACCCGGCGCCAGATCCGGGCAGCCGCCATTTACAACGCCCGCGGAAAGATGGTGGCCCAGTACCGCGGTGCGGGTGCCCATGCCGAGCACAAGGTCCCTGCATTGCCCGAAGCCGACGGCGTGCGACTGCAAGACGGCGAACTGGTCGTTTTCAAGCGGATTCTCGAAAACAAGGAGATCGTCGGAACGGTCTACATGAGCGCGGACTACGAACTGGCGCAACGGTTTCGGGGCTACCTGGGCATCCTCGCGAGCGTCATGGGGCTGAGCCTGCTGGTGGCGGCAGGCATGTCGGCATGGCTTCAGTCGGCCCTGACCAAGCCCATCCTCGCCGTCACGAACGTGGCGCGCCAGGTGACGGAGCGCAAGGACTTTTCACTGCGCGTGCAGAAGACGACGAAGGACGAGCTGGGCTATCTGGCGGATGCGTTCAACGACATGCTGTCGGAGATCGGCCGGCGCGCCGAAGACCTGGAAACGGCCAACAAGGCCCTGGAGCGCGAAGCGCAGGAGCGCCGGCGCGCCGACCAGGACGTGCGCCAGCTCAACGCGGAGCTGGAACAGCGGGTGTCCCAGCGCACCTTGCAGCTGGAAACCGCCAACCAGGAACTGGAGAGCTTCAGCTACTCGGTGTCGCATGACCTGCGCGCGCCCCTGCGGTGGATCGTTGGCTTCTCCGAGGCGCTGATGGAAGACCACGGCGCGAACCTGGACGACGAGGCCCGGCGGAAAATCCAGATCATCCAGAACGAGGGGCGGCGCATGGGCGTGCTCATCGACGACCTGCTCGCCTTTTCTCGGCTGGGGCGGCGTGCGCTCAAGGTGAGTGACGTGGAGATGGGGGTGCTGGTGCTGGCCACCTGGAATGCGCTCAAGGAGCGCGAGGATTTCAGCCGCGTCCAGCTTCACATCGGCGCCATGCCCGTGGCGACGGGAGACCGCGTGCTCCTCGGACAGGTGTGGACCAATCTGTTGTCGAACGCCCTCAAATTCAGCTCGAAACAGGAAAATCCACGCATTGAAATCGGTGCCATCACGGACGATCAGGAACACATTTTCTTTGTGCGTGACAATGGTGCCGGATTCAATCCAAAGTACAAGGCCAAGCTGTTCGGCGTTTTTCAGCGCCTGCACGACACCAGCGAATTTCCGGGAACGGGCGTAGGTCTCGCCTTGGTCCAGCGGATAGTCCACCGCCACGGAGGCCGCGTCTGGGCCGATGGCAACCTGGGCGAAGGCGCGACGTTTTATTTCACTGTCCCACGGGAGAGCCGCGATGGAGCTGTTTGAAGAAATCGACATCCTCCTGGTAGAGGACAGTCCCAACGACGCGGAGCTGGCGATCCGCGCCCTGAAGAAGCGGGGATTTGCCAACAAGATGCTGTGGGTCAAGGATGGCGAACAGGCCATCAACTACCTGTTTCGGCTTGGCGAGTATTCGCAACAGCACGATGAAACCAGCCCGAAGCTGGTGCTGCTGGATCTGAAGATGCCGCGGGTGGATGGCATGGAGGTGCTGCGCGCCATCAAGGAGGACCAGCGCACGCGCCGCATTCCCGTGGTGATACTGACGTCGTCCCAGGAAGAGCGGGACCTGACACTGTCCTATGACCTGGGGGTCAACAGCTATGTGGTCAAGCCCATGGACTTTGACGAGATGGCGGATGTGGTCTGTCAGGCCGGGTCGTATTGGCTGACCGTCAACCGCACGCCGTAGCTGGCCCGGGCGGTCATCCGGGATCTTTCATCCAAGGAGAGCGCGGGGTTGCGCAGAGCGTGCCGCGAAGGGATGCTCGAACTCAAGCGCGCTCAATGATATTTGTTATTTAACATAATATACATCGTATAAAATCATAAGGGAACCACCAAACCCCGCCAGATCCGTGCCGCCATCAGCCGCTACCATCCCTCTCCATGACCCTCCCCACCACGACCCCATCCACTCCGTCTTCTTCCATCCACTTCGGCCACCAGGGCCGTGTCTGCATCGTCACTGGCGGCGCCCAGGGCATTGGCGAGGCCTGCGTGCGGCGGTTTGCCGCCGAGGGCGCCAAAACGGTCGTCGCGGATGTGGACGATGCGCGCGGCCAGGCGCTGGCGCAGGAACTGGGCGCGCTGTATGTGCGCTGCGATGTGGGCGACAAGGCGCAGGTGGATGCGCTGGTGGCCCGGACCCTGGCGGCCCACGGGCGCATCGACGTGCTGGTGAACAACGCGGGCATCTTTCGCGCGGCGGATTTTCTGGACGTGACCGAGGCCGATTTCGATGCCGTGCTGCGGGTCAACCTGAAAGGCTCGTTTCTTGTCGCACAGGCCGTCGCGCGCGCCATGGTGGTCTCGGGCGGCGGCACCATCGTCAACATGAGCTCGGTCAACGGCGTGCTGGCCATCCCCAATATCGCCAGCTACAACGTGAGCAAAGGCGGCGTGAACCAGCTCACGCGCGTGATGGCCCTGGCGCTGGCCGACAAGAATATTCGCGTGAACGCCGTCGCCCCCGGCACGATCGCCACCGAGTTGGCCGCCAAGGCCGTGCTGACCAGCGACGAGGCCAAGCAGAAGATCATGAGCCGCACCCCCATGAAGCGGCTGGGCGAGCCATCGGAGATTGCCGATGTGGTGGCCTGGCTGGCCAGCGATGCCGCCAGCTATGTGACCGGCGAGATCGTGACCGTGGATGGCGGGCGTATGACGCTGAACTACACCGTTCCGGTCTGACGCGCCGAATTACTATTGAATTGATAGCTGTCTGCGCTTGATGTACAAGCGCTGTCGGCTATTTTTATTCAATTTTCAAGCCTGCGGCATGCGCCGCAGCAGGCCCGCCATGCTGCGCGGCCAGCCGACCGGGCCGAACCAGGCGCCGCCTGCAATCGCCCAGGCGTTGACCACGCCATACAGCACCAGCGCCACGCCCTGTGCGGCGAACACCGCCGCCAAGCCGCCGCCCCAGCGCAGCGCCAGCCAGCCGCCCGTCACCGCCACCGCCAGGCGCGTGATGTTGCCGATGACGGGCCAGAGCAGGCGCCCTGCCCCTTGCGAGGCAAAGTACAGCACCAGGCCCAGGCCGAAAAAGCCGTACACCGGGCCGACGGTGCGCAGATACAGCGCGCCGGCCTCCAGCATGGCCTGATCGCTGTTGAACAAGGACAGCCACGCGTTGGGAAACGCAGCCGCCCACAAGCCAATCGCCTCGGCCATCACAAATGCCATGCCGGCACCGATCCAGGTGGCGCGCAAGGCCCGCTCACGCTGGCCCGCGCCAATGCAGGTGCCCACCATGGCCACCAGCGGCGCACCCAGGCCGAAGACCAAGGGCACCAGCAGGTATTCCAGGCGCGACGCGGTGCCGTAGCCCGCGATGGCCGCCGTGCCGAAGCCGCCCACCAGCGCCGTGGTGACGCCGATCGCCAGGTTGGTGGCGACGGTGGAGACGGTGCCCACCAGCCCGACCCGCAGGATGTCCTTGAACAGAGTCCAGTGGAACCGGATGTGCGCCAACGATGGCCGCAGCAGGCTGCGCGGCGACCACAGGTAGGCTGCCAGCACCGCGCTGCCAATCAGGTAGTACGCCATCAGCGCGATGGCCCCGCCAGCGATGCCCAGGCCGGGCATGGGGCCCCAGCCAAAGATGAACAGTGGCGACAACGGCACCAGCACGAAGGCGCCCAGCACCGTGACATAGGCCGGCACGGCCATGTTGCCGGTACCCCGGATCACGGCCGACAGGGTGTTGAACAGCCACACCAGAAACGCGCCCGCGAACACCCAGTTGGAATAGACCAGCGCGGCATCCAGCGCGCCGCCCGTGCCGCCCATGCGGGTGTAGAGCCAGCGCCCTCCTCCCACCACGCCCACGGTAAAGACCAGCGAAAACACCGCCGCAATGGCGAGCGCATGCAGCACCAGCGCATCGGCATCGTCCCGCCGCCGGGCGCCCAGGGCGCGGGCGATGGCCGACGCGATGCCGCCGCCCATGGCGCCGGCCGAGGTCATCTGCATCAGCATGACCACCGGGAACACCAGGGCCATGCCCGCCAGCGCATCGGTGCCCAGCTTGCCGACAAAGTAGGTCTCGATCAGCCCGACGCCCGCCTGCGCCAGCATGACCAGCACATTGGGCGCCGCCAGCCGCAGCAGCGTGGGCGCGATCGGCGCCTCCAGCAGCATGCGGGTGCGTGGGTTCAGGGGTTCGGTCACATCAGGCCCCTGCCCCATCGGCCGCAGGCCTGCGCGGCACCACGATGCGCACGGTGGACAGCTGCAGCACATCGCCGTGCTGGTTGCGGGTTTCGCTGCGCACGGTGACCATGCCACGGTCGGGCCTGGATTTGGAGGGCTGGATCTCCAGCACCTCGCTCACCACGTGTAGCACGTCGGTGGCGCGCGTGGGCCGGGGCCAGCTCACCTCGGCGCCCGCGCCGATGATGCCGCCCGCGATCGGCAGGCCGGTGGTGACCTGCAGGCGCATGGTCACGGACGCCGTATGCCAGCCGCTTGCGGCCAGACCGCCGAACAGCGTGGCGCGGGCGGCGGCATCGTCCATGTGAAAGGGCTGCGGGTCGAACTGGGCGGCAAAGGCCTTGATCTGCGCCTCGTCCATGGCGTGTTCGCCGCTTCTGAACTGGTCGCCCACGGCCAGATCGTCCAGGTACACGGGCTGCATTCCGGTGGGGGCGGATGCGGTGGAAACAGGGTGAGCGGTCATGGCAACAAATGGGGAGATGAGGGGATGGCGGGTGGATGTTGTCGTGGTCAGGCTGCGGCGGGCGCGGGGCGCACCAGGCGGGCTTCGCGGATCGGCAGGTTGACCAGGGCCGCGCCCACGGCCAGCACGATGTCGATGTACCAGACCCAGTCATAGCTGCCGGTGGCCTGGAAGACGGTACCGCCCAGATAGGCACCGAAGAATCCGCCAATCTGGTGCGCCAGCATCACGATGCCAAACAGCATGGCCATGTTGGCCGTGCCGAACATCTTGGCCACCAGCCCCACCGTGGGGGGCACGGTGGAGAGAAACGTCACACCCATCACGGCGGCAAAGACCAGCACCACGGCGGGCGTCTTGGGCGCCAGCAAAAAGATCAGCACCGCCAGGCCGCGCGTGGCATACAGCAGCGACAGCAACGACTTCATGCGCCAGCGCCCCACGGCCCAGCCCATGGCCAGGCTGCCGACAATGTTGAACAAGCCGATCATGGCCAGCGACCACCCGCCGATCTCAGGCGGCAGGCCACATGCGGCGATGACGCCCGGCAGGTGCGTGGCCAGGAACGCCACGTGAAAGCCGCACACCAGAAAGCCCGCCGCCAGATACCGGTAGCTCGGCGTGGCCAGCGCCTGGGCGATGGCCTCGCGCGCCGTCAGCGCCTTCTGGCCGGATGCGGCGGCGGCCTGTGCGGCCAATGCGTTCGAATTGCCCCGGAGCACCCACACCGCAGGCAGCGCCAGCAGCACCAGCACACCCAGCCACTGCATGGCACTGGCCCAGCCTACCGCGGCGGTCAGGCCAATGGCAATGGGCGCCATCACGAACTGCCCGAACGACCCGCCCGCGTTGACGATGCCGCTGGCCAGCCCGCGCTTGTGGGCGGGTACCAGCCGCGCGGTGGCCGCCATCAGCACCGACGGCCCGGCCATGCCCGCGCCGCCGGCGGCCAACACGCCAATCGCAAAAATCAACCCGGCCGTGGTGGTCATGTAGGGCGTGATGAAGGTGCCCAGCGCCACCAGCGCCACGCCCAGCAGGATCACGCGGCCCGTGCCGATGCGGTCGGCCACGGCGCCCGCAAACGGCTGGGTCAGGCCCCACCAGAGCTGGCCGAACGCAAAGGCCAGGCTGATGCTGCCAATGCCCAGCGCGGTGGACGTGTTGAGCGCCGACAGGAACAGGCCCATGGTCTGGCGCGTGCCCATGGTGAGGGCGAACGCGCCCGCAGCGGCCAGCAGCACGAGCCACAGCGCGATCGGTGTGCCCCGTGCGCCCGGTGAGCCCGGGGTGGCAGGAGCGGCGGGCGCCGCGAACACGTTGCCGCCGCCCAGGTTGCGGGAAGGTTGGGTGTCATTCGTCATCGCCGTGCTCCTGCTTTTCCTGCATGCTGGCCAGCAAAGCCAGGGAGTCGTCCACCAGCGCATGCAGGGCGTTCACGCGCTCCGCGCCCAGGGTGTCGTTGAGGGACAGCTGCGCCACTTTCCAGCAGCGCTGGGCCTGCGCACGCTTGTCGCGCCCCGCGTCGGTGATGTGCACCAGCCGGCTGCGCGCATCGGCCCCCGCCTCCAGCGTGACCCAGCCGGCATCCACCAGGGGCCGCAGGTTGCGGGTGAGCGTGGAGGCGTCCATCTTCATTTCCACCGCGAGGTCGCCCGGACGGATGGGCCCGAGCTTGAGCACGTGCGACAGCAGCGAGTACTGCGTGGTCTTGAGCCCACACCGGGCCATCTCGGTGTCATAGTGGTGCGCCACGCGCCGCATCAGCTGGCGCAGCTTGAAATTGGTGCAGCCCTGGGGCGGCACGGCGGCAGGCGCGTTTGCGGGGGTGATTTCAGCTTGCATGCGATCAATTGTATCTGCAATAATTGCATATGCAACTAGCCGGCTGGCCCATCAACCCCATTCCCTTCCGAGGTATCGCATGACCCAGAACAACCAACTCGAGCAATGGCTCGCGCAAGAGCGTGAAATCGCAGCCCGCCTGGAGGCCGGCGTGGGCGCGGGGGTCTCGCGCCCCGACCAGGTCGCCGGCCTGAACGGCCTGCAGATGATGCAGGCCATGCTGCGCGGTGAACTGCCCTACCCTCCCATCGCCCGCACGCTGGACTTCCAGCTGATGGAGGTGGGCGAAGGCCTGGCCATCTTCCAGGGAACCCCTGGCGCGGCCCACCTGAACCCCATGGGCACCGTACACGGGGGCTGGTTCGCCACCCTGCTCGACTCGGCCCTGGGCTGCGCCGTGCACACGCGCATGCAGCCGGGGCGCGGCTACACCACGGCCGAGCTGGGCGTGAACCTCGTCAAGGCGCTCACGCCCAAGGTGCAGCGCGTGCGCGCCGAAGGCCGCGTGATCCACTGCGGGCGCCAGCTGGCCACGGCCGAGGCCCGCCTGGTGGGGCCCGACGGCACGCTGTATGCCCACGCCACCACCACCTGCCTGGTTTTTGACATGCCTGCACAATCGAAGGGATGAAATTCCTCCACACGATGCTGCGCGTTGGCAACCTTCAACGCTCGATTGATTTCTATACCCAGGTGCTCGGCATGCAACTGCTGCGCCAGTCCGAGAACCCCGAGTACAAGTACTCGCTGGCCTTCCTGGGCTTTGACGGCGGCAACCCCGGCCAGGCCGAGATCGAGCTGACCTACAACTGGGGCACCGAGAGCTACGAGATGGGCACGGCCTATGGCCACATCGCGCTGGGCGTGCCCGATGCGTACGCCGCGTGCGAGAAGATCAAGGCCTCGGGCGGCAACGTCACGCGCGAAGCGGGCCCGGTCAAAGGCGGCACCACGGTCATCGCGTTTGTGACGGATCCCGATGGCTACAAGATTGAATTGATCCAGCGTGCCGAGGGGACTGGTGGCGCAGGCTTGCGCTAATAATAACTATCAAATATATAGCTGCTGGCGCATGATGGATAAGCGCTAGAGGCAAATTTGAACCCATAAAAAACCCGGCACTGCCGGGTTTTTTCATGGGGCGACCTGCTGGAGGTCACTGCACAGGGACTAGGCGCCCAGGGCCACTTCCACGCGGCGCGCTTCGGCGTTGCTGCCGGTGGCGGTGGTTTCTTCGGGCTTCTTCAGCTCGATCTTGTCTTCCGCCACGCCCAGGCCCTTGAGCGCATCGCGCACCGCAAAGGCGCGTTGCTTGGCCAGCTCGGCATTCAGGGCGGCATCGCCCGTGGCGTCGTGAAAGCCCGAGATCACGGCCTTCTTGCCTTCGGCCACGCCCTTGACCACGTCGGCCAGGGCTTCGTTGGCGCCTGCGGCAAGGTCGGCCTTGGCGCTGGCAAAGTAGAACTTCACCACGCCGTTTTCCACCCGGACGCTGGCCGCGTCAGCCGCGGCGACCACGGCGGGCGCGCTGGCTGCAACGGCCGTGGCGGGCGCGGGCTTGGCGGCGCCGGAAGCGCCGACACGCTTGACCACCACGGTGCCCACCACCACGGAGATCACCAGTGCGATCAGGGCGAACAGGAAACCCAGGGCGAAACGTTGTTGGCTATCGTCGTCAGAACTAGACATTGGAGATCCCCGAAGTGATGAAAAAAGAAGGTGTGGCGGCCCTGGAACCTCGCGGCGCAAGTCCCCAGGGCGCTGAAGCAAAGCTTTCGATTGTAGAGTGATCGCATGACGAATCTTCCCGCGCCCCTTCGCGACCCGGCCCCCATGCTGGAGCGCGCGCTCAAGGAATGGGGTGGCCACGACGACCTGTGGATCTTTGGCTACGGCTCGCTCATCTGGCGCCCGGATTTCGACTACGCCGAGCGCCGCGCCGCCAAGGTGCACGGCTGGCACCGGGCGCTCCGGATGTGGAGCCGCATCAACCGCGGCACGCCGGAATGCCCGGGCCTGGTGTTCGGCATGCTGTCGGGCGGCAGCTGCCGGGGCATGGTCTTCCGCGTGGACAAGGCGCATGCCCGGCAGGTGCTCATCAACCTGTGGCAGCGCGAGATGGTCACGGCCGTGTACGACCCGCGCTGGCTGCCCTGCCGCACGCCCCAGGGGACCGTGTCCGCGCTCGCTTTCACTTTGTCACGAAAAAGCCCCAACCACACGGGGGAGCTGCCCGACGACGAGTACCGCCGCATCTTCGCGCAGGCCTGCGGCCGTTTTGGCACCACGCGCGACTATGCCCAGGCCACGTACGAGGAACTGCGCAAACACGGCATCCACGACCGCGCGCTCGCCAGGCTGCTTGCGCTGACCCACAAATAGTGCACACTTTTGGCGGGCGAACCTGCTCCCTGTCTTGCACCAGCGCGCAGGGCGTCCGCATGATGCACCGTCTCTTAACGTTCAAGGAGTATTTGATGAAGCAAAGGAATCGTTGGGCCTTCGGGCTCTCGTCCATCGCCGTGCTGGCCCTGGCGGGCTGCGCCGCCTATTCGTCGGGCCCGTCTGCCACGGCCAAGCTGGAGCCCACGCGCGGCAGCACCACCTCGGGCACGGTGGCGTTTGCCCAGTCCGGCGACGTGGTGAAGGTGTCGGGCGAGGTCCGCGGGCTCAAGCCGGGCGCCGAACACGGTTTCCATATCCATGAAAAGGGCGACTGCTCCAGCGGCGACGGCATGAGCGCCGGCGGCCACTTCAACCCGGGCGGCAAGCCGCACGGCCACCACGGCGCGGGCGGGCACCACACGGGTGACCTGCCCAGCCTGAAGGCGGATGCCAACGGCGTGGCCACCTTCAGCTTCGAGTCGCGAACGATCCGCGTGGGCAGCACGGCCAACGACATCGTGGGCAAGGGCCTGATCGTGCACCGCGACCCCGACGACTACAAGACCCAGCCCACGGGCAACGCCGGCCCGCGCCTGGCCTGCGCTGTCATCGCAGCGAAGTAGAGACCGCCGAAAAAGGAAAAGACGGCGCGCCGGCAGGGCGCGTCCGGCACACGACCCGCTCGCCGCGACCTCGGCCAGCGGGTCGTTTCCTTTGCGGGTGTCAGGCCCGGCGCGCGGCCAGGATGCGCTCGGCCCGCGCGAGGTCCTGCACCGTGTCGATGTCCGTCACCGTGCCTTCGTCCTGCACGTCCACGGTCCGGACCCCGCCCCGCAGCGTCTGCTGGCGCACCACGCCGGCAGCGCCCTGTTCGCCGGAGAGCGCCAGCAGATCCGGCAGGCACGGCGCGGCAAAAGCCACCGGATGGCCGCGTTCTCCGTGGAACAGCGGAATGGCCACCGCGCAGCGCCCCAGGGCCGCCGCCATGGTGCGCAGCGTCGCGGGCTGGACCAGCGGCAGGTCGCCGGGCAGCACCAGCCAGCCGCCCGCCCCCGCCGTGGCGCGCACGGCCGCCGCGATCGAATCGCCCATGCCTGGATGGCCCGCGTCCTCGAGGTGCCAGGCGAGCCCGCTGGCACGCACGGCGTTCAGGGTGTGCTCCAGCACCGGCAGCCCGGCCAGCAGCGCGCGCAGCTTGTGCACCTGGCCGCCGGAGGCCGCGAAACGCGCGCCCCGGCCGGAGGCCAGCACCAGCACGACGGGCACCGGCGGCCCGTCCGGCTTCATGGGGGGGGTATCGGCGAGGTGCGGGGTGGACATCGCCAGCATGCTACGGCAACGCGGCCGCCGCGCGCCTCAGGCCAGCGTAGAGCCGCCGTCCACCACCAGGTGGTGGACGCGGATGAAGCTGGCGGCGCCCGGCAGCTGGAACAGCACTGGCGCCGCCATCTCGTGCGCCAGCGCGGGGCGGCCCGCCGGGGACGCCTGCAGCAGGGCGCGTGCCGGTGATGGCATGCCCCCTCCTTCCCTGCCCTCCCCGGGCGCCAACGCCGTCAGGCGAGCTTGAACGGCAGCTCGCGCGGGGTCTTGCCCGTGAGTTGCGCGATGGCGTTGGCGAACGCCGGCGCCAGCGGCGGCAGGCCGGGCTCGCCCATGCCCTTGGGTGGGTCGGCGCTGGGCACGATGTGCACCGTCACCTGCGGCATGTCGGTGATGCGCGGCACGGCAAAGTCGCCAAAATTGCTCTGCTCCACCACGCCGTCCTTGAGCGTGATGGCGCCGCCGGGCAGGCACATCGACAGGCCCATCAGCGCCGCGCCCTGCACCTGGGCTTCCACGCTCTTGGGGTTGACCACCAGGTTGCAGTGCACGCCGGCCGTGATCGTGTGCAGCTTGGGCGTGCCGTCCTTGACGGAGGCCTCGACCACATAGGCGACCACCGACTCGAACGATTCATGCACCGCCACGCCCCAGGCGCGGCCGGCCGCCAGCTTCTTCCTGCCGTAGCCCGACTGGGCCACGGCCAGCTGCAGCGCGGCCTTGTGGCGGGGGTGCTTGTCGCCCATCAGGGCCATGCGGTAGGCCACGGGGTCTTGCTTCGTGGTGCGCGCCACTTCGTCGATGAGGGTTTCCATGGCGTAGGCCGTGTGGGTGGAGCCCACGCTGCGCCACCACAGCACCGGCACGTTCACGTCGGGGTGGTGCACCGACAGCTTCATGGGCACGTTGTACGGCTCGCCCATGCCCTCGGTGGTCGTGGCGTCGATGCCGTTCTTGACCATGAAGGCCTCGAACGGCGAACCCTTGGTGATGGACTGACCGACGATGGTGTGGTCCCACGCCAGGATCTTGCCCTGTGCGTCGAACCCGATTTCGGCGCGGTGCACGTGCATGGGGCGGTAGTAGCCGCCCTTGATGTCGTCCTCGCGGCTCCAGAGGGTGCGCACCGGCGCGGTGATGCCCGCCGTGCGCGCGGCCTTGGCCACGCCGCAGGCCTCCACCACGTAGTCGCTGGTGGGGATGGCGCGGCGGCCAAAGCCACCACCGGCCATCTGCGTGTTCACCTTGATGTTCTGCGGCTGCAGGCCCAGGGTTTTGGCGGCGGCCATGGCGTCCAGGCCGGGCATCTGCGTGCCCATCCACAGCTCGGCCTTATCGCCATCGAGCTTCACCGTGCAGTTGAGCGGTTCCATGGGCGCGTGCGCCAGATACGGGAAGACAAACTCGGCGCTGATCTTGTGGGGTGCACCCGCCAGCGGCGCCATGTCGGCCTGCATGGCCACGTTGCCGGGCTTGGCGGCCAGTTCGCGGTACTGCGCCAGCAGTGCCGTGGTGTCGGGCTTGCCCACCGCGCTGGTGTCCCATTCCACCTTTAGAGCGTCGCGCCCCTGCTTGGCGGGCCAGTAACCATCGGCCACGATGGCCACGCCCTCGCCGCCCCGGTCGGTGGGCACGCGCAGCACGGCCTTCACGCCCTTGATGGCCTTGGCGGCGCTGTCGTCCAGCGACTTCAGCTTGGCGCCAAACACGGGCGGGCGGGCCACCACGGCCGTCAGCATGCCGGGCAGGCGCACGTCGATGCCGTAGTCCTGCTGGCCGCTCGACTTGGCCTTGGCATCGAGCCGCCCGGTGGGCTTGCCGATGAGGCGGAACTGCTTGGGGTCCTTCAGGGTGACCTTTTCGGGCACGGGCTGCTTCATGGCCGCTTCGGCCAGCGCGCCGTAGCCCAGCTTCTTGCCGCCAGGGCCGACGACGAAGCCATTGCTGGCGCGCAGTGCCGAGGCATCCACGCCCCACTGCGCCGCGGCGGCCGAGACCAGCATGGCGCGGGTGCGGGCGCCCAGCTCGCGGTACTGGGTGTACGAGTTCTTGATGGAGTTGGAGCCGCCCGTGAGGTGCATGCCCATCATCGGGTCGGCATAGGCCTGGTTGGCATCGCCGTGCACGCTGCGCACCTTGCTCCAGTCGGCGTCCAGCTCCTCGGCCAGGATCATGGGCAGGCCTGTCTGCACGCCCTGGCCAAAGTCCAGGCGGTTGATGGTGACGGTGACCGTGCCATCGGCGTCGATGCGGACAAAGGCTGAAGGCTGCTCGAACGGCTTGAGGCCTGTGGGTGCGGCGGCGGCCCCTGCGCCCTGCGCTGTGGCCACCAGCGGAAACGCGCCCAGGGCAAAGCCCGAAGCCGCCGACACCTTGAGGAAGGTGCGCCGTGCGAGACCTCCGATGCCTTCCATTGCACCGTTTACTCCTGAATTGGTAGCTGCTTGCGCTTTATCCATAAGCGCCAGAAGGTGTTTTGGCATGAAAACATGGGCCTGGCCCTGCAGGGCCTGTGCGTCGAAGTGCATGGTGTTCTCCTTCAATCAAGCCAGGGTCTTGGCAGCGTCATGGATGGCCGCGCGAATGCGCACATAGGTGCCGCAACGGCACACATTGCCCGACATGGCGGCGTCGATGTCGGCGTCGCTCGGCTTCTTCTTGCCCTTGAGCAAGGCGGTGGCGCTCATGATCTGGCCGCTCTGGCAGTAGCCGCATTGCGCCACGTCGTGTTTCACCCAGGCGGCGTGCACGGCCTTGCCCACCTTGTCGCTGGCCGTGACGGCCTCGATGGTGGTGATCTTCTGCCCCGCAGCGGCCGAGATCGGCGTGATGCACGAGCGCACCGGCGCGCCGTTCAGGTGCACCGTGCAGGCCCCGCACAAGGCCTGGCCGCAGCCGAACTTGGTGCCGGTCATGCCCAGCGTGTCGCGCAGGGCCCAGAGGATGGGAGTGGATTCATCGGCATCCACAGCCGTGTCTTTGCCATTGATGTTGAGGGTGGGCATCGCGGGGTTCTCCGTGGGGAAGGTGTTGTTGTGTTGCGGGCGCGGTCAAGGAGACAGGGGGTGGCGTCAGCGACGCCATCGGCCATGAAGGGGTTGGAGCGTGGTGCGTGGCATTTTTAAGAGAATATGAATTCGATTAAAAGATCAACCCCGGGCGGCAAAAAAGCATCGCTGTCTCCCGCTCAGGCCTTCAAGGCGTCCCAGCACAGCCCAAAAGCCATCTGGTGCACGGCGTCTTCGTCGGGCAGCACCTTGGTGCGGATCAGGTTGCCCGTCTCTCGCACCGACCCCACCAGGCTGGCGGTGAGCAGCGGTATCGGCACGGCCTTCAAGATCTCCTGCTGCTGGCCCTCTTCCATGAGCGCAAAAAAACCGGCCATCAGGCGGGTCGAGAATTCGCGGTTGCCCTCGGTGAACCAGGGCGAGTTGTAGTACTGCTCCTGGAACACCACTTCGGCATACTGGTCCAGCCGGTGCCGCAGCAGGTTGCCCCAAGCACGCCGCACGCGGGCGCGGTAGGGCATGCCGGGCGCGATGCCTTCCATGATGCGCGCGGCCGTGACCGTCTTGGCATCCTGGTAGAGCTGGCTGATGAGTTCATCCTTGGACGGGTAATACACATACAGCGTGCTGGTGGCAATGCCCGCCGCGCGGGCGATGTCGGCCAGGGTCAGGCCGCTCAGGCCCGTCTGGGCCACCAGCTCGAAGGTGGCCTGGGCAATGGCGCGCTGTTTTTCGTCGTCTTTGGGTTTCATCGGTGTGCCAATATAAGCGAATATCCATTCGGCAACAACCGGGGCCACGGAAGGCCCCGCGCCGTCACAAAACCGGCGTGCACAATCGTGCCCATGACCACCTCCATCGCCGACCTTCGCAAGAGCTACGAGCGCGCCGAACTCAACGAAGACGCCTCGCACGCCGCCCCCCTGCAGCAGTTTGACCAGTGGCTCCAGGAAGCCATCAGCGCCGAAGTGCCCGAGCCCAACGCCATGACCCTGGCCACCGTGGGCAGCGACCTGCGCCCCAGCACCCGCATCGTGCTCATCAAGGGCTACGACGAGCGCGGCATCGTCTGGTTCACCAACTATGACAGCCGCAAGGGCCGCCAGATCGCGGGCAATCCCTATGCGGCCGTGCAGTTCCACTGGGTGGAGCTGGAACGCGTGGTGCGCATCGAAGGCATTGTGGAGAAAGTCAGCGACGAAGAAAGCGACGCGTATTTCAACAGCCGTCCGCTCGACTCGCGCATCGGCGCCTGGGCCAGCCCGCAAAGCCAGGTGATCTCCGGCCGGGGCGTGCTGGTGGCCAATGCCGCCAGGTACGGCGCGCAGTTCTTGCTGAAACCACCCCGCCCGCCGCACTGGGGCGGGTACCGCCTGAAGCCGGACCAGTGGGAGTTCTGGCAGGGGCGCAAGAGCCGCCTGCATGACCGGCTGCGGTATCGGATGGATGCGGGGGAGTGGGTGCGGGAGCGCCTGGCGCCCTGAACGTTTCCTGCCCGGCGGCACCAGCACCGACAAGGAGCAGCATGTTTTCGCACATCTTCGTGGGCGTGACGGATTTCGACCGCGCCCTGGCCTTCTATCAGCCGCTGATGGCCGCCCTGGGCGTCGCGCAGCGCTTTGTAGACCCATCCCGCCCCTGGGCCGGCTGGCAGAGCAGCCCCGACCCCCGCCCCCTCTTTCTCATCGGCATCCCCTTTGAAGGCGCGCACGCGCCGGGCAATGGCCAGATGACGGCTTTTGCCGCCCGCAGCCGCGCGCAGGTGGATGCCGTGCACGCCGCGGCCTTGGCCCACGGCGGCCATTGCGACGGCCCGCCGGGCCTGCGCCCGCAGTACCACGCCCACTACTACGGCGCGTATTTCCGGGATCCCGACGGCAACAAGTTCTGCGTGGCCTGCCACGTCCCCGGGGACGCCTGAGCCACCGCGCCCGATCGCCTTCGCAGGCCGCGTCTACGGCGCTGCCACCACCCAGCGCGTCACCGCCAGGATCACCACCGGCATCGTCACCAGGCCCAGCGCGGTGGACACCGCCACGCTCGCCGTCACCTCGTCCTCGGCCACGCCATAGCGCTGCGCGAACAGAAACACGTTGGCGCCCACGGGCAGCGAGGCCGCCACGATCATCACGGCCAGCGGCAGGCCCGACAGGCCCAGCGCCCAGCCCAGCGCGGCCAGCACGAGGGGGTGCGCCACGCACTTGACCAGGGCGATGCGCATCGCGGCCTTGAAATGGCGTCCCACCCTGGTGAAGGCGAGCGTCACGCCCACCAGCAGCAGCGCGATGGGCCCCAGGGCCTGGCCCAGCAGCAGCAGGGGCTTGTCCACCACCTGCGGCACCACCAGCCCGGTCTGCGCGAACAGCAGGCCCGCGATGATGGGCAGCGGCACGGGGTGCACGATGCCGTTGCGCATGGCCTGCAGCACCGTGCGCCACAGGGGCTGGTGCGCCCCGCCACCGCCGCCGTCCGCGGCCGCATGCTCGCGCGCCGCCGCGAGTTCGAACACCACGGTGGCAGCGGTCAGCAGGATCAGCGAGTGCACCGAGATCAGCGTGAACAGCGTGACCAGGCCCGCGTCGCCAAACACCAGGCCCACCAGCGGCACGCCGATCATGAGCGTGTTGCTGAAGGTGTTGGCCAGGGCCCGCGCCGCCGCCAGGGTGTTGAAGCCCTGCAGCGCCAGCGTGGCCGCATACACGATGCCAAACGCCACGAAGTAGATGCCCACGGGGCCGAAGTCGAGGTCCTGGATGCGCACCGTGCTCATGGTGCGGAACAGCAGCGCGGGCGTGAGCACCATGAACACCAGGTTGGCCAGGTCCTTCACCGCGGCCGCCCGTATCCAGCCGCGCTGCCCCACGTAGAAGCCGAGGGCGATGAACAGGATGACGGGGATCAGCGAGGTGAAGACGGCGGAGCTCAAGATCAGAAACCAACGGCGGACAGGTGGGCGCGTATTGTGCGCCTGGCCGGCGGGCCCCTGGCTCCGGGATGCTATATTTTCGATAGCTGGCGGCGCAAGTGGATACAGCGCCAGATGGCATTTTGGCCTGATTCAATGCGCGTGCAAGGCAGCGTCCGTCTGCGCGGACCCGCCCGCCGGGCCTGGCGCCCTCCTGTATTCTGGAACACCGCCCTGCCCCCTGCGTCCATGAAGTTCGCCGCCTTCTTCCGCAACCTGAACCTCGGCCATGGCCATGCACCGTCGCGCATGGCACTGGAAAGCGCGTTCTTGCAAGCTGGCGCCGATGAGGCCGCCTCGTTCCAGACCAATGGCACGGTCGCCTTCAGCGCGCGCGGCGTGCGGCCCGCGCAGGGGATTGTCCGCACGGTGCAGCGGTCGCTGCGCGGCGGGCATGGATTCGATGAACCCGTGTTTCTGCGCAGCATGGCCTATCTGCACACGCTGCTGGCGCGCGATCCGTTCGAGGGCATGGCCAAGGCGCCGCCCATCTACGACTTCTACGTGACCTTCCTGCACGACGGCGCGAAGCTGCTGCCCCCGCTGCCCACCCGCAATGCCCGCGAGGACGTGCGCGTGCTGCTCTACACCGGCTCCGAGGCCCTGTCGTACAACCACCTTGTCGGCAAGACCATGGGAAACCCGAACGTCTTTGCCGAGCAGCAGCTCGGCCTGCCGGCCACCACGCGCACCTGGGGCACGGTGGCCCGGCTGGTGCGCAAGCACGGCTGACAAGGCCAGGGGCCCGCGCCCGCGCTCAGGCCCTTGCCGGCCCTTCGCCCGTGTGCGGCGGGCCGGGCGGCGACAGCAGCTGCAGCACGCCCTCCAGCCCCTGCACCTGGTGGTCGGCCAGCTCCCAGGGCCGCACGCCGGGCCGCACGGTCTGCACGGTGGTGGCCCCCAGCGCGCGCCCGGCCGCGAGTTCGGACAAGGGGTTGTCGCCGATCACCAGCGCGTGCCGGGGTGCGCAGCCTTCGCGCGCCAGGATCTGTTCGAAAATCGGCTGCTTGCCGTGCGGTGCGCCATCGCTCGCCGGGCGGTCGTCCACCGCATCGATGAACACCTGTTCAAACCAGGGCCGGATGCCCAGGGCGTCGATCTTGCTGTCCTGCAGGCGCCGAAAGCCGCTGGTGACCAGGTAGCGCCGCAGGGGAATGCGCGGCAGCAGGCCGATGTCGGGGTAGCCGTGCAGCGGGGCGCGCACCTGCAATTGGCTGAACTGCCGCCAGCCCGCCGCGCGCATGGCCGGGGTGAAGCGGTAGCGCTCGGCCACCAGGTCAAACGCCGTGAACCAGCATTGGTACAGGGCCTGCTCCAGCATGGCGGGGGCCAGCGCCCCCTGGTTGGCCTGCCGGATGGCCTCGAACGCGGGCTCGAACAGCGGCCCCACGGCCCGTGCGTCGAGCAGGCAGTTGTCCAGATCGAAAATCGCTACGGCGCAGTGCTCCATCGTGCGCTCACCCCGCCACCACGGACACCCCGTGGTCCGCCAGCGTCAGGCTCACGGGGGCGCCCACGTCCAAGGGCGACTTCACCAGGGGCGAGACCACGAAAATCTCGCCCAGCGCGCTGGCGAAGGTGTATTCCATGATGCTGCCCAGGTAGGTGCGCTTGGTCAGCCGCGCGGCCACGCCGGCGGCGGTGGCGGGCCCGATGACCCAGGCCTCAGGCCGCACCGCGATCTTCACCGGGCCGGAGGCCAGCGAGGCGGGAGACGGCACGCGCAGCGGGCCGAACTCGGCATGGCTGGCGCCCGCCGGGCCGCCGGCGTGGTTGCGGCCCTCGAACAGCATGGCCTCGCCCATGAAGCCCGCCACGAACTCGGACGCGGGCTGCTCGTACAGCTCGCTGGGCGCGCCGCGCTGGGCGATGGCGCCCTTGTTCATCACCACGATCTGGTCGCTGACCGCCAGGGCCTCGCTCTGGTCGTGGGTGACGTAGGCCACCGTCAGCCGCAGGCGCTGCTGCAGCGTGCGGATTTCCTCGCGCATGGAGCGCCGCAGGCGTGCGTCCAGGTTGGACAGCGGCTCGTCGAACAGCAGCACCGCCGGCTCCAGCGCCAGCGCCCGAGCCAGCGCCACGCGCTGCTGCTGCCCGCCCGAGAGCTCGTGGGGCCTGCGCAGGTCCAGGCCGTGCAGGCCCACGGTGTCGAGCATGGCGCGCGCCTTCTCGCGGGCCGGCCCCTTCTTCATGTCCGACATGGCGAGGCCATAGCACACGTTGTCGATGACGTTCATGTGCGGAAACAGCGCATAGCTCTGGAACACCAGGCTCACATTGCGCTGCGCGGGGCCGAGGGCGGTCACATCCTGGCCTTCGATGAGGATGCGCCCCGAGGTCGGGGACTCGAGCCCGGCGATCATGCGCAGCGTGGTCGTCTTGCCGCAGCCCGAAGGGCCCAGGATGGTGGTGAGCGTGCCGCGCGGCACGGTGAAGCTGATGTGGTCCACGGCCAGCGGGTCATGGCTGCCGGGGCCATAGCGCTTGCTCACGCCCTGGAATTCAATGCCGTGGGAATCGGGGTTCGTCATGGTGGGCATGCGTGAATGTGTCCGAAAGCCTGTTCAAAGTCCTGCTGGAGCCGCGCGAGCACTTTGCCGGGATGCGATGCCAGGTCCGGGACTGGTGGGTGAAAAAAACCGAAAGCCGGCATGGGTGGGACGGCATGCGCTCAGCCCCAGGCCAGCAGGGCGTCCACGCCGATGACCTGGCCCTGGTCGAGGCGGTTGAACAGCGTGACCTCGGCGCCCATGGCCTCGGCGATCTGGCGGCAGATCGACAGCCCCAGGCCCACGCCGCCCTTGCCGGCGGAAAACGGCTGGAACAGCCGCTGGCGCACGGCGTCGTCGATGCCCGGACCTTCGTCCCACACCAGCACCTCCTTGTGGCCAGTGCTGTCGCGCAGCAGCACGCCCAGCCGCCCGTGCGCGGGCGTGTGGTGGATGGCGTTGGCCAGCAGGTTGCGCATGAGCTCGCCCAGCAGGGCGGCGTCGCCGGGGGCCCACAGCGCCTCGGGGCCCTCGAGCGCGAAATCCAGGCGCTTGGCGGCGATCAGCGGCGCCAGCTCCATGACGGCCTCGCGCGCGATGGCGTTCAGGTCCACGCTGGGCAGCTCGCCCACACGCTTGAGCTGCTCCACCTTGCTCAGGCTCAGCAGCTGGTTGGCCAGGCCGGAGGCCCGGTCCACCGTGTGCAGCATCTGGTGCAGCGCATCGGCGACCAGCACGTCGCCGGAAATGGCCGACTGCAGCTGCGTGCGCAGCACCGCCATGGGGGTGCGCAGCTGGTGCGTGGCATCGGCCAGAAAGCGCCGCTGCTCGTCGATCCAGCGGCTCTGGTTTTGCTGCAGCTCGCCAAAGTGCCGCACGGCGGGCGCCAGCTCCGAGGGGCCTTCGTCGCCGTGGCCCGGGTTCCCGGCGCCCGGCCGGGTAAGCGACACATCGGCATGGAGCAGCCAGCCCGATGCCACGCGCGCCACCACCACCACCATGGCCGTCATGGCCAGCGCCAGCAGGTGCATCCCGCCCACGCCCGCCCCGCCGACGGCCAGGCTGGGCAGCCGGGGCGCGCGTTCGCTCCAGGGACGGGCCACCTGGCGCACCACCACGGGGGCGGCGCCCTGCCCTCCTTGCGCCGCCGGGGGCGGATGCAGCGTGACCGCCACCCGCACCAGCTGGTCCCCCGCCTGCGCCAGGTAGAAATGCACATTGCCCGGGCCCCGCGCGGCTTCGGCGGGGGGCACGCGCGGCAGGGCGGCGCTGCCGGCCAGGCGCTCGCCATCCAGGTTGCTTTCGCGATACCAGACCGGCGTGGAGCCGTGCGCCGTGGGCAGTGTGTCGGGGGGCGCCACGGGCCAGTCCGCCAGCGCCGCGCGCAGTGCCTCGTCCTGCGCGGCGGCATCGTGCCGCACCTGCTGTGCCACCTGCACCAGGGTGATCAGCGCCACCAGCGCCCACAGTGGAACCAGCAGCCACACCAGCAGCAGCCGGTGCAGCGAACCGCCCCGGGGGCGCCACGGCCGCCACCACCTGCGCACACTCACCGGGGTACCCCGCCCTTGTCCGATTTGTCGCCTTTTTGCGCGGCCATGCTGTCGGCGTCGCACAGCAGGTAGCCTACGCCGCGCAGGGTCACGATCTCGGCATTGGTGCCCACCAATTTCTTGCGCAGGCGGTGCACCACCACCTCCACCGCGTCGGCCTGCACCTGCTCGCCCGTGTCGGCGAACACCTGCGTGCGCAGCTCTTCCTTGCTCACCACGCGGTCGATGCGCGACATCAGGAGCCGCAGCAGCTCGGCTTCGCGCTGCGACAGGTCCAGCGGCAGCGCCTCGTTGTAGAACACGCCGCTGGCCGGGTCGCGGTAGAGCGCGCCGCAGCGCAGCTGCCCGTCGCGCCCCACCCGCCGCGTCAGGGCCCGCAGGCGCGCCACCAGCTCGTCCAGGTCGAAGGGCTTGGCCAGGTAGTCGTCGGCCCCGGCCTCCAGCCCGGCCACGCGGTCGGTCACCGCGGCGCGGGCCGTCAGCGCCAGCACGGGCGTGGTGCTGCCGCCGTCGCGCAGGCGCCGCAGCACCTCCAGGCCGTCCAGGCCCGGCAGCGACAGGTCGAGCGTGATCACGTCGAAGGCCGTGCGCCGCGCCGCGGCCAGGGCCTCCTTGCCATCCGCGCAGCACAGCACCTCGAAGCCGCGCGCCACCAGGCTGCGGCTCAGGGCGCCGGCCAGGTCAAAATCGTCCTCCACCAACAGCAGTTTCATCCCGCGATCATGCCCTCCCGCCGGGGGGGCCGGCCACTGTGCTTCTACGGAGGCCGGGTGAAAGCAAGTCGAAAGCGTGCGGAGCGCGGCGCGGGCGGGCGCGGCCCACGGTGGGTGAAACCCCGCCAGCCCGCACAAGGGCCTGTGCTGCCCGCCGCGCCCTGTCCCTTCTCTAGGCCGTCCGCGCCTCGATCCGCCTTATTTCCTGAACCGCCAGTTCCGTCAAAGCCCGGGCGCTGAACGGGCGGCCGATCAGCACCGTGTTGTTGTTGTCGGAGGACGCGCACAGCTGGATGCGGTCGGGCTCCCCGCCGGCATCGAAGAGGACGCGGAACACCCGGGTGCTGCGCGCCGGATGCCATTCCACCTTCTGGTGAAAGTAGGTGCACGACACGGCGTTCGCCAACGGCTGGGGCACCAGCCCCAGCGTGTTCACCAGCAACCCATGAAGTGCTTCGCGGTTCATCTGCGTTCCGAAAGAAAAGAAGGCCTGCCGGGCACCTTCGGCGGTGGCCTGAATCAGCCCGCAGGCCTGGACGAACGTGGGCAGCACGAAGATGAAATCCAGCAACCGGGCACCTCGCGCAAGGGGTTGGCGGGATGGTGCGGCGTGCGCCGGCGGCAGCTTGAGCTGGCAGGCCGGTGACGTCAGCGCTGCCCGTGGCGCTTGCCGTCACGGCGCTGCAGCCGCTGCAAGGCCACCATGGCCATCCACACCGCCATGGCCATCAACGCCCACTCGGAAAGGGTTGGTATGGAAGAAGCCGCCACCGCGGCAGACCACACCAGCGAAACAGGGATTGCAGAAGAGGTGCTGGTATCGCTGCCGGCGAAGCCGCATGAATCTGCCACGCCTGCGGTGGAAACGGCGATCCCGCTGCAGAACATGTTGTGCCTTGCTGATGTGGTGCTGGTCTCAAAGAAGGAAAACCGGTCACCGATGCCGTGGGGAGCCGTGCCAGAAATCCAGCGCTGGATCAGAATGTTCACACCCGTGATCGCGCCGCTCGCATCGGTCGTGACGCGGAAGTTCCAGACCCGGACGTTCGGGTCTGCATGGGTGTACGTGGTGAGGCCATCTGAAAAACTGAAGGCCGAGACCAAGGCGCCCAACTGTGCAGACGCCAGGTTGGCGGCCAGCGGCGCGGTGGTCGTGAACGAGCCAGACGTGTTCATCGCCGTGGTGAAGTTCTGGCACGGTGGCGTGCCGCACACCGTGAAGTTTGTGAAACCCGTGTAGTTGCCCGCCGCGGTGGCCACGTAGGTGGTGGACTGCGCTTGAGCCGCCCCCGCAGCGCCCAGCAAACAAGCAAGCGATCCCAGCCACTTCCAGACGATCTTTTTGAACATTTTGGTTTCCACGGTTGGTGAGCACGTTGCGCCGTCCCGGGCACTGGGTCCCCCTTGACTGCGCCAAGCGCCGCCCATGCCAGCCTCGGCGCCTCAGCATGTTACCCGTGCGGGCCGCGCGGTTGCGCCCTGGATCCGGGCCCGGCGTATCCCGCTTGACCCGCCTTTGCTCCAGGCACCGTGACCGGTCTTCTGACCGGCATCTTTGAATTCGTCGCTGAAGTGCCGGTGTTCAGGTGCCAGCGCGCCAAGCTCTGGAGAGCCCGTTTTTCGTCCTGATCAAGGCAAGGCCCCTTGGGTTGGCTGGCGCCAAGCGTGCCCCATCCGTCAAGGCCTGCCACGGTCAACGCGAGGCCGGGATGTCATCGATTGCTATATTTACGATAGCTGCCAGCGCTTGATGAACAGGCGCAGAAGTCCAAAAACATGTTCGATTGCCGGCCTCCATCGGAGGCAGCACATCGACCAGCAGTAACCCCCCCTGGTTCCACACTGGAAGCACCCCAGCGAAACCACCGAAAACCAGAAGGGGATGAGGAAGGCAAGCCATGCGACAGCCTCGCAGGCAATTGTCCCCGACACGCTTTATGGAAACACGCACACGCCCAATGACTGACTCTTGGCCCGGTACATGGCGGTGTCTGCAGCGCGCAGGTAGTCGTCGACCGTCGCCAGCGTGGATGCGCTGCTGGCCAATCCGATACTCGCACCACTGATCACGGTGTGCCTGCCAATCACGTAAGGCACTTCCAGGGCGGCGGCAATCTGCTCCGCGCGTTGGCTGGCTTCAGCGGGATCAATGGACTCCAGCAGCACATTGAACTCGTCGCCACCCATGCGGGCGACCAGATCCCCCGTCCGCACGCAGGATTCGAGCCGCCGTGCCACCTGTTGCAATAGCTGGTCGCCCACGTGGTGCCCGTAGCTGTCATTGACGGCCTTGAAACTGTTGAGATCCAGCAGCAGCACGGCGAACATCGTGGCTCCATCGCGTGTCGGCATGCCACCACCGTTCGCCACCTCGTTCTGGTGCAGCGCGATGAGATGAGCGAGGCGATCGCGGAACAATGGCCGGCCGGGCAAGTTGGTCAGCGCATCGTAGGAACTGCCACGTTCGGCCAGATCGCTCAAGGAGCCCGCCATGCGCACCGCAACGCCGTCTTCGAACTCGGCGAGCCCGCGCCAATTGACCCACACCAGCCGCCCCGCCCCGTGGAACGCGCGGAAATCCACCGAAAAGTTCGGGCTGTTCCCCGATAGGTGCCTGCGGTAGGCCTCCTGCACGCGCCCGCGATCCTCGGGATCGATGAGCTGCTCAAGAAAGCGCCAGCCTCCGCTATGCACAATATCGGCGCTACCCAGCCCGACGATCTGGAGAAAACGCCCGGACACATGCAGGGCATCCGTTCGCAAGTCCCAATACCAGATGCCGTCATTGGATCCGCGCGTCGCCAGCGAATAGCGGTTTTCGGAGCGCAACAACTCGAGTTCGGTGTTCTTCTGCTGGGTGACGTCGATCATCAGGCCGATCATGCGGTTCGGTCGCCCCGGCTCGACCACTGCACGGCACAGATCGCGCACCCATACCACCTTGCCAGACTTGGCAATCAGCCGATAGCTCATCTCGTAGGCATGGCTGTGCGTGGCGTTGTAGGCGGCATCGTCGATCAGCAGGGCCTGCGCCAGATCATCGGGATGCACATGCGCCCGCCAGAAGCCGGGGTCGGCCCGCCACTCCTCGACGGAGTAGCCGAACAAGCGTTCGACCTGCGGGCTCAGAAAGGTATTGCCCACGCCGATTTCAGCTTCCCAAACCACGCCATCAATGGTTTCCAGCAAGCGCAGAAAGCGCTGGCGAATTTCCACCAGCACCTGCTCGGTGACCTCGGTGATCTCGATCAGGACACCCTGGCGGCTGATCACCCGATCCGCCGCATCCGTCTCCGGGTGGAGCTGCAGACGCACCCAGCGATAATCCGCATCGGCAAAGCGCAAGCGGAACACCGGCATGCCCGAGCGCATGGTGCCGATGTCGTCGGGATGCACGAATTCAAGCAAAGACCTGCCGAGCGCCGCCGCCACCGAATGGCCGGTGAGCTTGTGCCACGCCGGATTCAGATAAGTGATCTCCCACAGCGCATCGGTTTGCACCACCGCCTCGGGTAACAGTTGCAGCAGCTTTGCGGACGGCGTGGGAGTGGTGGGCATGCAGGGCTGTTGCAAAAAGGGGGGCAAATACATCCAACGGATAGCAAAATCAACCACGTAAGATCAAGTATGGCACGGGTTTATGGCACTTGCGGCCCCGTTGTTTCGGTGGTTTGGTGCAGCGATAGGGTGCAAGCCAGCAACGCCCTCCCCCTGCGGGCGCTCGTGCACATCACGACGGCATCGCCCGTCAGAACGCCACGTTCACGCCCACCGTCAGATTGCGCCTTACCAACGGCACGGCAGTCTTGACAAAGGATGTAGGTGCGTAGGCCAGCCAACCCGTCCGGTTGTCGGCCTTGAGGGTGCGACTGCCACGGCGCACCGCTGCTGAACTGGCTGTGGGCGGTCGGACACCTTGTACAGCAGCGGCTTGTGCAGCGCTCAGGCCCTGCAGCGTCATCTGCTGGACCATCTCCAGGCGACGGGCAAACGTAAGTCGGGCGCGCTTATGGATGTTCATTCGGTTGGGTGTCCTGAGTCGATTGGGTGTTTGGCGACTTCCAGTCTCTCAACCCAATCCGGATGAACACCGGATACAACCTATTGAATCCTCACATCTAGCCAGGGTGGCCATGTGGTTCTTCAAACCGAGGCAGCTGCCGCAGTTCTTCGACCCGCATTCCCTGTTTGCTCATCACGCGCGGCACCAAGAACGCTCTCCACCGCTGCTCAAATGCGTCCACCTGCTGCTGGTAGCGCGTGTGGCTGTCCACATCTGTGCCGGCGAGCCGTTCGCCATATAGCGCCAGCGCCAGGCCGGGTGACAGCCATGACCATGCCGACACCTGTTGGGCTTGCCGTACACGGCTTTGGCGGAACTGTTCCACCAAGGGCTGCAGCGTTTCGTCCTGGTCCAGCACGCGCACTACAAAGCTGGCGGGCCATGCAGCGGGCTGTTGCGCGGGGATGTGCGGGTGTTCGTCGTACCAGGCTTCGGCCAGCGCCTGCTCGTTGTCCTCGGCCTGGTGCTGTGCGTCGCGCAGGGCCACCACGGCTGACAGGCGCGATGGCAGGGGCGCGGCTTTTTGCGCCAGCAACACCAGACCCGCGGGCACGGCAAACGTCAACGCCAGCCACAGCCCCAGCGCAGCCAGTATGCTGGTGGCGCCGCTGATGGGCAGGCACGACAAGATGCCGCCCAGTGCCACCCACAACGCGCAGAACGCGCCCAGCGCGGCAGCCCACTGCAAGGCGACCGCAGCGGTGGCACCAGGGTCCAGCAGCAGCGCCGGCATGGTGGCTGCCACCGCAACCATCCACAGCGCCAGCAGCCTCCAGCCCAGAGCGGCGAGCAGGATGGGGCCGATGCCGTAGTGCGACTGCACCCGCAGCAGGCCCAGCCGGCCCTGCTCACGCTCTTCCTGCAGCAGCCCGGCGCACAGCACCAGGGCCACCAGCGGCAGCAGCAGCGCCACCATGGCTGGCAGGCCGGGCAAACCGGTGTCCGTGAGCAAAGGGTTGCGCAGCGGACCCGGGTCGCGCGAATCGACATGCCGGGTGTCCAGCGACGCCTTGGTGCGCGACGGCAAGACCTGCAGCCGCTGCACGCCCAGCGCCAGGCCTGCCTCTACCGGCATGCGGGTGACGCCCAGATCGCTGCGGCCCAGCTGGTAGGTGGCGGTGGCACTGGCCGCGCTGGGTGCGGGGCTGGCCTGCAGGCGCAGTTGCTGGGCTTGCAGTTTGTCGGCGAATGCGGTTTCGTCCTGCGCTGCGGCTTGGCGCCAGGCTTGGGCGTCCAGGCCCGCCACGGTGGCAGAGGCCAACAGCACCAGCAAAAGCGCAGCCAGCGCCCACCACGCCACGGGTTGGCGGTACAAGCGCAGGCCCTCGGCCTGCCAATGGATGAGGCGTGGATATGGCATGCGACGGGTTGTGGTTGTAGTGGTGACAAGGGCCGTCAAGGGTTCAGCCTCCTGGCGCCCAGGCAGAGTGCCGTCAGGGCCGCCAGCAGCCAGGCCGCCAGGGCAGCCCAGTCAGCGGCGCTGTGGCGCAGCGCAAAGCCGATGCCGGGTGGTGTGTAAGTCCATTCCGGAATCGCCTGCCACAGCGCGTTGCCTGCGTAGCGGCTCTCGAACGAAGTGACCCCCTGGGTAGCTTGCAGGTCCCATTCGTCCACCAGGGTGGTGAAGCGCTCGCGGTATTGCTCGGCGGCTTCTTCAAAGTGCTGCTGGTGGGCCAGGTCGGTGCCCGCCAGTGCGCTGGTCACGGCCCGCATCGGGGCGTAGGGCGATACGGCGGTCAGCCATCGCAGCAGGTATTGCTGCTGTGCCTGCGTGTCCCACAACTGGCCGAAATGGAGTGCGTACACCTTGGTGGCATACGCATCCCTGAACAGGCGGCGCTTGGCATTGGCGCCAAAGGGCAGGTCTTCCAGGCGCGCCACGCCGTTGTCGGCCAGCAGTTGCGCGTCAAACGCCTTCATGCGCTGAGCGGCGCTGCCCTCCCCCGGCAGGCCCTGGTCAATGTCGCGCTGGATACCGGCCCAGAACGCCTCGCCCGTGGGCAGTGGCGCCAGCGCCTCGACCGTGGACGCCGCCAGGCGCGGCACGATGAACACCCAGCCCACCCACAGCGCCAGCAACACCAGCAGCGCGCCGCGCGAAGTGCGACACCTGGACGACACCCCGACCGTGACGGCCGCCCAGGTGGCGTAGTACGCACCGAGCGCCGCCAGCAGCATTGCGGCCTCAGCCGCACCCTGCCGTGCAACCAGCAGCCAGCCTGCAACCAGCGCAGCGGGTGCCAGCACCAGGGCCACGCTGGCACACAGCCCCAGCCACTTGCCCAGTACCAGCGGCACGCCGCGCATTCCACACGCATGCAGCATGCGCAGGGTGCCTTGCTCCCGTTCTTGCGTGACAGAGCCATGGCCCAGCACGGCGAGCAGCAATGGCACCAGCGCCAGCAGCACAAACGCCGGGGTGAAGTCGCCCAGGCCCATGGACGGGGCGGCGTCAGCGGCGGGTGCGTGCAGCGCCATGTTGCGCTTGTGCGGCTCCAGCCACAGCGCCTGACCGGTGCGCGCATGGATGCCAGGGTCTACGCTGGACAGTGGCAGTTCAGGCTTGAACGCATACAGCCCGAAGTGCGCTGCACGGTGGGGGTTGCGGTCGCCCTGGTGATCCCACTGCGCACGCGCGGCGGCCTCGACCTGATGGCGCTCCTGTTCTGCCACCTGGCGCTGGTGCACGGCCGACACCAGCACGGCCGCCAACAGCAGTACCAGCACCAGCCCGAGTCCCGACAAGCGCCCGTCGCGCAGCAACGCGCGCATCTCCTTGGCGGCGATGGATGCGATCATGGTGCGGTGTCCTCCACCACGCCGCGCGCATGCTGCAGGTAGATGCGCTCCAGCTCGTTGTGGGCGATGTCGTGCGCGGCAAACTCCGCCACCAGGCGCCCTTCGCGAAGGATGCCGATGCGGTCAGCCACCTGAATGGCATTGAACAGGTCGTGTGTGGCCATCAGCACGGCCATACCGCCCTGCTTGGCCTGCAGCACGCTTTGCGCAAACTCGTTGGCAGCAGCAGGGTCCAGCCCGGAGGTGGGCTCGTCCAGCAGCATGGCACTGGCACGGCGCGCTTTGGCAATCGCCAGGCCTACCTTTTGTCGCATGCCCTTGGAATACCCGCCAACCCGGCGGCCCTGTGCATCGGGTGCCAGGCCCGACGCTGTGAGCAGGTCGTGCGCTTGCGCGCTGTCGAGTGCAATGTCTGACAGCTTGCAGAAGTAGCGCAGGTTCTCCACCCCCGACAGGTAGGGGTACAGCGCCACGTTCTCGGGCAGATACGCCAGGTGAGCGCGTGCCTGCTGCGGCTGCAGCGAGGCGTCCACCCCGTTGACCAGTGCCTGGCCCGACGCGGCGGGAACAAAACCCAGCAGCGCGTTCAGCGTGGTGGTTTTGCCCGCGCCGTTGCCGCCCAGCAGCGCATACACGCTGCCCGCCGTGACCGCTAGGTTGAGCGCCTGCAGCGAGACCTGGTCGCCCCGTCGGATGGTGAGGGCGCGGGTCTCAAGAATGGCCGCGGCTTCCATCAGAAGAAGTAGCGCAGCGTGGCGCCAAACGTGCTGCGGGGAAGGGGCGACATCATCAGCCCTGCGGCACTGCCGTAGGCGATTTCGGTGCCGTAGCGGTGGGGCTGGAAGGTGGCGTACAGCGACAGCTGCGTCTGCTTCCAGTCGTACGTGGCGCGCAGGTCATAGCGCGTGTACAGAGGCATGGTGCGCTCTTGCGTGGCGGGCGTGCCTACGTAGTACGGCATGTCCGCGATCAGGTAGGCATCTGCATTGAGTGTGAGCTGGCCTTCGCCCAGCCGCAGCTTGTGCTGGGCCCCGGCCTTGAGTTGCGTGGCAGGCACCGTGAGCTTGGCACCGGTATTGGGTGCCGGGTTGTCCACCTTGGCCTCCAGGATCTTGCCGATGCTGGCGTACACGCTGGTGGCGCTGCTGGCGCGCCAGCGGGCTTCCAGCTCCAGCCCTTTGCGCGTGGTCTCGCCCACCGATTTGAAAGAGCCATCGGCCTGACCCACGATTTCGTCGGAATTCTGAATGGCGTACCCCACGCCCGACACTGTCCAGCCGCTGGCAGGCGATGCGGTGAAGCCCAAGTCGAACGAACGCACCTTGCTAGGCGCGATCTGGCTGATGACACCGCCTGTCGCACCCAGCGGGCCAGTGGCGCCGCTGCTGCTGATCTGCTCGGCCGAAGGCGACCGCATGCCTTCGGCCACGTTGGCAAACAACTCCACCTGCGGTGTGAGCGACCACGACGCGCCCAGCTTGGGCGTGAACACGCCCTTGTCGTAGCCGGTGCTGGCCGCGGGCAGCTTGAGGTTGGCGATGTCGTAGTCAAACCGGTCGTAGCGCGCACCGGCGCTCAGTTTGAGGGTATCGGTCACGCGCCACTGGCCCTGCGCAAACAGCCCGTAGGTCAGCAGGTCCAGGTCTTGCGCATTGACGTAGCTGGCCGATGGTGCGCGGTTGACGTAGATCTGGCGGTAGGCGTCGCCACGGTCCTTGCGCAGCTCGGCGCCGAAGGCAATGGCGGCATTGCCAAACGTGGTGTTGTGCAGCACGCGCGCGCCAAGGATGTCCCGGTCGTCCACACCCACCGTATGGTGGGTGGCGTTGGCCGTGATGCCGCGTTTGCGATTGAGGCTTTCCGCATAGGCCGTGGCATACCATCCCGCCTCACCTTCGGCCGGGGCGCGGTTGAACACCAGGCTGGTGCGCCGCGCATTCCCGAAGCCGGCGTTGTTCGATTGGGTGGAGCGTGGGTCCAGCCCAGCTTCCAGCGCGGGCAGCAGCAGATACCCAGGCGCATCAAAGTCGGCCACGTAGCGCATCACGCGCAGGCTGTATCGGGCGCCTTGGTGCTGGGTAGACAGCTTCCAGAACAACGTGTCGCGGCCGGTGCGGGACGCATAGCGGTAGCCATCGTTGTGGTACACATCGGCCATCCACAGCGAGTCGATGGTGGAAAAGCTGGTGGGAATGGTGCTGGACAGCACCAGGGTACTGCGGCGCAGGCCATGGCGCTCGGCGCTGATACTGACGCTAGACGGCGTGGCACTGCCGCCGTTGCGGGTGCGGATGTCAACAGCGCCTGCGCGGTTCTGGTCGCCATACAAGGCAGAGATAGGACCTTTGATGACGTCCACGCCGTCGATCAGGTCGGCGTGGAGCCATTCCAGAAACACCGGGCCGTGCCCTGCCCCACCCTGGCTGGACGGAATGTTCTGCGGCACACCGTCAACATACACGGCGGTATCGGCGCCGTGCGTGCCCTGGGTGGCAAACCCGCGCATGCGAAATCCGTTGCCGGTTTCGCCCTGGTCGATGTTGTTGGCCAGCACGCCGGGCACGCGGCGAAAGATGTTGGAAATATCGCGGCCAACATTGGTGTTGGCAATGTCGTCCTGGTTGAGTTGCTGCACCGTTGCGGGGAGTGCGCCTGGCTGGAGCGTGACGGCAGCGCGTTCGCCGGGCGTGCGCGTGGCGGGGGCGGTCGTGCCCAGCACGTCCACTGCCGCAAGAGCGCGTGCGGGCTGGGTGATTGCTTCTGATGCGGAAGCTGCGGCAGGTTCCTGTGATGTCTGTGCATGGGCCCACGGCACCAGTGCCGCCGCCAGTGCGGCAGCAGTGAGCTTGGCAACGGGCTTGCGGTTGAGCGCAGCACGGCTGCGCGATGGAGAAGGGGAAAAACGGGTTGGGTTCATGGCGGGTTTCGTCAACGGACGATTTGGGGTACGGGCACGAGTACGAGCGCGCGCACGCGCTGCCCAACCGCTGAGGGATCGGCGGCAGTCAGAGTGCGCTTGGAAGTACGTGAGCGAGTGAGTGAATGGGGCTGGGCAGGCCGCGCAATGCGGCCAGCTTTTAGAAAGCCACCTTCACCCCTACCGTCACGTTGCGCCCCATCAGCGGCGCTGCGTTTTTGATGAAGCTGGTGTGTGCATACGCCAGGCGGTCCGTCAGGTTGTTCGCCTTCAGATACACCTGCCACGGCGTGCCGCTGCTGAACTGGCCGTTGTAGCTCACCCCCAGGTTCAGCATGCCGTAGCCCGGCGTCGCGGTTTCGAACTCCGCCACGCGGTTCTGGCGGGCCACCTGCACCCATTCGACCTGACCTTCCCAGGCTTGCCAGTTGCCGTCCAGGCGGATGCCCGCGCGCGTGGCGGGGATGCGGGGCAGCAGGCCGCCGCCGTCGTTGAGCCGGGCGCGCACGGTGTCGCCGAACAGGGTGATACCCAGGTTGCGGTTCAGGCGCTGGCGCACCTGGCCTTCGATGCCGGTGAAGGTGGCGTCGGCCTGGCTGTACTGCAGCAGTTGCAGCCCGTCCACCGCATCGAGCGTGCGGCCGTAGATGTAGTTGTTGATGCGGTTGCGGAAGATGCTCACGCCAAAGGTGGTGTCACCGCTGGTCTTCCTCAGGCTCACATCGATGTTCTGCGAGATCTCGGAGCGCAGGTCGGCGTTGCCGCGCTCATAGGTGCTGGTGGCCATGTGCAGGCCCTGGGCGTACAGTTCTTCGGCCGACGGCGCGCGGCTGGCGCGGGTGAACGAGGTACCCACCTGGTAGCCGGGCGTGAATTTCCACACCGCGCCCAGCGATGCCGACGTGCCGTTGTGGCTGCGCTCGATGCCGCTGGCCTGGGCCTCGGCGGTCTGGCGGTCGTGGCGCAGGGCGGCTTCGAAGCGCCAGTCCCCCACGCGGTATTCCTCCAGCGCGAAGAAACCCAGCTTGCGGGTGACCGTGGGCTGCACATAGGCCTCTTCGCCCTCGGCGCTGAACTTGCGCTGCGAGGTCTGCAGGCCGACGACGCCCTTGAACCCGGCCAATGGCTCGTGCTGCAGTTCGATGCGCGTGTCGTAGGCCTTGTTCTTGAAGGTGGTGCTGATGGCGCCGTCCTCGACCTCGTCGTGCACATAGTCGGTGACCCCGGCGCGCAGGCGCAGGGCCGAGAAGCCGGCAAAGGGGTTGCGCAGCTCGCCCCGGATGTCGAAGCGCTCGCTGCGCAGGTCCACCACGGGCACGTCGCCATGCTCTTCGGCGCCGTGGTCGTGGCCGTCTTCCCCTTCACCCGCGTGGGCGCCGCAGTGCAGGTGGTCTCCATGGGTGTGGCAGCCCTCGAAGCTGTGGTTGTGGCCCGGCAGGCCGTACTTGGCGCTCTGGCGCGTGTAGGCGGCGCCCAGGTAGCCCTGCTCACCCACCCACGACAGGCCGACGCTGCCGGTGTTCGTGCGGTTGAAGCTGCCCAGCACCTTGCGGGCGGGCTCGCCCTCGGGGGCCCAGCCCTTGCCCACGCGGTAGTCGCCCGCGTCGCGCGAGACGCCCTCCACGTGCACCGCCAGGTTGCCGGTGCCGCCCGTGAGCGAGAAGGCCCCCGCCCCTTCGCCCGCGCCGGTGTTGGCGCGCAGCTCGGCGCTGCCTTCGTAGCCCTTTTGCGGGATGGCGGTGGGGATCTTGCCGTCCAGCACGTTGACCACGCCGCCCACGGCGCCGTTGCCGTAGACCAGGGCCGAGGGGCCGCGCAGCACCTCGATCTGCGTGGCGAGCAAGGGCTCGGAGACCACGGCGTGGTCAGGGCTGATGGTGGAGGCGTCGTGCAGCTCGGCGCCGTCGCTCAGCACCTTGACGCGCGGGCCGTCCATGCCGCGGATGATGGGGCGGCTGGCACCGGCGCCGAAGTGGCTGCTGGTGATGCCGGGTTCGCTGTTGAGCGTCTCGCCCAGCGTGGCCTCGCGGCGGCGCACGAGCTCGTCGCCCTCCAGCACGGTGACGGGCGTGGTCATGTCGCTGGCGCCCAGTTGCAGGCCGCTGGCCGACACGGTGACGGACGGCAGGCTGGGCGCTGCCTCGGTGGCGGGGCCGGCGGCGGGCGCGGCCTGCGCGTGGGCGCTGCCCGCGCCCGACAGCGCCAGCATGGCGGCCAGGGCCACGGGGTGGAGGGCTGGACGGGCGCGCCGCGCTGGCGCGCAAGGGGCAAAGGAGGTGTGGATCATGGTGATGCTTGCAACAGGGGGCGCGCCGCGCCGGCCAGGCCAGGCGTGCAGCGCGCGGCTTCACGCCACGGGGCGGGAAGCCATGAATAAAAAATGCCTCCAGCGCTTGATGGTCAAGCGCTGGCAGCTATGAAATCAGGAGTTTTGATGTAAACGAAGCACGGGGTGCGCCGTGGGGGAACCTGCTCCGGCGGCGTTCGCGGCCCTGCGGCAGAGGCGGGGGCGGCCGGCGCGTGGAAAAGGCCCGGGGCGTGGTGCTTCAGGCCCGGCCGGGCGGGCCGCGCGCCTGGAACAGCGCGACATGCGCGACGGCGACGCGCTCCGCGGGGTCGGCGGACGGTGCCTGCGCGGGCACCGCATGGGGCAGCGCCAGGGGGGCGCTGTGCAGGGCATCGCCCAGCGCGAGCTGGTCGAGCACGAGGCAATCGACGGGAGCGTGGTGGCCCAGGAGCAGCGGCAGCAGCAGGCCGTGGCCGTGCCCGTCGCCGCTCGCCGAAGCGGCGGCCCCTGGTGCAATGGACGCCGCGGATGCGGCGGAAGACAGCGCCTGCCCCGCATGCACCCGGTCCAGCGCGCCGCCGTGCACCACCTGGTGCAGGCGCCCGAGCGTGGGCACGGCCACCAGGGCCAGCAGCAGCCAGGCCAGCGCCAGCCGCACCACCTGCGACGGCAGGCGGTGGCTCCCCCGCCCTTGCCCGCGCGCACCCTGCCCCGCGCCGCGCAGGGCATGCGGCCGCGTGGCTGGTCGGGGGCGGAAGGCGGAGGTCACGGTAAAAAAATAGGGGGAGGGGGCGGCGCGGACAGGCAAAGCGCCGGCAACCTGCGATTATTTCACCGGCACGGCCTCGACCACGCGGTAGTACAGGCCGTACTGGTCGTTGTGGAGCACGGTGAACCTGCCTTCGACCACCACGGGCTCCAGCGAATAGCGCACGGGCGTCTTGGCCTTGACCTCGACCATGCTCTCGGGCCCGCCGGGCAGGCAGAACGAGCAGGTCAGCGGCACCGAGGTGAGCAGGAAGTGCGTCTGCGTGGCCTTGGCGTCCAGCGGCATCATGAAGCCCTGGATGCGCTGCGTGGTCTTGTCCATGCCCTTTTGCGCGTCGTTGAACACGGGCAGGATGCCATCCTTGGTCGTTTTCTTGGTCAGGTCGGTCAGCACCGACCAGGGGATCACGTCATTGCGCTGCGGCAGCGGCGCGATGGGACTGTTCGGGCTGTGGTAGCCCGCACCGGAGCCCGACGGCACACCCGCCACCGGCGCACCCCCAGCCCCCGCCGGCAAGGGCGAACTGAGCGCAGGCGCCGCGGAAGGCTGGCCCTGTGCCAGGGCGGTGCCGGAGATGCCGACACCCAACGCCAGCGCCAAAGGCAGAGCGACAGAGCGCCCGGGCACAAACCGAGGCAACAAACGATGGTGCATAAAAATCCCCTTCCGTGAACGCCCCGTGCGCACAGGGCCAACTGTTCCATGACCGCATCAACGCCGTCGAGGAACCACTTGACTCCACCCGACCTTATTTGCGGCTGCGCCCGACAAAACCGGCGCGCCCCCATGCCAGTGCCCCCGTGGAACCGGCTCCGCCGGGCCACCAGGGGCGTCCCCCCCTCAGGGGGGAAGGCGCGCAGCGCCTCAGGGGGGAGCTTTAGTGCATGTGGCGCATGCCGCAGTATTTGCCAATGCCCAGACCCTTGCACGCGGCCTGGAGTTCCTTCTGGCAGGTGTCGTGGCCCTTGCCGGC
The DNA here is from genome assembly GCF_059415185.1 of Acidovorax sp. GW821-FHT10E04. NCBI lineage: Bacteria > Pseudomonadati > Pseudomonadota > Betaproteobacteria > Burkholderiales > Comamonadaceae > Acidovorax > Acidovorax sp. GW821-FHT10E04. The sequence continues at coordinate 775,492 of NZ_JBWKMT010000001.1, forward strand.
CTCCAGGCACTTGGCGGCGGCCTCGTGCGCGGCGGCCATGGCGCGGTGGCGCTCGGCATCGGCCTTGGTTTCCTTGTCGGAATGCGCGCCCTGGGCATGCGCCAGCGCGCCCGCCAGCAGCAGGGGTGCCAGGGCCAGGGCGGTGAAGAGCTTCTTCATGGTGAACCTTTCGAATCGGTGGGTCGGAAATGGAAATTCAGGGTTGGCTCAGCAGGTCCGCGACCTCGGTGCGGTAGGCCTGCATCGCTGGCAGCAACGCCGCCAGGGCCGCCACGCCGGCGGCCAGCAGCGGCACGCCGGCCTCCGCGGGCAGCCACACCAGGCCGCTGACGGGCAGCAGGCCCTGTGCCTGCAGTGCCCAGCCCAGCGCGTGGGCCAGGCCGTGGCCCAGCAGCAGGCCCAGGGCGCAGGCCATGGCGGCCAGCCACAGGGCCTCCCACAGCACCAGCCCGGCCACGCGGCCCGGCGGCGCGCCCAGCATGCGCAGCATGGCCAGGTCGGCGCGGCGTTCGCGCACCGCGTTCCACAGCGCGATGAACACGCTGAGGGCCGCCACGGCCAGCAGCACGCCGCCAAAGGCGCGCAGCACATCGGCGCCCACGCCCAGCAGGCGCAGCAGGCGCGTGACCTCGATGGCGGGCGCGGCCGCCTGCATGCCCGTGTCGGCATTGATCCGGCGCGGCAGCGTGACGGCGGCGAGCGGCGTGCGGTAGCGCACCAGGGCCACGGTGACCTCGCGGTCGTCCTTCAGCAGTTCCAGGTCCTCGTCATCGGTGGCCATGGCGCTCTCGTGCACCATCCAGACGGATTCGGTGCTGGTGAGGATGAGCCGGTCGAGCACGCAGCCGCAAGGCGCCAGCACACCGCTCACGCGGTAGGGGTGGTCGCCGTGCGCGTGCCCTCCCCCGCCCAGCCCGTGGCTGCCCACAAAGGTGGCACCCACCAGCTGCGCACCGCCATGGCCGGCCCTGACAATGCCGCGCGCCACGGTGGTGCCCAGCACCGCATCCATGGGCTGGCGCCACAGCACGCCTTCGGCCAGCGCGGCCTCGTAGTGCGCCACGTAGTCGGGCGTGGTGCCCACGATGCGAAAGCCCTGGTAGCTGTCGCCCAGGCTGAGCGGGATGACCTGCGCCACCAGCGGGTTCTTCTGCAGCGCCTGCACCTCCTGCAGCGGAATGTTGCCCGTGGGCACGTCGATGTGGAACACCCCCGCCAGGATGAGCTGCAGCGGGCTGCCCTTGGCGCCCACCACGAGGTCGATGCCCGCGAGGTCGCGCTCGAACGCCTTGTCCAGCTGCGTGGCCACCAGCAGCACCAGCGTGATGGCCGCCAGGCCCAGCGTGAGCACCAGCAGGTTGAGCACGGCCGCCAGGGGGCGCGACCACAGGTAGCGCCAGGACAGGCGGGCCAGCTTGATTGCTACTGAATTCATAGCTTTTCGCGCTTGTCCTGCAAGCGCCCGGGGCCAATTTCGTTCAAATCCAGCATCTGCGCGCTGGCCAGGGCCTGCACCACGCGCTGGTCGTGCGTGGCAATCACCAGGCTGGCATCGCAGGCGGCGGCGCTTTGCCGCAGCAAGTCCAGCGCATCGGCGGCGGCCTCGTCGTCCAGGCTGGCCGTGGGCTCGTCGGCCAGCAGCAGCTCGGGCGACAGCAGCACGGCCCGCGCCAGCGCGACGCGCTGCGCCTGCCCGCCCGAGAGCTGGTGTGGCCGGCGCGTGGCGAGTTCGGCCACGCCCACCTGCGCCAAGGCACGGGTGATAGCGGCATCGTCGCGCGGCAGCCCGGCGGCAAAGTAGACCAGCGCCAGGTTGTCGGCCACCGTGAGCGCGCTGGAGAGGTACAGCTTCTGCGGCAAAAAGCCGATGCTGCGCGCGCGCCAGGCGTCAATCTCGGCGCCCCGCTGCGTGCCCAGCTGGGTGCCCGCCACGAACAGATCGCCGCCGCTGGCACCCCGCAGGCCGGCGATGAGCGACAGCCAGGTGGACTTGCCGGTGCCCGAGCGCCCCCGCAGCAGCAGCATGCCGCCCTGGCGCAGGTCCACATCGGGGAAGCGCAGCGGCGCGTCGCCGCCGGGGTAGGCATAGGAAAGGCCCCGGGTGCGGATCATGCGGCGGCGCCCTCGGCAGGGTGCGCGCAGCCCGCGCAGCGGCCGCGCACCGCGATGTCCACCGCCAGGCTCTCATGCCCCGCCGTGGCCAGTGCCTGCAGCACCTGCCTGAGCGCGGTCCGCACCTTGGCCGAGCCCTGCGACAGGCGGAACTGGCGGTGGCAGTCATCGCATTCAAAGCGCGGCGCCGCGCCGTCGTCGCCCTGCGGCGCGAGCGCGTAGCGCGTGACGCGGGCGGCATCCACCTGCTTGTGCAGCAGGCCCGCGGCGGCAAACCGGTCGAGCATGCGGTAGACGGTGACCTTGTTGACGGGGGCGCCAGCGCCAGCCAGCGCGGCTTCCACCTCTGCCTCGGACAACGCAGCCTCAGGGCGCGCCGCGTACAGCGCCGCCAGTGCCCGCGTGGCACGGGTGGCGCGCATGCCGGCGGGCAAGGTCCAGGTGGCGGCGGGCACTGTGGCGGGGGAGCGGCGGGGTGTGGGCATGGCGGGTGCGGGGCGGCGGCGCCTGTAACGCAATCAGCTTGCATTATGCAGGCAGCCGGCACCCCGCGGCGGCAATCACCGCCCGTGGGCACGGGCCATCCCGCCCCTTCAGTGCCTTCTGGCCGCCGCGCCAGCACCGTCCCGGGGCGCGAGGCCTCAGGACCAGAGGCGGTAAAGCCAGTAGCTTTCGTCCTCGGCCTGCACGCGCCGGGCCAGCTCGGAGGGGCTTTGTCCCGTGACGCGCTGCGTCTCGCGGCACAGGTGGGCCTGGTCGGCGTAGCCCGCGCCCAGCGCCACGTCGTGCCAGCGTGGCGCGTGCCCCGACTGTTCGCTCTCCAGCCGGGCCCGCGTGAGCGTGGTTTCCGCCCGCGACAGCCAGCCAAGGCGCCGCAGCGACTGGCCGGCCCAGGTCCGCACGTGGCGCTCCAGGCTGCGCAGGCTGCCCCCCAGGCCCCGGGCGGCAGCGTGGGCCTGCAATTCGCGCATCCAGCGCACGGCCGCGGCGGCGCCCGCCGCAGGGGCCTCTGCATGCGCAGGTTCCTGGCTGGCCACGAAGTCCTCCAGCAGCGCCATCCGCTGCGCATCGCTGGCGGCCGCGCGCACGCCGTCGCACAGCGCGAGCCAGGCGGGCGGCAGAACGTCCTGCACGGGCAGCAGTCCGTCTACCAGGGTGCTGATGTCCAGGCCCGTGAGCCGGTGGAATGCCTGCGGATGGAAGACCACGCCAAAGGTGCGCACCGGGCCGGGGTTGCGGGTCACCAGCGGCCGGGTCTGGGGCCCCAGCAGCAGCGTGGCCGGCAGCGCCCGCACCGCCTGCTGGCCGGGGCCGAGCTGCTCGGAGCTGCCCTCCAGGTACCAGGCGATGCCGCAGTACACCGAGGCCGGATAGCGGTTGAGCTGCGGGCCTTGCGCCGTGCCGTGCGCACGGCGCGTGGTGTCCTTGGTGATGTACGCGCGGATGCACCCCGCCAGCGGCGAAGGCGGCAGGACCACGGTGGCAAAAGGGAGCTGGAACCGGATTCGCACAGGCCCGCATCGTAAACAGGTCCGCCCCGGATCCCAACGCTGGACCACCAGGCGCCAGGCCTGCGGCACGCCGCGCCTGGCGAAAACGTTCAAGACGGCACCGCCGGCGCGCGCCAGAATCACCCGCACCATGACACCCACGACCCGCTCCGCCGCACCTGCCCCCTCCACCCCGCAGCAGCCGCTGCTGGCATCGGCCCGGCCCAGCCATACCGCCCTGCTGTGCGGCATCGCGCGCGCCCGGCACCAGTTGATCGAGGGCGGCGAGATCTTCGCCGACCCGCTGGCGCTGGACATCCTGGGCCCCGCCGGGGCCGCGCAGGTGCGGCAGGCGCTTGAGGGCGATGGCCCGCAAGGCCTTGCGAGGGACGCGGGGAGTTTTTCGCAGGCCATGCGCGGCGCCCTGGCGGTGCGCAGCCGCATTGCCGAGGACACGCTGCGCGAGGCCGTGGCCGCCGGGGCCACCCAGTACGTGGTGCTGGGCGCGGGCCTGGACACCTTTGCCTTGCGCGGTGAATGGCCGCGCGGCCTGGCGCGCGTGTTCGAGGTGGACCACCCGTCCACCCAGGCATGGAAGCGGGGCCTGGCCGCTTCGGCGGGCTTGCGCATGCCCCCGGGGGCTGCCTATGTGCCGGTGGACTTCGAGCGCCAGGATTTCATGGAGCAGCTGGCGGCCCAGGGCCTGGACGCGGGCCAGCGCACGGTGTTCTCCTGGCTGGGCGTGACGATGTACCTCGCCCCCTCGGCCGTGCAGGCCACGCTCGCGCGCATCGGTGCCGGGGCGGCGCCGGGGAGCGTGCTGGTGTTTGACTACGTGCGCCGCCCGGGGGCGCTGCAATGGGGCCGCAAGCTGGCGCTGGGCCTGATGGCGCGGCGTTTCGGCCGCATGGGCGAGCCCTGGCGGTGTTTCCTGCGCGATGCCGAGCTGCGGGCCCTGCTGGCGGGCCATGGCTTCGAGCCTGCCGAGTTCATCACGCCCGCCATGATCCGCAGCACGCTGCTGGCCCACCGGCCCAGCACGCGGCGCCAGCGGGTGCTGGGCGGGCTGCTGGGTGGCGTCGTGCGGGTGCGTGTGGGTGCGCGGGCCCCCGCGGCGGCCCGGTGACCACCGCCGCGGCCTGCGTCACCGCCGCTCCGTCACGCCGGCTTGAGATAGCGGGCGAAGGTCTTGCGGAACTTGTCCACCTTGGGGCCCACCACGAAGGCGCAGTAGCCCTGGTTCGGGTTGTTCGCGAAGTAGTCCTGGTGGTAGGCCTCGGCCGCGCTGTAGTTGGCCAGCGGCTTCACCTCGGTGGTGATGGGCGCGCCGAACAGCTTGTCCTGCGACATCTGGCGGATCATGCCGTGGGCGATGTCGCCGTGCGCGGGGTTGTCGTAGTAGATGCCGCTGCGGTACTGCGTGCCCACGTCGTTGCCCTGGCGGTTGAGGGTGGTCGGGTCGTGGGTATGGAAGAAGATCTCCAGGATCTCCTCCAGGCTGATCTCGTCGGCGTCGAACGTCAGGCGCACCACCTCGGCATGCCCGGTGTCGCCCCGGCAGATCTGCTCGTAGCTGGGGTTCAGCGTGTGGCCGTTGGTATAGCCGCTCTCCACGTCGGTGATGCCCCGCACGCGGTCGAACACGGCCTCGGTGCACCAGAAGCAGCCGCCGCCCAGAGTGATGGTTTGCAAGGTCATGGTGGTCCTTTGGTTGTGCTTTGCGATTATGAATTGACGCTCCGGCAGGTGCTTGCTACATTACTAACCGGTCAGTCATTAACAGAATTTCCCTTGTCCCCCACGCCCAACCCCTCTTCCGCCCCCCCGGGCACCAAGCGCGAGCGCCGCAAGGAAGCCCGTCCTGGCGAGCTGCTGGAAGCGGCGCTGGACCTTTTTGTCGAGAAGGGCTTCGCCGCGACCCGTGTGGATGAGGTGGCGGCGCGTGCCGGGGTTTCCAAGGGCACGCTGTTCCTGTATTTCCCCAGCAAGGAAGAACTCTTCAAGGCCGTGGTGCGGCACAACATCGCCGGCCGCTTCGAGGAGTGGACGCAAGAGCTGGAGACCTTCGAAGGCACCACCGCCGAGCTGCTGCGCTATTGCTACGAGGTGTGGTGGGAGCGCATCGGCTCCACCAAGGCCTCGGGCATCACCAAGCTGATGTTCAGCGAAGCCCAGAACTTCCCCGAGATCATGCAGTTTTACCAGCAGGAAGTGATCCAGCCGGGCCAGGGGCTGATCCGCCGCATCATCCAGCGCGGCATCGAGCGCGGCGAGTTCCGGCCGGTGGCGCTCGACTACATCGTGCACGTGGTGCTGGCCCCCATGATCTTCCTGATGATGTGGAAACACTCGCTGGCGGTCTGCATCCCCGACGGCCTGGGCCTGCAGCCCGAGCTGTTCATCCAGGCGCAGATCGACAACGTGCTGCATGGGCTGCTCGTGCGGCCCGATGCACCCCCGTGCGCCCCTCCCTCCTCCTCCCCTTCTTCTTCTCCGCCCGTGCGCGGCGCCTGACCATGAAACGCTGGATTCCCTGGGTGGCGGCAGCCATCGTCGTTGTGTTGCTGGGCGGCGGCGCGTGGCGCGCCATGGCGGCCCGCCAGGCGCAGCAGAAGGCGCTGAGCGAGGCCAGCGCCCAGAAGGCGCAGGCGCCGCTGCAGCTGGCCGCGGACGAGATCGTCACCGTGCGGCGCCAGAGCCTCACGCTGGAAGTGCCGGTGTCGGGTTCGCTGCGGGCGGTCGAGTCGGCCATGGTCAAGGCCCGCGTGGGCGGGGAACTGCAGGGCCTCATCCTGCGCGAGGGCGACAGCGTCAGGGCCGGCCAGGAAATCGCCCGCATCGACCCCACCGAAGCCCGCGCACGGCTGCGCCAGGCGCAGCAGCAGGCCGATGCCGCCAAGTCCCAGGTGGACATCAACCAGCGGCAATACGCCAACAACCGCGCGCTGGTGGACCAGGGTTTCATTTCGCCCACGGCGCTGGTCACCTCGCAGGCCAGCCTGGAGGCGGCGCAGTCGAGCCACCAGGCCGCCGTCTCGGCCGCCGACGTGGCGCGCAAGGCGCTCGACGACACCGTGCTCAAGAGCCCGATCACCGGGCTGGTGGCCCAGCGCCTGGCCCAGCCCGGCGAGCGCGTGGCCGTGGACGCCCGCATCATCGAGGTGGTGGACCTCTCCCGCCTGGAGCTGGAGGCGCTGCTGAGCCCCGCCGATTCGCTGGCCGTGCGCGTGGGCCAGAAGGCCCTGCTCACCATGGAAGGCTCGGCCGTGCCCGTGCCCGCCACCGTGGCGCGCATCAACCCCAGCGCACAGGCCGGCAGCCGCACGGTGCCCGTCTACCTGCGGGTGGAGCAGGCCCGGGGCGAAACGCCGCTGCGCCAGGGCCTGTTCGTGCAGGGCACGCTCGACACCGGCCGCGCCGAGGTGCTGGCCGTGCCGCTGGATGCCGTGCGCACCGACAAGCCAGCGCCCTACCTGCAGACGCTCAAGGACGGCCGCGTGGCCTACGTGGAGGTCAAGACCGGTGCGCGGTCGGTGCTGAGCGGCCAGACCTGGGTCGCCATCGAGGGCGTGGCCGAGGGCACGCCCGTGATCGCCGGCCGCATCGGACAGCTGCGCGAGGGCACCGCCGTGGCGGCTGCCGCGCCCGCCGCCCCGGCCTCCGTGCCCCGCACCGCCCCCTGACCGCGCCGCACCGCCATGTGGTTCACCAAAGTCAGCCTCAAGAACCCCGTGTTCGCCACCATGGTGATGCTCGCCATCGTGGTGCTGGGCCTGTTCTCGTACCAGCGCCTGAAGGTCGATCAATTCCCCAACATCGACTTCCCGGTGGTGGTGGTCACCGTGGACTATCCCGGTGCGTCGCCGGAAATCGTCGAAAGCGAAGTCACCAAGAAGATCGAGGAAGGCGTCAACTCGATCGCCGGCATCAACGCCCTCACCTCGCGCAGCTATGAGGGCACGGCCGTCGTCATCATCGAGTTCCAGCTGCACATCGACGGCCGCAAGGCCGCCGAGGACGTGCGCGAGAAGGTGGCCACCGTGCGCCCCCTGCTGCGCACCGAGGTCAAGGAGCCGCGCGTGCTGCGCTTCGACCCCGCCAGCCGGGCCGTGTGGTCGCTGGCCGTGCTGCCGGACGACACGGCGGGCGCCACGGCCCGCAGTGCCGTGGAGCTGACCACCTGGGCCGAGCAGACGCTGAAGAAGCGCCTGGAGAACGTGCGCGGCGTGGGCGCCGTGAACCTGGTGGGCGCCACCAAGCGCGAGATCAACATCTACCTGAACCCGCAGGCGCTCGAAGCCTTCGGCGTGACGCCCGACCAGGTGGCCAGCGCCGTGCGCAACGAGAACCAGGACCTGCCCGTGGGCTCCATCCGGTCCCTCGCGCAGGAGCGCGTGGTGCAGATCGACGCACGCATGCAGCGCCCCGAGGACTTCGGCAGGATCATCGTCGCGCGCAAGAACGGTGCGCCCGTCCGCCTGGACCAGGTGGCCCGCGTGAACGACGGCGCGCAGGAAGTCGAAAGCCTGGCCCTGTACAACGGCCAGCGCACGCTGCTGCTGTCGGTGCAGAAGTCGCAGGGCGAGAACACCATCGAGGTGGTGGACGGCCTGACCGCCGCCGTGGCCGAACTCAAGAGCCAGTTGCCGCCCGGCGTGCGGCTGGAGACCATCGGCGACAGCGCCCGCCCCATCCGCGTGGCGGTGAACAACGTGCGCCAGACGCTGATCGAGGGCGCCATCCTCACGGTGCTCATCGTCTTCCTGTTCCTGAACTCCTGGCGCTCCACGGTGATCACGGGCCTCACCTTGCCCATCGCGCTGATCGGCACCTTCCTGTTCATGAACATGTTCGGCTTCACCATCAACATGATCACGCTGATGGCGCTGAGCCTGTGCGTGGGCCTGCTGATCGACGATGCCATCGTGGTGCGCGAGAACATCGTGCGCCACGTGCAGATGGGCAAGGGCGCTTACGACGCGGCGATGGACGGCACGCAGGAGATCGGCCTGGCCGTGCTGGCCACCACGCTGTCCATCGTGGCGGTGTTCATGCCCATCGGCTTCATGGGCGGCATCATCGGCAAGTTCTTTCACGAGTTCGGCATCACCATCGTCGCGGCGGTGATGATCTCGATGTTCGTGAGCTTCACGCTCGACCCCATGCTGTCGAGCATCTGGCACGACCCGAGCATCCACGCCCACGCCCACGGGCAGCGCACCGAGCCGGTCACGTTCTACGACAAGACCATCGGCCGCGTCACGGGCTGGTTCGACCGGGCCACCGATGCGCTGGCCGAAGGCTACCAGGGCATCCTGCGCTGGTCGCTGGTGCACAAGCTGGCCACCATGGGCATTGCGCTGGCCATCTTCGTGCTGAGCATTTTCATGGTGCCGCTGCTGGGCACCGAGTTCGTGCCCAAGGCCGACTTCTCCGAAACCACCGTCAATTTCTACACGCCGGTGGGCTCCTCGCTGGAAGCGACCGAGGCCAAGGCCCGGCAGGTGGAAGGCATCCTGCGCGAGATGCCGGAAGTGCGCTACACCCTGGCCACCATCAACACCGGCAGCGCGCAAGGCAAGATGTACGCCAATCTGTACGTGCGCCTGGTGGACCGCAAGGACCGCAGCCGCAGCGTGGACCAGATGTCGGACGTGCTGCGCGAGCGCCTGAAGCAGGTGCCCGGCATCACGGTGACCCACGTGGGCCTGCTCGATGCCGTGGGCGGCCAGAAGCAGGTGGAGTTCTCGCTGCAGGGCCCCGACCTGCAGGAGCTGGAGCGCCTGACCAGGATCGTCACGGACAAGATCCGCGACATCCCGGGCCTGGTGGACCTGGACACCAGCGCCAAGCCCGACAAGCCGGTGATCGCCCTCGATGTGCGCCGCGAGGCCGCCTCCGACCTCGGCCTGGCCGTGGCCCCCATGGCCGCCTCGCTGCGCACGCTGGTGGCGGGCACCACCGTGGGCAACTGGCGCGCGCCGGACGACCAGACCTATGACGTGAATGTGCGCCTGGCCCCCGAGGCCCGCACCGCCCCCGCAGACCTGGAGCGCCTGCCCTTCGCGCTGACGGCCGCCGACGGAACCACGCGCATCGTGCGCCTGAACCAGGTGGCCCGCGTGACCGAATCCACCGGCGCCAACCAGATCAACCGGCGCGACCTGACCCGCGAGGTGGCCGTGAACGCCAACGTGGCCCAGCGCTCGGCCGGCGAGGTGTCCAACGACATCAAGAAGGCGCTCGAGAGCGTGAGCTTCCCGCCCGGCTACCGCTACCAGTTCGGCGGCTCCACCAAGAACATGGCCGAGTCCTTCGGCTATGCCATCTCGGCCCTGGCCATGGCCATCATCTTCATCTACATGATCCTGGCGAGCCAGTTCAAGAGCTTTTTGCAGCCGCTGGCGCTCATGACCTCGCTGCCGCTCACGCTCATCGGCGTGGTGCTGGCGCTCCTGATGTTCCGCTCCACGCTGTCGATGTTCTCCATCATCGGCGTGGTGATGCTGATGGGCCTCGTGACCAAGAACGCCATCCTGCTGGTGGACTTCGCGATCCGCGCCCGCGAGGAACACGTGAACGACGAAGGCCGCACCGTGCCCGGCCTGCCCCGGGCGGACGCCCTGCTGCTGGCCGCGCGCGTGCGGCTGCGCCCCATCCTCATGACCACGCTGGCCATGATCTTCGGCATGGTGCCGCTCGCGTTCGCGCTGTCCGAGGGTTCCGAGCAGCGCGCGCCCATGGGCCAGGCGGTGATCGGCGGGGTGATCACCTCCTCGCTGCTCACGCTGGTGGTGGTGCCGGTGGTGTATTGCTACATGGACGATCTGGCGCAATGGGCCCTTCGCCGCATGGGCCGCGGCCGCCCCCTGGCCGGGGCCTCTAAAATCGAGGGTTTGTCCTGACCCACGCCTCCCCTGGAGAAATCCCATGAACATGCCTCTGAACACGTCCGCCAATACCAGCGACCCCGTCGCCCAGGCCCGCTACAACATGATCGAGCAGCAGATCCGTCCCTGGAACGTGCTGGACGCCGACGTGCTGGACCTGCTGGCGATCGTTCGCCGCGAAGATTTCGTGCCTCCGGCCTACCGCAACATGGCGTTCATGGACATTGAAGTGCCCCTGCTCGGCAATGACGCCGAAGAGGCCGTGCGCCTGGGCCACAGCATGCTGCAGCCGCGCGTCGAGGCGCGCATCCTGCAGGACCTGCAAATCAAGCCCACCGACCGCGTGCTGGAGATCGGCGCGGGCTCCGGCTACATGGCCGCCCTGCTCGCCCACCGCGCCGAGCGCGTGGTGTCCCTCGAGATCAACCCCGAGCTGGCCGAGATGGCCCGCGAGAACCTGCGCGACGCGGGCATCCAGAACGCCGACGTGCGCCAGGGCGACGGCGCCCGCGATGCCATCCCCGATGGCCCGTTCGACGTGATCGTGCTCAGCGGCTCGGTCGCCGAAGTCCCCACGGCCCTGCTGTCGCACCTGCGCGATGGCGGCCGCCTGGGCGCCATCGTCGGCGGCGAACCCGTCATGCGCTTCACCGTGACCCGCCGCGCCGGCGACCGTTTCGAGACGGTGTCGCCCTGGGACACCATCGCGCCGCGCCTCGTGAACTTCCCCGAGCCGTCCGGCTTCACGTTCTGACCCCGGCTCCCCGAGCCTTGCATCCTGAGTCCCCTTCGGAGTCCTGCATGATCGATCACGTCCGTCCCGCCCAGCTGTCCGCCTGGTTCGCCGCCGCCCCCGAAGGCGGCCAGCCCCTGGTGCTGGACGTGCGCGAGCCCTGGGAGCTGCAGACCGCCAGCGTGCGTGCGGACGGCTTCGAGCTGGCCGCCATCCCCATGGGCGAGCTGTCCGGGCGCCTGGCCGAGCTGAACCCCGCCCGCCCCATCGCCTGCCTGTGCCACCACGGCGCCCGCAGCCTGCGCGTGGCGGCCTTCCTGCAGCACCACGGTTTTGAGCAGGTGGCCAACATCACCGGCGGCATCGACGCCTGGTCGCAGGAAAGCGACCCCGCCGTGCCCCGCTATTGACGACGGCGGCGGCCGGACCGCCCGCAGCCACCGCGCCTGTTTTGCCCCATTTTCGACACGCAGACTCTTTTCCGAAGGACCTCCATGACACCGCTACGGCCCCTCTCCCTGTCCCTTCTGTCCCTGGCGCTCGGCGCGGCACTGTGTGCCCCGGCGCAAGCCCAGAGCCTGCTGGAACTGGTGGAATCGGCCCGCACCTATGACACGGCGTGGCAATCGGCCCGCGCCCAGCTCGATGCGGCGGCCCGCCGCGCCGACCAGGCCCGCGCGGGCCTGCTGCCCAGCGCCGGGCTCACGGCCGGGCTCAGCCGCGCCAATGTGGAGCTGAGCCGCCCGCCGGTGGAAAACACCGGCACCACGCAGACGCTGGGCATGCAGGCCTCGCAGCCGCTGTACCGCCCCGCCAACCGCATCACCCTCGAACAGGGCCAGCGTGGCGTGGATGTCGCCCAGGCGCAGCTGGATGCGGCCACGCAGGACCTGCTGGTGCGTGTGAGCCAGGCTTACTTTGACGTGCTCGCGGCGCAGGACACCCTGGCCTTCGTGCAGGCGCAGAAAGCCGCCGTGTCCGAACAGCTGGCGTCGGCCAAGCGCAACTTCGAGGTGGGCACCACCACCGTCACCGACTCGCGCGAAGCCCAGGCCCGCTACGACCTGGTGGTGGCGCAGGAAATCGCCGCCGAAAACGACCTGCGGGTGAAGCGCCTGGCGCTGGACCAGCTCGTGGGCATCACAGGCACCACCCCCAAGCCCCTGGCGCTGCCCGTGCCGCTGCCCTCCGTGCAGCCCGACAACGTGACCACCTGGGTGGATACCGCGCGCGACCAGCAGCCCGGCGTGCGCCAGGCCGCGATCGCGCTGGACATCGCCCGCCTGGAAACCAGGAAGGCCGAAACCGGCCATCTGCCCACGGTGGACCTGCAGGCGGGATACAACATCACGCGCAACCCGAACGGCACCATCACGTCGCCCGGCGTGAACAACCGCACCAACAGCGCCAGCGTGGGCGTGGCGTTCAACCTGCCGCTGTTCGCCGGCTTCTCGGTGCAAAACCGCATCAGGGAAACCCTGGCCCTGGAAGAAAAGGCCACGGCCGACCTGGAAACCACCCGCCGCAACGTGGCCCAGGCCACGCGCGCTGCCTTCTTTGGCGTGCAGTCCGGCCAGGGCCAGGTGCAGGCCCTGGAAGCGGCCGAGGCCTCCAGCCAGAGTGCGCTGGACGCGAACAAGCTGGGCTACCAGGTGGGGGTGCGCATCAACATCGACGTGCTGAACGCCCAGAGCCAGCTCTTCCAGACCAAGCGCGACCTGGCCCAGGCACGCTACAACGTGCTGCTGGGCACGCTCAAGCTGCGCCAGGCGGCGGGCACGCTGACGCAGCAGGACGTCGAGGCGATCAACGCCCTGCTCGTCAAGTAGAGGGAGACAGGGAAGCCCCGGCGGGCTGCACGATCGCGCGCACCGCCCGGGCCGTTGCCAGCGCCGCCCCACGGTGGTCGCTGGCGAAGCGGCCCGCACGTTCGCTGGCGGCCTGCTGGCGGCCGGCGTCCAGTGCCAGCGCCGCAGCGCACGCGATGCCGGCGGCCATGTCGGGCACGCGCTGCGCGGCGCCCGCCGCGCAGGCCCGCTCGGCCGCCTCCGCAAAATTGAAGGTGTGCGGCCCCAGCACCACCGGGCACCCGCCAGCGGCGGCCTCGATGAGGTTCTGGCCGCCCAGCGGCGCAAAGCTGCCCCCCAGCAAGGCCACGTCGGCCAGGCCGTAGTACAGCGCCATCTCGCCCAGCGAATCGCCCAGCCACACATCGGCCGCCTCGGGCCTGGCCGCCCAGGTGCTGCGGCGCGACACGCCGAGCCCGGCGCGCTGGAGCAGCTGGTGCACCTCGTCAAAACGCTGCGGGTGGCGCGGCACGATGAGCCACTGCACGTTACCTGCTTCGCTATTGATAGCTGCTGGCGCTTTGCCAGCAAGCGCTGGAGGTTGTTTTTGCTTGAAATTTTCCAGCCACATCGCCTCCTCGCCCTCACGGCTGCTGGCCAGCAGGACCACGGGGCGTCCCGCGCGCGCGCGCCAGGCGCGGCCCTGGGCGGTCTGGGCGGCGTCGGGCACCACATCGAACTTGAGGTTGCCAAACACGCCGCGCACCGGGGCGCCGATGGCCCGCAGGCGGGCCGCGTCGTCCTCGGTCTGGGCCCAGACGGCGGCCAGGCCGCCATAGGCCGGGCGCGCCAGCGGCGCCAGCCGCTGGGCCTTGCGCAGCGACGTGGCGTTGAAGCGAGCATTGGCCAGCACCAGGGGCACGCCGCGCCGCTGGCAGCCGGCCACCAGGTTGGGCCAGACCTCCGTCTCCATGAGGATGCCGATGGCCGGGCGGAACTTGCGCAGGAAACGTGCGACCGCGCCCGGCGTATCCCACGGTTGCCACACCTGCACGTCACCGGGGTGCAGCAGCCGCTCGCCCTCGGCCCGCCCCGTGGCCGTGCCGTGGGTGAGCAGCAGGCGCATGCCCGGCAGCTGTTCGCGCAGCTGCCCGAGCAGGATGCCGGCGGCGCGGGTTTCGCCCAGGGATACGGCATGGATCCAGACAAAGCGGCCGAGCGGGTCGGAGCTGCTGTGCGGCATGAGGCTGTCCATGGGCGCCGGGTAGCGGCCAAACCGCTCGCCCACCGCATGCCCATAGCCGGGCTCGGCCACCGCGCGGCGGCGCAGCTTGCGGCGCAGCAGCGGCTGCGCGCACCAGGTCACCAGCGAATACAGGGCCCGCGCGGCGTTCATACCGGAAGGGGCAGGTCCAGCACGCCGCCGCTCCAGCCGCTGTCGCCGCGCGCGGCCCAGACCAGGCAAGGCCGGTCGTGCGTGGCCGCGGCCACGCACCCGCCCCCGGGCTCCCAGACCGCGCTGCGGCCGGCGCTGGCGTAGCCGCCCGAGGCCCCGCTGTAGTTGGCCAGGAGCACGGCCATGCCGTGGTCCCGCGCATAGCCGCGCAGCAGGTCCGACTCGGGCCCGTAGCCTTTTTCGGAAATCAGCGCGCTGGCGGCATAGAGCACCGCGCCCGCCCCGTGCGCGGCGCGCGCATGCTCGGGGTGGGTGATGTCGGCGCAGATGGCCAGCCCCGTGGGTTCGCCGGCGAGCAGGTGCACCTGCGCGTCGTCCATTCCCGCGCTGGCGAATGACGCTTCGCTGGCATGCAGATGGCGCTTGCGGTACAGCGCCGCGCTGCCATCGGCGCCCAGCACCCATGCGCCGATGGAGGGCAGCAGCGCGCCCGGCGCCACGGGGGCCGCGGGCGCGCCCACCACCAGCGCCATGCCGTGGTCGCGCGCCGCCTGCCGCAGCGGCGCCAGCACGCCATGGTCGGCATCCAGCACCTGGGCGGCCAGCACCGCCGGCTCGTAGCCCGTGAGCGACAGCTCCGGAAACACCAGCACCTGCACCCCGTGGTGCGCCGCCACCCGCGCGAAGGCCAGGTGCGTCTGCACGTTGCGCGCCACGTCCCCGGGCACGGACGGCGACTGCGCGGCAGCGATGCGCAGGGGGGTGGACAGGTGCGAATTCACGGTCGGCGGATGGGCGAAAGGGTCAGGGAAAGTTCGGCGGGGCGAATGCGCCGTGCGGGCATCATCGCGCCCGGCTCAGTGGCTCGCGGCCCCCACGTGCGCACCAGGCTTCACGCGGTGCAGCAGGGCCAGCATGGCCGATTCGATGCGCGCCAGCGCCTCGCTCGTGTGGCCTTCGAAGCGCAGCACCAGCACGGGCGTGGTGTTGCTGGCACGGATCAGGCCAAAGCCGTCCGGCCAGTCCACGCGCAGCCCGTCGATGGTGCTGACCGTGGCGGGCGCCGCGAAGGTGCCGGCGGCCAGGGCCTGCAATTCGGCCGTCAGGCGGTGCGGCTCACCCTCGGCGCAGGCCACGTTCAGCTCGGGGGTGGAGAAACTCGTGGGCAGTGCGTTGAGCACGGCGCTCGGGTCGCTGCTCCTGCTCAGGATCTCCAGCAGGCGGCAGCCCGCATAGGTGCCGTCGTCGAAGCCGTACCAGCGCTCCTTGAAGAAGATGTGGCCGCTCATCTCGCCGCCCAGCGGGGAGTTGGTCTCCTTCATGCGGGCCTTGATGAGCGAATGGCCGGTCTTGAACATCACCGGCACGCCGCCGGCGGCCGCAATGGCGGGCGCCAGGCGCTGGGTGCACTTCACGTCGAAGATGATCTCGCCGCCGGGCACGCGCGAGAGCACGTCCTGCGCGAAAAGCATCATCTGGCGGTCGGGGAAGATGTTGGTGCCGTCCCTGGTCACTATCCCTAAGCGGTCGCCATCGCCGTCGAAGGCCAGGCCCAGTTCTGCATCGCTGGCCTTCAGGGCGTCGATCAGGTCGCGCAGGTTCTCCGGCTTGCTCGGGTCGGGGTGGTGGTTGGGGAAGTTGCCGTCCACCTCGGAAAAGAGCTCGATCACCTCGCAGCCCAGCGCGCGGAAGATGGCCGGCGCCGACGCACCGGCGATGCCGTTGCCGCAGTCCACCACCACCTTGAGCGGACGGGCCAGCTTGATGTCGCCCACGATGCGCGCGGTGTAGGCCGGCAGCACGTCCACATGCCGCACCGAACCGCCGGGCAGCAGCTGCCAGCTTTCCTGCTCCATGGTGCGGCGCAGGCCCTGGATCTCCTCGCCGTAGATGGCGCGGCCATTGAGCACCATCTTGAAGCCGTTGTAGTCCTTGGGGTTGTGGCTGCCCGTGACCTGAATGCCGCTTTGGCACAGTGTGCTGGCCGCGAAGTACAGCAGCGGCGTGGTCACCAGGCCCACGTCGATCACCTCGATGCCCGCCTCGACCAGCCCCTGGATCAGCGCGGCCGACATGGCCGGGCCCGACAGGCGCCCGTCGCGCCCCACGGCCACCGTGGTCTGCCCTTCGGCGCGGGCGGCGGTGCCAAAAGCCCGGCCCAGGCCCAAGGCCACTTCTTCATTCAGGGTGGACGGCACGATGCCGCGGATGTCGTAGGCTTTGAAAATGGCGGGCGTGGGGTGCACGTAGGGGCCTTTCACGAAGAGGGTTGAAACGTCCGCAGCATTGTAGGCGGCCCCTTCCGCCTCCTTGCGCACGCCGCCCGGGGGCGCCGAGGCACATGTCCGAAAACGGCCAGTGCGCGCGCCGCCGGGGCCTATCATTCCGCCATGACCTCGCCCCACCTGCCTTCCTCCACGGACACCGACATGGCCTCGGACGAGGGCCGCTATCTTGCCGTGCTGGCCCGGGACGCGCGCTTTGACGGACGCTTCTTCACCGGCGTGACCTCCACCGGCATCTATTGCCGCCCGGTGTGCGCCGTGCGCACGCCGCGCCGCGAGAACTGCCGCTTCTTCAGCCTTGCCGCCCAGGCCGAGAGCGCGGGCTTCAGGCCCTGCCTGCGCTGCCGGCCGGAGCTGGCGCCGCAGGCGCTGGTGTGGTCGGTGCAGGATGCCAGCGGCATCCTGGTGCAGCAGGCCGTGCGGCTGCTGGATGCGCCCGACCTCTGGCCGGCCCGGCCCACGCGGGGCGACAGCGGCGCCACCGTCGCCCGGCTGGCCGAACGCCTGGGCGTGAGCGACCGCCACCTGCGCCGCATCTTCGAGGCCGCGCTGGGCGTGTCGCCCCTGCAGTACCTGCAGACCCGGCGGCTGCTCACGGCCAAGCAGCTGCTCACCGACACCCCGATGCCGGTCACGCAGGTGGCGCTGGCCAGCGGCTTCGCGAGCGTGCGGCGCTTCAATGCGGCGTTCGCGGGGCACTACGGGCTCAATCCCACCCAGCTGCGGCGCAGCGGCGCGGGCCCCCTCAAGGCGGACGCGTCCGGCACCGGCAGCACCTTGCGCCTGGCCTGGCGCCCGCCCTTCGACGTGGCGGCGCTGCTCGCGTTCTTCGAGCGGCGGCAGTTCCACGGCGTCGAATGGGTGCTGCCCCACGAGGCCACGCTGCGCCGCACCGTGCGCCTGCCGTCCGCCTGCACCGGCATGGCGCAGGAGACCACCGGCTGGTTCAGCGCGCGCTTCGACGTGGTCCGCCACCAGGTGCTGCTGCAGACCAGCGACAGCCTGTACCCGGTGCTGCCGCTCGTGATCCGCCGCGTGCGCGCCATGCTGGACCTGGACGCCGACCCGGCGGCCATCAACGCCGTGCTGCACCCGCACTTCCCGGACGGCGACGGCCTGCGCGTGCCCGGTGCGTTCGACGGCTTCGAGCTGGCCGTGCGCGCCGTGCTGGGCCAGCAGATCACCGTGGCGGCCGCGCGCACGCTGGGGCAGCGGCTGGTGGAGCGGCTGGGCGAGCCCATCGCCACGCCCTGGCCCGGGCTGAACCGGCTGTTTCCCACGGCCGCCACGCTCGCCGTGGCCGACGGCGACACCCTGGGCCAGCTGGGCATCGTGCGCCAGCGCCAGGCCGCCATCGTGGCGCTGGCCCGCGCCGTGGACAGCGGGGGCCTGGCCCTGCATGCCGGCGCCGATGTGGCCGCGACCACGGCCGCCCTGTGCGCCCTGCCCGGCATTGGCGACTGGACGGCGCAGTACATCGCCATGCGCGTGCTGCGCTGGCCCGATGCCTTCCCTGCCGCCGACGTGGCGCTGCACAAGGCGCTGGGTGTCCAGGGCCAGAAAAACCCGGCGCGCGCCGCCAGCGCGGCGTCCGAGGCGTGGCGCCCGTGGCGCAGCTATGCGGTGCTGCGCGCCTGGGCGGCGGGCACGGCGGAGCCCGCCATCCCGGCGCCTGAAACACTATCAAAACAATAGCTTTTCGCGCTGATCCAGCAAGCGCTGGCGGCTTGTTTTATTCAAAATCACCGAGATTCCCCATGCAATACCACCCCCACACCGTGCAGGCGCGGGCCAGCACCGCCCTTGGGCCGGTGCGCCTGGCCGCATCGCCCGCCGGCCTCTGCGGCGTCTGGTTCGAAGGCCAGCGCCACGAACCCGCCAGCTTTCTCCACGGCGGGCACGCCTGGGCCGAGGCGGCCGGCCATCCCGTGCTGCAGGCCGCCGCCAGCCAGCTGCAGCAGTACCTGCGGGGCGATCGGCAGGACTTCGATCTGCCGCTGGATCTCTCGGGCGGCACGCCGTTCCAGCAGGCGGTGTGGCGCGCCCTGCTGGCCATCGGCCGCGGCGGCACCACCAGCTATGGGCGCCTGAGCCAGCAACTGGGCCGGCCGCTGGCCGTGCGCGCCGTGGGCGCGGCCGTGGGGCGCAACCCGCTGAGCGTGGTGGTGCCCTGCCACCGCGTGCTGGGCGCGGACGGCAGCCTGACAGGCTACGCGGGCGGGCTGGACCGCAAGACGGCCCTGCTGACCATGGAGAATGCGCTCTTCGCGCCCCCGCGGCCGCCCGTGCCGGCGGGCGCCCTGCCCCCAGAGAAAGGCCATGAATGAACAGCCCGAACAGCCCGGGAACCCAACCCGTCACCACCTGGATCGGCGAATTCATCCTGCTGGCGGCGCTCTGGGGCGCCTCGTTTCTTTTCATGCGGCTGGGGGCGTCCGAGTTCGGCCCGCTGCCCACCGCCGGGCTGCGCGTGGCGCTGGCCACGGTGTTCCTGTGGCCCATCATGCTGCGCCAGGGCCATGGGCCCGCGCTGCGCAGGCACTGGCGGCCCATCATGTTCGCCGGGGTCATCAATTCGGCGATTCCGTTCGCGCTGTTTTCCTGGGCGGTGCTGCACCTCGCCACGGGCCTGACCTCGATCCTGAATGCCACCGTGCCCCTGTTCGGCGCGCTGGTGGCCTGGCTCTGGCTGGGCGACCGCATCAACCGCCTGCGCTGGGCGGGCCTGGCCCTGGGCTTCGTGGGCGTGGCGCTGCTCGCGTGGCGCGCGCCGGCCGGCACGGGTTTCAAGAGCGACAGCGCCGAATGGGCGATCGCGGCGTGCCTGCTGGCATCATCCTTCTACGGCCTGTCGGCCAGCTTTGCGCGCCGTTTCCTCACGGGCATACCGCCCCTGGCCACCGCCACGGGCAGCCAGCTGGGCGCGGCGCTGGGCCTGGCCGTGCCCACCCTGTGGCTGTGGCCGGCGCAGATGCCGGGCCCCCGCGCCTGGGGCTGCATCGTCGCCATCGCGGTGCTGTGCACGGGCATCGCCTACATCCTGTACTTTCGCCTCATCGCCAGCGCGGGGCCCAGCCGGGCACTGGCCGTGACCTTCATCGCGCCCGTGTTCGCGGTGCTGTATGGCGCGATCTTCCTGGGCGAGCGCATCACGCCGTGGATGCTGGGCTGCGCGCTCGTCATCGTGTGCGGCACGATGCTGTCAACGGGGCTTATCAGGACACTGCGGCCGGGCCGGACGGCGCCGGAACAGCCATAAACTCGGGGAATGGTTTTTTCCCCGGGCCGCTGCGATCTGAGTCTTGCGTTGGACGGCGCGGGGCACCGCGCCGCCGCACACCACCCGGGCCGGTCGGCGCGGGCAGCGGTTTGCGCTGAAGCCGTCCCGGCCCCCTGGCCCTGCCTTTGCAGCGCGCTCCGCCATGGGTAACAACACGCTCCTGGCCGGCACGGTGCTGATGACGCTGCTCCTGGTGCTGGAGTGGCTCCCGCCCCAGGAGGCGCTGCGGCCATCGCGGCGCACGCTCTGGCTGCTGGGCGTGGCGGGCGGCGCGGTGTCGGCGGTGTCGTTCACCGCGCTGCACTGGAATGCGCCCGAGCTGAGGCTGGTGGCCTATCCCACCGTGGCCGCCTTCATGGGACTTTATTTCGGCGGCCTGCCGGCCGCCGTCACCGCCCTGGTGGCGCTGCTGGCCGTGGTCGCGACGGCCCCCTCCGCCACCCCGCCCGCCGTGCTGGTGCTGGGCGCCACGTGGCTGCTGGCATGGCTGTGGCGGCGCATGGCCCGGCGCCTGCCCCTGCGCCCGGCGGCATGGATCGCGCTGGTGGGCCTGGCCATCACCCTGCCCCTGGTGGTATCGGCCTGCCTCTGGCTCGCGAACCTCGCGCCGCCGGCCGGGGCCCCGTGGCCGACGAGCCTTCCCTGGCACCATGGCGCGGGCGTTCTGATGCTGGGCGTGGGCCGCCTGCTTCTGGCCAGCAAGGCCCGCGCGGAGCTGGCGCGCACCAGCACCCAGCAAGCCCTGGTGCAGCGCGAACAGCAGCTGCAGCTGGCCATGGACTCCCTGGGCGGAGGCCGGTGGGAATGGGACGTGGTCCAGCGCCAGTTCCGCTGCCACGGCCGGTTCTACGAGGCGTTTGGCATCAGCTGCGACGACGCGGACGCCCAGGGCCTGTGGGAGCGCTGGTATGCGCTGCGCCACCCCGCCGACGCCCAGCGCAACGCCGCCCGGCTGGCGCGGGCCATGGACGGGCTGGACGAGACGTACGAAGCCGAATTCCGCGTGATGGACACGCGCGGCCAGTGGCGCTGGCTGATGTCGCGCGGCGCCGTGGCCCGCCGCGATGCGGGCGGGCGCCCGCTCAGCCTGATCGGCATGGACGTGGACATCACGGCCCACCGCGAGGTGGAGGACGCTCTGCGCTCCTCGGAGGCCAAGTACACCACCTTCTACCAGACGCTCCCCGATCCTGCGGGCATCTCGCGCATCTCCGATGGGCGCTACATCGACGTGAACCCTGCCTTTTGCGAGGTGCTGGGCCGCCCGCGCGACGAGGTGATCGGGCGCACGTCCTCCGAGCTGAAGATCTGGGCCTCCGAGCAGGAGCGCGCACGGCTGGTGGACACCTTCCGCCGCGAGGGCAAGGTCGACCGCCTGCCCCTGGTGGCCCAGCGCGACGGAATCCGCATACCGGGGCTGATGTCGGCACGCTCCGTGCTTGTGGATGGCGAAAACTGTTTTGTCTTCGTTTTCCACGACATGACCGAAGCCCACCGCGCCAGCGACGAACTGCGCGCCCTCAACAGCCTGCTGCAGCAGGCGGGCCGCCTGGCCCGTCTGGGCGCCTGGGAGGACGAGCGCGGCAAGGGCCTGGTCTACTGGTCGGACGTGTGTTTCGACATCCATGGCCTGGCGCCCGGCTCCCCGCTGCCGCACGACTACATCGACCGCCACGTGGCCCCCGCCTACCGGGAACCCCTGCGCGACCGTTTCCGCCAGAGCATCCTCGAGCGCGCCGAGTGGAGCATGGAGATGGAGGTGCTGCACACCGACGGGCGGCTGGTCTGGGTGCGCGCGCGGGGCGAGCCCGTCATCGAGAACGGCCGGGTCACCCGCGTGCGCGGCGTGATGCAGGACATCGACGAGGCCAAGCGCGCCGAGCAGCGCCTGCGCCAGTCCGAGGAGCGCTTCTCGCGCATCTTTCACCTCATGCCCTACCCCATGGGCCTGTCGCGCCGCATGGACGGGCGCTACGTGGACATCAACCCCGCCTGGGTGGAGATGCTGGGCATCCCGCGCGAGGAGGCCATCGGCCGCACCGCCATCGAGCTGGGCATCTTCACCGCCGACGACCGCCAGCGCCTCATGGATGCGGTGGCGCGCTCCGGCCAGCTCAACAGCTACGAGGTGAAGCTGAACGTGCGCGGCGGCCCGCCGCGCACCGTGCTGCAGTCCATGCGGGCGACCGAATTCGACGGCGAACCCTGCTGGCTGTTCTCGGTGCACGACATCACCGACCGCAAGCGCGAGGAAGAGCAGGTGCGCGAACGCGAGGCGCTGCTCTCGCTCACCATCTCGGCCGCGTCGCTGGGCCTGTGGGACTGGAACCTGCAGACCGGCACCGTCACGGGCGACAGCCGCTGGCGCGCGATGCGCGGCCTGCCCGCATCGCACGGCCCTTTGGGCGCCACGCAGTGGACCAGCGGCATCGCCCCCGACGACATCGACCGCATCACCACCGAGGTCGCCCGCCACACCGCCCACCCCGGCACGCCGTTTGACGCCACCTGGCGCGTCAACCAGAGCGAGGCCGGCGACGACGCCGTGCGCTGGGTGCGCAACCTGGGCAAGATCGTCGGCCTTGACGCCATGGGCCGCCCCGAACGCATGCTGGGCGTGGCGATCGACGTGACGCCCCAGCGCGAACAGGAAGTGCTGCTGCAGCGGCTGGCGCTGTTCGATGCCCTCACCGGCCTGCCCAACCGCGTGCTGCTGGCGCGCAAGCTGCAGGAATGCATGGACCAGGCGCGTGCAAACGGCACGCAGCTGGGCGTGGCCTACCTGGACCTGGACGGCTTCAAGCCCGTGAACGACCGGCTGGGCCACGGCGCGGGCGACCGCCTCCTGGTGGTGGTGGCCGGCCGGCTTACGCGCGCGCTGCGTCCGCTCGACTGCGTGGCCCGCCTGGGGGGCGACGAGTTCGTGATCCTCATGCCCGGGCTGGACTCGGCCAACGGTTGCGAAGCCATGCTCCACCGCGTGATGGAAAGCATCTCGGCCCCCTACACGCTCGACGCCGAGCGCGTGGTGGTCACGGCCAGCATCGGCTACACGGTGTTCCCGCAGGACGACGCCGATGCCGATGCCCTGCTGCGCCATGCCGACCAGGCCATGTACGCCGCCAAGCAGGCCGGGCGCAACCGCTTCCACCAGTTCGATGCCGCCCAGGAGCGCGCCCTGCAGCTGCTGCGCGCGCAGGGGCGCCACCTGCGCGACGCGCTGGCCGATGCCCAGTTCACCCTGTACCTGCAGCCCAAGGTGGACATGAAAAGCGGCGCCGTGGTGGGCGCCGAAGCCCTCGCGCGCTGGCAGCACCCGCAGCGCGGCCTGGTGCCGCCCGGCGAATTCCTGCCGCTGCTGGAAGGGACCGAGCTGGAGATCGGGTTCGGCGAATGGGTGGTCGAGGCCGCGCTCTCCATCCTGGAAGAGCTGCAGGCGCGCGGCATGGCCCTGCCGCTGAGCGTCAACATCGCCGCCCAGCACCTGCAGCGCCCCGACTTCGCCGACTGGATGGCCCGGTGCATCGCGCGCCACCCCGGCGTGCCCGGGCACCTGGTGGAAATCGAGATCACCGAAAGCGCCGCGCTGTACGACCTGGCGGCCGTGGCGCACACCCTGACCGCGCTGCGTGGGCTGGGGGTGGTGGTGTCGCTGGACGACTTCGGCACCGGCTACTCGTCGCTGACCTACCTGCGCCGCCTGCCCATGGACACGCTCAAGATCGACCAGAGCTTCGTGCACGGCATGATGGGCGATCCGGGCGATCTGGCCATCGTGCAGGGCGTGATCGGCCTGGCGCGCTCGTTTGGCTACCGCGTGATCGCCGAAGGCGTGGAAACCATCGAGCAGGGACAGATGCTGCTGCAGCTGGGCTGCACCCAGGCGCAGGGCTATTGCATCGCGCGGCCCATGCCGCTGGCGGACTTCACCGGCTGGGCGGCCCAGTGGCAGCTGCCATCGGGCTGGCAGCGGCAGGCCCAGGGAAGTTTCAGGTAAAAACCGCGCAAGCGCTTTCCAGGCAAGCGCATGAAGCTATTAAAAATATAGCAAACTGCACCGGGCATGCTGCTGCCACGTGCACTCTGCCCCCCATCAACCCCGGCTGGACCGCGCCAGCCAGGCCTGCAGGCGCTCCACGCCCGCCTCCAGCCGCGCGGGGTCCCTGGAGGCAAAACACCAGCGCAGCCAGCCCTGGGCCTCGGGCGCGAACGCATTGCCCGGCGCCAGGCCCAGGCCGGCCTCGCTCACCAGCCGCTGGGCGACCGCCAGCGAATCGTCAAAGCCGTGCAGGCGGAAGAAGGCGTACATGCCGCCGAGCGGGCTGGCCACCTCCACCTGCGGCAGCGCGGCCAGGCGGGGCAGCAGCGTGTCGCGGCAGCGGCGCATGCGCGCCACCAGGGGCGGCGTGATCTCGCCCGCATGCTCCAGCGCCGCCAGGCCCGCGCGCTGGGTGAACACGCTGGCGCAGGAGGTGTTGAATTCGATCAGCTTGCCCACGGCGTCCACCAGCGCGGGCGGCAGCACGAGCCAGCCCAGGCGCCAGCCGGTCATCAGGAAGCTCTTGGAAAAGCTCTGCACCACGATGAGCCGGTCCTCGGGCGCGGCGATGTCCAGGAAACTCGGCGCGCAGCCGTGGGGGGTCGCCTCGTAATACAGGCGTTCGTACACTTCGTCCGCCAGCACCCAGGTGCCGGTGCGCCGGCAATGGTCCAGGATGGCCTGCTGCTCCGCGCGCGTGAGCGTCCAGCCCGTGGGGTTGTTGGGTGCGTTGACGATGAGCAGTCGTGTGGCCGGCGTGATGGCGTCGAGCA
The DNA here is from genome assembly GCF_059415185.1 of Acidovorax sp. GW821-FHT10E04. NCBI lineage: Bacteria > Pseudomonadati > Pseudomonadota > Betaproteobacteria > Burkholderiales > Comamonadaceae > Acidovorax > Acidovorax sp. GW821-FHT10E04. The sequence continues at coordinate 800,277 of NZ_JBWKMT010000001.1, forward strand.
GCACCTGCAGGTCCAGAGTCCAGGCACCGCCCTCGGCGCGCAGCGGCACGCACCGCACACGGGCACCCAGCACGGCGGGCTGGGCCGTGAGGTTGGGCCACACGGGCGTGACGGCCACGACCTCGTCCCCCGCATCGAGCAGCGCCTGCATGGCCACCATCAGCGCGCTCACGCCCCCCGAGGTCACGGCGATCCGTTCCGCACCGATGGGGCCATGCAGCGCGCTGGCGTAGGCGGCTATCGCCTGGCGCAGCTCGGACAGGCCGAGGTTGTGGGAGTAGAAGGTCTCGCCCCGCTGCAGGGACTCGATGGCCGCCTGGCGCACGGGCTCGGGCGTGACCTCGTCGCTTTCGCCGAACCAGAAGGCCAGGACGTCGGCCCGGCCCATGCCGGCGTTGGCGACTTCACGGATCTTGGAGGCTTCGAGGTTTTCTACGGCGAGGCGCATGGGGTGGTCCTTGGAAAGCGCAGGAGTGGCGATGGTCGAGCATAGCGCCAGCTGGAGCGGGGCGGCGCCTTGATGGGAGGCGGCTCGGGTGCAGGGGCGGAAGCCGGGATGTCGCCCCGGCCTCCGCCTTCAAACCAGGCACGCGATCAGATCAGCACACAAACCCAGCAGGCTCCGACAAGCTCAGCCCAAACAACCCAGAAGAACCCTCGAGCCCGTTCACTCCCCCACCAGTTCCCGCACCTGCTGCAGCGCCGCCGGATCCTCCATCGTCGTCAGGTCTCCCGGATCCCTGCGCTCGGCCACCGCCTGCAATGCCCGCCGCAACAGCTTGCCGCTGCGCGTCTTGGGCAGCACGCTCACGAAGTACACGCGCGAGGGCCTCGCCACGGCACCCAACTGGCTGTCCACCTGCTTCATGACCTCGCCCTCGAGCTTCAGGCGCGCGGCATCGGTGTCGAGTCCGCTCGCATCGCGGGCCACGGCAAAGGCCATGGCCACCTGGCCCTTGAGCGCATCCGCCACGCCCACCACGGCCACTTCGGCGATGTTGGGGTGCGCGGCAATGCTCTCCTCGATCTCGCGCGTGCCCAGGCGGTGGCCCGCGACGTTGATCACGTCGTCGGTACGGCCCAGGATGAAGTGGTAGCCATCGGCATCGCGGATGCCCCAGTCGAAGGTGCTGTAGATCAGTCGGCCAGGGATGCTCTTCCAGTAGGTGTTGACGAATCGCGCGTCGTCGCGCCACACGGTCTGCATGCAGCCGGGGGGCAGCGGGCCCTCGATGGCTACCACGCCCTTCTGGTTCTCGCCCGCCAGCTCCTGGCCCGTGGCTTCGTCGATGAGCTTCACGTCATAGCCGTACATCGCCTTGCCCGGGCTGCCGAAGCGCGTGGTTTGGGGTTCCACGCCATTGGCCAGCGTCAGGATGGGCCAGCCGGTTTCGGTCTGCCAGTAGTTGTCGATGATGGGCACCGAGAGCGCGTCGCTGATCCACTGGGCCGTGGGCTCATCGAGCGGCTCGCCGGCCAGCCACAGGGCCTTGAGGCTTTTCACGCTGTATCTGGCCAGGTAGGCAGGGTCCTGCTTCTTGAGCACCCGCACCGCCGTGGGCGCCGAGAACATGTGGGTGACCTGGTACTTCTCGACAATGCTCCACCACACGCCCGCGTCGGGGCGCGTGGGCAGGCCCTCATACATGATGGTGGTCATGCCCGCGATGAGCGGGCCGTAGATGATGTAGCTGTGCCCCACCACCCAGCCGATGTCGCTGGTCGCGAAATACACCTCCCCCGCCTTCGCGTCAAAGATGTGCTTCATGCTGGCCGCCAGCGCCACCGTGTAGCCACCGGTGTCGCGCTGCACGCCCTTCGGCTTGCCCGTGGTGCCGCTGGTGTAGAGCGTGTAGCTGGGGTGCGTGGACTCGACCCATTCGCAGGGGACCACGGTGGCCAGGTGTTTTTCGCGCAGCGGCGCCCAGTCGTGGTCGCGGCCGGGCTGCAGGTGCATCGGCGCCAGGCCCCGGTTGACCATGAGCACGGCGGCGGGCTTGTGCCTGGAGAGCGCGATGGCCTCGTCCAGCAGCGGCTTGTAGGGCACGACCTTGCCGCCGCGCGAGCCCGCATCGGCGCTGACCACGGCCACGGGTTCGGCGTCCTCGATGCGCGAGGCCAGCGAGCCCGAGGCAAAACCGCCAAACACCACCGAATGCAGCGCGCCAATGCGCACGCAGGCCAGCATGGCGAACGCCGCCTCGGCGATCATGGGCATGTAAATGAGCACGCGGTCGCCCTTCTTCACGCCCAGCGACAGCAGCACGGCCGCCATGCGCTGCACCTCGGCGTGCAGCTCGGCAAAGCTGTAGCTGCGCTCTGTGCCGGTTTCGGTGGAGATGGCCACCAGCGCGGGCTGGCTGGCGCGCGTGGCGAGGTGGCGGTCGACCGCGTTGTGGCACAGGTTGGTGGTGCCGCCCACGAACCACCGGGCAAACGGCGGGTTGCTGTAGTCGCACACCTGCAGGGGCGGGGTCTGCCAGTCGATCAGCCGGGCCTGCTCGGCCCAGAAGGCGTCGCGGTGATCAATGGACTGGCGGTAGAAATCGGCGTAGCGGCTCATCGTGGTGTCTCCTCGGCATCTCTTCCGGCCCGCCTGGATGGCAGGTTTTGAATTCATAATTATTCATGACGGGCTTGCGGCAAACTGACGCAACCGGCAGGGAACACCGCGCCACGCCCTGTGCACCCTCCCATCCAGGCCCCTCCCATCCGCTGTGCGCAGGGGTCAGGGCGCAGGAAGAACCCCTCGGCGGCAGGGACGGCGCGCCGCCGGATGGCGGCGCGGAAACAACGGTGGGCCCCGGACCGTCACGGGTTGGGCGGATACTCGCGCGCTGCATGCATTCGCGCATGCAGCGCGCAACCCCCATCGAGACGTCCCGCCCAGAACTTTCATGCCATGACCTCCGCGCACCCTGCCCCGCCGCCGGACGAGACGGCCGCCACCAGCCCTGCCCCGGTTCCTTTCGCCGAGGCTTTCCGCTTCTGGCTCAAGCTGGGCTTCATCAGCTTTGGCGGGCCCGCCGGACAGATCGCGATCATGCACACCGAACTGGTGGAGCGGCGGCGCTGGATCAGCGAACAGCGCTTTCTGCACGCGCTCAACTACTGCATGCTGCTGCCCGGCCCCGAGGCCCAGCAGCTGGCGACCTACATCGGCTGGCTCATGCACCGCACCTGGGGCGGCATCGTGGCGGGTGCGCTGTTCGTGCTGCCCTCGCTATTCATTCTGGTGGCGCTGTCGTGGGTGTACCTGCGTTTTGGCGATGTGCCGGCGGTGGCGGGCGTGTTCTATGGCATCAAGCCCGCCGTGACGGCGCTGGTGCTGCATGCCGCGCACCGCATCGGCACCCGCGCGCTCAGGAACCGGTGGATGTGGGGCATCGCGGCTGCGTCCTTCGTGGCGATTTTTGCGTTCCACGCCCCCTTCCCCGCCATCGTCCTGGCGGCGGGCCTCATCGGCCACTTCGGTGCCCGGCGCTGGCCGGCGGTGTTCGCCCTGGGGGGCGGGCATGCGGGCGCGGCCAGGGGCTACGGCCCGGCCCTGATCGACGACGACACCCCGACACCGGCGCACGCCCGCTTCTCGCGCGGCCACCTGGCCAGGGTGCTGGGGGCGGGCCTGGCCCTGTGGCTGGCGGCCATGGCGGTGCTGGTGGCCACGCAGGGCTGGGAAGGCACGCTCACCCAGATGGGCTGGTTCTTCACCAAGGCCGCGCTGCTGACGTTTGGCGGCGCCTACGCCGTGCTGCCCTATGTGTACCAGGGCGCGGTCGAGCACTACCAGTGGCTCAATGGCCCGCAGATGATCGATGGCCTGGCGCTGGGCGAGACCACTCCGGGTCCGCTCATCATGGTGGTGGCCTTCGTCGGTTTCGTGGGAGGCTGGCTGCAGCAGGTGTGGGGGCCCGATGCGCTGTTCGCGGGCGCGGCGGCTGCGGCCGTGGTGGTGACCTTCGTCACCTTCCTGCCATCGTTCATCTTCATCCTGGCCGGCGGCCCCATGGTGGAGGCCACCCATGGCAGGCTGGGCTTCACCGCGCCGCTGTCCGCCATCACCGCCGCCGTGGTGGGCGTGATCCTGAACCTGGCGCTGTTCTTTGCCTACCACCTGCTGTGGCCCCAGGGCTTTGGCGGCGCGTTCGATGCGATCTCCGCCGTGATTGCCCTGGGAGCGGGGGTGGCGTTGTTCCGCTTCAAGGCCGGCGTGCTGCCATTGCTCGGCGGCTGCGCGGCGGTCGGGCTCGCGGTGACACTTCTCAAGCCGTGGCTGTGACCTGAGCCCATGGGAGGCTGGCGCGCCCCCGGCTTCGGCGCCGCTGATTTGCTATGTTTTTTATAGCTTCCGGCGCATGAAGGGAAAGCGCCAGCGCCCCAAAAGACCTGATGCCGGGCTACTTGATCAGACCGAGCACATCCTTGAAGGCCGGGTGCTCGCAGCTGCCCAGCCATTCAAACGCCACCATCTCGGTCGTCACCAGTTCCGCCCCCGCGCCGGCCAGGCGGTCGAAGGCCGCGTCGCGGTTGCGCTCCGTGCGCGAGCCGCAGGCATCGGTCACGACCCAGACCTCGAATTCGTCGTCGATCAGGTCCAGCGCGGTCTGCAGCAGGCAGACGTGCGCCTCGCACCCGGCGATGACGATGGTGCCGCGCTCGGCGCCTTGTGCGGTGGCGGGTTTCTGCAGGTGCTTGGGCAGGCTGCGCGCGTTGCCGCCCTGGGGCTTCGCGGGCGGGCGCAGCCATTCGCCCAGGCCTTCCTCGGCCGCGCTGAAATGCATCTTGGCCAGGGTTTTCTGGCACAGGGCGCGCAGCGCGGCATCATTGGCGCCCAGGCGCGAGGGATTCTGCTCCGTGCCCCACACGGGCACCTCCAGCATGCGCGCGACCTCGGCCAGGCGGCGGGCATTGGCCAGCACGGCAGGGCCCTCGAAGATCGCGGGCATCAGGCGCTCCTGGTAGTCGACCAGGACGAGTTGGGATTCAGTGGCGTCAAGCAGCATGGTGTGGACCGCTCCGGGCGGCCGGATTCTCTGGAAATGGGGCATTGTCGCAGCCCCGCCGGCGTGCCCGCCGATCAGGAGGGCTGCAGGCGCAGCAGCTGGCCCTGCGGGCTGTCGGTCAGCAGGTAGATCAGGCCGTCAGGCCCCTGGCGCACGTCGCGGATGCGTTCGCCCTGGCCCTGCAGCAGCTTTTCCTCGCGCAAGACCTTGCCCGGGGCGACTTCCAGCCGGTGCAGGGTGCCGAACTTGAGAGACCCCACGAACAGGCTGCCCTGCCACGCCGCGCCGTAGCGCGCGCTGGTGAGGAACGCCATGCCCGAGGGCGCAATCGACGGCACCCAGTAGTGCAGCGGCTGCTCCATGCCCGCCTTGGCCGTGCCTTCACCCATCCTGCCGCCCCCGTAGTTCTCGCCGTAGGTGATCACGGGCCAGCCGTAGTTGCGGCCGGGCCGGGGCAGGTTGATCTCATCGCCCCCCTGGGGGCCGTGCTCGTGCATCCACAGCTGGCCGTCAGGGCCCAGGGTGGCGCCCTGGGGATTGCGGTGGCCGTAGCTCCAGATCTCCGGCAAGGCGCCCGCGCGCTGGCGAAACGGGTTGTCGGCCGGCACCGCGCCGTCCGGGGTGATGCGCACGATCTTGCCGTGGTGGTTGTCGAGCCTTTGCGCATCGTCCTTGCGCTGGTAGCGCTCGCCCAGCGCCAGGAACAGGTTGCCGTCGGCCGCCTGCACGATGCGGCAGCCGAAATGCTGGGCGCTGGCCACCTTGGGCTGCTGGCTGAAGAGGACCTTGACCTCCTGCAGGCTGCGCGCATCCGCGGACAGCGTGGCCCGTGCCAGCGCCGTGCTGTTGCCGGACGCGCCACCCGGGGCGGGCTCCGAAAAGCAGAAGAAGATGCGGCGGTTGCGGGCGAAGTCGGCATCGGTCACCACGTCCAGCAAGCCGCCCTGCCCGCCCGCGGCGACGGCCGGCACGCCCGCCAGCGCGGGCCCCACCTGCCCGCCCGCGCTGACCACCCGCATCCGGCCCCGCCGCTCGGTGACGAGAAACTGCCCTTCGGGCAGGAAGGCCACGGCCCAGGGGTGTTCCAGCCCCCGTGCCACGGTTGCCACGGACACGCCCGGCGGCGTGCCCTGGGCGGAAACACCGCCATGGTGGGCGCCCGCCACGGCCCAAAGCGCCGCCAGGCACGCCCGCGCGGCCCGCGAAAGGGGCATTTTCCGTGTCCATTCCATCTCGTGGCGCTCCTGAAAAAGTTGAACACCATACCCCCAGAGCCGCCGCCCGGCCAGGCCTGACATGGCGGCCCTCCACGGCGGCGCAGCCGCGGATTCCCTCCGGCAAATCCCTGTTCGGGATTTACTTGAACGAAATCAATAGCTTGCACAGGTGATTATTTTTGATAAGTAAGCATACCGTGGTACCCTTCGCCCCCATGTCCCGATGGCTTTGCACCCTCCTCCTGGTCTGCGCAACCTCTGCCCAGGCTGCGCCGCAAGCGGCAAACCCCGACGATATGGACCGGTTCATCACCGACAAAGGCCTGCTCACGCGGCTGGAGGATGTGAGCCACCGGGTAGCCGACAAGGCCCATACGGTGGCGGACCGCGCGTCCGGGCTCGTGGTGAACGCCATGGGATTCCTGGGCGTACCGTACAAGCGGGGCGGAAACAGCGCGGAAACCGGCTTCGACTGCAGCGGCTTCGTGCGGGCCATGTACGAGCAAACCGTCGGCCTGCTGCTACCCCGCCGGGCCGACCAGCAGGCTGCCGCCACCCAGGTCATTGACAAGAAGGAACTTCAGCCCGGGGATCTGGTGTTCTTCAACACCATGCGCCGCAACTTCAGCCATGTGGGCATCTACGTGGGGGACAACAAGTTCATCCACGCTCCCCGCAGCGGCGCCGAAATCCGCGTGGAAGACATGGGCGTGGCTTACTGGGCACGCCGCTTCAACGGCGCCCGCCGCGTCGCGGGCTCGGGCAGCGACGACCTCGCGCAAGCCAAATAGCAACCACGCCGCTCGCCCGGCCAGGATGTCCCCTCGCAGGCGTCCTGCCTGCGGCTAGCGTTTGATCTCGTACACCGTCTCGGTGCTGCGGATCGGTCCCCCCACCACATTCACCGGGCCTATCGACGGGTCGCGCAGCATGGCCTTGGCCTTGGCCATATCGGCCTGGTACGTGGCGCGTGCCTGGGATTCGCAGCTGCGGCGGTCCGCCGAGGGCATGGCCCGGCATTCCTCCAGGCTCACCTTCAACCCACCGCCGGCTTCGCGGATGGCGGTCTGGTAGCGCTGCTGGGGCGTGGTGTCCGGCACCGCGCCGCGGGACAGCGAGGCCTCGTCGCTACTTTGGGCCGCGGCGGTCGTGGGCCCCGCCAATGCCGCCCCCAGCGCGAGCACCGCCACAAACACCAGGGGGAAGGAACGGGTCTTGAAATTTGTTGTCATCGGTCTTCCTTTCAGTGGAGACGCTTCACTGTACGGCGCCGCCGGTCCCGCAGGCGGCAAGTACCCGCCGCGCCGTGGTGTCGGACGGGACCCACAGCCGGGCCCTTCATGACGCCGGACCTCGCTTTCCACCCTCACCCGTGTCGGGAACGCGCGCCCCGCAATGGGACGCGCACAGTGCGCGTTGTCCGACAAGCTGGCGGCGCGCGCGCTCCTTAGAGTGGGCAGATCGCGTCGCAGCATGCAGGGGAAACATCATGGGAACATTGCTAGGAACATTGCTGGTGGGTTTGATGGTCGGGCTTCTGGCCCGTGCCCTGAAACCCGGGGAGGACAAACTCGGATGGATACTGACCGCGCTGCTGGGGGTGGCGGGCTCGTTTCTCGCCACCTATCTGGGTTTGGCGATGGGCTGGTATGCACAAGGGGAAGCCGCTGGCTGGATCGCGTCGGTCGTGGGGGCCATGCTACTTCTGGCCGCGTTCACCCTCGTCAAGGGAAAAACCTGAAACGGCTGCTGAAGAATCTCCTTGCGCGGCCACGGGCGTTGCCCTTTGCCAACCACCACCGCATCAGGTACAACCCGCCCATGCCCACTTCCTTGCAAATGGCGGCTGGCAACGCGGCACTCACCGCTGCCGTGCAGCGCAGCCGCAAATTGCTGCATCGGCGCGCATTGGTCGCGGCGGCCGCCAGTTCCCTACCCGTGCCGGGGCTCGACTGGGCCGTGGACGCGGCGCTGCTGTCCCGCCTGCTTCCGCAGATCAACGCCGAGTTCGGCCTGTCCGCGCAGCAGATCGATCAGCTCAATCCGCACAAGCGCGAGCAGGTGCAGAAGGCGGTGGCCCTCGTGGGCTCCGTGCTGATCGGCAAGCTGGTGACGCGCGAGCTGGTCATCCGGGCCACTCAGACCGTGGGCGTGCGCCTGACCGCCAAGCAGGCGGCGAAGTACGTGCCGCTGGCGGGCCAGGCGGTGGCCGCGGGCATCGGCTATGCCACGCTGCGCTACCTGGGCGAGCAGCACCTGCGCGACTGCGTGCGCGTGGTGCGGGAGGTCGGCCTGCAGTTGCCCGCCCCCGCCCGCACCTAGCGTGGCCTGACCTCGCTTACTCCGCCGCGCAGACGAAGCTGCTGGCATCCTCCACGCTGCCCGAGCCCTTGTATTTGGCGAACTTCGGGTAGGCACACAAGGGCCGTGTGCGATTGGGCATGTCGGTGCTGGCAGGCAGTGCCTTGGCGGCAAGGGTCTCGGGTGCCACGCCCTTCTCCACCCAGTCCACCATGGCCTGGATCGAATCGAAATTGTCCGTGGCCGGGCCGCCCGAGCAGTGGTTCATGCCGGGCACCAGGAACGTGCGCGCGAAACCCTGCGTGGCCGCGATACCTCCGTGGTGGGACGCCAGGCGCTCGTAGTAGTCCAGGGTGTCCAGCGCCGAGAAGATCGGGTCGGACATGCCATGGATGAACAGCATCTTGCCGCCGCGCTGCTTGAACGCGGCGAGCTTGTCGTCGCGGTACGTGTCGTAGATGGCCGAGTAGGCCTCCATGCGCGCGGGGTCGGTGTCGAAGTTGAACGTCAGCGGGTTGAACGTGAGGTCCGGCGGGGTGAGGAATTCGTTGACCAGGGCATCCACCATCAGCGTGATGTAGCGCGCATCCGGCGTGGCGGTGGTGGAGCTGCCCAGCGTCCAGCTGCGCCAGCCCGGGGCGGCCAGGCCCGGGTCCCACGGCTGGCCCGCATACAGCGCCTGGCCGGCCGAGTTGCGCGGGCCCGCGAACACGCTCTTGAGCGCCCCGACCTGGGCGCTGCTCAGGCAGTCGGCCTGCTTGCCGCCGCGGCACTGGAGCACGGCGGGGTCGAACTGGCAGGCCTTGACGTTGTTCACCATGCCGTCGGCCACGCCATCGGCGGCATCGCACGACGCCTTCACGCCGTTGGCCACCAGCTGGAGGTCGGCATTGCTGAAGGCCTGCGACAGGATGCGCTTGCCCGCCGCGTCCTGCGGGGCGATGGCGTTGAACTGAATGGTGTTCCACATCGCCGCCACCGTGGCGCCGCTCGACACGCGCATGGCGGGCGCGCCGGCGGTGATGGCGTCGAAGTAGTCCGGGAACCGCTGCGAGAACATCATGCCCTGGCGCCCGCCGCCCGAGCAGCCCGAGAAGTACGAATGGTCGGGCCTGCGGCCATACAGGGTCGAGATCAGCGACTTGGCGGCCACGGCCGTCTTGTCGTAGGAGTTGTAGGCATGGTCGATGCGCGCCTGCGGGTCCGCCCCGAAGCTGGCCGAGGTGCCGCTGTGCCCCGCGTCGGTGGAGACCACCGCGAAGCCCTGCCCCAGCGGCGACGGCGTGCCGCCCGAGATGCTGGAGCTGAGGGAGGTGTCGCGCAGGATGCCGTCATTGCCGCCGCCACCGATGAACAGGAAACGCCCGTTCCATTGGTCCGGCAGGCTCAGCTGGAAGCCAATGGCGTAGTTCTTCCCATCGACTCCCACGCGGGGGTTGATGCTGCCCGTGACCACGCAGTGGCCGGGCAGGAAGGCGCCGGTGCTGGCGCCGCCCGGCCGCCTGGTGTCCGCCGCCACGTAGCTCGCCGTGAGCGTGGTGGCCGCGAGGCCCGCCTGGCTGGGCAGCGCAGCGCAGGCCGCCGCCGGGGTGGCGGGCTGGGCCGATGCATTGCCATTGCCGCCGCCGCAGGCCGCCATCAACAAGGGCATGGCAAGCGCGGCGGGGACGACCTGGCGGCGCAGCCGGGATGGGCGCGCGGCCGTGGAGGCGGGTGGCAGGGCCCGCGAGGCATGGGCAAAAGGCATGGCGTATGTCTCCTGAGGTGGTGGGTGGGGTGTTTGTGCTGTGTGGCGCCGGGGATGCAGGGCGCAGCGCTGACAGGGCGCGGGTGCGCCGTGGCGCCGGCCGCCCGCGTGCGCAGGTGCAGGAGTGCTGGAGGTGGCCTGGGTTGGGGCCTGAGCGGCGTCAACCGCTCTGCCGCGCTGTCAGCCCATCAATCCGCCTTGAAGCCCGTGGCGGCCACGGCCTTGCCCCAGGTGACCGTGTCGGCGGCGATGGTGCGGGCAAAGTCCTGCTGGCTCGTGCCCGTCACGCGGAAACCCGCCTCCTCCATCTTGGCCCGGCCCTCGGGCGATTGCACGGCCTTGACGATGTCGGCGTTGAGCCTGGCGATGATCTCCGGCGGCGTCTTGGCGGGTGCCACGATGCCGAACCACGAGGAGAACTCCAGGTTGGCGTAGCCCTGCTCCTTGATGGTGGGCACGTCCGGCAGCGTGTTGGTGCGGGTGGCGCCGGTGGTGCCCAGCGCGGCCAGCTTGCCGGCCTTCACGTTGGGGGCGGCCAGGCCCACGCTGGCGAACACGCCCTGGACGTCGCCGCTGAACAGCCCGCCCAGCGCATCGGCCGTGTTCTTGTAGTGCACCGGCTCGGGCTTGAGCTTGACCGCATCGCCGAACATGAACGCGCCAAAGTGCCCCGGCGTGCCGGCCCCGAAGGTGGCCAGGAACAGGCCCTTTTGCTGCTTGGTCCAGTCCACGAACTCCTTGACGTTGCGCGCGGGCACCTTCTGTGGATTGACCAGCAGCACGAAGTCGGACGTCACCACCTGGCTCACGGCCGTGAAGTCCTTGGCGGGGTCGTAGGGCAGCTTGTTGTAGCTGCTGGGCGCAATGCTGAGCTGGCCCGTTTCGCCCAGCATCAGCGTGTACCCGTCAGGCGCGGCGCGCGCGGCTTCGCTGGCGGCGATCAGCCCGCCCGCGCCGGGCTTGTTGTCCACGATCACGCCCGCGTTGCCCCAGCCCTCGGACAGCTTTTGTGCCAGCAGGCGCGCCACGATGTCCGGCCCCGTGCCCGCCGGAAAGCCCACGATGATGCGCACGGGCTTGCTGGGGTACGTGGCTGCCCCCTGCGCCTGGGCGCCGGCCCAGGGCATCAGCCCTGCGAGCATGGCGGCGGCCAGAAGGGCGCGGCGTGGCGTGGCGATGAAAGAGGTGGGCTTGGCAGTGGTCTTCATGGATGTCTCCAGGTTTCTTGTACGTTGGGAAGATTCAAAAATTCAGAAATTGCCCGGGGTGCCGGACGCTAGCGCAGCTCAAAAAAGCGCATGGCCACCGCATCCGGGTAGCGCGCGCCGGTGCCGACGAACATGCGCTCGGCGATCCAGGCCAGCGCCGGGGACGCCGTCTCGAAGCTCGGGCTGCAGCGGAAATAGACTTGCGCCGGGTCCACCGCCTCGCCGCGCACCAGGCGGGCGATCAGCTCGGCGGGGCCGGAGCGCACGGCCCGGTTTTGTACGTAGATGAGATCGCCACCATCGGTTTCGAGCACGTAGCGGGCGTCCAGCTCCGACAGCCGGTCGTTCACGATGAGCTGGAAGTCCGCACCGCCGGGCAGCACCCGTGCGCGCCAGCCGTCGCCAGAGGCGCTGCCGCCCAGGATGGGAATCAGCCGGCGCAGCCCGTGCACGGTGTGGCCCACCTCCTGGGGGGTGCCGACCTCCACGCGCAGGTCGGCAAAAAATCGGAATTGCGGGTCGGGCAAGGGGATGAGATCAGGCATGGGACCTAGCGTAAGTCCCGTTGCCACCCGAGCCTGTCATCCCAGAGGATGACGGGATAACCCGGGCTTTCGGCGACGGAATCGGGGGCGTTTTCAGCGCACACTCCACGCTTTCGGCAACGAACACTCCAATTTCCGACTTTTCCCATGCGGCAGTGGCTCCCCCCTTCCCTGCAGAAAGCACCCGGCCGGCAGGTGCTGCAAAACCCCGCCAGCGAGACCCTGGCGAGCATGGTTCACCGCCTGGGCGGCAACGGCTTTGCCAAAGGGCTTCTGCAGGACCTGGAGCCCGTGCTGCCTGCGGCCTCGTGGTCGGTGTACCGCACGGGCCACCGCTGCAAGCCCACACTGTTCATGTCGGCCAGCCGGGGCGTGCCCGACACCACGCAGGATTGCTGGTGGGCGTACCTCTCGGGCCCCTACCGCAGCGATCGCACCTGGGGCCGGGCTTTTGACGAGGCGCCCTTTGCCCAGCCCGAGACGCGGCTGTGCCACGTCACGGCCACCGAGGTGGAGGGCGAACACCGTGCCCGGGTGTATGAGGCCCACGGCGTGGCCGAGCGCGTGTCGGTGGTCGAATACGAAAGCGATGGCTCGGTGTTCGCCGTCAACTTCTACCGCCACCAGCACCAGCGGGCGTTCAGCGACCGGCAGATCGGCGCGTTCGAGTCCGTGGCGCCCGTGCTGCTGGCCCTCACGCGCAAACACATTGTTCTGTCGCACCCGTTTCCACCCACAGCCACGGCTGCCTGGCGAACAGAGGACAGCCGCCCAGGCCCGGCAACGTTGACCGTGAATACATCGGGCGCCCCCGCACTCCTGCCAGCCGGCGCCGCACTGGCCCCGCTGGCCGCCGATGGGCTGCCGGTGCTGCGCATGCGCCTGGTGCGCCTGCAGGCCGAGCTGACCGACCGCGAACTGGACGTGTGTGCCCGGCTGCTGCAGGGCATGACGCACGAGGGCATCGCCAGCGACCTGGGCCTGAGCGTGCCCACCGTCAAGACCTACCGCAACCGCGCCTTCGCGCGCCTGGGCATCCACTTTCGCAACGAGCTGTTTGCGCGGGTGCTGGGCGGATAAAAAGGGCCTCCCCCGCTCTCAAAATCTCAGACGCCCGGCGACCATGGCGGTGGCCGCCGCCGGATGGTCTGCGCCTTCACGATGGCCGTGCTCGTCTGCGCCTTGTCGGCAATGCGGTCCAGCACGCCGTCGAGCTGCTCGATGGAACGCACATACACCCGGGCGACAAAGCAGTCGTCGCCGGTGACCTTGTCGCACTCGCAGAACTCCGGCGTCTCCTGGATCAACTTCTCCACCGCCGCCAGCTGGCCCGGCAGCGGCTTGATGCGCACGATGGCCTGCAGCTGATAGCCCAGCGCACGCGGTTCGATGTCCACCGTGAACGCGCGGACCACCCCGCGCTCTTCCAGCCGCCGCAGCCGCTCGGACACGCTGGGCGACGACAGGCCCACACGTTCGCCCAGCACCTTGAGTGAAGTGCGGGAGTCCTGGTGCAGCACGGTCAGGATGGCCTGGTCGATGGAATCCATGGAAAGCAGCTCCTCAAAGTCAATGGTTGCCTCAGATTATGAGGGTTTACTGAATAAATGCCTTTCTTCATCCATTCCACGCACAGGCCCGTTTTCCTATAGTCATTTCATCAACCCCCGGATGGAGTGACCCCATGGACAAGAAAACGCAAGGCACGCTGGAGATGGGCACCGCCATGGCCATATCGGGCACCATCGGCTGGTTTGTCGTGGAATCCGGCCTGCCGGCACTGAACGTGGTGTTCTGGCGCTGCGTGTTCGGCGCGGCCACGCTGGCGGCCGTGTGCGCCGCCATGGGCCTGCTGCGCGGCGTGTTGACCTGGCGCACGGCAGCATGGGCGGCCCTGGGGGGCGTGGCCATCGTCACCAACTGGCTCCTGCTGTTTGGGGCGTATTCGCACGCTTCCATTTCGATTGCCACGGCGGTCTACAACACCCAGCCCTTCATGCTGGTGGTGTTTGGCGCCCTGCTCTTTGGCGAGCGCATCACCCCGGCCAAGCTCGGCTGGCTGGCCCTGGCATTCGGCGGCATGCTGCTCATCGTGCAGGCCCGGCCCGGCGCGAGCCAGGGTGGCACGCACTATGCGCTGGGCATCGCCATGGCGCTCGGTGCTGCCTTCTTCTGGGCCATAGCCTCGGTGATCGCCAAACGCCTCACCGGCACGCCGCCCCACCTCATTGCCCTGGTACAGGTCTGCGTGGGCGTGCTCCTGCTGGCGCCGTTTGCCAACCTGGGTGCCCCCCCGCAAGGTGCCCGCACCTGGCTGCTGCTGACCACGGTGGGCGTGGTGCACACGGGCCTCATGTACATCCTGCTGTACGGCGCCGTGCAGAAGCTGCCCACCTACCTGCAGGGCGCGCTGTCCTTCATCTATCCGGTGGTGGCGATTGGCGTGGACTTCGCCGCGTTTGGCCACCGCCTGCAGCCGGCCCAGTGGCTGGGAGCCGCCGCCATCCTGCTCGCCGCGGCCGCCATGCACCTGCAGGGCAGCCGCCCCCGGGCGACGACCGCCGCGCAACCGGCGGCACAAGGCGCCAAATAGCACCGCATCCCGCCAGGCCCGGCCCATGGGCACGGCACAATCACCGGCCAGTGACACACCCCGGTGACCTCCCTTCCCCCGCCGAGCCGCCCGCACCGCCGCGATCCGACCGCCAGGCGGTGATCGCCGCCTGGGTGGCCGCCCTGCGCCGCCAGGCCGATGCAGCGGCACTGAAGGCCCTGCCCCCGCTGACGGACGCCGAGGCCGCGCGCGTGATGGCGCTGATGCGGGGCGACGAGACCGGCACGGAGACGGCCACGCCGCCCGCCGGGCGCACCGCGCCACCGCCCGGCATCGCCACCGGGCACTTCCGCCCGCGCATCACGCTGATGACCCTGGGCCGGGGCGACGGTCTGCTGGGCCTCAAGCCCCAGGGCAAGATGGGGCCGCGCGGCGACAGCGTGACGCTGGCCCAGATCGACTGGACCTACCGCACCGACGACACACTCCCAGGCGCCATCGCCTGGCAGACGCCTGCGCCCACGTCCATCCTCAACTCGCGCCCCGCCCCGCTGCAGGATCTGTACGACACCGGCGGCCCCGTGGTGCGCATGCAGCGCGACGTGGCGGCCGAGTCGGACGCCATGGACCTCGTGTGGGATCTGGGCCTGTTGCCCGTGGACGCACGCTCGCTGCAATGGCGCAACCGCGATGCCGCCGCCAGCCTGGGCCCGCTGTGGACGCTGGCGCAGGAGGCCTTCTTTGGCGACTTCTGGGCCGAGCAGATCCCCCAACTCCGCGCCAGAGGCTGGAGCGTGGTGGTGCAACCGGGCTTCGCGCACGAGAGCGTGCCCGTGTTGCGCTGGAAGCTGCACATCGCCCCTGACACCGGCGAACTGCTGGGCAAGGAAGTGGACGGCCCACTCGGCCCACGCGAGCGCCCCGTGCAGAAACTGCAGCTGCCCGAGCGCGAAGGCGCCTGGCTGCTCAGCCTGGGCATCGAGATCGACGATGAAACGCTGGACCTGGCCCCCATGCTGGCCGACCTGCTGCGCCGCGACGCGCGCTGGCTCAATGCCCGGCAGATGGCCTCCATTGACGACATTGCCATCATTTCGCTGCGCGCCCCGGGCGGCAAACGCATCGACGCGCCCGCCGGCCCGCTCAAGGCCATCGTGGGGGCCATGATCGACCTGCTGACCGACCCGACCCGCAACCAGCGCAAGGACGGCGACCCGCTGCACCTGGGTGCGTGGGAGGCCCGCCGCATCGAGGCTCTGCGCGCCGGGCTGGTGCTGGCCCACCGCGTGGGCACGGTCAATGGCTGGAACAACGACTGGCAGCTGCAGGGCGACGTGGGCCTGGCCCAGCTCGCCAAGCGGTTGCGCACCATCGGCGCCCCGCAAGCGGTGGCTGCACCGCAAGGCCTGCAGGTGCAACTGCGCCCCTATCAACTGGAAGGCCTGACCTGGCTGCAATACCTGCGCGCCCAAGGCCTGGGCGGCATCCTGGCCGACGACATGGGCCTGGGCAAGACCGCGCAGGCGCTGGCCCACGTGCTGGCCGAGAAGGAGGCCGGGCGCCTCACCCGCCCCGCCCTGGTGGTGCTGCCCACCTCGCTGCTCTTCAACTGGCAGGCCGAGGCCGCGCGCATGGCACCCGGCCTGCGCGTGCTGGCGCTGCATGGCGCCGGCCGAGGCCAGCGCTATCTGCAGATGGCCGACCACGACCTGGTGCTGACCACCTACCCGCTGCTCTGGCGCGACGTGGAGGCGCTGGCCGCACAGCCATTCCACCTGCTCATCCTGGACGAAGCGCAGATGGTGAAAAACGCCGGAAGCCGCAGCGCCCGCGCCCTGCGCCAGCTGAAGGCCCCGCACCTGCTGTGCCTGACGGGCACGCCGCTCGAAAACCACCTGGGCGAGCTGTGGGCCCAATTCGACTTCCTGATGCCCGGCTTTCTGGGCGATGTGCGCAGCTTCAACGCCCGCTGGCGCAAGCCCATCGAGGAAAACGGCGAAACCCTGCGCGCCCAGCTCCTGTCGCAGCGCGTGCGCCCGTTCATCCTGCGCCGCCGCAAGCAGGACGTGGCCACTGAGCTGCCGCCACGCACCGAGGTCATCCAGCGCGTGCAGTTGCAAGGCAGGCAGCGCGAGCTGTACGAGGCCGTGCGCACCACGGCCGACAAGCAGGTGCGCCGCGCGCTCGAGCGCCAGTGCTTCGACGGCGCGCAGATCACCATCCTCGACGCCCTGCTCAAGCTGCGCCAGGTCTGCTGCGACCCCAGATTGGTCAAAGGCACCACAAAAACGGCGCAGACGATGGAGCGCGCCAAGCTCGAACTACTGGCCGACATGCTGCCCGCCCTGGTCGACGAAGGGCGCC
The DNA here is from genome assembly GCF_059415185.1 of Acidovorax sp. GW821-FHT10E04. Taxonomy (NCBI): domain Bacteria; kingdom Pseudomonadati; phylum Pseudomonadota; class Betaproteobacteria; order Burkholderiales; family Comamonadaceae; genus Acidovorax; species Acidovorax sp. GW821-FHT10E04. The sequence continues at coordinate 817,216 of NZ_JBWKMT010000001.1, forward strand.
GCGTGCTGGTGTTCTCCCAATTCACCGAAATGCTCGCGCTGGCGGCCGAGCTGCTCGACACCCTGGCCCTGCCCTACCTCACCCTCACGGGCCAGACACCGCCCCGCCAGCGCGGCGCGGTGGTGCGGCGGTTCCAGGCACGGGACGCAACCAGCGCCCCCATCCTGCTCGTCAGCCTCAAGGCCGGGGGCCTCGGCCTGAACCTCACCGCCGCCGACACCGTGATCCACCTCGACCCCTGGTGGAACCCCGCCGTGGAAGAGCAGGCCACCGCCCGCGCCCACCGCATCGGGCAGGACCAGCCGGTGTTTGTCTACAAGCTGGTGGTGGAAGGCAGCATCGAAGAACGCATGCTGGAACTGCAGGCCCGCAAGGCCGCGCTGGCCCAGGGTGTGCTGGGCCATGACGCCGAGGGCGCCGTCAAGTTCAGCGAGGCCGACCTGCACGCCCTGCTGGCGCCCCTCTCCGAACCAGCCAACAACCCGCTGGGCATTCCGGGCGAGGACGCGCTGCGCTGGGGCGGCACGGGCAAACGGCGCCCCCGGCCGCTGCAGCCGCCCGAGGCTTGAAGGTTTTTGGCTGTCAGCGCTTTTCCAGCAAGCGCCAGCAGCTATCAAATTGAAAGCAGTCCGGGCCCTGTGCCTGCCTGCCCCGAAAAGTGCAGAATTCAAAAGCAAGCAACGGAGTGCGCCCCGCCCACCCCGTCCCTAGAGTGCATGGCATCGCAACCCACCTTGTGAGCCATCCGCCATGAATCCGAACTCCGCCCACCTCCACGCGAAAGCCCCGCCCCTGCATTCCACCCGCGTTGCCACCATGCCCCACCGCGCAACACCCTCCGCCAAGGCCGCACAGGCCGCTGCCGCCACCCAGGCCGACCCGCGCTGGGCGGCGGTGGTGGCGCGCAGCGCGGCGGCGGATGGCAGCTTCTGGTACTCGGTGCAGACCACGAGCGTGTACTGCCGCCCCAGTTGCGCGGCGCGCACGCCCCGGCCCGAGAACGTGCGGTTCCATGCCAGCTGCGACGAGGCTGAAGCAGCCGGATTTCGCCCCTGCCAGCGCTGCAAGCCCCGGCAGCCCTCGGCGCTGGCACACCATGCTGAGCTGGTCACGCAGGCCTGCCGCATCATCGAAGCCGAAGAAGCCACCACGCTCGATGCGCTGGCGGCCCGCGTGGGGCTGAGCAGTTCGCACCTGCACCGCGTCTTCAAGCAGGCCACCGGCCTCACGCCCAAGGCCTACGCCGCCGCCCGGCGGGAGCAGCGTGTGCGCAGTGCCCTCGAACAACAACCCACGGCCTCCGTGACAGACGCCATCTACGGCGCGGGTTACCAGTCGAGCAGCCGGTTCTATGAGAAATCCGCCCAGGTGCTGGGCATGACCCCCACGCGCTACCGCGCGGGCGGCGCGGCGCAGCGCATCCGCTTTGCGGTGGGGCAGTGCTCGCTGGGCGCGATCCTGGTGGCGCACAGCGGCCAGGGCCTGTGCGCCATCCTGCTGGGCGACGACCCCGAAGCCCTGGTGCACGACCTGCAGGACCGTTTTGCCCAGGCCCAGCTGGTGGGCGGCGATGCGCAATTCGAATCGCTCGTGGCCCAGGTCGTGGCCTTTGTCGAAGCGCCCGGCCTGGGCCTGGACTTGCCGCTGGACGTGCGGGGCACGGCCTTCCAGCAGCGCGTGTGGCAGGCGCTGCGTGCCATTCCCCCGGGGCAGACCGCCAGCTATGCCGACATCGCCCGGCGCATCGGCGCGCCCACCGCCACCCGCGCCGTGGCGCAGGCCTGTGGCGCCAACACGCTGGCGGTGGCCATACCGTGCCACCGGGTGGTGCGCAGCGACGGCGCGCTCTCGGGCTACCGCTGGGGCGTGGAGCGCAAGCGGGCGCTGCTGGACCGCGAAGCCGGCGCCGCTGAACCAGCACACACGCGGGAGAAGGCCGCATGAGTGCCCTGCCCCAGGACACGCACCCCTGGCCTGCCCGCGTGGCGGCCCTCGACTGGGCCCAGGCCACCGACGACCTGCACACGCAGGGGCATGCGGTACTGCCTCGGCTGCTGGGCGAGCACGAATGCACAGCGCTCGCGGGGCTGTACCGCCACGCCGGCCCGCCCCTGTTCCGCAGCCGCGTGGTGATGCAGCGCCATGGTTTTGGCCTGGGCGAGTACCAGTACTTCAGCTACCCGCTGCCGGACGTGGTGGCCGGGCTGCGCGATGCGCTGTACCCCCATCTATGCCCCATCGCCAACCACTGGAACGCCGCCATGGGCATCGATGCGCGCTACCCGCCGCGCCATGCCGACTTCATCGCGCGCTGCCACGCGGCGGGCCAGTTGCGCCCCACGCCACTGCTGCTGCAGTACGCGAGCGGCGACTACAACTGCCTGCACCAGGACCTGTACGGCGAGCACGTGTTCCCGCTGCAGGTGGCCATCCTGCTGTCGGAGCCCGGCCGCGACTTCACCGGTGGCGAGTTCGTGCTGACCGAGCAGCGCCCGCGCATGCAGTCGCGCGCCGAGGTCGTCCCCCTGTGCCAGGGCGATGCCGTGGCCTTCGCCGTGCACCACCGCCCCGTGCAGGGCACGCGCGGCGTCTACCGCGTCCACATGCGCCACGGCGTGAGCCGCGTGCGCTCGGGGCAGCGGCACACGGCGGGCATCATCTTTCACGATGCTGCATAGCGATGCTCCCGCCGAGGCGCCTTCGGGGCCTTCACCCCTCTCTCGCGGCGCGGGAGGGCCGCGCCCGGTGGCCTGGCGGAGCCAGTTCCACGGGCGCGCTCGCCCGGATCGCGCCCGTTGCACCGGCCCGGGCCATCACGCTAGAACCATGAATCCATGAACCTCGGTCTTTTTGATGAACTGCCCGCCACGCCCCAGGCGCCCGAATGGCTGGAGCCAGGCGCCGTGGTGCTGCGCGGCTTTGCCCTGGCGCAGGCGGCGCAGCTGCTGCAGGCCGTCGAGGCGGTGGCGGCCCGCGCACCGTTCAGGCACCTGGTCACGCCCGGCGGCAAGCGCATGTCGGTGGCCATGACGAACTGCGGGCCGCTGGGGTGGATCAGCGACCGCAGCGGCTACCGCTACGGCCCCACGGACCCGCTGACGGGCGAACGGTGGCCGCCCATGCCGGAGGTTTTCCATGCGCTGGCCCGCGAGGCCGCAGGGGCGGCGGGCTACCCCGGCTTCGCGCCCGACGCCTGCCTCATCAACCGCTACAGCCCGGGCACGCGGCTGTCGCTCCACCAGGACCGCGACGAGGGCAACTACGACCACCCCATCGTGTCCGTCAGCCTGGGCATCCCGGCGGTCTTCCTGTGGGGTGGCGCGCAGCGCACGGACAAGGCCCGCCGCGTGGGGCTGCTGCATGGCGACGCGGTCGTGTGGGGCGGCCCGGCGCGCCTGCGGTTCCATGGCGTGCTGCCGCTGGCCGAGGCCGCGCATGCGCTGACGGGCGCGCAGCGCATCAACCTCACCTTTCGCCGGGCGCGCCAGGAACCTGGGCCGGTCTCTTCAGCAGGCGGCGCTGCCTAGCGCGGATACCCCGTCTGCGACGCGATGGAGGCCAGCAGGTGGTCGGCCGCCGCGCGCCCGCGCAGGCTGTCGGCCACGGTGAGCCGCTTGCCGTTGCGCAGCTCCACCTCGATGCGGTAGAAGGTCTCCTGCCGCGCCCCCGTCTGGGTGGAATAGCTTTCGGCCACCCGCAGCCGGGCGATGTCCGTGGCGGGCGCCTGGTGGTGGACCAGCATGAGCCCCAGGAGCCGCCGCTCGGTGCGGATGCCCCGGCCGTCCAGCTCCACGCTGAGGCTGTTGGCCACCGCGTAGAAGCCGCCCACCACCGCCGCCCCGCCCAGGCCGCCGAAGGCGATGAGGAAGAGCACCGGCACATCCTGGCCGCCCGCCAGCGCGGCAATGCCCACGAACACCGCCCCGGCGAGCATCCAGACGATGGTCTGCTTCCAGGCGCGCCCATACGGCAGGTACAGCCGCACCCCACCGGGAATGCGCTCCAGCTCGCTCACCGCGGCCACCTCGGCGTGGCGCATTTCCCGCAGCTGCGGATGCTGCGCCGCGTCCGCGCGCGCCCCGTGGGAAGCCGCGCCGGTGGCGTACACCGGCACGTCGAACACACGCAGGAACCTGAGCCCGGGATCGGCCGATTCCACCTGCAGCCGCCATGCGTGGTGTTCGCTGTCCACCGGCTCCGTGGCGGGCAGGCCCGCCGGCACCCGCAGGCGCAAACCCAGCTGGATGCCATCGCCCCGGGGCTCGACCTGGGCCACGCCCTGGCTCTGCCATACCGTGGTTTCGCGCGACTCGCTCTTGCCGCCAGTGCGGCTGCGGTAGTGCCGCACGCAGCTGAGCGTGACCGCGAAGTGCTGCTGCCCGGGCCGGTGCGCCACGGGCAGCGCGAGCGTGGCGCCAAAATCGCCGCCGATGGCGCCTGGAAACGGGTCCAGCACCAGCCGTACATCGCCAAAGCGCCAGGCATCCAGCGTGGCCCGCACGGCCCACACCAGCGTCGCGACAGCAGCCAGCAGCAGGGCCCCGAACACGGCCACCAGCAGGTACTGGGGGCCGTCCAGCGCCTCGTCCCGGTGGGCGATCGCGGACGGCCATGCGATCGCATTGCAGACCAGGGCAAATGTCCATGCGACCCACACCTCATAGCGCTTGTTCGACCGGATGCTGTTGCCCGCCCAGGCCGGCCGCCCCATCCAGGGCTGGGCCGATGCCTCCAGCGCCTGCGTGCCGCGCCCGGCGCGGGGGTCGCGCCATGCGCCATGGAGCATGCCCAGGCCCACGCCGCCGAACAGCACCACGAACAGCATCTTGAACAGCTGCATGCCCGGGCGCAGGCTGCGGTCCAGCACGGCCTCGTGGGGGTTCGACGGGTTCACCCGGCTGGCCCTCGCGCTGGGCAGCCTCCAGGCGTTCCCCCAGCTGCTCCTGGAAGTCGCCGATGTTGTCCGCGCCGGACCCAATCGCCACGCGCTGGCCTTGATAGTCCCGGCCCCCCACCTGGTAGCGGTAGCTGGCCGACACGCTGTAGGTGGTGGACTTGCTGCCACGCGAGGTCTCCAGACGCGCCGACACCAGCGTGGCCGACACCGGCTGCCAGCCCTGCATGCGACCCCAGTCGTACAGCGTGGGCAACACGCCGAAAAGCAGCATGCCCACGCCCACGGCGGCAAAGGGCAGCGCGAACAGCGCCATCGCCCAGGTGCCGGACTTGCCCCCGCCCTTGCGCGCCTGGGCCTCGCGGTGCTTCTTTCTCCGGGTGTTGCTGGTGGCCATCGGTGTGCTGATGACGTGGCGCATGGCGGCCGGGGCCCTGCCCGCCACCGGCAGCGTGGCGGGCAAGGCGCGGCCGGCCACGGCGTCACGTCCTCCTCCCTGTGTTCTTGTGTGCTGGAAAAATTTGCGCCTCCCGTGCGCTGGCACGGCCTGGACGGGGGCCGCGCGGCGCCCGGACGGGGGCAGGCCTGATTCTGCGACCCGCCGCGCGCACGCGCAATGCATGTGGGGTGGTTGTCGTTTTTTGAATCTTTCAGGGCCCTGGCGCTTCATGGATATGCGCCGATAGCTACATATTCGATAGCAAAAGCACCCCTGCCCCGGCAGCCCATCGGGGCACCAGGGCGAATCGGCCTTTGCCAGAATGGCGCCATGACCACGCCCACCGCATCCCACCGCGCGCCCCGCTACTGGCTCATGAAGTCCGAGCCGGACGAGTGCTCCATCGACGACGCCCTGGCTGCCCCGGACGCCACCGTGCCCTGGACCGGGGTGCGCAACTACCAGGCGCGCAATTTCATGCGCGACGAGATGCACATCGGCGATGGCGTGCTGTTCTACCACTCCAGCTGCCCGGAACCGGGCATCGCGGGCATTGCCCGCGTGGCGTCTTCCGTGCGGCCCGACCCCACCCAGTTCGATCCGCAATCGCCCTACCACGACCCCAAATCCCCGCCGGACAAGCCGCGCTGGCTGCTGCTGGACGTGCAGGCGGTGCGCAAGACACGGCTCGTCAACCTGGCGCAGCTGCGGGCGCGCCCCGAACTGGGGGAGATGCGGGTGCTGCAGCGGGGCAACCGCCTGTCGATCACGCCGGTGGAGCCTGCCGAGTGGAGCCTGATCCTGGAGATGCTGGAGCCGCGCGCGGCGGCCCGCCAGGGGTAGCGGGAAACGGCCCCGGGGCTACCCTGGCGGGAGTGGCACGGGTACCGGCCCGTCTTGCGGCACCGGCGCCATGGGCGCCGAGCGCACGCAGTTGCGGCCGTCCGCCTTCGCGCGGTACAGCGCGGCATCCGCCCGTTCCACCAGCTGCGGCCATCCGGCCTCGCCCCGGTAGCCGCACGCCACGCCAAAGCTGGCCGTGACGCGCAGCGCGGTGTCCTCCGCCGAGGTGAAGGTTTCCCGCTCGAGCGCCTGGCGCAGCTTCTCGGCGATCACGAGGGTCCCGGCCATGTCGTCCCCCGCAACCAGCACCGCGAACTCCTCCCCGCCAAAACGGGCCACGATGTCGTTGGAGCGCAGAACCGTGCGCAGCAGCCTGGCGACCTGGATGAGCACGCGGTCGCCGGTGGGATGGCCGTGGGTGTCGTTGACGGCCTTGAAGTGGTCGATGTCCAGGAGGATGAGGCACATCGGGCCCCCCGCGCCCCTTCCGGCCCGCGGGGCCTGCGCGTGCCCGTCGAGCGCCCGGCGGTTGAGCAGCGAGGTCAGGCCGTCCGTCTCCGCCAGGCTCTTGAGCTCGTTGGCCATGGACGCCCGCTCCCTGAGCTTGCCCTGGAGCACCTCGATGGCGCGAAAGAGGCCGGTGACCTCGCCCGCGGCCGTGGGGTGCCCGTAGGGCACGGCGGGCCGGTCTTCGGCCAGCCGCAGGACCGCCGCGTGGGCATGGAGCAGCGGGCGGAAGACGCGGGCCCGCACCGAAAGAATCAGCCACACCAGGATCGCGAAGATGGCGCCCGTCACGACCGCCACCGCCGCCAGGGTGGCCAGCGCCGCATCCCTGTTGTGCTCGGACCGCTTGACCGCCGCGTCCAGGAAAACGCTGCGGTAGGTTTCAATCGGCCGCATGGTCGGCACGTAGCGCTCGGTGAACTCGGTCGCCGACATCGTGTAGCGGGCGCCCGGGCGTCCTTCGGCGATCAGCCGGTCGATCAGCGCAAAACCATCGCCGAAGTAGCCGCGTTCGATCTCTTCGCGGGTTCTTGCCAGCGTTTCATTGTCATGCAGCCCCCCGTGGGCGCCGATCACCTGCCACAGCGCCCTCAGCCGCCCCTGCGTTTGCCGGCTCTCGATGATGTTCTTGAGCGGCAGGCGCTGCCTCAGGGCGATGGGCGCCATGATCTGCGAGGCGGCCCGTCCCCCATAGTCCCGGAAGTCGTTGAGCATCTGGCCGATCAGGACGGGAGAGGCCAGGCTCGCGTCGTGGTGCAGGATCTCGTTGGCCTGCCAAGCGATGATCGCCTGGACTTTGTCGGACGCCTCGAACATGCCCTGGATGGCCGCATCCAGCTCGTCCGGACGCAGCGAGGCCAGGGGCACCGCCGCCGCCTCGTCGACCTGGCGCCGCGCCCGGGCCAGCTGCTGCGTGACACCCTCCAGCAACTCCGGCGGCACGGGGTGGTGGTGCAGGCCCCAGCGCGGCGGCTGCGGCTGCGCCAGCGCCGCCAGCGCGGCGTCCACCCGGGACCGCAACTGTGCCAGGCGCCGGGTTCCCGCGCTGTCGGGCGCGGGCGCTTCGGACATCACGACATTCGCGGGCCCCCGCTCCGCCGCGACCAGGGTGGCGATATCGAGAACGCGCCGGAAATGCTGGATGTCGTGCAGCCCCTGCCGCGCCATCTCGAATTCGTGGAACGTCGGCACCACGATCGTCAGCGCGAGCAGCGCCGTGGCGAGGATCGCGATCGCGACATGGATCGACAGCCTCGTGTTGAAGCTGCGCTCCGGCGACACCGCGGGGCTGGCGTCCTGCGCGGTGTCCGCCGCGTCCATGGCGCCCGCCGCGCCCTCTCCTTCTTCTTTTTTCTCTGTGGAAAACAGTGGAAAGAACAGCTTGAACCTCCTGGAGCCCCGAAATTGCACCCATTGCGCGCAGCGGCATGCCGCCCGGCTGCCAGACTAGGTTACCACCTGCAACCAGAGGCCCAGGGGGGTGATACCCGCAGGGCCCCGCCCCACGGCATGCCGGGCGCCGGTAGGAACGTGCTGACGGGCGCCTGCTTTCCCGTCCGACATCCGGCGGGCCGGCCGGCGCGCAGTGTGGTCCCTTTCACCACCACCTAGGAGCACGACATGCGCACGGCAAGCAATGAGCTCATGCAGCTGGAAAGGAAATTCTGGCAATCGATGGTCGACGAGGACACGGACACCGCCCTCGCCATGCTCGATGAACCGGCACTGATGGTCAGCAGCCACGGCGCCATGCAGTTTGACCACGCAACCTACCGGCGGATGGCGGAACAGGGCCCGATGGTGATCAAGTCCTTCGAGCTGAGCAACATGAACGTGCTGTTCCCCGACGACAACACGGCCGTCCTGACCTACCACGCGCGGCAGGCCCTCACGCCCCGTGGAAAGTCGGAAGAAATCAATCAGGAAATGACGGATTCGTCCGTCTGGATGCGCAAGGACGGCGAGTGGCGCTGCGTGATGCACACGGAAACACCCGTGGACGCCCGCCCGCAGCACTGACCTCCCCGCCCGGGCCCACCGCGCAACCGGCCACGGCCGTGCGGCCTACTCAGGTTGCTGGGGTTGCTGGGGTTGCGGCGGCTGCTGGACAGCGGCCGCCGCCCGTGCCTGGGCATGCAGCTTGGCCAGGAACTCCCGGTCCAGCAGCAGCCACAGCATCACCGGGGCCAGCGCGGTGAAGATGAACAGGTTGAAGTGGTAGAGGAACGCCACCACGTCGGCCACCCACCCGGGCAGCCCCGTCTGCACGAACACCTCGCGCCCAGCGCGGTTGAAGGCGTCGTTGCACCACTGCAGCGCGACGTTGACCGCCTGGATCGGCAGCATGGCCACCGAGCCGATGAGCAGCTTTCGCACCCAGCCGCGAGGAAACGAGGCAAGCAGCAATGCCCACAGGATCACGATGCCGTAGCCCAGCAGGCGGTAGTCCACCACGGGGGCGAGCTTGCCCGAGCGGAACTGGCCGTTTTGCACCGAGACCACCTTGAGCGTGGTGTTCAGCACCCCGGTGGTCTCCTTCTGGGTGTAGCTCAGCGCCCAGTGGAACACGGCGGAAGACGCCTCGCCCGCCATGAAGAACACGGGCTTGGAGAGTTGCGGCGACAGGTAGTACCACAACGGCATCAGGCACAGCAGGCTGCCAATGGCGACCAGCAGGAAACGTCCGACCGAACTAAGCTGCATTGGCGAGGGGGGGTTGAGGGGGTGAGGGAGGTTGTTGCCGGGCGATCCAGCGGATCCAGAGCATCCAGACCACCAGCACATCCAGCATGATGAGCGCCTGCCAGAGGTACAGGTGGGCAAACTCGAACACGGTCATGTTCCACTTGCCCAGGTAGTACAGGCTGATGATGCGCAGCAGGTTGACGGCCTGCACCGCCGCGATGCCGATGGCGATGCCGGCGAGCTTGTGCTTCCAGCTCGAAGGAAACGCGATCATGCCGGCGATGAGGATGATCGCTGCCTCCACCCCGTTGCAGCCCGCCTCGATGGACACCGCGAAGCCCGTGGCCTTGCTCATGAGGATGCGGCCGTGGTGCGCCACGTCGGCATCGAGCGGGGTCATGAGCGCCGCGCTGGCGGTGGCTAGCAGGCTGGTCCAGGGCTCGATGGCGACCCGTTGCACCTCGTCGAGCATGTCGATGCGAAAGAGAACCGCCAGCACCACGATGAAAATGAGAAAGAATCGGACCATACGTCGATGAGAAGAACCTGGTGAGGCGCACCAGCGCGCCAGGATTGCGGCAGGCGGCGAGGCCATGACAATGCGGGCCCGTTCACTCGGGCGCCGCAAAGAATATCAGAAGCCATCCCAAATCCACAAAGCCCGAATGGCATGGGCATGGCGTTGGTCCCCGGCGCATGTCCCGGAGACGGCGCTTAAAGGTCCGGCGCCGCGTACACCAGCACCTTGAGGGCGCGTTCCGGGTCCACGTCCGCAAATGCCGCCGGGTTGTCCACCCTCTCCACGAACGACAGCCCGGGCGCCAGCGCCTGCATCTGCTCCCGCAGGAATCCCTCGCCCAGCTCCGGCGCGTTCAGGCACAGCAGCGCGTGTCCGCCGGGCGCCAGCAGGTCCGGCAGGCGGCGCATGAGGCGGGCATAGTCCTTCGTGGCCACGAAGCTGCCCTTCTGGTAGCTCGGCGGGTCCACGATGACCAGGCCATACGGCCCGCTGCGGGTGATCTTGCCCCAGCTGCTGAAGATGTCGTGCGCCAGAAAACTCGCGCCCGTGGCGATGCCGTTGAGCTGGTGGTTCTGCTGGCCCACGGCGATGGCGCCATGGCTCATGTCCACGTTGACCACCTGCCGCGCGCCCGCCTGCAGCGCCACGACCGAGAACGCACAGGTGTAGGCAAAGAGGTTGAGCACCTTCAGGCCGTAGCGGTCCGCGCCGCGCGCGGCGGCAAAGTCGCGCACCCAGCGGCGGCCGCCGGCCATGTCCAGGAACAGGCCGTGGTTCTGCCCGCGCAGCACGTGCACGCGAAAACGTGCGCCGGCCTCGGTGACCGCATGCGGGTCGGGCACGGCGCCCGCCATGAGGCGGGTATCGCTGCGGCCCTCGGCGCGCAGCGCCTCGCCCCGGTGCTGGAACACCCAGTTCAGCGGCTGGCCATCCGGCGCGATCAGCGACCACCGCGCCTGCAGCGCGGCGCCAATGGCGTCGAGCGCTTCCTCGGTGGCCGGGGCAAAGCTGGTGAGTACAAAAACGGGCGGGTACACATCGAGCACCCATTGCTCGCAGCCCGGGTGCAGCCCGCCCCGGCCGTGGAAGATGCGCTGGGCATCGGTGGGCAGGGGCATCGCGGCGATGGCGTCGAGCAGGGCTTGCATGGAGAAAAAAGGCTTCAATGAACGGAAATCAGGAGAAAGCGGCCGCATGCGCTGGTGCACTCATGCCGCACAGCTATTATTTCAATAGCAACCATGGATTATCGCCTGTGGCCCGGCGCGGGCGGGCTGCGGCCGGGTGGCTTGTGCACCCGCCGTGCCGGCCTGTCAGGCTTCTCCTGCGCTGTCGGCCCCGGGCGGGGCCTGCCGCGCCAGCCACTGCTTGCGCGAAGTGCGCAGCTTGAAGCGCTGGCGGTAGGCCCCTGGCGTCACCCCGCACACGCGGGCGAACACCTTGCGAAAGCTGCCCGTGTCGCTGTAGCCGCATTGCTGCGCCACATCTTCCACGGTCAGGTAGGTGGTCTGCAGCAACGCCTGCGCCTGGGCGATGCGCAGGCGGTGCAGGTAGTCCTGGGGGCTTTCGCCATGCACCTGGGCAAACCAGCGCAGCAAGGTGCGCGGACTGGTGGCAGCGGCGCGGGCCGTGGCCTGCAGGCTGTAGGGTTCGTTGCGGTGGGCCTGCAGCCAGCGCCGCGCCAGCTCCAGGGCGCCCGCGGCCAGCGGATGGCCGGTGGGGGTTTCCATGGCGGCGGTGGCCGTCAGCTGCCGCTCCCGGTCGAACAGCAGCGCGTGCATTGCCGCCTGCGCCAGTTCGGCGGCGGGCGTGTGGCCGAGCAGGTCCAGCACGGCTGGGAGGGTGTCCTGCAGGGATGCCGTGGTCCACAGGGCGCCATCGCGTTGCCAGGCCTGCTCCCGCTGCCACACCACGTCGGCAGGAGGCGCCCCATCGGCGGCAGCCGGCCCGCTCTCGCTGGACTGCAGCACGATGGACGGCGCGAACACCCACGGCAGCGCCGCCTTGCGCCCCGCCAGCAACCCGCAGTGGGCCAGCAGGCTGGAGCCGTTGAACAGCGCCAGGGCCCTGCCGCCCCCGCGCAGGTGGCTGTGCAGCATGGCGCCGAAGTGCTGGCTGTAGCGGCTGCTGACCTCGCGCAACTGGGGCCCCGTGGGCACCAGCCAGCCGGGGATGACGACCACGTGCAGAGGGCCTTGCCAGCCATCGCCCCCTGCTGGCACGGGGGGCGGGGTGGCATCGCCCTCATGCGGCATCGGCAGCCAGAACCAGCGCAGCGCGGGCTGCGCGCCACCGGGCCGCATGGCGGCCAGCATGTTCATGGCACGCAGGGCGTCCACCACCGCGGTGGCCGTGCTGGCAATGCTGTCGCGCCCCCAGAGGATGCCCACATTCACGCAGGACGAAAGGACGGTGGTGCGGGTGGACATGGTGGCGATATTGCCACCATTCGTGGCCAGACCACCACCCCGTTGAGGTGTTACCGGGCAGTAGCATGGCTGCGCGACCACAGCACCCCGCCGGCGATGCGAACCGCCCGCGGGTCCAACACCCAGGAGACCTGAACCCATGCGACAGACCCCAGCCACCGCCGGCCAGACGACGGCATTGACCACCCTCGCCGCTGCCTGCGCCGCCCTTTTTCTGGCGGGTTGCGCCATCCAGCCCGGCGCGGCGGGCAGCGACCGCGGCGTGACCATCGAGCGCACCACCTACGGCATTCCGCACATCACCGCGCAGGACCCCGAATCGCTGGCCTACGGCGTGGCCTATGCCTATGCGCAGGACAACGTCTGCATGACGGTCGACCAGCTGGTGACCGCGCGCGGCCAGCGCAGCAGCACCTTCGGCGGCCAGGCCATCGGCCTGCTGGGGCGCCGCTACATTCCCAACGAACAGATCGACCTGTTCATGGCCGCCCACATGGACGACGCCGCGCTGGAGCGCCACTGGGCGGCCACGAGCCCGCAGGTGCAGGCCATGGCGCGCGGCTACGTGGCGGGCTACAACCGCTACCTGGCCGACAACGCCGCCGCGCTGCCCGATGCCTGCCGCGGCAAGCCCTGGGTGCAGCCCATGACGCTGGCGCAGTACCGCCGCATGGCCGAAGTGGTGGCCGTGCAGGCCGGCATCGCCGCGCTGGCCGACGGCATGCTGGGCGCCCAGCCGCCCGCCGCCAAGGCCGCGCAGGCCCCCGCCCCTGGCGTGGAGCTGGCCGACGCCGCCCAGGCGCTGCGCGAGGTGGGCCTGCTCGACTCGCCCCTGGGCTCCAACGCCTGGGCTTTTGGCAAGGACGTGACGGCCAACGGCAGCGGCATGCTGCTGGGCAATCCGCACTTTCCGTGGAGCGGCCCCAACCGCTTCTATGAAATGCACCTCACCATCCCCGGCCAGATGGATGTGATGGGCGTGGGCATCGGCACCTACCCCATGGTCTCCATCGGCTTCAACAAAGATGTCGCCTGGTCGCACACGGTGTCCACCGGCAAGCGTTTCACGTTCTACGAAGTGACGCTGGCCGAGGGCGACCCCACGACCTACCTGGTGGACGGCAAGCCGGAGAAGATGACGGCCCGCAAGGTCAGCGCCCAGGTTCCCGGCCCGGACGGCAAGCTCCAGGCGCGCGAGCACACCGTGTGGTCCACCCGCTGGGGCCCGCTGGTGGTGGTGCCCCGCGCCGGCCTGACCTGGAACGCCAGGACCGCCTACGCCCTGCGCGACGCCAACACCGGCAACACCCGCATGATGGACGCGGCCCTGGCCTTTGCGCGCGCCCGCTCGGTGCAGGACCTGCACAAGGCGCACGCCAACCTGGGCCTGCCCTGGGTGAACACCCTGGCGGCCGACCGCAGCGGACAGGCCATGTACGCCGACGTGAGCGTGGTGCCGGACATGGACGCCGCGCAGCTCGCGCGCTGCGCCCCCAGCCAGCCCGCCGCCGCGCTGCGGGCCGCCGCAGGCCTGGTGGTGCTGAACGGATCGCGCGCCGACTGCGACTGGCACCGCGACAGCGCATCGCCCGTCCCGGGCCTGATCCCCATCGGCCGCATGCCCGTGGCCTTCCGCACGGACTGGGTGCACAACAGCAACGACAGCTTTGTCTACACCCACCCGGGGCAGAAGTTCGACGGCATCTCGCCCATGGTGGGCGACGCCAGCCTCACGCGGCCCCGCACGCGCGCCGGCCTCGCGGAAATCCCCGAGATGCTCGGCCGCGGCAAGGTCACGCCGCAGGCCATCCAGGACCAGCTGTTCCAGAACCGCAACTTCATGGCCCAGGTGGTGGTGCCCGACCTGCTGGCCGCCTGCGACAAGGCGCCCTCGGCAGAGTCGCGCGGCGGCTGCGCCGCCCTGAAGGGCTGGGACCGCCGCAACAACCTGGACGCGCGCGGCGCCCATGTGTTCCGCGAGTTCTGGCGCACCGCGCGCAACATCCCCGGCGTGCACCGCGTGCCGTTCGATCCGGCACGACCCGTGGCCACGCCCGCCGGCCTGAAGATGGACGACGCCGCCACCGCCGCCAAGGTGTGGGAAGCCCTGGACGGCGCCGTGAAGACCGTCCGCGCGAGCGGCTTTGCGCTGGACGCCACCCTGGGCAGCGTGCAGCGCCCGGACATCACCGAAGAGCCCATCGCGCTGCATGGCGGCGAGGAGTTCGAAGGCGTGCTCAACAACCTGGGCCGCCAGGAACCCGCGCCGCTCAATGCGCGTGGCCTGCGCATCGACTACGGCACCAGCTACGTGCAGACGGTGACCTTCGACGCCAAAGGCCCGGTGGCCCAGGCCATCCTGACCTACGGCCAGTCCACCAACCCGGCATCGCCACACGCCAACGACCAGATGCGCCTGTTCTCTGCCAAGCAGTGGCACACCCTGCCCTTCCACCGCGAGGACGTGGTGAAGGCGCGCATCGGCGAGCCGCTGCGGCTGGTGAGGCACTGAGCCTGTTCGAGGTTTTCTAGAAGTCGCGCAAGCGCCTGGCCACAATGGGATGCCAGGCGCGGCGCGCCGCCCGGATAGCCCGCAAGGAGCCCGCCGACAGCCCGGCTACGGGCAAGCGCCGCAACGCAGCAGGCCGCCCGGCAAGGCGCTTGCCCGAAGGCTGGAATGTCATCGGGCGATTGCACGCCAATGCGATCCCCGAAAAGACCTGGAACGGGTTCCGAGAGCCGCCGGCTCCGAAAATGCCATTACAGTCATTGCCGGAGCCCACTGCCGGGCCTGCGCACTCTTGATTGAAAGGAATTGCATGCTGTCCATCCTCGGAACCATCATCGTCGGCTTCATCGTCGGGCTGATCGCGCGCGCCGTGAAACCCGGCGACGACAAGCTGGGCTTGATCATGACCACCGTGCTGGGCGTTGCCGGGTCGCTGGCGGCAAGCTATGTGGGCAGCGCCATGGGCTGGTACGCGCCCGGCGCGCCCGCCGGATGGATCGCGTCGGTGGCCGGTGCCATCGTGCTGCTGGTGATCTACGGGCTGGTCAAGAAGAAGGCCTAGCCACCGCGCCCGCTGGCCCGCCGGTTTGAAGAAAATCGGCCTCCAGCGCCCATGGGTAAAGCGCAAGCAGCTATCTAAACAGTAGCAAATTGCTGCCGCAGCGCCACATGCTGCAGCAGCATGATCGTCTTTCCGTCCTGGATGGCGCCCCCGGCGATGCCCGCCAGGGCCTCGGCCAGCGGCATCTCGATGACCTCGATGTCCTCGCCCTCGTTCACCAGGCCGCCTCCGGCCCGCACGCGGTCCTGCGGCTCGTACTCGGCAATGAAGAAGTGCAGCTTCTCGGTGACCGAACCCGGGCTCATGTACGCCTCGAACACCTTGCGCGGCTGGCGCACGCGGTAGCCGGTTTCCTCCTGCGCCTCGCGGCGGATGCAGGTCTCGGGGTCGTCCCCGTCAAGCAGCCCGGCGCAGGCCTCGACCAGCAATCCGTCCGCGCACCCATTGAGGAAGGCCGGCAGCCGGAACTGGCGCGTGAGCACCACCGTGCCCCTGCGCGGGTCGAACAGCAGCAGCGCCGCGCCGTTGCCCCGGTCATAGGCCTCACGGCTCAGCGTCTGCCACTGGCCGTCGCGCCGGCGCAGCGAAAAACTGACCTTGCGCAGCACGTACCAGTTGTCGGACAGCAGTTGCACGTCCAGCAGCTTCACGTGCTCCGCGCGGGCATTGAGCTCGGCGATGGGCACGGCGGGCACCGGGCGGCTCATGCGGCATGCCCCCGGGCGCCAGCCTGGCGCCGGGGCAGCTCATCGACGTGGTGGAACACGGGCAGCCCGCGTGCCCGGGCCCGCGCCACGTCCATGTCCGCGCCGCGCGACGCGCCGGGCAGGCGCAGCACGGCATCGCAGCGCGCCAGCAGCCGCTCTGCCACCGGGTACTGGTAGGCATGGAAGACGGCATCGCCCGGCTCGCGCCCGCCCGCCGCATGGATGATGGGCAATGCCAGCCACTCGCCCAGCAGGGGCAGATGGCCGCGCGCGTAGATCGGCAGCGCGGCCGCCTCCAGGCGGGCCCGGTTGGCGGCGATGCGGTCCGCGTCGCCGTCGGTGCCAGAGAGGTACGGGCCGGCGATCAGCACCAGCAGCGGAAAGTCAGTGTCGGAAGGGGCGGGCATGGTTTTGCAATATTCAATACGTGCAATATCATGCACAAACATGCAAATTCACGCAACCCACCCATGCTGACCACACAACGCAAGCAACTCCTGCTCGACCGCCTTCGGCGGGACGGACAGATCGTGGCCAAGGCTTTCAGCGAAGAGCTGGGCATTTCGGAAGACACCGTGCGGCGCGACCTGCGCGAACTGGCCGCCGAGGGCCTGCTGCAGCGCGTGCATGGCGGCGCCCTGCCCGCCTCGGCCGCCGTGGGCAGCCTGCAGGCCCGTGAGCAGCTGGCCCCTGAAGACAAACGCGCCCTGGGCCGTGCCGGGGCGGCCCTGGTGCGGCCCGGCCAGGTGGTGATCCTCGACGGTGGCACCACCTCGCTGCAGGTGGTGTTGCACCTGCCGCTGCACCTGCGCGCCACCGTGGTCACGCACAGCCCCGCCGTGGCCGTGGCATTGGCCGGCCACCTGCAGATCGAGGTACTGGTGCTGGGCGGCCGCCTCTTCCGCCACTCGATGGTGAACGTGGGCGCCAGCGTGGTCGAGGCCGCCGCGCAGATGCGTGCAGACCTGTACCTGATGGGCGTGACCGGCGTGCATGCCGAAGCGGGCCTGACCACGGGCGATTTCGAGGAGGCCGCCGTCAAACGCGCCCTGCACCAGCGCGCGGCCGAAACCGTGGTGCTGGCATCCGCCGACAAGCTGGGCGCGGCATCGCCCTTCACGATTGCGCCCCTCGGCGAACTGGCGGCCCTGGTGGTGCCCGCGTCCACGCCCGCCGCACTGCGCAAGAAGCTGCAGGCGGGCGGCGTCACGGTGACCACTGCAGCCGCCGCCTGATCTGATCAGCCCAAGGGCCCCGCGCCCAGGCGCAGGTGCGCCACCAGCGCCTGGGCAAAACCCGACAGCACCGCCCCCTTGCGCACACAGATCTGCAGGTCGCGCTGAGCCCAGGGCTCGTCCATCTCGACCACCACCGGCGGCTCGCTCAGCCCCGCCACCTGCAAGGCCGCGCCGCGCGGCACCAGCCCGATGCCCACGCCCGCCCCGACCATGCGGCACACCGCCTCGAAGCTGCGCACCTGGATGCGCACGTCCAGGTGCCGGCCCAGTTCGGCGGCGGCATTCATCGTGAAGGTGTGGATGGCCGAGCCCGCGTGCAGCATGACAAACGCGTGGTCGAGCACCTCGGCGAACCCCACCTTCGCCCGCCCGGCCAGCACATGGCCCGCCGGCACGATGAGCACCAGGCGGTCCTGCCGGTACGGGGCCAGCTCCACCCCCGCGCCCGAGCCGCTGTCGGCCAGCACGCCCACCTCGATCTCGCCGCTGGCCACCGCCACCACGATGTCCGCGCTGGTGCGCTCCTCCAGGCTCACGCTCAGCTGCGGATGCCGCTTCAGGAAACCCGCCAGGTCGTCGGGCAGGAAGGTGTGCGTGGCATGCGTGTTGGCCCACAGGCTCACGTGGCCGCGGATGCCAGTGGCAAACGGCGAGAGGTTGGCATGCATCTGCTCGATGCTGGCCAGCACCTGGCGGGCATTGCGCAGCAGCGCCTCGCCCGCACGGGTGAGCACGAGGCCCCGGGTCTGGCGCTCGAAGAGCGCGGTGTTCAGCGCCTCCTCCAGGCGCCGCAGCCGGTGGCTGGCCGACGAAGGCGCCAGACAGGCGCGCGCGGCGCCGCGCGTGAGGTTGCGCTCTTCGGCAATGGCGACAAAAAGGCGCAGATCGATCAGGTCATAGGTCAATGGAGGCCCCTTGGCATTCGTCCACAACGAACGAACGGTTGCGGCAATAACAATTGTGCCCGCCGCGCCCTGCAGGCACCATCGGGCGCATCGATCTTTCTGGGCCCGCCTTTGAGCCTGCATGGCGTTCGCATTTTTTACATGCCCTGACCGTTTGCAGCGCGCCCTTTCCAACCCCGCGCCCCCACCCTCTGCCCGCATCCCATGCCCTGGAAACACTGGTCCGCCGAACGCCTCGGCCTCATCCTCGCCATCCTGGCCGCGCTGGGCTTCTCCTTCAAAGCCATCTTCGTGAAGCTGGCCTATGCCGTGCCCCAGGCCGTGCCGGTGGATTCCGTCACCCTGCTGTGCCTGCGCATGGCGTTTTCCGTGCCCGTGTTCGCCTGGGTGGGCTGGCGCGCCAGCCGCAACCTGGCCCCGCTCACCCGGCGCGACTGGCTGCTGGTGATCGCGCTGGGCCTGCTGGGCTACTACGGCGCGAGCATCCTCGACTTCATCGGCCTGCAGTACATCACCGCCAGCCTGGAGCGGCTGATCCTGTTCACCTACCCCACGCTCACCATCCTGATCGGCGTGCTGTTCATGGGCAAGCGAGCATCCCGGCGCGAGATGGGGGCGCTGCTGCTGTCCTACGCGGGCATCGGCCTGGCCTTCGCGCACGACTTGCACATTGCGGGCGACACGCACGCCGTGCTCATCGGCGCGGGCTTCGTGTTCGGCTCGGCCGTCTCGTATGCGTTCTACCAGGCGGGCAGCGAGCCCGCCATCCGGCGCCTGGGCGCGGCACGCTTCACGGCGCTGGCGATGCTGGTCTCCACGGTCGCCACGCTGGCGCACTTCATCGTGTCCCAGCCCGCGGGCTCCCTGGTGCAGCCGGCCCCGGTCTACCTGCACGTGCTGGGCATGGCCATTTTCTCGACCGTGCTGCCGGTATTCATGACCTCGGCGGCCATCCGCCGCATCGGCGCAGCCCAAACCGCGCTGGTGGGCACGCTGGGCCCCATCCTCACGATCTTCTTCGGTTGCTGGCTGCTGGACGAGCCGCTGTCCTGGCCGCAGATGGCGGGGGCCGCGCTGGTGCTGGCGGGGGTTCTGCTCATCAGCAAACGCGGCGCGCCGGCGGTGCGCCAAGCGAAAGAGGGATCGACTTCGCCCGCATCCGTTGAATCCACCGTCAGACCGACCTGACCCCTCGCGGCGGTTGGCTCCTAGGGGCGGCGCGCACTTCCTTCCAGTCAGCGCCTAGGCCGCAAAGGTGCCTGTGCCTGTGGTCGCGCTCACGGGCTCACTTCAACCCCAGCCGCGTCAGCTTCTTGATCAACCCCACCCGCGAGATCCCCAGCCGCCGCGCTGCCTCCGACTGATTGCCCGCCACCGCCGCCATGGTGTCGCGCACCATGCGCACTTCCAGCTCCATCAGCGCGGCGTCCAGCGGGCCGGTGCTGCCGGGCGGGGCCAGCGGATGGGTTTTGAGATTCGCTGCGGTGTCGCTCACGTCGGGCATATCGCCGCTGGCCAGTTGCAGCAGCTCGGCATCCACCTCGCGCTGGTCGGGCATCAGCAGGGCCCCGGCGGACTCCACCACGGCCTTGAGCTCGCGCACGTTGCCCGGCCACTCGCGCGCCATCAGCCATGCCAGGGCGCTGGCCGACAGGCTGGCGCGGTGCGCCACACGGTGCAGAAACCGCGTGGCCAGCAGCGGGATGTCGGCGGGCCGCTCGGCCAGCGACGGGGTGCGCAGCACCACGCCTTTGAGGCGGTAGAACAGGTCTTCGCGGAACGTACCGTCGCGCACCATCGATTCCAAATCGCGGTGGGTGGCCGCCACCACGCGGGTGTCGGCACGTTTTGGCACACGGCCGCCCACGGGCACAAAAGTGCCCTCTTGCAAAAAGCGCAGCAGCTTGACCTGCATGGGCGGCGGCATCTCGCCCACCTCGTCCAGAAACAGCGTGCCGCCGTGCGCGGCCTCCACCAGGCCGGGCTGGTCGCGGTAGGCGCCGGTGAAGCTGCCCTTCATGTGGCCGAAAAGCTCACTCTCCAGCAACTCTGCCGACAGGGCGCCGCAGTGGATGGCGACAAAGGCCTCGCTGCGGCGGGCGCTGCAGGCGTGCAAGGCGCGGGCCACCAGTTCTTTGCCGGTGCCGGTGGGGCCCAGCACCAGCACGCTGACGTGGGTGGGCGCCACGCGGCGCACCAGGGCGCGCAATTGCACCGTGGCCGCCGCCTGCCCCACCATGCCCATGTCGTCCAGCGACTGCCCTGCGCGCAGGGTTGCCAGTTCGGCATCCAGCCGGGCCTTGCGCAGGCCGCGTGCCACCACAAACCGCAGCATGTGGGGGTCGATGGGCTTGGTCAGAAAGTCCCAGGCACCCAGTTCGGTGGCGCGCAGGGCCAGTGCATGGTCGCCGTGGCCGGTCAGCACCACCACCGGCACGCGCGCAAAACGCGGGATCAGCTCCAGGCCGATCTCCGGGTCCATGTGCGGCGGCATGGCCAGGTCCAGCAGCACCAGCTCGGGCTGCTGTTTGGCAAACGCCGCCAGGGCCTGGTCGCCATCGCCCGCCAGCGTGACGGTATGGCCCAGGTTGCGCAAAAAGGCGCCGCCCAGCCGCTGAAAAGCCGCTTCGTCATCGACCAGCAGCACATGGCCGTTTTGCGGCCCGCCCACCGGCGTGGCGTCTTGCTCTGCATCCGGCGGGGTGTCGGCTGCGTTGTCTGTGGTGTTGGCGGTCATGGCAGTCGTTGCGTCGTCGTCAAAGGAAAGCGCAGCGTGAAACACGTGCTCCACGGCGGCCGTTCGGTGAGCGCCACCGACCCACCATGCGCGGCCATGATGCGGGCCACGATGGCCAGGCCCAGCCCGGTGCCACCGGGGCTGCGCGATGCAAAGGGCTCAAACAGGCGGCTGCGGATTTCATCGGGCACGCCGGGGCCGGCGTCGCAGATGTGCAGCAGCACGGCGTTGTCGGTGGTTTCCGCGTCGATGTGTACGGGGCTGTGCGTGGCTGCCGCTATGGCATCTGCAGCCCCATCGGGATCGGCAGCATCGGAGGCCATCGCGATGCGCGCGTTCTCCAGCAAATTGGTCAGCGCCTGGTCCACCCGCCGGGGGTCGGCCTGCAGCACCAGCGGCTGGGCCAGGCCGGCACCCAGGCTCACCTCAGGCAATCGCAGGGCTGCGTTGCGCACATGGGCAGCCAGGTCCAGCTCACGGGGCACCAGCTTCCAGGGTTTGGCAAAGTCCAGCAGGTCGTGCGTCAGGTTGGCGATGCGCGCCACCTGGTCGGCCACCTCGCGCCGCGTGTCACTGGGCGCAGCGGCCACGGCCATCGAGATGATGTTGAGCGGGTTGCGGATGTCGTGCGCCACCGTGGCGGCCAGCGCACCCAGCTCGGCCAGCCGGGCCTGCAACTGGCGCTCGCGTTCGCGGGCGGCAAACTGCTGGGCCTGCTCTACGCGCGCTGCGGCTTCAGCCACCACCGTGCCAAACAGCTCGGCCACATGGCGCGGCCCGGGCGGTGCGGCGTCCCAGCCCTGCAGCGTGGTCTGCCAGCCTTGCTCTGCGGGGCTGCACACCAGCTGCGGGGTGCTGCCGGGGGGCGTTGATGGTGCCGTTGACGCCGTT
Organism: Acidovorax sp. GW821-FHT10E04; assembly: GCF_059415185.1. NCBI lineage: Bacteria > Pseudomonadati > Pseudomonadota > Betaproteobacteria > Burkholderiales > Comamonadaceae > Acidovorax > Acidovorax sp. GW821-FHT10E04. The sequence goes on from NZ_JBWKMT010000001.1 coordinate 839,082, forward strand.
GGCGATGTGGAAGTGGGCGAAGTGCCAACCTGCACCTCCACCTGCGTTCCAATGCGCGCACTCAGCAGCATGGCGGCCTGCTGCGCCAGGGCCTGGGGTGTCTCGGCCGACAGCAGCGCGCTGCGCCACGCACCAAGGTCAGCAACCGACACCTCGCCCCCCGGGTACACCAGCCGCTCGGCCACGCGGCGCACCGGGCCGTTGAGCGCCAGCACGCTGGCCGCCACCGCCAGCCCGCCCAGCCAGCGCGACTCGAACGGCAGCAACGGCGTGAGCGCCAGCACCACCGCGCCCAGCGCCAACAGCAGCGCCCATACCAGCGCGCGGCGCGCCCAAGCGTTGGCCACAAACACGCCGTAACGCAAGATGCCGTAGACCAGAATCAACGAGTACAGCGGAAGGCCCAGCAGCGGAAACGGGTAGATCGGCAAATCCAGCACCGCAATGCCGTAGCCCGCCAGGCACAGTAGGCCCCACAGGCACGACGCGGTGACGGCGGCAATCTGCCGAAACTTCTGCCCGTCGCCAGCCCTGCGCGCGCGCAGCAAGGCCAGCAGCAGCACCGCCACCCCGCCAATGCCCAAAATGACCCAGGCCATGCTGGCCGCGGTGCCCACCGGGTCGGCCACTGCAATCAACCCGATGTCGCGGTGCTCTATCAAATGCCCTGGCACCAGGATGACGGAGACCACCGAGGCGCCCCCACCCAGCGCATAGGCGGTCGCAACGCCCCAGCGCCCCAGGTCCACACGGCAAAACACAGTGCAGAAATGAAAGAACAGCGCAGAGGTGAACGGCGCGGTAGCCAGCAAGCGTATCGCCACCGGTTCGGTTTCAGGCCCCAGCCAGTTGGGCAGCTCGTTGCCCACCATCCACAGCGAGATACCGATCAGAAACGCCGCCAGCAACCGGGCCCCCGCCACGCGGTCGGCCCAGGCCAGCAGCAGGGCTGCCAGCACCAGCGTTTCGAGCACCGAAAACCCGAGGACGGCGTGGATCAGCATGCGCAGACAGTGGTGGTGATCATGGCGTGACCTGTTCCTGGGGTTAACGGTGGGGGCTGCGCGCACTGTAAATCAAGTATGCAGGTCAGCAAGCAAGTTTCAATGAAATCAACCACTTGCAGCGGCCGCTGAGGCTGGCCCGGGTTTCGCAATAGAGAGTGCAACCGCCACTCCTGCAAAGCCCGCCATGTTTGCCCTGTTCACCCCAGCGCCCCGCCACTGCACCGCCAACCCAGCGCAGCCCAGCCTCCTAGACCTGCCCGCCCTGGCCGGCGCCGCAGCCTGGGCGCGCTTGCCCGCCGCCGTGCAGCGCCGTTTTGGCACCGCGCACGCCGACGTCAGCTACCACGGCCACATGGACCTGCGCTGCTCGCTGATCGGCCACGTCTACGCCGCGCTGACCCGGCCCTGGGGCGGCCCGCTGACCCACATCAACACCACCGCCCTGCCCGCCACCGTGAACGTCAGCCACAACGGGCGCGGCGGTGTGGTGTGGGAGCGGCGCTTTCACACTGGCACGGACACCAATAACGGCGCCCACCACGGCGCAGACCGCACCGTGCGATCCACCAAGGAGCTGGGCACCGACGGCACCCTGCTGGAACGCACCGACGGCGGCCTGGCCATGTCGCTGGACGTGCTGGAAGAAGACGGCGCACTGGTGTTTCGCAGCCGCCGCTTCTGGTGGGTGGTGGCAGGCCTGCGCATCCCCGTGCCGACCTTGCTGACGCCCGGCACCTGCCGCGTCGCCCACACCGACCTGGGCGCAGGCCAGTTCCGCTTCACGCTGAGCATGGTGCACCCGCTGTGGGGCGAAACCTTCCACCAATCCGGCGTGTTCACCGATCCCGTCATCGATCCCGTGACCGACAACTCCACCGACGCCGCTGGCACCCATTCTTCTACCCACTGAGGGCTTCACACCATGACCGCCATGAACACCATCTTTCTGCTGCTCTCCATCCAGGCCGCCCTGGGCGCGTTTGACAACCTGTGGCACCACGAGCTGGAGGCCCGGTTGCCGCAGCGCACTTCCGCGCGGTATGAACTCTCGCTACACGCCGCGCGCGAGGCCATCTACGGCGTCGTCTTTTTCGGCCTGGCCTGGTTTGAATGGCGCGGCGCCTTTGCCACCGTGCTGGCGGCCCTGCTGCTGATCGAACTGGGCATCACCCTGGCCGACTTTCTGGAAGAAGACCGCACCCGCCGCCTGCCGCCGTTCGAGCGCGTGCTGCACACCGTGCTGACCATCAGCTACGGCCTCTTCCTGGGCCTGATCGCGCCTGTGCTGTGGGCCTGGCTGCAGCAACCCACCGCCATGGTGCTGGCCCCGCACGGCTGGGTGTCGTGGCTGTTCACGGCCTATACCACCGGCGTGTGGGCATGGAGCGTGCGCAACGTGCTGGCCGCCATCAAGCTCTACCGCACGGCACAGCCAACACAGCCCAGCGCCCTGCATGCCCGTGGCCTCCAACCCCAGCCTGCCACCCTGGTCACCGGCGCCACCGGATTCGTGGGCAGCGCCCTGGTGGCCGACCTGGTGCGCGACGGCCAGCGGGTGATCGTGTTGACCCGCGACGCCCTGCAGGCCCGCGCCAGCTTTGGCCCCGGCGTGTGGGTGGTGGACACGCTGGACGCCATCCCGTCTGAAACGACCATCGACGCAGTGGTCAACCTGGCAGGCGCCCGCGTGCTGGGCATGCCGTGGACCCAGGCGCGCAGACGCCAACTGCTGGCCAGCCGGGTGGACACCACCGTGGCAGTCGTCCAACTGATGCGGCGCCTGCAAAAGGCACCGCGTGTGCTGGTCAGCGCATCCGCCGTCGGCTTCTACGGTGCATCGCCCAACGCGTCGATGGAGCCCTTGGACGAAACCGCCCCACCCCGCCCGGGCGAGTTCCAGTCTGACTTGTGCGCAGCCATCGAACACGAGGTCCGGCGCGCCGAAGCCCTGGGCGTGCGGGTGGTGCGCATGCGGTTTGGTGTGGTGCTGGGGCACGGCGGTGGCGCGTATCCGATGCAAGCGCTGGCCGCCCGCCTGGGCCTGGGCGCCGTGCTGGGCCATGGTCGCCAGCCTGCGCCGTGGATTCACTTGGCCGACGCGGTGGGCTTGGTGCGGTTTGCGATGGCGCACCAATACCTGCAGGGGCCCGTCAATGCGGTGGCGCCTGATGCGGTGTCGCAGGCCACGTTTGCACAGGCACTGGCTGCATCGTTTGGCCGACATGTCTGGCTGCGGATACCGGAGATGCCGTTACGACTATTGCTGGGAGAAATGTCCGCCCTGGTGCTGAACGGGCAGAACACTGTACCGAGTGTCGCGCTGGGATATGGCTACCGGTTTGCGCACTCGGGCTTAAGTGGTGCACTCGCAGAGCTTACGGAGACCGACATTTCTCACGCAGGTTTGGCTCGCGAAGAATATTAGGCAAAGCAGGCTAAAGCGATTTCAGGAAAACACCAAAAATTTTTAAACAGTCGCAGCCCTATCGTATTCATTGCGTGGTGCCGGCGATAACACGCGTCACAGGCCCGCCCGGTAGAAATCGTTGGCTTCGCCTCCGTTGACCGTATATACCCTCCAAGTAAACTAAGGTGCACCAATACTATAGGTGGCATGAATCAATAAATCTAAAATTCGGTACGGTAATTTACTTTGGAAAATCCGTTATTTAAATTTTTAAATTCTTATTGTGCGGGCAAGCTCAATGCAGAAATATACAAAAGCAAACCACAACGCGGTGAACACCAATCATGATCCTGCAGATCGAGGAATTGTAAAACTAACACAGAACAACGGGATAAAATCTATTAACGCTAAACGCCTCATTTTTTGGTTTTGACCACAATTTTAGGTGGGTTGAAAAAATCAGAAAACGCCGCGAAAGATGGGCATTTTTTCAGAATTTTTTTAATGTCAATTTCTTGCGCAATTTTAATATTATGAACTGAATTCACATAAGTAATTAGCTTATCAGAAGCCTTCTGCACAGCTTCCCCTAAGTGCTCTTTGGGCGAGTCGATTTTTTCAGGATGGTGCTCTTCTTTTATAGCCTTCTTCATATTTAAGGCTTTTTTAATAGCCTGCGCATCGCTCAGAAGCCAAGCCTCTAACTCTTCGCACGGAACAACCACTACTTTATTTGCTTGAGGAGCAGCGGCCAGTATTCCCATTAGTTGATCACTAAGCGTTTGTGCATCGTTTCTATCACGATCATGCACAAGCAATATCTTCGTACATCCTTTCGTGGAAAACGCTTTGCACCAACCTACAGCTTTCTTTTTTATGGGACCGCAACCCTTGCCCACAAAGTGAGATGCAGATATGTTTTTCCCAATTATCTTGGATGCTAGTTTTTTTATAACCTCTATATCGCTCACATCCTCAGCAATTAGACCATATCGAACAGCCATTACGTAAGCCCTCCGCTTCTCCAGTACTCGCCTAGCGGACCAGACTCTGCCAAATAATCATGAAGGGCTGCTTTTCCATTGGTGTCCAACCACGATTCCAAGGCATTAACACACGTCCCGTGCGGCTTCATTTCAGTGACAAAAAGATTTTCAGGTTCCAATTCATCTACCAACAAATCGGAGTGTGTAGATATGATCGTCTGCTTTCTTGATGCGTATGCCTTCAATGTGTCAACTATTTTTAACAGAAGGCCATGATGCACGCAGACCTCAGGCTCTTCAACCATCAAAAACCGACTAGCGTCAGTAATAATGTAGAAGGCAAGTGCCAAAGTTTTAAATGTTCCTTCTGACAGCTGATTAAATGTGATATGAGATTTTCCAATTTGAATTTTTGGAATTACGAGCGTTCTCCGCTTCTTGATCATACTGACATTGCCTCCGCTTTTAACTTCTGCGGTACTGCTGCTGAGTTCGATTTCTTTCCAGGTTATACGACTTACCAACCCAAGTTGCTGCCTAGAAACAAATTTGCAATACTCGTCATAAAGCAGTTTATTGGCGGTTTTGAGAGTATACAAATCACGCAAGAATTTTATATGCGGGGTGACAGTGTTAAAAAGATCGGAAATTCTGCCATCTTCTTCTATTTCGAAACTACTAGGACAGCGCGAAGGATCTGTAAACTGCGAAGCACTGTAATATGATATTCCTGATCGAAATTGGTGAATTGCTATAATTGCATCTCGAACAAGTTTATTTTCAAGTATCGAGACGTCCATTTTTCCACGAGAATTGACGTTATCTATATATTCCATGTCTTCTCGAAAGAAAAGAACATGTTGATTTTTATTCAGATGGTGATGGAAATCTCTCAAATAACCAATCGGCGGAAGATATCTCCAAACTTTAGAATTCGTGAAAGCCTCGAGCTGCCATTTCTCTTCCAAAATTAGGATCTCCCGCCTTGAACCTTCGGAAACTGTTAGAAGGAGCCGCAAGCCAATTCGGAACTCACCTACGACAAACCATGCAATCAATTGTGTCGGAACGACTGCATTTTCTTCCAATGACCTCCGAGCCACACGGCTTAACCTCGGATCCAAAAGACGAATGGCTTGAAGAATATTTGTTTTCCCCGCGCCATTTATGCCAATAAGGGCGGATAATTTCTTATGAGGAGCAAAAAAAGTTCCTCGGCAAGACCGAAAACCTTTAATCTCCACCGATTCAAGCCGTACAGAATTTTCAAGATTTGCTTCTTTGGTCGCCACTTAACTTATCCTTCTGATAGGGTTGTGCTACTGAGTGTAACCATAAGCCTTTGTTAAGAGCTAATCCTGTTAAGTCTGCTACCTGTGTCCGAGCGCTGTTTTGGAGACGTTGACCCCCCGCATCGCCACCACTCCTACGGCAAATTCTCCCGAAATATCACCTGGCTCCGCGTCGCCTCCACCCCGCTCGTCGGCTCCCGCCCATCTCGCAGATTCGCAAAAATCCGCACGCAGTTCATCACCGCCCCCTGCGGGTTCTGCGTGATCACCGCATCCATCGTCCCGTCGATTAGCAGCGCCCGCGTATCCGGCGTGAGGCCGTGGCCGATGAACACGATCTTGCGGTCTGCACCGGCTTCTTTCAGCGCCCGCCCAATGCCTTCGGCCCCGCCGCCGATGTTGTAGATGCCTGCCAGGTCGTCGTGCTGCTCCAGCAGCGCGCGGGCCTGGCGGTAGTTGCGTTCGGCGTCGTCCTGGCCTTCGCGCACGCCCACCACCTGCACCAGGGGGAACTGCTCTTCGAACAGGTGCAAAAAGCCCGCCTCGCGCTCCTCGTGGGCGCGGTAGCGCAGTGATCCCACAATCATCGCCACATGCGCCTTGCGGCTGTGGGCCAGCGGGCCCATGAAGCGGGCGATCAGGTAGGCGGCGGTGCGGCCTGCGGCGCGGTTGTCCAGGCCCACGTAGGCCACGCGGCGCGAGTTGGACAAATCCGAAATCAGCGTGACGGTGGGCAAGCCCTGCTCTGCCAGTTGGGCCACGGCCTCGCGCACCACAGGGTGCTCCAGCGCCATGAAGGCGATGCCGTCACACCGCTTGCCGTAGTGCAGCAGCGCTTTGGCCAACGCATCGGGGTTAAAGCTTTCGATATACGCCGCCTGGCAGCGCACGTTGAACGGTGCCCAGTGGTCTTGCGCGTAGCCGATCACATCGCCCAGCATTTGCAAAAAGCGGTTGCTGCCCTCGGGGATCAGCACCATCAGGCGCAGGGGCTGCGGCTGCAGCGCTGCGTGTAGCTCCGCCTGCGGTAGGTAGCCCAGGGTGGCTGCGGCCTGCAGCACCCGCTGCGCGGTGGCGTTGCGCACGCCCGACCGCTGGTTCAGCACCCTATCGACCGTGGCGGTGGAGACGCCGGACAGCTGGGCGATATCGGGGATGCGCGGGCTGCGTGGGCTGCTGGGGTTGGGCGGGTTTTGGGCCATATGCGATTCAATCAAAAACCATCATTTAGTTTGCTGGTATTTGATGGGTTCCGCGGATAGTATCACTGGGCGTTCGGTGCTGAAAGGCATCAGAACCCATCAGTACAAACCCTAGATTGTGACGGCTGGCACGCTTGCCAAGCCGATCACACAGGAGACAAAGACATGCCTGGTATTTCCGCTCTCGTTCACCTGTGCCCACAGGGCAAGCCGCCAGTGTTTGGCCGCCGCGCCAGCACCCGCTGACTGACGCGCACCGCTGCCCACTCATGACGTACGAGTTCGACTTTGCCAGCGTGCTGGCCAACTGGCCCCAGTTTCTGGAAGGGGCGTGGATGACCATCCTGCTGTCCTTCCCGGCCACCGTGATTGGTTTTGTGGGCGGCACGCTGCTGGCCATTGGCCGGCGCAGCGACCGGCGCTGGCTGGTGCGGGCCTGCGGTGCGTATGTAGAAGTGCTGCGCAACACGCCGCTGCTGGTGCAGGTGTTTTTGGTGTTCTTTGGCCTGGCCAGCCTGGGCTTCAAGGTGTCGGCGTTTGCTGCGGCGCTGCTGACGCTGGTGATCAACGTGGCGGCCTACACCTGCGAAATCATGCGGGCGGGCATGGATTCGATCCACAAGGGCCAGATCGAGGCGGCCGAGTGCCTGGGCCTCACGCGCCGGCAGGTGTACTGGCATGTGGTGCTGCGCCCGGCGATGGAGAAGGTGTACCCCGCGCTCACCAGCCAGTTCGTGCTGCTGATGCTGGCATCGTCCATCACCTCGCAGATCTCGGTCGAAGAACTCACCGCCGTGGCGGCGCGGGTGCAGTCCGAGACCTTCCGCCCGTTTGAGGCTTACATCCTGGTGGCGGTGGCTTACCTGGCGCTGTCGCTGTTGATGCGGCTGGGGCTGTGGGTGTTCGGGCAGATCGTGTTCACGCGCCAACGCAAACTGGGGAGCGCAAAATGATTGACGGTGGACTGAATTCGTACCACCTGCAGTACCTGCTGTTTGGCGCGCTGTGGACCATTGGCCTGTCGCTGATTGCGTTTGTGGGCGGCGGCGTGGCCGGGGGCGTGATTGCGCTGTGCCGCGTCAGCCCGATCAAGGCGGTGCGCTGGGCAACCATTGCGTGGATTCAGATCATCCAGGGCACGCCGCTGCTGGTGGTGCTGTTCCTGTGCTACTTCGGTCTGTCCATTGCGGGCCTGGAGCTGCCCGCCATCGTGGCGGCCAGCATCGCAATGATTGTTTACGTCAGCGCGTATCTGGGCGAGATCTGGCGCGGGTGCATCGAGTCGGTGCCGCGCACCCAGTGGGAGGCGGCCGAGTGCCTGGCCCTGTCGCGCACCCAGCGCATGCGGCTGGTGGTGCTGCCGCAGGCCGTGCGCATTGCCACGCCGCCCACGGTGGGCTTCATGGTGCAGATCGTGAAGAACACTTCGCTGGCGTCCATCGTGGGGTTCATCGAGCTGGTGCGTGCGGGGCAGCTCATCAACAACTCCATCTTTCAGCCTTTTACCGTGTACCTGCTGATCGCCATCGTCTACTTTGCGATGTGCTACCCGCTGTCGGTGTGGAGCCGCAAGCTGGAGCAGCGCCAGCAGTTTGGAAACCGTGGCACAGCCACCCCCTCTGTGACCACCGCATGAAACGAGAAGACACCATGAACCTCGCCCGAGACGCTGCCGCGCAACCCTTCCAGCCAGCGGCCTCGCCTGCGCAGCCCGTCGTTGAACTGAAGGACGTGCACAAGAGCTTTGGCAGCAACCAGGTGCTCAAGGGCGTGTCGTTTGCCATTCCCCGGGGCCAGGTGGTGGCCATCATCGGCAAGAGTGGCTCGGGCAAGAGCACGGCGCTGCGCTGCATCGACCGGCTGGAGATCATCGACAGCGGCACCATCAACGTCTGCGGCCACGCGGTGCATGACCCGACCATCGACCTGCGCCAACTGCGCCAGGACGTGGGCATCGTGTTCCAGAGCTACAACCTGTTTCCGCACCTGACGGTGGAGCAGAACATCACGCTGGCCCCCAAGGCCGTGAAGAACATGCCCACGGCCAAGGCGCGCGAGATTGCCGCCCGCACGCTGCAGCAGGTAGGCCTGGCGGACAAGGCGCAGGCCTACCCCGAGCAACTATCGGGCGGGCAGCAGCAGCGCGTGGCCATTGCCCGGTCGCTGGCGATGGAGCCGCAGGTGATGTTGTTCGACGAAGTGACCTCTGCCCTCGACCCGCAACTCACCGGCGAGGTGCTGCGCGTGATCGAAGCCCTGGCCCAGGGCGGCATGACCATGGTGCTGGTCACCCACGAGATGGAGTTTGCCGCCCGAGTGGCCGACACCATCATCTACATGCACGAAGGCAAGGTATGGGAGACGGGGCCGGGCGCGATGCTCAAGAACCCGCAGACCGCCGAGCTGCGCGACTTTCTGTCCCATGGGCTGTGACTGAAGCCCTGCCCTTTTCGATTTCCTATCCAAAAATCACCAGGAGACAACACCATGACCACTTCCCGCATCCTCCGCCGCACCCTGCTGGCCATCAGCGCCGCTGCCCTGTGCGTGCCCGCCATGGCCGAACTGGCCGACATCAAGTCCGCCGGCAAGCTGCGGGTGGGCATCGACTTTGGCGCGCCGTTCTACGGGTTTGTGGACGAAAAGATGAAGCCCGTGGGCTCGGACGTGGAAGCCGCCGAGCTGCTGGCCAAGGACCTGGGCCTGACGCTGGAGATCGTGAACACCACCAACTCGGCGCGCATCCCCAACCTGCTGTCCAACAAGGTGGACCTGATCATCTCGTCGCTGTCGATCACGCCCGAGCGCCAGAAGGCGGTGGACTTTTCCATCCCTTACGGCGCCATCCAGGCCGCCGTGGGCGCGCCCAAGAGCCTGAAGCTCACCAGCATCGAAGACCTGGCCGGCAAGACCGTGGCCGTGACGCGCGGCGGCCCGCAAGACAAGATCGTGACCGAGCGCGCACCGCAGGCCAAGGTGGTGCGGTTTGATGACGAATCAGCGTCCATCACCGCAGCTGCCACGGGCCAGGCCGACATCGTGGCCATCACCCCGCCCATCATCGCGGCCATCGCCAAGAAGAACCCGTCGCGCGACTTCGAGACCAAGTTCATCCTGCAGTCGTACCAGCTGGGCGTGGCCATGCGCAAGGGCCAGCCCGAGCTGATGGCCGCCGTGAACGGCTGGATCAAGACCAACCTGGCCAACGGCAAGCTCAACGACATCCATGTGAAGTACGCGGGCGTGCCGATCCCCAAAGAAATCATCGACGGCGCGAAGTAAGTAAATAAAGCAAGCCTGCAACCTGGGCGGCGCCTGACGGGCCCCGCCCGGCTGCGCCCTGCCCTGACGCATCACCACCAAAGGAAATTTTTATGAGCCGTCATTTCGGCGCCATCCGCCAACTTGGCTATGTGGTCCACGACATCGAAGCCGCCATGGACTACTGGAGCAAGACCCTGGGCGTGGGCCCCTGGTTCTACAACCCCAAGGTCCCGATCAAGAACTACGTCTACAAGGGCGAGCGCTACGAGCCGCACAACTCGGTGGCGCTGGCCAACTCGGGCTATGTGCAGGTCGAGCTGATCCAGACGCGCAACGACGTGCCGTCGATGTACCGCGACTTTCTGCAGGCCGGGCGCACCGGGCTGCAGCACGTGGCGTACTGGACGAGCGACTACGACGCCGACCTGGCGCGTTTGACTGCACAGGGCTTCAAGACGGTGATGAGCGGCGAGGTGGGCGAAAAAGGCCGCTTTGTCTACTTCGACACCGAGTACCACCCCGGCACGGTGATCGAGCTGTCGGAAGTAGCCGGCCCCAAGGGGCGGATGTTCGACCTGATCCGTGCGGAGTCGGAAACCTGGGACGGCACGACGGACCCGGTGCGGCCCTTCCCCGACCTCTCCAAGATCTGAAGAAGGCCTGAAGAAGGTCTAAGTTTCAAGTCAAATTGGCCCCTAGCGCTTGTTCCATAAGCGCTGGCAGCTATCAAAACAGTAGTAGAACACCCCATGTCCCCAGACCGCTTTGAAGCCACCTACCTGATCGAGACCCCGCTGGACCCGGCCCACGTGGCCGAGGTGCTGGCGGGCGAACAATCGTGTGGCACCTTCACCCGGGTGGAGGGCGAGACCGACGCGCTGCGCGAACGTGCCCGCGCCACGGTCGAGTCGGTCGAGCTGCTGGACGTGGCGCCAGTGCCCTCGCTGCCCAACGGCTGGATGCAGCGGCGCGGCATGTTCGACACGCCGCAAACCTGGCAGCGTGCCCGGCTGCGGGTGAGCTTTCCGTGCGACAACATCGGGCCCAACCTGCCAACGCTGGCCGCCACGGTGTCGGGCAATCTGTACGACCTGGGCGAGGTCACCGGCCTGCGCCTGGAGTCGATGAAACTGCCCAGCGCCTACCGCGCCCAGTTCGACATGCCCCGCCACGGCATCGCCGGCACCCGGGCACTAACCGGCGTGCAGGGCCGCCCGCTGATCGGCACCATCATCAAACCCAACGTGGGCCTGTCGGCCGAAGAAACCGGCGACCTGGCCGGCCGCTTGTGCGCTGCCGGGGTGGACTTCATCAAGGACGACGAGGTCTGCGCCAACCCGGTTCACGCGCCGCTGGCCGACCGCGTCAAAGCCGTGATGCGCCGTGTGCGCGCCCACCAGGACAAGACCGGCAAGCTGGTGATGGTGGCCTTCAACATCACCGACGAGACCGACGCCATGCGCCGCCACGCCGACCTGATTGCGGCCGAGGGTGGCAGCTGTGTGATGGTGAGCCTGAACTGGTGCGGCTATTCGGCCGTGCAAACCCTGCGCCGCCACAGCCCACTGGCGCTGCATGGGCACCGCAATGGCTACGGCGCGCTGTCGCGCCACCCGTTGCTGGGCTTCTCGTTCAACGCCTGGCAGACGCTGTGGCGCCTGGCGGGCGTGGACCACATGCACGTACATGGCCTGCAAGGCAAGTTCTCGCAGACCGATGAGGAAGTGATCGAGTCGGCCCACGACACGCTGGCGCCGCTGTGCGAAGGACTGGACGACCGCGTGTTGCCCGCCTTCTCCAACGGCCAGTGGGCCGGCACCGTGCCTGCCACCTGGGACAGCATCCAGTCCAACGACCTGCTGTTCATGTCTGGCGGCGGCATCCTGGCCCACCCCGACGGCCCCGCTGCGGGCGTGGCCAGCCTGCAGCAGGCCTGGGACGCGGTGCAAAAGGGCGAGACCCTGGCACAGCGCGCCACCCAGGCATCCGAGCTGCGCCGCGCGATCGAATTCTTCGGCAAGAAATAAACGATGACGACGACGGCCCCTCTGTACGGCTGGTACGGCGACGACTTCACAGGCGCCACCGACACGCTGGCCGTGCTGGCCCAGGCCGGGCTGCGGTCCATGCTGTTCATGGGCGTGCCCAGCGCCGAGGCCCTGGCCGCCGCCGGGCCGCTGGATGCGGTGGGCATTGCTGGTGCCGCGCGCGCCATGCCTCCAGAGGCCATGCGGGCCGAGATGTCGGCTGTCGGCCGCTTCTTTGAAAAGCTTGCGCCGCCGGTGCTGCACTACAAGGTGTGCTCCACCTTCGACAGCGCACCGCATGTCGGCAACATCGCTTGCGGCATTCAGACCCTGCACCCGTTCGTGAGCAACCGCTGGGTGCCCATCGTGGGCGGGCAGCCGAGCCTGGGGCGCTACTGCGCGTTCAGCAACCTGTTCGCTGCGGCGGGCACGGGCGGCGCCGTGCACCGCATCGACCGGCATCCCACCATGCGCCAGCATCCGGTCACGCCCATGGGCGAGGCCGATCTTCGGCTCCATCTGGCGCGCCAGGGGCTGGATGGCATCACCGCCCTGCACTACCCGCTGTACGACTCCCCCGACGCCCTGGACGCCGCACTGCAGGCCTTGCTGGCGCATGGCGCAGCGTCCCACGCCATGGCGCCGACCTTGCTGGACCTGACCACGCCCGGCCAGCTGGCCACCGTGGGCCGCCTGCTGTGGCAGCAGTCCCAACACGCCCGGTTGCTGGCCGTGGGCTCCAGCGCCGTGGCCCAGGCGCTGGTCGCCCACTGGGGCAAGACGGCGTCCACGGCCGCTGCGCCGCTGGCGCTCGCCGACGGGCCGGTGTTGGCCTGGGCGGGCAGCTTGTCCCCCCTGACCGCCGCGCAGGTGCAGGCCGCCACCGCATACCACCGCATCGCAGTGGACGCCCAACGGCTGTGCAGCGACACGGCCTACGCGCAGGGTCTGCAAGACGCCCTCTGCGCGGGGCTGCAGAGCGGAGAGAACGTGCTGGCCTTCACCGGTCCCACGGACGGCGCGCCGCTGGCCGCTGCGGCCTCTTCCACCGATGTCGCCCAGGCCAGCGCCCATCTGATCGCCCGCGTGGTGCAAGCCCACGCAGAACGCGGCGCGCCACTGCGCCGCATCGGCATCGCTGGCGGTGACACGTCAAGCCATGCAGTCCAGGCGCTGCAACTGTGGGGGCTGTCGTACAAGACCACGGTATGCCCCGGGGTCACGCTGAGCAGCGCACACAGTGCAGACCCGTCGCGCCACGGGCTCGAGTTGATGCTCAAGGGCGGGCAGATGGGCGGAACGGATCTGTTCGAAAGGCTGCTAGGCACCGCCTGACGGAGACATCCAGGCGACAAAAAGCCCGCGCAAGGCGGGCTCCTTATGAAAAGGCATTGCGGCAGGCGCGCCTGCCGCAATTTCTTCACACGCGTGGAACCGGAGTTCCTGAGTTCACGCACAGCGCAAGGTTCAGCGCCTTGATGGCCGTCTTGTAGTCCTCGCGCTCGATCACGAACTGCATGTTCACCTGCCGCAGGGTCTGGGACACGCAGTTCACGTTGACCCGCGCATCGGCCAGCGCCTGCGCGGCCTTGGCCAGCACGCCAGGGATGCCGATGTTGGAGCCGATGGTGCACACAATCGCGCTGGGCTTGATCGTCACGATCTGGTAGTCCTCCTGCAGCTCCGCCACCAGTTCGGGCGTGACCTGGCTGTCCCACACCAGATGGGCGATGGAGTTGGCGTTGGTTGCCTTCAGGATGTAGCTCACATCGTGCTTGCAGAACACGTTCATCAAGCCCGCATCAAAGCCCACCGTGCCCACCATGCTGGGGTCGTGGATCTCGATCAGCGTGACCTTGTCGGTGCCGGTCACGATCTCCACGCGCGCGCGCTCACCCACGAAGTCCTTGGTGATCAGCGTGCCGGGATGGTCGGGCTCGAACGTGTTTTTCAGGCGGATCGGGATGCCGGCCAGTTCCATGGGCTTGGCAGCCTTGGGGTGGATGGCTTCCATGCCCACGTCGGCCAGTTGGTCGGCCACGTCGTAATTGGTGGCGCCCACCACGATGGCGTTTTCCAGGCCCACGAGGTTGGGGTCGGCGGACGACAGGTGAAATTCCTTGTGGATCACGGCCTCGGCGGGGCGCACTTCCACGGCGATCTTGCTGAACGTGACCTCGGAATAGCCGCGGTCGAACTCGCGCATGATGCCTTCGGTGCCCTTGGTGTAGCCGGTGGCCACCACCACCTTGTCGCTCAGGTCCAGGCCCTTGAAGCTCTGCGCGATGCGCTCGTCAATGGTCCAGGCTTCGTTGTCGTCAAAACCGGCCAGGTCCATCAGGATGGCGTTGACGCCACTGGCCTTGAGGATCTCGACCGAGTTGAACGCGCTGTGCGACTCGCCAATGGAGGCCAGCACCTCGCGCGCGGCCAGCAGCACATCCTTGCGGCTCAAGTAGCCGCTGGCCAGCACGTGCTGCATGGCGTTCAGGTACTCACGCGCCTGGCCAATACGCTGGTCGATGAAGGCATCGGCCACATCCAGCGGCAGGCCCAGGTCGGCGTAGCCCGCGTTCAGCTTTTTCAGGCTGGCGGCCAGCTGGGTCAGGGCGTCCTGGTAGCCCTTGCCCTCTGCAAACAGGGCGTAGATGCCGCGCTCGCCCGTCTTCTTGTGCTCCAGCAACTGGTTCGTCACGCCCGAGTAGGCGGACACCACATAGATCCGGCCATAGATGCGCTTGGGATCGTGCAGCATGATGTGGCGCAGCACATCGCCAAAGGCGGTCATGGAAGTGCCGCCGATTTTCTCGACAGAGATCTTGGAGGAGTTGACGTCTGACATGGACAAGCTCAGAGGAGCAAAAAGGATTGGGAGGCCGGGCGGATGTCCTGCCTCATGGGTAGCGGCAGAAAACTCTCTATTTTCCACCACTTTTGTCGGGGTACCCTGGCGCAGGCATTGTGGCTGGGGCACATGCAGCGTCGCGTTGGCGCGGCTTCTGTGTATGGGGGGCCGCCTGGCATGGCCCGCGCAGGACCCTGTGGTCAAGCCCGTATCAAGATCGGGTCATGTTTCCCGCCACGAGGGGCGGTGCTGCCAATGCATCTTCGGCTGCCAGACCCCACTGGTCCCAGTCCTCGCCAAACAGCTCCGCCGGGTGCTGGGTGCGGTCCGAACCGTTGCCACAGCGCATGGCTTTGGCCGGACAGTACAGATCGCAGCCCCAGCACACCCGCTCGGGGTGAGCGGGTGCCTTGGGGAACCTTTTGGCAGCGGCCATGGGGCGCTCAGGTGGGCTGGCGACTGCTGCCGTCGGATCGTCAGATCACTTCTTCTGCGGCGGCACGTCGGTGCAAGAGCCGTGTGCAATCTCCGCCGCCATGCCGATGCTTTCGCCCAGCGTGGGGTGCGGGTGGATGGTCTTGCCGATGTCCACGGCGTCGGCGCCCATCTCGATGGCCAGCGCAATCTCGCCGATCATGTCGCCAGCGTGCGTGCCGACCATGCCGCCGCCGAGGATCTTGCCGTGGCCGTGGGCCTCGGGCGAGTCGTCGAACAGCAGCTTGGTCACGCCCTCATCGCGGCCGTTGGCGATGGCGCGGCCGGAGGCCGTCCAGGGGAACAGGCCCTTCTTGACCTTGATGCCTTGCGCCTTGGCCTGGTCTTCCGTCAGGCCCACCCATGCCACCTCGGGGTCGGTGTAGGCCACGCTGGGGATCACGCGGGCGTTGAAGGCGGCGGATGCCAGCTCCTTGTTGCCCTGCAGTTCACCCGCGATGACCTCGGCCGCCACGTGTGCCTCATGCACCGCCTTGTGCGCCAGCATGGGCTGGCCCACGATGTCGCCAATGGCGAAGATGTGCGGCACGTTGGTGCGCATCTGGATGTCGACGTTGATGAAGCCACGGTCCGTGACGGCCACGCCCGCCTTCTCGGCGGCGATCTTCTTGCCGTTGGGCGTGCGGCCCACGGCCTGCAGCACCAGGTCGTACACCTGCGGCGCGGGGGCCGTACCGCCCTCTTCCGCTGCGGCAAACGTCACCTCGATGCCTTCGGGTGTGGCCTTGGCGCCCACCGTCTTGGTCTTGAGCATGATGTTGTCAAAACGCTTGGCATTCATCTTCTGCCAGATCTTGACGAGGTCGCGGTCGGCGCCCTGCATCAGGCCGTCCATCATTTCGACCACATCGAGGCGCGCGCCCAGCGTGCTGTACACGGTGCCCATTTCCAGGCCGATGATGCCGCCGCCCAGGATGAGCATGCGCTTCGGAACACCCTGGAGCGCCAGGGCGCCGGTGGAGTCGACCACGCGGGGATCGTCGGGCATGAAGGGCAGGCGCACGGCCTGGCTGCCGGCGGCGATGATGGCCTTCTTGAAGGCGATGACCTTCTTGGTGCCGGTCTTTTCCTGCGCCGTGCCGCTGGTCTCTTCCACTTCGAGGTGGTTGGCACCGACGAAGCTGCCGTAGCCGCGCACGGTGGTCACCTTGCGCATCTTGGCCATGGCGGCCAGGCCGCCGGTGAGCTTGCCGATGACCTTTTCTTTATGGCCGCGCAGCTTGTCGATGTCGAGCGAGGGCGCGCCGAAGTTCACGCCCAGGTCGGCCATGTGGCTGACCTCGTCCATGACGGCTGCGACGTGCAGCAGGGCCTTGGACGGGATGCAGCCCACGTTCAGGCACACGCCGCCCAGGGTGGCGTAGCGCTCGACGATGACGACCTTGAGGCCCAAGTCGGCCGCGCGGAAGGCGGCACTGTAGCCGCCAGGGCCACCGCCGAGCACGAGCACGTCGCAGTCCAGGTCGGCCGTGCCAGCAAAGCTGGATGCTACTGGATTGATAGCTGCTTGCGCTTGTTGTGCGGGCGCTGGAGCCGATTTTGGTGCAGATGCTGCAGCCACGGGTGTCGCAGGTGCCGGTGCCGGTGCGGCTGCCGGGGCCGCCGCGCCAGCACCCTCCACCTCCAGCGTCAGCACCACCGAGCCTTCGGCGATCTTGTCGCCGAGCTTCACGCGCAGTTCCTTGACCACGCCAGCATGGCTGGAAGGGATCTCCATGGAGGCCTTGTCGGACTCCACGGTGATCAGGCTCTGCTCGGCCTTGATGGTGTCGCCGGGTTTGACGAGCACTTCGATGATGGCCACTTCGGCGAAGTCGCCGATGTCGGGCACCTTGATGTCGATGATTGCCATGGTGTGTCTTGCCCTTTCGTTACATCACGATGCGGCGGAAGTCCGCCAGCAGCGAGGCAAAGTACACGTTGAAGCGCGCAGCGCTGGCGCCGTCGATCACGCGGTGGTCCCAGCTCAGGCTCAAAGGCAGCATGAGGCGCGGCGCGAACTGCTTGCCGTCCCATTTAGGCTCCAGGCTGCTCTTGCACACGCCCATGATGGCGACTTCAGGAGCGTTGATGATGGGCGTGAAGTAGCGCCCGCCAATGCCGCCCAGCGAGCTGATGGAGAAGCAGCCGCCGGTCATGTCGGCCGGGCCGAGCTTGCCGTCGCGGGCCTTCTTGGCCAGATCGCCCATTTCTTGCGAGATCTGGACGATGCCCTTCTTGTCGGCGTCACGGATGACGGGCACGACGAGGCCGTTGGGCGTGTCGGCCGCAAAGCCGATGTGGAAGTAGTTCTTGAGCACCAGCTGGTCGCCGTCAAGCGAGCTGTTGAACTCGGGGAACCTCTTGAGCGCGGCCACGGCGGCCTTGATCATGAAGGCGAGCATGGTGACCTTGACGCCACTCTTCTCGTTTTCCTTGTTGAACTGCACGCGGAAGGCTTCGAGGTCGGTGATGTCCGCGTCGTCGTGGTTGGTGACGTGCGGGATGACGACCCAGTTGCGGTGCAGGTTGGCACCGCTGATCTTCTTGATGCGCGAGAGGTCCTTGCGCTCCACGGGGCCGAACTTGGTGAAGTCCACCTTGGGCCAGGGCAACAGGTCCAGGCCCACGCCGGAACCGCCCGCCGCTGCAGGCGCCTTGGCAGCCTGCGCCTTGGTCTGGGTGGCACCCGCCATCACCTGCTTGGTGAAGGACTGCACATCGTCCTGCGTGATGCGGCCCTTGGGGCCGGTGCCCTTGACCTCGTCGATGGGCACGCCCAGCTCGCGGGCGAACTTGCGCACGGAAGGGCTGGCGTGGGGCAGGCCCACGGTGGGCGTGCCGGGCTGGTGGGCGGGCACGGAGGCCGTGGCGGCGACCGGTGCAGCGGCTGCAGCAACCGGTGCGGGGGCGGCAACAGGCGCAGCAGCGGGAGCCGCCGCCGGCGCTGCGGGTGCTGCAGCTGCAGCAGGCGCACTGCCCGCCACGCCTTCCAGCAGGGCCACGAGGTCGCCGATGTTGACGGTGTCGCCGATCTTGACCTTGAGCTCCTTGAGCACGCCGGCGGCGGGCGAAGGGATCTCCATGGAGGCCTTGTCGGATTCGACGGTGAACAGCGACTGCTCGACCTTGATGGTGTCACCCACCTTGACCAGCAGTTCAATGACGGCCACGTCCTTGAAGTCGCCGATGTCGGGCACGCGCACTTCCACCGGGCCCGCAGCCGCAGGGGCTGCGGCGGGCGCAGCCGGCGCAGGCGCGGCTGCGGCCACGGGGGCTGCAGCCGGGGCGGCAGCGGGTGCAGGTGCCGCCGCCGGGGCTGCGGCCGCAGCGCCCGCGTCGGTGGCTTCCACCACGGCGATCACGGAGCCCTGCTTGACCTTGTCGCCCAGGGCGATCTTGAGTTCCTTGACCACGCCTGCGTGGCTGGATGGAATCTCCATGGAGGCCTTGTCGGACTCCACGGTGATGAGCGACTGCTCGGCCTTGACCGTGTCGCCCACCTTGACCAGCAGTTCGATCACGCCCACTTCGTCGAAATCCCCGATGTCCGGGACTTGAATGTCTACCAATGCCATTGTTGTCTCCGTTCGGTTTATGCGTAGAGCGGGTTGACCTTGTCGGCCTGGATGTTGTACTTGGCAATCGCCTCGGCCACCTTGGTGGCGGGCAGCACGCCGTCTTCGCTCAGTGCCTTGAGTGCAGCGACCACGATGTAGTGGCGGTTGATCTCGAAGTGCTCGCGCAGCTTGCTGCGGAAGTCACTGCGGCCAAAGCCGTCGGTGCCCAGCACCTTGTAGGTGCGGCCCTTGGGGATGAAGGGGCGGATCTGCTCGGCATAGGCCTTCATGTAGTCGGTGGACGCGACCACGGGGCCTTGCGATGCGGACAGTTGCTGCGTGACGAACGGCACCTTGGGCGCTTCGGTCGGGTGCAGCAGGCTCCAGCGCTCGGCGTTCTGGCCGTCGCGGGTCAGTTCGTTGAAGCTCGGGCAGCTCCACACCGAGGCGGCCACGCCCCAGTCCTTTTCGAGCAGCTCCTGTGCAAAGAACGATTCGCGCAGGATGGTGCCGCTGCCCAGCAGTTGCACCGTGGGCGCATCCTTGGGCAGTGCGGGCGCCTGCTTGCACAGGTACATGCCCTTGATGATCTGCTCCTCGGTGCCGGGCTGCAGGCCGGGCATGGGGTAGTTTTCGTTCAGCAGCGTCAGGTAGTAGAAGACGTTCTCCTGGCGCTCGACCATGCGCTTCATGCCGTCGTGCATGATCACCGCGACTTCGTGCGCGAAGGTCGGGTCGTAGCTCACGCAGTTGGGGATGGTGTTGGCCAGGATGTGGCTGTGGCCGTCTTCGTGCTGCAGGCCTTCGCCGTTGAGCGTGGTGCGGCCCGAGGTGCCGCCCAAGAGGAAGCCACGCGCCTGCATGTCGCCCGCCGCCCAGGCCAGGTCGCCGATGCGCTGGAAGCCGAACATGGAGTAGTACACGTAGAACGGGATCATGATCCGGTTGTTCGTGCTGTAGCTGGTGGCCGCCGCGATCCAGCTGCTCATGCCGCCGGCTTCGTTGATGCCTTCCTGCAGGATCTGGCCGGCCTTGTCTTCCTTGTAGTACATGACCTGGTCCTTGTCGACCGGGGTGTACTGCTGGCCTGCGGGGTTGTAGATGCCGATCTGGCGGAACAGGCCTTCCATGCCGAAGGTGCGGGCCTCGTCCACCAGGATGGGCACCACGCGCGGGCCCAGGGCCTGGTCGCGCAGCAGCTGGGTGAGGAAGCGCACGTAAGCCTGCGTGGTGGAGATTTCGCGGCCTTCGGGCGTGGCTTCCAGGATGGCCTTGAAGGTGTCCAGCGCGGGTACGGTGAAGCTCTCGTCGGCTTTCACGCGGCGGTGCGGCAGGTACCCGCCCAGGGCCTTGCGGCGCTCGTGCAGGTACTTCATTTCCGGGGTGTCGTCGGCCGGCTTGTAGAAAGGCAGCTCGGCGAGCTGGCTGTCCGGGACGGGGATGTTGAAGCGGTCGCGGAAGGCCTTGATGTCTTCGTCGCTGAGCTTCTTCGTCTGGTGGACGGTGTTCTTGCCCTCGCCGATCTTGCCCATGCCAAAACCCTTCACGGTCTTGACCAGCAGGACGGAGGGCTGGCCGCCGTGGTTCTGCGCGGCATGGAATGCGGCATAGACCTTTTGCGAATCATGGCCGCCGCGCTGCAGGTTCCAGATCTCGTCGTCGGTCATGTGCTCGACCATCTTCAGGGTGCGCGGGTCGCGGCCGAAGAAGTTCTTGCGCACGTAGGCACCGTCGTTGGCCTTCATGGCCTGGTAGTCGCCATCGTTGGTTTCCATCATGAGCTTGCGCAGCGCGCCGTCCTTGTCGGCGGCCAGCAGCGCATCCCAGCCCTTGCCCCAGATCAGCTTGATGACGTTCCAGCCAGCACCACGGAACTCGCCTTCGAGCTCCTGGATGATCTTGCCGTTGCCACGCACGGGGCCGTCCAGGCGCTGCAGGTTGCAGTTGATGACGAACACCAGGTTGTCGAGCTTCTCGCGCGCGGCCAGGCCGATGGCGCCCAGGGATTCGACCTCGTCCATTTCGCCGTCGCCGCAGAACACCCAGACCTTGCGGTTCTCGGTGTTGGCGATGCCACGGGCGTGCAGGTACTTGAGGAAACGCGCCTGGTAGATGGCCATCAGCGGGCCCAGGCCCATGGACACGGTGGGGAACTGCCAGAACTCGGGCATGAGCTTGGGGTGCGGGTAGCTCGACAGGCCCTTGCCGTCCACTTCCTGGCGGAAATTGAGCAGCTGGTCTTCGGAGAGGCGGCCTTCGAGGTAGGCGCGGGCATAGATGCCGGGGGATACGTGGCCCTGGATGTAGAGCAGGTCACCGCCGTGGTTCTCGCTCTCGGCGTGCCAGAAATGGTTGAAGCCGGCGCCGAACATGCTGGCCAGCGAGGCAAAGGAGCCGATGTGGCCGCCCAGGTCGCCGCCTTCGGGCGGATGGTGGCGGTTGGCCTTGACGACCATGGCCATGGCGTTCCAGCGCATGTAGGCGCGCAGGCGCTGTTCGATTTCGAGGTTGCCGGGGCTGCGTGCCTCCTGGCCGGGCTCGATGGTGTTCACGTAGCCGGTGTTGGCCGAGAACGGCAGGTCCACGCTGTTCTGGCGGGCATGTTCCAGCAATTGCTCCAGCAGGTAGTGGGCGCGCTCGGCCCCCTCCTTGTCGATGACGGCGGACAGCGCATCCATCCACTCACGGGTTTCCTGCTGGTCGGTGTCGGTGGCGGGCGCGGCGCCGTTTCCGGCCTGGGGGTCGGGCTGAGCTGACATGCTTTGTCTCCTGTAGGTGTGGCAGCAATTTAGTACGTTGGCTCTAGTTTCGCATATTTTTTGATAATTTCAAATGGTGCTTATGCATTTCACATTACAAGAAAATGCTGCAGACGCACATTGACCCGCCGTCCCGACACCGGGCATCGCCTCCCCTACACTTGGAACATGGACTCCCTGCCCCCCACGTCTTCCCCCACCGCCATGGTCGTGGCCGCGCCCGCCCGCTGGTGGCGCAAGTGGTGGCGCGGGTTGTCGCCCACCCGGCAGGACCGGTTCGCGGCCCTGGCGCCGCTGGCCGCCGTGCTGATGTTTCTCGCGGCCATCGTGGCCGCGTTCTGGTATTTGCGCGCCGAGGAGGCCGAGCGCGAGCAGGAAGCCCTGCGGCGCGATGTGGAATATGCGCAACAGCGCGTGCGGCTGCGGCTGCTGGAGCGGCAGGAACAGCTCATGCGCATCGCACGCGACCTGTCCAACCAGGAGCTGGAGCGCACGGAATTCGTGAGCCGCGCCGAAACCCTGATCAGCCAGTACCCCGAGCTGCAGGCCATCACCTGGATCGACGAGCGCCGCCGCATCCGCGCCAGCCACGCGGCCCCCACGCTGGCCAGCAGCGAACTGCGCATCGCGGGCGAAGTGCTCAAGCCGGGCGACACCGCCGACACCTTCGGGCTGGCGCGCGACCTGCAGCAGCCGGTGTACGCCCAGCCGGCCGCCACCTCGGGCGACTCGACGCCGCTGCTGCAGCTGCAGGTGCCCTTGAACAACCAGGGCAAGTTCAGCGGCGTGGTGCTGGGCGAATACTCCATCGACAGCCTGCTGCGCTATGGCACGCCCACCGAAGTGCTGGCGCGCTACGCCGTCACGCTGCTGGACGGCAAGAACCAGGTTCTGGCGGGCACCCCCCTGGGCCCGCGCAACACCGCCACCCAGCTCCTGCCCTGGACGCCCCGCGCCAATGAATACGAGGTGCCCGTGTCGCCCGTGGGCAACGGGCTGGTGCTCAAGGCCCAGGCCTACCGCACCTCGCTGGGCGTGGTCGGCAGCGGGCTTTTCTGGCTGGTGGGCACGCTTTCCGCCATGACGGCATGGATGCTGATCGCCACCTGGCGCCACACCCGCCGCCGCATGCAGGCACAACAGGCCCTGGTGGCCGAGACGAATTTCCGCCGCGCGATGGAGAACTCCATCCTCACCGGCATGCGTGCGCTGGACATGGAAGGCCGCATCACCTATGTGAACGCCGCCTTCTGCCAGATGACAGGCTGGAGCGAGGCGGAACTCGTGGGCCTGAAGGCGCCCTTCCCTTACTGGCCCGACTCCGACCACGAAGCCCTGCACGCCAAGCTGCGCGACGAGCTGTCCGGCAAGACCATCGTGGGCGGCTTTCAGGTGCGGGTGCGGCGCAAGAGCGGCACCTTGTTCGATGCCCGCCTGTATGTCTCGCCTCTGATCGATGCGCACGGCCAGCAAACGGGCTGGATGACGTCGATGACCGACATCACCGAGCCCAACCGCATCCGCGAGCAGCTCTCGGCATCGCACGAACGCTTCACCATCGTGCTCGAATCGCTGGACGCGTCGGTGTCGGTGGCCCCGCTGGGCAGCGAAGAGCTGCTGTTCGCCAACAAGCTCTACCGCCAATGGTTCGGCTCGCAGACCGGCGGGCACCTGCAGCTGGTCGCCCAGGCCGGCGTGGTGCCCGTGGCGGGCACCGACCACCGGGGCATGGACGACGAGGACGGCCTCATGGGCCTGCCGACCGACCCGCTGACCAGCGCCCGCACCGAGAACGCCGAGATTTACCTGCCCGACCTGGGCAAGTGGCTGGAAGTGCGCTCGCGCTACCTCAACTGGGTGGACGGTCGCCTGGCCCAGATGGTGATCGCCACCGACATCACCCCCCGCCGCCAGGCCGAGGAGCAGGCGGCGCGCCAGGCCGAGCGCGCGCAGTCGGTCAGCCGCCTCATCACCATGGGCGAAATGGCCTCCAGCGTGGCGCACGAGCTCAACCAGCCGCTCACGGCCATCAACAACTACTGCAGCGGCATGGTCTCGCGCATCCAGAGCGGCCAGCTCACCGAAGAGGCGCTCCTCACGGCGCTGCAGAAGACGGCCCACCAGGCGCAGCGCGCGGGCCAGATCATCCAGCGCATCCGCGCCTTCGTGAAGAAGAGCGAGCCCAACCGCACTCTGGCCGACGTGCACTCGATGGTCAACGAAGCCGTGGAGCTGGCCGACATCGAGCTGCGCCGCCACAACGTGCGCCTCACGCATTACGTAGCCGCCCGCCTGCCGCCCGTGATGGCCGACACCATCCTGATCGAACAGGTGCTGGTCAACCTCATGAAGAACGGCGCCGAGGCCATCCAGCACGCCAGCCGCCCCCCGTCCGGGCGCAGCGTGGAGCTGCGCGTCGTGCCCAAGCACATCGAGGACCGCGAGGTGGTGGAGTTCTCCGTGCAGGACACCGGCAAGGGCCTGGCGCCCGAGGTGCTCGAACGGCTGTTCGAAGCCTTCTTCTCCACCAAGGAAGAAGGCATGGGCATGGGCCTCAATCTGTGCCGCAGCATCGTCGAGTCGCACCAGGGCCGGATGCAGGCGGAGAACCTCTACAATGGATCGGAGGTCACAGGCTGCAGGTTCTCCTTCTGGCTGCCGCTTGCCAAGCCTGCTGATGCCACTACAAATTCTGTAGCACACGTACGAAACCCAAGGACAATTGCATGAGCTTGATTCCGAAAAAAGGCACTGTTTACGTTGTAGACGACGACGAAGCAGTTCGCGATTCCCTGCAGTGGCTGCTGGAAGGCAAGGACTACCGGGTGCGTTGCTTTGATTCGGCCGAAACGTTTCTGTCGCGCTACGACCCGCGCGAGGTGGCCTGCCTGATCGTGGACATCCGCATGGGCGGCATGACGGGCCTGGAGCTGCAGGACCGCCTCATCGAGCGCAAGTCGCCCCTGCCCATCGTGTTCATCACCGGCCACGGCGACGTGCCGATGGCGGTGAACACCATGAAGAAGGGCGCGCTCGACTTCATCCAGAAGCCCTTTGACGAGGAAGAACTGGTCGGATTGGTCGAGCGCATGCTGGACCACGCCCGCGAGGCCTTCGCGGGCTACCAGCAGGCCGCCAGCCGCGATGCCCTGCTGTCCAAGCTCACCAGCCGCGAAGCGCAGGTTCTGGAGCGCATCGTCGCCGGCCGCCTGAACAAGCAGATCGCGGACGATCTGGGCATCAGCATCAAGACGGTGGAGGCGCACCGCGCCAACATCATGGAAAAGCTCAACGCCAACACCGTGGCCGACCTGCTCAAGATCGCGCTGGGCCAGAACGCGCCCAAGGCGTAATACTATTTTTTTGATAGCTGCTCGCGCTTTCCAATAAAGCGCCAGAGCCCGATTTGACGGATATTTTTTGACATGACCGCCCAACTCATCGACGGCAACGCCCTTTCCCGCCAACTGCGCGCCGACGTGGCGCAACGCGCCGCCGCCCTGAAGGCCCGGGGCACCACGCCCGGGCTGGCGGTGGTCCTGGTGGGCGACAACCCCGCCAGCCAGGTGTACGTGCGCAACAAGGTCAAGGCCTGCGAAGACGGTGGCCTGCATTCCGTCCTTGAAAAATACGAGGCCGACATGACCGAGGCCGCCTTGCTGGCCCGCGTGGAAGCCCTCAACAACGACCCCGCCATCCACGGCATCCTGGTGCAACTGCCCCTGCCCCGGCACATTGACGCGCAGAAGGTGATCGAGGCCATCTCGCCCGCCAAGGACGTGGACGGCTTCCACATCGCCAGCGCCGGGGCCCTGATGACCGGCATGCCCGGCTTCTGGCCCTGCACGCCCTACGGCTGCATGAAGATGCTGGAGAGCATCGGCTACGACCTCAAGGGCAAACACGCCGTGGTCATCGGTCGCAGCAACATCGTGGGCAAGCCGATGGCGCTGATGCTGCTGGGCCAGAACGCCACCGTCACCATCTGCCACAGCGCCACGCAGGACCTCAAGGCGCAAACCCTGCAGGCCGACGTGATCGTGGCGGCGGTCGGCAAACGCAATGTGCTGACCGCCGACATGGTCAAGCCCGGCGCCGTGGTGATCGACGTGGGCATGAACCGCAACGACGAAGGCAAGCTCTGCGGCGACGTGGACTTTGACGGCGTCAAGGAAGTGGCCGGCTGGATCACCCCCGTGCCTGGCGGGGTTGGCCCCATGACCATTACCATGCTGCTGGTGAACACCATCGAAGCCGCCGAGCGCACCGCAGCGCACTGACCTGGGTCAGTGCCGTCGATGCCGGCTGCTTTGCAACTTGAACCCGCGCCATCTGGCGCCATCTGATTTCGCATGAGCAACGCCCTCCTCGACTTCTCGGACCTTCCCCATTTCGACCGCATCGCACCGCAGGACGTGGCCCCTGCCGTCGACGTCCTGCTGGAGCGCGCCAACGCGGCGCTGGAAACAGTCACCGCACCGGACTTTCCGGCGCGCTGGGACGCGATCGCCAAGGTACTGGACGTGGCGACCGAGCAGCTGGGAACCGCGTGGGGCAGCGTCAGCCACCTCAACAGCGTGGCCGACACGCCGGAACTGCGCGCGGCCTACAACGCCGCCCTGCCACGGGTGACGGAGTTCTGGACCCGCCTGGGTGCCGATGAACGCCTGTATGCCAAGTACAAGGCCATCGACCCTGCCACCCTGACGGGCGAGCAGCGGCAGGCCCACCGCAATGCCGTGCGCAATTTCGTGCTCAGCGGCGCGGAGCTGACGGGTTCCGCCAAGGAGCGCTTCGCGCAGATCCAGGAACGCCAGGCCGAGCTGAGCCAGAAATTCAGCGAGAACGCACTCGATGCGACAGACGCATACGCCTACTACGCGAGCGCCGAGGAACTCGACGGCATTCCCGCCGATGTGCAGCAGGCCGCGCGGGCGGCGGCGCAGGCCGACGGCAAGGACGGCTACAAACTCACGCTCAAGATGCCCTGCTACCTGCCGGTGATGCAATTCGCCACCCGCAGCGATCTGCGCGAGAAGCTCTACCGCGCCTACGTCACCCGCGCTTCCGACCAGGCCGAGGGCGATGCGCGCAAATTCGACAACACGGCGCTGATCAGCGAGATCCTGGCACTGCGCCGCGAAGAAGCTCAATTGCTGGGCTATGCCAATTTTGGCGAAGTCTCCGTCGTGCCCAAGATGGCCCAGTCGCCGGACCAGGTGATCGGGTTCCTGCGCGACCTGGCGCGCCGCGCCCGCCCCTATGCCGAGAAGGACGTCGCCGACCTGCGTGCGTTCGCCGCCGAGAAGCTGTCGTTGACCGACCCGCAGGCCTGGGACTGGCCCTACGTCTCCGAGAAGCTCAAGGAGGCGCGCTATGCCTTCAGCGAGCAGGAAGTCAAGAAGTACTTCACGGCGCCCAAGGTGCTGGCGGGCCTGTTCAAGATCATCGAAACCCTGTTCGAGGTGTCCATCCGCCGCGACAGCGCGCCGGTGTGGAACCCCGCCGTGGAGTTCTACCGCATCGAGCGCGGCAATACGCTGGTGGGCCAGTTCTATCTGGACCAGCCCGCCCGCACGGGCAAACGCGGCGGCGCCTGGATGGACGACGTGCGCACCCGCTGGCTGCGCCCCGACACCGGCGTGCTGCAGACCCCCGTGGCGCACCTGGTGTGCAACTTCGCCAGCGGCGTGGACGGCAAGCCGCCGCTGCTCACGCACGACGACGTGATCACCCTTTTCCATGAGTTCGGCCACGGCCTGCACCACATGCTGACCCAGGTGAACGAGCGCGACGTCTCGGGCATCGGCGGCGTGGAATGGGATGCGGTCGAGCTGCCCAGCCAGTTCATGGAGAACTTCTGCTGGGAGTGGGACGTGCTCAAGCACATGACGGCCCACGTGGACACGGGCGAGCCCCTGCCCCGCGCGCTGTTCGACAAGATGATCGCCGCCAAGAACTTCCAGAGCGGCATGCAGACGCTGCGCCAGATCGAGTTCTCGCTGTTCGACATGCTGCTGCACACCGAGCACGACCCGGCACAGGACATCATGCCGCTGCTCGACCAGGTGCGCCGCGAGGTGGCCGTGCTGCAGCCGCCGGCCTTCAGCCGCACGGCCCACACCTTCAGCCACATCTTCGCGGGCGGCTACGCCGCTGGCTACTACAGCTACAAGTGGGCCGAGGTGCTGAGCGCCGATGCCTATGCGGCCTTCGAAGAAACGGCCGGCAGCGATGGGCTGCCCAGCACCGAAACGGGCCGCCGCTACCGCGAGGCCATCCTGGAGGCCGGCGGCAGCCGCCCCGCGATGGAGTCCTTCAAGGCCTTCCGGGGCCGCGAGCCCAGCCTGGATGCCCTGCTGCGCCACCAGGGCATGGCCGAAGAGTCGACGGCCTGACCGAATCCATGGCACCCAGGGCAGTTTGCACTGCGCCCGGGGCCGACGATCGATCCTGTATGGAGTGAGAAAAATGAAGATGCACAATCCGCTGACCGCCCCCCTGCTGGCATCCTTGCTGATGGTGTTGGCCAGCGCCAGCGTCCAGGCGCAAGGCGTCTACCGGATCGTTGGCCCGGATGGCAAGGTGACGTTTTCGGACCGCCCGCCGGCCGACGCCAGCGCCCAGCCCGCGCGGGCAGCCGCTGCGCCGCCCGCAGCGGCCAACGCCGCGCTGCCGTACGATCTGCGCCAGACCGCCAGCCGCTTTCCCGTCACGCTCTATACGGGCAACGATTGCCCGCCGTGCACCTCCGCGCGCAATCTGCTCACGTCGCGCGGCATACCGTTCACCGAGCGCACCGTGTCCAGCAACGAGGACATCGCAGCACTGCAGCGCCTGAGCGGCAACTCCAGCCTGCCCTTTGGCACCATCGGCGGCCAGCAGCTCGCGGGTTTTTCTGAAGGGGAATGGACGCAGTACCTGGATGCTGCAGGCTATCCCAAGCAATCGCAGCTGCCCGGCAACTACCGCCAGCCTGCCCCCACCCCTCTGGTGGCCATCAAGGCCGTGGAACCTGCAACAGCAGCGGCTGCAGCGTCGGCCCCGGCGTCCGCAGTATCCAGGGTGCGCCCCCCGGCTCCGGCCAATGAGGGGCCGTCGCCCAGCAATCCGGCGGGCATCAGATTCTGAGCGTCCCTCTTCCTGGGAACGGGCGGCCGGCGGCCGCCAGGACAAAGGGGCCTTTTCAGGCCCCTTTGTCCATTCCGGCGGACATGCGTCCGTGCCCGCCGCCAAGCCCCGGGCTCAATAAGTGAGCGTCTTCACCCCTTGCGCCGTGCCCAGCAGGCAGACCGACGCCTTCTGGTGGGCAAAGACACCCACCGTCACCACGCCCGGCCACTGGTTGATGTCGGACTCGAACGCCAGCGGGTCCGTGATCGAGAGCCCCCGGACGTCCAGGATGTGTTGGCCGTTGTCGGTCACCAGGGGCTGGCCATCCCGCAGCCGCAGTTGCGCCTGGCCGCCCATCGCCGCAAAACGCCGCGCTATGTGGTTGGCGGCCATCGGAATCACCTCGACGGGCAAAGGAAACTGCCCCAGCGCCTGAACCAGCTTGGATTCGTCGGCGATGCACACGAAACGGCTGGCCAGCGCTGCGACGATCTTCTCGCGCGTCAGCGCCGCGCCGCCTCCCTTGACCATGTGGCCCTTGCCGTCGATTTCGTCGGCGCCATCGATATAGACCGAAAGGGCCTGGACTTCGTTGGCATCGAACACCGCAATGCCCAGCGCCTTCAGGCGCTCGGTGCTGGCCACGGAGCTCGATACTGCCCCCTTGATCTGGTCCTTGATGGTGGCCAGCGCGTCGATGAACTTGTTGACGGTGGAGCCGGTACCCACCCCCACAATCTCGCCGGGCACCACATATTGCAGCGCGGCCTGGCCTACCAGGGTCTTGAGTTCATCTTGGGTCAGGGAGGTGGAGGTCGTCATGGGAGAAAATCAGGGGGAAACCTTGAATTATCCCCTCATGTCCCTGATCCCCTACGCCCTCACCCGCCCCTTTCTCTTCGGCCTGGATGCCGAGACCGCCCACGAGCTCACCATGGACATGCTGGCGCGCGGACAGCGCACGCCATTGCAATGGGCCTGGTGCAATGAAACCGTGGACGACCCTGTCGAATTGGCGGGCCTGACGTTTCCCAACCGCGTCGGCATGGCGGCGGGGCTGGACAAGAACGCCCGCTGCATCGACGCACTGGGCGCCATGGGCTTCGGCTTCGTGGAAGTGGGCACCGTGACACCCAAGGCGCAGCCCGGCAACCCCAAGCCCCGCATGTTCCGCCTGCCCGAAGCACGCGCGCTCATCAATCGCCTGGGTTTCAACAACGAAGGGCTGGATGCGTTCCTGCACAACGTGCAGCAGGCCCGCTTTCGCTCGCAGAGCCGCAAACACCCCCTGCTGCTGGGCCTGAATATCGGCAAGAACGCCACGACCCCGATCGAGAACGCCACCAGCGACTACCTGGCCTGCCTGGACGGCGTGTACCCGCACGCGGACTACGTCACGGTCAACATCAGCTCGCCCAACACCCAGAACCTGCGCGCGCTGCAGAGCGATGCGGCGCTGGACGCGCTGCTGGGCGCGATCGCCGAGCGCCGAGAAGCCCTGGCGGCCCGGCACGCGCGGCGCGTACCGGTGTTCGTGAAGATTGCCCCGGATCTCGATGAAGCCCAGGTGTCCGTGATCGCCTCCACGCTGCAGCGCCATGGCATGGACGGCGTGATCGCCACCAACACCACCATCAGCCGCGCGGCCGTGCAGGGTTTGCGCCACGCGCAGGAAACCGGCGGGCTCAGCGGCGCCCCGGTGCTGGAAGCCAGCAACCAGGTGATACGCCAGCTGCGCGCGGCCCTGGGCAGCCGTTTTCCCATCATTGGCGTGGGTGGCATCATGAGCGCCGAGGATGCGGTGGGCAAGGTCCGCGCCGGCGCCGATGTGGTGCAGATCTACACCGGGCTGATCTACGAAGGCCCCGCGCTGGTGGCGAAGGCCGCGAAGGCCATCAAGGCCATGGGCTGAGCCACGGCACGCCACCCGCGCGCTAGGCCCCCAAAAAAAAGAGCCGCCCATCTGGGCGGCTCTTTTGCCGTGGGACAGAACGCAGGCTCCTGCCGGCCGCCCGGCAAGGTGCCGGCAAGGCCGGTCAGCGCCGCAACCGCATCAGCATGGGCAGCAGCACGCCGGCCCAGCGAATCAGTCGGCGCGGCCCCGCCACGACGGCGACGCCGGCCATGGCCGCCACCGCCAGGGGGTGTTCCCGGGCGAATCCCGCGGCGCGCAGCACCAGGGACTCGTCCAGGCCGCCGTCACCCTGGTCCCGCTGCGCCAATGCCAGCGACTGTGCCCGGGCCGCCCTGCGGGCGCGCAAGCGTTCGCGCTGCATGGCGATCCGGTCCAGCACACGCTGCTGGGCCATGGTGGGCTCGGGAACCACGGCTTGCGGGGCAGTGGTCGATGGGTTCGTCGCAGCCATTACAAACGCTCCTTGATGTCACGCCAGTCCTGCGCCAGCTCGCGCCGCGTAAGGGCAAAGCCCTGGCCCGCCTTCTGCGCGACGGAAACCAGCGACATGAGCGTGGCGGCCCAGCCGACAGTCCAGACGGCTGCCACGAGCCAGGCCACCAGGGTGCGCTGGGGGGTGTCCCAGAAATGCACCAGCACCGCCAGCGAGAGCATGATCAAGGCCACCACGGTGAGCCCCGCCACCACAATGGTCAGCACCAGCATCTGCTGCAGGCGCTGCTTCTGATCCTGCCACTCCAGGCGTGCGAGGTCCATGCGGTCTTCCGCCGCGATGGCGCCTTCGATCACGTTGGCGCGCCAGCGGGCCACCAGGGCCTCCAGCCCCAGGAGGGAAAGCCAGTTCATGTGCAGCCTCTGCGTTGTGCGGCCGTGCGCGGCAGGCCGGAATCAGCGCCGCGCAAGCAGGAAGCCCACCAGGGCGCCAACGGCCAGCGCGGCCCCGGCCACGCGCCATGGTTCATCGTGCGCATAGCGGTCTGCCGCAAGGGCGGCATCCTTGGCCTGGCGGGCCGCATCCTGCGCCGCGCGCACCGCGGATTCGCGCACGTTGTGCATGCCGTCGTCCAGACGCTGGCGCAGCAGCTTGATTTCAGGGACCGCGTCGAGATCCTTGTTGGCGAGAAGCCCCCGCAGATCAGAAACCAGCTTTTCCAGTTCGCCCTGGGTGGTGGTGGTGTCGGAAGCAGTCATACAAGCCTTTCTTGAAGCAACACAAAAAAATCAATCATCCCTGCCGGAACAGGACTCGGGTTCATCTTAGCCACCTGCCCCCGCCCCGCTTCGTAGGACGGCGACGCAAGAGGTTACGGATTGCAAATGGTTTGCCGCAGATCAGACCAGCGTGGCCACATGGTCCGCAATGGCCAGGGCGCTTGTCAAGCCGGGGGATTCGATGCCAAACAGGTTCACCAGGCCCGGGACGCCGTGCACCGCGGGCCCCTGGATCATGAAGTCCGCCGCGGGTTCCCCGGGGCCATGGATCTTGGGGCGCATGCCCGCATAGCCGGGCGCCAGCGCTCCGTCGCGCAGCGCGGGCCAGTATTTGCGGACCTCGGCGTAGAACGCGTCCCCGCGTGCGGGGTCGACCAAAAGGTCGTCCGGCGAATCAACCCACTGCACGTCGGGGCCGAACTTGGCCTGCCCGCCCAGATCCAGCGTCAGGTGCACGCCCAGGCCGGCAGCCTCGGGCACGGGGTAGATCAAGCGGCTGAAGGGTGCCTTGCCAGACAGCGTGAAATAGCTGCCCTTGGCGTAGTGGGCACGGGGCACATGATCCGCTCCCAGCCCCGCAAAGCGGCGGGCCAGCCCGGGGGCGTGCAGCCCTGCGGCATTGACCACGGTACGGGCTCGCAAACGCGTGCCATCGGACGCTACCAAATCAATAGCATTCTGCGCGCATTCCGCTTGCGCCAGGGGCGAATTGAGGGCCACGAGTCCCCCCGCATGCTCCAGGTCGCCCTGCAGCGCGAGCATCAAGGCGTGGCTGTCCACGATACCGGTACTGGGCGAAAACAATGCAGCGACGCATTCCAGCGCGGGCTCCAGCGCCTGCGCTTCCTGGCGGCCGAGCCAGCGCAGATCCGGCACGCCGTTGGCTTGCGCCCGTGCCTGGATGGACTCAAGACCAGGCAGCTGCCCCGACGAGGTTGCCACCAGGAGCTTGCCGCAGCGGCGGTGGGGCACGCCACGCTCGGCGCAGTAGGCATACAGCATGTCCCGGCCTTGGACGCACAGCCGCGCTTTCAGCGACCCGGTGGGGTAGTACAGCCCGGCATGGATGACCTCGCTGTTGCGCGAACTGATGCCGGTGCCTATCGCATCCGCGGATTCCAGCACCATCACCTCGCGGCCCCGCAGCGCGAGGGCCCGGGCCACGGCCAGGCCGACCACGCCCGCCCCCACCACCACACAGTCGACTACATCCGCCATTCGCTCGCCCTCGTCCTTGCCCTTCGGTGCTCAGCCTTGCTCGAAGCCGTCGAGCACATTGACGGCATTGGTTCCCAGCTCGGCCGCCGCGTAGCCACCTTCGAGAACGAAGACAGCGGGCAGCCCCAGGCGTGCGAGGCGCGCGCCCAGCCGGGTGAAATCGGACGAGGCGAGTGCGAAGCGGGAAATGGGGTCGCCCTCGAACGCGTCGAGCCCCAGCGAGACCACAAGGGCATCGGCCCCGTGGCTGGCGATCCGCGCACAGGCACTTTCCAGCGCATCGAACCAGGCGGCGGCGCTGGTGCCTGCCGGCAGCGGCAGGTTCAGATTGAAGCCCGCGCCCTCTCCTGTCCCGGTTTCGTCCGCATGGCCCAGGTAAAAGGGGTATTCCGTGCGCGGGTCGCCATGCATGCTGATGAACAGCACGTCGGAGCGGTCGTAGAAGATGCTTTGCGTGCCATTGCCATGGTGATAGTCGACATCCAGCAGGGCCACGCGCCGGGCGCCCTCGTTGCGCAATACCTGCGCCGCCACGGCGGCGTTGTTCAGGAAGCAGTAGCCCCCCATGAAGTCCGGGCCGGCATGGTGGCCTGGCGGGCGTGTGCAGCAAAACGCCGCGCCCACACCCCGCGCCACCCGGGTGGCGGCACTGGCGGCCGCATCCGCGCCTGCCTTGGCCGCCGCCCAGGTGCCGGGGGCCATGGGCGTGCCGTTGTCCATGGAGTACAGGCCAAGCCGCGCCACGAAGTTCTCCGGCTCCAGATCGCTGCGCAGGGTGCGCACGGGCCACACGGATGGAAAAGGCTGCACATCGGCGTTCGCGGGGTCCAGCGCCATCCATTGCTGCCAGGCCGTCTGCAGGAAGGCCAGATAGCGCTGCGCATGCACCTGGGACAGCACGGGCCCGCTGTCCACATCCGGCGCCGTGAGGCGGTGGCCCCGCGCGCGCAGCGCCTCTTCGACATAGTCCACGCGCGCAGGCTTCTCGAAGCAGGGAACGCGTTCGCCGCGAAAGAACTCGTGAGTGGGAGCGTGCCCCTGGTGCAGCGGGTTGTGGAAGGTGATCATGGGTCGGGCGTGTCGGCAAAGGAAGCCCGTGGCAGGCCAGGGTGGCCTTCCCGCGGGGGAGTCCCGCCATGGACTCGAGGCTGACACTGTAGCCGCTTTGCGGCGCCCGGCCGCCAAATAGGCCCTGGAGGCCCCGGCCCATGAAAAAACCCCTGCAGACCAGAGATCTGCAGGGGTTGAATTGGTGGGTGATACATGGATCGAACATGTGACCCCTGCCGTGTGAAGGCAGTGCTCTACCGCTGAGCTAATCACCCGTCGCTGGCACCCTGAACAGGGTGTGTCGCGAGGCCGTCAACAAGCGTGGTGGGTGATACATGGATCGAACATGTGACCCCTGCCGTGTGAAGGCAGTGCTCTACCGCTGAGCTAATCACCCCGTGTCGCTGTGACAGCCTTCTATTATGGCACAGCTTTTCAGGCTGCCTGGACAGTTCTCCAAATTGTTTTGCCTCCGCTGGCCTTGTCGATCTGCGCCAGCACTTCGGCATGGGCCGTCTGCTCCTGCTCGCTGGCGCGCAGCACGGGCAGGCTCAGCAGCCGCAGGTCGATGGCGGCCACCTTCAGGCCGTCGCTGCCTTCCTGCGCATCATCGGCGATGAGCAGGGCATCCTGGCCACGGGTCAGGTTGATGTAGACATCGGCCAGCAGCTCGGCATCCAGCAGCGCCCCGTGCAGGGTGCGGCCGGAGTTGTCCACGCCCAGCCGGTCGCACAGGGCATCGAGCGAATTGCGCTTGCCCGGGTACATCTCCTTGGCCATGGCGAGCGTGTCGGTCACGCTCTCCACGTACGTGCGAAAGCCCGGGCGTCCCGTCAGTTCCAGCTCCTTGTTCAGGAAGCCCACGTCGAACGCCGCGTTGTGGATGATGATCTCGGCCCCCTGCAGGTACTGCAGGATCTCGTCCGCCACCTCGGCGAACCTGGGCTTGTCCTTCAGGAACTCGTTGCTGATGCCGTGCACCTTCAGCGCATCTTCATGGCTGTCGCGGCCCGGATTGAAGTACAGGTGCAGGTTGTTGCCGGTGAGCTTGCGGTTGAGCAGCTCCACGCAGCCCAGTTCAATGATGCGGTCCCCGCTGTCGGCCGAAAGGCCGGTGGTTTCGGTGTCGAGAACGATCTGGCGGGTCATACGTGCCCCCACGCTCGGCACTTCGTGTCCTCGCTGCCCCCCAGGGGGGCGCGAGCTTGCCTGGGGCGGCCCGGCGCTGCGCTCATCTAGTGGTTCTCCTTGGCATGGTTGATCGTGTACTTGGGAATTTCCACGGTCAGATCGGTTTGCGCCAGGATGGCCTGGCACGACAGGCGCGATTGTGGCTCCAGGCCCCAGGCGCGGTCGAGCAGGTCTTCTTCCTCTTCCTCGGCCTCGTTGAGCGAGTTCAGCCCCTGGCGCACGATGACGTGGCAGGTGGTGCAGGCACAGCTCATGTCGCAGGCGTGCTCGATGTTGATGTGGTTGTCGAGCAGGGCTTCGCAGATCGACGTGCCGGCGGGCGCGGTGATTTCGGCCCCCTGGGGACAGTATTCGGGATGGGGAAGGATCTTGATGACGGGCATGGGGTGTGGGCTCTTATTGCTTCTTGTCCGGGGCTTACAAGGTCTGCACGTTCTTGCCAGCCAGCGCCTGCTGGATGCCACGGTTCATGCGCTGCGCGGCGAAGGCTTCCGTGCCCTTGGCCAGTGCATCGGTGGCGGCCTCGATGACGGCGGCATCGTGCGCATCCCGCTGGTGGCGCAACGCCACCATCAGCGCATCGATCTCGGCGCGCTCCCGGGTGGAGAGGACATCGCCGTCGGCATCGAGGGCACTCTGGGTGGCGATCAGCATGCGGTCCGCGTCCACGCGGGCCTCGACCACCGCGCGGGCCTTCATGTCCTGAGCGGCCGTGGCAAAGCCGTCCTGCAGCATGCGCGCAATCTGGTCGTCCGACAGGCCATAGGAGGGCTTCACGTCGATGCGTGCCTCCACGCCACTGCCCTGCTCCCTGGCGCTCACGCTCAGCAGGCCGTCGGCATCGACGGTGAAGGTCACGCGGATGCGCGCCGCGCCCGCGGCCATGGGCGGAATACCGCGCAGCTCGAAGCGCGCGAGGCTGCGGCAGTCCTGCACCAGGTCGCGCTCGCCCTGCACCACATGCACCGCCAGCGCTGTCTGGCCGTCCTTGTAGGTGGTGAAGTCCTGCGCCTTGGCGGTGGGAATGGTCTCGTTGCGCGCGACGATGCGCTCCACGAGGCCTCCCATGGTTTCGATGCCCAGCGACAGCGGAATCACGTCCAGCAGCAGCAGGTCGCCCGCCGTGTTGTTGCCCGCCAGCTGGTTGGCCTGGATGGCGGCACCCAGCGCAACGACTTCGTCGGGGTTGAGGTTGGTCAGCGGTTCCTTGCCAAAGAAGGCGGCCACCGCCTGCCGCACCTGCGGCATGCGGGTGGAACCGCCCACCATCACCACACCCTTCACCTCGTCACGCCCCAGATGGGCGTCCCGCAGCGCGCGGCGCACCGCCGCCATGGAGCGCGCGGTCAGTTCGGCCGTGATGGCCTCGAAGTCCGATTTTTTGACATCGAAATGCACGCCGCCGCTTGATAGGTGTGCGCTGAACGCTACTGAATCTATAGCAGTCAAGGCTTCCTTGCAGGCGCGTGCCGCCATGCGCACCGCCGACTTGTCCGCCGGGGTGACGGCCTGAAGGCCCAGTTGCTGCAGCACCCAGTCCGCCAGGGCCGCATCGTAGTCGTCGCCGCCCAGCGCGGAATCGCCGCCCGTGGCGATGACCTCGAACACGCCCTGCGTCAGGCGCAGGATGGAGATGTCGAAGGTGCCGCCGCCCAGGTCGTACACCGCGTAGACCCCCTCGCTCGCATTGTCCAGGCCGTAGGCAATGGCTGCGGCCGTCGGCTCGTTGATGAGGCGCAGCAGGTGGATGCCCGCCAGCTTGGCCGCGTCCTTGGTGGCCTGCCGCTGGGCGTCGTCGAAGTAGGCGGGCACGGTGATGACGGCACCGTAGAGGTCGTCATTGAAGGTGTCCTCGGCCCGGTAGCGCAGAGTCGCCAGGATTTCGGCACTGACCTCGACGGGCGACTTGTTGCCGTCTACCGTCGCGAGGCTGACCATGCCCTGCTCCCCCGCCTCGCTGGCGGGAACAAAGTCGTAGGGCAGCTTGCCCGCCTCCGCCACGTCTTTCAGGCCCCGCCCCATGAAGCGCTTGGCCGAGGCGATGGTGTTGCGCGCATCCTGGGCCTGCGCTGCCACGGCGTCGTATCCGATCTGGCGTCCACCCTTTTCCAGGTACCGCACGACCGAGGGCAACAGCACCCTGCCCTGCGCATCGGGCAGGCATTCGGACACGCCATTGCGCACGGCGGCGACCAGGGAGTGGGTGGTGCCCAGGTCAATGCCGACGGCAATGCGCCGCTGGTGCGGATCGGGGGATTGGCCGGGTTCGGAAATCTGCAGAAGCGCCATGAAATTTCGGGTCTCAACGTGGTGGAGTCCGCCGCCATACGAACGGGGCCCCAGGGGGAAAGCAAAACCGCTCTATTGTCCCAGTTGCTCTCGGCGGCGTTCAATGTCGTCCGCAAATCGCGCAATGAACATGAGGGCTCTGACCTGCCGGGCGGCACCCGCGTAGTCCCGCTGCTGGTCGATGAGTTGCTCGCACTGCGCCAGCGCGGCACGGCGGGCCTGGGCGACGCCATCCTCGAGCGCATCGAGTTCGCTCTCGGCGCGGGCATCTTCCAGCGCCTCGCGCCACTCCATCTGCTGCATGAGGAACGCCGCCGGCATGGCCGTGTTGTCCTCGGCGCGGATCGGGGCCCCGTGCAGCTCGCACAGGTAGGCGGCGCGGCGCTGGGGATCCTTCAGGCGCTGGTAGGCCTCGTTGATGCGCACCGACCATTGCATGGCCACGCGCTGCGCGGCCGCGCCCTGCGCCGCGAACTTGTCGGGATGTGCTTCGCGCTGCAGCTCTTTCCAGCGCGCATCGATGGCACCACGGTCCTGCGCGAAACGGCGCTCGAGGCCAAACAGTTCAAAGTCGTCGGATTGCAGGTTCATGCACAGGTCGCGAGGTGCGGGTCAACAAAAAACCGCCAGCACGGAGAGCGCGTTGGCGGTTTCACGAAAAAAGCGTCGGCAGGCGCTCAAACGCGGAAGCTCTCTCCGCAACCGCAGCGGTCCCGCTCGTTGGGGTTGTTGAACTTGAAGCCTTCATTGAGGCCTTCGCGCACGAAGTCGAGTTCGGTACCGTCGATATAGGCCAGGCTCTTGGGATCGATCAGCACCTTGACGCCGTGGTTTTCAAACACGATGTCTTCGGGCTCGGAATCGTCCACATACTCCAGCTTGTAGGCAAGCCCCGAACAGCCGGTCGTCTTGACACCCAGGCGCACCCCCAGCCCCTTGCCGCGCCGGGCAAGATAGCGGTTGACGTGCCGGGCAGCGGCTTCTGTCAGCGTAATGGCCATATCTCTCACTCAAGCAGCGGTGGCGGCTGCCGCGTGCTTGGTCTTGTAGTCGAGCACGGCGGCCTTGATGGCGTCTTCCGCCAGGATGGAGCAGTGGATCTTGACGGGCGGCAGGGCCAGCTCCTCGGCGATCTCGCTGTTTTTCAGCGCCGCTGCTTCATCCAGCGTCTTGCCCTTGACCCATTCGGTCACCAGCGACGAGGAGGCAATGGCGGAGCCGCAACCGTAGGTCTTGAAACGCGCATCCTCGATCACGCCGGTTTCGGGGTTCACCTTGATCTGCAGCTTCATCACGTCGCCGCAGGCAGGCGCACCCACCATGCCGGTGCCCACCGAATCGTCGCCCTTGTCGAACGAACCCACGTTGCGGGGGTTTTCGTAATGGTCAACCACTTTGTCTGAGTAAGCCATGATGTGTACCTCTTCAATTCTTCGAAATTCCGGGATTCAGTGCGCAGCCCACTGGATGGTGCTGATGTCGATGCCGTCCTTGTACATCTCCCACAGCGGGCTCAGCTCACGCAGGCGGGCCACGTTCTCGCGGATGGTGGAGATCGCGTAATC
Source organism: Acidovorax sp. GW821-FHT10E04 (assembly GCF_059415185.1). Classification (NCBI taxonomy): domain Bacteria; kingdom Pseudomonadati; phylum Pseudomonadota; class Betaproteobacteria; order Burkholderiales; family Comamonadaceae; genus Acidovorax; species Acidovorax sp. GW821-FHT10E04. Next base: position 878,458 of record NZ_JBWKMT010000001.1, read on the forward strand.
GATCTCTTCCTCGGTCGTGAAGCGGCCAATGGTCATGCGCAGGCTGCTGTGCGCCAGTTCGTCGCTGCGGCCCAGGGCGCGCAGCACATAGCTGGGTTCCAGGCTGGCGGACGTGCAGGCCGAACCCGACGACACGGCCAGGCCCTTGATGCCCATGATGAGCGATTCACCTTCCACGAAGTTGAAGCTCATGTTCAGGTTCTGCGGCACGCGGCGCTCCATGCTGCCGTTGATGAACACCTGCTCGATGTCCTTCAGGCCATCGAGCAGGCGCTGCTGCAGCGCGTGCGCCTTGGCGTTGGACTCGGCCATTTCTTCCTTGGCGATGCGGAAGGCCTCGCCCATGCCCACGATCTGGTGCGTGGGCAAGGTGCCCGAGCGCATGCCGCGCTCGTGGCCGCCGCCGTGCATCTGTGCTTCCAGCCGAACGCGGGGCTTGCGGCGCACATACAGCGCGCCCACGCCCTTGGGGCCGTAGGTCTTGTGCGCGGTCATGCTCATCAGGTCGATGGGCAGGGTGTTCATGTCGATTTCGACGCGGCCCGTGGCCTGCGCGGCATCCACGTGCAGCAGGATGCCCTTTTCCCGGCACAGCGCGCCAATGGCGGGAATGTCCTGGATCACCCCGATCTCGTTGTTCACGAACAGGATGCTGATCAGCACGGTGTCGGGGCGGATGGCGGCCTTCAGGGCGTCCATATTGACCAGGCCGTCTTCCTGGACGTCCAGGTAGGTGGCCTCGAAGCCCTGGCGCTCCAGCTCGCGCATGGTGTCCAGCACGGCCTTGTGCTCGGTCTTGAGCGTGATGAGGTGCTTGCCCTTGCCCTTGTAGAACTGCGCGGCGCCCTTCAAGGCCAGGTTGATGGACTCCGTGGCGCCGCTGGTCCAGACGATTTCACGCGGATCCGCACCAATCAGATCCGCCACCTGCACGCGCGCCTTCTCGACAGCTTCCTCCGCCTCCCAGCCCCAGGCGTGGCTGCGCGATGCCGGGTTGCCGAAGTGCTCGCGCAACCAGGGAATCATGGCGTCCACCACGCGGGGGTCCACCGGGGTCGTGGCGCCGTAGTCGAGATAGATGGGGAAGTGCGGGGTCATGTCCATGGCTGGCTCAGTGATAGTTGCTGGCTGGCAAGCTGAAAATAAGAAACGAAACGATGCTTGAAAACTCGTTCAGGGCGCTGCCGACCCCAGGGCCGGCAGCGGAGCCCCGGGTATCAGGATTTCGCGAAGACGTTGCCCAGTGCGAACACCGAATTGGGCGCGTTGACGCGGATGGGCTTGACCACCGGGGTCGTCGAAATCGCCCGGCGCACCACCGGCTTGTCTTCGATCTGCACGCCCTTGGCCAGCTGTTCATCCACCAGCTTTTGCAGCGTGACGGAATCGAGGAACTCCACCATGCGCTGGTTGAGCGATGCCCACAGCTCGTGCGTCATGCAGCGGCCCGCTTCGCCCAGGCAGTTTTCCTTGCCGCCGCATTGCGTGGCATCAATGGGTTCGTCCACCGAAACGATGATGTCCGCCACCGTGATATCGCCTGCCTTGCGGGCCAACGTGTAGCCGCCGCCAGGACCACGGGTAGACTCGACCAGTTCGTGGCGGCGCAGCTTGCCAAAAAGCTGCTCCAGGTACGACAGCGAAATCTGCTGGCGCTGGCTGATCGCGGCCAGCGTGACGGGACCATTGTTCTGGCGCAGGGCCAGGTCAATCATGGCGGTGACCGCAAACCGGCCTTTGGTTGTGAGACGCATCGCAAGCTCCTTGTGCTAAGGCTTGTTCGTTGTAGAAACCGCCTTCGCTGGCTGATGGCCAGCAAGGCACCGTCTCCGCCCCTTACTCCGCACAGTTGCCTGGCACGGAGCCCTTCATCGCTGGGCTTTTTTCTTGAGTATTTTGTGCAAGTATAACACAAATCCCTATCGAATTTGTCGGGTTAAAAAACCAACCGGTCGTCATTTGACCTGTGGTGTATTTGCCCGGTCTTCGACATGCCCTCACAAGGCCACCGAATCGCTGCCATGCGCGCCAAATGCCTGGTCCTTGAGACGCGTGAGCTGGTCGCGCACCCGGGCAGCCTGCTCGAATTCCAGGTTGCGCGCATGCTCGAGCATGAGCTTTTCGAGCCGCTTGATTTCGCGCGCCACATCCTTTTCGGACATGTCCTCCACCTTGGCGCGCTGCATGGCTTCCTGCTCCAGCCGCTCGGCGTCCTTGCCGGCTTTCTCGCTGTAGACGCCGTCAATCAGGTCTCTTACCCGCTTGACAATGCTGCGCGGAGTGATTCCGTGGGCCTGGTTGTGTGCGATCTGTTTGATGCGGCGGCGTTCCGTCTCGCCCATGGCTTTTTTCATGGAATCGGTGATGCGGTCGGCATAGAGGATGGCCCGCCCGTTCAGATTCCGCGCCGCGCGGCCAATGGTCTGGATGAGGCTGCGCTCGGCCCGCAGGAAGCCCTCCTTGTCGGCATCCAGGATGGCCACGAGGGACACTTCGGGAATGTCGAGCCCCTCGCGCAGCAGGTTGATCCCCACCAGCACGTCAAACGCGCCCAGGCGCAGGTCGCGGATGATCTCCACGCGCTCGACCGTGTCCACGTCGCTGTGCAGGTAGCGGACCTTCACACCGTTGTCCGTCAGGTAGTCGGTGAGCTGCTCCGCCATGCGTTTGGTCAACGTGGTAATAAGTACACGTTCGCGCTTTTCCACGCGAATGCGTATTTCCTGAAGCACATCATCCACCTGATGGGTGGCGGGCCGCACCTCCACTTCGGGGTCCACCAGGCCGGTGGGCCGCACCACCTGGTCGACGATCTGGCCGGAATGGGTGCGCTCGTAGTCTGCCGGCGTGGCGGTGACAAAGATCACCTGCCGCATGCGCTGCTCGAACTCCTCGAACTTGAGCGGGCGGTTGTCCAGCGCCGACGGCAGGCGAAAGCCGTATTCGACCAGCGTGGTCTTGCGCGAGCGGTCGCCGCTGTACATGGCATTGAGCTGGCCGATCATCTGGTGGCTCTCGTCCAGGAACATCAGCGCGTCCTTGGGCATGTAGTCGGTCAGCGTGCTGGGTGGATCGCCCGGCGCGGCGCCCGACAGGTGGCGCGTGTAGTTCTCGATGCCCTTGCAGTGCCCTACTTCGCTGAGCATCTCCAGGTCGAAGCGCGTGCGCTGCTCCAGGCGCTGCGCCTCCACCAGCTTGCCATCGGCCAGCAACTGCTTGAGGCGCTCGGCCAGTTCGAGCTTGATGGTCTCCACGGCGGCCAGCACCTTGTCGCGCGGCGTCACGTAGTGGCTGCTCGGGTAGACCGTGAAGCGCGGGATCTTCTGCTTGACGCGGCCCGTGAGCGGATCGAACAGCTGCAGGCTCTCCACTTCGTCATCGAACAGCTCGATGCGGATGGCCAGCTCCGAATGCTCGGCCGGGAACACGTCGATGGTGTCGCCCCGCACGCGGAACTTGCCGCGTGAAAAGTCCGCCTCGTTGCGCTGGTACTGCATGCGGATCAGCTGGGCGATCACGTCGCGCTGGCCCAGCTTGTCGCCGGTGCGCAGCGTCATCACCATGCGGTGATAGCTCTCGGGTTCGCCGATGCCATAGATGGCCGACACCGTGGCCACGATGACCACGTCGGTTCGCTCCATCAGGCTCTTGGTGCACGACAGGCGCATCTGCTCGATGTGCTCGTTGATGGCGCTGTCCTTCTCGATGAACAGGTCGCGCTGGGGCACATAGGCCTCGGGCTGGTAGTAGTCGTAGTAGCTCACGAAGTACTCCACGGCGTTCTTGGGGAAGAACTCGCGGAACTCGCTGTACAGCTGCGCGGCCAGGGTCTTGTTGGGCGCGAACACGATGGCCGGGCGCCCCATGCGGGCGATGACGTTGGCCATGGTGAAGGTCTTGCCCGAGCCCGTCACCCCGAGCAGGGTCTGGAAGGCCTCGCCATCGCGCAGTCCTTCCACCAGCTTGTTGATGGCCTCCGGCTGGTCTCCCGCCGGCGGATAGGGCTGGAACAATTCAAAGGGGGAATCGGGGAAACGGACGAATTCGCCGTCTTGCTTTTCCGTTATGACCTGTGTGATATCCGGCATGGGTGCAGTCAACGAGTGGGAGGGGCAGGCCGTTAAAATCGGCGGAACCCGGCACAGTACACCACGCCCGGATTCTTCGCTACTGACAACCTTTCAAGGATTTTCATGTCTCTTTTCACCGCCGTCGAAATGGCCCCCCGCGACCCCATCCTGGGCCTCAACGAGCAATTCAACGCCGACACCAACCCCAACAAGGTCAACCTGGGCGTGGGCGTGTACTTCGACGACAACGGCAAGCTGCCCCTGCTGCAGTGCGTGCAGGCCGCGGAAAAGACCATGATGTCCACCCCCACGGCCCGTGGCTACCTGCCCATCGACGGCATCGTGGCCTATGACAACGCCGTCAAGAGCCTGGTGTTCGGTGCCGACAGCGAACCCGTGACCTCCGGCCGCGTGGCCACCGTGCAGGCCATCGGCGGCACCGGTGGCCTCAAGATCGGCGCCGACTTCCTGAAGAAGGTCAGCCCCAATGCCAAGGTGCTGATCTCGGACCCCAGCTGGGAAAACCACCGCGCCCTGTTCACCAACGCCGGCTTCGAGGTCGATACCTACGCCTACTACGACGCGGCCAAGCGCGGCGTGAACTTCGAAGGTTTCCTGGCCAGCCTGAACGCAGCCGCACCCGGCACCATCGTCGTGCTGCACGCCTGCTGCCACAACCCCACCGGCTACGACATCACGGCCGCCCAGTGGGACCAGGTGATCGCCGCCGTCAAGGCCAAGGGCCTGACACCTTTCCTCGACATGGCCTACCAGGGCTTTGGCCACGGCATCGCCGAAGACGGCGCCGTGATCGGCAAGTTTGTGGCTGCAGGCCTGAACTTCTTTGTCTCCACATCTTTCAGCAAAAGCTTCAGCCTGTACGGCGAGCGCGTGGGTGGCCTGTCCGTGCTGTGCACCGACAAGGAAGAAGCCTCCCGCGTGCTGAGCCAGCTCAAGATCGTCATCCGCACCAACTACTCCAACCCACCCATCCACGGTGGCGCGGTGGTGGCCGCGGTGCTGAACAACCCCGAGCTGCGCGCGATGTGGGAAAAGGAACTGGCCGAAATGCGCGTGCGCATCAAGGCCATGCGCCAGAAGCTGGTCGATGGCCTCAAGGCCGCCGGTGTGAAGCAGGACATGAGCTTCATCACCACCCAGATCGGCATGTTCAGCTACTCGGGCCTGACCAAGGACCAGATGGTGCGCCTGCGCAATGAGTTCGGCGTGTACGGCACCGACACCGGCCGCATGTGCGTCGCAGCCCTGAACAGCAAGAACATCGACTACGTCTGCCAGGCGATCGCCAAAGTGATGTAACCCCCTGAGGCGCTGACGCGCCTTCCCCCTTCCTCTCGAATTGCTGCGCAATTCGGGAAGGGGGACGCAGCCAGCGCACGCAAGAGGAGCGCCGCTATGCAGCTTGGGCGGCCCTTGCGCGGCTACCTCGCATTGGCTGCGCTTGTTCAAAGGACAGTGGCGATACGCAATTCGGTGAATACCCCCTTGATGAACCCTGGCGCTGATCTTCAGAGCCGCTTTGTGAGCGAAGCGCTCCAGAACCCGCACAACGCGGTCCTTCTGGAGCGTTTGCCGCTTCTGGGCCTGCCGGATGCCTGGCTGGTGGCGGGCTGCCTGTTCCAGACGGTGTGGAACCTGCGCTCCGGCCTGGAGCCCACGGCGCGCATCAAGGACTACGACCTGTTCTATTTCGATGCGCCGGACCTGTCCGAGGCCGCCGAACAGGCCGTGCAGGCCCGCGTCACCGCCCTCTTCGCCGACCTGCCGATCACCGTGGAAGCCAAGAACCAGGCCCGGGTGCACCTCTGGTACGAACGCTGGTTCGGCTACCCGTATGCGCCGCTGCAATCGGCGCGCAACGGGATCGAGCGCTTTCTGGTGCCCTGCACCTGCGTGGGCTTGCAGCCTGCATCCGGCCCTGGCATGGAGGCGCCCACGCTGTACGCGCCCTATGGGCTTGAAGAGCTGTATGCCGGACTGATGCGCCCCAACCCGGCGTGCCCGCACCTTCCGCTGTTCCAGGCCAAGGCCGAAAGCTACCGCGAGCGCTGGCCGTGGCTGACAGTCCGGGCGGATGACCTGCCGAGCTGATCGGCGCCGCACAGGGTTTTCAAGTCATTTTGGCCTCTGGCGCTTGATCCATAAGCGCTACCAGCTATAAAAATAGAAGCAAACCACCACAGGCGGGGCGCCCATCACCCCCACAGCACCGACCGCATCGAGATCGACGCCGACTGGTAGCCCGTGTTGAAGAAACGGGGCATCTCGCTGGGCAACACGGCCCCCGCCGCATACAGCAGCGGCAGATAGTGCTCGTGCGTGGGGTGCGCCTGTTTGGCCACGGCACCCAGTTTCTGGAAGTCCTGCAGGGCGCCCAGCTGGCCTTTCTTGATCTGCTCCTGCACCACGGTGTCGAACTCGGTGGCCCAGTCGTACGCCTCGTTGGCGGCCGTGCCACGGCGCGTGAGACGCAGGTTGTGCACCACATTGCCGCTGCCCACGATCAACACGCCCCGCTCGCGCAGCGCCTTCAATTGCTGGCCCAGCGCGTAATGCTCGGCCGGGGCGCGGCTGTAGTCCATGCTCAGCTGCAGCACGGGGATCTGCGCCTTGGGAAACATGGGCTTGAGCACCGACCAGGTGCCGTGGTCCAGGCCCCATTCACCTTCATCCACGCCCAATGCGCCGCCCGTCGCGGGCGACTTCAGTTCGGCCGCCAGGCTGCGCGCCACCTGCGGCGCACCGGGCGCGGGGTATTGCTGGTCGAACAGCGCCTGGGGAAAACCGCCGAAGTCGTGGATGGTCTTGGGATGGGCCATGCCAGTCAGCTGCCAGCCGCCGCGCGTGAGCCAATGGGCCGACACACACAGGATGAGCTGCGGCTGCACGGCGCGCGCCGTCAACTCCGTGCCCATGGCCTGCCAGCTGCGGCGCCAGGCGTTGTCCTCGATGGCGTTCATGGGGCTGCCGTGGCCCACGAACAGCACCGGCATGCGGGGCGAGGGCTTGAGCGCCTGCAGCGCCGGCGCGGTGGCGGCGCTGCTCAGGGACGTGGTCATGAATGCTCCCGGAAAGGCGGCCAGGCCCGTGAGGGCAGCCAAAGAGGTTCTGCGTTGCATGGGTCAGGGAGCGTAACAAATTATGTATAACGCAGGGAGTGAGCCCGCGCGCGCCCTGAAGTTCCGCCGCCGCGCCTTCCGTTCAAGACCACGACACCGAGACAACCCCCAACCCATGACAACCGCCCTGCCCCAGCCCCTGCGCAACGTCCGCGTCCTGAGCCTCGCGCTCAACCTGCCCGGCCCCGCCGCCCTGATGCGCTGCGCGCGCATGGGGGCCGAATGCACCAAGCTCGAACCCCCGCCCGCCCCCGGCCATCCCAGCGCCGACCCCATGGGCATCTACAGCCCGGCGGCCTATGCCACGCTGCACGGCGGCGTGCGCGTGGTGCATGCCCACCTCAAGACCGCCGAAGGCCAGGCGACGCTGCATGCGGAACTGGCCCGCACCGATGTGCTGATCACCTCCTTCCGCCCCTCGGCCCTGGCCAAGCTGGGCCTGGGCTGGGAGGCGCTGCAGTCGAAATACCCGCGCCTGTCGCTGGTGCGCATCGTGGGCGCGGCCGCCGAGCGGGCCGAGGAGCCCGGCCACGACCTCACCTACCTGGCCGACGCCGGGCTGGTGACCGGCACCGAGATGCCGCCCACGCTGTACGCCGACATGGGCGGCGCCCTGATGGCCAGCGAGGCCGTGCTGCAGGCCCTGCTGGAGCGCGCCCACACCGGCAGCGGCGTGTGCATCGAAGTGGCGCTGGCCGATGCCGCCGCCTGGCTGGCCCAGCCGCGCGACTGGGGCCTGACCACGCCCGAGGGCGACGTGGGCGGCAACCACGCGGGCTACCGCATCTACCCCTGCGCCGACGGCCGCGTGGCCGTGGCCGCGCTGGAACCCCACTTCGCCGCGCGCCTGTGCGCCGCTGCGGGGCTGCCAGCCTCTGGCGACCCGGGCCAGCTGCGCGCGCCCGCCACGCACCAGGCCGTGGCGAACTTCCTGCACGGCCAGACCCGCGGGGAGCTGGACGCGCTCGCCACCGCCCAGGACATTCCCCTGCACACCCTCGCCTGAGAACCCGTTTTCACCGATGCACAAGCAAGGCACCGTCATCCGCTGGGATGCCACACGCGCCTTCGGTTTCATCCGCAGCCCGGACACCTCGGCCGATGTGTTCTTTCATGTGCGGGACTACCAAGGCAGCGCCGCGCCCCGCGAGGGCCTGGCCGTGGTGTATGAAGAAATCCATGTGGGCGGCAAGGGGCCCAGGGCGATGGCCGTGCAGCCTGCGGCGCACCCGGGTGCCACCGCCCAGCCCCGCCCATCGGTCACGGCGCCGCCGACAGCCGCTGCGCGCCCGGCACGGCGCACACCGGCGCAGCGGGCCGCCCGGCCCCAGGTTCGACGCCATCGGCGCACCGCGGATGCCAGCGGCCCGCCCACCCCGGCGGGCCCGGCCTTGGTGCTGATGCTGGGCTGGGCGGCCCTGCTGGCCTGGGGCTTCTGGGCCGGCCGGCTCCCCTGGTGGGTGCTGGGCGCTGCCATGGCCGTCAACCTCCTGACCTTCCTGGTCTACGCCATCGACAAGAGCGCCGCGCAAAACGGCCAGTGGCGCACCAGAGAGAGCCACCTGCACCTGCTGGGCCTGGCGGGCGGCTGGCCGGGCGCATGGTTCGCCCAGCAGTGGCTGCGGCACAAGTCCCGCAAGCTGGAGTTTCGCGCGGTCTACTGGGCCACCGTGGTGCTCCACTGCGCGGCGCTCGGGGCCTGGCTGGGCGGATGGCTGCGCTAGGCAGGGCTGCAAAGAACCGTCAATTTTGATAGCTGCTTGCGCTGGATGGATCTGCGCCAGAGGCTATTTTCCCCCATATTTCCTGCTGCGTCCCAAAGGGTGCTGACGCGCAGAGTGCCCGCTGGCCTACACCACGCACCGGGGGGAGGGGTTTCAATCGAAAAGGTCTGAAACACCTCGGGAGATGCCCATGAAACCCCTCGTTCTTGATTCCACCATGACCAACATGGGCGGCGTTTTCTACCCCACGGGCCATGTATTCGCCCTCTTCCCCGACGAAGACTGCGTGCGCCAGGCCGCCACGGCCCTGCAGGGCGCTGGCCACGCGGGCGAGATCGCCTACGCCAGCCCCGAGGTCATCCTGCAGGAGATCGTGCACACCCTGGGCACGGCCGACGCACCCCTGCCGTCGGTGGGCGCCGAGGGCGACATGGTGCGCCGCATCGCCGACCTGGCCGGCACGGGACACCACGGCATGCTGGTGCACATGGCTGACAAGGACAACACCGAGCGGCTGGTGGGCGCCATCGCACCGGAAGGCGCGGTAGCGGCTTTCTACTACCGCACGTTCATCATCGAGGATCTCATCACGCCCCCGGCCAAGGACGACGCCCCACAATCGGTACTGGTGGGCACCCACGCGGCCCCCTGACAGGGCCCGGCCCTTTCCAGGGACCCGGGCGCCGCGAAGCGGCCCGGCGCGCAGACCAGCGCGCCGGGCCGCTGTCTTTTGGGAACGCGCCTTCGCAGCCCCCACCGCCAGCCCGGGCTGCGCGCCGCAATGCCATGCTTTGCATGCAGGGGCGACCTGATCGCTATATAGTGCAAAGCACCGCACCGGCAGGCTGTCCGACGCCTTGCCGAAGCCTGTGCCAGCGCCACCGGGATGCATGCCCCGCCCTGTGCCGCCGGCGCTGACGCAGCCCCCAGGAAGCGGCCCGGCAACCAACTTGGCGAACAGGCGGGAGAACAGTCCATGGATGTTGTGTTGCAGCCAGACGAGCGAAGACCCGTGCAGCTGACATTGCGGCTCACCTGGCCCTTCATCGTGATGGTGCTGCTGCTGGCCGCCTGCGCCACCGCCAGCCTGTACGTGCTGTCCACCGTGCGCGGTTTCGTCGCCGGCGAAAGCCTGTGGACGAAGGGGCAAAAGGATGCCATCTATTACCTGGGCCAGTACGCGGCCAATGGCTCGCCCCAGGCATTCGCGCTGTTCACGCAGGCCATCGATATTCCGCTGGGAGACCGGGCGGCCCGCCTGGCCCTGCAACCCGGGCAGGTGCAGGTCGATCTGGCACGCGAGGGTTTCCTGCGCGGGGGCAACCATCCGCAGGACATCGACGGACTCATCTGGCTGCTGCGCTACCTCCACCATTTCGACATCGTTCAAAAGCCGATCCAGCATTGGCTGGTGGGAGACGAATACATCAATGCGCTGCGCGACCTGTCCCACGAGATCCGCCACGATACCGAGCTGGGTTCGGTGGACGACGATACCCGCGCGCAGTGGCAAACCGCCATCCGCGACATCAATGCGGGAGTCACCCCCGCCGCCCGCGCCTTCAGCGAGGCCCTGGGAGACAGCTCGCGCCGCATCGTGGCGTTGCTGATGTGGACCAACATGGGCATCGCGGCCACCCTGATCCTGCTGACCCTGTGGCACACCCACACCCTGCTGGCGCAGCGCCGGCGCGTGGAGCAGGCGCTCAGCGCGGAGCGCGAGCAGGCACGCACCACGCTCACCGCCATCGGCGACGGGGTGGTGACGACCAACATCCATGGCGAAGTGATGTACATGAACCCGGCGGCGGAGCAGCTGCTGGCCTGCAGCGCCCAGCAGGCCGTGGGAAAACCGCTGGACGAGGCCCTGAAGTTCGATGGCGAAGACCCCCGGCCCCAGGCCGCCGGGACGCTCATCGAGCAGATACTGCGGCAGGGCAGCCACGGCGCCGCGAACGCGGGCGGCGCAAGGAGCGCCAAGGGAACGCAGGACGACATCAACCGCACCATCGTGCGCCCCGGCCAGACCGTCGTGCCGGTGAAGCTGGTGGGTTCGCCCATCCAGCACCAGGGCACCGTGACCGGCGCGGTGCTGGTACTGCACGACGTCACGCGCGAACAGCACTACGTGGAGCAGCTCTCCTGGCAGGCCAGCCACGACGCGCTGACGGGCCTGGTCAACCGGCGCGAGTTCGAGCACCGGCTCGAGGCCTTGCTCAGCCGCCCGCGCCAGCCGGGCCGCGAGGGCTCCTTGCTCTACGTGGACATGGACCAGTTCAAGCTCATCAACGACACCTGCGGCCACCAGGCGGGCGACGAGATGCTGCGCGAGGTCTGCCGCATGCTGCAAAGCCACCTGCGCGAGGGCGACACGCTGGCGCGGCTGGGCGGGGACGAGTTCGGCATCCTGCTCAAGGACTGCCCCGCCGGGCCCTCGGCGCGCATCGCCGAGCAGCTGCGCCAGGCTGGCCAGGACCTGCGGCTGGCATGGGAGGGCCAGCACCTCACGACCGGCCTCTCCATCGGCATGGTGCAGCTCATCCCCGCGCTCACGTCCATACAGGAAGCGATGCGCGTGGCCGACATGGCCTGCTACCGCGCCAAGGAGGGCGGCCGCAACCGGGTGTTCATCTACCAGCCCGAGGACATCGAGATGACCCGGCGCGAAGGCGACATGGACTGGGTGCGGCGCCTGCGCCTGGCGCTGGAGCACGACCGCTTCCAGCTGCACGCGCAGGCCATCGGCGCGCTGCAGGTCCACGCCGAAGAGGGTTTGCACATGGAGGTGCTGCTGCGGCTGCGCGAGGAAGACGGCCAGCTCGTGGCGCCCGGCACCTTCATCCCGGCCGCCGAGCACTACGGAATGATGCCCTCCATCGACCGCTGGGTGATCCGGCACACGCTGCACGCGCTGGCGCTGCACCAGCGCACGCCGGGCGCCCTGCCGCTGCACACCTGCGCCATCAACCTGTCGGGCACCAGCCTGGGCGACGACAGCCTGCTCAAGTACATCCGCACCACCCTCACCGAATCCGGCCTGGACCCCGCACTGCTGTGCTTCGAGATCACCGAGACCAGCGCCATCTCGCACCTGCCCAACGCCGTGCGCCTGATGAAGGAGCTGCAGCAGCTGGGTTGCCGGTTCGCGCTGGACGACTTCGGCGCGGGCATGTCGTCCTTCACCTATCTGAAGCACCTGCCGGTCAACTACCTCAAGATCGACGGCGCCTTCGTGAAGGACATGCTGCAGGACCCCACCAGCCGCGCCATGGTGGAAATGATCCACCGCATCGGCCATGTGATGGGCAAGCAGACCATCGCCGAGTTCGCCGAGAGCGCCGCCATCGTGGACGCGCTGCGGCTCATCGGCGTGGACTATGCCCAGGGCTACGCGGTGGCGCGGCCCCTTCCGCTGGGCGAGTGCCTGGGCTAGGCGGTACCGCCGGCGGGTGGCGCCGCGCTCCCCGACGCGCGGCACGCCGCCTGAGGTCCGCTGCCAGGCGCCCCGGCACCACGGCGCCGCTGGCCAGCACCACGCCGGGGACCACCAGCGCCAGTGCCGCCCAGGCACTGCGCTGCGGCACCTCTCCCAGCAGCCAGGCCGCGCCCAGCGCCGTGAGCACGGGCACCAGCGCGGCGGACAGCGCCGCGCGGGCGGCACCCAGCCGTGCAATGGCCACCGTGTAGGCCACCAGCCCCAGCACACCGGCCATCACACCCTGCCCCAGCGCCTGGAAGGCCACGTCGGTCCAGGGTGCCGTCACCAGGCGCGGGGCGCCCCAGACAATCACCACGGGCACCAGCAGCACCGCAGATCCCAGGTTCACCAGGGCGGCCCCCTGCCAGGGCGACAGGCCACAGCCCCGAAACGCCAGCGTGTAGGCGGCCCACAGCACGGCCGCCAGCACAAACAGCAGATCCCCGCGCCAGGACGCCAGGCCATCGCGCCACACCCCCAGGCCCAGCGCCGCCACGCCCAGCGCCATCAGCACCAGGCCCAGCACGCGCAGGCGCCCCAGCCTGTCGCCCTGCACCAGCCGCCCGCCCAGCGCCACGAACAGCGGCATGCAGCCGGCCATGAAGATGCCCATGTGCGCCGCCGGCGCCCAGCGTGCCCCCGCCAGCACCAGCAGGCCAAAGGGCAGCCCGCCCCCCAGCACCAGCAGGGCCAGCCGTCCCAGGGACATCGCGGCGGGCCATCCGGTGCGCCGGCACCACAGCGGGGCCAGCACCAGCGCCGGAACGCCATAGCGCAGCACGGCCAGCTCCACCGGCCCGAGCGACGTGGTGACGCCGTGGCGCGTGACGATCTGCCAGCCGCTGCCCACAAGGGCCGCTGCCAGCGCGGCCAGCACCCCGATGGCCAGGTTCCGGGCCGGCGATGCAGGCCGCGCGTGAAAAATGCGAGAAATGGAAAACGCAGAAGAGGACATGGCGCCAGTCTCGCGCCCATGGCCCCGGCGGGATATCAGAATCCTGCGCTTCGCGCGGCCGCGGGCTTGGCAGGCTTTCGCGGGGTCTACCCGCCCCGCCCCTGCAGCGCGGACCGCGCCTGCGCCAGCGTCACGCCCACCTCGGCGCGAAAGACAGCGCCCAGGTGGCTCTGGCTGCAGTACCCCAGGTCGTGCGCCAGCGCGGCCAGGTCCGATTCACCCGCCTCCAGCCGCTGCAGCGCGGCCGCCATCCGCAGGCGCTGGCGGTAGCCGTGCAGGCCCAGGCCCAGATGCCGCCGAAACAGGTGGGCGAGGTGAAACGCCGAGCAGCCGGCCGCGTCCGCCGCATCCTGCAGGGACCACCGCTCGCCATCGGCCAGGGCCACCCGTTGGGCCATGAAGCGCCGCGCGCGCCCTACCGTCCGCGGCGCCGAATGCGGCGGCGTGCCCTGCGGCACATCGAACGCCGCGCCCCCGGCGGGCAGCGGGCGCCCATCGGCCAGCGCCCGCCAGTGCATGCGCAGGCGCCACAGCAGGCGCGGCGTGAGCATGCGCACGCGCGGCCACAGGTTGTTCTGGTTGCCCGGGGCGCCCACCGGCCCATTCCCCTGCGTGCTCACCACGATGCTGGTCTGCGGCGTGGGCTGCAGGGGCCGCATCTGGTAGGGCAGCCCCTGCGGCAAACCCAGGGCCGTCAGGCCGTCGAGCAGGACCACCTGCCCTGCCATCTGGAACTCGGACAGCCCGTCCATGGGCAGCACCCAGCGCCCGGAGGCTGCTTCGTAGGTCGCGCTCCACCGCACGGGCGCGGCATGCTTGAGAACCCGCTCGACCTTCCATGCGGCGCCGGCGTGCAGCAGGGTGCGTTGCTGGGGCATGGCGGGTGTGGCGCGCGTGGCGGCCCGCCTAGCGGGCCTTCTTGAATGCCTTGCCGCTCTTGCCGCCGCCGGACGCGGTGGCGCCCCCTGTCACGCGCGGTGGCAGGCCGGTGTGCTGGGTCAGGATGCGGCCCTTGGTGGGCTGCTGCACGCTGCGCGATGCGGGCACCACGGCAGCCTTGGCACCGGTGGGGGTGGAATTCTTGCGCCGGGCGCTCTGGTAGCCGCCATCGGTCAGCGGCTGGAAGGTCGGGATCAGGTGGTGCTTGCCGTTGCCAATGAGGTCAGCCCGGCCCATGGCCTTGAGCGCATCGCGCAGCAGCGGCCAGTTGTTCGGGTCGTGGTAGCGCAGGAAGGCCTTGTGCAGGCGGCGGCGCTTTTCGCCACGCACGATGTCCACGGTCTCGCTCTCGCGCGTGATCTTGCGCAGCGGGTTCTTGTTGCTGTGGTACATGGCCGTGGCCGTGGCCATGGGGCTCGGGTAGAAGGTCTGCACCTGGTCGGCGCGAAAACCGTTCTTCTTGAGCCAGATGGCGAGGTTCATCATGTCCTCGTCGCTGGTGCCCGGGTGCGCGGCGATGAAATAGGGGATCAGGAACTGCTTCTTGCCCGCCTCTTCGCTGAACTTCTCGAACATCTGCTTGAACTTGTCATAGCTGCCGATGCCCGGCTTCATCATCTTGGTCAGCGGGCCCTGCTCGGTGTGCTCGGGCGCGATCTTGAGGTAGCCGCCCACGTGGTGCTGCACGAGTTCCTTCACGTACTCGGGCGACTTCACGGCCAGGTCGTAGCGCAGGCCCGAGCCGATGAGGATCTTCTTGATGCCCTTGAGCGCGCGGCCCCGGCGGTAGATCTTGATCAGCGGGTCGTGGTTGGTGCCCAGGTTGGAACAGATGCCCGGGTACACGCAGCTGGGCTTGCGGCAGGCGGCCTCGATTTCGGGGCTCTTGCAGCCCAGGCGGTACATGTTGGCCGTGGGGCCGCCCAGGTCGCTGATGGTGCCGGTGAAGCCCTTGACCTTGTCGCGGATGTCCTCGATCTCCTGGATGATGGAATCCTCGGAACGGCTCTGGATGATGCGGCCCTCGTGCTCGGTGATCGAGCAGAAGGTGCAGCCGCCAAAGCAGCCGCGCATGATGTTGATCGAGAACCGGATCATCTCCCACGCGGGGATCTTGGTCGCGCCGTCGTGGCTGCCGTTCTCGTCGGCATAGCTCGGGTGCGGGCCGCGCGCGTAGTGCAGGTCGAACACGTGGTCCATCTCGGCCGTGGTCAGCGGGATGGGCGGCGGGTTGATCCATACGTCGCGGGCGGTGGCACCCTCGCCGTGCGCCTGCACCAGCGCGCGGGCGTTTCCGGGGTTGGTCTCCAGGTGCAGCACGCGGTTGGCATGGGCGTACAGCACCGGGTCGCTCTTGACCTGCTCGTAGCTGGGCAGGCGGATCACGCTCCTGTCGCGCGGCGGCACCTTGAGCTTCGCCTTGAGCGCCGGGTTGGCCACGAACAGCATGGGCTGGATGGCGGGGTTGGGTTCAGCCGTTTGAAGGTCTTTTTGGCCTCCAGCGCTTGATGGATCTGCGCCAACAGCTACAGAATCAGGAGCATCCTCCTTGCTGCAGGTGGTGCCCTGCGCCGCCGCCTGCTCGCTGGTCGTCATGTAGGGGTTGACGTGGGTCTCCACGCGCCCGGGCTCGTCCACGCTGGTGGAATCGATCTCGAACCAGCCCTTGCCGCTCTCGTCGTCGGGCCGGCGCACGAAGGCCGTGCCACGCACATCGGTGATCTGCTCGACCGGCTCGCGCGCGGCGATGCGGTGCGCCACCTCGACCAGGGCGCGCTCGGCGTTGCCGTACAGCAGCAGGTCGCACTTGCTGTCCACCACGATGGAGCGGCGCACCTTGTCGCTCCAGTAGTCGTAGTGCGCGATGCGGCGCAGGCTGCCTTCGATGCCGCCCAGGATGATGGGCACGTCCTTGAACGCCTCGCGGCAGCGCTGGCTGTAAACGATGGCCGCGCGGTCGGGGCGCTTGCCGCCAATGTCGCCGGGCGTGTAGGCGTCGTCGCTGCGGATCTTCCGGTCGGCCGTGTACCGGTTGATCATCGAGTCCATGTTGCCCGCCGTCACGCCCCAGAACAGGTTGGGCTTGCCCAGCACCTTGAAGGGCTCGGCGCTTTGCCAGTCGGGCTGGGCGATGATGCCCACGCGAAAGCCCTGGGCCTCCAGCGTGCGGCCGATCACGGCCATGCCGAAGCTCGGGTGGTCCACATACGCATCGCCCGTCACCAGGATGATGTCGCAGCTGTCCCAGCCCAGCTTGTCCATCTCGGCGCGGCTCATCGGCAAGAACGGGGCCGTGCCAAAGCGCTTGGCCCAGTACGGGCGGTAGCTGGTCAATGGCTTTGCGGCACGCGCAAAAAAGGAGACGTCGACGGGGGCGTTCATTCAGATGGGGAGCGCGGCCAGCCCATGTGCGGATGGGGCCTCGTGGGGCGCGGCTGTGGTGGATAACCCGTGATTTTACGTTGGCAGGCGTGTTTTGTCGCCCCGAACGCACTTGCCCTTCACTCCCCAAGGTTTGATGGAGATCAGGCATATACTTGCTTTTGTCAATTAATTACATGACAAAGGCATATATGAGCACGAATCCATCCTCCCAGGCCAGCGCAGCCGCAGGCAGCGCGCCCGTCGCCGCCGACGCCGTGAAGGCCGTGCGCAGGTTCAATCGCTTCTTCACCCGCCGCGTGGGCGTGCTGGACCCGTACCTGGGCAGCGATCTCTCGCTGACCGACGTGCGCGTGCTGTACGAGCTGGCCCACCGCGACGCGCCGGTCGCCAGCGAGCTGGCCCGGGACCTGGGCCTGGACGGCGGGTACCTGAGCCGGATCCTGCGGCGTTTTGAAGGCGCGGGCTGGATCCTGCGCAGCGCCAGCGCCCGTGATGCGCGCCAGAGCGTGCTCACGCTCACCCCTGCCGGGCGCGCTGCGTTCGAACCGCTGCAGCAGCGCTCGCGCGACGAAGCCGCCGCGCTGCTTGCCCCGTTGCCGCCGGCCCGGCGGCACGAACTGGTGGACGCCATGCAACGCATCGAGGCCTTGCTGGAGCCCGCCAGCGGCGCCGCGGCGGCGCCCAAGGTGGCCGTGCTGCGCGACCCCGTGCCCGGCGACATCGGCTGGGTGGTGCAGCAGCATGGCGAAATCTACTGGCGCGAGTACGGCTGGGACAGCCGCTTCGAGGCACTGGTGGCGGACATCGCCGCGCAGTTCGTGCGCAAGTTCCAGCCGGGCTGGGAGCGGTGCTGGATCGCCGAACTGGAGGGCGAACGCGTGGGCGCCGTGTTCGTGGTGCGCAAGTCCGCCAGCACGGCCCAGTTGCGGATGCTCATCCTGTCGCCCCGGGCGCGCGGCCTGGGGCTGGGCGCCCGCCTGACCGACGAGTGCATCGCGTTCGCGCGGGCCAAGGGCTACCGGAAAATGGTGCTGTGGACCAATAGCTGCCTGGCGGCCGCGCGTGGCATCTACGCCAAACGCGGGTTCAAGCTGGTCAAGTCGGAACCCTACGAGGGCTTCGGCCAGCAGGCCGTGGGCGAAACCTGGGAGCTCAGGCTGTAGAAAAGCGCCGGCGATCCGGCCGCCTCGCCGGCTTCACACCACCCGGATGCCCAGCTCGCTGACCAGCACCCCCGCCTGGTCGGCCGAGATGATGGCGCCCTTGAAAGACTGCGCCAGGTGCGCGATGCGCAGCCCGCCCAGGTCGACCGACCGCAGGTCCGCGCCATCAAAGCGCGCGTTCTTCAGGTGCGCATCGCGCAGGCTTCCGCCTTCGAACACAGCATCCCGAAAATCGCACCCGGCCAGATCGGCATCCGACAGGTCCAGCTGCTCCACCGTCTGCTTGCGAAACGAGACGCCGCGCAGGTCGGCCCCCACCAGCAGCGAATCGTGAAAACCCAGCCCCAGCGTGCCGGCCTCGCGAAAATGCGCGCCGGTGAGCTTGACTTCGGCGAACCGTGCCGAGGCCAGGTTGGCGCGGTCCCAGGAGGTGTTGTTCAGGTCGCAGCGGTGAAAGCGCGCCTCGGTGAGGTCCGCCAGGCGGAACTGCGCCTGCCCTGCCCGGCAGTCCAGCCAGCGTGTGCCGCCAAGATCCGCCTTGTCCAGGGAGGTCCCGAGGAACGAACAGCCAATGAACTGGGCGCCGCGCAGCGGCAGGCCCGCCAGGTCCAGCCCGTCGAAGTCGCATTGCTCAAAGTGCAAGGCAGGATGTCCTGCCGCCAGCAGCGCTTGCAGTTGCGCTCTCGAAGGTGTCTGGCCAGTGACGCAGAAAGGCCCGGCGGACGGGGAAGGTCGCAGGTTCATGGGAAACAGGTACAAAAACGGGAATCGGTGGATAGGACATGCCGCGAGGCCGCAAGCCGGGCCGCCTTGGCGGCTGCTCAGTGGCCCACGCTGTGGGAAAACAGGTTCACCACCAGGACACCCGCCACGATCAGGCCCAACCCAATCACGGCCGGCAGATCCAGGCGCTGGCCGTAGTACACCCAGCCCACGGTGGAGATCAGCACGATGCCCACACCGGACCAGACCGCATAGGCAATGCCCATCGGCAGCGTCTTGAGCGCCAGCGAGAGCAGGTAGAACGACGCCATGTAGGCCACCGCGGTGACCGTGCTCGGCACCAGCCGGGTGAATCCCTCGGAGGCCTTCAGTGCCGTGGTGCCCAGCACTTCCAGCAAGATGGCGGCGCCCAGGATCAGATAGGTGCCCGCGGACGTGCTCCAGGTCATGGCCGGCCTCCTTGGCACAGGGACAGGAGGATGTCCAGGATGGCGGCCTTGCGCGGCTGGTCGAGTGCATAGACATCGAGCATCTGCGCGAACCAGAACCCGTCTCCCGCCAGGCGGCAGGCCAGCAGCACATTGGCCATGTGGGGATCGTCGCCGTCGGCCTTCAGTGCCGCCGCCATCGCGGCATGCCACCGCTGGCGGCACGGCGCGGACGTCAGGGCCAGCAGGCCGATCGCCCGCTGCGTCTCCACCTGGCGGCTGTCCGAGCCGCTGTCAAAACAGGTCCTGATGTAGGCACGCGCATGGCGCCCGGGCGTGTCCTCTTCCTGGTCCAGCGCTTTCGCAAAACACTGTTCAAACTCCTCGAAGAGCTGGTCCGACAGCGCATCCAGCAGGGCCTGCTTGCTGCGGTAATGGTGCTGGAGCCCGCCCTTGGTCACGTGGGCCCGCTGGGCCACGGCATCGAGCGTGACGGCGTGGGGGCCCTCCCGCACCAGGAGTTCCCGGACCACGGCCAGCAATTGGCTGCGGATCAGTTCAGGCTGTTTTTGGCGGCGATGTGCTTCGGTCATTCAACAAACCATCCAGATGGATTGTTTATTGTACCGAGGAGCCAGACCGATATCGACGAAAGCCCGCAGGGAACCGTGGGGACTTTCCGTGGCCATGCACGGCCCTGCATTGCCGCTACCCAGGAAGAAGGAAGGCGCCCGGGTGCTGGACAGGGCGGGGCCGCCCGTCGAGCGCCGTCGCCCTGGCTACCATTCCCCGACTTCACGCACCCGCTGCGCCAGATCCGGGAACGCGTCCTCCGCCACCGCGGCTTCGGCCTCGGCAGGCATGGCCTGCGCAACCGCCACGCCAGCAGCGGGCGGTGCCGAGCGCGACAGGAACCTGCCAAAAAGATGGTGGCCCCAGGCGGCATGCGACGGGGCGGTGAACGGGATGGCGAACATGGCGGTTCCTTTTTATAAGGCTTCGGCGCTGCAAAAAACTGAGCGCCAGCGTAAGTCAGGGCTTCAATGCGCAGTGTAGGAATCCGCGCCGCACTCCTGTGTGACAGAACACACGGTCGCGGGCGTTTCACGCGGGCGTACCCCTTCCCGCGGCCCTGGGCTGTGACTTTTTTCACACACGGGCCGCCCCCTTACACTCTGCGCCCCATGCCCCACACTCTGGCCGCGCCCGCGCACAGCGAACTTGTCATCAAGAAAAGCCGGTTCATTGGCTGCGTGCAGCCCATGGCCGACCGAGCCAGCGCGCAGGCCGCGGTGGATGCGCTGTGGAAGCAGCACCCTGGTGCCGCGCACATCTGCTGGGCCCTGCTGGCGGGCGGCCAGTCGGCGGCGGTGGATGACGGCGAACCCGGGGGCACGGCCGGGCGGCCCATGCTCGACGTGCTGCGCCACCAGGACCTGGAGGGGGTGCTGGCCACGGTGGTGCGCTACTTTGGCGGCGTGAAGCTGGGAGCGGGCGGCCTCGTGCGCGCCTACACCGACACGGTGGCGCAGGCACTGCTCACCGCCCCCAAGGTCACGCTGCAGCGCATGAAAACCCTGCAGTGCCTGGTGCCCTACGCCCTGGAAGGCCTGCTGCGCCGCGAAATCGACCTGGCCGGGGCCGAACTGTCAGAGGTGCGGCATGGCAGCCTGGTCACCGTGCAGCTGCGCCTGCCCGAAGCGCGGGCCGCGGCCTTCGTGCAGCGCATCAACGACTGCGGCCAGGGCCGCGTGGGCTGGACCGAGCCGGCGGCCTGAACGACGGCACCTTTCGGGGCTGCCGCGAGGGCAAGGGCTTCGCCGGCCACGCCGCGCTGCCCGGGCAGGGGGAACCAACAAAGGCCTTTGCGCCTACAAGCGCCGCGCGGCCGGGCCGCGACACTCAGGGTTTGCAGGGCTCCCAAGGAACCACCCATGAGCCAACCGCTCGACACCATCATCATTGGCGCAGGCACAGCCGGCCTGGCCGCCCTGCGCGAGGTGCGCAAACGCACGGACCGCTACCTGATCGTCAACGAAGGGCCCTGGGGCACCACCTGCGCGCGGGTAGGCTGCATGCCCTCCAAGGCACTGATCGAGGCGGCCAACGCCTTTCACCGCCGCCACGCATTCGAGGAATTCGGCCTGCGGGGCGCACAGGCCCTGACCGCCGACATACCGGCCGTGCTGCGGCGCGTGCGCGCCCTGCGCGATGATTTCGTGGCGGGCGTTCTGAAGGCCACCAGCGGGCTGGGCAGCGCCCAGGTATCCGGGCGCGCGTCGCTGGCCGGCCCGCACGCGGTGGACATCGACGGCACCCGCCATGCCACGCGCAGCATCATCATCGCCACCGGCTCGCGCCCGAGCGTGCCGGACGAATGGCTGGCGTTTGGCGACCGCATGCTCACCACCGACACCCTGTTCGAGCAGCCCAGCCTCGGCCCCCGCATCGCCGTGATTGGCATGGGCCCCATCGGCGTGGAGATCTCCCAGGCGCTGGCCCGGCTCGGGCTGCAGGTGGCCGCCTTCACCACCGGCGACACACTGGCGGGCCTGAGCGACCCGGCGCTCAACGCCGAACTGACAGCGCTGCTCAAGAAGGACATGGTGCTGCACGCCGGGGCCCCGGCCGAACTGCGGGAAGTGCCCGGCGGCATCGAAGTGCGCAGCGGCTCCCACCGCGTGGTGGTGGACCAGGTCGTCGCTGCCATGGGCCGCGTACCCAATATCGAGCACCTGGGCCTGGACACCCTGGATGTGCTGCTGGACAAGCATGGCATGCCCACGGTGGATGCACGGACCCAGCAGATCGGCAGCCTGCCCGTGTTCCTGGCCGGGGACGCGAACGCCCACGTGCCGCTGCTGCACGAGGCGGCCGACGAAGGCCATATCGCCGGGATGAATGCCCTGGCGGAGACACCTGCGCGCTTTCAGCGCCGCACCCCGCTGGCCATCGTGTTCTGCGATCCCAACGTCGCGATGGTGGGCCAGCGCCTTGCCGACATGGACCCTGTCCACACCATCACGGGCACGGCCAGCTTCGACGACCAGGGCCGGGCCCGGGCAGCCCAGCACAACCATGGGCGCATCTGCCTGCACGCCGACCGGGCCACCGGCCGTCTGCAGGGCGCCGAGATGTGCGCGCCCCAGGGCGAACACATGGCCCACCTGCTTGCATTGGCCATTCAGCAGAAACTGACGGTGCACGACCTGCTGGGCATGCCGTTCTACCACCCCACGCTGGAGGAAGGCTTGCGCACGGCGCTTCGGGACGCAGCACGGCAGTTGCCCGGGGTTCGCGCGTCCGACCTGGCGGCGTGCGGAGCCATTGGGGCGGCGGCGCTGGAGTGAGAATGGCAACCCCAGGCGGGCCCGGATATGTAAAAACCCTCAAGCCTGCCGCACGCATGCCGATATGAATCCATCACCCCAAGGAATCACCATGGACGTCGCCCTCACCAACAGCATCGTCAACACCGCCACCGCGCTGGCCAGTGCCAAGACGTCCGATGCGCTGAACATGGTGGTGCTGAAGAAGGCGCTGGACATGCAGGCCACGTCAGCGGCCACGCTGCTGGATGCCATGCAGCAATCCATGCCCCAGCCAGGGCTGGCCACGTCCGGCACGCTGGGTACCCAGGTCAACACGTTCGCCTGAGGCCCCCTTCGGCCAAAAAGCAGACGCGCAGCTATCGCAGCCGTGCAGGCGACAGCCCTTGCGGCGCCACCCCCTCGCGCACCAGTTCTTCCGCCAGTGGCTCGCCGCGCAGCAGCTGCCGCGCCAGCAACGAGGCGCCCGCCGCGCTCTGAATCCCATACCCACCCTGCCCCGCCAGCCAGAAAAAGCCGGGTACATGGTTGTCCCAGCCAATCACCATGTCGCCATCGGGCACGAACGAGCGCAGGCCCGCCCAGGTGTGGGAGGGGCGGCGGATCTGGAAGGTAGTTTTTTCCTCGATGTGATAAATCCCCGTGGCCACGTCCAGTTCTTCGGGCACCACGTCGTGCGGGTGCGTAGGGTCCGCGTTGGCCGGCGAGCCCAGCAGCTGGCCCGCATCGGGCTTGAAGTAAAAACTCTCGTCGATGCCGATCACCGCAGGCCAGTGCGTGGCATCCATGCCCTCGGGCACGGCAAAGGTGAAGGCGGTGCGGCGGCGCGGCTCCAGGCCAATGGGCGGCACGCCTGCCAGGCCCGCTACCACGTCAGCCCAGGCGCCTGCGGCGTTCACAATGGTTTTGGCCTGCAGCACCCGGCCATCGGCCAGGGTCACCTTCCAGCTATCGCCAACGCGCTGCAGGGCCGTGACCTCGGCATTCGTCAGCACCTGGCCGCCGCGCTGGCGCAGGCCACGCAGGTAGCCCTGGTGCAGCGCGTGCACATCGATGTCGGCCGCCTCGGGCTCGCTCATGCCTGCGGCCACGGCTTCGGGCTTCAGGCACGGCAGCTGGGCCAGCAGTGCGGCCTGCTCCACCCATTCCACGTTGGGCGAGATCGCATGGGCCTCTGCATAGGCCTGTTTCAGCATGTCGAGCTGGTCCGGCCCCGCCACGTAGACGACGCCACGGGGCGAGAGGATGGGGTCCGACCCGAACTTTGGCGGCGGCGCGTCGTAAAAAGCGCGGCTCGCCCGCGTCAGCGCCTGGATGTTCGGTGTGCCGTAGGTAGCCATGTACAGCGCGGCCGAACGGCCGGTGGTGTGGTAACCGGGCTGCGATTCGCGCTCCAGCAGCAGCACGCTGGCGCCCTGCCCCCCGACGCGCTCCTGTACAAGCTGCCACGCCACCGAGGCGCCCGCGATGCCCGCGCCAATGACGATGGTGTCCGCTGATTGCATGGTTCTGTCTCCTGGCTCGAATTACACCGCTGACACTTGCGCCGCCGAGGTGGCACGGTCATCACGCGGCAGGCTGCGCGCATCGCGCGGATCGGGCGCACCGGTCACGATGGAGGTCAGCGTGGGCGCGGCGTTTGTTTGCATCAGCTTGGCGATGTCAGGCCGTGGGCGGGCAAGCCCGGCGATGCCCTTGAAGGCTTGCTCCAGCGCGTGGCCCACGCCCAGCGTGTGGCGGTCGGCGCGAAAGCGCCCGACGATCTGCAGACCAAACGGCATCCCCACGTCATCCAGCCCGCACGGCAAACTGAGCGCTGGGTGCGTGGTCAACGTGGTCACATAGGTCAGCGCCAGCCATCGGTAGTAGTTGGCCTGCGGCTCGCCGTTGATGTGGCTGGCGAACAGCTGCGTCCACGCAAAAGGCGACACGGGCGTGGTGGGCGCCAGGATCACGTCGTACTGCTCATACAACTTCTGGAACTGCGCCAGGATGCGCGTCTGCTCGGCCTGCGCCCAGGCGCTGTCCAGCAACGTCATCGCCGCGCCCATCTCGTAGTTGGCGCGGGTGTTGGGGCCCAGGCTGGTGGGGTCGCGCTCATAGGCCTCGCGCGTGCTGGCCACAAAGGCTTCGGCGCGCAGCACGTCAAAGCAGCGGTGCACGTCACCCAGGTCGATGTCGATGGCATCGCAGCTGGCAAACAGGTGCTTCATGGCCTGCACCTTCTGGCGGAACACGGCGCGGATGCCGTTGTCCACGGCGCAGGCGCCAAGATCTTCGGTGTACGCCACGCGCAGGCGGCTCAGGTCCACCGCTTCGGGCAACAAAAAACTCATCGGGTCCAGCGGGTAGCTCAGCGGGTCGCCCGCCGACATACCCGCCGTGGCGGCCAGTTGCAGGCAGGCCTCTTCTACCGTACGGCCCATGGGGCCCACCACCGAAATCGGCGTCCAGCCCAGCAGCT
This sequence comes from Acidovorax sp. GW821-FHT10E04, assembly GCF_059415185.1. NCBI lineage: Bacteria > Pseudomonadati > Pseudomonadota > Betaproteobacteria > Burkholderiales > Comamonadaceae > Acidovorax > Acidovorax sp. GW821-FHT10E04. The sequence goes on from NZ_JBWKMT010000001.1 coordinate 903,256, forward strand.
TGCGCGAGCTGGGCACCACGCCGGGCGACGGCCGGAAGCCCACCACGCCACAGATAGAAGCTGGAATGCGCAGCGAGCCGCCCGTGTCCGACCCCGTGCACACCGGCAGCATGTCGCACGCCAGCGCAGCGGCAGAGCCGCCCGACGAGCCTCCGGCGTTCAGGTTGGGGTTGAACGGATTGCCGGTGGCGCCCCACACGGTGTTGCGCGAGTTGGCACCGGCGCCCATCTCGGGGATGTTGGTCTTTCCGGTGACGATGGCGCCCGCCGCGCGCAGGCGCGCCACCAGCACGTTGTCCTCCGCCGGGATATTGCCGCAGTAGATCTCCGAGCCATAGGTGGTCAGCAGCCCGGCCGTGGCTTCCAGGTCCTTCACGCCCAGCGGCAGGCCGTGCAGCAGGCCCAGCGGCTCGCCGCGCAGCACCGCCTGCTCGGCGGCCTGGGCCTCGGCGCGGGCGCGGTCGTAGCAGGTGGCGGTGATGGCATTCACATGCGGGTTGACGGCCTCGATGCGCGCCATGCAGGCGTCGAGCAGCTCGACGGGCGAGATCTCGCCCGTGCCGATGCGGTGGCGCAGTTCATTGGCGGTCAGCTCGACCAGGGCGTTGTGTGGAGTGGTCATGGCGTTGGTGTCCCTTTCGTCGTTCTGTGGTTTTTCCGCTGGTGCGGCTGGCGGCGGTGTTGGCCGGGGCGTGAAACGGCGCGAACCCACGGCCGCCATCTTGGCATGGTGGGGGCGCCCCCACCCGTTGCTTCAGAACCCGGGCAATGCCCTCATCACAGCCGCCACCAGATTCTGGACGGGAGCGTCCGAGCTCAGTTCGATATGGGGACCGCGCCGTGCCGCGAGCCAGTCCCGCTGCCTCTGCAGGCTTCTGCCTGGCAACACCCCGTCATCGTATTGAGCCGCCCATTCCAGGAAAGCAGGATTCGCCTGGCCAAAGCGCTGCGCCTCCCGGTGGCGAAGGCGCGCGAGGCGCGCGGGAGCATCCAGGTAGAGAAACACGATCAGGTCAAAGCAGTCTTCCAGTTCCTGCCCCCACCCGGCCACGGAACCGGCCAGCACCGCCACCTTGCTGGCGCGCAAGTCGCCGAGGAGCAGGGCCAGGCGCTGTGTAGGGTCCCGCCTGCTGGTGAACGGCGGCGTGGTGGGCAGCCAGTAGTAGTCGTCAGCGTCGAGGTGGGCCCCGTTCAACGCTGCGGCCAGGGCCGCGCTCAGCGTGGACGTGCCAGAGCCTGAAGCACCGGTGACATGGATTCGCAGCAGCTGGGTCAATGGTGGATTCCTTGAACTGTATTTTTGCCAAGACCAATGGCGATAATGATACCTATGTTTATCTTTTTCAAATAAAAGAGTATAAATATAATCATGAACAACTATCTCATTCAGAGCCTGGCCATCGCCCGCAAAGCCGGCAAGCTCACCCAGGCCGAACTCGCCGAGCGCGCGGGCCTCTCCCGCATGACCGTCCAGCGCACCGAAGGTGGCGACCTGGACCCGCGCTACTCCACCCTGGCCGAGATGGCCCGCGTGCTGGGCATGGACATCATTGCCGTGCCCAGCAGCCTGCGGCCCAGCCTGGAGGCGTTCATCCAGTCGGGCGGCAAGTTCCTGGGCCAGCCCGCGGGAGTGGACGCGCCGCCGTCGGTGGTGGACAGCCTGAGCCGCGCCGGCTGAGGCCGCCAGCGCCCACACCCGCACGCGCCTGCGCATACCCGGCCCCATGAGCACCTCCATCCGCTACCTGCGCCTGTACCTGCACCGCCCCGCCCTGGCAGACGGCGCGGCGGGCGGGCGCGAGGCGATTGGCTACCTTTCGCAGTACGGCGACATCCTGCGCGTGTCGTTTGACGAGAGCTACATCCGCAACCCGCAGCGCCCCACCCTGTCGCTCAGCTTTCAGGGTGCCGACGAGGCAGCCACGCAGCAGATCCTGGCGTCGGCGCGGGATGCACGGCTGGTGCGCACCGACGGGCGCTGGCCCGTGTATTTTCAGAACCTGCTGCCCGAGGGCCACAACCGCGAGCGGCTGGCGCGCGAGCGCGGCTGCAGCCCCGACGACGAGTTCGAACTGCTGGCCGCCGCGGGCCACGACCTGATGGGCGCGCTGGAGGTGGAGCCCGTGCCCGCGCAAGACGGCATCCCCGACGTGGTGCGGCACTGGCACACCACGCAAGGGCTGGACGTGCTGGAGCCGGGCTTTGTCGAGTTCCCGGTGGAAGACGCCGCATCGCTGCCCGGCGTGGTCACCAAGTTCAGCGCGGTGCTGGACGGCCGCCGCTACACCGTGCGCCGCCAGGGCGCGGCCGGCAGCGTGATCCTCAAGCTGCCCACCACCGCGCACCCCGACCTGGTGGCCAACGAGTTCGCCGGCTACCAGCTGTGCAAGGCGCTGGGCCTGCACTGCGCCGATGCACGCGTCATCACCCGCGCCGAGGCCGACCTGCCGGGCACCGTGCCCTTCAACGAGATATTGGCCGTGCAGCGCTTTGACCACCTGCCCGGCGGCGCCCGCGTGCACATGGAGGAGTTCAACCAGGTGCTGGGCTACACCCCGCGGCAAAAGTACGGCAAGGGCATCCTGCAGGACTGGTCCACCATGCTGCGCGTGCTCAACCGCCTGAGCCGCCAGCCGGTGCAAGACACACGCGAGTTCCTGGCGCGCATGGTGGCGTTCATCCTCATGGGCAACACCGATGCGCACCTGAAGAACTGGGCGCTGGTCTACCCCGACGGGCGCGTGCCGCAACTGGCGCCGGTGTACGACCCGGTGTGCGTGGCCGCGTTCTTCGAGGGCGTGCCCGAGGGCCAGTACGCGATGAACCGCTCCATCGACCGCGCGCTGCGCGCGTTCAGCTGGGACGACATGGAAGGCCTCATGAAGTCGGCCGGACTGCTGCGCGTACCGCGCCACCTGGCGCTCCTGCGCGACACGGTGGCGCGGGCCCGGGAGCAATGGCCCCGCCTGATCGCGGATGCACCCGATTCCCTGCGGGCCGCCGTCAGCCAGCGGCTTGCCGGGGGCGTGGCCCTGGCACGTTGACAGCAGGCGACGTTGCAAAATGTGAGGGCGCCCTCGGGCACGCGTGTGCACCATCGGCCGTGCCCTCTTTCCATTCTCCTGTCCCCTGCCCCTCCATGTCCGCCGCTGCCGCCCCCACGCCCCTGCCCCACCAGCTGCCGCCAGACACGGAGACGGGCGCCTTGCGGGTCCCCCACCTCAAGCGCTGCTGGGCCCGCTGGATGGCCGCCCGCAGGGGCCTGGCACAGAGCTCCCACGGGGAAGGCCACCGCACGCAGATCGTGCTGGCCGCGCTGGGGGTGGGGCTGGAGCAGACCATGCAGTACGTGCTGCGCGAGGCCCCGGAGTTCGCCGCCTTCGAGGACTGGATCGTGCGCACGGCGGGCGCGCCCGATGCAACCAACGTGGCGCGGATTCAAGCCCTTGTGGATGGCGGCCCGGCGCCCGAAGCGGCCTTGCAGTTGCATGCCCGAATCGACGCGATGGAGCCCGTGCTGAATACGGACGACCTGGCGCATTGGGACGAGCATGGCTACGTGGTGGTGCGCGCTGCCGTGCCGCCGCACGACAGCGCCGCCGCGGCGCACGCCGTGTGGGACGCGGTGCGCGCCGACCCCGCCGATACGGCGTCGTGGTATGCCCACGCCCCGCGCAACACCATGGTCCAGCTGTTCCAGCACCCCGCCTTCGAGGCCAACCGGCGCTCCCTGCGCATCCACAAGGCCTTTGCCCAGCTGTGGGGCACGGCGGACCTGTGGCGCAGCACGGACCGCTGCGGGTTCAATCCACCCGAACGCGCGGGCTACCCCTATGGCGGCCAGGGCATGCATTGGGATGTGAGCCTGCACCAGCCCATCCCCTTCGCCACCCAGGGCATCCTGTACCTGACCGACACGCCCCCCGAACAGGGCGCCCTCACCCTGGTGCCGGGTTTTCACCGCCGGGTGGGCGGCTGGCTGGAGCACCTGCCCGCCGGCGCCGACCCGCGCCAGCAGGACCTGCACGCGCTGGGCGCCACGCCCATCGGCGCCCACGCGGGCGACCTGGTGATCTGGCACCAGGCCCTGCCCCATGGCCCCAGCCCGAACCGGGGCGCGCGGCCCCGCCTGGTGCAGTACATCAACATGGCCCCCGCCCACGTCCCCAGCCACGCCACCTGGATCTGACACCGCCCGCCCCTTCGCCCCGCGCGTCCCGGCAAGGCGCCGCTCCATCCGGCGGCATTGGGTGGCATCCACCGTGGCCGGCGGCCGGCGCCCTTCAGTCCTCGGCCACCCGCCTGGCCTCCTTGCGCTTCTCGTAGCGCCGCATCAGCGGCGTGACCGAGATGCCGTGCAGCAGCACCGAGGCCACCACCACCGCCAGCGTGATCGCCAGCAGGCGCTGCGCGATCACCGGGTGCAGGCCGTGCGTGATGGCGTACATGAGGTAGTACACGGAGCCGATGCCGCGGATGCCAAACCACGCGATGAGGCGGCGCTGGGAGCGCTTCGCCCGGGTCCCCACCAAACCGGCGTAGACCGCCAAGGGGCGGATGGCGAACAGCAGCAGGGGGACGAACCACAGCACCTCGGCATCAAAGTTCACCACGGTGAGCAGGGCGCCCACCACCAGCACCACGGCGACTTCGGCGATGCGCTCGAGCTGGGCGTTGAACCGCTCGACCGCCTGCATCATGTGGCCCGGCGCCTGCGCGGGCTCCATGTGCCCGACTTCCGTGGCGCCCTCCACCTCCGCCAACGTCGGCGCAGGGCCGGCGGGCTGCGCCGCCACGCGCCGCAGCGCCAGCCCGGCGGCGAAGACGGCCAGAAACCCGTAGGCATGGCACAGCAGGGCCGTGCCATAGGCCAGCGCGATGAGGCCCAGCACCATGAACTCGTCCGGCCCCAGCATCTCGCGGTGGCGCATGCGCAGGTACAGGATGGCCCGGCCCACCACCGCGCCCAGCGCGAAGCCGATGCCCACGCCCCCCGCCACGGCCCAGAGCACGTCCACCGCCCACCAGCGCCATCCCCCCTCGCCCAGGTCATGCAGGGACATCAGCCCGAGGCCGAGCATCACCAGGGGAAACGCGGTGCCGTCATTGAGCCCGCCCTCGCCCGTCAGGCCAAAGCGCAGGCGGTCGCGGTCCTGGGGGTCGGCCACCTGCACGTCCGACGCGAGCACGGGGTCGGTCGGGGCGAGGATGGCCCCCAGCAACACCGACACCCCCAGCGGCAGCCGCAGCAGCCACACGCCCACGGCCGCGATGGCCCCCACCGTCAGCAGCATGGAGACCGTGGCCAGCTGCAGCGGGATGCGCCAGCGCGCATCGCGCAGCGGCAGCTCCAGCTTCAGGCCCACGGTGAAGAGCGAAATCAGCACGGCGATCTCGGTGAGCCGCTCCAGCAGCGCCGCATCGCCCAGCGGGTCCAGCACCAGCAGGCCCAGCCCCCAGGGGCCGATGCCCACGCCCACGGCCAGGTAAAGGATGGCCGAGCTGAGCGGTACGCGCGAGATCAGCGAACTCGTCAGTGTCATCACCACCAGGAGCAGGCCCACCAGCAGGAAGCCCAGCGGGACAAGCAGGGCTTCGCTCATGGAGACACCGCGCCACACCCCCGGCGCACGGCCAGGGCGCCCCTGGCGCACGGGGGCAGGGGCCGGGCTGGGTGGCGAAAAGATGGCACGCTCATCACGCCACTTTACGGCCGTGCCCCGGCAAGGCTGTGCCGGGGCACGGCCCCTGCGGCTGTCAGCGGATGCCGCCAGTACCGAAACCTGTTCACAATCGCGCAAACCCTTCTTCGGCCCGCGCATGAACCTGTCAATGCTCCTCAAGATCGCCATCGCGCTGGCGGTGGCCTTTTTCGCCATCGAGAAGCTGCGGGTGCACCGGGCCGACCAGCGGCTGCAGAGCCTGGGGCCCGCCGCCGTGACGCAGCAGCAGCAGTTCGCGGACAGCCCGGTGCAGGCCGCCACCAGCGAGGCGCCTTTCGAGTTCCGGGGCTACCAGGTCAAGCCGCTGGCGGCATTCGCGGTGCGCGCACGGGTGCTGGCACGCGAGGACTACCACGCGGGCAAGGAAGCCGAGCTCTCCCCCGTGGACCTGGCGCTGGGGTGGAAGCGCATGGCGGAGCCGGCCGTGTACGAGCCCCTGGGCATCACCCAGGGCAACCGCTGGTACCGCTACTCCTGGCGCGACCAGCCGCCCATCCCGCTGCAGGAGATCATCGAATCGTCCGCCAACATGCACATGATCGCGGCCACGCCCACGGTGGAACGGGCGCTCAAGAAGGCACGCAAGGGCGGGTACATCCGCATCACGGGCAAGCTGGTCGAGGTCTCCCACCCCAGCGGCTGGCGCTGGACCAGCTCGCTCACGCGGTCGGACTCGGGCGCGCATTCGTGCGAGCTGGTGTTCGTGGAATCCGCGCAGGTGGAAGACTGAGCGGCGGGCCAGGCCCGGGGGCATTTCCACGACAACCTCCAAAAATGATAGCGTCGCACGCTGACCCAACCAGCGCTCAGGGCGGTTTCGGCCCAAAAATACGACAGACCCGCAGGGCACGCACCGCAGCGCCCCCAAAGCCCGGATACTCGGGTGGCGGGGCCGGTGGTTGCGCGGCGCGGCGGCTTCCCTTGCGCACAGCCACCTTCACCGCCTGACCGCCAGAAAGGATGCCCATGGCCAAGATCCTGGAAGTGAAGTACGAGCACCAGGCCGATGCGCGCGTGTGCGAGGTCGCCCACGAAAGCCTGGCCGACCTGTGCTGGCACGAGGTGGCCTATGCCACGCAGGCCAGCGGCGATGCGATCTGGTTCTTCGTGGCCTACGCGAACCAGGCCAGCTTCAAGGTCCTGCGGGTCAGGCACGCCAGCCAGGCGGACCTGAAGCTGTTCAAGGTGGGCACTCCCGAACAGGCAGGCTGGCGCAACAAGGACCATCTGCTGCGCGGCAAGCTGGGCTGAGCCCCGGCGCGCGGCCAGGGCGCAGCCCCAACGCCACCCTGCCATGGTGCTGGCGACGCGAATCGCAGGCCCAGCCTTGCCGCAACGCGAGGCCTGCCCCCCGCGCGCGCGGCGTGGCGCGCGTAACATGGCGCCTGGGCGCCGCGCGCCGGGCCGCGCACCCCGAATACTCCTGATTTGATAGCTGCCAGCGCTTGCTGCAAAAGCGCTAGTAGCCATTTTGACCAAATTTTCCCCATGGCCACAGCCACCGATCTGCCGTCCCCGCCCCCCGAACCCGCGCCCCGGCCACAGCCGCGCAACCCTGCCGACCTGTTCTGGTCCTTCACCTGGCTGGCCCTGCAGGGATTTGGCGGCGTACTGGCCGTGGTGCAGCGCGAACTGGTGGAGAAAAAACGCTGGATGACGAACGAGGAATTCGTCGAGGACTGGGCGGTGGCGCAGATCATGCCGGGCCCCAACGTGGTCAACCTCAGCATCATGATCGGCGACCGCTACTTCGGCCTGCGCGGCGCGCTCGCGGCGCTAGCGGGCATGCTGACCTTTCCGCTGATCCTGGTGCTGGCCCTGGCCGTAGTCTATGCCGAGTTCTCCAGCCACCCGGCCGTGGCGGGCGCGCTGCGCGGCATGGGCGCCGTGGCGGCGGGGCTGATCGCCGGGGTGGGCATCAAGCTCTTCGTCTCCATCCAGAAACACCCCCTGGGCCGCCCGCTGTGCGTGGCCTTCGTGGCGCTCACCATCGTGGCCATGGTGGTGCTGCGCTGGCCACTGCTGTGGATCCTGCCGGTGGTCGGCGGCGCGGCATGCCTGCTCACCTGGAGGAAGCTCGCGCCATGAACACGTCCGCCTCCACCGCATTGACCGCCCCGCTGCTCGCGCTCGGCCCCGCCGACTGGTTCAACCTCTTCCTGTACTACATGTCGCTGTCGCTGCTGGCCGTGGGCGGCGCCATCGCCACCGCGCCCGACATGCACCGCTTCCTGGTCGAGCGCCAGGCTTGGCTGACCGACCCGCAGTTCAACGCCTCCATCGCCATCGCCCAGGCCGCACCCGGCCCCAACGTGCTGTTCATCGCGCTGCTGGGATGGAACGTGGGCATCAACGCCGGAGGCCCCGGCATGGCCGGCTGGCTGCTGGGCGCGCTGGGCATGGCGGTGTGCATGCTGGGCGTGATGCTGCCCAGCAGCCTGCTCACCTGGCTGGCCACGCGCTGGGGGCACCGCAACCGCGAGCGCCGGGGCGTGCGCGCCTTCAAGCAAGGCATGGCGCCGGTGGTCATCGGCCTGCTGCTGGCCACCTCCTGGGTGCTGGCGCGCGCCCATGGCGGCCCGGCCACGGCCTGGCCCCTGTGGCTGCTGAGCGCCGTCACCGTGGTGCTGGTGTGGCGCACCAGGCTGCACCTGCTGTGGATGCTGGCCGCGGGCGCCGTGCTGGGGGCCGTGGGCTGGGTCTAGGGTCTAGCGCGCCGGCCGGGCACGGGGCCGGCGGCGGCGCGGGCCCCGCGAGGCCGCTGGCCCAGCGGGGGCTGGGCCGCTGCTGGTCGCCTAGCTGATGCGGCGTCCGTTCTCCGCGTACACCGCCAGGTAGATCGCGTCCGAACCGATGTAGGGCGCCTTGTTGCCAAAGCCCACGTTGAAGTCGCCGAACGACAGCGAGCGGATGCTGGCCAGGCCCGAGCGCAGGCGTTCACGCGTGACGTCCTTGCCGGCATTCTTCAGGCCCTCGATCATGATCTGGCCGTTGAGCCAGCCTTCCAGCGCGCTGCCGCTGTTCAGGAACGCCGCATCGCCGCCCGTGGCCTTCATGCTGCTCTGGAACTTGCGCACCACCACCGACTTTTGCGAGTTGGCATCCGGGAACACCTGCACCAGCGCCAGGCCGCGCGTGGAAGCGGCGAGCTTGGGCAGCTCGGAGGAGATCACCGTGACCGACAGGCCCGCCAGCGGCACGCCCTGCGCCTTGGCGCGAAAGGCCTGCACGAACGCGGTGTTGGCCGTGCCGGTGGTGGCCAGCAGCACGGCGCCCGGGCGCTCGGCGGCCACCTTGTCGGCCAGCTCGGCGCCGTTCTTGCCATCCACGGCCAGGGCAAACTCGCCCGCGCGCTCGACCTTGATCTCGTCGAGCACCTTGGACATGTCCTTGAGCACTTCCTTGCCAAAGGGGTTGTCCAGGTAGACCACGGCAATGCGCTTGAGGCCCATGTCCACGATCTGCTTGACCAGGCGCTGCGTCTCTTCGCGGTACGTGGGGCGCAGGAAGAACACATGGCGGTTTTCGGGCATGCGCAGCGAAGTGGCGCCCGTGACGGGCCCCACGGTGGGAATGCCCTTGGATTCGATGAGCGGAAGAATGGACGCGGTATTGGCCGTGCCCAGCGGCGAGATCAGCGCGAACACCGACTGCGCCTCGACCATGCCGGTCACGTTCTGCAGGGTGCGGCTGGCCACATAGCCGTCGTCCTTGATCTCCATGCGGATCTCGCGGCCGTGCACGCCGCCGGCGCTGTTCACTTCGGCAAACGCCGCCTTCATGCCCGCCACCTGCTCGATGCCTGCCTGGCCCAGCGGGCCGGTCAGCGCGATGGAGCAGCCCAGGTTGACGCTCCGGGCGGTCAGGGCTTCTTCTGCGGCCATGGCGGTCTGGGCCCATGCGGGCAAGCCGGTGGCAGCCACGGCCTGGGTGGCGCGCAAAAGAAAGTGTCTACGGCTCATGTCGATACGCCCCAAAGTAGTGCAAAGGTGGCGCAGGCTACAGGCAGATGCGGGTTTCACTTGTCAGCTTCGCGACAGCTGTGCGCATCACGTCACACCACGGCCGCCGGCCCGCAGCAAAGAACCTGCCTGCGCTCTAGCCGCGGGCCAGCAGCAGTTGCGGCAGGAGCGTGGCGGCGGTGCCACGCAGCACCGCATGCGCGGCGCCATCCAGCTCGCTGGGCGCGGGGTTGAGCACCGCCACCCGGGCACCGGCCGCGCGCGCCTGGTGCGCCAGGCCGGCCGCCGGGTAGACCGCACCGGCCGTGCCCACGACCAGCATCAGGTCGCAACGCCCGGCTGCGTGCTGCGCGGCCTCGAGCGTTGCATACGGCAGGGCCTCCCCGAACCACACCACCCCGGGGCGCAGCAGGTTGCCGCAGCGGTCGCAATATGGCGGACGGCCCGCCACGGCGTGGTCGACATGGCAGCAGTTGCGCGGCATATCCAGCCAGCGGTCCTGGAAGATGTCGCCGTGCAGGCACAGCACTCCGGCGCTGCCGGCACGCTGGTGCAGGCCATCGACGTTCTGGGTGATGAGCGTGAGGCGGCCAGGATCGCCACGCTGAAAATCGGCCAGCGCAAAATGCCCCGCATTGGGCGCCACCCCCTGCAGCAGATCGCGCCGGTACTGGTACCAGTCCCACACGCGCTGGGGGTGGGCGCGAAAGCCTTCCTCGGTCGCCATGTCCTCGGGGCGGAACTGGGCCCAGTAGCCCGTCCGGGCGTCACGGAAGGTGGGCACCCCCGATTCCGCGCTCACGCCCGCCCCGGTCAGCACGGCGATGTGGCGGGCCTGCCGCACCCAGTCCTTCACGGTGTCCAGCAAGGCCCCTCCTGCGTCGTCCGGGCCGGCGCAGGAATCAGGAGCGTTGACGGAGCGCCTCATACAGGCACACGCCGCTGGCCACCGACACGTTCAGGCTCTCGACCGCGCCCTTCATGGGAATGCTCACCAGTTCGTCGCAGGTCTTGCGCGTGAGCTGGCGCATGCCATCGCCCTCGGCGCCCAGCACCAGGGCCACGGGGCCTTTCAGGTCCACCTGGTAGACCGTCTTGGGCGCATCGTCGCTGGTGCCGATGCACCAGATGTTGCGCTCCTTGAGCTCGCCCAGCGTGCGCGCCAGATTGGTGACCATGAAGTACGGCATGGTCTCGGCCGCGCCGCTGGCCACCTTGGCCACCGTGGCGTTGATGCCCACGGCATGGTCCTTGGGGGCGATGACGGCATGCGCGCCCGCGCCATCGGCGACGCGCAGGCAGGCGCCCAGGTTGTGCGGGTCGGTCACGCCGTCGAGCACCAGCAGCAAAGGCTGCTCGATGCCGGCGGCTTCCAGGTTCTCCAGCAGTTCGTCGAGCGAAGTGACCTGGGCCACGGGCTCCACCCGCGCGGCCACGCCCTGGTGGCCGTGGCTGCCGGCCAGCTTGGCGATGCGCGCGCTGTCGGCCTCGATCAGGCGGGCACCGGCCTCGCGGGCACGGTCGAGAAACTGGCGCATGCGGGCGTCGCGCCGCGTGGCTTCGTAGTAAATCTCGATGATGGATTTCGGCGCGGTCTTCAGACGCACGCCCACGGCGTGAAAGCCGAAGAGAACTTTGGGGCTGGACATGGCGTGATTATCCGTTGCACGTCATAGCTATCATTTTTATAGCTACAGGCGCTTGCACTGCTTGCGCTTTAGTGCAAACAGCACTTGAACTCAAACGACCCGCCCGGCCTCGATGGTGATGCGCCGCTCGCACTGGTCGGCGATGGCCCGGTCGTGCGTGACCAGCACCAGGGTCGTGCCCTGTTCGCGGTTGAGGTCGAACATGAGCTTCATGATCGTCTCGCCGGTGGCGAAGTCCAGGCTGCCCGTGGGCTCGTCGGCCAGCAGCACCGCCGGCTGCACCACGAAGGCACGCGCCAGCGCCACGCGCTGCTGCTCGCCGCCCGACAGCACCTTGGGGTAGTGCGCGAGGCGCTGCCCCAGGCCCACGCGGGCCAGCATGTCGGCGGCGGCCTTGCGCGCATCGCGCCGGTTGGCCAGCTCCAGCGGCAGCATCACGTTCTCCAGCGCGGTGAGGTTGCCCATGAGCTGAAAGCTCTGGAACACGAAGCCCACTTTCTGGGCGCGCAGCGCGGCGCGCGCATCCTCGTCGATGGCAAAGAGGTCGTGCCCGTCCAGGCGCACGGTGCCCCGCGTGGGGGTGTCCAGCCCCGCGATGATGGACAGCAAGGTGCTCTTGCCCGATCCCGAAGCCCCCACGATGGCCGCAGTTTCCCTGGAGGCCAGGCGGAAATCGATATCCCGCAGAATGTCGAGCGTTCCGGTGGAATCCGTCACCGACTTGAAGACATGCTCCACGGCAATAATGGGTGCCGCGGACGGCGCCGTGGCCGATGCCACGGGCGATGAGAGGGATTCGGACATGAAAGGCTCTTTACTTTGATTCGAGATCTGCATCGACGCCACTTTATCCTGAGCGCCGCCACCGGCGCCGTGGTGGGGGCTTGCGCCCCCACCGCCTGGGCCCAGGCCAGCGCGAAAGCCGCGGCCACGCCGCCTCGCCCTCCTCTCATCCTCGTACTGGGAGACTCCCTGAGCGCCGAGTACGGGCTGGCGCGCGGCACGGGCTGGGTGGCCCTGCTGGAAAAGCAGCTCGCCCAGGACAAGCTGGCGGCCACCGTGGTCAACGCCAGCGTGAGCGGGGAGACCACCGCGGGCGGGCGCTCGCGTCTGGCAGCGCTGCTGGCGCAGCACAAGCCCAGCCATGTGGTGATTGAACTGGGCGGCAACGATGCCCTGCGCGGGCTGCCGCTCAAGAATACCGAAGAGAACCTGACGTGGATGACGCAGGCGGCGCAAAAGGCCGGCGCCAGGGTGCTGCTGGTGGGGATGCAGGTGCCGCCCAACTATGGCACCGACTACGCGAACCGGTTTGCGGGCCTGTTCGCCACGGTCGCGCAGGCCCAGAAGGCCGCCGTGGTCCCTTTCTTCCTGAAGGGCGTGGCGGACGGGGCGGACCCGACCCGCCTGTTCCAGCCGGACCGCATCCACCCACGCGCCGAGGCGCATCCGCAGATGCTGGCCAACGTATGGCCGGAACTCAGGAAATTGCTGCGCTGAAATGGGCCCGGCGCCTCAGGCGCCGGTGGAATCCGCGGGCTGACCGGCAGGGGCATCCGCGCCCTCGGCCGGCTGACCGTCCGAGGGCTGGTCCCCCTGCGGGTCATCGGGCCGGCGCTGTGTTTTGGCCCTCAGCTTCTCTTCCTTTTTTTTCTTTTTGGCGAGTTCGCGCTGGCGTTTTTCGTATCCGTAGTTGGGTGTTGCCAAGGTAGTTGCTTCCTGAAGTAGAGGCTCACTGTAACAGCATGGTCTTTTTTCAGGCACATGCCGCAGCGGGCCGCAGTGGGGTTACTGATGCACGGTACGCATGCCAGCTGGCATGGCCCAGGACAGGGCCCGCCAGAAGCAGCCCAATGCCCCAGAACCAGAGCGAAACGGCCACCGCGGCGGTAATGATCGCCCCCCAGAGCAGCATCACGGCAGTGTTTTCCACCACCACGCGCATGCTCGTGATGCCGGCCGTGAGGGCGTCGGTGTCGCGGTCGAGGATCATGGGGATGGACACGACGGATGTGGAGAACACCAGTGCCGCGAACACGCCCCCGACCACGGCATAGACCGCGACGAAGCTCCAGTTCTGCGGGTTGAAGACCGCCTGCAGCACGCCCGTGGTCGATGGCATGCCGGTGTTGAAGAACACGGCGAACACCACCAGCGAGGCACGGCCCCACAGCAGCTCGAGCACCACGAGGACCAGCACCAGCATGCCCATGCTGCCCATGTGGCTGTCCCAGCAGGTGAGCGACTCGCTCAATGCCGGCGCCAGCCCCGCCTCGCGCCGCCGGCTGGTGTCATACAGCCCCATGGCCAGGAAAGGGCCCAGCAGCAGGCAGCCGCTGGCCAGGGACATCGTGTACTCCGGCCGGGTGCGAAAGACCCAGCCCAGCACCAGCGCCATGGCCCAGAAGCACGTGCCGTAGAACACGGCGATGCCGGGCGCGGCGCGCACGTCCCGCAGGCCCCTGGCGAGCCAGCGGAACGGGTCGGCCAGGCGAAGGCGCTGCAGGGTGACCTGCTGCGCGGTGCCGGTGTCGGCGGCCGTGGAGCCCGCAGGGCCTGCCGCGTCGGGGGCGGGCTTGGAAGAGGTGGCAGTCATGCCGCCACACTAAGCCCCCCGGCACCTGCACGCCACTGCGGAAACTACCACCCCCTGGCCCGTCCGGCGGGGGTCAGGCCCCCGGGAAGGCCCGCTCCAGGGCCTGCTGCAGGTCCTGCCGAAGATCCTCCACCGCTTCCAGCCCGATGGAAAACCGCACGAGCGTGCCGGGCTGGAGATGCGCCGTGGGACGGCTGCGCATGCTGGCAAGGTGGTAAGGCACCACCAGGCTCATCGGCCCGCCCCAGCTGTAGCCGAGCTTGAACAGGCGCAGGCTGTCGCAGAACACGTCCACCTGCTGCTGGGTGTGGCGCGCGTGGATCATCACGCTGAACAACCCGGCGGCCGCGCCCTCGCCGCCGTCGGCAGCACCGCAAAGCGCCTTCCAGTGGCCGTGGCCAGGCGCCCCCGCCAGCGCCGGGTGCAGGACCTGGGCCACGGCAGGCTGCTGCTGCATCCACTGCGCCAGGCTGCGGGCCGCCCTGTCATGGGCGCGGTAGCGCAAGCCAATGCTGGGCAAGGCGCGCAGCACGGCCTCGGCATCGTTGCCGCCCACCCCCAGGCCCAGCCGCATGTGGGTCAGCTTGATCTTCATGTGCAGGCCCGGGTCGCGCGTGATCACGCTGCCCATGAGCACGTCACCGCCGCCACTGGGGTATTTGGTGAGGGCATGGGCCGAGATGTCCACACCCAGGCTGCCGTCTCCGCTGAGATCGAAGGGCGCAAACGCCAGGCCCGCCCCCCAGGTGTTGTCCAGGGCGGTGATCACGCCACGGGCACGGCAGATGCGCACCTGCTCGCAGAGATCCGGAAACTCCATGGTGACCGAGCCCGGGGCCTCCAGCCAGACCAGCCGCGTGGCCGGCGTGATGCGGGCCGCCAGGTCGGCGGGGTCCAGCGGGTCGTACAGCCCATGGGAAACGCCGAAACGCGCGAGTTCGCCGTGGGCGAAATCCTTGCCGGGACCGTAGGCGTTGTCGGGTATCAGCACCTCATCGCCCGGCTTGAGCAAGGCCAGCCCCACGTTGGCGATGGCCGCCAGGCCGCTGGGCACCAGCACGCACTGCAGGCCCCCTTCCAGCGTGCACAGGCGCTCTTCGAGGATGAAGGTGGTGGGCGTGCCGTGCAGCCCGTAGGTATAGCCGCTCTTGTCCTTCCACTCGCGCGAGCGCATGGCCGCCACGTTGGGGAAAATGACGGTGGAGGCCTTGTAGACCCCCGGCTGCGGGGCCGCGAACCCGCTGGGTGGCACGTAGCCGTGGTGGACGATGCGGGTGGCGGGATCGGTGTCGTGCTCTTTCATGCCAGCCATGGTAGCGCGCCGCCAGGGATACCCCTGGCGGCGCGTATGGCGTGCGGCGCGGCTACGGCGCGCTGGCAGGCGAATCAGCTGGCGGTCACGACCAGCTGGTTGTTGACCTCCGTGACGCCCGTAACGCCCTTGGCAATCGTTTCAGCACGGTCGCGGGCGACGGTGGAAGGTGCGGGGCCGTTCAAAGTCACCTTACCGTTCACCGTATCTACATTGATTTTCACCGCGCTCAAATCAGGGTCCTTGGCCAAGCTTGCGTTGACTTGGGCAGTGATAGTGGCGTCATCGATCGCGCCCGCAGCAGAATTGGTAGCCTTCTTGGCAGAAGATTCCGCATTTTGCATGGCGCTTTCAGCTTTCATGCGGGCATCCGCGGCAGCCTGTTCAGTCTTCTCGACCGCGGAGTCCAAGCGTTGGCCCACGGTAGGCTCGTCCTTCTTGCCGCATGCCGACAAGCCCAAGGCCAGGGCGCTCACAGCCAGGATACTGGCAATACGGTGTGCGGGACGCTGGGAAATCATCTGGGTATTCATGCGAAAACTCCTTGCGGTTGAAACATGGGCTCGACTCTAGGCAACCTTGCGCTGGCCCCGGGTCGGACGCCACCGAAGCGACTGTAGGACGGTGCCGCCAGGCGGCCGCGCAGATGCCAGGGCCACCTCAGGACAGGGGCGACAATGTATGCATGCTTGCTTTCCCCTCCTCGCTGACCCGCTGGCTTCCCTTTCTCTCCTGGCCCCGGCCCGACCGCGCCCTGCTCAAGGGGGAGTTCTGGGCCGGCATGACGGTGGGCCTGATGCTGGTGCCGCAGGGGGTCGCCTATGCGGCCCTGGCCGGCATGCCGCTCGTGACGGGCATCTATGCCTCGCTGATTCCCGCCCTGGTGGCGGTGCTGTTCAGTGCGTCCACCCGTCTGGGCGTGGGTCCCACGGCGCTCACCAGCCTGCTGATCGGCGCTTCGCTCACGGGCCTGGCCGAGCCGGGCAGCGCGCAATGGGTGGCCATGGCGGCATGGATCGCCCTGATGTCCGGACTGCTGCAGCTGGTGATGGGCATCGCGCGTTTTGGCTGGCTTCTGAACCTGGTGACATCCCCCGTGCTCAGTGGCTTCACGCAGGCGGCGGCCCTGTTGATCCTGGGCTCTCAGCTCGCGGCGCTCACGGGCCTGCGGTCGGACTGGGGCGCGCTGCTGTCCACGCCCTCGCCCGGCCTGTTTGACCTCGCCGCGGCCGCTTTTGGCCTGGGAAGCCTGGCATTGCTGACCCTCGCACGCCGCTGGCGGCCCAATTTCCCCGCCGCCATCGTCGTCGTGGGCGCTGCGGGCGCGCTGAGCTGGGCGCTGGGCTATGCGGACGCTGGTGGCGCCGTGGTGGGGGCGCTGCCTTCGGGGCTGCCCGCCCCCTACTGGCCCGGCGCCCTCCCCTGGTCGGGATTCGCCGCCCTGGTGATGCCGGTGCTGGTGGTCACGCTGGTGAGCTTTCTCGAAACCGCGTCCAGCGCCAAGGTGGAAAGCCAGCGCTCGGGCGAGCGCTGGAACGAAAACCAGGATCTGATTGGCCAGGGCCTGGCCAAGATCAGCAGCGGGCTGTGCGGCAGCTTTGCCACCAGCGCCTCGTTCTCGCGGTCGGCCATCAACCTGTACGCGGGCGCAAAAAGCGGCTGGGCCACCGTTTTTGCGATCGCGCTGGTGCTGGTGGTGCTGCTCTGGCTCACGCCGGCGCTCTACCACGTGCCGCAATCGGTGCTCGCGGCCGTGGTGGTGACCGCGGTGACCAGCCTCATCAAGCCTGGCACGCTGCTGCGGCTGTGGCGGGTATCGCGGGTGGAGGCGGTGATCGGCGGCGTCACCTTCGCACTGACGCTCGCCACGGCACCCAGGATGTACTGGGGAGTGCTGGTGGGATTGCTGATGAACCTGAGCCACTTCCTGTACCAGCGGCTGCATCCCCGCATCATCGAGGTGGGCCTGCACCCTGACGGCAGTCTGCGCGACCGGCACTTGTGGCATCTTCCCGCGCTCGCCCCCCGGCTGCTGGCGCTGCGCATGGATGCGGAACTCGATTTCGCCTCCGCCAGCGCGCTGGAGCGCCGCGTCACCGAACACCTGGCGGCCCACCCGGAGGTGGTGCACCTGTGCCTGCTGGCCCAGCCCATCAACCGCATCGACGTGACGGGCGTGGAGACCTTCGCCCACCTGCTAGGCCTGCTGCGGTCCCGCGGCGGCACGCTGCACCTGAGCGGCCTCAAGCTGCCCGTGGAGCGGGTGCTGCGCCAGGCGGGCCTGCTGAACGCCGGCGCCGGCCTGGCGATGTACCGCACCGATGCCGACGCCTTGATGGCGCTGCAGCTGCTGCCACCCTCGCCATTGCCCCCTTCTACGGCCCCCGTCCAGGGATAGCTTTGCGGGTTTCACCTAGACACAGGGCTGGCCCTCTTTTTGCTGACGCACTGGTACACTTCATAAACTCTCTTTGCTCCATTTGTGTCTGACTCTGCGGCCTCTTACCTTGTAGATCTGCGCGACCTTCGCCTGGATACTGCACACGCGCTGGTGGCTCAGGCCAGCGGCAGCGAAGCTGCATTGCACCGCGAGGTGCCTTCGCGCTACCTGCAGGGCCTGATCGACGGCCTGTGCGAGCTGTCCCTCAAGGACCCGCTCACCGGCCTGGCCAATCGCCGGCATTTCCGGGCGGTGCTCGAGCGCGAAATCGACCGCGTCACGCGCTCCGGCGAGGCGGCGCTGCTGCTCATGCTCGATATCGACCACTTCAAGAAGGTGAACGACACGCATGGCCATCTGGCCGGCGACATCGTGCTGCAGTCGGTGGCCCGCACGCTCAATGCCTGTGTGCGCCCCATGGACACGCTGGCACGCTATGGCGGCGAAGAGTTCGCGGTGGTGCTGCCCGCATGCCAGGCAGGGTTTGGCCGCGTGGTGGCCGAGCGCATCCGGCGCGCCGTGGCCAACACGCCCATCCGGGTTTCCAGCACGGTGGAGCTCAACGTGTCGGTGAGCATAGGCGGCGCCTTCGCCATGCAGTGGATCCGTTCGACCACGCTGCTGTGGACGGACCGTGCCGACCATCAGCTCTACCAGGCCAAGGCCGAAGGCCGCAACCGCGTCAGCATCGAGGAGCAACCCGACAGCACGGTCAGTGCCGAAGAGAAAAGCCTGTTGTTCGGACCGCTCTACACCCCCTCGGGCTGGGGCGATCTGCCCCCGCTGGACCCAACAGGCAGCGCCTACTGAAAGTTAGAAGATGAGCGACGCGCTGTCCCCCTCCCCACCCACATCGCCAGCAGTTCCTGCCGGCCCGGCCACGCCCCACGCTCCCGCCCCCGGGGGCGCCCGCATCATTGCGGTCACGAGCGGCAAGGGCGGGGTGGGCAAGACCTTTGTTTCTGCCAACCTGGCCGCCGCCCTGACCCGCCGCGGCCAGCGTGTGCTGGTGCTCGATGCCGACCTGGGCCTGGCCAACCTCGACGTGGTGCTGAACCTGCACCCGAAAATCACGCTGCACGATGTCTTCACCGGCAAGGCCACGCTGGACGAAGCCGTGATCCAGGCGCCCGGCGGCTTCAACGTTCTGCTGGCGGGATCGGGGATGGTCGAGTATTCGCGCCTGACGCCCGAGGTGCGCAACCAGTTCCTGAGCGTGATCCAGGCGCTCACGCCCCAGTACGACGTGGTGCTGCTCGACACCGGCGCCGGGATCTCCGACGTGGTGCTGTTCTCCATTTCGCTCGCCTCCGAGGTGCTGATCGTGGCAACGCCCGAACCCACCTCGCTGACCGACGCCTATGCGGCCATCAAGGTGCTGGCCATGCAGCAAAAGCGCCAGCACGTGCGCATGGTCATCAACCAGGCCGCGCGCCCGGGCGATGGCCGTGCCATCACCAGCCAGCTGCAACAGGTGCTGGACCGCTTTGTGAGCACCGAGTCGGGCCGCCCCATGCGCCTCATCCACATGGGCGACATCCCGGCCGACCCTTCCGTGCGCGACGCCGTGATGCGCCGCCAGCTGCTGTTGCTGCAGACCCCGGGCTGCCCCGCGGCCCTGGCCATTGCCCAGCTGGCCAACAAGATCGAAACCACGCTGCTGACGCCCGCCCCCTGAGCAGCCCGCGGGCTGCTGCGGACCCCTGGCTGCACGGCGGCGGCCCGCGCGGAAGGCGAAGCGCAGCGGCCCCATTGCGCTGCCTTGCCGTGAATCCCATGGACAACATCCTCAATATCTCCTGCTACAAGTTCGTGCCCCTGCCCGACGCGGCGGCGCTGCGCGACCTGCTGCAAGCGCGCGCCACCGCGGCGGACCTCAAGGGCACCATCCTGCTGGCAGGCGAAGGCATCAACTTCTTCCTGGCGGGGCCTGCGGACGCGGTGCGCGGGTTCGTGGATGCGCTGCGCACCGATGCGCGCTTCGCCGACCTCGACCCCAAGGAAAGCTGGTCGGCCACGGTGCCGTTTCGCAAGATGCTGGTGAAAGTCAAGCGCGAGATCATCCGCATGGACCATCCCGCCATCCATCCCGCGGAGGGCCGCGCGCCCTCCGTGGCCCCGGCCACGCTGCGCCGCTGGCTGGAGCAGGGACACGACGACGAGGGCCGCGAAGTGGTCACGCTCGACACGCGCAATGCCTTCGAGGTGGACCACGGCACCTTCGACAACGCGATTGACTGGCGCATCGGCAAGTTCACCGAATTCCCCCCCGCCCTGCGCGCGCACAAGGATGCGCTGCAGGACAAGACCGTGGTGAGCTTCTGCACGGGCGGCATCCGCTGCGAGAAGGCAGCCATCCTCATGCGCGAGGAAGGCCTCTCCCATGTCTATCAGCTCGAAGGCGGCATCCTCAAGTACTTCGAGTTGACCGATGGCGCCCACTACCGCGGTGGCTGCTTTGTGTTCGACGAACGCGCGGTGCTGGCCAGCGACCTGTCGGCGGCCGAAGAATCAAGAAAGTGAGCAACCAGCGCTTGCTGGACAAGCGCTGACACCTTGTTTGGCTTGAAAATTCAGCAAGCAGCCATGCGGGGCCACCGCCTCGCATGAACGGGCAGGGGCCTTCGCCAAGGTGGCTGCCTACTTGATGAAGCGGCGCTCGGGCAGCGGTATCCACTCCACCTCGCCGGGCACCTGGCCCAGGGCCTGCGCATCCCAGTCGTCCGCCGCCTGCACGATGCGCTCCTTGCGGCTGGAGACGAAGTTCCACCACATGTGGCGCGGCGCATCGAGGGCATCGCCGCCGATCACCATGAGGCGCGCAGCGGCCTCGCCGGGCACGGACAGGCGCATGCCCTGGCCCGGCTCCACCACGGCGAGCAGTTGCGCACCCAGGGCTTCGCCATCGAGCTGCACGGGGTTGTCCACCGTGTACACCGCCATCTCCTGGGCCAGCGCCGGGATTTCCAGCGTGGCGCCCCCGGGCAGCTGCACGTCGAGATACAGCGTGGGGGAATAGGTCGCCACCGGGGAGGTCTGCCCAAACGCGGTGCCGATGAGCACGCGCACCGTCGCGTCCCCCACGCGCACCTCGGGGATGGTGGCCGCCGGCGTGTGCACGAACGACGGCTCCGCCTCCTCGTGCGCCGTGGGCAGGGCCGCCCACAGCTGGATGCCGTGGTTCACGTAGGCCGTGTCCGCCAGGCTTTCCGGGCGCCGCTCGGAATGCACGATGCCCCGGCCGGCCGTCATCCAGTTGATGGCGCCAGGCTCGATCTGCTGCACGTATCCCAGGCTGTCGCGGTGCATGATGGCGCCGGAAAACAGATAGGTCACGGTGGCCAGCCCGATGTGCGGATGGGGACGCACGTCGTGGCTGTCTCCCGGCACCACGGTCACGGGGCCGAAGTGGTCGAAGAACAGGAACGGCCCGACCGCCTGGCGCTGCACGGCGGGCAGCAGGCGGCGCACGGTGAAGCCGCCGCCCAGGTCCTTGGCGTGGCCCTTGAGTTGCAGGATCGGCCCGCTCATGGCATGCGCTCCGCCGAGGTGCTGATCTCCGTCGTCACGGTGGTCATGAGCTTGTGCACCGGGCATTTCTGCGCAACGGTTTCCAGCTCGCTGATCTGTGCGTCGGTCAGGTCGCCGCTGATCTGCAGCCGTGCCGAAAGGCGGTAGGTGCCGGCACGCTCGGCCGAGGCGTCGCGTTCGATCACGGTGTGCACGTCCTGCACCGGCAGGCCCTTGCGGCGCGCATACCACAGCACGGTGAGCGCCTTGCAGGCGCCCAGCGCCGCGTCGTACAGGTCATGCGGGTTCGGGCCGCTGTCGACGCCGCCCTCCTGCACGGTGCCGTCGGCCACGAATTCGTGGCCGCGGATGTGCACGGCCTGGGCCATCGGCGCACCGGGGATGCGCCGCAGTTCGATGGTCATGGGAGCTTCTCCTTTGTTCTCGTGCGGGCCACTGTAGCGTGAAGCGCGTGCTCAGCGGGCCCAGCGCAGGGCCGCGGCCGCCACGCGTTCGCCGAACTGGCGGCCGGTCGCCAGGTCGCCCGGGAACATCTCGGCGGCCGAGGCGTCCGATGGCGACTGCGCCATGGCGCCGCTGAAGGAGCCGATCCAGTTCACGTCCTGGCGCGTGGCGGCCTTGGAGTTGGCAGGCATCATGCCGTTGCCCACCCAAAGGCCGCCATGCTGCATGGCCAGGTGGAACAGGTAGTCCAGCGTGACCTGCTTGTCGCCGTTGGTGCTGGCGCTGTTGGTGAAGCCGGCGAAGAGCTTGTCCTTCCACGCCTGGCTGAACCAGGGCTTGGACGAGGCATCGGCGAATTTCTTGAACTGCCAGCTCGGCCCCGCCATGTAGGTGGGCGAACCGAAAATGATGGCGCTGGCGCCGGCCAGCGTGTCCCAGCCTCCCTCGGGCAGGTTGCCGTCCGCATCGATCGCGACAAGCTCGGCGCCCGCGCCTTCGGCCACGGCCTGGGCCAGGCGCTGGGTGTGGCCGTAGCCCGAGTGGTAAACAACGGCGATGTGTGCCATGAAGAAACTCCTGATGGGGAAGCAAGCAGTGAATGAAAACAGGTGGAAGTCAGAAAAACAGGCGCGGCGCAAGGGCGTGCATGGGCTGCGCTGCCCGCGCACGCCGCCGCCGTAGCGGCCCGGCCCCGTCAGCGCAGTTCAGCGCGCACCGCGCCGGGCGTCCAGGCTCCAGCCGCCCGCGCCAAACGCGACGAGGGCCAGCAGGCCGCCGCTGATGGCGACGTTCTTGAAGAACATGAGCTGCTGCATCATCTGCTTGTCGGCGGGCAGGCTCCAGTACGCGTGGAAGAAAAAGCTGGCCACCAGCGTGAAGAGCGCCAGCGCGAGGGCCGCAAAGCGCGTGCCAAGGCCGAAGATGAGCGCCAGGCTGCCCAGCACCTCGACGGCCGCGGCCACGGCGGCAGCGACGGTCGGCATGGGCAGCCCCACCGAACCGATATAGCCCACGGTACCGGCAAAGCCGGTGATCTTGCCGATGCCCGCGGGCAGGAACAGGGCCGCCAGCAGCAGGCGGGACGCCAGGGCCAGGGGATTTTGCAGGGATGTGAACATGGTGAACTCCTGGAGAAGTGGTTGCGAAAAGAACGTCAGGTAACTATCAGGCGGCCAGATCAAACACCAGCACCTCGGCATCGTGGCCATGGGTCAACGACAAGGCGGTTTCGTTCTCGATCAGCGCGGCGTCGCCGCCCGACAGAGCATTTCCATTCACCGTGAGCCCGCCACGCACAAGGTGCACGTAGGCCTTGCGCGCCGGGTTCAGGGCCAGTGTGACGGCCTCGCCGGCATTGAGCAAGCCGGCGTACAGGGACGCGTCGGCGTGGATCGTGACCGAGCCGTGCGCGCCGTCGGGCGAGGCCACTAGGCACAGCGCGCCCCGCTTGCTCGCCTCGGCAAAGGTCTTTTGCTCATAGCTTGGCGGGATGCCGCGCACGTTCGGCTCGATCCATATCTGCAGGAAGTGCGTCGTCTGTCCCGGCGCATGGTTGAACTCGCTGTGCATCACGCCCGAACCCGCGCTCATGCGCTGCACGTCGCCCGGCGGAATGCCCAGGATGTTGCCCATGCTGTCCTTGTGGGCCAGTTCGCCCGACAGCACGTAGCTGATGATTTCCATGTCCCGGTGGCCGTGCGTGCCGAACCCCGTGCCCGGCGCAATGCGGTCTTCGTTGATGACACGCAGGTTGCCAAAGCCCATGTGGGCCGGATCGTAGTAGCCGGCGAACGAGAAGCTGTGGAACGAATGGAGCCACCCATGGTCGGCATGGCCCCGGTCTTGTGATTTGCGAACAGTCAGCATGGCGCGTGCTCCCTTCAAGCCCCCACTGTAGAACCCGGGTCCAGCACGCAGGGGCTGCCAGATTGATGGAACCATTCAAATAATCTGAATTAACATGGCGCCACCATGCAAAATGCCCGTGATGTCCTGACCCCTGACGCATTGACCATGCTGCAGGTGATCGCCGAGGCGGGCAGTTTCGCCGCCGCCGCCCGGCAGCTCGGCCTGGTGCCCAGCGCCCTCACCTACCGCGTGCGCCAGATCGAGGACGCGCTGGATGTGCTGCTGTTCGACCGCAGCGCCCGGCAGGCCAAGCCCACAGAGGCGGGCGTCGAACTGCTGCGCGAAGGCGCGCGCCTGCTGCAGGACATCGATGCCGTGGCCCACCGGGTGCGCCGCGTGGCCACCGGCTGGGAGCCGCAGCTCACCATTTCGGTCGATGGCGCGATCTCGCCGCACACCATGCTGGAGCTGGTGGACGCGTTCTACGCCATGGCCCCGCCCACCCGGCTGAAACTGCGCGACGGCATCATGACCGGCACCCTGGAGGCCCTGACCTCGGGCCGGGCCGACCTGGCCATCGGCGTGTCGGTTGCCGGCGCCAACGTGGCCGGCCTGCAGCAGGCGCCCCTGGGGGACCTACTGTTCATCTACGTGGTGGCGCCGCACCACCCGCTGGCCTCCGCGCCCGAGCCCATCACCGACGCCATGCTGCTGCAGCACCGCGCCGTGGCGGTGGCCGATTCGGCCACGCGCGGCGGCGCCACCATGGGCCTGCTGGGCGGACAGGACGTGCTCACCGTGGACACCATGCAGGCCAAGGTGCGCGTGCAACTGCGCGGCCTGGGCGGCGGCTTCCTGCCCGAACCCATGGTGCGCCCGTACCTCGAGGCCGGCAGGCTGGTGGCGCGCCGCGTGGCGCGCCCCGAACGCAACGTCCGCGTGCACTACGCCTGGGGCGGCCCGGGCTTCACGGCCCCCGGCCGCGCGCTGCAATGGTGGCTCCATCAGCTGCAAAGCCCCGCCACCCGCCGCGCTCTGCTGGAAAACCACCATCATTTCTGATCCGGCGCACACGCCCACGCGCCGCAGCGCGTGTAGAGTGGTTCCTGTTGCATGGCATTTGCGCTCACGCGCGCAGGGCCGTGTATTTCACCTGCCGACCGTCATCGAAAGGCCTTCCATGAGCAACCCCGTTCCACGCCCCGCCAAACGGCACCGACGCACCGCAGCCTCCGGGCCATCCGCCTCCGTGCCGGCCACGGACGCGGCGCCCACCACGTATTCGGGGGCCGCGCAGCGGCACTTCGCCATCATCGGCGCCGGCATGGCGGGCATTGCCTGCGCCCGCACGCTGGTGCAGGCAGGGCACCGCGTGACGGTGTTCGAGAAATCGGCGCAGGCCGGCGGCCGCACCGCCACCATCGACAGCCCGTTCGGCAACTTTGACGCGGGCGCGCAGTACTTCACCGTGCGGGATCCGCGCTTCGCGCGCGCCATCGACACCGTGCCCGGCATCTGCAAGCGCTGGAGCGCCAATTCCGTGCAGGTGCTCGACGCCACCGGCCGCGTGGCCGCCGCCGGCCTGCCCCATCGCGAGGCGCACTGGGTGGCCAGCCCGGGCATGCAGTCGCTGGTGGCCACCTGGGCCGAGCCGCTGCGCCAGGCAGGCCAGCTGGTCACCGGCACGCGCGTGGTCCGCATCGAACGCGACTCCGTGAATGCCCCCGGCTGGCAGCTTCGCACCGAAGGCCCGGGCGGCACCCAGCGCGTCTACGCGGGTTTTGACGCCGTGCTGCTCGCGCAGCCGTCGGTGCCCGCCCAGGCGCTCCTGGCCAGCTCGGCGCTGGACACGCCGCTCACCGAAGCGCTTTCCACCGTCGCCATCGCTCCCTGCTGGACGCTCATGCTGGCCTACCCCCAGGCCGTGCGCCCCGGGCTCACCACGCTGGGCCCGCAATGGAACGCAGCGCGCAGCACCCACCACCGGATTGCCTGGCTGGCGCGCGAATCGTCCAAGCCCGGCCGCAACGTGATCGAGCGCTGGACGGTCCAGGCCAGCCCGGCCTGGTCCGCCGAGCACCTGGAAGACGACGAAGGCCGCGTGCAGGCCAAGCTCATCAAGGCGTTCGCCGAGGTCACCGGCATCCGGGCCGAACCCGCCCATGCCGACACGCGCCGCTGGCGCTACGCGCAAACCACGCACCCGCTGGGCCGCAGCCACCTGTGGGACGCGGGCATGGGCCTGGGCGCCTGCGGCGACTGGTGCCTGGGCCACCGGGTGGAGGATGCCTTCGTGTCGGGTCTGGAGCTGGCACTCGCGGTGGCATGACGGCGGGCGTGGCCGCGGGGCCCCGCTACACCGGCCGGTTCGCGCCCTCTCCCACGGGCCCGCTGCACGCGGGCTCGCTGGTGGCCGCGCTGGCCAGCTGGCTCGACGCCCGGGCCCACCAGGGGCGCTGGCTGGTGCGCATCGAGGACGTGGACACGCCACGCTGCGTGGACGGCGCCGGTGAGTTCATCCTGCGGCAGCTGGCCACCTGCGGCCTGGTGCCCGATGCGCCGCCGGTCTGGCAATCCACCCGCGGCGCGCTGTACCAGCGGGCGCTGGACCAGTTGATCGCGCAGCACCATGCCTACCCCTGCGCCTGCTCGCGCAAGGACATCGAAGAAGCCCAGGCGGCCCTGGGCCATGCGCGCGAGCGGCATGCGGCACTCCCCTACCCCGGCACCTGCCGCCACGGCCTGCACGGACGCACCGGCCGCTCCTGGCGCTTCAATGCCACAGAGTTTCAGCCAGATCAGGCCCCGGCGCATACGGATCAAACACGGGCAGCTACATATTCGATAGCATCCGGCATCCTCGACTGGCAGGACCGCCGCCTGGGCACACAGCGGCAGGACGTTGCCCATGCCGTGGGCGACTTCGTGCTGCGCCGGGCCGACGGGCTCTGGGCCTACCAGCTCGCGGTCGTCGTGGACGATGCGGACCAGGGCATGACCCATGTCGTGCGCGGCGAGGACCTGGCCGACAACACGCCCCGGCAGATCCTGCTGCAGCAGGCCCTGGGCGTGCCCACGCCCCGCTACCTGCACACGCCGCTGGTGTGCGGCGAGAACGGCGAAAAGCTGTCCAAGCAGAACGGGGCCCGGGCGCTGGAGCTGGCCGTCCCCCTGCAGGCACTGGCCGGGGCCGCGCAGGTGCTGGGCCTGCCGCCGCTGACAGATCCGAACACCCGTTGCATCTCGGATGCGCTGACCCTCTGGGTGGCAGCGTGGCGACGAAACTACAATGTCGCACCGTGACCGAACTGACCCACAACGCCTCCACCCCCGCCGCCGCGCCTGCCGCGCCCTCTGCGGCCTCCACGACAACTGGTGGAGCCCCCGCCGGCGTGAGCCATCCCAAGACCATCAAGAGCTTCGTGCGCCGCGCCGGCCGCACCACGACGGGCCAGGCCAAGGCCTTTGAAGACCTGGGGCCCCGCTTCATCCTGCCCTATGCGCCCGCGCCGCTGGATGCCCCCGCGGCCTTTGGCCGCACGGCCCCGCTGGTGCTGGAGATCGGATTCGGCATGGGCGAGGCCACGGCCCATATCGCCGGGGTCCGCCCGGACGACAACTTCCTGTGCTGCGAAGTGCACGAACCCGGCGTGGGCGCCCTGCTCAAGCGCATCGGCGAGCAGGGGCTGACCAACATCCGCATCCTGCAGCACGATGCCGTGGAGGTGATCGACCACATGCTGCCCGAAGGCAGCCTGGATGGCGTGCATATCTTCTTCCCCGACCCCTGGCACAAGAAGAAACACAACAAGCGCCGCCTGATCCAGGCGCCCCTGGTGGCCAAGCTGGCCGCGCGGCTGAAGCCCGGCGGCTACCTGCATTGCGCCACGGACTGGCAGCCCTATGCCGAGCAGATGCTGCAGGTACTGGCCGCCGAGCCCCGGCTCCAGAACACCGCCACGGGCTTCGCCCCGCAACCCGGCTACCGGCCCCTCACCAAGTTCGAGAACCGCGGCCTGCGGCTGGGGCACGGTGTGTGGGATGTTGTGTTCGTGCGACGCCATTGACAACATGACCGCGCCGGCCCACCGTACACCACCCATGAAGCCCATTCTTCAGAACCTGGTTGAGATGACCGGCCACCGCGACCACCTGCGGCTGGAAGTGTCGGTGCTGTCCACGCTGCAAAAGCTCAGCGGCATCGTTGAAGTCAGGGCCCTGGAGCTGTTCACGCATGCCGGCGTGCCCCACGTGCGTCCACGCACCTGGGTGGAAGAGGGGCACCTGGTGTCCACCGACTCGGAAGCCGCCGCAGACCCCCGGCGGGAAACGCTGGACCAGTATCCCGCCCTGCGCGAATGCGTCGCGAGCCACGGCGACAGCGCGCTGGCCTCGCCGCGCAAGGGCCGCCATGTGCTCTGGCTGCCGGTGTGGATGCACGACAAGGTCAACACCTGCCTGGAAATCACGCACTCCCGCCCGTTCTCGGCGCACAAGCTCGAAGTGCTCAAGGGCGTGTTCCAGGTCTACCAGAACTACCAGAGCCTGCTCGACTACAGCGAACGCGACGCGCTCACGGGCCTGTTCAACCGCAAGACCTTCGACGAACAGTTCTCGCGCCACGCCGTGAGCGGGCTGGCCAGCAGCCGTTCGGGGCCCCTGACCGAATCGTTCCCGCCTGAAGAAGGCTCATTGCCCGGCGAACCGGTGCAGCAGTGGCTGGCCGTGGTGGACATCGACCATTTCAAGCTGGTGAACGACCGCTTCGGCCACCTGTATGGCGACGAGGTGCTGATCCTCATTGCCAACATCCTGCGCAGCTCGTTCCGCAGCCATGACCGCATCTTCCGTTTTGGCGGCGAAGAGTTCGTGGTGCTGCTGCGCTCCACCACATTGAGCACGGCCCACCGGGTCTTCAACCGCTTTCGCCTGGCGGTGCAGGAGTACCCTTTTCCCCAGGTGGGCCAGGTCACCGTGAGCCTGGGCTTCGTGAGCACGGCCCGGGGCTCGCCGGTGGAAATACTGGGCCAGGCCGACCAGGCGCTTTACTACGCCAAGGAACATGGCCGCAACCAGGTCTGCTTCTACGATGAACTGGTGGCCACCGGCCATCTGTCCGCCAAGGTCGCCAACGACGACGTCGAGCTGTTCTAGCAAGCGGCCGGCTGTCTCGCGCGGCGTTCCCCGGCGGCAGCCATCGCGCCGCAGCCGCTCGAAGGAGGCAGCGCCCGTACCCGGCGCGCGCCGTCAGTCCAGCGACGCCACGAGGGCCGGCACATCCACCGCATCGCGCTGCGCGGCAGGCAGGAAGCGCTCGGCGTAGTCCAGCCACACCCCGCTGGACAGGAAGAAGCGGAACACCTCGGCATCGATATGGCGGTCACGCACCATGTGGGCCATGATCCGGAGCGACTCGGACAAGGTCTTGGGGGCCTTGTACGGACGGTCCGCCGCCGTCAGCGCCTCGAAGATGTCGGCCAGCGTCATCACGCGGTCCGCCAGTGTCAGCTGCGCCGCCTTGAGGCGCCGCGGGTAGCCGGTGCCATCGAGCTTTTCATGGTGCGAGCCCGCGATGGACGGCACACGCGCCAGGTGCGGCGGAAACGGCAGGCCGCTGAGCATGACGATGGTCTGCACGATATGGTCGTTGATCTTGAAGCGGTCTTCCGCGGTCAGGGTTCCGCGCCGTATCGACAGGTTGTGCAACTCGCCCAGATGCGCCTCCTGGGACGGCAGCGCCATGTCGAAGCCCCATTTGTTGGCCGGGTTGCCCGCCTCCACCGGCGGGCGCCGGGAACCCCAGGGCACGATGTGCTCGGCCCGGTCGGCCAGCAGGGGCTCGTTGGCGGGCAGGGGGCGCACCGGCACGTCCGCCAGGCGCCCCATCTCCGCCATCGACAGGCCCAGCCGGTCGTCGAAATGCCGCTGCCACACCTGGCGGGCAATCCCGGCGAGCCGCTGCACGTCCGCATCGGCCATGAATTCGCCCCCTACGTTGCATCGCGCTACGAAGGCGAACTCTTCCTGCAGCCGGTCGCGCCGCTGCAGCAGCTCGCGCTGCAGGCGCACCGGGTCCACGCCGGAGACATGCTGCTTCCAGTAGTCCAGCTCGGCATCGCGCCACAGCACCTCGAAGCGCATGCGCACCTCGTGGATGCGGTTGTACAGCGCCTCCAGCTTGGTGGCCTTGTCGATGATGTGCTCGGGGCTGGTGACCTTGCCGCAGTCGTGCAGCCAGGCGCCCAGACGGAACTCGTAGCGTTCGGCATCGGTCATCGCCACCTGCGCGAAAGGCCCCTCCTTCGCCTCGCACATGCGCTGCATGAGGGATTCGGCCAATTGCGGCACACGCTCGCAGTGCCCCCCCGTGTAGGGGCTTTTCGCATCGATGGCATCGGCCAGCAGGCGGATGACGGCGTCGAACAGCTTCTTTTGCCCCTCGATCAGGCCGCGCGTTTCAATCGCCACCGACAAGGTGCCGGACAGCTTCTCGACAAACGCCCGGAAATGGACATCCTCCTGCCGCGGGTCCGACAGGTAGCGCAGCACCAGCAGGCCCAGGGGTTGCCCATCGCGCGTGCGCAACTGCACGCGCAGCACGCGCTGGGGCATGGCGTCCCCATCGCCCTCCTCCTGGTCGCCGGGCTGCGGCTCGGCATGGTTGATGAAATGCACCATGGGCAGGTGCTCCGGGTACCGTGGCTGGTGCTCGGGGTCTTCGCAGTACCGCGCCGTGCGCAGCAGCCCCGCCCGCTGCTCCTCCACCAGGTACACCGCCCCGCCCGTGCAGCTGGTGGCACGCACCAGTTCGTAGAGCACGCTGGACAGCATGAGCTCCATGCGCGACTCGGCACTGATGTGGTGGGTGATGTGCAGAAACTCCTGGATGGTGTCCGACATGCGGTCCATCACCTGGCCCAGTTCGCGCACCTCGCGCACGGGCGACAGGCGGTGCGCCGGCCGCCGGAAATCGAACCGCGCCAGCGCCTGCGCCTGGGTGGCCAGCCCCGAAAGGCTGCGCCCCACGCGCCGCCCGGCCATCCATCCCACGGGCAGCATCAGCACGATGAGCCCCAGGGACAGCCATACCTGGCGCCACAGGTTCTGATTCACATCCGCCAGCAGTTCGGCGGTGGGGATCGCCATCAGGATGTGCAGCCCCTGCCAACGCTGCGATTTCAGGGGCAGCACCGTGGCGAGCCACTCCTCGCCATCGGCCATGAAGCGGCGCGACGGCCCCTTCGCCGTCCCCCCGCCGCCCAGGGCCTGCAGGCTGGGCACACCCAGCTCCTTCAGCGTGCGCAGCTTGAGGCTGGTCTCCCCACCCTCGCGCAGCAGCACGCGCGACATGTCCGGATACGCCAGCACGCGCTGGGCCGGGTCCACCACGGCGATCTCGGTGCGGGGCATCAGCCGCAGGCTGCCAATCTCCCTCCCGAGGTCGGTGAGCGCCACGTCCAGGCCGATCACGGCGCGCCCGTCCTCGCTGGGCTGGCTCAGCGTGACCCCCACCTCCTGCGTGGTGAAGAACACATAGGGCGCGGTCAGTATCTGCGTGTTCTTGTCTGCCGCTTCGGCGTACCAGGGGCGCGAGCGGGGATCGTAGAGGTAGCCAGGGCGCACGGAGGATTCGAGCAGGCGCAGCTGCGCGTCGTAGTAGCTCCAGCGCCCCACCAGGCCTGCGGTGCCGCGCTCGCGGGCCATCGACTGGAGCAGGAACGCGGCCTGCGCCGGCGCGTCCAGCCGCGTGCGCAGTTGCGCATCGCGCAGCGGCCGCACCAGCAGGAACTGCCCGTCGGCATATCCGATGAAAACCGCCGACAGCAAGGGATTTTGCTCCAGCAGGCGCGCAAACACCGGCAGGCGGCGCAGCCGGGCCTGCAGGCTGGTCGCCGAGGCAATGGGATCGAACGCGAGCAGCCTGATCGTGGCATCGGCGGGGTCCACGATGTGGTGCACCCTTTCGCTGATCAGCTGGCTGATGTGCCGGGCGCTGTCGTCCGAGGCCGCGATGATCGCCTCCCGCGCGCTGGTACCCACCTGGTAGACCAGCACCACCGTGAGCAACAGCATGGCGGACACCACCACCGAGGCGATCACCACCTCGAACGGAACGGTGATGCGCCGCCACCAGGGCAGTCCGTCAGCCCCCTGGGCTGAGGAGGGGCTGGAGCGGGCGCCATGGCCTGGCTCGGGCTCTGGCGGGCTTTCGCGCAGGGTGTCCATGCGCACCAATGTAGGGGGAAAGGCGGTGGCCCGTCATCCCCTATTTCGCCGCTCGGCGGTGGCCGCCCGGACCACCGCTCCGCAGGGCGTCCAGGTCCTCAGATTTTCTGCGCCACCCAGCCGGCCACCGAGGCGAGCGCCGCGGGCAGGCTGGAGGCATCGGTGCCGCCCGCCATGGCCATGTCGGGCTTGCCGCCGCCCTTGCCGCCCACTTGCTGGGCCACGAAGTTGACCAGCTCGCCCGCCTTCAGGCGGCCCACGCTGTCGGCCGTGACGCCGGCGGCGATCTGCACCTTGTCGCCATCGACGGCGGCCAGCACGATCGCGGCGGTCTTGAGCTTGTCCTTGAGCTTGTCCATGGTGTCGCGCAGGGTCTTGGCGTCGGCGCCGGGCAAGGCAGCGGCCAGTACCTTGAGGCCCTTCACATCGACGGCCTGGTTCACCAGCTCGTCGCCTTGGTTGGACGCCAGCTTGCCCTTGAGCGCCGCCACTTCCTTCTCCAGCGCGCGCGCGTTGTCGAGTGCCTGGGCGATCCGGCCATTGAGTTCGCTCACGGGGGCCTTCAGCGTACCGGCGGCCTGGGTCACGGTGTCTTCAAGCTGCTGCAGGTAGGCGAGCGCGTTGGCGCCGGTCACGGCTTCGATACGGCGCACGCCCGCGGCCACGCCGCCTTCGGCGACCACCTTGAACAGGCCGATGTCGCCGGTGCGCTGCACGTGCGTGCCGCCGCACAGTTCGCGGCTGGTGCCGATGTCCAGCACGCGCACGGTTTCACCGTATTTCTCGCCGAACAGCATCACGGCACCGGTCTTCTGGGCCGACTCGATGTCCATCACGCGGGCCTGCGTGGGCTGGTTGGCCAGGATTTCCTCGTTCACGCGGCGCTCCACCTCGCGGATTTCCGCTGCGGTGACGGCGCCGTTGTGCGTGAAGTCGAAGCGGGTGCGGTCGGCATTGACCAGGCTGCCCTTTTGCTGCACGTGGCCGCCCAGCACTTCGCGCAGGGCCTTGTGCATGATGTGCGTCACCGAGTGGTTGCGCACCGTGGCCGCACGCACGGCCGTGTTCACCTGGGCCTGCACGGTGTCGCCCACGTTCAGGGTGCCCTCTTCGAGCGTGCCGTGGTGGCCATACACGTCGGCCTTGATCTTGAGCGTGTCGCCCACCGCGAAGCGGGCCGAGCCACTGGTGATGACGCCTTCGTCGCCCACCTGGCCGCCGCTTTCGGCATAGAACGGGGTCGTGTCGAGCACCACCACGCCGTTTTGACCACTCTTCAGGGCGGCAGCGCTTGTCCCGTCCACGTAGATAGCTACGATCTTTGCAGTTTCCGCCAGGTGTTCGTAGCCGGTGAACTGGTTGGCCGCGCCGGTGTACTCCAGCGCCTTGTCCATCTTGAACTTGCCAGCGGCGCGGGCCTGGGCCTTCTGTTTTTCCATGGCGACCTTGAAACCGGCCTCGTCCACCTCGACGTCGCGCTCGCGGCACACGTCGTTGGTCAGGTCCAGCGGGAAGCCGTAGGTGTCGTGCAGCTTGAAGGCCACGTCGCCGGGCAGCACCTTGGCGCCACCGCCCAGGGCTGCGTCCAGAATCTCCATGCCATTGGCCAGGGTCTCGAAGAAGCGCTCTTCCTCGGCCTTGAGCACGTCGGTGATGCGCTGCTCCTGCTCGCGCAGCTTGGGGTAGGCGTCGCCCATCAGGCGCACCAGCTCGCCCACCAGCTTGTGGAAAAACGGCGTCTTCTTGCCCAGCTTGTAGCCGTGGCGGATGGCGCGGCGCACGATGCGGCGCTGCACGTAGCCGCGGCCTTCGTTGCTGGGGATCACGCCGTCGCTCACCAGGAAGGCGGTGGCGCGGATGTGGTCGGCGATCACGCGCAGGCTCTTGTTGTTCAGGTCGGCCACGCCGGTCTCGCGGCCGGCGGCCTTGATCAGCGCGTCGAACAGGTCGATCTCGTAGTTGCTGTGCACGTGCTGCAGGATCGCGGCCAGGCGCTCCAGGCCCATGCCCGTGTCCACGCAGGGCGCGGGCAGCGGCGTGACCGAGCCGTCTTCGGCCATGTCGAACTGCATGAACACGTTGTTCCAGATCTCGATGAAGCGGTCGCCGTCTTCATCGGGGCTGCCGGGGGGGCCGCCGGGAATGTGGTCGCCGTGGTCGTAGAAGATCTCGCTGCAGGGGCCGCAGGGACCGGTGTCGGCCATCATCCAGAAGTTGTCGGACTTGTAGCGGCCGCCCTTGTTGTCGCCGATGCGGATCACGCGCTCTGGCGGCAGGCCGATTTCCTTGGTCCAGATGTCGTAGGCTTCGTCGTCCTCTTCGTACACGGTGGCCAGCAGGCGCTCGGGCGGCAGCTTGTACACGGTGGTGAGAAGTTCCCAGGCCCATTTCAGCGACTCGCGCTTGAAGTAGTCGCCAAAGCTCCAGTTGCCCAGCATCTCGAAGAAGGTGTGGTGGCGCGCGGTGTAGCCCACGTTCTCCAGGTCATTGTGCTTGCCGCCGGCGCGCAGGCAGGCCTGCACCGACACGGCGCGGTTGTAGGGGCGCTTGTCGGTGCCCAGGAACACGTCCTTGAACTGCACCATGCCGGAGTTGGTGAACATCAGCGTGGGGTCGTTGCCCGGCACCAGCGAGCTCGAGGCCACGATGGTGTGGCCCTTGGAGGCAAAGAAATCCAGGAAGGACTTGCGGATGTCGGCAACCGAGAACGAAGGCGTGGTGTTGTGGGTCATGTGCGAAAAGGGGCAACAGGCCTGGATCAGTGAGGGGCCTCGCGCACGCGGCGCGGCCACCCGGTTTATGGGGAGAACCACGGATTCTATCGAGACGGCGGCCTGAACCGGCCTCCGGCCCTGGAGGCCCCTTCATTCAATGCCGCCCGGGCACGGGCGGCCTGCCGATAGGTCAACCGGGCAACCGGGTGCGGGGACACCTCGGCCAGGCCCGGGCCCTGGGCGCACCTGCGCC
Source organism: Acidovorax sp. GW821-FHT10E04 (assembly GCF_059415185.1). Lineage (NCBI taxonomy): Bacteria > Pseudomonadati > Pseudomonadota > Betaproteobacteria > Burkholderiales > Comamonadaceae > Acidovorax > Acidovorax sp. GW821-FHT10E04. Next base: position 937,954 of record NZ_JBWKMT010000001.1, read on the forward strand.
GGGCATGCATCCACCCCGCGCACTGCGCTGGGGCCGCCCGCGCCCCGCTGCGGGGCATGCCGGCGCCCGGGACACCCGCTTTGGGACCATCCAAGCGCAAATCCGGCTGGCACGCAAGATGCTAAATACCCTGACAAGATATTTTAAATATCTTCTTAATATATTTACAGCAACGCTACTTTATCGTCACCACCCACCCCCGCCCTTTCCCATCCTTCTTTTTCCTCAGGAGTCCATCCATGAACCATCCCCGCTGGCAAGGCATCTTCCCCGCCATCACCACCAAGTTCCACGCCGACGAGAGCATCGATGCCGAAGGCACGGCGCGCCACATCGACTTCCAGATCCGCAACGGTATCCACGGCCTGGTGACCTGCGGCTCGCTGGGTGAAGCCAGCACCCTCTCGCTGGAAGAAAAGCTGCAGGTCGCCAAGATCGCACTGGAAGCCGCCGACGGCCGCATCCCCGTGCTGGCGAATGTCTCGGAGACCAGCACCCGGGAAGCCCTGCGCTACATCGACGGCGGCAACAAGCTCGGAGTGGCCGGCTACATGGTCATGCCCTCGGTGATCTACGTCGCCGACGCGCGCGAAGCCATGCTGAACGTGCGCACCATGGCCGAGGCCGCGCAGAAGCCGGTGATGGTCTACAACAACCCGGTGGCCTACCGCGTGGACCTCAAGCCCGAGCACTTCGCCGAGCTGGCGGACTGCAAGTGGATCGAAGCCATCAAGGAAAGCACCGACAACATCCGCCGCGTGACCGACCTGCGCATCGCGCTGGGCGACCGCTACCAGATCTTCCTGGGCGTGGACGACCTGGCCTACGAGGGCCTGGCGCTGGGCTGCGACGGCCTGCTGGCCGGCGTGGGCTGCGCCTTCCCGCGCGAGACCGTGGCGCTGTACGACCTGATGAAGGCCGGCCGCTTTGCCGAGGCACTCAAGCTCTACCAATGGATGACGCCCATGCTGCACCTCGACGTCTCCACCAAGCTCGTGCAGAACCTCAAGCTGATCGACCTGCTGGTGGGTGTGGGCACCGAGCACATGCGCCGCCCGCGCCTGCCCCTGATTGGCGAGGAGCGCGCCTTCATCGAGCGCATCGTCAGGAAGGCGCTGGACACACGCCCCGCCGAGTACCAGTCCGTGGCCTGAGACGGTATCGACCGACAGGCTGCCCCCCGGGCCGCAGGAGACAACAGCGGCCCTTCCCCTTCGCACATACAAGAGGTTTCCCATGACACGTGCATCTTTCGGATTTCGGACCCTGACGCCCGCCGCCATCGCGGCGCTGATGCTGGCCACACATGCCGGCGCCCAGGAACAGCTGGTCAAGATCGGCCACAGCGGCCCGCTCTCCGGCCCCAATGCCTTCGCGGGCAAGGACAACGAGAACGGCGTGCGCCTGGCCGTCGAGGAGCTCAACGCGAAGAAGATCGTGGTGGGGGGCAAGACCCTGAAGTTCGACCTCGTGTCCGAGGACGACCAGTGCGACGCCCGCACCGGGGTGAGCGTGGCGCAGAAGATGGTGGACAGCGGCGTGAAGTTCGTCATGGGACCGTACTGCTCGGGCGTGGCCATTCCCGCCTCACGTGTCTACAGCGAAGGCGGGGCCATGGTCTCCACCGTGGGCACCAACCCCAGGGTCACCGAGAACGGCTACAAGAACCTGTTCCGCATCATCGCCAGCGACACCCAGATCGGCTCGAACATGGCCGTGTATGCCGCCCAGGTGCTCAAGGTCAAGCAGGTGGCGGTGATCGACGACCGCACCGCCTTCGGCCAGGGCGTGGCCGACCAGTTCACCAAGGAGGCGAAGAAGCAGGGCCTGACCGTGGTGGGCCAGGAGTTCACGACCGACAAGTCCACCGATTTCCTGTCCATCCTCACCAGCCTCAAGGGCAAGCAGCCGCAGGCCATCTTCTTTGGCGGCTACGCCCCGCAGGCCGCGCCCATGGCGCGGCAGATGAAGCAGCTGGGCCTCACGGCCAAGCTCTTGGGTGGCGACACGCTGTGCAGCCCCGAGGTCGGCAAGCTCGGTGGCGAAGCGGTGAACGACACCGTGTTCTGCGCCCAGGGCGGCACCATGCTCGACAAGGCCGCGAGCGGCCCGGCCTTCAAGGCGAAATACAAGGCGCGCTTCAAGCTGGATGCCGATGCCTATGCGGCGTCCTACTACGACCAGGTGATGTTCATGGCCGATGCCATGCAGAAAGCCCAGTCCGTGGAACCCGCCAAGGTCGGCGCGCAGATGCTCCAGGGCAGCCACCAGGGCGTGGCGGGCACCTATGCCTACGACGACAAGGGCAACCTCAAGCAGGCTCCCATCACGGTGCTCACGTTCAAGAACGCCGCCCCCGTGCCGCTGGCCAGCTATTGAAACTCCGCCGCGAAATCGTGGCGGCCCGCCGCTACGATGCCTGCACCTTTCTGCCATGTGACCGACCATGACCCACGACACCCGCATGCAACGCATACAGATCCTCGACTCCCACACCGGGGGTGAACCCACGCGGCTCGTGGTGGGCGGCTTTCCCGACCTGGGCACCGGCAGCATGGCAGAGCGCCGCGCCCTGCTGGCCAGCCAGCACGATGCCTGGCGCGCGGCCACGGTGCTCGAGCCGCGCGGCAACGACGTGATCGTGGGCGCGCTGCTGTGCGCCCCGCAGGACCCGGCCAATGCGGCGGGCGTGGTGTTCTTCAACAACACCGGCTACCTCGGCATGTGCGGCCACGGCACCATCGGCCTGGTGGCCTCGCTGGCCTACCTGGGCCGCATCGAGCCGGGCGAGCACGGCATCGAGACACCCGTGGGCACGGTGATGACCACGCTGCACGAGGACGGCTCGGTCAGCGTGCGCAACGTGCCGGCCTACCGGCTGCACCAGGGCCTGTCGCTCACGGTGCCGGGCATCGGCACCGTCACGGGCGACGTGGCCTGGGGCGGCAACTGGTTCTTTCTGATGAGCGAGCACGGCCAGCGCGTGGCCAGCGACAACCTGCAGGCGCTGACCGACTACACCAGCGCCATCCAGCAGGCCCTGAAGGACCAGGGCGTCCGCGGCGACAACGGCGGCGAGATCGACCACATCGAGCTCTTTGTCGACGACGACGTGGCCGACAGCCGCAACTTCGTGCTCTGCCCGGGCGGTGCCTACGACCGCTCGCCCTGCGGCACCGGCACCAGCGCCAAGCTGGCCTGCCTGGCGGCCGACGGCACGCTGCAGCCCGGCCAGGCGTGGCGCCAGGCCAGCATCATCGGCAGCAGCTTCGAGGCACGCTACGAACCCGACACCCAGGCCGGCAGGATCATCCCCACGCTGCGCGGCACGGCCCACATGAGCGCCGAGGCCACGCTGCTGATCGAGGCCAGCGACCCCTTCGGCTGGGGCATCCGGCTCTAAGGCCCTCTTTTCAGGCACACCCACCCGGCAGGCACCATGCGACACGCGGACGTCATCGTCATCGGAGCAGGCATCGTCGGCGCGGCCTGCGCCCATGTCCTCGCAGGCCGTGGCCTGCATGTGCTGGTGCTGGACGCCCGGCTGGGCGCCGCCACGGCGGCCGGTATGGGCCACCTGGTGGTGATGGACGACAACCCCGCCGAGCTGGCGCTGAGCCAGGCATCCCTGGCGCTCTGGCATGCGTGGGGACCACGGATGACGGCCGACCAGCCCGGCTGCGCCTACACCAACTGCGGCACGCTCTGGCTGGCCGCCAACGACGCCGAGATGGCCGGCGCCGAAGAAAAAGCCCAGCGCCTGCAGCGCCACGGCCTGCCCTGTGACCTGCTGGACGCCGCCACCCTGCGGCGCCTGGAACCCGCCCTGCGCCCCGGACTGCGGGGCGCACTGAAGGTGCCCGGCGACAGCGTGGTGTATGCCCCCAATGCCGCCCAGTGGCTGCTGCAGCAGGCACCGCGCCAGATCCGCGTCGAGCAGGCCGAGGCATGCCGCATCGAGGGCGGCCGGGTGCAGCTGGTGGACGGCAGCTGGCGCGAAGCCCAGGCCGTGGTGCTGGCCGCCGGCATCCATGCCACGCGCTTGTGCCCCGAGCTCCCCATCCGCCCCAAGAAGGGCCACCTGCTCATCACCGACCGCTACCCCGGCGTGGTGCGGCACCAGCTGGTGGAGCTGGGCTACATCAGCAACGCCCACCAGACCGACGGCACCTCCGTGGCGTTCAACCTGCAGCCCCGGCCCACCGGGCAACTGCTGCTGGGCTCATCGCGCCAGTTCGACACCACCGACCCGGCCATCGACCAGGACGTGCTGGCCCGGATGCTGCGCCGCGCCTTGGACTACATGCCCGGCCTGGCCGGGCTGAACGCCATCCGCACCTGGACGGGATTTCGCGCCACCACGCCCGACAGCCTGCCCATCATCGGGCGCCACCCCACCCGCGACCAGCTCTGGCTGGCCGTGGGCCACGAAGGCCTGGGCGTGACCACCGCCCCCGCCACCGCCGAGTTACTGGCGGCGCAGCTGACCGGTGGGCCCCCGCCCCTGGACCCCGCCCCCTTCGCGGCGCAGCGCTTCAGCCTGGAAGGCCTGGCGGCATGAGCACATCCACTCCCCTGGTACACGCCGTCATCGACGGCACCACCATCGAGCTGGCACCGGGCCACAGCGTCGCGGCGGCCCTGGCCCTGCTGCCTCCGGGCTGCGCCCGCACGTCGGTCACCGGCGAGCGCCGTGCGCCTTTCTGCGGCATGGGCATCTGCCACGAGTGCCGGGTGCTTGTGGACGGCCGCCAGCGCCTGGCCTGCCAGACCCTGTGCACCGACGGCATGGTGATCGACACACGCGGCCAGCCGCAGAGAGGCATGCCATGACCCCCCACCAGCGCTGCGATCTGCTGATCATCGGCGCCGGTCCCGCCGGCATGGCGGCCGCCCTGGCGGCGGCGCCCCGGGGCCTTGCCATCACCCTCGTGGACGACAACATCCATCCCGGCGGACAGATCTGGCGCGACGGCCCCGGCAGCACCCTGCCCCCGCTCGCTCGCCAGCACCGCGAGGCGCTGGAGCGCTACCCGAACATCCGCCTGCTGTGCGGCACGCGCGTGGTGGGGCTGGGTGGCCCCTCGGCGCCGCAAGATGCCCCCGCCTTGCTGCTGGAAGACGCCGAACAGGGCTGGATCCAGCACAGCCACCGCCTGGTGCTGTGCAACGGAGCACGGGAGCTGCTGCTGCCCTTTCCCGGCTGGACGCTACCCGGCGTGACCGGCGCCGGCGGACTGCAGGCGCTGATCAAGGCCGGCTTGCCGGTGCAGGGCCAGCGCATCGTGGTGGCCGGCACCGGTCCCCTGCTGCTGGCCTGCGCCGACACCGCCCGCAAGGCCGGCGCCCAGGTCATCCGCATTGCCGAACAGGCTTCCTGGCGGGCCCTGGCCGCCTTCGCGCTGCAGCTGCCGCGCTGGCCCGCCAAGGCGCTGCAGGCAACGACCCTGTTCAACCACCACTGGCGCGCCTCCAGCCACGTGCTGCATGCACAGGGCCAGGACCGGCTGGAGGCCGTGCGGATCCAGCGCGGCACGCGCCAGGAAACCCTGGCCTGCGACCGGCTTGCCTGCGGCTTTGGGCTGGTGCCCAACACCCAGATGGGCCAACTGCTGGGCTGCGCGCTCAACGATCGCCAAGGCCTGCAGGTGGACGGCCTCATGGCCACCAGCGTGCCCCATGTGTACGCCGCAGGGGAATGTACCGGCTTTGGCGGCAGCGAACGCGCGCTGGCACAGGGCGCCATCGCGGGGCATGCCGCCGCAGGCGACACGGCCCGGGCCCAGGCCCGCCAAGCCGCCCTGGCCCGCTGGCAAGGTTTCGCGGACCTGCTGCGCACCCAGTTCGAGCTCGGCGAGGCGGTGCGCCAGCTGGCCGCCCCGGACACCCTCGTCTGCCGCTGCGAAGACGTGCCCTTGCGCGAGCTGGCCTCCCGCAGCAGCTGGATCGACGCCAAGCTGCACACGCGCTGCGGCATGGGCGCCTGCCAGGGCCGCGTGTGTGGTGCCGCCACCCATGCGCTGTTCGGCTGGACGCCCGCCCCACCCCGCCATCTGCTGGCGCCCGCGCGCATCGGCACGCTGGCGCAATGCCCCACCCCGGTGGACGAATCCACCGGCATCCGCCCATGAACGACACCACTCCCCTTCCCGCCCCCGCCAGCTCCGCGATGGTGCACGTCCCCCTGGACGACCTGATGGCCCTGGCGCGTGCCATGCTGCTGCGTCTGGGCCTGGGCGAAGCCCACGCGGGCGCCATGGCCCGCGTCATCGTGGCCGGGCAGCGTGATGCCTGCCAGTCGCACGGCGTCTACCGGCTCACCAGCTGTGCCCACACGGTGCGCACCGGCAAGGTGGAGCTGCAGGCCCTGCCAGTGCTGCAGGCGGGCTCTGGCCCGGTCGTGCGGGTGGACGCCCAGGGGGCGTTTTCACCCCTGGCTTTCGAACAAGGCCTGCCCGCGCTGGTGGAGGCCACCCGCCGCCACGGCATGGGTGCGCTGGTCATCAACCGCTGCGTGCACTTCTCGGCACTGTGGCCCGAGATCGAGGCCCTCACCGCCCACGGCCTGGCGGCCCTGGCACTCACGCCCAGCCACGCCTGGGTGGCGCCGGCCGGCGGGCACCAGCCCGTCTTCGGCACCAACCCCATCGCCTTCGGCTGGCCACGCCCGGGTCCCCACCCCTATGTGTTCGACTTCGCCACCAGCGCCATCGCGCGCGGCGACCTGGAGCTGCACCGCCGCGCGGGCCAGCCCCTGCCCGAGGGCTGCGGGGTGGACGGCCAGGGCCGGCCTTCCACCGATCCGGTGGCCGTGGCCCGGGGCGCCATGCGCACCTTTGGCGGGCACAAGGGCTCGGCCCTGGCCACCATGGTCGAGCTCATGGCCGGCACGCTGATCGGCGACTGGACCAGCCGCGAATCCATCGCCCACGACGCGGGCGCAGGCGCCACGCCCCTGCATGGCGAACTGGTGCTGGCCTTCGACCCCGCCCAGTTTGCGGGCGGCGATGCGGCCCCTCACCAGGCGCGTGCCGAGGCGATGTTCGATGCCATCACCGGCCAGGGCGCCCGGCTGCCCTCGCAGCGCCGCTTCGCCGCCCGGGCGCTCAGCCTGGCCGAGGGCGCGGCGGTGCCGCGCGCCCTGTACGAAGAGATCCTCGCGATGGCAGGCTGAACCCGGCAGCGCGGGCGCGCCGACCGGTAAGCGCGCCACCCGCGGGCATTCATCTTGCTTCTACATATATCAAGAAGATATTTAAACCGGCGCCCCATTCCCGACACCCAGACCACGGAGCCCACCCCATGTCCACCGCCACCGCTTCTCCCACCCCACCCGGCGGGCCCGCGCCCGCAGCGCCGGCCCGCGCGGTCCTCGCCCTGTCCAGCCTGGTGCTGCGCGCGGAGCGCAACTGCCTCACCGCCCTGATGACCTTGCTGGTGGCGCTGATCCTGCTGAACGTGGCCACCCGCTACACCGGCTTTCCCATTTACTGGATCGACGAGGCGGCGGTCTACACCGTGGTCTGGCTGACCTTCGTGGGGGCCTCGGTGATGACACGGCTGCGCATGGACTTCGCGGTGGGCATGCTGACCGAGAAGCTCTCCGAGAAATGGGCCAAGGCGGCCAAGATCATCGCCACCACGGGGGTGCTGCTGTTTGGCATCGCCATGCTGGTGATGTGCTGGCTGTGGATGGACCCGGTGGGCATCGCCCGCTACGGCTTCGACGCCAAGGAATTCGGTGCCGAGACCTTCAACTTCCTCTACACCGAGCGCACCCAGACCCTGAACTGGCCCACCTGGGTGCTGCAGCTGATCCTGCCGCTGTTTTCCCTCACCTTCACGCTGCACGCGCTGGCCAACCTCATCGAGGACATGGGCCTGGCGCCGCGCCGCAGCCACCCTGGTTTCGACGTCGTCAGCGCCGACGCCGTGAACTGACCCCGGAGCCCGCCCCATGTTCACTTCCCTCTTCTTCTGCGCGGCCCTCATGGTGGGCGTGCCCATCGGCGTGTGCCTGTGCATCTCGGGCATCGCGTACATCTTCAGCACCGGCAACACCGTGCTGTTCCAGTCCTTTCCCATGCAGATGTTCGCGGGGGTGGACAGCTATGGGCTCATCGCCATTCCGCTGTTCATCCTGATCGGCGAGATCATGAACAGCGGCGGCATCACGCGCCGCCTGGTGGACATGTCGATGGCCTTCGTCGGCTCCGTCAAGGGAGGCCTGGCCTACGTGAACATCCTGGCCAACATGCTGGTCTCGTCCATCATCGGCTCGGCCACGGCCCAGGTGGCCATCATGTCCCAGGTGATGGTGCCCGAGATGGAAAAGCAGGGCTACGACAAGACCTTCGCCGCCGGCCTCACGGTCTACGGCGGCATGCTGGGGCCGATCATTCCACCTTCAGTGATGTTCGTGGTCTACAGCGTGCTGGCACAGGTGGCCGTGGGCGACATGCTCATCGCGGGCATCCTGCCGGGCATCCTGCTCACCATCCTGTTCTTCATCATCATCGCGCTGATGGGTTTCATCTACGACTACCCGCGCAGCGAAAGGCGCACGCTGGCGCAGCGGGCCCGCACCGTGGTGACATCCAGCCCCACCCTGCTGATCCCGATCGTGATCGTGGGCTCCATCCTGGGCGGCCTGGCCAATCCGACCGAAGCGGCCGCCGTGGGCGCCCTGGCCGCGGCGCTGGTGGGGCGGTATGTGACCAAGGAATTCCGGCTCGGCTCCATGCCCGCCATCCTGCTGCGCTCGGCCATCTACTCGGCCATCGTGCTGTTCCTGGTGGCCGCCGCCGCGGTGTTTTCCTGGCTGCTGATCTACGGCAAGGTGCCGCAGATGGTGGCGGCCTGGATCCAGACCGTGGCGCACGACCCGATCACCTTCCTGCTGCTGGTCAACGTCATCCTGCTGGTCATCGGCACCGTGATCGACGGCATCCCCGGGCTGATCATGACCGTGCCCATCCTGCTGCCCATCGCCACCGACATCTACCACATCGACCCGCGCCACTTCGGCGTGGTGGTGGTGATCAACCTGGTGCTGGGCCTGATGTCGCCGCCCGTGGGGCTGAGCTTCTTCGTCGCGGCCGCCGTCACCGGCGCCAAGCCCGGCAAGATGTTCATCGTCACCCTGCCCTTCTTCCTCATCAGCTGCGTGGCGCTGGTGATGCTCTCCCTGTTCCCCAGCCTGTCGCTTGCCCTGATCAAGTAAGCGGCTCCATCCCTTCGCCCTCTTCGCATTGCCTCGCACAACTTCCAGGAGTTCACCATGACCATTTCCCGCCGCCACTTCATCCAGTCCACCGCCGCGGCAGCCGCCGCAGCGGCCCCGCTGGGCTTTCCGTCCGTCGTGCTCGCCGCCGATGCCAAGGAATTCCGCCTGGGCCTGATCACCCCGGCGGGGCACTCATGGAACCGCGCCGCGCTGCAGTTCGGCGAAGCGCTGAAGAAAGAGACCGATGGCCGCCTGAGCGTGACCGTGTTCCACTCGGGCCAGCTGGGCAACGAGACGGCCATGATGCAGCAGCTGCAATCCGGCGCCCTGGACATGGGCTGGATCCAGGCCGCAGAGCTGGGCTCGCGGGTGGCGAGCGTGGCGGCCATCAACGCGCCCTACCTGGTGCGCTCGACCCCCGCGGTGGCCAAGCTGGTGCGCACCCCCGCCGCGCTGAAGCTGCTGGAGGTGCTGCCGCGCGAGACCGGCACCATCGGGCTGGGCTGGGGCATCACCGGCATGCGCGCGGTGTTCGCCACCAAGGACATCGCGGTGCCGACCGACCTCAAGGGCATGAAGCTGCGCATCAACCCCACCCCCGTGTACCGCGACTTCTACCAGTTGCTGGGCGCCGCCCCGACGCCCATTCCCACGCCCGCCGTGTTCGACGCCATGAGCAACGGCCAGGTGGATGGGCTGGAAGCCGACATCGAGTTCTCGTGGAACCAGCGCTTCGACAAGGTTTCCAAGACCCTGCTGCAGATGAACGCCCTCTTCATGCCCTTTGCCCCGCTGGTGTCGGGCCGCATCTGGCAGGGCCTGGATGCCAAGGACAAGGAGCTGATCCGCAAGCTGGTGGCCCAGACGCTGGACGCCCAGATCAACGACATCGTCACCACGGAAGCCGGCCTGATCGAGAAGTTCAAGGGCTCGGGCATCGCGTTCAAGAGCGCCTCCAGCTACAACCCCGACGGCATCATCCAGGAGTTCGACAAGCTGTGGCTGCCCAAGGCTCCTCAGATCGCCGAGCTGCGCAAGGCGGGCGCGGGCCTGTAGGAAGGGTGCGGGCGGGAGCGCTCCCCGTGCCACGGACCGCCAACAGGTTCTAAGATGCGGCACCGCGCCCCCGCGGCCAGGACAACGAACGCCATTCCCCCAGCATGAAACCGAGCAGCGCATCCCTCCCGCGAGACCCCGCCCCCAAACGGCGCGCGGCCGACGTGGCCTACGACGCCATCGAAGCCATGATCTCCACGCTGCAACTGCAGCCCGGCAGTCCGGTGGTCGAGGCCGAGATCGCCGAAAGCACCGGCCTGGGCCGCACCCCGGTGCGCGAGGCGCTGCTGCGCATGGTCTCCATCGGACTCATCGCGCAGCAGCCCCGGCGCGGGCTGCTGGTATCGCACATCGACCTGGCCGACCACCTGGACGTGATCCAGACACGCCGCGTGCTGGAACGCCTGGTTGCCTCGTGCGCGGCACGCCGCGCCACCGCGCCGCAGCGCCAGGCCATCGTGCGCTGCGCGGAAAAGATGGTGGACGCCGCCGCGCGCGGCCATCTGGACGACTACATGCTGGCCGACCACGAGCTGGACGTGGTGACGCACCAGGCCAGCCAGAACCACTCGGCCGTCAAATGCGTGTCGCCGCTCATCGTGCAGTGCCGCCGGTTCTGGTACGCCTACCAGCACGAGGGCGAGGTGTCCGAGGGCGCGCGCGCCCACATGCACCTGGCCCAGGGCATCGCCACGGGCGACGAAGCGAGGGCCGTGGCCGGTGCGGAGCAGCTCATGGACTACCTGGAGCGGTTCGCGCGGCGCATCATCGACCAGTAAGACAGGGCACAGAGCACCGATTTGCTATAAATAGGATAGCTTCCAGCGCTTTACCACTCTGCGCCCGGGGCCTGAAAGGCACTAAATCCAGCAGCCTGCCGCCAGCTACTCCGCCACCTGCTGCCCCAGCAGGATGCGCTGCTCCAAGAAGCGCCACATGCGCTCGTCCTGGCTGAACGACACGTTGAAGCGCAGCCAGCCCGTGGGGCGCGGCTCCACCAGGAACAACTGGCCCGGGCCGAGCATGATGCCCGCGCCCGTGGCCTCCTTCGACAGCTCCGCGCTGTCGGGCAGATCGGGGTGGCGGGCCCACAGGTACATGCCCGCCTCGGGCTCATGGAAGAGCTCGAAGCCCAGGTTCAGCAACCGCCGCCCCACCACGCCGTGCGCCTCGGCCAGGCGCTCGCGCAGGGACTTGAGGTGCTTGCGCCAGCGGCCATCCGTCACCACGCCGAAGGTGATGCGCTCGGTGATCTCGGACGATGTGAGCCCCGAGATCATCTTGAGCTGCACCAGCTCGTCCAGCAGGTCGCCCCGCGCCGCCACGAAGCCCGTGCGCAGGTTCGGCGAGATGGTCTTGGAGAAGCTGCCCAGGTAGATCACCCGGCGCAACTGGTCCAGGCTGGCGAGCGAGGGGCGCACGCCGGTGTCCATATCGGCATAGATGTCGTTCTCGACCAGCATGAAACCATGCTGCTCGGCCAACTGCAGCAGGCGGTGCAGATGCGCCACCGAGGCCACCGAGCAGGTCGGGCTCTGCAGGCGCGGCTGCGTGAAGAACACCGTGGGCTTGTGCGCGGCCAGCAGGGCTTCCAGCGCGAGCAGGTCATAGCCCCCCGCCGTGCGCGGCACCCCTACCGGGTGCGCGCCCGCGAAGCGCAGCATGAACAGCAGGTTGGGATAGCCGGGGTCATCCACCAGCACCACATCGCCGGGTTTGACGAGGCGCCGCGCCACGAGGTCGAGCGCCTGGCTGGAGCCCTGCGTGAGCAGCACCTGGTCGGCGTCCACCGCCAGATGGTGCTCGGCCAGCGACTCGGCCACCACCATGCGCAGCGCCATGTGGCCATGCGGCAGGCCATAGCCGTCGAGCTCGGGGCCGTCGGAAGACAGCTGGCGCATGCTGCGGCGCACGGCATCGCCGAACAGCCAGTCGTGCGGCAGCCAGCCGCAGCCCGGTTTCATGGGCAGGTTGCGGTTTTCAAAGATCTGCTTGAGGTACCAGCGTGCGTCAAAACGGGGCACCGGCCGCTCCTGAGGCCCGGCGCCGGGCACGGCGCCTTCTTCGCTGCGGCGCTTCACGAAGAAACCCGCATTGGCGCGCGACACCAGCCAGCCTTGCGCCACCAGGCGGTCGTAGGCCTCGACCACGGTGAACACGCTCACGCCATGGGCGGCGGCAAAGGCACGGATGGAGGGCAGTTTGCTGCCGGGCTTGAGCACCTGCCCGGCGATGAGACCCCGAAGACCATCGACGATCTGGCTGACCAGGGGAGTCTGGAGGTCCGGGCTGAGAGTGAGCATCAGGAGAGCCAAAAAGGGGGCGAATTGTGCACCGACTTGGCGCACACCAGATCAGGGATTGCCTGTACAGGATTCTAGACCTGCACAGTGCGCGCAAAACCGCACCCCGCTGTACATGGACGGTGCGCGGCGCGGCTTCCAGAATTCGCCCATTCCTTCATTCCGTGTTCACACCACCGCCCACCGCCATGCAGCAAGACCGCCACTTCACCAACGCCGCCCTCCTCGCCCGCCGCCATGCCGCCGTGGCCCGGGGCGTCGGCCAGGCCCACGACATCTTCGTCCAGAAGGCCCGCAACGCCGAACTGTGGGATGTGGAGGGCCGCCGCTTCATCGACTTCGCCGGCGGCATCGCCGTGCTCAACACCGGCCACCTGCACGCGGGTGTGATCGCCGCCGTGAAGGCACAGCTCGACCTGTACACCCACACCTGCTTCCAGGTGGTGGCGTACGAGCCCTACGTGGAAGTGTGCGAGCGCCTGAACACCCTGGCCCCGGGTGCGTTTGCCAAGAAGAGCCTGCTGCTCACCACCGGCGCCGAGGCCGTGGAAAACGCCATCAAGATCGCCCGCGCCCACACCCGGCGCCCCGGCGTGATCGCCTTCACGGGCGGCTACCACGGCCGCACCAACCTCACGCTGGGCCTGACCGGCAAAGTGGTGCCGTACAAGACGGGGTTTGGCCCCTTCCCCGGCGAGGTGTACCACGCCCTCTTCCCCAACGCACTGCATGGCATCAGCGTGGAGCAGGCGCTGCACTCGGTGGAGCTGATCTTCAAGAACGACATCGAGCCCGAGCGTGTGGCGGCCTTCATTCTTGAGCCCGTGCAGGGCGAAGGCGGCTTCTACGTGGCGCCACCCGAATTCATCACCGGACTCAAGGCCCTGGCAGACCGCCATGGCATCCTGCTGATCGCCGACGAAGTGCAGACCGGCGCAGGCCGCACCGGCACCTGGTTTGCGTGCGAGCAGTGGCCCGTGGCGCCGGACCTCATCACCACCGCGAAATCGCTGGCGGGCGGCTTTCCGCTGTCGGGGGTGGTGGGCCGCGCCGACGTCATCGACGCCCCGGCGGCCGGTGGCCTGGGCGGCACCTACGCGGGCAGCCCCGTCGCCTGCGCCGCAGCGCTGGCCGTGATCGAAGCCTTTGAGAAAGAAAACCTGCTGGCCCGCAGCCAGGACATGGGCGCGCTGCTGGTCAGGGCGCTGAAAGGCATGGCCGCCAAAGTACCCGCCATCGGCGACGTGCGCGGGCTGGGCGCGATGGTGGCCATCGAGCTGTTCGAGAACGGCGATGTCCACCGCCCCGACGCCGCGCTGACCAAGAAAGTCGTCGCCGAGGCCGCCCAGCGCGGGCTCATCCTGCTGTCGTGCGGAACCTACGGCAACGTGATCCGCATCCTGGTGCCGCTGACCGCCTCCAACGAGTTGCTCGACGAGGGCCTGGCCATCCTGGCCGACAGCTTTGCCGCGCTGGGCTGACATGCGGCCCGGCGTTCATTCTGCTTACAAGGTGCCCCCAACCATGAACCCATCGGCAGAGCCCCTGGTCCGCTTCAGCGGCGTGCAAAAGACGTACGACGGAGAACAACTGGTGGTGCGCGCGCTGGACCTGGACATCCAGCGCGGCGAGTTCCTGAGCCTGCTGGGGCCCTCGGGCTCGGGCAAGACCACCACGCTGATGATGCTGGCGGGGTTTGAGTCCCCCACCGCGGGCGACATCCTGCTCGATGGCAAGCAGATCACCGGCACGCCGCCCCACAAGCGCAACTTCGGCATGGTGTTCCAGAACTACGCGCTGTTCCCGCACCTCACCGTGGGGCAGAACGTGGCCTACCCGCTCACCGTGCGCAAGGTGCCCAGGGCCGAGCAGGCCGACCGCGTGAAGAAGGCCCTGGACATGGTGCGCCTGACCGGCATGGCCGACCGCCTGCCCGCGCGTCTGTCAGGGGGGCAGCAGCAACGCGTGGCCCTGGCCCGCGCCCTGGTGTTCAACCCCCAGCTCGTGCTGATGGATGAGCCGTTGGGCGCCCTGGACAAGCAGCTGCGCGAACACATGCAGATCGAGCTGAAGGAGCTGCACCGCCAGTTGGGCGTGACCTTCGTGTACGTGACCCACGACCAGGGCGAGGCGCTGACCATGAGCGACCGCGTGGCCGTGTTCAACGAAGGCGTCATCCAGCAGCTGGCCAGCGTGGAGGCGCTGTATGAAACCCCCGCCAACCGCTTCGTGGCCGGTTTCGTGGGCGACAGCACGGTGCTCACCGGCACCCTGCAGGGCGCGGGCGCCGAGACGGCCATCCAGCTGCCGGGCGGCCACCTGCTGCCCGGTGTCAACGTGAACCAGACCGCCCGGGGCGCCCCCGTGCAGGCCTGCGTGCGGCCCGAGCGCATCGTGCTGCACCCGCACTCGCACTACCCCAGGGGCTCGGCCGTCCCGGCGACCGTGGCGCGCACCATTTACTACGGCGACCACCAGCGCCTGATGTGCGACCTGGGCCACGGCCAGGAGCAGGCCGTGGTGAAACTGCCCCTGAACCCCACCGGCACGGGCATGCATCCGCAGCCGGGCGATGCCGTGCTGCTGGAGTTTCCACCGGCCTCCACGCGCATCTATGCCGTTTGAGCACTGTCCCCACACCCCCCTTTTCCGAGCCCTGTCCCCGAGTCCCCGTTCCTCCACAACCCAAGGAAAAACTGCACCATGAAAAAAAGCCTCATCGCCTGCGCCTCCCTGGCCGCCTGCCTGGCACTGCCCAGCTTCGCGCAGCAGCAACTCACCGTCGTGAACTTCGGTGGCGCCAACGCCAACGCCCAGAAGAAGGCCTTCTACGAGCCCTACGAAAAGCTGGGCAACAAGATCGTCGCCGTGGAATACAACGGCGAGCAGGCCAAGGTCAAGGCCATGGTCGAGGCCAGGAAGGTGACCTGGGACGTGGTGGAGCTCGAATCGCCCGACGCGGCGCGTGGCTGCGACGAGGGCCTGTATGAAAAGCTCGACTACAGCAAGATCGTGAGCAAGGCCGACCTGCTGCCCGCCGCCGTGTCCGACTGCGCCGTGGGCATCTTCGTGTGGTCCACCGTCATGGCCTACAACGGCGACAGGCTCAAGACCGCCCCCACCAGCTGGGCCGACTTCTGGGACACCAGGAAGATCCCCGGCAAGCGCGGCATGCGCAAGGGCGCGCGCTACAACCTCGAATTCGCGCTGATGGCCGATGGCGTGAAGCCCGCCGACGTGTACAAGGTGCTCGCCACCAAGGACGGCGCCGACCGCGCCTTCAAGAAGCTGACCGAACTCAAGCCCCACATCCAATGGTGGGAAGCCGGTGCCCAGGCACCGCAGTTCCTCGTGGCGGGCGACGTGGTGCTGACCACCGTGTTCAACGGCCGCATCGACGCGGCCAACCGCGAGGGCCGCAACCTCAAGATCTACTGGCCCGGCGGCATCTATGACCTGGATTACTGGGCCATCCCCAAGGGCACGCCGAACAAGGAGGCTGCGGTCAAGTTCATTGCCCACACCCTGCAGACCACCAGCCAGGCCGCCTACGCGCAGAACATCGCCTACGGCCCGGCCAACACCACGGCCCTCGCCAAGCTGGACAGGAAGGTGCTGGACGACCTGCCCACATCGGCCGCCAACGCCAAGGAAGCCATCCAGTTCGGCGTGAGCTTCTGGGCCGACCAGGGCGAAGCGCTGGAGAAACGCTTCGCCGCCTGGGCCACCCAGTAAGTCAGTAACCCGCACCCTCGGAGCGCAAGACACCATGCAAGCCTCTTCTGCCATCGCCCCCGCCGCGCTTGCGCTGGACGCCCACGCACCCGGCGCACTGCGCAAGGCGCTGTCGCGTGCCGAAGCGCGGCGCAAATGGCGGGCCTTTGCCCTGACCCTGCCCTTGCTGGTGTTCTTGCTGCTCACGCTGCTGGTCCCCATTGCCGCGCTGCTGCAGCGCGGGGTGGAGAACCCCGAGGTGGCCAACACGCTGCCCGCCACCATCGAGGCCTTGCATGGCTGGGACCGCCATGAGGCACCGGGCCCCGCTGCCTACGCCGCGCTCATGAAGGACCTGGCCCGCCTGCCCGACAGCTCTGACGCTGGCGCGCTGGCGCGCAGGCTGAACTCGGAAGTGCCCGGCGCGCGCTCGATGGTGATGGGCGCCTTCCGCGCCCTGCCCATGCAGGGCACGCCCGAATCCATCCGCGACCAGCTGCTCGGCAAGGACGCGCGCTGGGGCGAAGCACCTTTCTGGCGCGCCATCGCCAAGAACGGCGCGCGCTGGACGCCCGACTACCTGCTCGCCTCGGTGGACCTGCAGCGCGACGCGCTGGGCCAGGTCGAGCGCATGCCCGAGGAGCAGCGCGCGTTTGGCGGCATTTTGCTGCGCACCTTCCACATCAGCTTTGTGGTGACGCTGTTCTGCCTGCTGCTGGGCTACCCGCTGGCCTGGTGGCTGACCTCGCTGCCCGCGCGCCAGGCCAATGTGCTGATGATCCTGGTGCTGGTGCCGTTCTGGACCTCGATCCTGGTGCGGGTGGCCGCCTGGATCGTGCTGCTGCAGTCCGAAGGCCTGGTCAATCGCGGTTTGATGGGCCTGGGCCTCATCGAGCAGCCACTGGCGCTGCTGTTCAACCGCACGGGCGTGGTGATTGCGATGGTGCACATCCTGCTGCCGTTCATGGTGCTGCCGCTGTACAGCGTGATGAAAAGCGTGCCCCCCACCTACCTGCGCGCGGCGGTGTCGCTGGGCAGCTCGCCCATCGCCGCGTTCTTTCGCGTGTATGTGCCGCAAACCTACCCGGGTGTGGGCGCGGGTGCGCTGCTGGTGTTCATCCTGGCCATCGGCTACTACGTCACCCCCGCGCTGCTGGGCGGCGCCGACGACCAGATGCTGAGCTACTACATCGCCCGCTACACCAACGTGGAAGTGAACTGGGGCATGGCCTGTGCGCTGGGCGCCCTGCTGCTGGCCGCCACGCTGCTGCTGTACGGCGTGTACCGCCGCATTGGCAAGGCAGAACTGAGCCTGGGCTAAACACTTCTGAAGACCCTCACCATGCGCCATTTGCTCCCCCAATTCCCCCTGTACGCCACCTGGGCCGACAAGCTCGGCTGGTGGGCCGTGCGCGCCCTGTGCGTGGCCGTGCTGGTGTTTCTGCTGGCCCCCATCCTGGTGATGGTGCCGTTGTCGTTCTCCGAGAGTTCGTTCCTGGCCTACCCCATCCACGGCTGGTCGCTCAAGTGGTACCGCCACCTGTTCGATTCGCCCGAGTGGGCCCGCGCCACGCGCAACAGCTTCATCGTGGCGCCCGCGGCCACGCTGATCGCCACGGCCCTGGGCACCCTGGCGGCGGTGGGGCTGTCACGGGCGGACTTCCGCTTCAAGGGCCTGCTCATGGGCATCCTGATCGCGCCCATGGTGGTGCCCATCATCGTGGTGGGCGTGGGCACCTACCTGTACTTCGCGCCGCTGGGCCTGGCGGACAGCTATGCCGGCCTGATCATCGTGCACGCGGCGCTGGGGGCGCCGTTCGTGCTGACCACCGTGCTGGCCACGCTCGCGGGCTTCAACCACAACCTGGTGCGCGCGTCGCTGAGCCTGGGGGAAACGCCTTTCAACACCTTCTTTCGCGTCACGCTGCCGGTGATCGCGCCGGGGGTGATCTCGGGGGCGCTGTTCGCGTTCGCCACGTCGTTCGACGAAGTGGTGGTCACGCTCTTTCTGGCCGGCGCCGACCAGTCCACGCTGCCACGCCAGATGTTCAACGGCATCCGCGAGAACATCTCGCCCACCATCGCCGCCGTGGCCACGCTGCTCATCCTCTTCACCACCAGCCTGCTCCTGGCGCTGGAGTGGCTGCGCACGCGCAGGGGCTGAGCCACGGTGAAAACGGCCTGAATCCCTGCCTTCCTGAAAAACTGAAACACTGGCGACAGTGGGCCATTTCACCCGTGATAGCCTGCCCGCTGCGCCAATTTCAGGCCCCCGCCGCCCTGCCCGCCTTTGCCGGCGGCGAGCCCTTGCCTACCGCTCATCAACCCACTGCATCTGGAGAAATCTCATGGACATGAAGACCTCGCCCCTCGCCTTGCTCAACGACCCCAGCCTGCTCAAGACCGACGGCCTCATCAACGGCCGGTGGGTGGCGGGCGGCAGCCGCTTCGACGTGAACGACCCGGCCACCGGCCTCAAGCTGGCCGACGTGGCCAACCTGGGCCCCGCCGATGCCGAAGCCGCGATTGCCGCCGCCAATGCCGCCTGGGGCCCCTGGAAGATCAAGACCGCCAAGGAACGCAGCATCATCCTGCGCAAGTGGTTCGACCTGCTGATGGCCAACCAGGACGACCTGGGCCGCATCATGACCGCCGAACAAGGCAAGCCGCTGGCCGAAGCCAAGGGCGAGGTCGCCTATGGCGCCAGCTTTGTGGAATGGTTCGCCGAAGAGGCCAAGCGCGTGAACGGCGAGGTGCTGCCGCAGTTCGACAACAGCCGCCGCCTGATGGTGCTCAAGCAGCCCATCGGCGTGTGCGCCGCGATCACGCCCTGGAACTTTCCGCTGGCCATGATCACGCGCAAGGTGGCGCCCGCCCTGGCCGCCGGCTGCCCCGTGGTCATCAAGCCCGCCGAGCTCACGCCGCTCACGGCCCTGGCCGCCGCCGAGCTGGCCCTGCGTGCGGGCATCCCGGCTGGCGTGTTCAACATCCTGCCCGCCGACAGCGACAACTCGATCGCCATCGGCAAGGTGCTGTGCGCGAGCGACGTGGTGCGCCACATCAGCTTCACCGGCAGCACCGAGGTGGGCCGCATCCTGATGGCGCAGTCGGCCCCCACGGTCAAGAAGATGTCGCTGGAACTGGGCGGCAACGCGCCCTTCCTGGTGTTCGACGATGCGGACATCGACAGCGCCGTGGAAGGCGCGTTCGCCAGCAAGTACCGCAACGCGGGCCAGACCTGCGTGTGCACCAACCGCTTCTACGTGCAGGAAGGCGTGTACGACGAGTTCGTGGCCAAGTTCGCCGCCAAGGTCAAGACAGCCAAGGTGGGCAACGGCTTCGAGGCCGGCGTGAACCAGGGCCCGCTGATCGAGGAAGCCGCGCTGGCCAAGGTGCAGCGCCACGTGGACGATGCCATTGCCAAGGGCGGCCAGGTGGTGGCCGGTGGCCAGCGCCTCACCAGCCTGGGCTCGGGCCAGTTCTTCGAGCCCACGGTGGTGGCCAACGCCACGGCCGACATGCTGTGCGCACGCGAGGAAACCTTTGGCCCCTTTGCTCCGGTCTTCAAGTTCAAGACCGAGCAGGAGGCCATCGACGCGGCCAACCACACCGAGTTCGGCCTGGCCAGCTACTTCTACAGCCGCGACGTGGGCCGCATCTTCCGTGTGACCGAGGCGCTGGAATACGGCATGGTCGGCGCCAACGTGGGCATTCTGGCCACCGAGCACGTGCCCTTTGGCGGTGTCAAGCAGTCGGGCCTGGGCCGCGAAGGCTCGCACCACGGCATGGACGACTATGTGGAGATCAAGTACCTGTGCCTGGGCGATATCCAGAAGTGACCGGCCCCGGGCCGGGTACCTTTTTGATATGTTTTTGATAGCTGCTCGCGCTTTCTGGATAAGCGCTGGCGGCCAAAAATGCACTAATTCGCCCCCCATCCCTGGCGCCACGGGGCGGCCTTCGCGCGCAGGCCCGCCCACACCGCGAAGAACACCGCCGCCCCAAATACCCAGCCTGACAGCGCTCCGGCCATGCCGCCCGACAGCAGCGTGCCCATGGTGCAGCCCAGCCCCGTCATCGCGCCCCAGCCCAGCAACACGCCGCCCGACAGCCCCCGCGCGGCATCGCGCCAGGTGGGCCAGCGGGGGGCCATCTGGCGGCTGGCCAGCGCCGCGACAAAGGACCCCGCCACCAGCCCTGCCAGCAGCAAGGCATTGGGCGTGAGCCAGGTGGCTTGCGGCAAGGTGGCGCAGCCCGCGAAGCCGTCGAGCCCGTCGAGCCGCTCGGGAATCCACCCCTGCCCTTGCGCCCACTGGCGCGCCGCGCTGCCCAGCGTGGCCGTCACGCCCAGGGGCCGCATGCGCACGATGGCAAACGTGCCGATCAGCCCCACGGCCAGGCCCCCAACCCAGTAGTGCCAGCGCCCGGTCCACAGGTTGCGCCACACGGTGCCCAGGCCGGGCACGGGCTTCATCACCCCGGGTGCATCGCCCGCCGCGCCCTCCTGCGCAAAGCCACGCCACAGCCAGGCGCCCACCAGCGCCAGAGCGCCCCATTGCACCAGCAGCGCGCCCCCATACCCCAGGTGCGCGGGCAGCCACACCACGGGCGCATCGGCCACGCTCCAGCTGTACAGCGCATTCCAGGTCCTGAAGCCCGCGATGAAACCCAGCGCGGAGCCCAGCAGCGCGAAGGGCGACACCGCCGAGCCCTCGGCGAGCCGGTACCAGTGCGCGCTGATGCAGGAGCCCGAGACCACCATCCCCGCGCCAAACGAAAGCCCCGCCGCCACCAGCACCCAGCTCACCGGGCCGATGTGCATGTCCGGCGGCAGCTTGCCCGGCTGCGGCACGGGCAGCCAGCCGCCCAGCACCACGGTATGGCCCAACACACCCACGGCCAGCGCCAGCACGATGGCCAGCAGCCCGCGCGGGTTGCGGTCTTCGAACCAGTCGCGCGCGTGGCAGTAAAAACAAAAGCGCGAACGCTGCAGCACGACGCCAAGCACCGCGCCACAGGCCAGCGCAAACACCAGCGTGCGCCCGCCCGCCTGGCCCTGCAGCCACGGGACGGCCGCCAGCAGGGCGGCCAGCAGCGCCAGCGCGATATAGGAGGAAGTGGCTGGAACAGTGCGCAATGGAAGGCTCATGGGTCGTCGATGGTTCGCTGTGTGGCCCGCGCGGCCATCGCGGGCACCGAGAAAAAAAGCCCGCACGAAGCGGGCTGTAAAGGAGACCCCTACCAAAAAATCGTGGCCTTTCGCCGTCTCCCGATCGCCGCTTCATTCACCCCCTCAATCGCGGGCGTGGCACGGCCCGCGGGCTCATTTGGCCGCCCAGACGGTGCCCGCCGGATTCGTGATGGGAACGCCCACCGAGTTGCCATATTCCGTCCAGGAGCCGTCGTAGTTCTTCACGCTGTAGCCGAGGATCCTGGACAGCGCGAACCAGGTGTGGCTGGAGCGCTCGCCGATGCGGCAGTAGGTGATGATGGGCCGGCTGCCGTCCACGCCCGCGCTGGCATAGAGCTTCCTGAGCTCGTCGGCGGACTTGAAGGTACCGTCCTCCCTCACCGCCTGCCCCCATGGCACGTTGGCCGCGCCTGGAATGTGGCCCGCGCGGATGCTGAGCTCCGGCACACCGGCAGGCGCGAAGATCTTGCCGGTGTATTCATCCGCCGAGCGGATATCCACCAGCTTCGCATTGCTCTTGCCCTCGGCGGCGGCCAGCGCGTCCGCCAGGCGTGCGCGCAGCTGGGTATTGACCTGGCCCACCCTGTAGCTGCTGGCGGCGAACTCGGGCACGCGGTTGTTCAGGGGCAGGTTCTCGGCCTCCCACTTCTTGCGCCCGCCGTCGAGCAGCTTGACGTTCTTCACGCCGTAGATGTCGAACACCCAGGCCCCCCAGGCCGCAAACCAGTTGTTGGTGTCGCCATACAGCACCACCGTGGTCTCGGGCGACACGCCAGCCCTGGACAGCAGCGCCTCGAAGCCTTCCTTGCCCACGATGTCGCGCCGCACGCGGTCGTTGAGGTCCTGATGCCACGAGAAATTGACCGCCCCAGGCACATGGCCCCGCTCGTACAGGCCCGGGTTCACGCTCACCTCGACGATGCGCACCTGCTGGTTGTCGAGGTTCTGCGCGAGCCATTCGGTGGTCACCAGGGGGCCAGCGGGAATGGGAGTGGCGGCCCACAGCGCTTTGCAAAAGAGCACCGTGCTTCCTGCCACGCAGGCGCGAAGCCAGGCACGCCAGCCTGGTGGCATTGAGGGATTGCGTTGCATTGTCATTCGCGTCCTTTCGGTGAAGAGCCTGCGCCGCGCTGCAGGTGAAAGGAATTTAGAGCCCGCAGTGCATCAGACCAACCAACAAGATCGGCTATGCATATGCGTTTTGCGCGTTTGCACCAGGCGCCCGTCGGGGACCGGGCGGATGCTGCCTATAATTGCAGGCTTCGCGGGTGTAGTTCAATGGTAGAACGGCAGCTTCCCAAGCTTCATACGAGGGTTCGATTCCCTTCACCCGCTCCAGATTCTGAAACCTGCCCTGCATTGCTGCATGGCAGGTTTTTTTATTTGCGTCACCCGCAAGCCCTGCTGTACCTTGGCGGCGTCTCTTTAAAACCCAGCCCTCAGGGCAGGCCCAGCCGCTGCCCGCTCTCGAACACCCGCCGCGCACCCGACAGCGGGTCCACGAACTCCAGCGAGCGCGCCAGAAGCTGCAGCGGCCGTGAATAGTCGCCCTCGGGCGGATCGTTCACGACCGGGTAGAACGGGTCGTTGCGCAGCGGCAGCCCCAGGGCCGCCATGTGCACCCGCAGCTGGTGGCGCTTGCCCGTGACCGGCGACAGGCGGTAGCGCGCCCACCCGCTCGCGCCTGCCACGTCCAGCACCTCGATGCGCGTGTGGCTGTTGGGCTCGCCAGGGACTTCCTGCATGCGAAAGAACTGCGGGCTTTCCTCCAGCCGGCTGATGTGCTCCCGCGGAAAGGCGATATCCGCGCGCCAGGGGGCGATCGCGTCGTAGTGCTTGGTGATCTGGCGGTCGCGGAACAGCGCCTGGTAGGCCCCGCGCGTGCGCTGGTGCACCGACAGCAGCACCAGGCCCGCGGTGTCCCGGTCGATGCGGTGCAGGGGCGAAAGCTCCGGCAGGCCCAGCTGGCGCTTGAGCCGCACGAGCAGCGTGTTGTGAAGGTAGCGGCCGGACGGTGTCACGGGCATGAAATGCGGCTTGTCGGCCACTACCAGGTGCTCGTCCTGGTAAAGCACCGTTTCCGTGAAGGGCAGCGCGGGCTCCGCGGGCAGGCTGCGGTAGTAGTACAGCCTGAGGCCGCCTTCAAACGGGCGAGCGGGCGCCACGGGGTCGCCGCGCTCATCCACCACATCGCCCGCCTGCATGCGCCGCAGCCACTCCTCACGGGCCACCGCCGGGAGCCGCCGCGCCAGGAAGTCGAGCATGCTGCCCTGCCCCTGGCTGGGCAGCACCACGCAGCTGGGCCCCACGCCATCGCGCACGGCAGGGGCATGGGTATGGCGGGGGTTGTGCATGGTGGGCACATTTTATGAACCCTCTCCTTCGATGCCGCACAACCCGTCTGCACCCGAGAAGGCAGCCCCCTTGACCTTGCGCGGACCCGCCGGGGCCCACGGGCATGCGGGGTTCTTGCCCCTGTAGGACAAGGGCGGCAGTTGCGCCCGTGCTGCTGCGATACGCGCCGATGCGGGCTAGCATGAACGCCAAAAGGCCCCGTGGACGCGCACACCGCTCCCCCTGGGCCGGATGCGCTTACCGCTGAAAACACGCCCAACAGTCCCACTCCACACCCACGCTGCCCGCCGACTGACTTCATGCCATCCACACCTGCCGCGCCTTCCACCGACATGCCTAGCCCCGCCGTGGCCCAGGCCCGCCAGCGGCCTGCACCCGGCATCGGGAGGCGCCTTGTGGTGTGGACCTTGTGGGCCGTCGGGCTGGTGGCGATGGTGCTGGTGCTGCTGGGGGTCCTGCTCGCCTGGATCGACTGGAACCGCGCGAAGCCCTGGGTCAATGAAAAAGTGAGCGAAGCCACGGGCCGGCATTTTGCGATCGAAGGTGACTTGTCCGCGCAATGGCGCTGGCCCCAGCCCCTGGAAGAAGGGTGGCAGCGCTGGGTGCCGGGCGTCACGGTGAAGGCCGAACGCCTGGTCATGGACAACCCCTCCGGATTCACGCCCCCCTTCCAGCGTGCCAATGGCAAAGCGGTTTCAAAAGGCGCAGCCGGCCCGGCCGAGACGGCCGGCAAGACCGACGGCAGCCCAGCCACCATGGCCCGCATCGGCAGCGCGACCGCCACCGTGCGCCTGCTGCCCCTGCTGGGGCGGCATCTTTCCATCGACACCGTGGCGCTCACCGGCCCCCAGGTGGCGCTGGCCCGCACGGCCAGCGGTGCGAGCAACTGGACCTTCGAGCGCAAGGACGGGCCCAGGAGCGGATGGAGCTTCGACGTGGACCGGCTGGTGGTCCACCAGGGCGTCCTGGCCTATGCCGACGGCATGAAGGACCTGGACCTGCAGGCCCGCATTGACACCACCGAGCCGGTGCTCCCCGGCGGGCCGGCGGCCACGCCATCCGGCACCTCCGCCGCCGCATCGACCCCGGCGCAGCCCGCGCTGGCGCGGGCATCCTCATCCGCGAGCGCCGCTGCCTCCGGGGCCGATGCGGCGGCGGGGCCGGTGCCCTATGGCCTGCGCTTCGAACTGCAGGGCCGGTATGCCAAGGCCCAGGTCAGGGGCCAGGGGCGAGCGGGCCAGGTCATCAGCCTGCGCAACAAGGTGGTGAACTACCCCCTTCAGATCGACGCCAGCGCCGGCAGCGTGTCGCTGTCGGCGCAAGGAATTCTGGCCAACCCTGGCGCATTGTCCGGCCTGGACTTCCAGGTCCGGCTCAAGGGCGGCAGCATGGCCGACCTGTACGACCTGACCGGGCTGGTGCTGCCCAACACCCCGCCCTTCGAGACCACCGGCCGGCTGACCGGGAGCCTGGAGCCCGAACGGGCGGTCTGGGAATACAACGGCTTCCGAGGCAAGGTGGGCCAGAGCGATCTTCAGGGGTCGCTCAAGTACACGTCGGGCAAGCCGCGCCCACGGCTCACCGGGACGATGGCGTCCAACCAGTTGCGCCTGGCGGACCTGGGGCCGACCATCGGGACCACCAAGTCCGACAACACGCACCGTGGCCGCGACCAGCGTGGCAAGGTGCTGCCGGACTCCAAGTTCGCGGCCGAGCGCTGGAATGCCATGGACATGGACATCGTGTTCAAGGGCCGCCACATCATCCGCCCCGAGAGCCTGCCGCTGGAAGACCTGAGCGTGCGGGCCGTGATGGAAAACGCGCAGCTCAAGCTCGCGCCCCTCACGTTTGGCGTGGCGCAGGGCAAG
Source organism: Acidovorax sp. GW821-FHT10E04 (assembly GCF_059415185.1). NCBI lineage: Bacteria > Pseudomonadati > Pseudomonadota > Betaproteobacteria > Burkholderiales > Comamonadaceae > Acidovorax > Acidovorax sp. GW821-FHT10E04. Next base: position 963,667 of record NZ_JBWKMT010000001.1, read on the forward strand.
ATCGAATCGCAGGTGAGCATCGACGGGCGCGCCGCGCCCTTGAAGGCGCAGATACGCGGCACCGTGCAGGGCTTGCAGCTTTCGGCGCTGTTCCCCAAGGTACAGCTCATGCAGAAGAGTTTTGGCCACATGGACGGCGCCATCGCACTGGAGAGCCGCGGCAACAGCCTGGCCGGACTGCTGGGCCAGGGCACGGGCGAGATGCGCCTGTACGTGCGGGACGGCACGCTGAGCAAGCAGATGCTGGACCTGGCCGCGCTGAACGTGGGCAGCATCATCGTGGGCAAGCTCTTTGGTGAAAACAAGGAAGTGCACCTGCGCTGCGCGGTGGCCGATTTCACGGTGGTGGACGGCCTGGCGACCACGCGCGTGGTGAAGATGAGCACCGAAGACGCGATCGTCGAGGCCACCGGCACCATCGACCTGGGCACCGAGGAGATGAACCTGCGCATCAAGCCCGAGTCGCTGCAATGGAAGTTCTTCTCGCTGCGCTCGCCCTTGTACGTGAAAGGCACGTTCGGCGACCCGAAGGTCGGCGTGGAAGCCGGCCCGCTGCTGCTGCGCGCGGGCGCGGCGGTGGTGGCAGCGGCCGTGGCTCCCGCCGCGTTGGCGCTGGTGCCCATCACCGTGCCCGCGGCCGACGACGACACGCATTGCAAGCCCCTGCTGGATCTCGCCAGGGAACCCGTCCGGCCAGGCGCCCAGGGGGCCGCGGGCACCGCCTCGCAACCTGCGCGGCAGGCCGCCAGCAAAGCATCGCCCGCGCGCTGACCTGACCGGACGGCGCCCGGTCAATTGCGGGTCAGGGGGGCCACCCTCCTTCATCAATGGAAATCGCGGCTCCCCTGCAGCGCATGGGCCATGCGGCCGAGCAGCGGGGTCAGGTCCTTGAAACGCTGGGCCACCAGGTGGCGCACCACCGTGGGTGCCGGCGCCTGCGGGGACGATGGCGGAATGGAACCCGGGGCGGGCGCGCCGTCGCCTTCCGGCACGCTGCACTGCCACATGCCTTCCACCGCCAGCAACTGCGAGCGCAGCAGCGCGTTGCGCCAGGTGTCCACCAGCGCGGGCCACACGATCACATTCACGGGGCCGGTCTCGTCTTCGAGCGTGACGAACATCGTGCCCTTGGCCGTGCCGGGGCGCTGGCGCACGGTGACGATGCCGCAGGCGCGCACCTTGCGGCCATGGGGTACGGCATTCAATTGCAGCGCGCTCAGCAGGCGCCAGCGGTCCAGGCGCGGGCGCAGCAGGGCCAGCGGGTGGCGGCGCAGCGTGAGGCCGGTGGCGGCGTAGTCGAACAGGATTTCCTCCCCTTCGGGCGCGGCTGGCAAGGCAAGCGGCGCTTCGTGCACGGGCACATCGCGCAGCAACGCGGGGGCGGGGTGCTGCGCGGCAGCGTCCCACATCTGCTGGCGCCGGTGGCCCGAAAGGCTGGCCAGGGCATCGGCAGCGGCCAGAGCCTGCAGGTCCTGCGGGCTCAGGCGGGCCCGCAGGGCCAGGTCTTCGGTATTGGCAAAGGCAGGGCCCGTGACGCGGACTTGCACCAGGCGTTTGGCAGCCTCTTCCTGCAGGCTGCCCACCAGCCGCAGGCCGAGGCGCACAGCAGGCTGCGGTAGCAGTGGCGCGGGCAGCCCCTTGGCAGGCCGCAAGTATTCGGCCGGACCTTCCAGCGTGCAATCGTGGTGGCTGAGGGTCACGTCGACGGGCAGCACGCGCACGCCGTGGCGGCGCGCGTCCTGCACCAGTTGTGAGGCGGTGTAGAAACCCATGGGCAGCGAGTTGAGCAGCGCGGCCAGAAAACACGCGGGCTCGTGGCATTTGAGCCAGCTGCTGGCATAGGCCAGCAAGGCAAAGCTGTGGGCGTGGCTTTCGGGAAAGCCGTATTCGCCGAAGCCCAGCATCTGCTGGAAGATGCGGTCGGCGAATTCGGCGGCATAACCACGGGCGACCATGCCGTCTTTCAACGGCTTTTCAAACCGGTGCACGCCCCCCTTGCGCTTCCAGGCCGCCATTGAGCGGCGCAGGTCATCGGCTTGGCCCGGCGTGAAACCGGCGGCATCGATGGAGATCTGCATCACCTGTTCCTGGAAGATGGGCACACCCAGCGTGCGTTCGAGCGCGTTGCGCAGCTCCGGGTACTCCAACGGAAAAGGCTCCGTGCTGCCCGCACTGCGCATCTGCCGCTCGACCTCTCGCGCCTTCAGGTACGGATGCACCATGCCACCCTGGATGGGCCCGGGCCGCACGATGGCCACCTCCACCACCAGGTCGTAGAACTTGCGCGGCCGCAGGCGCGGCAGCATGCTCATCTGCGCGCGGCTCTCGATCTGGAACACGCCCACGGTGTCGGCGGCGCAGATCATGTCGTAGGTGGCAGGGTCTTCGCGGGGGATGCCCTTGAGATCCCAGCGCTCACCGCGCAAGGCATCGCGCAAATCCAGGCAGCGGCGCAAGGCACTGAGCATGCCCAGGGCCAGCACATCGACCTTGAGCAAGCCCATGGTGTCCAGGTCGTCCTTGTCCCACTGGATGACGGAACGATCCTCCATGCTCGCCGGCTCCACCGGCACCAGGCGCGTGAGCTTGCCCTGCGTGAGCACGAAACCGCCCACATGCTGGCTCAGGTGGCGCGGAAAGCCTTTCAGGTCCGCCGCCAGTTCCAGCCACAGCTGGGCCGTGTGCCGGTGCAGCGGTGCGCCCAGGCTTTCCGCCAGTTCCTGCAGCCGGTCGGTGGCGAACTGTTCGTCAAACCAGTGGTGGTCCTTGGCAAAGGCATCGACCAAGGCCGGCGCCACACCCAGGGCCTTGCCCACATCGCGCAGGGCACTGCGCGTGCGGTAGGTGGTGACCACCGCAGCGATGGCGGCGCGCTCGCGGCCGTATTTTTCGTAGATGTACTGGATGACCTCCTCGCGCCGGTCGTGCTCGAAGTCCACGTCGATGTCGGGCGGCTCCTTGCGCTCCTTGCTGATGAAGCGCTCGAACAGCAGGTTGGTGTTCTCGGGCGGGACGGCCGTGATGCCCAGCATGTAGCAGACCACCGAGTTCGCCGCCGAACCGCGCCCCTGGCACAGGATCCCCTGGCTGCGCGCGTAGCGCACGATGTCATGCACCGTGAGGAAGTACATCTCGTACTGGCAGTGCGCGATCAGATTCAGCTCCTTGCGGATCTGCACCCGCACCTTCTCTGGCGCGCCTTGCGGGTATTCGCCTCGCACGCCCACATCCACCAGCCAGGCCAGGGCCTGCGCGGGCGTCATGCCGGCAGGCACGGTCTCCAGCGGGTACTGGTACTTGATTTCATCCAGGCGGAAAGTGCAGCGCCCCGCCACCGTGAGCGTGGCGTCCAGCAACTCGGGCGGGTAGATGCCCGCCAGCCGCACGCGCCGGCGCAGGTGGCGCTCGGCATTGGGCTGCAGCGCAAAACCACATTCGCCCACGCTGCAGCCCAGGCGCACGGCGGTGATCACGTCCTGCAGCGGCTTGCGCGAACGGGCGTGCATGTGCACATCGCCCGCTGCCACCAGTGGCAAGCCCAGCGCCGCGCCCGCACGCTGCAGCGTGGCCAGCCACAGGCTGTCGTCCGGGGCCAGGTGCAGCTCGACCGCCAGCCAGAGGTGGCCGTCAAAATATGAGCCAAATTGGCCTTTGGCGCTGGATAGGCAAGCGCTGACAGCTATCAAATCAGAAGCATCAAAGCCATGCCGGCAGGGGAACAGCAACAATTCGCACCCCTTCAAAGCCGCCCATGGGCTGGCCGCGCCCACGTGGTACTGCCCCTTGGGCGCGGCCGCGCGGGCGGCGGTGATGAACTCGCACAGGTTGCCCCAGCCCTCGGCATCCCGCGCCAGCACCACCACCCGCAGATCGCCCCACACAAACTCGCTGCCCACGATGAGGTGCAAGCCGCATTCCAGGGCCGCCTCCCAGGCCCGCACCACGCCCGCGACGGAGCATTCGTCGGTCAGTGCCAGCGCCCGGTAGCCCAGCTCCAGCGCACGCGCCACGAGTTCCTGCGGGTGCGATGCCCCGCGCTGAAAGCTGAAGTTGGACAGGCAATGCAGCTCGGCGTAGTCCGGCAACCCGGCCACAGCGGCATTCCCTGGCATGGGCGAAGACATGGTGAAACTCCCTGGCGCCATCATCCGAAGATTCCATGCAGGAACCAGCGGTGGGGGCGCGCCGCGGCCCGCGCGCCCTCCGGCACGGATGCCAGGCGCTCGCGAAACACCCACACCAGCCCCGCCACATCGTTGTGCGCGACGAAGTAGTCGCGCAAGGCCAGGCCGGCGCAGGGATGGGCCGGGTCTGCATCGTCGCTGCCGGCCCCAGACCACCAGCCCGCCTCGAAGCGGTGGGGACCGGCCAGCAGGCGCAGCAGGCCGTGGTGGCACGGGCGGTTGCCCTGCACGGCCAGGCGCCGTGGCGGGTTCAGCAGCCAGGTGGGCTGCAGCAGCCCGCCGGGCGTGGCGTCCAGGGCCGCGTCGGAAGCGCTGGCGGATGCACCCCGGGCCGCGGGGCGGGGGGGCACCGCCACGCGCAGCACCTCGGCCGCCGGGCGCCACTGCTGCATGCGCTCGGGGCGGTGGTCGGCCTGCAGCACCGGCGCCTGCACATGCTCGGCCCCCAGCCGGGCGGACAGGCGCTCGAGCAGCTGGTGCAAGGCCTCGCCTTGCACGCCACCCGGCAGGCCCGGGTCGCTGCCCCCACGGCCATCCGGCGGCAGGAGGCTGGCGCTGCGGTGCGCCAGCGGGGCCGCATCCAGCAGGCGCAGCCTGATCTGGTTCGCTGGCGCGGCCAGCGTGGTCCGCGCCAGGTTTTCCGCCAGGAGCCGCCGCAGATGCGCCATGTCCTGCGTGGCCTGCGCCGTGCGCACCTGCAGCGCCTGCACGGGCGCGATCATCACGCCGTCGATGCGCCGCAGGTCGTGGCGCCACGCCAGCTCCAGCCCCAGCACACCTTGCTGGCGTGCCTGCAGCCAGCCATGCAGGGCCGCGATGCCACGGTGGGCACTCCAGAGCAGCGCATCGGCCGACGCCGCCAGCGCGGGCAGCTCCAGGGTCAGCGCGAACTGTTCGGGCAGTTCCAGCCACGCATGCGCTTCGGGGGCATCGCCAAAGGCCTGGTCCAGGGCCCGCAGCACCCCCGCGCCAAAGCGCCGCGAGACCCCCGGACGCGGCAGCGCACGCAGCGCCCCCCAGGTGCGGCAGCCCATGCGCTCCAGGCTGGCCACATGCGGGCGCAAGGCGGTCAGCGCATGCAAGGGCAGCCCTGGCGGCCCCTGCGCAGGCGGCGCCCGGCCCGCCAGGGCCAGCCTCAGAAAGCCGTGCGCCACCAGCGCCGTGGGGCCGCAGCCCCACGGCGGCTGCGCACAGGGCCTGCTTCCTTCAGAAAAAACAGGCTCTCCCTGCCCGCCCGAGGTGGAAGCCGCCACGGCCCAGGCCTGCAGCACCTGCGCCAGCAAGACATCGCGCCCGCCCCAAAGCCGTTCGGTGGAGGACACTTCCAGCAGCACGGCCTCATCGTCCACCAGCGCCACGCGCGGTGTAAAACGCAGCGCCCACCAGCCCGCCGACGGCTCCATCGCCACGGCGGCTCCTGCCAGCGCCGTGGAACCGCCCTCCCTCTCATCCGGCCGTGGCCATGGCAGCGCGATCCAGTGCATGCCCCCTCCCCCCTGGCGATGCGGGCGCGGGCGCCCGACGCGGCACGGCGCCCCCGGCGGGGAGTGCAACGGCCAATGCGCCCCGGCCTTCCTCCATCATGCCCACCGCCGCGGCCTGGGCAGCACGCCGCCGTTCGGCCTGCGCCGCCAGCACCTGCGCCAGCAGAAGGTGGCATCCGGGCAATGGCAGCCCCTGCGCCAGGGGCGGCCCCCGGCGCTTGAGAATGTGCACCTGCATCCCGGGGAACACGGGCGTGCCCGCGGGCATGGGCATGCCCTGGACTTGCAGCCGCAGCAAGGCTGGCGACGCCTGGGGGGCCGCGCTGACGGGCCGAAACACCCACAGCAGCTGCTGTTGCTGGGCCGCGGCCAGCTGCAGCCGGCGCAAGGCCGCCGGCTGTGCCTGCGGCAGCCAGGCCATGACGGCCAGCACATCCCGGCACCGCAGCGCCTGCTCGGCGGCCCACAGCGCCGACATGGCCGTATCCGCCCGCACCAGGCCCAGCCGCCCGGGGGGCAGCCCCTGGGCCTGGAGCGCCGGGCCAAAAGGCTCGCACGGGGGCGCCACCACGACCACGGCCCCATGCCGCGCGGCCGTGGCCTGGGCCAGGGCGGGCAGCACCAGCTGCCATTCATGCAGGCCCGCCAAGGGCTGCAACACCTCGCTCAGCGCCCCGACAGGCCACCCTCCACCCGGTAGCTGCGCATCCAGCAGCGCATACCCCGTGGATTGCGCCTGGTGCTGTCCCGTGCCCACCAGCCCGTCCGCGTGCCAGACGCCAGGCACGGCAAATGGCAGATCGGAGGCGACAACCCGCGGGGAGTGACGTTGCGCAGGCATGGTGGGAAGAGAGGGTCCGAAAACACGAATACTGTAAATATAACCAGTATTTTGCCAGCAGCATGAAAACCTCGGAAAGGCCCGGGAAGGCCCTGCCATTCAGAGCTGGGCGGCACACGCCGCGCTCCCTACAATGGGTCGCAAAAGGAAACAGAGGGAGTCGTTCAATGAAGGCAATCCAGTCGGCAGCAGTCGCCCTGCTGCTTCTCCTGTCGGGCAACACGTTCGCCGCCTATGCGGTCTACGTTTTCGAAAGTGGCGGCAATGTGGTCGCCAGCGGCAGCGGCCGCATGAACATGGCAGCCCTCACCCCGGCCGGCAACGGGCCTCTTTTCTCCGTGGTCATCCCCTCGGCTGCGCTGATTTTCACCGGCACGGCCGGGACGGTGGAGGCCTACATGGGCGTCTCCGGGCCTCCCATGCTGGGGGCGGGAGGCCCTGTCCTCGCCGATACATCGTCGGGCGACATGGTGGGACTGGACGGCATGATGGCACCGGGGTTTGTCTTCGCCCCCCTGGGCTACGTCTCCGGATCGGCGCTCGCTTCCTCGGCCACGTGGACGGGGACCTCGCTGGCCAGCCTGGGGCTCACGCCAGGCTCCTACACCTGGACCTGGGGCGCGGGCCCCACCGCCGATTCGTTCACGGTCCACGTGGGCATCGCGCCACCCGCCGCCCCGGCTTCCATTCCAACGCTGTCCGAATGGGGCCTGGCGATCCTCTCGGCCCTCATGGCGGGATGGGCGATGCGCCATCGCCTCCCGCGGCGCCGCAACAAGGCGGCCTGAAAACACGTTGACTCACGGGCCCCGGCAAGACGCTTGCGCGCCCCCGAAAAGATCCTGAACAGGTTCTCAGAGCTTTCGGAGGGCCCAATCACACCAATCCGCCACCGCCCCATCCGCGGGCGTGGCGCGCTGCGCCAGTTGCGGCCAACGGCGGTGGCTGGCATTCAGGATGCTCTGGAGCTGCCACAGCGCCTCGCGCCCCACCAGGGCCACTTCGGCCATGCCCATGGTGTCGCCCCGCAGCTGCGCCATGAACTCGCCCTGCTGCTGGGGGTGCGAACCAGCTTCCGTCAGGGCTTTCTGAAGGGCCAGCAGGCGGGCATCGACAAATGCGAGGGCGCTCCCCGGCAGCGTCTTCGCGCTGGTTCCGGGGGGCAATGCGGCCTTGAGCTGGTCCCAGCAGGCAAAGGCTTCGGCGAGAAGGTCCATCTGGCGTGGGGCATCGTTGCCCAGGGGCATGAGCGCGGAGTCGCGGGCGACCTCCTCCTGCAGCAGGGGCAGGAGATGCGCCACCAACGCCGATGGGAACTTGCGATGGTTCAGCCGCAGCACCAGTGACAGGCGCTGCGCGGGCATGTCGTCGTATTTCTCGTAGAACGCAGCCACCACTTCGGCCAGCAGCAGGATGCGGCCCAGCACCGAGATATCCGCACCCGCCAGCCCTCGCGGATAGCCGCTGCCGTCCATGCGCTCGTGGTGTTCCAGCACCGCCACCTCCACCGGCCGGGGGTAGGCCTGGGTGTCGCGGATCATGAGCATGGCGGTGATGGGGTGCGCCACCAGGTGCTTGCGCTGCACGCCAACGACCTTGTGGTCGGGATCGCTCCAGGCCGGGTCCATGTGCAGCACGCCCAGGTCGTGCAGCAAGGCTGCGGCGGCGAGGTTGGCGCAGTCGCGCTCGCCCAGCTCGCTCTTGATGGCCAGAAACACGGCCACGGTCATCATCTGCAGGCTGTGCTGGAAAAGTTCAGGCCGCTGCTCGCGCATCACGGTGAGTTTGCAGGCCATGGAGGGAGGCAAGGGCAGCGAGCGCAGCGGCGCCAGCAGCCGGGCAGCCGAACCCAGCGTTTCGGCCAGCAGCCGGGGCAGCACCTCCCGCTCCACCAAGGCCTGCCCCGCAGCCAGCAAGGCAGGCACATCCACGGGATTGTCGATGGACAGGTGCCGGTCAATCGGCTCGCGCAGCTTGTGCTGCACCAGGCGGTCGTACAGGCGGCCATCGATGCGGGCCCCCTTCTCGACCAGCTTGATGCCGTTGTCGGTGTAGATGGCGGCGTCAGCGACCACCATGCGCCGATCGGCCATGTCGGTCAACGCGCGCAGGTAGTGGGGGCTGTCCGCGGTGTCGATGCCCGCAGGTACAAGAGAGTCTGTCATGCAAGAACACAAAGGGTTACCTTGGACTATATGACGTTCCCTCCCTGTGTATCGCCCCGGCCGCCTTGGGCATGCGGTACCTTGATGCAGATCAAGCGCCTGGCGGCAGTACGCGGATGCCGGGCGCAATCCTGGGGGCGCCACGTAGGCGGAACTCGCGCCAGCCGTCCTTCGCATGGGCATTGCCCCGGTTTCCCATCGTTCCTGAAAAACGCCCTACTCGCCAGGATTCGAGGCGCCAAAACCCCATTGCTGCCACAAAAATGTGGGTAAACCCTGCCTTTTCACACCCTCATTGTTTCCAATACCGGAACAGTTAGTTTGCGACCCGGTGGTTTTTCTTCGCGCCCCATCCACGTACAGTTCATCCCATCGATGAGCCGAACCCGCAAGGCGACTCACCGAACCCGGTTCAGAAATGGTTTTTGTCCCGGTTTTTCTGAGACGCTTTTTTCTTCCTGAAGGATTTCATCATGAACAAGACCGCCCGCTTCCTCTCCATCGCCGCCGTGGCCGCTTTCGCTTCTTTCGGTGCCCAGGCTGATGAAGCCGATGCCTCGCAGTTCGCCACGAAGTTCGAGACGAACCGCACCCGCGCCGAAGTGGCCGCCGAAGCCGCCACCGTGGCCCAGACCCGCTCCATCGAGCCCGCAGGTTCGCGTGTGGTGACCTACAAGTCCACGGCCGACCGCGCCGCCGTGCGTGCCCAGGCCGCCGATGCCGTGCGCACCGGCCAGATCCCTTCGGGTGAGCGTGGTTGATCAGCGTTTGATTCGCTGAATCCAGGCCCTCTCCTGCTGCGTATTTCCAAGTACATCGCCCTCATTTTTTTGAATTTCACCGGAGTTTCACCATGAACAAGACCGCACGCTTCCTCTCCATCGCCGCCGTGGCCGCTTTCGCTTCTTTCGGTGCCCAGGCCGACGAGGCCGATGCATCGCAGTTCGCCACGAAGTTCGAGACGAACCGCACCCGCGCCGAAGTGGCCGCCGAAGCCGCCACCGTGGCACAGACCCGCTCCATCGAGCCCGCAGGTTCGCGCGTGGTGACCTACAAGTCCACCGCCGACCGCGCCGCCGTGCGTGCCCAGGCCGCCGATGCCGTGCGCACCGGCCAGATCTCGGCGGGCGAAATCGGCAACGCCATGTAATTGCTGTGCGGCGGGGCGGCCATGCCCCCCGTTCCTTCCGCGCGGTGGTTGCCATGAAGGCATGAATGACAAACGGGCTCCTGCGGGAGCCCGTTTTGCCTGGAGAGACTGCCCGCGCCTCAGGGGGTCATCATGTCGTTGTCTGCACGTGCAGGCGGCTCGACTTGCAGCGGTGCAAGGCGTTGTAGTACTCCAGGCGGCGGCCGTTGGCGCCATAGGCGATGGACTCGATGCGCAGCAGCGGCTCGGGGCTTGCCAGCTGCAGCAGTTCGCAGGTCTCGGCGTCGGGCAGCACGGCGTCGATCCAGCGCTCGGCGCGCACCAGCCGCACCCCGTACTGGCGGCGCAACACGTCGTAGAGCGAGCGGTCGTCCAGGCGCATGCGGTGCAGGCCGGGCGCCAGGTCGGCGGGCACCACGGTTTCCACCAGCAGGCGCAGCTCGCCGTCCACGCTGCGCAGCCGCTTCAAGGCCACCACCTGGGTGTCGTCCGTGAGGCCCAGCGCGCTGATCTCCTGCGGCGTGGGTGCGCGCAACTGCTGACCAAGGACCTGGGTGCGCACCGAACGGCCCTTGCGCTCCATCTCGTCGGAGAAGCCGAGCACGGTGGAAACGAAATCCTCGTCGCGCTCGCGCGCCGCGACAAACGCACCACGGCCCTTGATCTTGTAGATCAGGTTGTTGCGCACCAGGTCGGCCAGCGCCTCGCGCACCACGATGCGCGAGATGCCGAACTGCTCGCCCAGTTCGGCCTCGGACGGCAGCTTGGCGCCGATGGCCAGTTCGCCCTGCAGTATCTGCAGGCGCAGGGCATCGCGGAACTGCGCCCACAGGGGCGATTCGGAGTTGCGGTCGAGCAGGGGCTGGAGTTCGGTCGGTGAATTCACGTCAGGACGGGCTCAGGGCCGGGTGGATGGTCAATGATGCATGGAAAGCCGGCGCTGCATCGGTGTGATCAGGGACTGCGGGAGCCAGGCGCACGCCATGGCGTTCGCGCAGTGCGGTGGTGCAATTGTGCAGTTCCTGCCGTTCGCGCCCCGCATCCCAGCCCAGCGCCCGTGCGGCGATGCCCGCCATTTCGGCCAGCGCCGCGTCCGTGACGAGGCCGCGGATGGCCAGCAGCGTGCGCCGGATCACCAGGTCGTCGAGGTGGATCACGCCGGTGTCGGTGCACAGCCAGGCCACCTCCGCCGCCGAGTAATCGGGTGCATGCTGCAGCGGCAGGTCCCCCGCCACCTTGAAATGCGGGGCCATGCCCAGGGCCTGGGTGCCGTAGCGGCGCAGCAGTGCCTGGGCGCGGACACGGCCCAGGCTGGAATCCTGGGCGATGCGGTCGATGAAGCGCTCGGTCGCCGGCCCGCCCTGCGGCATGTCAGTGCCGCCGCCAATGGGCAGTTGCCGGGTCGAGGCCGTGCGCCCGCGCCCCAACAGGCGCAGCACCTCGTCGGTGGCCTCCTCGGCCAGCGCGCGAAAGGTGGTCCACTTGCCCCCCACCAGGCCCACGACCGGGATATCGCGCGATGGGGACGGTGCATCGATCACCACCGAATGGTCGCGCGAGATCTGCCCCGGCTTGTCGGCGTCCGAGCGCGCCAGCGGCCGCACGCCCACATAGGTGTAGACCACGTTACCGCGGCCGAAGGAGAGGTTGGGAAACACCTCGCCCAGCACCTCCAGCAGGTAGTCCACCTCGGCAGGTTCGGTGGCGATCTGGTCGGGGTCGTCCACCGGAATGTCGGTGGAGCCCACCAGCACCCGGTCCAGGAAGGGGTAGACGATGCACACGCGCCCGTCCAGCGCCTCGAAATAGGCCATGCGCCCGCCCAGCGCGTCGCGCAGCAGGGGGTGGTCGAGCACCAGGTGCGAGCCCTTGGTGCCCATCACGCGCGGGCCGGGGCCGCCCAGCAGTTCGGTACTGCGGTCCAGCCAGGCGCCGCTGGCATTGACCACCGTGTCGGCCGTCACCTGCACCACCTCGCCCGTGACTTCGTCGCGCAGCGTGAGGGTCTTGCCCGCGCAGCCCGTCACGCGGCAGTGGTTGACGGCCGCCGAGCGGGGCTGGTCGCGGCAGGCGTCGCGCACCAGCTCCAGCACCAGCCATTCGGGGTGGCTGATCCAGGCGTCGAAGAAGGTCGCCGTCCAGCGCACGGCCGCCCGGAACAGCAGGCGGTCGGCCGGCTGCACGCGGCTGATGCGGTGGTTGGGCATCACGCGCTGGCGCCGGCCCAGCAGGTCGTACAGGCGCAGCCCGGTGGCCACGGCCAGCAGGCCGCGCGTGCGCTGGGGCGGCGTGCGGCCCAGGAACTTGAGCGCGCTGCTCATCAGCCCGCCGAAGAAGCTCGACAGCGGCACCACGGTCTTGAGCGGCTGCACCAGGTGCGGCGCGTTGCGCAGCAGCAGGTTGCGCTCGCGCGTGGCCTCGGCCACCAGCGAGAAGCTGCCGCTTTCCAGGTAGCGCAGGCCGCCGTGGATCATGCGCGAGGGCGCGCTGCTGGCACCCGCACTGAAGTCGCCCTTGTCCACGATGAGGCAGTCCACGCCCTGCAGCGAGAGGTCGCGGAACACGCCCACGCCGTTGATGCCGGCGCCCACGATCACGGTCGAAAAATGGTGCCCCGACACGGCGGCCGGACGCACGAAAGGCAATGGTGCAGGCGTGCTCATGGCAAGGCCTCCACGCGCTGCGCGGGTGTGGGGGTGGGCGCAAGCGCTGGCAGCGGCGCAGCAATGCCCGGCGATGTGCCCGCCAGATGGCCGAATACAGGGGACATGGTGGCTATCAGTTCGTTGAAGTTGGCATTGAAGTCCGCATGGGCCCGCGCCTGGCTGGCATCGGGTTCGACCGTGTCGCAGGGCGCGCGCAAGGGGTGGGTGTCGATGCCTTGCGACATCGCCGCGTAGATCGCCGCGCCGCGCGCGCCGGTCTCGTCGTCGGCGCAGCGCTCCACCGGGTGCCCGAGCAGGCCCGCGAGCAGGCGCACCAGGCGCGTGTCGCTGGCGCCGCCACCGAGCACGGTGGAGGCCGACACCGGCAGCCCGCCGGCCGCCAGGCGCGCCGTATGGCGTGCATGCAGCGCCGCGACCGCATCGACCACGGCACGCGCCATGTCGCCGCGTGTGTGGTGGCTCTGAAGGCCGACAAAGCCGGCCGAGACGCCCGCACCGCCGTTCACGAAAGGCAGAAAGCGCAGTCCTCCGGCCCCGAACGGCACCGACATCGCCAGGTCGACCACGGCCCGCGCATCGGGCAGGCCGAGCACCCCGGCCAGCCAGCCGATATTAGCCATCGACGAGGGGCTGTTCTCCATGTACAGGCGCCGGTCGCTCGGCCCGAAATTCACGACGGCCACCACGTCGGGCCGGGGTTCCACCACCGGGCCGATGACGGCATTGACGCACCAGGTGCCCAACACCGAGACGGCGCGGCCGCGCTCCTCGGCACGGATGGCGGTCATCGACGCCAGCAGGTCGATGGCGCCCATGGCCACCGGGATGCCCGCTGGCAGGCCGTGCGCCTCGGCCGCCGAAGTGTGCAGCGTGCCGATCACCTCGCCGCTGTCCACCAGCGGCCCGAAGGCCTTCGGTGAAAGATCGGCGACGCCCGAGGCCGCAAAGGCCAGCGGCGACCATGTGCCGGTGGCCACCGAGAGCAGGCCCGCCGTGCTGGCGTCGCTGGCGTCGGTGGCGATCTCGCCCGTGAGCAGAAAGCCCACGTAGTCCTTGGCGAACATGAGGCGTTGCAAGGCACCGCTGCGCACAGCGTCGCTGCCCAGCAACTCGGCCGCGATCACGGTGGGCTGGCCCGGCCAGGGCTGGCAGCCGACCTCGGCGCGCAGTTGCAGGCCATGGCTGCTTGCCAGGGACTCGGCCCGCGCGCCGGCGCGCTGGTCGGTCGAGGCCACGGCGCGGCCGCCGGCCAGTTCATTGCGGGCATCCAGCGCATACAGGCCCGCTCCATGCCCCGTGCAGCCGATGGCACGGACATCGGCCACGCGGTCGCCGAGCTGGTGCGCCACATCGCGCAGCACGGTGGACAGGGCCGAGCGGATCATGGATGCCCCCACTTCGCAGCCACCACCGGGCAGGCGGTCGTGCTGCAGGGGCATGCGGGACAGGGCGACGGTGCGGCCGCTCGCGGCCTCCAGGGCCAGGGCTTTGAGGCTGCTCGACCCGAGGTCGATGCCAATCAGTAGTTGGGTCTTCATGTCATAACAGCTTCCACCGAACCAGCCGGCATATCCAGTAGTGTTTCCCCTAACTATCTGGCGCTTCGATCCAAGATTACATTCTGCCTGTCATAACAACTGTCGTGACACCAAGCACCCCATCACAGCCCTGGAGAAAGCAGCAATCACACGCTGCTCCGTTCAACAAGAGGAGACATCAATGAGGCGTAATTTCCTGAAGTCCGCAGCCGCCGCCGGTATCGGCCTGGCCGGCACCAGCGCGTTCGCGCAGCAACCTGCAGCAACCCCCGCCGCCGCGGGTGGCCTGCGCGGCAACCCCAGCGACGTCTACGTGATGAACGTGATGGTCTCGGGCGTGGAGTACTGGTTTCCGGTCTACGAGATGATGAAGCAGTTGGGCCGCACGCTGGGTGTCCGCACCCGCTACACCGGCACCCCCGAGTACGACGTGAACAAGCAGCTGGCCTCGTTCGAGCAGGAGCTGGCACGCAAGCCCGCCGGCATCCTGCTGCACCCCATGAACCCCGACCCGTTCATCGAGCCCATCAACCGCGCAGCAGCCATGGGCATCCCGGTCGTCACCTTCGCGGCCGACTCGCCCAACTCCAAGCGCACCTCGTTCATCACCTCGGACAATGACCGCGAAGGCGCGCAGGCCGCCGACGCGATCGCCGCATCGTTGGGCGGCAAGGGCGAGTTCGCCGTGCTGGAAAACCCCGGCCAGGACAACCACGACCGCCGCATCGCCGCCTTCATCAACCGCATGAAGACCAAGCACCCGGGCATGAAGCTGGTGGGCCGCGCCGCGAGCAACCAGGACCCGAACAAGGCCTACCAGGCCGTGCAGAGCCTGGCGCAGGCCAACCCCAACCTGGGCGCCCTGTTCATGCCCGAGGCCAACTCGGCGCTCGGTGCGGCCCAGGCCAAGGTGGAGACCAAGAAGAACATCAAGGTGATGTGCTGCGACGTGAACGCCAAGATCCTGGACATGATCAAGTCCGGCGACGTGTTCGGCGCCATCAACCCCAACCAGGGCATGCAGGGCTACATGGGCATGATGATGCTGTTCCTGGCCAAGAACCCCGGCCTCATCGACCCGATGAATGACGCCAAGCGCAACGGCACCAACCCCATGGCCGTGCCCTTCCTGGACAACGGCCTGGCCGTGGTCAGCAAGGCCAACGCCGACGACTTCTACTGGGACAAGTACCTCGCGCGCCGCGGCACCAAGGGCATCAGCGAGTGAGCACCACCACCATGGGCGCTCCCCTGCTCGCGCTGCGCGGCATCTGCAAGCGCTTCGGCGCTTCGCATGCGCTCTCGGGCGTGGACTTCTCGCTGCAGGCGGGCGAGATCCACGCCCTGTGCGGCGAGAACGGCGCGGGCAAGTCCACGCTGATGAACATCATCGATGGCATCCACCAGCCGGACGCAGGCGAGATCCTGCTGGACGGCCGCGTGGTGGCCATCGATGGTCCGGCCCAGGCCATGCGCCTGGGTATCGGCCTGGTGCACCAGGAGATCGCCCTGTGCGCCGACGCCACCGTGGCCGAGAACATCTTCATGCCCGAGATCAATGCCGGCCGGCAGGCGTGGATGGACTACGCCGACCTCAACGCGCGCGCCGCCAAGGTGCTCCAGCGGCTGGGCCAGGACATCGACCCCGCCGCCTGCGTGGGGGACCTGCCCATCTGCAGCCAGCAACTGATCGAGATCGCCAAGGCGCTCACGCTTGACTGCAAGGTGCTGATCCTGGACGAACCGACCGCCGCGCTCACGGACAACGAGTCGGCCGCCCTCTTTCGGGTGCTGCACGACCTCAAGGACCAGGGCATAGCCATCATCTACATCAGCCACCGCATGGCCGAGATCTTTGCGCACTGCACCCGCGTGACGGTGCTGCGCGATGGCCGCAACGTACATTCGGGGCCGCTGGCCGAGCTCGATGCCGACGGCCTGGTGCGGCGCATGGTCGGGCGCGACCTGGGCAACTACTACCCGCCCAAGCAGCAGGACGCAGACCCCGGCGAGCACGTGCTCGAAGTGAGCGACCTGGCCGACGGCGAGCGCGTGCACGGAGTCTCTTTCACCGTGCGGCGCGGCGAGATCCTGGGCATCGCCGGGCTCATGGGCGCCGGCCGCAGCGAGCTGGCGCAGACCCTGTGCGGCCTGCGCCTCGCCACTGGCGGCAGCGTGCGCCTCAACGGCAAGCAGCTTGCCATCCGCAAGTACAGCGACGCGCTGCGCGAAGGCATCGCCTACCTCAGCGAGGACCGCAAGGCCGCAGGCGTGTACCTGGACCTGCCGATCGCGCAGAACATCGCGTCCATGGCGCTGGCGCGCGTGAGCTCGCGCCTGGGCCTGCTGCAGCGTGCGACCGAGCACCGGCTGGCGCAGGAGCTGGGCGCGCGCCTGAAGCTCAAGTCCGACGGCGTGCAGATCGAGGTGGCGAGCCTGTCGGGCGGCAACCAGCAGAAGGTGGCCATCGCCAAACTGCTGGCCACCAACCCGTCGGTGCTGCTGATGGACGAGCCCACGCGCGGCGTGGACGTGGGCGCCAAGTCGGAGATCCACCACATCCTGCGCGACCTGGCCTGCCAGGGCGTGGGCGTGGTGGTGATCTCCTCGGAGCTGCCCGAGATCATCGGCCTGTGCGACCGGGCCCTGGTGATCCGCGACGGGCGCGTGGCGGGCGAGGTGCAAGGCAAGGACATGACGGAAGAGGCCCTGCTGCGGCTGGCCTCGGGACTGGAACGACAGCAAGAGGAAATCGCATGAATCACCCCGCACAATTGGACGCCGGCTCCGTCGCCGGCCTGCAGCCGCCGCGCGAGGCGCCCGGGAGGCCGGGCAAGCCCGGCGCCCCCAAGCTCACCAGCATGCGCGAGATGGGCCTTCTGGTCATCATCCTCGCGCTGTGCGTGGGCATGAGCTTCGCGTCGCCCTACTTCCTGACCTGGGACAACATCCGCGCCATGCTGCTGTCCTTCTCCATCGAGGGCATCGTGGTCGTGGGCATGACCATCCTGCTCATCGTGGGCGGCATCGACCTGTCGGTGGGCTCGGTGGTGTGCTTCGCGATGGTGGTCACGGGCAAGCTGTTCCTGATGGGGTTCGATCCCTGGACGGCCGGGCTCATCGCGATCGCCGCCAGCGCGCTCATCGGCGCCATGATCGGCGGCTGCGTGGTGCGCATCGGGCTCAACCACTTCATCGCCTCGCTGGCCTTCATGGTCATCGTGCGCGGCCTGTGCCTGGCGCTCACCCAGGGCACGCCCCAGTCGCTGTTCTCGCTGCCGGCCTCGTTCAAGTTCATCGGCCAGGGTACGCTGTTCGGCATCCCGGCCGTGATCCTGATCTTCCTTTTCATCGTGGTGGTCAGCGATTTCGTGCTGCGCCGCGCGAGCCTGATGCGCCGCGTGTTCTACACCGGCAGCAACGAGAAGGCGGCGCTGTACTCGGGCATCCGCGTGGGCCACGTGAAGTTCTGGGTGACGGTGCTGTGCGCCGCATCCGCCGGCCTGGCCGGGGTGATCTACACCGCGCGCTTCGGCGCGGCCACGCCCACCTTCGGCGTGGGCATGGAGCTCAACGTGATCGCCGCGGCCGTGATCGGCGGCGCCAGCCTGAAGGGCGGCTCGGGCACGGTGCTCGGTGCCGTGCTGGGCCTGGCCCTGCTCTCGGTGGTGACCAGCTCGCTGATCCTGCTGGACGTTTCGCCGTACTGGCAGGACGTGATCAAGGGCCTGATCCTGCTGGCCGCCGTGACCATCGACCACCTCATGAACACCCGAAAGACCCAACGATGAATGCCGTGATGATGAACGCAGCGATGAAGACCACCACCCTGGGCCCGTCGGGCATCCAGTGCTCGGCCATCGGCCTCGGTACCTGGGCCATGGGCGGATGGATGTGGGGCGGCCAGGACAGTGCCGCCGCCACCGACGCCATAGCCGCCTCGCTCGACGCCGGGGTGACGCTGATCGACACCGCGCCGGCCTATGGCCTGGGCGCCTCCGAAAACATCGTTGGCGCCGCCCTCAAGGGCCGCCGCCATGAGGCGGTGATCGCCACCAAGTGCGGCCTGGTGTGGCACACGCAAAAGGGCACGCACTTCTTCGACGAAGACGGCCACCCCGTGTACCGCCACCTGGGCCGCGAATCGATCTTCCACGAGGCCGAGGAGAGCTTGAAACGCCTGCAGACCGACTACATCGACCTGTACATCACCCACTGGCAGGACGCCACCACGCCGGTCGAGGAGACCATGGACGCCCTGCTCACGCTCAAGCAGCAGGGCAAGATCCGCGCCATCGGTGTGAGCAACGCGAGCCCCGAGACGCTGGCCGAGTACCTGCAGTACGGTCCCGTGGACGCGGCGCAGGAGCGCTACAGCCTGATCGACCGCGAGATCGAGCAGACGCTGCTGCCCCTGTGCAGCCGCCATAACGTGGCCATGCTGGGCTACTCCTCGCTGGCGCTGGGCCTGCTCGCCGGCCCCATCGACCCGGCGCGCGAATTCACGGGCGACGACCAGCGCGCGAGCAACCCGCGTTTCAGCGCGGCCAACCGCGCCAGGCTCAAGGCCTTCTTCGACGAACTCGAACCAGTGCGCCGGCCACTGGGCTGCTCCTTCGGTCAGCTGATGATCGCCTGGACGCTGGCCAGCGGCAATGTATCGGTGGCGCTGTGCGGTGCACGCACGCGGGCACAGGCCACCGAGAACGCCACCGCCGGCGCGCTGGACCTGCCCGAGGAGGCCGTGTTGCGCATCGACACGGCCGCCGCCCGGCACCTGAAGGCGCTGGCCTGACGAACCTCTTCCCCCTTTTTCTTACTCCCACCAACCAAGGACCTCTTCGTATGTCGAAGGACAAGACCGCACGCCTGAACCGCCTGCTGACCCACGGGCGCTGCCTGGACATCGCCCTGGACCACGGCGTGTGCAACGAACCCTCGTTCCTCAACGGGCTGGAGGACATGCCCGGCGTGATGGACAAGCTCGTGGCCGCCGCGCCCGACGCCATCCAGCTCAACTACGGCCAGGCCGACCTGCTGCAGGACCGCCCGGGCCGCAGCAAGCCGGCGCTGGTGATGCGCATCGACATGGGCAACCCCTACAACGCCACCGCCCACCGCGTGATGTGGGCCGTGCTGCAGAACGAGCACGATCCCGTGCTGCCGGCCGTGCAGCGCGATGCCGCCTGCGTGGTGGTCAACCTGTTCATGCTGCCCAATGAACCCGACCTGTTTCGCCAGTGCGTGCAGAACATCGCGCGCGTGCGCGCCGACTGCGACCGCTACGGCATGCCGCTGATGATCGAGCCGCTGGTGATGCGCCCGCACAGCGAGCAAGGCGGCTACATGGTCGATGGCGACGCCGAGAAGATCGTGACCCTGGTGCGCCTGGCGCGCGAGATGGGCGCCGACATCGTGAAGGCCGACCCCACCACCGACCCCGCCGAATTCCACCGCGTGGTGCAGGCAGCGCGCTGCCCGGTGCTGGTGCGCGGCGGCGGCCGCGAAGACCTGCAGCAGGTGTTCGCGCGCTCGCGCGTGCTGCTGGACCAGGGGGCCGTGGGCATGGTCTATGGCCGGAACGTGTACCAGCACGCCAACCCGTCGGCGGTGGTCAACGCACTGATGGCGATGATCCACCGCGGCGCGAGTGCGTCCGAGGCCTGGGAGCTCTACACAGCGGCGTGAGATGAATCCCTGAAACCGGAGGGCCTGTGGTCGCCAGACGCCCACAGGCCCTTTTTTGTTGCCCCGGCGCAGGACGCGGCGTGTGCCGCCATGCGCCCGTCAACTGTTGTCAAAACTGGAACAGTTAGTTCGCGACCAGATGGTTTTTCTTTGGATACCCCAGGCGTACAGTTCAACCCATCGATGAGCCGATCCCGCAAGGCGACTCACCGAACCCGGTTTGAAGCAGTTGTCACTTTCCGCTTTGTCCCGGTTTTTCTGAGACGCTTTTTTAACTTCAAGGATTTTCATCATGAACAAGACCGCCCGCTTCCTCTCCATCGCCGCCGTGGCTGCTTTCGCTTCTTTCGGTGCCCAGGCCGACGAGGCCGATGCCTCGCAGTTCGCCACGAAGTTCGAGACGAACCGCACCCGCGCCGAAGTGGCCGCCGAAGCCGCCACCGTGGCCCAGACCCGCTCCATCGAACCCGCAGGTTCGCGCGTGGTGACCTACCAATCCACCGCCGACCGCGCCGCCGTGCGTGCCCAGGCTGCTGAAGCCGTGCGCACCGGCCAGATCCCCGCTGGTGAAATCGGCGCGATGTAAAAGGCCACCGCCATGCGGTGCAGGCGCACCGCAGCCGCCACGCAAAAGGCCGGAGCCCCGTGAAGGGCTCCGGCCTTTTTGTCTTGCATGCCTGAAGGGTCAACCCGCCGCCGCATGCGGCGGCGCATGAAGCAACGCCTTACGGCAGCAGCGTCACGCCCGTCTTGCCCTGCAGGGCTTCGAAGGTGACGCCGGGTGCCAGTTCAATGACTTTGAGGCCTTCGGGCGTCACGTCCAGCACGGCCAGGTCGGTGATGATGCGGTCGACCACGCCCACGCCCGTCAGGGGCAGCGTGCACTGGGGCAGGATTTTGAGGTCTTCAGTGCCGTCCTTCTTCTTGGCCACATGCTCCATGAGCACGATCACGCGCTTGACGCCAGCCACCAGGTCCATGGCGCCGCCCATGCCCTTGACCATCTTGCCAGGGATCATCCAGTTGGCCAGGTCGCCCTTCTCGCTGACCTGCATGGCACCCAGGATCGACAGGTTGATCTTGCCGCCGCGGATCATGGCGAACGACTGGTCGCTGCCAAAGATCGACGAGCCCTTGATCGTGGTGACGGTCTGCTTGCCGGCATTGATGAGGTCGGGGTCCACCTTGTCGTCGGTAGGGAAAGGGCCGATGCCCAGCATGCCGTTCTCGGACTGCAGCCACACTTCCTTGTCGCCCGTGAAATTGGCCACCAGCGTGGGGATGCCGATCCCCAGGTTCACATAGAAGCCGTCTTCAAGTTCTTGCGCCGCGCGTGCGGCCATCTGGTCTTGGGTCCACGACATGGTCAGGCTCCTGCTTTCTCGGTGATGGTGCGTTTTTCGATGCGCTTTTCAGGGTTGGCGTTGAGCACGATCCGGTGCACGTAGATGCCGGGCAGATGGACGTCATCGGGCGCAAGCTCGCCCGTTTCCACGATGCGCTCCACCTCCACGATGCAGACCTTGCCGGCCGTGGCCGCGGCGGGATTGAAGTTGCGCGCGGTGAGGTTGAAGCGCAGGTTGCCGGACTTGTCCGCCACATCCGCCTTGATAAGCGACACCTCGGGTACCAGGGAGCGCTCCATCACATAGGTTTCGCCGTCGAACTCGCGCAGCTCCTTGCCGTCCGCAACGATGGTGCCCACGCCGGTCTTGGTGAAGAAGGCCGGAATGCCCGCGCCGCCGGCGCGCAGCTTCTCGGCCAGCGTGCCCTGGGGCGTGAACTCCAGTTCCAGTTCGCCCGCGAGGTACTGGCGTTCGAACTCCTTGTTCTCGCCCACGTACGAAGAGATCATTTTCTTGATCTGGCGGGTCTCGAGCAGCTTGCCCAGGCCAAAGCCGTCGACGCCCGCATTGTTGGAGATCACGGTGAGATTCTTGGCACCCGAATCGCGCAGCGCATCGATCAGCGCCTCCGGAATGCCACACAACCCGAAACCGCCCACAGCCATGAGCTGGCCGTCTGCAACCACACCCCGGAGGGCCTCGGCCGCGGAGGGGAATATCTTGTTCACCACGATCTCCTTGTGAATTTTGGATGCGCTACGATACTACGTACCCGAATAAGTAGTATCCCCTAAAGATTTGCACTATGGACGTTGATTACCGACTCGCTTTCGACATGGCTCCCGTGGGCCTGGTGCTGTCACGCAACCGCACCATGGTCGATTGCAATCGGCAGGTCTGCGAGATGTTCGGCGCCTCGCGCGAGGTGCTGATCGGCCAGTCCTTCCAGGTACTTTATCCGAGCGCCGACGAGTATGAGCGCCTGGGCGCCCACATGGAGCCCATCCTGAACGCCAAGGGCCACTACGCCGACAACCGCATCATGAAGCGCGCCAACGGCGAGGTCTTCTGGTGCCATGTGTCGGGGCGCGCGCTCAATCGCAATGCACCGCATGAATCGGGCATCTGGAGCTTCGAGGACCTGAGTTCCCAGCGCCCCGTGAAAGCGGAGCTGACAGGCCGCGAACGCGAAGTGGCGGCACGCCTGCTGGAAGGCCTGACCTCCAAGGAGATCGGCCGCACGCTGGAGATCAGCCACCGCACGGTGGAGATCTACCGCGCCCGCCTCATGCGCAAGTACAACGCGTCGACCGCAGCCGATCTCGTGCACAAGCTCCTGGCGGGCTGAAGCCTTATTTTTTCGGCCCGTCGATCACGTCGGCGGCCGTGCGGAAAGCCTCCACGGCGGTGGGCAGTCCGCAGTAGATGCTGGCATGCAGCAGCACCTCCTGGATCTCGGCCGCCGTGGCGCCGTTGTTGAGTGCACCGCGCACATGGCCCTTGAGCTCGTGCTGCTTGCCCAGCGCGGTGAGGAACGCCACGGTGATCAGGCTGCGCGTCTTCATGTCCAGCCCCGGGCGCTGCCAGACATCGCCCCAGGCATTGCGGGTGATGAACTCCTGGATCGGCTGGGTGAACTCCGTGGCATTGCCAAAGGCACTGGCCACGAAGTCCTCGCCCATGACCTGCTTGCGCGTGGCCAGGCCTTTGTCGAAATCCTTGGAGGATGGGGGTTGCGTCATGCGGGCTCTCCGGTTCGGTTTGGGGCCGCCATGGTAGCCGCCCTGCCCGCCCGAAAAGCACAACGCCACCAGCCCTTCCCCAAGGAGGCCAGGCCGGTGGCGTCGTCAGTCCGGGGGGCTCAGGCCTGTGCTGGGTGTGCCGCGGGCGCGAGATCAAAGCGGTCCAGGTTCATGACCTTGGTCCATGCCTTCACGAAGTCCTGCACGAACACCGCCTGCGCATCGCTGCTGCCATACACCTCGGCCAGCGCGCGCAGCTGCGAGTTGGAGCCGAACACGAGGTCGGCCACCGTGCCCGTCCACTTCGGAGCGCCACTCGCACGGTCCACGCCCTCCAGCACGCCGGCCTCGGAGGCCGATTTCTGCCACCGGGTGCGCATGTCCAGCAGGTTCACGAAGAAGTCGTTCGTGAGCACACCGGGACGCTGCGTGAACACGCCGTGCCGGCCCTGCCCTGCATTGGCGCCCAGGGCGCGCAGGCCGCCCACCAGCACGGTCATCTCGGGGCCGGTCAGCGTGAGCTGGTTGGCGCGGTCGATCAGCAGCTCGGCCACCGCGCCTTCGAGGCCGGGGCGCACATAGTTGCGAAAGCCATCGGCCAGCGGCTCCATGACCTCGAACGAAGGCACATCGGTCTGCTCCTGTGAGGCGTCCATGCGGCCTGGCGTGAAAGGCACGACCACTTCCTGGCCTGCGCTGCGGGCGGCCGACTCGATGGCCGCAGCACCGCCCAGCACGATCAGGTCGGCCAGCGAGACCTTCTTGCCGCCGCTCTGCGCGGCATTGAAGTCCTGCTGGATCGCTTCGAGCTGGCCCAGCACCTTGGCCAGTTGCACAGGCTGGTTCACTTCCCAGTCCTTCTGCGGTGCCAGGCGCACACGGGCACCGTTGGCGCCGCCGCGCTTGTCGCCCCCGCGGTAGGTGGAGGCCGAGGCCCAGGCGGTGGACACCAGCTCCGCAACCGACAGGCCCGACGCCAGGATCTTGGCCTTGAGCACCGTCACGTCCTGGTCGTCCACCAGGGCATGGTCCACCTCGGGAATCGGGTCCTGCCAGATCAGCACTTCGGCCGGTACCTCAGGGCCCAGGTAGCGCACGCGGGGGCCCATGTCACGGTGCGTGAGCTTGAACCAGGCGCGCGCAAACGCGTCGGCGAACTGCTCGGGGTGCGCGAGGAAGCGGCGCGAGATCTTCTCGTAGGCCGGATCGAAGCGCAGCGACAGGTCGGTGGTGAGCATGGTGGGCACGCGCTTCTTCGAGGGATCGTGCGCATCGGGAATCGTCGCCTCGGCGCCCTTGGCCGTCCACTGGTGCGCGCCAGCCGGGCTCTTGGTCAGTTCCCACTCGAAGCCGAACAGGTTCTCGAAGAAGTTGTTGCTCCATTGCGTGGGCGTGGTGGTCCACGTCACTTCCAGGCCGCTGGTGATGGCGTCGCCGCCAAAGCCGCTGCCGTGCTTGCTGATCCAGCCGAAGCCCTGGTCCTCGATGCCGCCGCCTTCGGGCTCCTTGCCCACCAGGGCCGCGTCGCCCGCACCGTGGGTCTTGCCGAAGGTGTGGCCGCCGGCGATCAGCGCCACGGTCTCTTCATCGTCCATGGCCATGCGGGCAAAGGTGTCGCGGATGTCGCGCGCCGCCGCGATGGGGTCGGGGTTGCCGTTGGGACCCTCGGGGTTCACGTAGATCAGGCCCATCTGCACGGCGGCCAGGGGCTTGGCCAGGTCGCGCTCGCCGCTGTAGCGCTTGTCGCCGCCCAGCCAGGTGGTCTCTGCGCCCCAGTAGACGTTTTCATCGGGTTCCCACACGTCGGGGCGGCCGCCGCCGAAACCGAAGGTCTTGAAGCCCATGGATTCGAGCGCCACGTTGCCGGTGAGAATCATCAGGTCGGCCCAGGAAATCTTGCGGCCGTATTTCTGCTTGATGGGCCACAGGAGGCGTCGCGCCTTGTCCAGGTTGGCGTTGTCGGGCCAGCTGTTGAGCGGCGCAAAACGCTGCTGCCCGGCCCCCGCGCCACCGCGGCCGTCGGCCAGGCGGTAGGTGCCGGCGCTGTGCCAGGCCATGCGAATGAACAACGGACCATAGTGGCCGAAGTCGGCCGGCCACCAGTCCTGCGAGTCGGTCATCAGCGCGTGCAGGTCGGCCTTCACGGCGGCCAGGTCCAGGCTCTTGAATTCTTCGGCGTAATTGAAGCCGTCGCCCATGGGGTCGACGAGCGGAGAGCTCTGGTTGAGCGGGCGCAGGTTGAGCTGGTTGGGCCACCAGTCCGCGTTGCCACGGCCCTTGGGCGCGGCGGCCTTACCGTGGTCGAAAGGGCATTGGGCTTCTGTCGTCATGGGTCTCTCCTTGTGTAAGCGGTTCAGGCACTTGGCGAGACCAATGGTAGGAAGCAATCCATGACACGTAAATTAAATCGATTGAATTCGATTGATAGTCAATATTTATCAAACCACAAAGGCCGGTAGCTTCACGGGCTTGGATGGGTAGTCGCCAGCCTGCGCCAGGCACGCTGCAGGCGCTATCAATAGCGTAGCTTCCAGCGCCTTGCAGGTAAGCGCTAGAGGCCATTTTTGCTTGAAAATTTTGCTCACGAGCATGTCCCCCGCCCTGGCTACGCGGCTGGGGCGGCTGCCGCCTCACCGGCCAGCACGGCGAGCAGGTTCTGGGCCGCGCCCACGCCCATGTTCACGTAGGCGTCGCTCGTCACGCCGCCGATGTGCGGGCTGAGGATGAAATTCTTCTCGCCCTGGAACGGGTGGCCGGCCACCATGGGCTCCACTGCAAAACTGTCCAGGCCCGCCGCCATCACCTGGCCCGAGCGCACGGCCGCCAGCAGCGCGGCTTCGTCGATGAGGCCGCCGCGGGCGGTGTTCACCACGATGACGCCGCGCTTGCACTGTGCGAGCGTGGCGGCATTCAACATGCCGCGGTTCTCGTCGGTCAGCGGGCAGTGCAAGGACACGGCATCGGCCTCGCGCCAGATCGTTTCGAGCGGAACGCTCTGCACGTAGTCGGGCAGGTTCTTGGCGAACGGGTCGAAACCGATCACGCGCATGCCCAGGGCGTCGGCCATCTTGGCAAAGCGCAGGCCAATGGCGCCCAGGCCCACCAGGCCCACCGTGCGGCCGTAGAGCTCCAGGCTCTTGTGCGTGGCCTTGTCCCAGTGGCCGGCGTGCATGCGCGCATCCAGCTGCACCACCGACTTGGCACAGGCCAGCAGCAGCGCCAGTGCCTGCTCTGCCACGGCCGCGGCATTGGCGCCCACGGCAGCCACCACCTCGATGCCGCGCGCCTTGGCCGCCACCTTGTCGATGGTGTCGGTGCCGCTGCCGTGCTTGGAGATCACCTTGAGCGAAGGCGCCGCGTCCATCACGGCCGGGCCCACCTTGCCGTAGCGCACGATGATGGCCACGGGGTCATGTTGCCTGGCCAGGGCGACCATGTCGTCTTCGGTCGGCGTCTTGCCCGCGTAGACGATGTCGTAGCCGGTGAGCAGGTTGAGCGCCTGCTGCGCCAGGTCGGCGCCCGTGACGATGATGGTGGGGTTGGTGCTCACAGCGATTCCCCTTCCTGGAGGACACCCGCCGCACGCAGCGCGGCGGGCAGCCACTTCGAGGCGGTGTCGCCGCGGGCGATGGCGTCGATGCGGGCGGCCTCGTCGGCCACTTTCTTGTCGGCCAGCGCCATCATGCCGGGGGCCTTGGCGCGCTCGATCACGACCACGCCGTCGGCATCGCCCACCACCAGGTCGCCGGGGTTCACCGTGGCGCCGCCGGCGGAGATGGGGTGGTTGATGCGGCCGGGCACGTACTTGGTGGGCCCGGCGGGATTGAAGCCCGCGCTGAACACGGGGAAGTCCAGTTCCAGGATCTCGAGCTTGTCGCGGATGGCCGCGTCCACGATCACGCCGGCCAGGCCGCGCTTCTTGCAGGCGCTGAGCATCAGGGTGCCCATGAGGGCGGCGGTCAGGTCGCCCTTGCCGTCGATCACCAGCACGTCGCCCGGCTGGGCCAGCGCGATGGCGGCGTGGATCATGAGGTTGTCGCCGGGGCGCACTTCCACGGTGAAGGCCGGGCCGGCCACCTGCATGCCCTGGTGCACCGGGGCCACGCGGCCATGCATCGTGCCGCGGCGGCCCGCCACGTCGGCCAGGATGGCGGCCTGGAAGGTCGCGGCTTTGTGCACGACCTCGGCGCTCACGCGGTCGATGTCACGGATGATGTCGGGGAGTTGGCTCATGGTGAATTCCTTGTAGAGAGCACGAAAAACGGTGGGGCCTGCGCGGCTGCGGCGGGCACGGTGTCAGCTGCGCAATGCCCATGCCGCAGCGCGACCGCGGACGTGGAGCGGCTGCAGGCAATGCGGTTGGAAAAAGATGGACGGGCGACGTGTGGGGCCCGGGCGTGGGGCGCGCTTGGCATTTCAACGGATCGCTGGGCGGGGAGCCGCAGGCAGTGCGGTACACGGCAAAGCTCCCCAAGGAGACAGGCCTGTTGAAGGCAAGCCGTATCAGTCCAGGCTGGCGCCCGAGTCCTTGACGATCTTGCCCCAGCGCGGCACTTCGGTGCGCAGCAGCTGGCCGAACTGATCGGCCGAGCCGCCCAAGATATCGCCGCCTTCGGAGCGCAGCTTCTCGGCCACTTCAGCGTGCTGCAGTGCCTGGTTGATCGCCTTGTTCAGCTGCGCCACGATGGGAGCGGGCGTGCCGGCCGGCGCCAGGATGCCGAACCAGGTCACGGCCTCGAAGCCCTTGTAGCCCGACTCCGCCAGCGTGGGCACATCCGGCAATTGCGACGAGCGCTTGGCCGACGTGATGGCCAGCACCTTGAGCTTGCCGTTGCGCACCTGGCCCAGCAGCGTGGGCACGGACGACATGTACAGATCGATCTGCCCGCCCACCAGGTCGGTCATGGCCTGGGCCGCGCCCTTGTAGGGGATGTGGCGCAGCTTGATGCCCGCCGCGTTCTCGGCCAGCTCGCCGGCCAGGTGGGCTACCGTGCCGTTGCCCGAGTAGCCCAGGGTGAGCGCGTCGGGCTTGCCCTTGGATGCGGCCACCACATCGGCAAAGGTCTTGTAGGGCGAATTGGCCGGCGCGGCGATCACGATGGGCGACGACGACACCAGTGCCACGGGCACCAGGTCCTTGATGGGGTCGTAGGGCAGCTTGGGGTACAGCGTGGGGTTGATCGCCAGGTTGCTGGTCTGGCCCATGACCAGCGTGTAGCCATCGGGGGCCGACTTGGCCGCGGCGTCCACGCCCAGGTTGCCGCCTGCGCCGGGGCGGTTGTCCACGATCACGTTCCACTTGTTCTGGTCCGTGAGCTTTTGCGCCACGGTGCGCGCGATCATGTCGGTGCCGCCGCCGGGTGGGAACGGCACGATCAGGCGGATGGGCTTGTTGGGGTAGGCGGGCTGCGCCAGCGGGTGCGGCCAGGGCGGCAAGGCCCAGCACAGCGTGGCACAGGTGCGCGCCGACGGCACGCGAAAGCGATGGAAAAGCTGGCATGGATTTGTCTCCGTTTATGGTGGTTATTCACGCCGGTCCGCAGAACCTGCGAGGGCCCGGCGCCGTGGCCGCGACTTTACGCAGACGTTTCAACCCATACAATGGCGTTGCACACAATGAAACGAATGGCACCATGAGCAACAGCCCCAGCAAACCCGCGCGTCCTGCAGCCCACCGTGCACCGGCGCCCAAGCCACCGGCCCCCGTGCCAGCCCCAGAGGCCTCAGGGGCCGCAGACTCCGAGCCTGCGACGGGTGTCATCGCCGTCACCCGGGCCCTGCAGGTGCTGGAGGCTTTTGCCCTGGGCGAATCCAGCCTGCCGCTGGCCGAGCTGAGCCGCCGCTGCGGCCTGCACAAGACCACGGTGCTGCGCTTGGCGCGCACGTTGGCGCAGTCGGGCTTCATGGTGCAGCGCGAGGACGGCGACTGGCGCCTGGGCCCTGCCGCGGGCTGGCTGGGCGCGCGTTACCAGGCGGGCTTTGATGTGCAGAACGTGCTGGAGCCCGCGCTGCGCGAGCTGACCCACGCCACGGGCGAAAGCGCGGCCTTCTACGTGCGCGAAGGCCAGGTGCGGACCTGCCTGGTGCGCGTGGAGGGCCCGCAGGCACTGCGCCACCACGCCCGCATGGGCGAGGGCCTGCCGCTGGACAAAGGCTCGCCGGGCCGCGTGATCCTGGCGTTCTCGGGCGAGCCGGGCAAGGCGTACGAAGACATCCGCAGGAAGGGCTACCACTGGTCCATCGGCGAACGCGAGCAAGGCGTGGCCACGGTGTCGGCGCCGGTGTTCGGCATGCACTGGCGCCTGATGGGCTCGGTGTGCATCTCCGGCCCCGCATCGCGCCTGCCGGCCGAAAAGCTCGAAGCCCTGGCCCAGACGGTGATCGGCGCCGCGACGCAGCTGTCGTATGCGCTGGCGGGCAACACGGCAGCGCCCGCGCAAAGCCCCGTGCGCGCCACGCAGTGGCATCCCTGAATCCCGGATACTGATGCCTGCCACCTACTGAAAAATCGACAAGGAGACCCCTGTGACCCGCTACCCTGTGCCCTCGCTCGACAGCCTGCCCGAAGACATCCGCGTCCGCATCCTCGAAGTGCAGGAGAAGGCTGGCTTCATCCCCAACGTGTTCCTGGCGTTTGCCCGGCGCCCGGCCGAGTGGCGCGCGTTTTTTGCGTACCACGATGCGCTCATGCTCAAGGAAGAAGGCAGCCTCACCAAGGGCGAGCGCGAGATGATCGTCACCACCACCAGCGCCGCCAACCAGTGCCTGTACTGCGTGGTGGCGCATGGCGCCATCCTGCGCATCTACGAAAAGAAGCCTTTCCTGGCCGACCAGGTGGCGGTCAACCACCGCAAGGCCGACATCACGCCGCGCCAGCGCGCCATGCTCGACTTCGCGATGAAGGTCTGCGAACGCTCGCACGAGATCGAGGATGCCGACTTCGCCGCGCTGCACGCCCACGGCTTCGACGACGAGGACATCTGGGACATCGCGGCCATCACCGCGTTCTTCGGCCTGTCCAACCGCATGGCCAGCTTCGCGGGCATGCTGCCCAATTCCGAGTTCTACCTGATGGGTCGCGTGCCCAAGGCCAAGCCTGCCGCCTGACGCCATGCGCGCCGCGCCCGGAGCCTTGCTGCTGGCGCTCGCCTTCACGGCGGGTGCGGCGCGGTGCGCCGGGTTCGGGCCTCCCGCCGGAACGCTGGCCGTGCACCCACTGCCCTTGGCCGTGCCCCCCGGCGCGCTGTCGCCGCTGCTGTCGTCCACGCTCTACCGCAGCGGGGACGCGGCACCGGCCTACTACCTGGGCGCGGGCGTGGGCATACCACGGCTGCAGATCGCGGACTCCCCCGGCGCCACGGCCTGGAAGGTGGTGCCTGACACGGACTGCGCCCACCTGGAACCGGTGCCCGTCGCAGCGCTGCAGGCACCGGCCGTGCAGCCCGTCATGGTGCGGCAGAACCCGCTGCCCATGGACTGCGCGGCCGCATTCGAGGGCAGTTGCACCAGCCGCGACGGCCAGCTGCGCATCGCCACCACGTTCCAGGGCACGCACCGCAAGGCCCGCGTGGGCGGCGGCTTCTTCGGCACCGAAGGCCGCATCGACAGCACTTTCTATACGGGCGTGCGCACCCTGGCCATCGAACACCGGCCAACGGGCCGGATGCTGCGCATGCAGGAAAGCCTGTCCGACACCAATGGCTACAGCGCACCACAGACCGCGGTCCGCTACCTGCCCGAGTTGCGGCGGGTGCTGCTGCTGGGCGCAGCGCAGGAGCGCGGCGTGCCGCTGGCCCACTGCATCGCGCTGCCGGCCGATTGAGCCCGCGGGCCGTCCGCCCCCGCCTCAGCTGACCAGCGCCCGCATCCAGTCAGGCAGTTCCGTGGCCTTCTGCTGCGGAAAATCCACCCAGATCGTCGTGGCGCCGCCCGCGGCGCAGACCACGCCCGGCTGGTCCGCCCGCTCCATCGTGCCCCAGGTCTCGAACGTGGTGCGGCCCGGATCGCTCACATAGAGCTTGAGCAGCACGTCGGCCGGGTATTCGAGCTGGCGGTAGAAGTTGCAGAAGGCGTTGACGATCACCGGACCCTGCCCGTGCGGGTCGGGGTTGCAGCCCACGGACACCATCCAGTCGATGCGCGCCGTTTCCAGGTAGCGGAAATACACGGTGTTGTTCACATGGCCCATGGCGTCCATGTCGCCCCAGCGCACGGGAAAGCGCATTTCATGGACGAGTTTCTTGACCTCAGGGATTTCGATCTTCATCGTTGACTCAGTTGTTTGCACGATCACGGCCTACGCAGCTGGCGCGCCCCACCCAACACCCGTGCCACCGTGGAACTGGCCCTGCCAGACCGCGGGGTGGAGCCTCCCTCAGGGAGAAGGCGCGCAGCGACTCAGGGGGAACCTATACCGCAAAACCGTCGTCCGCCGCAATGACCGCGCCGTTGATGAAATGGCTCTGGTCGCTGGCCAGCATCACCAGCAGCGCATCCAGGTCTTGCGCGTTGCCCACGCGCTTGCGGGGCAGCATGTCGATGAGCTTCTTGCCCTGCTCGGTGTTCCAGTGGTGGTGGTTGATCTCGGTGTCGATGTAGCCGGGGCAGATCGCGTTCACGTTGATGCCGAACTTGCCCCACTCCATGGCCATGGCCTTGGTCATCTGCACCACGGCGGCCTTGCTCATGCAGTAGGCGCCGATCTGCGGCAGCACCTTGAGTCCGGCCATCGAGGCGATGTTGATGATGCGCCCGCCCGTGAAGCTGCCCGGCGCCGCACCGCGCGAGCGCGCCAGCATGCGCTTGCCCACCTCCTGCGCGACGAAGAACGCACCCTTCACGTTGGTGTCGAAGATGAAGTCGTAGTCCTCGGGCGTCACGTCCTGGATGCGCTGCGTGGTGCTCACGCCCGAGTTGTTCACGAGGATGTCGATGGAGCCCATCTCCGTCTCGGCATGCGCCACGGCGGACTTGATCGAGGCATGGTCCGTCACGTCGAGTTCGATCACATGGGCATCGCCGCCCTCGCCTTCGATGCGTGCGCGCAGTTCCTTGAGCTTTTCCACCCGGCGGCTGGCCAGCACCACCCCGGCGCCGGCGCGGGCCAGCGTGCGGGCGAACTGCGCGCCCAGGCCGCTGGAGGCGCCCGTGATGAAGGCCACGCGGCCGGACAAGTCGATGCTGTAAGCCATTTAGAGTTTCCCCACTGATCAAAATAGAACGGTCGTTCGATTGTCTCTATTCCGTGAATACAATCAGTCGCCAGCCAGACAGGGCATTGCACCCTGCTCTGTAGAAAATAGCCCATTATCAAACGCCCGACGAGAAGCCCATGACAAACGAAGAAATCATCGCCCAGTATGGTCCCCGTGAATCGATGGAATACGACGTGGTGGTCGTTGGCGGCGGCCCCGGCGGCCTGGCCACCGCGATCCGCCTGAAGCAGCTGGCCGCTGAAAAAGGCCAGGATGTCTCGGTGGTGGTGCTGGAAAAAGGCTCCGAGCCCGGCGCGCACATCCTCTCGGGCGCCATCATGGACCCCAAGGCGCTCTCCGAGCTGATCCCCGACTGGAAAAAACGCGGCGCCCCGCTGAACCAGCCGGTGACCGATGACGCCTACATCTTCCTGTCGGAAAAGTCGGGCTTTCGTGTCCCCAACGTCTTCCTGCCGCCGTTCGCGCAGAACCACGGTAACTACATCGTTCGCCTGGGCGACGTGACCAAGTGGATGGCCGAGCAGGCCGAGGCGCTGGGCGTGGAGATCTTCCCCGGCTTCGCGGCCGCCGAGGTGCTCTACAACGACAACGGTTCCGTCAAGGGCGTGGCCACCGGCAACATGGGTGTCGGCAAGGACGGCGAGCCCACCGAGAACTTCCAGCTGGGCATGGAACTGCTGGGCAAGTACACCGTGTTCGCCGAAGGCGCACGCGGCCACCTGGGCCGCCAGCTGATCGCGCGCTACAAGCTGGACGCAGACCGCGACCCGCAAAGCTTCGGCATCGGCGTGAAGGAGCTGTGGGAGATCGACCCCAAGAAGCACCAGCCCGGCTTCGTGATGCACACCGCCGGCTGGCCCATGGAGAACGACACCTACGGCGGCGCGTTCCTGTACCACCTGGACGACAACAAGGTCGCGCTCGGTTTCGTGACCGGCCTGGGCTACCAGAACCCCTACCTCAGCCCGTTCGAGGAGTTCCAGCGCTGGAAGACGCACCCGAACGTCCGCTACTACTTCGAGAACGACAAGGGCGAGATCACCGCCAAGCGCCTGTCGTATGGCGCGCGCGCCATCAACGCCAGCGGCATCAACGCCCTGCCCAAGACCATCTTCCCGGGCGGCGCGCTCGTGGGCTGCAACGCGGGCTACCTGAACGTGGGCCGCATCAAGGGCAGCCACGCCGCCATCAAGACCGGCATGCTGGCCGCGGAGGCGGCCTACGACGCCATCGTGGCCGGCCGCCAGCACGACGAACTCAAGGCCTACCCCGAGGCATTCGAGGCCAGCTGGCTCTACACCGAGCTGAACAAGGACCGCAACTTCAAGAACTGGTTCAAGTACGGCCTGACCACGGCCACGCTGATGAACGGTTTCGAGCAGTTCGTGCTGCGCGGCCACATCCCCTGGACGCTGCACCGCGACAAGCCCGACCATGCCTACCTGAAGCCCGCGGCCGAGTGCAAGCCCATCGTCTACCCCAAGCCTGATGGCAAGCTCACGTTTGATCGTCTCTCCAGCGTCTTCATCAGCAACACCAACCACGAAGAGAACCAGCCCGCCCACCTGACGCTCAAGGATGCGAGCGTGCCGGTCAACATCAACCTGGCCAAGTACGCCGGCCCCGAGGCCCGCTACTGCCCGGCGGGTGTGTACGAGTTCGTGCCCGACACCGCCAAGGGCGGCGATGCGCAGCGCCTGCAGATCAACGCGCAGAACTGCGTGCACTGCAAAACCTGCGACATCAAGGACCCGACGCAGAACATCGTGTGGGTCACGCCCGAGGGCGGCGGCGGCCCCAACTACTCGGGCATGTAACTATAAAAATCATAGCGCCTTGCGCTTGATGGGCCTGCGCTGCAGGCCCTTTTTTATTGGATTTTCCAAAATCAAACCGCTGCACGGACGAGCTGGAACTGCCCCATGGCCTGCGCCAGCCGGTGCGCCTGGTCCTGGAGGCTCTGCGCGGCCGCCGCGCCCTCTTCCACCAGCGCGGCGTTCTGCTGCGTCATGTGGTCGAGCTGGTCCACCGCCTGGCTCACCTGGCCGATCTGCGTGCTCTGTTCGGTGCTGGCCTCGTTGATCTCGGACATCAGCGCGGTCACGCGCTCCACGCTGCGGACGATGTCGTCCATGGTGGAGCCCGCGGTCACCACCAGCCTCGCGCCGTCGCTCACCTTGTCCACGCTGTCGGCGATCAGCGCCTTGATCTCGCGCGCCGCGTTGGCGCTGCGCCCGGCCAGGCCCCGCACCTCGCTGGCCACCACGGCGAATCCGCGGCCCTGCTCACCGGCACGGGCCGCCTCCACCGCCGCGTTCAACGCCAGGATGTTGGTCTGGAACGCGATGCCGTCGATGATGCCCACGATGTCGGCGATCTTCTGGCTGCTGGCATTGATCTCTTCCATCGTCGTGACCACCTGGCCGACCACCTCGCCACCTTTGCTGGCCACCCCCTTGGCATTGCGCGCCAGCGCATGGGCCTGACCGGTGCTGTCGGCATTGGCCGCCACCATCTGCGCCAGCTGGGCAATGCTCTCCGCCGTCTGCTGCAGGCTGCTGGCCGCATGCTCGGTGCGCGCGCTCAGGTCGGTGTTGCCCGCCGCCACCTCGGAGCTGGCCACGTGGATGGAATCGCCCGCATCGCGCACCTCGGTCACCACATAGTGCAAGGACTCGACCATGGCGTTGAGCGCGGTGAGCAACTGCCCGATCTCGTCCGTGCGGCGGGTCTCCAGGTGCACCGTGAGATCGCCGTTCGCCACCTGCGCGGCGGCCTCGCACGCCTGGCGCAGCGGCAGCACGATGGAGCGCCGCAGCAGCCACCCGAACAACCCCGACAGGCCCACCACCACCAGCACGGCGATGGCGCTGATCCATTGCGCGCGCAATGCGTCGGCGACCATGGTGTCGGCCGCCGCCAGCGATGACTGCTCCGACGCATCGAGCAACAGGTCGATCGCCTGCAGGTAGCGCGTGAGCGCTGCGGCATGGTCCTGCAGCTCCTTCTGGCTGATCACCTTGGACTCCAGGGCGTTCTGCACCAGCGTGTCGCGCAGTGCCGCGTACTGCTGGCGCTGCGCCTGGGCCGCCGCCCACAGGGGCTTGGTGTGCTCGGCGGTGGAAGCACCGGCCAGCGCCGCCTCGATGCGCCCGCGCATGGCGTCTTCATCCGCCAGCTGCTTGCGCAGCTCGGCCACCAGGGGGAAAACGTCGGACGACACCGTGGCGCGCAGCGCGATCTGGCCGATGGTGACGGACTGCGTCTTCCAGTCGCGCACCGAGCGCTCGATGGGCAGCTGCTCACCCGCAAGCAGAGCGGCCTGGCGGCGGGTGCCCTCGCCTGTCATCCAGGTCATCGCACCCAGCAGGGCCACCGCGCAGCCCAGCAGGCCAAAGCTGGTGGCGAGCTTCTGGCCCACGCTCAGGTTGCGCCGCCGGGGGGGCGCCGCGGTGCCGCCGCCGCCGGCGGTGCGCGCCGACGCCTGGGCCCGTGGCGAAGCCCTTGCCTGGGCGGGCAATGCCGACGCGGTGGTGGCAGGCAGATAGCTCATGAAAATCCCTTCCCTGGTTCAACATGCGCCCCACGGGGGCGGCTGGCGTGCAGGAACGCAAGCGCCGTGCCTGCCCCTGGCCGCGGCGTTCCTGCCCCGGCTCAATGCGCCGCACATTCCCCATAGCCGCCGCCGCCGGGCGTGGAGATCTCGAACACATCGCCCGGCTCCATGAGCGCGGCGCCGATGTGGCCCAGTTCCTCAACCTGGCCATTGGCGCGCAGCACCCGGTTGGACCCGGCACGGCCCGGCTGGCCGCCTGCCATGCCAAAGGCGGGATTGAGCCGGCCGTTGGACAGGATGCTGGCGGTCATGGCCTGCAGAAAGCGCACGCGCCGCACGCCGCCATCGCCGCCGGCCCAGCGCCCGGCGCCGCCGGACCCGCGCTGGATCTCGTAGCTGTCGAGTACCACCGGGAAGCGGAACTCCAGCACCTCGGGGTCGGTCAGGCGCGAGTTGGTCATGTGGGTCTGGACCACGCTGGTGCCGTCGAACCCGCGCACCGTGCGGCCCGAGGCATCGAACACCGCGCCCGCGCCGCTGCCGCCGGCGATGGTTTCGTAGTACTGGTACTGCGCGTTGCCAAAGGTGAAGTTGTTCATGGTGGGCTGGCTGCCCGCCATCACGCCCAAGGCGCCGAACAGCGCATTGGTGATGCAGGTGGAGGTCTCCACATTGCCCGCCACCACCGAGGCCGGCGGGTTGGGGTTGAGCATGGAGCCCTGCGGGATGAGGACCTGCAAGGGCTTCAAGCACCCGGCATTGAGCGGAATGTCGTCGTCCACCAGCGTGCGGAACACGTACAGCACCGCGGCCATGCACACTGCACGCGGCGCGTTGAAGTTGTTGGTCTGCTGCGCGCTGGTGCCCGCGAAGTCGATCACCGCGCTGCGCTCGGCCACGTTGACCTTGACCGATACGCTGATCTGCGCGCCGTTGTCGAGCGGCAGGGTGAACTGCCCGTCCTTGAGCTGCGTGATCACGCGGCGCACCGATTCTTCGGCGCTGTCCTGCACATGGCGCATGTAGGCCTGCACGACGGGAAGGCCGAACTGCTCCACCATCTTCGCGAGCTCCTGCACGCCCTTTTCGTTGGCCGCGATCTGCGCGCGCAGGTCGGCCAGGTTCTGCTCTGGGTTGCGGCTCGGGTACGCCGTGGTGCCGCCGCCCGTGGCCAGCAGGGTGCGCACCTCCTCTTCCAGGAAGATGCCGCGGTCCACCAGCTTCACGTTGTTGATCTGCACGCCCTCTTCGTCGATGCGCGTGGAAAACGGCGGCATGGAGCCCGGCGTGGTGCCGCCGATGTCCGCATGGTGGCCCCGGCTGCCGACGTAGAACGTGGGCTCCGCGCCTTCGGCCACGTACACCGGCGTGATCACCGTCACATCGGGCAGATGGGTGCCGCCATGGTAGGGGTCGTTGAGCATGAACACATCGCCGGGGTGCATCTTGCCGGTGTTCTCGCGGATCACGGTCTTGATGCTCTCGCCCATCGAACCCAGGTGCACCGGCATGTGCGGCGCGTTGGCGATCAGGTTGCCGGTGGCATCGAACAGCGCGCAGCTGAAGTCCAGCCGCTCCTTGATGTTCACCGAGTACGCGGTGTTCTGCAGCTGCAGGCCCATCTGCTCGGCGATGTTCATGAACAGGTTGTTGAACACCTCCAGCAGCACCGGGTCCACCGTGGTGCCGGCGGCGTACTGCACCTTGCGCGCGGTCACGCGGTCCAGCACCAGGTGGTCCAGGTCGGTCAGGCGCGCCGACCAGCCCGGCTCCACCACGGTGGTGGTGTTCTTCTCGGCAATGATCGCGGGGCCGGGGACCACGTCGCCGGGGCGCAGGTCCTCGCGCACCACCAGGGCTGCGTCGTGCCACTCGCTGCCCGAATACATCTTCACCGTTTCGCGCAGCGGGTGCTTGCGGTGGGCGTGCACCGGCAGGCGCGGCTCTGCGGGCGCATCGCCGGCGATCACCGCCTCGACCGACACGGCCTCCACCACCAGGCCCTTGCCCACCATCAGGAAGGCAAAGCGCTGGCGGTACGCCGCTTCGAAGGCGGACTGGATGGCCGCCATGTCGCCAAAGGGCACGACCAGCGCGGAGTCGGTGCCTTCGTAGCGCACATGCACGTTGTGGCGCACCTGCACCGGGTTGGCACTGACCTGCTGGCGCTCCAGCTCGGCCTGGGCGGCAGAGCCCAGCGTGTCCAGGCGCTCGGCGATCAGAGGCAGCACCTCGGCGGCCAGCGGCATCTCCACCGCCTGCTCGCGGATCACGTTCTGGTCCGCCAGGCCCATGCCGTAGGCACTGAGCACGCCCGCCAGCGGGTGCACGAACACCCGCGTCATGCCCAGGGCATCGGCCACCAAACAAGCATGCTGGCCGCCCGCGCCGCCAAAGCATTGCAGCGTGTAGCGCGTGACGTCGTAGCCGCGCGCCACGCTGATCTTCTTGATCGCGTTGGCCATCTGCTGCACGGCGATCTGGATGAAGCCTTCGGCCACTTCCTCGGGCTTGCGCCGGGTCTGCGTGGCGATGTCCTGAAAACGTTCGCGCACCGCGTCGGCGTCCAGCGTCTCATTGGCGGCCGGGCCGAACACGCTGGGGAAGTAGCGTGGCTGCACCTTGCCGACCATCACGTTCGCGTCCGTCACGGCCAGCGGGCCACCCCGGCGGTAGCTGACGGGGCCGGGGTTGGCACCCGCGCTCTCCGGGCCCACGCGGAACCGCGAGCCGTCGTACGCCAGCACCGAGCCGCCGCCGGCCGCCACCGTGTGGATGCTCATCATGGGCGCGCGCATGCGTACACCCGCCACATGAGTCTCGAACTCGCGCTCGAACGCACCGGCGTAGTGGCTCACGTCGGTGGACGTGCCGCCCATGTCGAAGCCGATGACCTTCTCGTGCCCCGCCAGGCCCGCCGTGCGCGCCATGCCCACGATGCCGCCCGCCGGGCCGGACAGGATCGCGTCCTTGCCCTGGAAGGTGCCCGCATCGGTCAGGCCGCCCGACGACTGCATGAAGGACAGCTTGACCCCTGGCATCTCGCTGGCCACCTGGTCCACGTAGCGGCGCAGGATGGGCGAGAGGTATGCATCCACCACCGTGGTGTCGCCCCGGCTCACGAACTTCATCATGGGGCTGGTTTCATGCGATGTGCTGATCTGCGTGAACCCCACCGACAGGGCGATGCGCTGCGCCGCCTTTTCGTGCTGCGCGTAGCGGTAGCCGTGCATGAACACGATGGCCACGCTGCGCAGGCCGCGCCCATAGGCGGCCAGCAGGTCGCCCCGGAGCGTGGCTTCATCCAGCAGCTGCAGCACGTCCCCCCGGGCGCCCATGCGCTCGCGGGCCTCGATCACGTCGCTGTACAGCAGCTCGGGCAGCTGGATGTGGCGGTCGAAGAGGCGTGGGCGGTTCTGGTACGCGATGCGCAGCGCGTCGCGAAAGCCGCGCGTGGTGACCAGCAGCGTGGGCTCGCCCTTGCGCTCCAGCAGCGCGTTGGTGGCCACCGTGGTGCCCATCTTCACGCACTCCACTTGCGCTGACGTGACCGGCTCGCCGGGTTTCAGCCCCAGCAGGTGCCGTATGCCCGCCACCGCCGCGTCCTTGTACTGCTCGGGGTTTTCGGACAGCAGCTTGTGGGTGGTGAGCGACCCATCGGGCCGCTTGGCCACGATGTCGGTGAAAGTGCCGCCCCGGTCGATCCAGAACTGCCAGCGGTTGCCAGCCGGTGCGGTGGTCACTGTAGAGGGAACTTGCATGGTGATGAGACTCACTGGTTAACGTTGAAAGTAGTACGGAATGAAAATCTTGTTGGCCTCATTGCCGACGGACTGCACCCACTCGCGGGAGAAGCGTTCTCCCAGGCGCCGGAGTTCGGAGTCCAGCTCGGCAGGGGCGCGGTCCACCTTGATGCCCCTGCGCTGAAGTTCGGCCACCGACTCTTCGGCCACCGCCGCGCTCAGGGCCCAGCCGCGCGCCTCGGCCTGCGCGGCGGCCTGGACCACCGCCTCGCGCACGCTGGCGGGCAGCGCATCGAAGGCCTGCTGGTTGACAAAAACGATGTTCTTGGGAAACCAGGCGTTGATGCCGTAGTACTGCCGGATCTGGCCCCAGACCTGGTTTTCCACCCCGGTCAGGGCCGAGGTGATCATGGAGTCGAGCTTGCCCGCCGACAGCGCCTTGTTGACGTCGACCATGGGCACATCCACCGGCGTGGCGCCCAGCATTTGCGCGATGCGCACCGTGGCGGGGTTGTACGTACGCATGCGGGTGCCCTTGAAATCGGCCGATGAGCGCACGGGTGCAACGCTCAGGAGCCCCTGCGGCGGCCAGGGCACGGCGTACAGCGCCTTGATGCCCTTGGCCGCAAGGTGCGTGTCGATCAAAGGCCGCTGCAGGTCCCACAGGCGGCGCGCATCGGCATAGCTGTGCACCACGAAGGGCACGGCATCGGCCCCGGCGATGGGCATGTCTGCCACCAGGCTGGTCATGATGGTCTCGCCCGCCTGGGCCTTGCCGCCCTGCACTGCGGCCGGAATGTCCGCCAGCCTGGCCAGCGTGTTGTTGGCGTGCACCTCGATGCGCAGGGCGCCTGAGGATGCGCGCTCCACATCCTGCGCAAACTGGACGATGTTGCGCGTGTGGAACGACTCCACCCGGTAGCCGGTGGCCAGCTTCCACTGTGTCTGGGCGTGCAGCGCCGGGGCCACGGCGAGCGCGGCCAGCAAGACCATCTTCATGGCAAGCTCCTGTTGGGGGATGAGGGGCCGGCGCGGGGGCCGGCAGACACAGGGGAAAACGGGCCGACGCAGGCCGCGGTTGCTACTTCGGCTGGCCCATCACGAGGTCAGGGACGATGGTGACGATCTGCGGGAAGACCGTGATCAGGCCGATGCACACCACCAGGCACAGGAAGAACGGTATGGCTGCCTTGGCGATCAGGTTGCTGTCCTTGCCGGTCATGTTCTGCAGCACGAAGAGGTTGAAACCGACGGGCGGCGTGACCTCGGCGATCTCGACCAGCAGGATCACGAAGATGCCGAACCAGATGAGATCGAACCCGGCCTTCTCGACCATGGGCATTACGACCGCAGCGGTCAGCACGATCATGCTGATGCCGTCGAGCGCGGTGCCCAGCACCAGGTACACGCCCACCAGGCAGGCGATCAGCGCGTAGGGCGACAGGTGCATCGAATCGACCCATTCGGCCAGCTCGCGCGGTATGCCGGTAAAGGCCATGGTCTTGGTGAGGAACGCGGCGCCCGCCAGGATGAACATGATCATGCAGCTGGTGCGCGCCGAGCCCGCCAGGCCTTCCTTGAAGTTCTGCCAGGTCAGCGCCCTGCACCATGCGGCCAGTGCCAGGGCACCCACCACACCGTAGGCCGCGCACTCGGTGGCCGTCGCCCAGCCGGCCACCAGGGACCAGCAGATGAACACGATCAGCAGCGCACAGGGAATCAGGTTGCGCGACAGATACAGCTTTTCGCGGAAGGTGGTGGGCGGCTCGTCGGCAGGCATGAGCTGCTTGTTGCGCACGGACCACCAGGCGATGTAGCCCGAGAACAGCAGCATCAGCAGCAAGCCGGGCAAGAAGCCCGCCAGGAAGATGCGGATGATGGAGGCATCGGCCGCCACGGCGTACACCACCATGGTGATGGACGGCGGAATCAGGATACCGAGCGTGCCTGCCGTGGCCAGCGAACCGATCGCGATGCTCTCGTTGTAACCGCGCTTCTTGAGCGCAGGCAGCGAGACCTTGGCGATGGTGGCGCAGGTGGCCGCCGACGAACCCGACACCGAGCCGAAGATGCCGCAGCCCAGGATGGTGGTGTGGAACAGCCGGCCGGGCACACGGCTCAGCCAGGGGGCGAGGCCGCTGAACATGTCCTCGCTCAGCCGGGTGCGAAACAGGATCTCCCCCATCCAGATGAACAGGGGAAGCGCCGCCAGCTCCCAGCTCGCGTTGCTCTCCCAGAAGGCCGAAAAGAGGTTCAGCCCGGGCTGGCTGCTGGTGAAGAAGGCCTGGCCGACCCAGCCGCAGATGGCCAGCGTCATGGCGATCCAGACACCGCCGGACAGCATGAGCAGCATGAGCAGCAACAGGAAGGCGCCGATGGAAAGAATGTCCATGGGGATGCTCCTTAAAGATCCGAAGAAAAGTCGCCCTTGGCGTGGCGCTCTTCCACCAGCCGCACAAAGGTAGGCACGCCGCCCTGCACCACGATCCACCACTCATCGACCACGGCGACGAGAAAGAGCACGGAGCCCAGCGCAAAGCTCATCTGCGGGATCCAGATGGGAATCGCCCACAGGCCCTGGGCCAGTTCCTTGAACTGCCAGCTTTCGTAGGTGAAGACACAGGCCCACCAGGTGAGGTAGCCGATGGCCACGGCCGCGACGGT
Organism: Acidovorax sp. GW821-FHT10E04; assembly: GCF_059415185.1. NCBI lineage: Bacteria > Pseudomonadati > Pseudomonadota > Betaproteobacteria > Burkholderiales > Comamonadaceae > Acidovorax > Acidovorax sp. GW821-FHT10E04. Next base: position 1,005,649 of record NZ_JBWKMT010000001.1, read on the forward strand.
CAGGCAGGCCACCTCGTACTTGCGGCGCGTGGCGGGAGACAGCTTCTCCAGCACCAGCGTCACGCGCACGAAATCGCCGTGCTTGAAGGCATGGGCCATGGTCAGGAAGGCCGCTGCGGCACACAGCCAGGCCACCACGTCGTTGATGGCGCCGGTCGGAAAGCCGAACTGGCGCCCGAGCGACTGGACCACCATCAGCACGCAGATGACGGCGATGCAGGCAGCCCCGACGGCGCCGGCGGCCAGGTACGCGCCGTCCAGCGCGCGCCGCAGCACGTGCGGCGGCATGGCCAGGGCCGGGGGCGCATCGCCCGCAATGGCCGATGTAGGAGGCATGAGGGACATGGCGGCCTGCTCACTTCTTGCCGTTGTAGGCATCGATGACAGCCTTGCCGTCATCGCCCGCGGTCTTGATCCAGTCGGCCGTCATGCGCTCACCCACGGTCTTGAGCTCCTTCTTGAGGTTCTCGGCGCTCACGTCCACCTGCATGCCCTTGGCGGCCAGTTCCTTGAGGTACTCCTGGTCCTTTTGCTCGCTCAGCGCCCAGCCGCGCTGCTCGGCAATCGCGGCCTGCGCCAGCACCGCGTCCTGCGTGGCCTTGTCCAGGCTGTCGAAGGCCTTCTGGTTCACCACCACGGCATTGCGCGGCAGCCAGGCCGCCACGCCGTAGAAGTACTTCACGCTTTCGTAGAGCTTGCTGTCCACGCCGCTGGCGCTGGAGGTGAGAAAGTTGTCCACGGTGCCCGTGGCCAGCGCCGCCGACAGCTCGGCCAGCTGGATCGTCACCGGCTGCGCGCCGATGAGGTTGGCGATGACCGACGTGGCCGGGTTGTAGGCCCGCATCTTGGTGCCCTTGAGGTCCTTGAGGGCCGTGACAGGCTTCACCGAATACAGGCTCTGCGCCGGCCATGGCACGGTGTAGAGCAGCTTCATGCCCTGTGCCCCCAGCGTCTTGACCAGCAGCGGGCGCGAGGCCTGGTCCAGGCGCTTGGAGTCCGCATAGCTCGTGGCAAGGAACGGAATGGAGTCCACACCGTAGACCGCCGCCTCGTTGGCAGCGCCGGAAAGGATGAACTCGCCGATCGCCACCTGCCCGGACTGCACGGTGCGCTTGATTTCATTGGCCTTGAACAGCGATGCGTTGGGGTGCACCGTGATCTTGAGCTTGCCGCCGCTGGCCTTGCCTACGTCCTGCACGAACTGCTGCAGGTTCTGCACCTGGAAGGTGTTGACGGCATAGCCCGAGGGCAGGTCCCACCTGGTCTCGGCATGGGCCAGGCATGCGGCGGCCGCGGCGCACAGGCCGAACATCATTTTCTTCATGGGGAAACTCCTTGGTTAAAAGCTGGCGAGGTGGTGATTGAGAAGGTCGGTGACCAACATGCACCCTGGGGAATGGGTGATGCAGAACGCGGGCTGGGCGTTCAGGATGGCGGACTGTGGCGTGACGCCGCAGGCCCAGAAGACAGGGATCTCGCCGGGCATCAGCGGCACGGCGTCGCCGTAGTCGGGTTCTGCGATGTCCGCAATGCCGATGAGCGCAGGGTCGCCGATGTGCACCGGCGCGCCATGCACGTTGGGAAAGCGCGATGTGACCTGCACCGCACGGATCACGTCGGCCGCAGGCATGGGCCGCATGGAGACCACCATGGCGCCCCCGAAGGGCCCTGCCGGCTGCGTGGCAATGTTCGTGCGGTACATCGCCACGTTCTTGCCTTCGTTGATGTGGCGCAGGCTGATGCCGGCCTCCTGCAGCGCGGACTCGAACGAGAACGAGCAGCCGAGGATGAAGGTCACGAGGTCGGGGCGCCACAGGTCGGCGATGTCTGCGACCTCCTGCGTGAGCTCGCCGTGGCGCCAGACGCGGTACTGCGGCACGTCGCTGCGGATGTCGATGCCGCCCCCGAGCGTGGGCAGCGCGAACTGGCCGGGCTCGCTCACCGCCAGCACCGGGCAGGGCTTGGGGTTGCGCTGACAAAAGCGCAGGAAGTCGCCCGCCTGCACTTCAGGCAGGATCACCAGGTTGCCCTGCACCCGGCCATGGGCCAGGCCGCTGGTGTGTGATGCCCAGCCGCCTCGCCGGATCACGCTGCGCACATGGACGGGGTCGTCGATGCCCTCGGACCCAAAAACCGCCAGCGCTTTTTCTTGAACTGAATCCACCGTGTTTCCTTGTCGTGGGAAATGCCATTCGTCTGGCGTTGGGCGGATTGTGTTGGGGGGCGGCAGGCGCTGGCAAATTCAAAAAATTTTGCTCAGGTCATCGATTTTCTCGATGCACTTCATTGGGGCAAGGGGAACCAAGTTGGTGCCAAGGGATTACCCTGATATCCGCTTCAGGGTTAACCCCAGGGTGTTGTGGAGCACCCGCCACGGGGACGGTTGCGATGGCGACACCGAGGCACTGCGGCATCCGCAGATGCATGGCCCTGGGCCGTGAAGTGGCACGCCTGTGCTAGGGTGCCCTGTGCCTCTTAGGACCGCGGGGCGCTGCTTCTTTTGCGGGGGGTGCGGGTGGGCCCCTTGGGCCCCGGCTGGATGTTCTCGATGAAGTCGATCGAGGAGCGAACGATGGCTTCCATCGCGGGCGAGGAAGGATCCTCGCGGTAGCTCACGTGGATGGGCAGGGGCTTGAGCACGGTGTCGCACGCCAGGGCACGCAGGTCTGGAAACGCCAGCATGCGTTCCACCGCCAGGCGCGGCAGCGTGGCCACGCCGAAGCCGCCCTGCACCAGCTGCACCATCGCCGAAATGGACGACACCGTGTGCACGCGGCGCGGCTCCACCTGCGCATTGCGAAAGGTGTCGAGCAGGTACACGTGCGGCTGCGAGCCGCGCTGGAAGGTGAGGATGTCCGTGTCGGCAAAATCATCGAGCACATAGCGGCGCTTGCGGTGGATATTGCCGTTGCCCACGAACACCATCTCCATGGGCGTCACCGCCTGGCTGCGCATGCCGTCGGCCGATGCAGGCAGCGCCGCGAACACGACGTCGAGCGAGCCCCGCCGGATCTGATCGAGCAGCACGGGCGTGGACTCGACCGTGAGCTCGAGCTCCAGCAAGGGGTTGTCCTTGCGCAGCTGCTCCACCCATGGAATGAGCCAGGAGTGCAGCACCGATTCGATGGCGCCGAGCCGGATCGACACCTCCAGCGGCCCGCCCGATCCCATCTCGGTCTTGAGCTGGCGCTGCAGCTCCAGCATGCGCTTGGCGTAGGTCAGAAACCGCGTGCCGGCCACGGTGAGCTTGAAGTGCTTGTCGCGCCGGTCCAGCAGCAACACACCCAGCTCCTCCTCCAGCGCGGCGATGCGGCTGGACATGGCCGACTGCGTGAGAAACAGCTTTTCCGCGGCGCGCGTGACACTTTTGAGGGAGGCCACCCAGTAGAAGGCTTCGACGAAACGCAGGTTCATGGCGAGGGGTCCCAGGGCATCACTGACGAATGGCTGACGGGGCGCGCGCACCGCCGTGGTGCGCAGGAGCGCGCCAGGCTGGGCGGCGTCATGCCGTCCAGTGCAAAAACGGCGCCATTCTGCAACGGCCGACTCCACAGCACTTTTTGCCGGCAGGAAAAAAGAGGCCACGGCGCAACGCCTGGTGACCCAGGGCATGGCGCGCCGCGCGCGCCGCCAGCGCAGTGCATCGACGACACGGATCAGGACCATCGATGTCCGAACCCCTCCCTCTGCACTGCAGCGCCACGTCGAGGCGAATCAGCCCGCAAACAGTGGCAGGTCTGCCTTCTTGAGCGTGCGCAGCACGAAGCTCGAGCGGCTGTGGCGTATGCCCTTGATCTTGTAGAGCTTCTCGCGCAGCAGGCGCTCGTAGTCGCGCGTGTCCTTGACCACGATGCGCAGCAGATAGTCATAGTCGCCGGAGACCAGATGCGCCTCGATCACCTCGGGAATGCTGGCCAGCGTTTCGCCAAACTTTTCAAGCGTGTTGTCCGAATGGCTGTCCAGCGTGACCTGCACGAGCACCGTGTCCGCCAGGTCCAGCGACTGCGGGTTGATGCGCACGGTGTAGCCCTGGATGACACCGGCCTCTTCCATCTTCTTGATGCGGCCCCAGCACGGCGAAGCGCTCAGGCCCACCGCCTGGCCGATCTCCTGCAGGCTGGCACGGGCGTTGCCCTGAAGCACAGCGAGAATTTTTCTGTCAAGACGATCCATGGCCACAATTATTCATGAATATCACCATATGCAGCAAATTTTTCTGCAAACTTGAAAATTCAAGCGAAACATGGAAAGAACTGCTGCGCCTCGCAGCGCATACTTTGGACATCAAGGCGCTCTTACCGGAGCGCACAAACTGACAGGGCCCCGGACTGGTTACCGCCAGACCGGGGCGCTTGACAAGCAAGCACCTACCTTCGCGGCCGCCCGGCTGCCCCTTCCCCCCCCCTCCCCCTTGCCTGGCCCAGGCCAGCAGCCTGCCTTTGTCGCCCCGGCGACGATTGCCTCCTTCCAGCGCGTTAATAAGCACGCTTACCAGCACAAACCCCGATGCTCGGGGCCATGCTGCAGCGCCATAATTTTCAGGACCGCCAACCCATGCTGCCAGCACCCTTTCCGCTGGTGCGTGCAAGGGGGCGCGGCAAGAAACATACTCACAGGAGACACCATGCAATTGACTTCCCTCGCTGCGGGCCTGGGCCTTGCGCTCGGCTTGATGGCCACCGCCAGCGCGCAGACCACCACGCTCAAGATCGGCTACGCCACGGCGCCCGATTCGCACTACGGCGTGGGCTCCAAGGTCTTCTGCGACGAAGTCGAGAAGGGCACGCAGGGGCGCTACAAGTGCCAGTACTTCCCCAACTCCGCGCTGGGCGGCGAGCGCGAGCAGATCGAGGCCATCCAGCTCGGTACGCAGGACCTGGTGAACACCTCCACCGGCCCCGTGGGCAATTTCGTGCCCGAAGTGAAGATCGTGGACATCCCCTTCCTGTTCCGCGACTACGACCATGCGCGCAAGGTGATGGACGGCCCCATCGGCCAGGACATCCTGACCAAGTTCCCGAGCAAGGGCATCATCGCGCTGGCCTGGACGGAGAACGGTTTCCGCCACATGACCAACAGCAAGCGCGACATCGTCAAGCCCGAGGACGCCAAGGGCCTGAAGATGCGCACCATGGAGAACAAGGTGCACATGGACGGCTACCGCACCTTCGGCATCCTGCCCACGCCCATGGCCTTCCCCGAGCTGTTCGGCGCCATGCAGCAGGGCACGGTGGACGGCCAGGAGAACCCCATCCCCGTGATCCTGTCGGCCAAGTTCTCGCAGGTGCAAAAGCACCTGTCGCTCACCGGCCACGTGTACTCGCCGGCGCTGCTGCTGCTCTCGCCCAAGGTGTGGAACAAGCTCAACGATGCGGACAAGAAGGTCTTCACCGACGCCGCCAAGAGCGCCTCGGTGGCCCAGCGCAAGAAGGTCAACGACGACGAGAACAACGGCATCGCCCTGCTGGAGCAGCAAGGCATGAAGGTCACCAAGACGGTGGACGGCGCGGCCTTCCGCGAAGCCCTCAAGCCCGCCTATGTGGGCTACGCCAAGGAGTTCGGCGCCGACAACATCAAGAAGATCCAGGACGTTCGTTAACTCTTTTGAGCGACTCACACAGCCCTCCTGGCGTCGTTGTTGCGTCTTGCCGTACTGGTTGTACTCTCTGCGACGCAACGCCTTACCAGGACCGCTTCGCTGGGCTGTGTTGGCCGCTCTTGACCCGCGCCCCGCATCGCCCGGCCCACACAAGGCGCCGGGCGCTTTTGCTTTGACCCTGCACGCCCTTGTCCAATACCGTCCCGTGAAAACCTTCGAACGCTATTTTCTGGCCGCCAACCGCTGGGCATTGATCCTGCTGCTGGCGGCCATGTCCATCATCATCTTCACCAACGTGGTGATGCGCTACGTCACCCATAACTCGCTCGAATGGGCCGAGGAGGTGTCGCGCCACATGATGATCTGGCTGACCTTCCTGGGCGCCGGCCCCGTGCTGCGCTATGGCGGCCACATCGCGGTGGAGAACCTGCAGGATGCCCTGCCCCGCGCGGGCGCCATCGCCCTGCGTGCCGTGGTCGCGGCCTTGCTGTTCGCCTTCTTCGGCTTCATGGTCTGGTACGGCTGGCTGTACATGCAGCGCACCATGTTCCAGATGACGGCCGTGACGCAGATCCCGTTCGCCTACATCTACAGCGCCATGCTGATCGGCGGCGTGCTGCTGATCGTGCACTTTTTGTTCATCGTGCGCGGCTACGTGCTCGACCGCAACTTTGCGGCCGATGAACACTTCGATGCGAATGCGAGTGCCTCCCTATGAGCGCGTCCATCATCCTCATCGTTTCGGCCTGCCTGTTCCTGGCCATGGGCGTGCCCGTGGCGTTTGCGCTGGGCCTGGCCACCGCGGCCACGCTGATCCTGGCCGAGAGCTACCCGCTGATGGTGCTGCTCAAGGAAACCTTCACCGGCATCGACAGCTTTCCACTGATGGCCGTGCCCTTCTTCATCCTCGCGGCCGAACTCATGAGCGGCGGCTCGCTGACCGAGGTGCTGCTGAGGTTTGCCGGGCAGTTCGTGGGCCACAAGCGCGGCGGGCTGGGCTACACCAACGTGGTCTCGCTGACCTTCTTCTCGGGCATCTCGGGCTCGGCGCTGGCCGATGCGGCGGGGCCGGGGTCGATGCTGATCCGCATGATGGACAAGGCCGGCTACGACCGTTCGTACGCGGCGGCTCTCACGGCCTCGACGGCCATCGTCGGGCCCATCATCCCGCCGTCCATCATCATGATCATCTATGCGCTGCAGGATGAAACGGTGTCGGTGGGTGCGCTGTTCGTGGCCGGCCTGTTGCCGGGCCTGCTGATCGCGGTGGCCATGTGCGTCGTGAACTTCCACGTCTCCAAGAAGCGCAACTACAAGGGCGACGGCCGGATGCCGCCGCTGGCCGAGATCCTGCAGACCACCTGGAAGGCGCTGCCCGCCATTTTGCTGCCGGTGGTGATCCTGGGCGGCATGCGCGCCGGCTGGTTCACGCCCACCGAGGCCTCGGTGGTGGCGGTGTTCTATGCGCTGGTGTGCGGCAAGTTCGTCTACCGCACGCTGCAGTGGAAGGCGCTGCCCGACATCCTGGCACGCTCGGCCCTGCTGTCGGCCTCGGTGCTGATCATCATCGGGCTGTCGGCCGCGTTCGCGTGGATCCTGACCATCGAGGGCATTCCGCAGCAGATGGCCGACTGGCTGGTGGGCATGAACCTCTCGCCGTGGATGTTCCTCATCATCGTGAACATCTTCCTGCTGCTGTTCGGCATCTTCATCGAGCCGCTGCCGGGCGTGATGGTGCTGGCGCCCATCCTCGCGCCCGTGGCCGTGAAGCTGGGAATCGACCCCATCCACTTCGCGATGGTGGTGATCTACAACCTCACGCTGGGCATGATCACGCCGCCCGTGGGCGGGCTGCTGTTCGTCACCTGCAACGTCTCGCGCGTACCGATGTCGCAGCTGGTGCGCGAGCTGGTGCCCTTCCTGTGGGCGCATGGCGTGGTGCTGGTGGTGCTGACCTTCATCCCGCAGCTGTCGACCTGGCTGCCGAAGGTGCTCGGGTTCATCAAATAGCGTCTGCGCGGCTTCTTCCAGCGGATATACTGGCGGCCGTCAGGAGAGAGCCCCTTCCCATCAACGAAAGGGGCCGCCGAAGGCGCAGGCAGCAGCCGAACGCTCAGGCAAAAGGACTGGCAACCGCCCGCAGTGATGCGGGCGTTCCCTTGCTGGAGAGAGATGGACCGTGCAGCACGGCACCCATCCACCGAAGGAGCAAGCCGCGCGGCCAGCCAGGGCGCTGCGGTGAATCTCTCAGGTAAAGCGGACAGCAGGGCAAATCCCGCGACCCATGGGGCCGCGGCCACCATTTGCCCCGGAGTCCGCCTTGACCACCCCTACCGCCCCGCTGCTGACCACCCCCCTCAACGCCCTGCACACCGAGCTGGGCGCCCGCATGGTGCCGTTTGCGGGTTACTCCATGCCCGTGCAGTACCCTGCCGGCCTGATGGCCGAGCACCTGCACACGCGCAACGCGGCGGGTTTGTTCGACGTCTCGCACATGGGCCAGCTCAAGCTTGTCGGCCCCGGCGCCGCTGCCGCGTTCGAAACCCTGATGCCCGTCGACGTGATCGACCTGCCCGTGGGCAAGCAGCGCTACGGCCTGCTGCTCACCGACGAAGGCACGGTCATCGACGACCTGATGTTCTTCAATCAGGGCAATGACACCCTGTTCGTCATCGTCAACGGCGCCTGCAAGGTAGGCGACATCGCGCACATCCAGGCACGCATCGGCCAGCGCTGCGACGTCATCCCCATGCCCGACCACGCCCTGCTGGCGCTGCAAGGCCCGCAGGCAGTCACCGCCCTGGCGCGCCTGGCACCCGGCGTCGAAAAGCTGGTATTCATGACGGGTGGCGACTTTTCCATTGCGGGCTGCGACTGCTTCGTGACCCGCAGCGGCTACACCGGGGAGGACGGCTTCGAGATCTCGGTGCCCGCGTCCCAGGCCGAAACCCTGGCGCGCGCGCTGCTGGCCCAGCCCGAGGTCAAGCCCATCGGGCTGGGCGCCCGCAACTCGCTGCGCCTGGAAGCCGGCCTGTGCCTGTACGGCAACGACATCGACACCACGACCACCCCGCCCGAGGCGGCGCTGAACTGGGCCATCCAGAAGGTGCGCCGCACCGGCGGCGCGCGCGCGGGCGGCTTCCCCGGTGCCGACAAGGTGCTGTCGCAGATCGACAACCCCGCCAGCCTGCAGCGCAAGCGCGTGGGCCTGGTCGCGCTGGAACGCGTGCCCGTGCGCGAGCACACCGAACTGCAAGGCCCCGACGGTCAAAAGATCGGCGAAGTGACCAGCGGCCTGCTGGGGCCCACCGTGGACAAGCCGGTGGCCATGGGCTACGTGGCGCCAGCCTTTGCCGCCATCGGCACGCGCGTCAACGCCATCGTGCGCGGCAAGGCCGTGCCCATGGAGGTGGTGTCCATGCCGTTCACGCCCGCGCGCTACCACCGCGGCTGACCCTCTGCAACCGCCCCAGCCCGGCTAAAGTGGCGGCTGGCATCGGCACTTTTTCTGTTTACCCCCCTTTTTTTGGAGCTTCCCCCATGACCATCAAGTATTCCAAGGACCACGAGTGGATCGACATCTCCGACCACGAAGCCGCCACCGTGGGCATCACGCTGCATGCCCAGGACGCCCTGGGCGACGTGGTCTTCGTGGACCTCCCCGAGGTCGGCACGACCTTCACCCAGGGTGACGTGGCCGGCGTGGTCGAGTCCGTGAAGGCCGCGGCCGACGTGTACATGCCTGTCACCGGCGAAGTCGTCGAAGTGAACGAAGCACTGCGCGCCGACCCCTCGCTGGCCAACAGCGATCCCATGGGTGCCGGCTGGTTCTTCAAGGTCCATGTGACGGACATGCTGCAGTTCGATGCGCTCATGGACGAACCCGCCTACGCCGAGTTCGCCAAGAACGCCTGACCCTCCGATGCCCCGCGGCCCGGCGCCTCCCCGCCGGGCCAATGTGTTTCCTTGCACTGTGCCGCCGCCGATGACCTCCCAAGCCCCCCTGCCCACCCTCGCCGCACTCGAGAACACCACCGAGTTCCTGCCCCGCCATATCGGCATCGACGCAGCTGACGAAGCCCACATGCTGTCCGTGATCGGCGAAGCCTCGCGCAGCGCGCTCATCGAGAGCATCGTGCCGCGCTCCATCGCGCGCAGCCGCGCGATGTCGCTGCCCCGGCCCGCCACGGAAGCCGCTGCGCTGGCCGAACTCAAGGCAATGGCGTCCAAGAACAAGGTTCTGCGGAGCTTCATCGGCCAGGGCTACTACGACACGCACACGCCGGGCGTCATCCTGCGCAACATTCTCGAAAACCCCGCCTGGTACACCGCCTACACGCCCTACCAAGCCGAGATCTCGCAGGGCCGCATGGAGGCGCTGGTCAACTTCCAGACCATGGTGTGCGACCTGACCGGCATGCCGATCGCCAACGCGTCCATGCTGGATGAAGCCACGGCCGCCGCCGAGGCCATGACCCTGGCCAGGCGCTCGGTCAAGAGCAAGAGCAATGTGTTCGTGGTGGCCGGCGACGCGCACCCGCAGACCATCGAAGTCATCCAGACCCGCGCCAGGCCCCTGGGCCTGGAAGTGCGCCTGGCCAACTCCGCCGAGGAATGGAACGACCTGCTGGCCGGCGACTACTTCGCCGTGCTGGCCCAGTACCCCGCCACCAGCGGCCGCATCGACGACCTGTGCGCCGATGTGGACAAGGCGCATGCCAAGCAAGCCGCCTTCATCGTGGCCGCCGACCTGCTGGCCCTGACGCTCATCACGCCCCCGGGGGAATACGGCGCCGACATCGTGGTCGGCACCACCCAGCGCTTTGGCATGCCCATGGGCGCGGGCGGCCCGCACGCCGCCTACATGGCCTGCCGCGACGAGTTCAAGCGCAGCCTGCCCGGCCGCCTGGTGGGCGTGAGCGTGGACGTGCACGGCCAGCCCGCCTACCGCCTGGCGCTGCAGACGCGCGAGCAGCACATCCGCCGCGAAAAGGCCACGTCCAATATCTGCACTGCGCAGGTGCTGCCTGCCGTGATCGCCAGCATGTACGCCGTGTACCACGGCCCGGACGGCCTGAAACGCATCGCGCAGCGCGTGGCCAGCTACACGGCCATCCTGGCCAGGGGACTCACGCAGCTGGGCGCCCCCGTGCGCCCCCAGGGCTGCTTCGACACGCTCACGCTCAAAACCGACGGCGCTACCAAATCAATAGCTGCTCGCGCAGTGCAGATGGGCGCCAACCTGCGAATCTACTTCGAGAACTACCTCTGCATCTCGCTCGACGAGACAACCACGCGCGCCGATGTCGAACTGCTGTGGAAGATCTTCGCCCAGGACGGCCAGGCCCTGCCCACCTTCGAGGCGTTCGAGCACGGCGTGGAGCCGCTGATTCCCGCCGGGCTGCGCCGCGCCAGCAGCTACCTCACGCACCCGGTGTTCAACACACACCACTCCGAAACCGGCATGCTGCGCTACATCCGCCAGCTGTCCGACAAGGACCTCGCGCTCGACCGCAGCATGATCCCGCTGGGCAGCTGCACCATGAAACTCAACGCCACGAGCGAGATGATCCCCATCACCTGGCCCGAATTCGCCGGCGTGCACCCGTTTGCCCCCGCCGACCAGCTCCAGGGCTACCGCGAACTGGATGAACAGCTGCGTGCCTGGCTGTGCGAAGCGACCGGCTACGCGGGCATCAGCCTGCAGCCCAACGCCGGTTCGCAGGGCGAATATGCCGGCCTGCTGGCCATCAAGGCCTACCACGAGGCCCAGGGCGAGGGCCACCGCAACATCTGCCTGATCCCCAGCAGCGCGCACGGCACCAACCCCGCCAGTGCCCAGATGGTGGGTATGCAGGTGGTGGTGACGGCCTGCGACGCCAATGGCAACGTGGACCTGGCGGACCTGAAGGCCAAGTGCGAGCTGCACAGCGCGCACATTGCCTGCGTGATGATCACCTACCCCAGCACGCACGGCGTGTTCGAGACCCAGGTGAAGGAGCTGTGTGCCCTGGTGCACAGCCACGGCGGGCGCGTCTACGTGGACGGCGCCAACATGAACGCCCTGGTGGGCGTGGCCGCCCCCGGCGAGTTCGGCGGCGACGTGAGCCACCTGAACCTGCACAAGACCTTCTGCATTCCCCATGGCGGCGGCGGCCCCGGCGTGGGCCCCGTGTGCGTGGTGGAAGACCTCGTGCCCTACCTGCCCGGCCAGCCCGGCCGTGGCGACCAGCCCCTGGAGCCGGGCGCCGGCAAGGTCGGCCCCGTCAGCGCCGCCCCGCTGGGCAACGCCGCGGTGCTGCCCATCAGCTGGATGTACTGCCGCATGATGGGTGCCGAGGGCCTGCAGGCCGCGACCGAGACGGCCATCCTCAGCGCCAACTACATCAGCGCGCGCCTGAAGGACCACTACCCCACGCTCTACGCCTCGGCCAACGGCCATGTGGCGCACGAGTGCATCCTGGACCTGCGCGGCCTCAAGGACACCAGCGGCGTGATGGCCGAGGACGTGGCCAAGCGCCTGATCGACTACGGCTTCCATGCGCCCACGCTGTCCTTCCCCGTGCCCAACACGCTGATGGTGGAGCCCACCGAAAGCGAAACGCTGTTCGAGATCGACCGCTTCATCGACGCGATGATCGCCATCCGCGAGGAAATCCGGCAAATCGAAAATGGCGCGCTGCCGCAGGACGACAACCCGCTCAAGAACGCGCCTCACACGGCGCAAAGCCTGCTGGGCGCGCAGTGGACCCGCCCCTACGCCCGCGAGACCGCCGCCTATCCCGTGGCCGCCCTGCGCAGCAGCAAGTACTGGTCGCCTGTGGGGCGCGTGGACAACGTGTGGGGCGACCGCAACCTGGCGTGCAACTGCATCCCGGTGTCCGACTACGCCTGATCCCAGCGGGCAGGCGCCCGGCGCCGTTCCTCCCCGCCCACCACAAGCCTTCGTGCAGCCTGCCCGCACGAAGGCTTTTTTATTGCCCGCCCCCCACCGGCGGCCCACGGGCAGCCGCCGGAACGCGACTAAGATCGCGGGCTGTCCGATACACCCACCTCCAAGGAGACCCCTTTGCGAAACCTTTTTTGCGCACTGCTTGCCGGCTTTGTGATCGCCCCCGCCGCCATGGCGCAGGCCAAGCCCGTCACCACGGCCAGCGGCCTGGTCTATGAGTCCCTCAAGGAAGGCACGGGCGAATCGCCCAAGGCCACCGACACGGTGAAGGTGCACTACAAGGGCACGTTCCTGGACGGCAAGGAATTCGACAGCTCCTACAAGCGCGGCGAGCCCACCGAGTTCCCGCTCAACCGCGTGATCCCCTGCTGGACCGAAGGCGTGCAGCGCATGAAACCCGGCGGCAAGGCCAAGCTGACCTGCCCGGCAGCGATTGCCTATGGCGAGCGCGGCGCTGGCGGGGTGATTCCGCCCAACAGCACGCTCAACTTCGAGATCGAGCTGATCTCGGTGCGCAAGTAAGAAGATCCATGCTGCTGAAGGTCGGTGACCTCGCGCGGCGCACCGGCCTCACGGTGCGCACGCTGCACCACTACGACGAAATCGGGCTGCTCAAGCCCTCGGGCCGGTCGGACGCCGGCTACCGGCTGTACAGCCAGGCCGACGTGCAGCGGCTGCATGGCATCCAGACCATGCGGCAGATGGGCCTGCCGCTCAGCGACATCGGCGACCTGCTGGTGGGCGACACCATGGCGCCCGAGCGCATCATCGGCCAGCAGATCCGCGCGCTCGACCAACAGATATCGCAAGCCACCGAACTGCGCGGCCGCCTGACCATGCTGCGCGATGGCCTGATGGCAGGGGCCGAGCCCGACATGGGCAACTGGCTCGAAGCGCTGGCGCTCATGACGACCTATGGCAAGTACTTCAGCTCGGCCGAGCTCAAGCAGATCTTCACCAACTGGAGCCTGATCGAAGCCGACTGGCTGGTCGTGAAGGACCTGGTGCAGAGCGCCATGGACCGCCAGCTGCCGCCCGACGCCCCGGAGGTGCAGGCGCTGGCGTACCGCTGGATGGCGCTGATGCTGCACTGGATGGGCGGCGACATGGACCTGCTGGAGCGCTGGGGCCACATGTTCCGCACCGAGCCCACCACCCACGGCCGCAACCATGCGCCGCCGGGCGAAATGATCGAGTACGTCGAAGTCGCCATCAAGCTGCGCATGAACCTGCTCGACAAGTACCTGACCCGCGACGACCTGCGCGCGCTGGGCCATGTGCCCCACACCCAGTGGGCGGCGCTGGAGTGCTCGGTGCAGCAACTGCTGGCGCGCGGAGTGGCCCCGCAGCACGCCGACGCTGCGGCGGCGGCACGGCGCTGGGATGCGCTGTTCGGCCAGCTGACACGCAACGATGCGGCGCTGCGCCAGAAGCTGCTCACCGCGTCGATGCAGGAGCCCTTGCTGCAGGCGGGCTCGCCACTGAGCGCGCCCGTGCGTGCGTACCTGCACGCTGCCCTCGCCCACGTGCATGCCGCCGCTGCGGGGCCAGCCGCGCCACCCATCCGTAAAAAAGCAGTAAAAATCGCTTGACCCTCACGCAACGTGAGGCTTGACAGTCGGTCTTCTGACAGACCGACCCATGACTGCCGACCCTTCCTCTCCCGTTCTCCCCGCGTCCCCTGCCGCCGCAGGGCGCCTGCACGCGCTGGACCACCTGCGCGCCACCATGATGTGGCTGGGCATCGTGCTGCACGCATCCACCGCGTACATGGCAGCCCCCTCGCCCCTGCCCTGGCACGACGACCTGTCCACGCCCGTGGCCGACCTGCTGGTGGCGGTGATCCACGCGTTTCGCATGCCGCTGTTCTTCATCCTGGCGGGGTTCTTCGTGGCACTGCTGGTGCAGCAGCGTGGGCTGGCCGGCATGGCCCGCCACCGCGTGCGCCGCCTGGGCCTGCCGTTCGCGGTGTTCTGGCCGCCGCTGTTCATCGCCACCACCCTGCTCGGGCTGATGTTCCTGCACCGCATGGCGCACGGCACCTGGGGTGTGGACCGCAGCCTGCTGCCCCGGGGCCCCAACGTGCCGCAAGGCCCGCCCACCATGCACCTGTGGTTCCTGTGGATGCTGCTGTGGCTGACCTTGCTCACCCCACCGGTGTGGGCCATGGCCCGGGCGCTGCCACAGTCCGCGCAGCGCGCCCTGCAGGCCATCGCGGCATGGCTGTGCGCATCGCCGGTGGGTGGGGTGGTGCTCACGCTGCCGCTGGCCTGGATCGGCGCGCACTACGACCACGGCATCGTCACACCCAGTGGGTCCTTCCTGCCGCCGCTTGCGGAATGGGTGCACAACGGCCTGTTCTATGCATTCGGCCTGTGCCTGTACGCCCAGCGGCGACGGCTGATGGCGCGCTACGAACGGCTGTGGCCGGTGTTCGCCGCCGCGGGTCTTGCGTGCTTCGTGGTGACCGGGTTTCTGTCGGAGATATTGGCCCAGCCCGAAGCATCGGCCTTTGCGCTGGTGCTGCTGACCGGTGGCTTCACCGACGTGCTGGCCGCGCCCGTGTCGGCCACCCGGCACCTCCAGTTCTGGATGGCGCTGGCCTACAACGCCGCGTCCTGGCTGTGGAGCTTTGCGCTCATCGGCCTGTTTCTGCGGCATATGGCGCGGCCCAGGGCCTGGCTGGCCTACCTGGCAGACAGCGCGTACTGGGTGTACCTGGTGCACCTGCCGCTGACGGTGGGCTTTGGCGCGCTGCTGTACGGCGTGCCGATCCCCGCGACGGCCAAGATCTTTCTCAACGTGCTGGCGACCACGGCCCTGTGTTTGGCCAGCTATCACTTGTGTGTCCGCTTTACCGCGGTGGGCCAGTTGTTCAACGGCCACCGCCATTCCCGCCCCTACCCTGGAGAACCTGCCCATGCCCACTGACACCCCCACCCGCGACAATCCGCCGCCGCGCACCGAGCATGCCCAGCCCGCCCCGGCAAACGGGGACCCGCGCGCCGTGCTGCTCAAGGACCGCAACTTCCGCTGGCTGACCGGCGGCGCATTCCTCTCGATGCTGGGCGACCAGTTCACGCTCATCGCCCTGCCCTGGCTGGTGCTGCAGATGACCGGCGACACGCTGGTGCTGGGCACCGTGCTGGCGCTCATCAGCGTGCCGCGCGCGCTGTTCATCCTGATCGGCGGCGCGCTGGTGGACCGCCACTCGCCCAAGCAGGTGCTGATGATCACCAAGTACATCAATCTGGTGCTGCTGGCCGTGCTGGCCGCCCTGGTGCTGGCCGGCAGCCTGACGCTGTGGATGGTGTACGCGCTGTCGCTGGGCATTGGCCTGGCCACGGCGTTCAGCATCCCGGCGGGGGTCGCGATGATGCCGCACGTGGTGGCCCGCCACCAGCTGCAGGCCGCCAATGGCGTGAACCTGGGCCTGCGCCAGCTCACCATGTTCCTGGGCCCGCTGCTCGCGGGCCTGCTCATCGCGCTGTTTGGCGACGCCGCCACGGCCGGCGCCGGCGGCCATGGCGGCACCCGCGCCAACGCCACCGGCATTGGCCTGGCCTTCGCGCTGGACGCACTGAGCTTTGCGCTGTCGGCCTGGACGCTCTCCAAGGTGCGCACCCACGGCGGCACGCCGCAGCCCGCGGCGGCCCCGCAGGCCGTGCTGTCATCGGTGGCGCAAGGACTGGTTCATTTCTGGCGCGACGGCGAGCTGCGCACCTGCTTTCTCTACTGGAGCGCCATTGCCCTGTTCATCATGGGCCCCATCCACATCGCCATCCCGGTGCTGGCCAGCAGCACGCCGCAGCTGGGCGCGGCGGCCTTCGGCATCATGGTGGGCGCCCATGGCGCGGGAACATTGCTGGGCATGGTGGTGTCCGGCATGGTGCCCCGGCTGCGCATCGGCAGCCTGGGCATGACCATCCTCGCGTTCGATGCGGTCATCGGCGCCCTGTTCATGCCCATGGGCCTGATCACGGCCGTGTGGCAGGGCTCTGTGCTGATGCTCGCCATCGGCCTGCTGGGCGGCTTCATGCAGGTGAGCGTGTTCACCTGGATCCAGCAGCGCGTGCCTCCCGCGCTGCTGGGCCGCGCGATGAGCCTGTTCATGTTCATCTTCATGGGCCTGGCACCCATCTCCGCCGCCGTCACGGGCTGGGTGATGAAGAGCATCACGCTGGCCCAGCTGTTCGCGGCCAGCGGCGGCACGCTGGTCGTGCTGGCGGCGCTGGCCTTCGTGCTGACGCCCATGCGCCGCGTGAGCGATGCACCTGCGGCGGTGCGCTGAAACCCCAGAACCCGGCCGCACCCAGGAAGGGGGCGGCCGGGAGGGTCGGTATACGAGGCCTGGGACAAGCTGCCTAGCGCAGGCGCACGCGGGAAACCCCGCCGGGCTCAGACCTCGGTCACGAACTGCTCGCGGGGGCGGCGCACCTTCTTCAGGCTCACCAGCCAGTCGCCCTCCTCGGCACGATAGCCCAGCGGGAGAATCGAGACGCTGCGCAGGCCGCGTGCACGCAGGCCCAGGATCTCATCGAGCGCGTTGGGGTCGAACCCCTCCATCGGCGTGGAGTCCACCTCCTCGAACGCGGCGGCAATCAGGGCCGCGCTCATGCCGATGTAGGCCTGGCGCGCCGCGTGCTGGAAGTTCACCTCCGCATCGCGCTGGGGGTAGCTGGAGAGCAGCATCTGGCGGTAGTTTTCCCAGCCCTCGTTCTTGAAGCCGCGCTGGTCATTGGTCAGGTCGAACATCATGTTGATGCGCTCGGCCGTGTAGTTGTCCCACGCCGCGAACACCAGCAGGTGGGAGCCGTCGGTGATCTGCGCCTGGTTCCATGCGATGGGCTGGATGCGCGCGCGCACGGCGGGGTCGGTCACCACGATGATCTCGAAGGGCTGCAGTCCGCTGGAGGTGGGGGCGAGGCGCGCGGCTTCGAGAATGCGCTCGACCTTGTCCTGCGGCACCGCCTTGGCGGGGTTCATCTTCTTGGCGGCATAGCGCCATTGCAGTTTGTTCAGCAGGGGCTGGGCGGCCGCAGTGGTATCAAGGGTGGTCATGGTCGAATCCTGTGGTGAAAGGGTATTTGCAGGGCATGGGTGACAAGGGCCCGGTGTAATGAACTGTAGGCAAACACCCCCGGTTCGGTAAGCCATCCCCGGGAAAAGCATTGTTCCCATTTGGCCAACAATCGGCCCTTGAAATACGGGTTACCGGCCCGTGCCCGCACGCGTGCGCCGCTTCGCGGGGGGTGCCCTGCGGCGGCTCCCTTGTGCGTCCAGGGGTTACGCCGTGGCCCCCCAGGGGCCAGGCCTCACGGGCGTACACTTGCGCGCATGCGCCCCGGGCGGCCCCGGCTGGGCGCCCCACCACGCCCGCGCCTGCCTCTCCTTCACGTTGACGCCACGCCCCCTTCATGAGCGAACCCGACCTGTCCTTTCTGGATCCTGCCCGCCGGATGCCAGCCCATGCGGCGGACACCGCGGGCCCACCCGTCGTGCGGACGGCGCCGCCTGCCGCGCGGGAGGTCTCGCCGGCCGACAGCCTGGTGGCGGAGCTGCGGGCCTACCAGGCCGAACTCGAGAGCCAGAACAAGGTCCTGCGCTACAGCCAGACGGTGGCCGAAAGTGCCTACGAGCGCTTCGAGACGCTGTTCGCCAGCGTGCCGCTGGCCCTCATGGTGGTGGACGAGCACGATCTGGTGGTGCAGGCGAACTCCATGGCGCACCGATCATTCCAGCCCACCGAGCGCGACCGCCCTCTCTCGGCGCTGATGCCCTTCGTGCGCGCGCAGGACGCCAGGCGCGTGCGCGAGGCCTTCGCGCTGGCGCGGGACCTGGGCCGCAGCGAGGCCAAGGAGGTCGTGTTTTCCATCAATGCGGACACGCGCATCACCGGCGACCTGCACATCGCGCACATCGAGGCACCACAAAGCAACGGCCCGCCGCTGCCGCAGTTCCTGTGCGCGGTGATCGACCAGGGCCCGCTGCTCGCGGAACGCCAGGCGCTGCAACACAGCGCGGCCACATTGCAGCAGCGCAACGAGCAGCTGCACGCGAGCGAAAGGCGGCTCGAAGCCGTCATCAACTCGGCGCTGGACGCCATCATCTGCGTGGACCAGCACCGGCGCATCACGGTCTTCAACCCCACAGCGGCCGCGCTGTTCCAGTGCAGCGCGAGCGATGCGCTGGGCAGCACCCTCGACCGCTTCCTGCCCGATGCCGCCCAGGCCCTGGCGTTTGCGCAGCTCACCACGCAGGCCATGCTGGGCGAGATGACCGCCCTCACCGCCAGCGGCAAGGAGCTGGCCGTGGAAGTGAGCGTCTCGTTCGAGCGCCACGCCGAAGGCGAAACCACCACCGTCTTCGCCCGCGACCTCACGGGCCGCAAGAAGGCCGAGGCGCACCGCAACGAACTCGAGGCGCAGCTGCGCGAGTCGCAGAAGATGCAGGCCGTGGGCACCATGGCCGGCGGCATCGCGCACGATTTCAACAACATCCTGGGGGCCATTCTGGGCAACGTGGCGCTGGCCCAGGCCGACTGCGCGCCGGGCTCTCCCGTGCTGGTGAGCCTGGGGGAAATCGACAAGGCCGGCCGCCGCGCGCGCGACTTGGTGCGCCAGATCCTCACCTTCAGCCGCAACGAACCGCCACAGCGCTCAGCCGTGTCGCTGGCCGAGGTCGTGCACGACACCGAGCGCCTGCTGCGCGTGACCCTTCCACCCGCCATCGAGCTGCACATGCAGCTGCAGGCGGGCCTGCCGCCTGTTCTGGCGGATGCCACGCAGGTGGAGCAGGCGCTGCTCAACCTCTGCACGAACGCGGTCCACGCCATTGGCACGGAGCGCGGCAGCATCCATGTGGAGGCGGCCACCGTGCAGCCCGACCAGCGCCTGAGCGAACGGCTGGGCCTGGCGCCCGTGGACTACGTGGCCCTGTCGGTGCGCGACAGCGGCCCGGGCATGGATGCGGCGACGCTGGAACGCATCTTCGAGCCGTTCTTCACCACCAAGCCGGTGGGCCAGGGCACCGGCCTGGGCCTGGCGGTGGTGCATGGCGTGATGCGCACCCATGAGGGCGGCGTGGACGTGCACAGCGCGCCGGGCCAGGGCAGCCGGTTCACGCTGTATTTCCCGGTGGCCGCCGCAAGCGCCGCCGCCGAGCCCCCGGTGCCGATGCCGGCAGCGACGGCCCCCGCCCCCGCCGCCGCGCCGGACACACCAGAGCCCCCAGGGTGCGAGCCGCCCCCGAGAAAGCCCCATGTGATGTACGTGGACGATGACGAGGCCCTGGTGTTCCTGGTGCAGCGCCTGCTGCGCCGCCGCGGCTACGAAGTCAGCGGCTTCACCGACCCGCACGAGGCCAAGGCAGCTCTGAACGCGGCGCCCGATTGCTACGACCTGCTCGTGACCGACTACAACATGCCGGGCTTTTGCGGCGTGGACCTGGTGCGGGAGGCCCGCCTCATCCGGCCCGACCTGCCGGTGGCCCTGGCCTCGGGCTACGTCACGGCCGAGATCGAACAGGCCGCGCTGGCCGAGGGCGCGCAGGCGCTGATCCACAAGCCCAACGACGTGGAAGAGCTTTGCGCCACCGTGCAGCGCCTGGTGGGCGGCGACGATGCCGCCCGGTGAAGGCCCCTCCGAGCCCGCGGCCCAGGCGTGCGCGCCTGGAGCCGCCGCCTGCCCCGCCCCACGGGCGCTGTACGAGGACGCGGACCTGCTCGTGCTCTGCAAGCCGTCGGGCCTGCTGTGCGTGCCCGGGCGCGGCCCGGACAAGCAGGATGCCTTGAGCACCCGCGCCCAGCAGCACTGGCCAGGGGCGCTGATCGTTCACCGGCTGGACCAGGCCACCTCGGGCCTCGTGCTGATGGCGCGCCACCTGGAGGCCCAGCGCCGCCTGAGCCGTGCCTTTGCCGAGCGCACGGTGCACAAGCGGTACCAGGCGGTGGTGCGGGGATGCATGGACCAAGGCACTGCCGACCCCGCGGCATGGCAGGAGATCGACCTGCCCATCGCCGCCGACTGGGCCCGGCGCCCGCTGCGGGTGATCGACGCCACGCAGGGCAAGCCCAGCCTGACCCGCTGGCGCGCGCTGAGCTGCGACCTGGCCGCCCGCACGACGCGGGTCGAGCTTGCGCCCGTCACCGGCCGCACCCACCAGCTGCGTGTGCACCTGGCCGCCGTGGGCCACGCCATCCTGGGAGACGCACTGTATGCCGACGCGGCCACCCAGGGCCTCGCGCCGCGCCTGCTGCTGCATGCCAGCCACCTGGCCTTTGCACACCCGACCACCGGAGCGCACCTTGCCCTCGAATGGGCGGCGGATTTTTGACCCCGCGGCCGGTGCCGCCCGCCGCTACAGCCGCACCGGCGCCACGGGCCGCGACATCGCCCATTGCACCGCCAAGATGCTGGCCAGCACCACCAGCATGCCGGCCAGCGACACGCCCGTCATGGCCTGGCCCAGCAACACCCAGCCCAGCAGCACGGCCGTGACGGGGCTGAGCAGCCCGAGCGACGACACCGCCACCGACGGCAGGCGCGCTATGCCGCGAAACCACAGCGCATAGGCCAGCAACGCGCCCGCGATGCTCAGGTAAAGATACCCGCCCACCTGGGGGGCGGTGAGCGCGGGCAGCGGCGGGTCCACCAGCCAGGCCACGGGCGCGAGCATGATGCCGCCGGCCAGCAGTTGCCACCCCGTGAACGCCAGCACCGGCAGGTCGGACCGCCAGCGCCGCGACCAGAAGGTGCCTGCCGCCATGCACACGGTGCCGACCAATGCCGCGCCGACGCCCACCATGTCCCACCGCGCACCGGGCGACAGCAGCAGTGCGGCCATGCCGAGCACGCCGGCCGCGCCTGCGCCCAGGGCCAGGGCGGGCGGGCGGCGGTGATCCAGTGCCCAGGCCAGGCCCATCACCACCAGCGGGCCCACCGCGCCCACCACGGCGGCCACGCCGCCCGGCAGCCGGTAGGCGGCCACGAACAACAGCGCCTGGAAAACGCCGATGTTGAGCGCCGCCAGCACCATCAGCCGCCGCCAGCCCACCCAGTCGCCCCACGCCGGCCAGCGGCGGCACCACAGCACCAGCAGCAGGCCCGCGGGCAAGGTGCGCAGCAGCGCGGCGGTGAAGGGCCGGTCGGGTGGCAGCAGCTCGGTGGTGACGATGTAGGTGGAGCCCCAGATGACCGGGCCCACGGCCGTGGCGAGCGCATCCAGCCAGGGAGAGGTGCGGGTGCTTTGCATGGCAATTTATCTTCAAATCAAGATAAAAATACTCTACCATACAATCTTGAAATCAAGATAAATCGATCACAAAGCCCATGGCCACCCCACGCCAGCCCGACGCCGTAGACGCCATCCTGGCCCAGTGGAGCCGCGAGCGCCCCGACCTGGATGTAAGCCCCATGGGCCCCATCGGGCGCATCAAGCGCTGCGCCGCGCTGCTGCAGCGCAGGCTCGACGAGACCTTTGCCGGGTTCGGACTGAGCTTCTGGGAGTTCGACGTGCTGGCCACCCTGCGCCGCAGCGGCGCGCCCTACTGCCTGGCGCCGACCACGCTGTTCTCCACCCTCATGGTCACCTCGGGCACCATGACGCACCGCATGGGCAAGCTCGAGGCCCAGGGCTGGATCACGCGCCTGCCCAACCCCGACGATGCGCGCAGCTCGCTGGTGCAGCTCACCGCCGAGGGGCTGGCGCTGATCGACCGCGCTGTCGAGGCCCACGTCGCCAACGAGCACCGCATCCTGGCGCCGCTCAAGGCTGCCGACCTCGCGGCGCTGGACGCGCGGCTGTCGCTGCTGCTCGCGGCGCTGGAGCCTGCCGGAGACAGCTGAGCCGGGCGTCCCGCAGTACGATGGGGGGATGCCTCATACCCACCTCTACATCCTCACCGGCGCATCGCGCGGCATGGGGCTGGCCATGGCCCAGCAACTCCTGCGCAGCGGCAACACCCTCATCTGCATCGCGCGCAGCGCCAATGCCGACCTGGCCACCGAAGCCAAGGCGGCGGGCGTCACCCTCGAACAATGGCAGCAAGACCTCTCGCAGGGCGAGCAGGCGGCGCACAGGCTGCAAAGCTGGCTCGCGGCGCAGGGCCCGCAGGTGTTCGCGAGCGCCACGCTCATCAACAACGCGGGCGTGATCCCGCGCATCGCCCCCCTCTCGGGCAGCGATGCCACCGACCTGGCCCATGCCCTGCGCGTGGGCCTGGAGGCGCCCATGCAGCTCACCGCCGCCTTCCTGGGCGCGACGGATGCCTGGACGGTACCGCGCAAGGTGCTCAACATCTCCTCGGGCCTGGGCCGCCGGGCCATGGCCTCGCAGGCCGCGTACTGCGCCGCCAAGGCGGGCATGGACCATTTCACGCGCTGCGTGGCGCTGGACGAAGCCATCAAGCCCCAGGGCGCCAAGGTATGCTCGCTGGCCCCCGGCGTGATCGACACCGACATGCAGGTGCAGCTGCGCGGCGCCGCCCCCGAGGCGTTCCCGGACCAGCAAAATTTCGCCAACCTCAAGACGGGTGGCCAGCTCACATCGCCTGTCGACGCCGCCACCCGCGTGCTCGCCTGGCTGGAACGCGCAGACTTCGGCACCAACCCGGTGGCCGATGTCCGGGACGCCTAGAGCCCCAATACTCCTGTTTTTATAGCTGCCAGCGCTTTATGGACAAGCGCCAGCGGCCAATTTGATCTGAAACTCATCTGAAAGGACCTCCCCATGACCCGTGAAGTCGTCGTCGTTTCCGCAGTGCGCACCGCCATCGGCACCTTTGGCGGCAGCCTCAAGGACGTGCCCCCCACCGAGCTGGGCGCGCTCGTGGTGCGCGAATCGCTCGCGCGTGCCAACGTGGAAGGCAAGGACGTGGGCCACGTGGTGTTCGGCCACGTGGTCAACACCGAGCCCAAGGACATGTACCTCTCGCGCGTGGCCGCCATCCACGGCGGCTGCGGCGAAGGCACGCCCGCCTACAACGTGAACCGCCTGTGCGGCTCGGGCCTGCAGGCCATCGTCAACGCCAGCCAGTCCATCCTGCTGGGCGACACCGACGTGGCCATTGGCGCCGGGGCCGAGAACATGAGCCGCGTGCCCTTTGCCAGCCTGAACATGCGCTGGGGCGCCCGCATGGGCGACACCAAGATGGTGGACATGATGATCGGCGCGCTGCACGACCCCTTCCACAACATCCACATGGGCGTGACGGCGGAGAACACCGCCGCCAAATGGGGCATCAGCCGCGAAGACCAGGACAAGCTGGCCGTGGAAAGCCACAACAGGGCCGAGCGCGCCACGCAAAACGGCCTGTTCAAGGACCAGATCGTGCCCGTCACCCTGAAAAGCAAGAAGGGCGACGTGTTGTACGCCACCGACGAGCATTTCCGCCCCGGCGCCACGATGGAGGACCTGGCCAGGCTCAAGCCCGTGTTCCAGAAGGAGAACGGCACGGTGACGGCCGGCAACGCCTCGGGCATCAACGACGCCGCCGCCGCCGTGGTGCTGATGGAAGCCGGCGCCGCCAAGGCCCGTGGCGCCAAGCCCCTGGCCCGCCTGGTGGCCTATGCCCACGCGGGCGTGGACCCCAAGTACATGGGCATCGGCCCCGTGCCCGCCACGCAGCTGGCGCTGAAAAAGGCAGGCCTCACGGTGAACGACCTCGACGTGATCGAAGCCAACGAGGCCTTTGCCGCCCAGGCCTGCGCCGTCACCAAGGACCTGGGCCTGGACCCGGCCAAGGTCAACCCGAACGGATCGGGCATCTCGCTGGGCCACCCCATCGGCGCCACCGGCGCGCTCATCACCGTGAAGGCGCTGCACGAACTGCAGCGCGTGCAGGGCCGCTACGCGCTGGTGACCATGTGCATCGGCGGCGGCCAGGGCATCGCCGCGATCTTCGAGCGCATCTGACCCGTGCCGCCCGGCCTTGCCATCGCCAGTGGCGATGTTGCCACCCTGTATCGGCAAGGCCAGCCCCGCGCAGGATCGGCGATCATCCGTGGGTGCTGGCACCAAGACCAGCAGAGCGGAGCGCGCCTGCGCGGCCGCCTGTCCATATTGAACCGACGGAGACATCTCTCACCATGATTCGCACCCTGCTTTCCTTCACCGCCCTCGCCTTCGCCGTGGGCACCACCGCGCACGCCCAGGCCCCCGCACCGGCTGCGGCCTACCCCACCAAGCCCATCCGCCTGATCGTGCCCTTCCCGCCCGGCGGCGGCACCGACATCCTCTCGCGCCTGGTGGCCACCAAGCTCACCGAGAGCGCCAAGTGGACCGTGGTGGCCGACAACAAGGCGGGCGCCGGCGGCACCATCGGCATCGGCGAGGCCGTCAAGGCGGCCCCCACGGGCTATGACCTCGTGATGGGCCAGAAGGACAACCTCGTGATCGGCCCCTGGCTCTACAAGAACCTGCCCTGGGACCCCACCAAGGACCTGACCGCCGTGGCCCACGTCGCCTACACGCCCGTGGTCATCGCCACCAGCGTCAACTCCAAGTACAAGACCCTGGCCGACGTGGTGGCCGCCGCCAAGGCCGCGCCCGGGACCATCACCTATGGCTCGCCCGGCAACGGCACGTCCATCCACCTGGCGGGCGACCTGTTCGAGAAGGCCGCGGGCGTGAAGCTGAGCCACATTCCCTACAAGGGATCCAATCCCGCGCTGATGGATGCGCTGGCGGGCAATGTGGACCTGCTGGTCTCGTCCCTGCCCTCGGCCATGGGCCAGATCAAGTCCGGCAAGCTGCGCCCCCTGGCCGTGACCTCGGCCAAGCGCAGCTCGTCCCTGCCCGAGGTGCCCACCGTGGCCGAGTCGGGCTTCAAGGACTTCGACGTGAGCACCTGGTACGGCGTGTTCGCCCCCGCCGGCACGCCGGCCACCGTGGTGAGTGCCATCAACGCCGAGGTCAACAAGCTGCTGGCCACCGCCGACATGAAGGCCGCCATCCATGCCCAGGGCGCGGAGCCGGAAGCCATGTCCGCCGCGCAGTTCGGCACCCTGCTCAAGACCGACTACGCCAAGTGGAAGGGCATCGTCGAAGCCTCGGGCGCGAAGATTGAGTGACCCCCTGAGGCGCTTCGCGCCTTCCCCCTGAAGGGGGACGCAGCCGGTGGCCTGGCAAAGCCAGATCCACGGGTGCACTGGCGGGGGGCGTGCCTGTTCCACGAGCTGTGGAATGTGGGATGCGCTGGTGCGCGGCGCCATCGAGAACTGAAATGAGGAACGGCTCCTTTCGGAGCCGTTCCTCATGGGGGATGGCGCTCAGTCCCTCACGACCAGCACCGGGATGTGCACCACGCCCAGCACGCGCTGCGTGACGCTGCCCAGCACCAGCTTTTCAAGCCCGCGGCGGCCGTGCGAGCCCATCACGATGAGATCGGCGCCCGTGCTTTCCAGCGCGCGCAGGATGCCTTCATGCACTGCGTGGCCTTCGCCCACCACGGTGGTCACCGGCACGCCAGCCTCGGCCATGGCCTTCTTGGTGGCATCCAGGGCGCTGTTGGCCTCGGCGGTGGCCGCGTTGATGTACTGGGCCTGGCCGTAGGCGAAATCAGCCCCCACGCCCGTGAAGGGATAGGGATCGACCACGTAGACCGCCGTCACGGCGCTGCCAAAGGTCTTGGCCAGGGCCGCGGCCTTGGAGACCGCGAGCATCGAGGTGTTGGAACCGTCGACTGGAACCAGAATGTGCTTGAACATGGTGCTTCTCCTTGAGTTGAGTGTGGGACCTGGCTTGTGGCCCGGCCATGGACATCAGTTTGAACGCCCACCATACCGCGCATCTTGATTCGCATCAAATCGGACGCACTCCCTTGCCGGCGTTCAGCGGCCCGCAGGGGCCTGCCCGACCACATCCGCCCCCTGGAAACCACCCCGGCGGCAGGTGACCACGAGGGTGTCGCGATACCCCCCCTCGCCCAGGGGCTGGATGGGCGTGGATTCATGGATCATGCGCGCATCGTCCAGCAGCAGCAGGGACCACGGCTCGGTCAGCGTGAAGCGCTGGCCGCTGGGGCCCGCCGCCTCGAATACCCGCGTCTCGCCGCCCTTGATGCCCTCGCGCCCCACGAGGAACACGGCCACCAGGTCGACGCCGTCGCGGTGGGCGCCCTCGGGGGTGGGCCGGCCAATGCCGTCGGTGGTGTCGATGCGGAACTGGTGGGCCTCGACGAACCAGGATGCAGGCGCCTCGGAGCGCGCAAACACGGCATCGGACACCCCGGCCAGCGCTGCCAGCAGCTGCTGCCACACCGGCCGGGCGACGGTGGCGGGCTCCATGGGGGCAAACCAGCGCTCCATGCCGCCATGCAGCGCGTTGTACTCCACAGGCTGCCAGTGCGCGCGGTGCGGCACCTGCCGCACCTGCCCGTCCTGCACCACAAAGCAGGCATGGCGGCGGCGGCGGTAGCGCCCGCCGTCCTTGAGGAAATCATCGGGGGGCAGCCCCGCCCAGTCGCCGTTCAGGCCCAGCAATTCCGGCAGGGCGCAGCCCGTCCAGCGGGCCACGTCCGCCGGCGACAGGACGGCAAAGCCGTTCTGCCGCAGCTGGCTGGCGACATCCTGGGGGGCGGTGAAGGGGGGAGAAAAAGTGACTTGGGCCATAGAGGCCCGAGCTTAACCGCTGGTGCCGGCACCGCGTCTGCGATGGCGCAAACGCGGTGCAGCGCGGCGCGGCCTTGCAGGGAGGTGCGCCGCGCGGTCCGTCAATCAGTCAGTCGCGGTGGCCATGTCCATGGCCCTTGCCATTGTTGCCGCGGCCCCGGTCATGGTCGCGGTCCTGCTTGCCGCCGTGGCGATGGTCGTCATCCCACCGGCGGTCATCGCGGCCAGGGCCCCGGTGCGGAGGGCCACGGCGTGGTGGCGGCTCCTGCACGAAGTACACCGGCTGGCTGCACGCGTTGTAGCGCGCGCAGTGCTTGCCCCAGTTCTTGGCATGGCCGGGCGGCACGTAGAGGTAGATCGGCGAGCGCGGCACCACGACCGCGGGGCGGTGGATGATGACCGGCTCGGCATACAGCAGCGGCGGCGGTGGCGCATTGCCGATGTTGATGCGGCCGTACACGCCGGGGGCCAGCTCGCCGCCCACCGTGGCATTGATGTAGGTCTGCGCATGCGCGCCGCCCGCCGCGGCGAGCAGCAGCGCGGCCGCCGCGCCAGACAGGAGGAGACGGATCGTGGACATCGTGGTCATGGTTGTGGTTTTCATCGGGAACTCCTTGCTTGTACCGCCCGGAACAGCACACGATGTGCGGCTGCGGTGCGCGGACCCTGATTTGTAACAAAGCCCGCCCTACCCTAAACCCGAATCCGCGCAAAAGATGTAAGCAAATGGCGACAGAACCGGGCTGCCCGCCGCCGCCCCACGCCGCCTGAGGCAGGTTCATCCGGCGGCCCGGCGTGCCCGGCAAATGCGTGCAGTCGCCGGGCTTGGAGTAGCATGTGCCACCACCCGCTTCGGTCCAGGAGACAGCGATGCCCCACGAACGCCGCCACTTTGTCCGCGTCGGCTTTGACGCGCCGGCCTTGCTGACCACGTCCACCGACGCCTTCAGCGTCCACGTGCAGGACCTTTCGCTCAAGGGCGCGCTGCTGGTGGCACCGGCGCAGGCGAACCTGCAGACCGGCATGCTGTGCCAGCTGACCATTCCCTTGGCCGAAACCGGCAACCACATCGCCATGTCCACCGAGGTCGCGCACGTGGAGGGGCTGCACACCGGTCTGCTGTGCCGCGGGATCGACCTGGACAGCGTGACCCACCTGCGCCGCCTGATCGAGCTGCAGCTGGGCGACCCCGCACTGCTCGAACGCGACCTGGGCGAGCTGACCGCGGCCTCCTCCCTTTCCTGAACAAGCGACGGCCCCCGGCGCCGAAGCCGGCCGGGCTTGCGGCGGGCGCAGGCACAGGCAGGCCCCGCCCTTGACCGCGCCGTGCCTGCCCGGGCTCGGCATGGCGACGGCATTCATCACGGCATCCCTCACGGCATCCATTCATTGACACTCATCAATTGACGTTCCGGCGGCACGCGCCATAATAGATTCATAAAACATGAATCTTTAAGCACCATGCAAGACCAAGCAACCACCGCAGCCACCATCGACGTGCGCGCAATCGCCCCCCGCGAGCGCCATCCGTCCATTTTTCTCGCCTTTGGCAAGCTGGCTGCCGGGCAGGCCATGGACCTGGTCAACGACCACGATCCCCGGCCGCTGTACTACCAGTTCCAGGAAGAACTGCCGGGCCAGTTCACCTGGAGCTACCTGGAGAACGGGCCCGCACAATGGCGCGTGCGCATCCAGAAACAACGCGCCCCAGGCCACGGCAGCGGGCAATGCTGCGGCGCTTGCGGCGGTGCGTAGCCCGGGCCGGGGCCCTACCGCCATGGCACTCCCTATCGGCATGGAAGAACCGCGCCCCGCCCTGTCCCGGGGGTTGGCCCTGTTCGCGCTCGGTTTCCGGCCGTTCTACCTGCTGGCAAGCGTGTTCGCAGCGCTGTCCGTTCCCTTGTGGGCGCTGCAGTTCTCCGGCGCGCTGGGCCGCCCCTATCTGGCGGGCCCGCTCTGGCATGCCCACGAGATGCTGTTCGGCTTCGCGCTGGCGGTCATCGTGGGCTTTCTCTACACCGCCGGCCGCAACTGGACCAACCTTCCCACCCCGACGGGATGGCGCCTGGGTGCGCTGGCCGCCCTGTGGGTGGCGGGACGGATTCTGGTGCTCACACCCTTCGCAGCCACGGCCGCCGTGGTGAACGTGGCGTTTCCGCTGGCCGCGGCGGCCAGCCTGGGCATTGCGTTCTGGAAGGCGCGGAACCAGCGCAACTATTTCTTTGTGGCGCTGCTCCTGCTGCTGGGCGCCGCCATGCTGCTTTTCCATCTGTCGCAGCTGGGCGTCTTTCCCGTCCCCGCAGGGCTCGGCATCCGGATCGCGCTGGACGTGGTTCTTTTCATCCTGGCCGTCATGGGCGGGCGCGTGATCCCGATGTTCACCAACAACGGCGTGGCGGGTGCGCAAGCAACCCGGCGGCCTGCCGTGGAAAAGGCCGCGCTGGGATCGGTGCTGGCCCTGCTCGCCGCGGACGCCACGGGCCTGGGCGGATGGCCACTGGCCACCATCGCGGCATTCGCCTGTCTGGCTCACACCTGGCGCTGGGCGCTGTGGCAGCCCTGGACGGCGCTGCGCGTGCCGCTGGTCTGGGTGCTGCACATGGCCTATCTCTGGATTCCCGTGCACCTGCTGCTTCGCTGCCTGGGCGACCTGGGCCTGGCGGCCTCCTCCCTGGCCACCCACGCCCTGACGGTGGGCGCGGTGGGCGGTCTCATCATCGGAATGATGACGCGCACCGCGCGCGGCCACACGGGGCGGCCCCTGCGCGCGGACCGCTGCGACACCGCCTGCTACCTGCTGGTGCTGCTGGCCGCCGCCGTGCGTGTGGCGGTGCCGCTCGCCAGCCCCGCGCAGACGGTGCACGCCAGCCTGCTGTCCGCCGCCCTCTGGTCGGCAGGCTTTGCGCTGTACGCCGTGCGCTACTGGCCGGTGCTGTCCCGCCCACGGGCCGACGGCCATCCGGGGTAGCGGCCGTGCGCCGCGCCGCCGTCAAGGCCATCTCCACTCCGGCGCCAGCCCACCGGGTCCGTGGTGCGTGCGTGGGCGCGTGCGCGCGGCTGGCCGTGCCCTCCCTCATGCCGGTGCGAAGAGGTAGTCCTGCAGCTCCAGCCGGCTTTGCACGCCCAGCCGTGTGTAGATCTGGCGGCGGTGGTAGGTGGTGGTGTTCTCGCTGATGCCCATCCGCGTGGCGATCTGCGCCTCGGGCAGGCCGCGCGCGAGCCAGTACGCAAGCTCGTGCTGGCGCTGCGGCAGGCCCAGCGCGCGCAACGCGGGCAGCAGCTGCGCCACGCGCGAGACCCGCTGGGTGATGTGGATGCCCGCCGCCCGGCCTTCGCCGGCCGCGGCGGCCATCAGCGTCGCGCGCAGCGAAAACGCGCCGCTGGCGTTGCGCAGGTCCAGCTGCGGCGGCGCGCGGACGCTGCCCCCCTGGCGGGCATGTTCCAGGCGCTGCAGCAGCGCCTGGAGCGCGGGCGGCAGTTCGGCACGCCGGTACCAGCGCGGCCCGAACGCCAGCGCCATCAGCCGGTCGGCCTGGGGCGATGTCCACAGCAGCTGCCCTTGCGGCGAGGCCACCAGCATGGCGCTTTCATGCACCACGCTGTCGTGCGCATCCACTTCGCCGGGCTGCAGGATGCGCGCCAGCCACGGCTCCAGCCGGGCCAGCAGGGCTGCGTCTTCGGCCCCGAAGCGCGGCGCCTGCGGCCTGCGATACAGCTTGAGCGCGCCCACGCCCGCCCCCTGTGGCGTGCGCAGCACCAGGCTCAGGCAGTCCAGCAGTTCCGCGGGGCGCAGCGCCAGGTTGTAGAAGTCGCTGCGCAGCAGCTCGCCCATCGGCACGGTGATCAGCTGCTCCATCACCTGCGGCCCATGGTCGTCGCGCACGGCGGCGGCGAAATCGTGGGCGCTGCGGCGGATCACCTTGTGCTCGCTCGCCCTCACCTGCGGCTCGAAGTACAGGTGCATCAAGTCACGCGCCAGCGATGGCTCGATGTACACATCCAGCGCGCCGTCGCTGCCAGGGTGGAAGTAGCCGCTCGTGTCGAAGGCGATCAGGTGGTGCAGCTCATGCAGCAGGGGTTCGATGAGCTGCGGACCGTTGACGTCCAGACAGGCCAGCTGTTGCAGGCGCGCCAGGGCGCGCCGCTGAATACGGGAAAAAGGCATGGAGTAGTTGAGTTATGTGCCACAGCGCATCCAGGCAATGCGTGGAGGCAAAGCTAGCACACCGGCCCCCCACAGCAACCCACCCCCAGGGGTGGGGCGCGGCGCCCCGGGGACGCATGGCCTCTGCTTTTTGGCGCCGGGCCCGTGGTGGCGCGGCGCCCCGGCCGGGCCGCCATGCAAGGTTTCAGCGCGGCCACGAACCGCCGCGTGTCTCTTTGGGGGTACCCGCCCCCCCGCAAGCCGCGCAGCATCCTCGCGGTTTCTTTAGAACAGGGATGAGGGTGACTGCCGTTCCCACTGGGGGGAAGGCTGCAGCTCGCCAAAATGGCTTGTCTCGGATTCAATCGCATCCTCGACCAGATGCAGCAGGTGCGCTGCCCGCAACTCGTCGTGCGGGTCGCGCACACCGGTGAAGTCGTGCCGCTCCACGCGGATGGACAGGCCTTCGAAGTTGGGATCGGTTTCTGGCAACCCCTGGGCCAGGGCCTCTATTCGCTCGAAGGCCTCGCGGGCGACCGTCGGCGCGACGGTGATGGTGATGGACATACCGCACCTTCCATTCTGGGCGCTGCGGTACTTACGGCGAACTGCCCAGCTCCGGTCGCAACCAAGGTTTGTCCCCATCATGCGCGGACAGGGCGAACAATGGTTTCCCCCATACCCCTGCGGACAGCGTGGTCGGCCTTCCAGAGGCAAAGCATCCACCGTCCGCTGCAAGGGTCCCGCCCTGCGGACAGGCCCGGCTTGCTGTCGCTGATTGCGCGCCCCACCAAACCCGCTCCCGCCAGGCCTTCCCATCGCGCCGCTGCGGTACATATCCAGCCCAATACTGTATATTTACACAGTATTCATATTTCCCTGGAGCGAAAACATGAAAACCGCCGCGCTCAGCCACGCCCTCCCCTGCTGGCTTTTTGCCGGAGCCACGACGCCCCTGCTCGTGGGCCTGTTCGCCGTTGCCCTCGTGCTGCGCAGGATTTGGAAATGGGCATGACCTCCGCACGCCCGGCCCTCCCACGTCATGGCTTGTTGTGCGGCGCCTTGGGGTCGTCCTGAGCCTGGTGGACCGGGTTCACGCCCCGACGGACCGCTGAGCCCTGCTGCCGGCTCTGGCCGCCGGCCTGCTGTTGCTGGCATGGCTGGCTGGCTACCGCATGGCCAGAGTGCTCCCAATTTGATAGCTTATAGCGCATGATGCACAAGCGCCAGCGTGCCAAAACACCTCAGACAATATCGCCCACAGCCAGGCACTCGAGCAGCTCCGCCCGGCTCGCCACGCCCAGCGCCGCATAGAGCTGCCGCCGATGGTAGACCACCGTGTTCGCGCTGATGCCCATGCACCCGGCGATGCGCGATTCGGGCAGGCCGCGCGCAAGCCAGTAGGCCAGTTCGCGCTGGCGCGGGGGCAGGCCGGTGCGGCCGAGCGCCTCCAGCAGGCGGGCCGCGGGGGCCACGCGCTGGGTGATGTGCAGGGCCACGGCCTCGCCGGGGCCGGTGGCCGCGGCCAGGGGCGCGGCGCGCAGGTGGAACGCGCCGTGGGCGTTGCGCAGCGCCATTTCCGGCGCGGGCGCACCGGGCAGGCGCAGGCGCTGGATGAGCAACTGCAGCGCATGCGGCAGCGGCGCGCGGCCCGCGCCGCGCCAGCGCCAGCCCAGCGCCTGGGCCATGAGCGCCTCGGCCTCGGGCGAGGCCCACAGTGGCTGGCCCAGGGGCGTGGCAACGAGCACGCCCTCGCGCAGCACCTCGCCGCCCGCGTTCACGCCGCCGGGCCACAGCGTGCGCGCCAGCCACGCCTGCAGCCGCGCCAGCATGGCCAGGTCTTCGTCGGCAAAGGGCCGCGCCCCGGGAGGGCGGAACAGGAACAGCATGCCCACACCCTGGCCCATGCCCTGGCCTTGCGGCGCGCGCAGCGGCAGGCTGAGCCAGTCGGCCACGCCGGCGGGGCGCATCACCACGTTGTAGTAGTCGCTGCGCAGCAGCTCGGCGGGGGGCACGCGCAGCATCTGCGCCAGCGACTGCGGGCCGCGCGGGTGGCGGGCGATGTCGTCGCCGTGCTGCAGCACGTTGTGAAAGACCCGCGCCTCGCTCGCCAGGATGCGTGGGTCGAAGTGGTCGGGCACGGCGGCCTGCACGGCGGGGTGTTCCATGTGCACGTCCAGCTCGCCGCCCGCACCGGGGTAGAAGTAGCCGCTGGAGTCGAAGCCGATGAGCGCGTGCAGCGAGGCGAGCACGGGCGCGATCAGCTCCGGCCCGCTCGCATCCAGGCGGGCGAGGTGGCGCAGGTGCGCAATGGCGTTCGTCGCCTGGTGGTGCGTGGGCATGGAGGGCCGAATCTATCGGCCCCGCGCGCCGCGCGGCCTACCCCAGGGGGGTAGTTGTCGATGGGGGTGGCAGCAGCCGCTCGGCCAGCCCCTGGCGGCCCTGCACGCCCAAAGCGTCGTAGAGCTGGCGGCGGTGGTAGGCCACGGTGTTGATGCTCACGCCCATGCGCTCGGCGATCTGCGACTCTTGCGCACCGCGCACGAGCCAGTAGGCCAGCTCGGCCTGGCGCCGGGGCAGGTCCTGCGCGCGCAGGTGCGCGAGCAGCCGGGTGCCGCGCGGCACCCGGCGGGTGATGTGGATGGCGGCCGCCTCGCCCGCCCCCGCCACGCCCGCCAGGCGCGTGGCGCGCAGCGAGAACGCGCCGTGGGCATTGCGCACCGCCACGTCGGGCAGCGGCGCCTCGCCGTCCGTGGCGGGCCAGAACAGGCGCTGCACCAGCAGGCGCACCACGTCCGGCAGATCACTGCCGCCGCCCGCGCGCCAGCGCGTGCCCAGGGCCAGCGCCAGCAGCGCCTGCGCCTCGGGCGACATCCATTGCAGCCGCCCATCGGGCGACACGACGAGCAGGCCCTGGCCGCAGACCTCGCTGTCGCCACCGGCCTCGCCCGGATCCAGCGGCTGCAGCGCGCGCGCCAGCACGGGTTCGAGGCGGCCCAGCGCGGCGGCGTCCTCGGGCGTGAAGCGCCGGTCCGCCTCGCGGCGGTACAGCCACAACATGCCGACACCCTGGCCCGCGCGCGTGTGCAGCGGCAGCTTCAGGCCATCGCCCACGTCGCCGGGGCGCAGCACCGCGTTGAAGAAGTCGCTGCGCACCAGCTCGGACAGGGGCACCTTGGCCATCTGCGGCAGCATCAGCGCGCCGCGTTCCACGCGCAGCGCCTCCTGAAACAAGCGCGCACCCCGGTGCATCACCCGCGCCTCGCTCGCCAGGATGCGCGGGTCGAAATAGTCGGGCATCGCGGCCTGCAACACGGGGCTCTCCACGAACACCTCCATCTCGCCGCCCGCGCCGGGGTGGATGAGGCAGCCCGCGTCGAACCCGATCAGGTGGTGCAGCTCGCCCAGCACGGGCGCGATGGCGTGCGGCCCGGTGGCATCCAGGCAGGCCAGTTGCCGCAGATGGGCGGCGGCTTGGGTGGCGCGGCGGGGCGTGGGCATGGTTTTTTTCACGAAAGCGCGAATGTAGCGCGCCGCGCCGCCGCACGACTACCCCGCCGGGGTGGGGCCGCACGGGCGGTGCGCCCCTAGCCTTGCGCGCATCCCCACGGCGGGCCGGCCCGGCTGCCTGGATACATCGACAGGACGTGCGCAAACAAGGATGCCACAGCGGCCTTGCCATGGTGCAAACGTCTTTCCGGAACCCGTTCTTGCGTAAATCCTCATCGAATTTGATAGCTGCCAGCGCTTGTACAGCAAGCGCTTTCGGCCATTTTTACTTCAAACCAAAACCTTGTCCTCGTGAACACTGCCATGCCCCTTGCCATCACCCACACCCTCGCCGCGCTGGCGCTGGTCGCCACCACCGCCAGCGCCTGGGCGGCGGGCGCCGCCGACCCGGCGCACTTTCGCCTCACGCCCGCGCTGCTGGACCGCATGGAAGCGGCGGCGGCCGAGCTGCGCAAGCTGCCGCAGGCGCCCGGGAGCAGCGGCGATGAGGACGACGACGCCGACGCCGAGTCGGTCGAGGACCTCGCCCGCAAGCTCGACGCTCACCCCCAGGTGCGCGCCGCGCTGGCGCGCCAGGGCCTGACCAGCCGCGAATACGCCACCGCCACGCTGGCCGCCCTGCACGCGGGCATGGCGCTGGCCGTGGAGAAGGCGCCCGGCGCCCAGCCCGCGCCAGGCTTCACGCCCGAGCAGCGCGCCAACGTGGAAGTGATGCGCGCGCGCCGCAAGGGGCGGCCTTGAGCGCTCTTTTTCACGTCCTTTTCCCAACGACAGCACATCCAGAGGAATGCTTCTTTCCATGCCCGGCCACAGCCAGCCCTGGTGGCGCGCTCCCGACGCCCCCGTCACCTACCTCGGCGACGAGGACGAATGCTCCATCGCCGCCAAGGACCAGCGGGCGCGATTGGAATCACTCCTGATTCGATAGCTTCCAACGCTTGACAAATAAGCGCCGGTGGCACTTTTTAACCACAACCCATGACACACGCCATGCACCACCCCCTGCGCCACTGGCTCGCAGCCGTGCTGGCCACTGCCGCGGCCTGCGCGGCGCAGGCCGCGCCGTTCGCCATCACCAGCACCGGCACCATCGACCAGTCCACCTTCGCCGAAATCCGCGATGGCGAGCGCTACGCCGTCACAATGGTCTACGACAACGGGGGCAATACCGCCCAAAGCCAGACATGGCGGCCCGCCGACCTCAGGTGCGTCATCTGGCGCATGAACAATGCCGCCAACGTGGTCTACACGCAGGCCAGCTTCAACGGGGCGCAGTTCTCGGGCCCCTTTACCGCCACGGATGCCAGCGGAGCGCTGCTGCCCAACGGCTTGAACATCACCAGCCTGGCCAGCAACAACAACCCCTACACCGTCGATGGCTTGGTGCTCGCCACCGCCCCGAGCTGGAATGCCGAGTTCAGTGGGAGCATCAATACTTTCAGCGAGGGCATATCGGGCGGTCGGAGCTTCCGGCAGCTCAATCTGGGCCTGCGCATAGGCACCGCCAACCCCGTCGCCGTCGCCAGCGACTGCGAGGCACCGCCGCTGCCGCCGGGCGTGCCCACCCAGGCCGCCGCCACGCCCGGCGATGGCGAAGTGGCCGTGCGCTGGCAAGCACCCGCGGGCGGCGCGGTGAGCGCCACGCCGGTGAGCTACACCGTCACCGCCCTGAACCTGAGCGCCGTCAGCGGCACCTGCACCGCGCCGCACCCCGCCACCAATTGCACCGTGAGCGGTCTGAGCAACGGCACCAGCTACCGCTTCCTCGTGAGGGCGGCCGCAGCGGACGGGTCCATCTCCCCTCCTTCATTGGCCTTCGCGACACCCAGCGCCAATCCCGCCCCTGGCGCCCCCACGGGCGTGACGGCCCAGCCCGGCAACGGCCAGATCACACTGAACTGGCTGGCACCCGTGGGCGGCACGCCGCCCGTGAGCTACACCGTCACGGCCAGCCAAGGCGGCGCCAGCTGCACCGTGCCAGCGCCCACCACCCGCTGCACCGTGCCGGGCCTGACCAATGGCACGGCCTACACCCTCTGGGTGACGGCCACCGGAGCCAATGGCAGCGTGTCCGCCAACTCGTTCCCGCTGGTCATCGCCACGCCCCGCGCGATGCCTCCAGGCCCCGGTGGTGTGCAACCCGTGCCCACGCTGTCGCAGTGGGGCGTGCTGCTGCTGAGCGTGCTGGTACTGCTGGCAGTCGTTCGCCGCCGTGCCATCAACTCCTGATTCGATAGCTGCCAGCGCCTTTCCATAAAAGCGCTGGAGCCACTTTTAACCACAAAAAAGAGGATCTCACCCCCATGCACTCACCCACCACCCACCACCGCAGAGCCCTGCGGCGCCTGCTGCACGCCAGCGCGCTGTGCCTGGGCATGGCCGCCGCCCATGCGGGCTGGACCCCCATCGCGCCCATGGACGAGGCCCGCACGCTGCACACCGCAACCCGGCTGGCCGATTCCACCGTGCTGGTGGCGGGCGGCGACACCGGCAACGTGGATGGCGGAAACAACCCCATCGCCCTCGCCACCACCCGCCTGTACAACCCCGCGGCCAACACCTGGAGCAGCGGCCCCGACCTGCCCAGCCCCCGTTTCGGCCACACCGCCACCCCGCTGCCCGGCGGCAATGTGCTGCTGGTCGGCGGGCGGGAGGCCGGCCCGGTGAACAGCGCCAACGCCAACAGCCTCCTCTACAGCGCCCTGACCAACACCTTCGCCGCCAGCACGGGCCAGCTGACGCTGCGCCGCTCCCACCACACCGCCACGCTGCTGCCCAATGGCACCGTGCTCGTGGTGGGCGGCCGGGGCATCGCGGGGCAGGAGGCGCTGTCCTCCGTGGAAATCTTCGACCCCGTCACCGGCACCTGGTCCAGCGGCATCGACCTGCCCGCCCGCAGGCGCGAGCACACCGCCACGCTGCTGCCCGATGGCCGCGTGCTGGTGGTGGGCGGCTACGACAACGGCAACATCGCCGCCCAAAGCGCCTACCTGCGCGACCCCGCCACGGGCGCATGGACGGAGGTGCCCGTGCCCGCCCTGAACACCTTCTACCGTGCGCGGCACACCGCCACGCTGTTGCCCGATGGCCGGGTGCTGGTGGCAGGCGGCAACAGCCACGTCACGACCACCCTGGTGTTCAACCCCGCCGACAGCACCTGGGCGGCGGGCCCGAATCTCCCCGCTGTCGAGTTCGGCGGCAACAGCGCCACCCTGCTGCCTGGTGTCCCTGGCAACGTGCTGGTGGCAGGGGGCGACAGCGCGGGTGGCGCCAGCGTCATCGCCTCGACAGTCTCCTTTGCCTCCGGCCCGGGTCAAGCCACCCGGCAGCCCGACTTGGTCACCGCCCGCCGGGGCCACACCGCGACCCTGCTTGCTGGCGGCCAGGTGCTGGTGCTGGGCGGCGAAACCACTGGCAACGCCGTCACGAACACCGGCGAGCTGTACACCCACACCGCCCCCCTGCCCCCCGCCAACGTCACCGCCCAGCCCGGCAACACCCAGGTCACCGTGCGCTGGCAACCCCCCGCAGGCACCGGAACCACGCCCGCCCACTACACCGTCACCGCCCAGCCCGGCGGCCGCACCTGCACCGCCAACTACCCCGCGACCAGCTGCACCGTGACGGGGCTGACCAACGGCACGCCCTACACCTTCACCGTTGTCGCTTCCGCCCTGGGCGGCATCGACTCGGCCCCCTCGGCGCCGCCCGCCGCCGCCACGCCCAGCGCGGCGGCCCCCGGCGGGCCGGGCAACGCACAGGCCGTGCCCACGCTGTCGCAGTGGGGCGTGCTGCTGCTCAGCGCGCTGATGCTGCTCGCAGGCGTGCGCCTCCGCGCTGTGGGCTCCTGATTCGATAGCTGCCAGCGCAGCCCCGACAAGCGCCGGCAGGGTTTCACAGGCCAGCAGCAGGGCGCCGGCAATTGCCAGCCCCCTCACGCACAGGGGCGGCCGTGGCCACCGCGCAGGGCACGCCCGGAGGCTTGGCCAACCACCGCCGGTGTCGAGCAGACCCGCACTGGCCAGGCAGACCGGGCGCCCTGTGGGCTCTCTGTGAGCGCCTTTTCTTTTGCCTGGAGGGAAGCGGGTGTGCAAGCAGCCGCAAATCTGCGCGGATCCCGCTCAAGAGGGCTGGGAGGGAAAGACGGTCAACCAACCGATCAGCGGTCAAGCGCTGGCCGAGAGGACCGGGGCGGAGTGCTTGCCAAAGGTGCCGCCCGGCACCGAGCGACGGCGTTCCGGGTGTCTGCGCTATAACTCGACTTTCCCCATCTCTTTGCATCGAGAGCCACCACCATGAACCGCGCCGAACTCGTTGACATCCTGGCCTCCAGGAACAACCTGTCCAAGACCGCTGCCAATGCGGTGCTGGAAACCCTGATCGAAGCCGTCCAGACTGCCGTCAAGAAGGGCGACGCCGTTCAACTGGTGGGCTTTGGCACCTTCAAGTCCGCCAAGCGCGCTGCGCGCACGGGCAAGACCCCATCGACCGGCGCGGCGCTGAAGATCCCTGCCAGCACGGTGCCCAAGTTCGTGCCCGGCGCCAGGTTCAAGGCGGTGGTGGATCCCAGGGCGGCCCAGCGCAAGGCTGAAAAGGCGGGCAAGTAAGCCTGCGTCCGTCGCGCTGGCCCGGGGCCGGCGCGGTCCTGTCTCTTCAGACGCCAGGAGTTTTGCGCGCAGTGCGCGCAACCCTTGCGCTTCCTTGTGTTGTGTGTCGAGACGACCGGACTCCTTCCATCCTGTGCCCCTTCCGATGAAGCTTTCCGCATTCCAGTCCATCCGGCGCGAGACCGCAGGTCTTTGGCTGGGGGTGCTGGGCGTGGCGTTTTTTGGCATCACGCTGCCCGCCACGCGCCTGGCCACCGGCACGGTCGATGCGCCGCAGTTGTCCCCCTGGTTCGTGACGCTGGGGCGCGCCGCGCTTGCGGGCATGCTGTCCGTCCTGTTTCTCGCGCTCACCAGGCCGCCCTTGCCCACCCGGGTTCAGTGGAAGCCGCTCGGGATGGCCGTGCTGGGGAACCTGCTGGGATATCCCTTGCTGCTGGCCTATGCCCTGCGCACCGTGACGGCTGGCCATGCGGCAGTGATCACGGCCCTGCTGCCCCTGGTCACCTCGGTGTGTGCCGCCTTGGTGCTGCGCCAGCGCGCGCGCCCGGGGTTCTGGGTTTGTGCCTTGCTGGGCAGTGCGCTGGTGGTGGCGTTCTCGGCGCTGCGGGCGCACAGTGCTGGCGGCCATGGGTTGGGCTTCGAGGTCGCGGATCTGCTCCTGGTCGGGGGCGTCATTGCCGCCTCCGTGGGATATGTCTACGGGGCGCAGGTGACTCCTGCACTGGGTGCCGAGCGGGTGATCTGCTGGGTGTGCGTGATGGCCCTGCCGGTGACGTTGCCCGCCACTTTCCTGTTGTGGCCCACGCAATCCGTGTCGGCGACTGCGTGGGCGGGATTCGTCTATGTGGGAGTGTTTTCCATGTGGGCCGGGTTCTTTGCCTGGTACCGCGGCTTGGCGCTGGGGGGTGCGCTGCGCGTGGGCCAGGTACAGCTCTTGCAGCCGTTCTTTGCCATTGCGGCATCCATACCGCTGCTCGGTGAACCGGTGGATGCCACCACGCTGGGGTTTGCGCTGGCGGTGGTGGCGACCGTGGTGGTGGGGCGAAGGTTTGCGTGACACGGTCGCTGCCAGCTGCGTCCCGGGCCGCCGGTGCAAGCCGGTCATGTCGTCAGTGTCGCGCCCTGCGGGGTGCGTGCAGATCACGTACCATCCGCCCATGAATTCCTTCTCGAACGCATTCCGGGCCGAAGTCGTGCGCATGGCGCGCAAGGAGCTCAAGCCTGAGTTGCAGAGCATGCGCAAGGCGATCACGAACCACCGCTCGGAGATCGCTGCCCTGAAACGCGAAGTCAAGTCGCTCGCTTCGCAGCTCAAGGCTGCGAAGCGTCAGCCCCCCGTGGCGGAAGAAACCCCGCCTGTTGCCAAGAAGGCCATCGCACAGGGGTCGAAGGCGGAGTTCCACCCCGAGGTCGTCCGGCAGATGCGCGCCGCATTGGGCATCACCCAGGCGCAGATGGCGCAGTTGCTCGGTGCCTCGCAGTTGTCCGTGAGCCGGTGGGAGTCGGGCAAGGCGCGTCCTCGGGCTGCGCAGCTGGCGCGCATTGACGACCTCCGGAGCATGGGGCCGAAAAATGCCCGGCGAAAACTGGGGCACGCCTGAAGTCAGTCGAGAACCTGCCTCAGCGCACGGTCTCCGTCTCCACCACCATGTCCAGCACGTAGGCGTAGGCCGATGCATCGGCCGGCACGTTCTGGCGCTTGAACCGGTTCACGCGCAGCACCGTGCGGGTGCCGCTCTCGTGGGCAAAGCCCTGGATCTCGTCGTAAAACAGGCTCCATGGGCCTTCCGACTGCTTCACGCCGTCAGCGGAATAGCGGATCTCGCGCACGCGCAGGCATTGAGCGCCCTTCATCACGCCGTGGCTGCAGGCCGCCCGCTGGGGCGCGACCTCCAGGAACAGTCGTTCGCCTGCGCTGCCGTACAGTGTCTGCGGCGTGGGCGTGCCCGCCAGTTCCCAGCGGCTGCCGTCGCCAAAGTGCAGGACCATGCGCGGCTGTGATGCCCCGCCGGGCAGCAGATCCAGGCGCTGGGCACCCGGCAGCTGGGCCAGCACCTGCTGCTCCAGGGCCATCAGCGCGCTGTCGGGGCAGGCGCGCAGCGTGCTGGTGGGACGCGCCAGCTGGATGCGATGGCCGTCGAGCTGGTATGCGGCTCCCACGGCATTGCAGAGGTTGCGCACCAGAAGCTGCCCCTTGTCGAACTGCAGCCGGACGGGCGCGCGGCCGTCCAGGCGCCAGTGGGCGGCCGCCCGCCCCTGGCTGTCCACCGCGGACGTCACATCCCACACATGGGACTGCACTGCGCCCGGCAGGCTGGCAGGCGGAAAAGGCTCTGGCATGGGTGCTCTTGGAGGTGGTGCAACCGTGGCACACGCCGACAGCAGCAGGGCTGCAGCGAAGGTGGTCGCAGCCCGAAGGGGTAGCCAGGGGCGATCAAGTCTCGTTGTCATTGCAAAGGGTTGATTTCTGATGGGTGGAGTGCCCGCACGCAAGCTGCGGGGCCGTGAACAGAGGCCATGCCAAGGGCGGCAAAGTACCTTCGATGCCCGTGCTTCCAATTGGTTCACGCCGGGGGGTGTCACGGCTTGCATGGCTTTGACCTGGTGGGCATCGGGAACACCTTTCGCGCCGCCCTGGCGCTGCTGCCAGCCGCCCGTCGCTTGACGGTCGGCCACGCCGACTCCTGGGCCCCACAACTTGCGCCAGGTGGCCAAGCCGGTGGGTGCCGCGTTATGCTTGCCCATCAATCGCCGAGGTCTGAGATGCGAAGCCTGAGCTCCTGGTCGTCGGAAAATCTGCCTGAATCCATGCGGTTGCGGGGCTGGCGCGATGCGCTGCATGCCGAAGTGCTGGAGATGGACGCCTTGCCGCTGCAGCGAGACGGTTTCTTCGGCAGCATTGAGCGCTGCACGCTTCACTGCATCCTCCCGCACCAAGCACGGGGTGCGCCGCAGAAGGTCCTGCGCTCCGCCGCAGAGATAGCCCGCGGCCCGCGCAATGCCTACTACCTGCTATCGCAGCCCCAGCTTCCATGGCGCGCCGTACACGTGGGCCGCACGAGCATTTTGCAGCCCGGGGATTCCATCCTCATCGACTCTCGCGAACCCTACGAGTTCGACTTTGGCGTTGGCCTGGACGACCTGTCGGTCGAACTGCCCATTGATTGGGTTGAACGGTGGCTGCCCGAGCCTTCGCGGCTCATTGGACGCCCGCCGCGGGGCGACGCTGGCTGGGGGCTGGCGCTGCGTGGCATCAAGGAGGCGTTGGTTCCTCGCGGCCTTGTGGATCGACCCTGCTCCCAGGACGAGTTGATCGAAGACCAGTTGGGAGGACTGCTGTCACTACTGGACGATGTCGATGGTGCGCAGCGCCCCGCCATGCAGGTGGCCTACGAACGGTCCCTCCAGGTCATGCGCGCCCGTTTCATGCAGCCTGGGCTGACAGCGGCAGAGGTTGCAGCCGATGCCGGCTTGTCGCTGCGCACGCTGCACCGGGCGATGGCCGCGCAAGGCCAGGGATACCTGACCACGCTCATGACCCTGCGCGTGGAGGCCGCAGCGGGCCTGCTCGCTCAGCCGCGGTTTCGCCGGCTGGGGGTGGGCGAGATTGGCCGGCGCTGCGGCTTCACCGATGCGTCGCATTTCGCTCGCCAGTTCCATCGGCAACGCCAGATGACGCCACAGGCTTTCCGGGCGCATGCATTGCGCTGACAAGGCAGGCCGTCGCTGGCACATGGCGGCCAGAGACCTGGCGTGATACGGCCAGCCGCAGCGCACTTCGTTTCCTAGACTTTCCTCGCTGACGCCCGCAATGCTGCGGCGTTGAAGCGAGTGACTAAAAATTCCCAGGAGACAACATGAACATGAAAAATGCGCTCGACGAAATTCTTGCCGACGGCGTGAAACGAGGTCACGCACCGGGCGTACTGGCTCTCGTAGCCGATCGGGACGGCATCCTGTACGAAGGAAGCGCCGGTGAGCGCCAGTTGGGAGGCGGTGCGGCCATGGGCCCCGACACGGTGTTGTGGATTGCTTCAATGACCAAAGCGATTACTTCGGTAGCCGCCATTCAGTGCGTCGAGCGCGGCCTGCTGAACCTCGATGCGCCAGCTTCCCGTGTGGTGCCTGCCATTGGCGCGCTGGGGGTGTTGACCGGTTTTGACGCGCAAGGGCAACCGATCACCCGCCCACCGAAGCGCCCGATCACGCTGCGGCATCTGCTTTCGCACAATTCCGGCTGCAGCTACGAGATCTGGAACCCCGACATGCAAAAAGTGCAGGCGGCGCTCGGCATCCCCGGAACCATCGACTGCCGCTTGAAGGCGCTGGAACTGCCTCTGGTGGCCGACCCGGGCGAGCGTTGGGAGTACGGCATAGGCATCGACTGGGCCGGCCGCATGGTCGAGGCCGTGACCGGCCTCACGCTGGGCGAGTTCATGCACCAGAACCTCTGGGGGCCGCTGGGCATGACCAGCACGGGCTTCCATATCACGCCCGACATGCGCCAGCGCCTTGCCGGCGTACACCTGCGCGGCGAAGACGGCGCCTTTGCCCCCTTCCCTTTCGAGATCACTCAGGAGC
Source organism: Acidovorax sp. GW821-FHT10E04 (assembly GCF_059415185.1). NCBI lineage: Bacteria > Pseudomonadati > Pseudomonadota > Betaproteobacteria > Burkholderiales > Comamonadaceae > Acidovorax > Acidovorax sp. GW821-FHT10E04. The sequence continues at coordinate 1,049,651 of NZ_JBWKMT010000001.1, forward strand.
CCGAGTTCCACATGGGAGGTGGCGCGCTCTACAGCACCGCAGGCGACTATGCCCGCTTCATGCGCATGGTGCTCAACCTCGGCCAACTAGACGGCGAGCGTGTACTGAAGCCGGAGACGGTGGTCAGCCACCTGATGCTCAACCAGATCGGCAACGCGCGAGTGAGCCTGCTCAAGGCTGCCATCGCGCTGACCGCTGACGCGGAGTTCTTCCCGGGCCTGCGAAAAACCTGGAGCTTGGCATTCCAGATCAATGAAGAGGAAGCCCCTACGGGCCGCCCCGCAGGCAGCCTCTCGTGGGCCGGCCTGGCCAACAGTTTCTTCTGGATCGATCCGCACACCGGCATCGCCGGACTGCTGGCGACCCAGACCTTCCCTTTCGCGGATGCAAGGGTCATGGATCTGTTGTACGCCTACGAGAAAGGCGTCTACGACGCCCTGCGCCGGACAAGGAAGGGATAACGGACAAGGTCGTACCGCCAGCGCCACTCAACGGTGGCGCTGGCCAAGTAGGCAAACAGCAAACAGGAAATGCATGCCGCCGTTGGGAAGGAGCAAGGAGCAGGCGGTATGCACCAGGCCGAAACTGAAAAATCCACCCCTGCCGACGAGCCGCCGAGGCCAAGTCTTCGGCTGTGTTTTTTTTGGGTCAGCCCTCAATGGCAGCCACCGGGAAAAGCAGCCCGTGGACTGCCGGGCTTTCACGACCACACTCCACCTGCAGCAGGCCGATCTCACCTTTGCAGGTGTCTTGAGAGCGCTCAGGACTGGCGGTTGACGGCAACGATGCGGTACACGCAACGCGTCGCGCCCGCCAACAGATGTTGCTCACGACTGACTCGGGCATCCGCACCAGCGACTTCCTGGAATAGCTGCAGTTCCGAACGGCAAAAACCCTGGCAGGTGCGCGCGGCGATGCAGATCGGGCAGTGGTCCTCGATCAACAGCCAGCCGCTCCGGTCACGTTCGACACGCGCCATGTAGCCTTCTTCGGTACGAACGGTGGCGAGCTGTTCAAGCCGCTCCTTCAGGGTCCGGCCTTTGCAGACCTGCAAATACGTGGCCCGCGCCTCGGCTTCGCGCTGCGCGATCAGACGGTCCATCCCTTCTTCGCCAAACAACGCGCGCACCGACCCGATCATCTGTACGGCCAGCTGCGCATGCGTGTCCGGGAACCGGCCGTTGCCGGCCTCGGTCAGCACCCAGTTCTGGCGCGGGCGCCCCACGCCAGGCAGCGCTTCCTGCCGCCCCTCGATCCATCCCGACGCCACCAGTTTCTGGACTTGCTGCCGGGCCGCCTCCGGCGTCAGGTCCATCGCCGTCGCAAGCATGGCAGTGGATGCGGAGCCCTTGGACTTGATGAAAAAAAGGATGCGATCCGCCGTCGGCAGATCTGCCTTATTTTCAAAGTTTTTACTTGTATAAAGCATGGCACCCACTTAATATGCAAGGAATGACTTGGATTTTAAGCCATCCCGTTTTCCCCTCTCCGTGAATCCATGAGTTCTCCTGTGTCCCCTTCCCTTTCTCCTTCTGTTTCAACGGCCACCTGGAGCGACTTGTTCACCGGCACGAATGGCTGGCTCGCCCTGGCCCTCACCGGTGGCGTGGCGCTGCATGCGGTCAACGTGCACATCGTGACCACTGTATTGCCGTCGGTGGTCCGGGACATCGGAGGGCTGGACTGGTACGCCTGGAGCACCACTCTCTTTGTGGTGGCCTCCATCCTGGGGGCCGTGCTGTCGGTTCGGCTGCTCGGCGTGGCGGGGCCCCGCGACGCCTGCATGGCGGCGTTGGCGGTGTTCGCGCTCGGCTCGGCCATCTGCGCCGGTGCGCCGTCCATGCCGTGGATGCTGGCCGGGCGCAGCGTGCAGGGCCTGGGAGGCGGCACACTGGCCGCGTTGAGCTATGCGCTGATACGGATCGTTTTCGCGCCTGCGCTGTGGCCGCGCGCGGTGGCCCTGGTGTCCGGCATGTGGGGCGTGGCCACCCTGTGCGGGCCGGCCGTGGGCGGCCTGTTCGCGCAGGCGGGACATTGGCGATGGGCGTTCTGGACCCTGTTACCCGTGGCGCTGCTACAGGCGCTGCTGGCCGCCCTGAAGCTGCGTCCTGCACGCACCCAGGCCGCGGCCGTCCCTGCGCAGGCGGGCATCCCTTTGGCCCAGGTCGTGTTGCTGATGGCATCGGTGATGGTAGTCGCCGTGGGCGGCCTCTCGTCGGCACTGATGGTGCAGGGGGCGGGTGTCGCAGCGGGGCTGGCGTTGGGCGCCGCGGCGATTGCATGGGATCGCCGGGCATCCGTGCGCTTGCTGCCTTCGGGCGCCACGCGGCTGCGCTCACCTTTGGGAGCGGTCTATGCGAGCATCGCCTTGCTGCTGATCGGCACCACCACCGAGATCTTCGTGCCCTACTTTCTGCAGGTGCTGCAGGGCCTGACGCCACTGGCCGCGGGCTACCTCACCGCCGCCATGGCAGCCGGCTGGAGTGTGAGCTCGCTGGTGTCTTCGGGATGTACCGGAGCCCGCGCCGAGCGCCTGCTTCGCACGGGACCGATGCTGTGCGCGGCCGCCCTGCTGGCCCTGGCGGTGCTGGTGCCTGCCGGCGCCGGTCTGCCGGCGAGCGCAGGAATGGCGCTTTGCGGTGTGGCGTTGGCAGGCGTCGGCGCCGGCGTGGGCATGGGCTGGCCGCACCTGGTCACCCGCTTGCTGACACTCGCTCCGCCCGGTGAAACCGACACGGCGTCGGCCGCCATCACGACGGTGCAGCTCTATGGCATGGCGATCGGGGCGGCGATGGCAGGGCTTGTGGCCAATGCAGCGGGGCTCACCCGCCCAGGAGGCGCGGCGGGCGCACAGTCTGCCGCGCTGTGGCTGTTCGCTACCTTCGCGCTGCCGCCCGCAGTGGCCATACTGCTGGCGCGCCGGATCACCCGTCGGCAAGGAATTTCGTGATGGGGGCCGGTATGTCACAGGAGCTGTTCCTGGCGGTCCATGCCTTGGGCCTGGCGATCTGGCTGTCCATCAGCGTCATCAACAACTGCCACGCGCTTGGCGGCTCTACAGCTGCCATCGGCGCAACGATGTCGATGGCGCCGCTGAAGCAGCAGCCCGCGATCGACACGCCACTCCTTTCACGGGCCATCGATTCGCCCACCGTTCACCGACTCGCGCTGCTGTGGGTGCTGGCGCTGCAGACCGTGGCGGCAGCCGCGTGCTGGGCGGGCTGCTGGCAACTGCTCGCCGTGGGCGACCTGGTCACCGCCCGGCCCTGGCTGAACCTGGCCTTGAGCACCTTCGCAGCGTTCTTGTTGTCCATGCATCTCGGGGGGCTGTGGTTCGGCTATTGGATCCGGCAACAGAGCCTGCAACTGACCCACATCGCCCTGCTGGTCTGGGTGGCTGCTGCCTTTGTTGTCTTCAATATGGCGTGGGCATAGGCGGGGCAGTACCAAGTGCTCCGCCCATCGGTGCCTGAAAACTGGGAAAGGCTCCCCAACAGAGTACACGTCAGGAGCGGAGGCTGACTGGCGGCCTGAAGGACGTTGAAGCGGTCGGGTGTGCCTTACCTGAACCCCTATCAGGTTCGCCACGCCTCTGCCTCCACCCTGCCGACCTCTGGCCAGAACCCCTGGTACGTCGCCCAGCAGTTGGGACATGAAGACGTGGAGATGTTCCGGACCTGCGGAAAGTTCATCCGCAAGGACTACCAGAAGTCCAAGGCCGAATTGCGCATTGTGGGAAGCGCCTGATCGGTGCGATTCGCGTGCGATTTCGGTGCGATTCTCAGCACCCTACGAAGACACTTCGGGGCAAAGAAAACCGCCACAGACTGGCCGTTTCCAGTGTGTGGTGGTGTCTTGGATGGGGCATGGGGGTACAAAACGATGGATGAGGGCAGCCGGCGGGGGTACAGATTCCCCTATGGCGAACCCCCTTCTACAGAGGGAAGTGGGGGTACAAAACACCGATTTCACCAGATTTCTCTGGTTGTACCCCCATTTGTACCCCCAGTTTGCGTTGGCTGGGGATGGACAAGCCTGGACGGCCATGGACGCTAAGTCCTTGATTTACCAAAGAAAAAGGGCGTCCACTGGATTAGTGTGGACGCCCTTGGACGGGTGTATGGTGGGCTGGCGTCTACTGAATGATTTATGGAAACAGCTTATATAAGCCAACTTTCACGACAAAAACCCGTCTTGTTCCCCGGCTTGTTCCCCGGTCTTTACATCCTTCATTTTGCTCATATTTCAAGCGTTTTGCGGAATCGAAGTTGATGGCATTTGGTCTGCGCGAAGCCTTGGCGCACTAGGTGAATTTGTTCGGGCGATCTCGAAAGACTCCTGCACAAAAAAAGGCGGGCTGTTGCCCGCAAAAGATGGAGTGAACTCACTAACGACTCAATAGCTGCTTACGCCCGCTGCATAGTTGCTTCAGCCTCTTTTTATGCAGAACGCTGCTTGCGCCACCGCCACGCGCCCACCCCCACCATCAGGGCGGACAGCAGCAGCAGCCCCCATTCGCCCAAGGTGGGCACGGCGTTGACGCCGCCCGGCGTGGGCGGTGTGGCGGAGAGTGCCCAGGTGCCGCCCGGTTCGCCGTCCCATTGGCTCGAATAGGCGTCGCCCGAGTCGATGTTTCCACACATCACGGCGCCCTGCACGGTGAGACCCGGTGGCGCGTTGCACAGTCCATTGTGGGCGCCTCAGTAGTGGATGTTCATGAAGTCGATGTGGTCGCCCTGCGCATGCGGGGCGGGCGTTTGCCAGCGCTGCACGGCGACGGCGAGATCCAGCACCCCGCCCATGGTGGTGGCCGTGATGTAGGCCAGCGACACCTGCGGGTCGCTGCTGGCATAGGTGGTCAGTCCATCGGTAAACGAGAACGAAGTCACCTGCGCCGTGATGTCCTGGTTGCTGAGATTGTTCGGCAAAGGCGACGCCGTGGAGAACGAGCCTGCCTGCCCCATGGCCGTGGTGTAGGCGCCGCAATTGCCGGCAAGGCAGTTGGTGAAGTTGTGCAGGGCGGGCGCGGTGTAGGCCGGGCCCGTGTAGGTGTAGGTGGCGGCCCAGGCGCCGGCCTGGAGGAAGGCGGCAGCCAGCAGTGTGAGGGTTTTCTTCATGGAAGCGGGTGAGTTTTAAGAAGTGAGATTGCGCCGCCCGCGCAGGGCCAGGCCCAGCAGGCCGGCGGCGGTCAGCGCCAGGGCGAAGGGGTTGTCCACCGGCACGGACTGCACGCCAGCGGAGGGGCCTGGAGGCGCCAGGGCGCCTGGGTCGGCCCAACTGGTGTTGTCGTCCCAGGTGCCGTTGCCCTCGCTCTGGGTACACGTGTCGCCACCCCCAGGCGCTGGGGCAGTGGTCAGGCAGATCACGTTGTGACGGCTGCGAGAGGTCGTGTTGACGTCGTCCAAGCGCATGTTGGCGCCGTTATGCGGCCCGGATTGCTGCCAACGCGTAGCGAGTATCTGCAGCTTGGTCAGTTGGCCTGCGGCATCGGTGGTGGCTTGGGCGAAGTTCAGCGTGACCAAGGGGTCGCCGCTGGCATAGACGACCAGGCCGTCAAAAATCGAGAACGCTGTGATATTGCCCAGAGGGATGGAGTCACTCGTCATGTTGGGCGGGAGCGCCACAGTGGTGGTGATCGTGGCCGTCGGCCACATGGCGGTGCTGAAGTTGGCGCAATCGCCCACGCCACAAGGGGCGATGAAGTTGTGCACAGTGGCCGAGTCGTACAGGTTGCTGGTGTAGCTATAGGTGGCGGCCCAGGCGCCCGTGTGGGCGAATGCGGCCAGGGTGATGAGGGCTAGTTGTTTTTTCATGGCAAGAGGGTGTGGCAGAAAAAGTGCCACCAGCACTTATCTAGCAAGCGCAGAAAGCTATCTTTTTAGGAGTTCTTGCGCCGCCCACGCAAGGCAAGGCCCAGTAGACCGACGGCCGCCAGCGTCAAGGCAAAAGGGTTGTCCACGGGCACGGCCTGCACGTTGCCGCCCCCGGCCCAGATGCCCAGGGCCGATTCATAGGCCCCGATGTCGGCCCGCCCCATCTGCACCCGGGCGGTGCCGGGCTGGTCGGTGGCGGGTATTTGCCCTGTGGTGGGGCCGGCGTTAATGGCAGGGCTGCCCGCTTGCAGTGCGTGGATGGGGGCGATCAGGTTGTTGACGTAGGCCAGCGGCCCCAGCAGCGGGTTGGCGCTGGCGATGTCGCCTGCCGCGCCAAAGCCGCAGGTGGTGCCGCTATCGAGGTTGTTGCCGCCGGATTGCAGTTGGTCCGTCAGGTTCCAGCAATTGATGCCCACCGTCGGGTTGGCCACGATGCTGCCGCTGATCTGGGCAGGACCGACCGCTGCCAGTTGGGCACCGCCCGGCTGGGTGGCTGTGTTGGCAGCGATGGTGGCAAAGCGGACGTCGGCAGTGCCGTTGGCCGTCACGCTGATGCCGCTGCCTTGTGGCGCCGTGTTGCCCGAGATAGTGGAGTTGACGAGGTGCAGCGTGCCGCCGACGCCGATGCCGCCCCCGCTGCCGGCAGGGCTGGCCACGGTGTTGTTGTCGATGGTGCTGCCGCTGATGTGCGCGGTGCCGCCGACGCGCACCATGACCCCGCCACCGGCAATACCAGCGGTGTTGCCGGTCACGACGCTGTCGATCAGGTGGAGTGTGGCCGTGTCGTGCACATAGATGCCTCCGCCCTGCTTGGTGGTGGAGCTCGCTGAACTGTTGCCTTGCAACCCCACCCGAGTGAGTGTGGCCGTTCCGCCCCCAACGACCAGGCCGCCCCCAAACGCCGAGCCCGCGCCGGTGCCGCCGATGATGGCGAGGTTGGTCAGGTTGACGGTGTGGTTGCCGGTGATTTGCAGCACCAGGCGGTCGCCGCCACCGTTGATGGCGGTGGCACCCGCGCTCACGCCCATGCCGTTGATGGTGAGGTCGCTGCTGATGGTGAGGAGGTTGTTTGCGGGCGCTTGCGTCAGCTCGTAGTTGCCCGAGTACAGAGTGATGGTGTCGGCGCCGGGCAGCGCGTTGGCCTCCTGTATGGCGGCGCGCAGCGAGCAGGTGCCCGCTACGCCCGTGCCGCACATGCCGTCCCCTGGGGTGGGGTCGCTCAGGTCAGCGGCGGTATCGACGACCAGGGTGGCGGCCTGCGCCCAGGCGCAGGCAGTGAGGGCGAGCAAAGCGGCGATGCATTGTTTTTTCATGTGATACGGGAGCAAAAACTTCTATCCCAAGCACTGTAGAAAATCTCATCCCCCGCCGCCACGCCCCTAGGGGGGTGAAGCTCATTGCATGCCAGCACCCCCTTGGGGGTGGGGCAAAAAAGTTATCCATGTGCTAAGTTGTTGCGTGCGCAGCGCATTGATACGTTGCGACGTACAACTAGATCGCGGCTCCATGTCTCTTCCCCGCATTCAGCAATAGGCCGTGGCGCGCCTGCAACAAATGGCCTGCCTGGATTTCAGCGGGCCGGAGCTTATCGAACCTGTGCTGCATGAACTGCATCGCTTGATCGGCTTTGATACAGGCGTGTACTTCCACCCCGATACCGACGGGGTGTGGGATGCGTATAGCGAACCCTCGGCCGCGCGCGAGTGGATGCACCTCTATTTCGATCCGCAGCTGAGAGCGTCGGAACTCAAGCTGGTGCGCTACAGCCTGCACGACTTCGCTGCCGCCATGCGCCACGAGCATGGAGTGCTATCGATGGAGCAGATCATCACCGTGCCGCGCCATGAGTTCATGCGCAGCGAGTTCTACAACGAGTTGGCGCGGCCGTGCGAGTGGCAAGACTTTCTGAGCCTGGTGCTGCGCACGCCGCAGAGCCAGGGCGTCGGCTCGCTCAAGCTGTGCCGCAAGCCTGGTGCACCCCGCTTCGCGCCTGAAGACGCCGCCATGCTCGGGCGGCTGGAACCTTGGCTGGCGCGCATCCTGCAGCCTGGCGAACTAGATCCGCAGGGCAGCGTATTGGTTGACAGTGCCACGCTGGTGGCCACGCCACAGGGCCGGCTGCTGTGGACGTCCCCCCAGGCAGACAAGTTGATGGCGTTAGCCTTTGGCTTGCGGTGGTATCAGCGCAACGAGCTGCCATGCGCGCTGCGGGTGTTGCTGGAGCGCCTGCGCTCCGTGGTGAAAGGTGCCGCGCCCGTACTGCCGCAGATGGACCTCCATAACGCCAGCGGCTTGTTCTCGCTGCGCGCCACACAGATGACCGACGTCAAGGGCGAAGACCGGGCGGTGGGCATCCACATCGCGCAGCGGGTACAGCGCGTGACGCAACTGCTGCCCGCGCTGCGTGCGCTTGGGTTACCGCAGCGCCAGCACGAGTTGGCCTACTGGCTGGCACGCGGCCTGCCCGAAGATCAGATCGCTGCGCACATGGGTATCAGCACCCACACTACTACGTCCTATCGACGCCAGATCTATGACCGACTACGTGTCCACAATCGCCAGGAGCTGCAGGCACTCTTGTTTACGCTGCATTGAAGCCCGGCGAAGGGGGATTTGACCTCACGTTTTTCGGCGCAATGCAGTCATCGAAAGATAGGACCGGGCTCTCCGCCGACGGACCCTCTCGAATGCCGACCACCAGCTCCGCGTGCGGTCCGCGATGCGCTGTCTCGCCCGGACTCCAACGATCAGTTCTAACAGCTTGCGAGATCAATTGAGGCCGCCATGGCGGCCACGTTGCACTAGGATCTCCCGTGCATAGCCAGACCGCGAGAAATCCGACCGAGCAGGCTCTGAAGGATCAGGCCCGCACCGTCGTGCCGAGTCTCGAATTGCTGACTACGCTCCCGTGAACTGAATATCGTCGGCCAAATTATTTACCTTCGCCCAGAGCTGGGCGTCTTTTTTCTGTGTAAATAGCAGCAGCGGAAACAGGCGTAACTTGCCCTCTATGGCCGCCACAGCTGGGCAGAAGTTCGTATGCCAGGTACTACCTAGGACTATTGCAATTGCAGGGGCGCTGCGCCATCGAAAACCACAAGTCGCTGGATGTATGGCCCCATATAGGTCTTCATTTCCACATGGGCCGGACTGGCCTGGTAAGCGTCGTGCGCGGGGCGGCCCTTGAACGCAGACACCACCGCATGGGTGTAGCCATCGGATCGAGCTGCTTCATTGGCGCCAAAGTGGTAGGTCAGCACATCCGCGCATTCTTGGCGAATCCGCACGGCATAGGCCTCCACTTTGTGGAAAAACTCGGGGCCGGCATCGGGAATGAACTCCATCATGACGAGGTGCATGTACATGGGCAGGGATCTTTCTGATTCGTGGGGATGCACGGTGCATCACACAATGGGTAGAGACAAATGGACTGCGGTCCTACATGCGGGCCAACATTCCTCCGTCGATGGCGAGAACATGCCCATTGACAAACGAGCCGGCATTCGACGCCAGATACACCACGGCAGGTGCGATGTCGTCGGGCTCTGCCCATCGACCTATTGGCACGGCGCTCTGCAGGAAGCTGTCAAAACCTTCGCGCTCCTGCAGACCCTGCGTGAACTGGGTGCGCACGAAGCCCGGAGCCAGCGCATTGCTGTTGACGCCAGCGCTGCCGTACTCCACCGCCAACGCGCGGGTGAATGCGGCGATAGCACCCTTGGCCGAAGCGTAGGCTGCGATACCGGGCATACACGCTTGGCCGGCTACGGAAGACATCAAAATGATCCGGCCAAAGCCCTTGCGCGTCATATGCGGCAACACCGCGTGGGCGCAATTGAAGGCGCCGTTCACATGCACATCGAACAGCGACTGCCACTGCACAAGCGTCATCTCGGTCACCAACTTGCGGTTCTGGTTTCCGGCATTGCTGACCATGATGTCGGGCGCCCAGCCGTCGAAGGCCAGTGTGTCAATGGCCTGGCCCACCGCCTCGGCCTGGGATACGTCGAACACAGCATGACGCGCTTCCACGCCTTCTACCGTCAGCAAGCGCACGGCCTCTTCGCAGCGGCCTGCGTCCAGGTCATTGACCACGATGCGTGCTCCCGCTTGCCCCAGGTGGCGGGCGATGGCCAGGCCCAGGCCCGCAGCACTGCCTGTCACACAGGCCACGCGGCCCTGTAAGCCAAAGTTTTTTTCAAAATAGGTCTTTGCCATGTGGATTGCTTTCTTTCAACGCAAGGATTGGATGCCGGCACAAACGTTCAGGCTCTGGCCGGTAAAACTGCGCCCCGCTGAGGACGCGAGAAAAAGCGCAGTCTGTGCTACGTCAGCCAACTGCACCTTGCGGTGCAAGGCCACGTTAGCCAGGATTTCGGTGAGCATGTCGGCCTCACTGATCTGGCGCGCCTGCGCCTTGGCCGCCGTGACGTTCCGGGAGCGCTCGCTGTCAACGATGCCGGGTAGGATGGCGTTCACGGTGATGTCGTCGCCGCCCAGTTCCAGTGCAAGGCTTTGGGTCAACCCAACGACTGCCCACTTGGATGCAGCATAGGGCGTACGCAGCGGGTACCCCAGGCGCCCGGCCACCGAACTGAGGTTGATGATGCTGGCGCGATGCGATGTACGCAGCGCCGGAATCGCGCGGCGCACGCACAGGTACTGGCTGCGCAGATTGACCGCAATGGTCTCGTCCCATTGCTGCGGTTCGATTTCCTCGATACGCGCCGTGGGACCAGCAATGCCGGCATTGTTCACCAGTACATCCAGGCCGCCCAGCGTCGCCAAGGCGTGCGCAAACCAGGCATCCACCGCAGCGGGGTTGGACGCATCCGCAATCCAGCCGCCACCTCCCGGCAGCGAGGGCACGGCAGCTTCAATGGCAGACGCCGAGATGTCGCTGATTTGTACCCGAGCCCCTGCTTGCGCAAAGGCCTGGGCAATGGCCAGGCCAATGCCAGAAGCACCTGCGGTGATCATCACGCGCAGATCTTGAAACTGCATGTCCATATTCTGTTTCTCAGTGGTTGCTCTTCAGCGCATATAGGAACCGCCATTGACATCAAGCCTGGCGCCGCAGACAAAGCTGGCACCTGATGAGCACAGGAAGGCCAGCAGCCAGGCGATCTCGTCCGGCGCGCCAATGCGTGGTGCTGGCACATTCTTCAGCGTGACCGGATCGGCCACTGCTACCACGGGGAGTTGCGACGGCACCCGGTGCCACCGCGTTCGCCTTTGCTTCTGGCGCGGTACGCCGTGCCAGCTCTGGGGCAGGAAAGCGACCGTGTTGAGGTCCGCTCGTCCTGTCAGGAAGCGACCGGGCATGGCCGGTCCGGGAGGCGCTATATCAGGTTCAGGGAGTCCTGCGGGCCTTCTCGATAGTGGCCATGGTCTTGTTGACCAAGTCGACACCCAGTTCCGGCTTGTACTTCTCGATCACTGATGCGGTAGCTTGCACCATGCGGGCGTGTTCGGCGGGCTCGATGGTATTGAACTTCATGCCGGCCTTGATAAGGTCCTTGACCACGTCTGCTTCCATTTTTCGGCTCACTTCACGGTGGTAGGTCTGGGCTTCCTTGCACGAGGATTCCAGTACGCCACGCTCGGCGGTGCTCAGGCGATCCCAAAACTTCTTGCTCACCAATACGACGGCAGGCAGATAGAAGTGGCGGGTTTCGGTCAGGTAGGTCTGGATGTCCTGATAGGAGCTGGACTTGGTGACCAGATAAGCGCTTTCCTGCCCGTCGATGGCCTTGGTTTCCAGCGCGGTGTAGGTTTCTGGGTAAGGCAGGGGCAAGGGCGTGGCACCCAGCGCCTTGAACACGTCGATGTACACGCGGTTCTGCAGTGTGCGCAGCTTCAGGTCACGGAAGTCTTCCAGGCGATTGATGGGATGCTTGCTGTTGGTAACCTGGCGGAAACCGTAGTCCATGTAGCACAGGCCAATGAGGTTCTTTTCTGAGAACTTTTTGAGCAACGACTGGCCGACTTCCCCATCCACGACGGCATCGGCTTCCTTCTCGCTGCGGAAGATGAAAGGCAGGTCGAAAATGGCAAGTTCTTTCACGTTGCCGGCAGCGCCTGCGGTGGAGACCACCGACATCTCCAAGATACCGCCCTGGGCAGACGACATCGACTGGATCTCGTTGCCCAGCGTGGCGCCAGGGTAGCCAGTGACTTTGATCTTGCCCCCGGTCTTGGCGCCGACAATCTGGGCAAACTTGTCCACGGCCAAGCCGATCGGGTTGTCCTTGGCGACGGCGTAGCTGAACTTGATCTTGCGGTCCTGAATGTCCTGCGCATGAACTTGCATGCCGCCCATGGCGATCAGGCCGGTCGTGATGGCCAGGCCCAGGTTGCGGATACGGGGGGAAGTCTTTTGTGCTGTCACGTGTGTCTCCTAAAAAAATGGGGCCATCGAAAGGGGTCTACGTCAATTACTTCAGTTCCTGGCCGTCCAGTTCCCCACCCAGAAACTTGTTCGGCTTGAGGAAGAAACACAGCACCAGCGCACCCTTGGGCGAGCGGGCGACATGGCGATGGCCTCTGGGGCGCCAGGCGAAATTGCCTGCCATGTAGACACCATCGTCGTCTTCGAACTCACCTTCGAGCACATAGCTCTGCTCGATTTCCACGTGTTCATGCAACGCGAGCACCGTGCCGGGCTGCCAGCGAAACAATGCCGTTAGCAAGCCGGTGTCGTCGTCCTTCACCAGCACCTTCATATCGATGCCCGGCGTCGGGGTGGGCTTCCAGGGCAGGTCGTTCACCGCCACGTTGCGCGAATCAAGGGGGCCGTACTTTTCAGCGTTGGGCAGGAAAGGGGTCATCAAGGCCATGTTGTCTCCTCAGGAATAGCGGAAGTTGAATGGAACAGCTGCGCAGCGCAGCTATTGAGGCGTGCTAGGCGACGACGGTATTGGTCAGCTCGCCAATCCCCTCGATACGTGCTCGCACGGTCTGGCCTACCTGGAGGCACCGCTGCGGGCGCTGGGCAAAACCAACACCTTTGGGGGTGCCGGTAGCGATGACGTCCCCTGGCAACAACGTCATGCCCGCCGACAGCTGCGCGATGACGGTGGCCACGTTGAATATCATGGAGTTGGTGTTGTCGTTCTGACGCTCTTCGCCGTCGACTTCCAGCACCAAGTTCAGGTTGTCTGGATTCTCGACGGCGCTGGCATGCGCGACCACGGGGCCAAGCGGGCAGCTGGTGTCCAAGCTTTTGCCCTTGAACCATTGCCCATGCAGGCGCTGCAGGTCGCGCGCTGTTACATCGTTCAGGATGGTGTAGCCGAACACATATTCGTGCGCCTTCTCCACAGGGATGTCGCGCCCCCCCTTGCCGATGACGATGGCCAGCTCTACCTCGTAGTCGAGGCTATTGGTCAACTGGCCGTGGCGCAGTACACAGCCGCGGTGCCCCACCAGGGCGGTGCGTGGTTTGGTGAAGAACTCGATGGCCTGCGGAAAGGCATCGGCCGGGCGGCCATTGGCCAAATTCCCTTCGATGATGTGCTCGCGGTAATTGCGGCCCACGTTGAAGATGTTGCGGCCGGTGAGCGCCACTGGCGGCAGGATGGTCGCGCTCGCATAGAGCACGGTGCTGGCGGTATTGCCGCTGGCAAGGGCATCGCCGGCCGTCTGGATGGCCTGCTGCGCTAGTGCGACTGCAGCGTCACCACCTGCGATGAGTTCATCCACCGATGCGGGCGCCGGCTGGACCGGCCATGCAGCTGTCAAGTCGAGGATGTGGGTATCTGCGATCACGGCGCCGAGTCGGACGCCATCACCGTGGAGGAAATTGAGGAACTTCATGTGGACTGCTTCTGTGGGGAAATACTTTGCACGACTTGCTGCGAGCCTCCTTGTTCAACGGCCACAAGCAGTGCGCGCACATGGGCTCGTGCCAGGGCTTCGGCTAGGTCGGCATCTCGCCGCTCGATGGCATCGATGATTTCAAGGTGCTCGCGCAGAGAATCGGCGCTGCGGTGCAGGCGAGCGATGGTCTGGCGGCGGTAACTGGTCTGAGGGTGGCCGAAAGACGCCCACACACGTTCGAGCAGATGGTTGTTGGCCAGCCGAATGACCTCTACGTGGAAGGCCACATTGGCTTGGGAATACTGGGCCGCCTTGGCTTCGGCCACTCCCGGCTCCAGGAAGGGCTCGAAAATGGCGCGCAGTGCTATCACGTCACGCTGCGATGCGTTCAGCGTTGCCTCGCGCGCGGCGAATCCTTCTAGCTGCTCACGCAGCTGCAGCCATTCGCGGTAGTCACGATCGCTCACCGGTTGCAGCAGCGCACCACGCCCCGGGCGCAGGCTGATGACTCCGGTGCTGTCGAGCCGAATCAGCGCTTCACGCACTGGCGTGCGGCTCACCCCTAGTTGGTTGGCCAGGTCTTCTTCGCGCACGCGGACGGGCTCAGTAATGGCAGAACGCAACTCATTGAGGTGCGCGCTCACGGCCTCGAACACGCCAGCAGTCGTGGACTTTGGGGAAAGCTTGGTATTCATTGCAGATCCCTCAGAATCACTTGGTCAGGAAGTTCAGAGGCACCATCACGATCGAGGGGAACAGCACCAGCAGGAACATGACGATGAACTGGGCGATCATGAATGGCACCACCCCCTTGGCCACATCGTCCAAGCGCATCCTGCCCACACCAGCCACCACGTTCAGCACCGAACCCACCGGCGGGGTGACCAAGCCAATGGCATTGTTCATGATGAAAAGCACACCGAAGTAGACCGGGTCGATACCAGCCTCTTTGATGACGGGCATGAGCACAGGAGTGAGGATCAGGATGGTGGGCATCATGTCCATGGCTGTTCCCACGACCATCACCAGCACCATGATTGCCACCAGCAGCAAAGTGGGGTTGTCCATAAAGGGCTTGAGCATGCCGATCACTTGGTCTGGAATGTCGGCTACGGTGATCAGCCATGCCGAGACCATGGACGCTGCCACCAGGAACATGATCACCGCGGTGATCTTCGATGCCGAGACGAACACCGTGTACATCTGGCGCAGGCTGATCTCTCGATAGACCACTGTAGATACCAGCAACGCATACACCGCAGCCACTACGGCGGCCTCGGTGGGTGTGAACACGCCGAACTTCAGTCCGAAAAGCACGATGACAGGCAGACCCAGGGCCCATAGCGACCCCTTGAGCGCTTGGAGCTTCTCTTGCGTCGTGGACGCAGCGGGGAGATTCACGCTCTCGCGGGACGCCACCAGCCACCAGGCCACGGCGATGGCCACCCCCATCAGCAGGCCGGGCACGATACCCGCCATGAACAGCTTGCCGATGGACACGTTGGCCGCAACCCCGAACACCACGAAGCCGATGGAGGGGGGAATCACCGGCGCAATGATGCCGGCCGATGCGATCAAACCACCGGCCCGCGCCTTGTCGTGGCCTGCCTTGACCATCATAGGCAGTAAAAGAGCGGCCAGTGCTGCCGTATCGGCCACGGCCGAACCAGACAACGCTGCCATCAGGCAGGCCGCGATGATCGCAACGAATCCCAGGCCCCCACGCATGTGCCCGACCAGAGTGATAGCCAAGTGCACGATGCGCTTGGACAGACCGCCCACGTTCATGATCTCACCGGCCAGCATAAAGAACGGAACAGCCAGTAGCGGAAAGCTGTCGGCACCGTTGATCACGTTCTGCGCGAGGATCTGTGCGTCGAACAGATCCAGGTGGAACATCAGGGCCAAGCCCGAGAAGAGCAGCGCATAGGCGATGGGCATACCGATCGCCATGGCCGCCAGCAGCGCGCCTACAAAGATGAGCACCGTCATTTCCGTCTCCGATTTCTTATGAATGCTTACTTGCGCCTATCCACAGCGACGACGGATGGAGGCAGCACGAGATGTGCCGTTTCTTCGGATTCCTGCACCATCACCAGTTCAGCGTCTGAGAGCTTCCCGCTCACTGTCAGCCAGAACTGGTGCAGCAAGATGAGCAGCGTGGACACCGCGAACAAGACGCCCGCAAAGTAGAAGATGGAGACCGAGAGGCCACTGACAGGTGCCTCCGTTTCGCGATTCACCACCACCTGGCTCCAACTGCCGGTAAACATCAGCCAAGTGATGTAAAGCATGATGACTTGCACCGCCACCAAACAGAGTCGCTGCGCCCAGGCGGGCAATCGCACGACCACCATGTCCGTGCCCATGTGGCCGCGCTCGCGCATTACGACCACAGCGCCCATGAACACCATCCAGACAAACATCCAGCGGGAGATTTCCTCGGAGATCAGCCAGCCTGTGCTGAAGAAATAGCGCAACACCACGTTTCCGAATACCAGGACAACCATGGCGGCCATCAACAACGCACACACAGCTTCCAAGGCCTGGCAATAGGCATCCAACAAGCGATTCATGACCCATCCTTGGCAATCGGCCCAACACGCGAGGCCTCGACTGCCCGCAGTGCTTTTGAGCCATTCAGTATGCAATTCATAGTTTTGTATGCAAAATATAATTTTCGTGCACGGATTTTCATCGTGGATACATAAAACCGCTCTGGGGTTTACCCCAATGGAGAGCCAATGACCTATGGCGGACCTCGCCAACACAAATTGCTCGCGTCACGGAAGCAGGTTCGGAAACTTTCACTGGGCGTGTGAGCGCATTGAGCGCGGCGGGCGCTGAAGCGAACGCCCTGGGTGCATCTACCCCGCATGGGACGGTGGGGCCAGCGGTCGAGGTCATTGCTCTGGGCTGCTGCCGGTTTCGATGACACCTTGTTAAGGTGGAAGATGAAACTGGAGGTGGCAGATGGTCACAAGAAGGA